>NZ_BCWQ01000013.1 GCF_001592285.1 Hydrogenophaga pseudoflava NBRC 102511 | reverse complement strand
CCACCCAACGACCTCAACGCACCATGAATTCAGACAAGATCTACGCCGCCATCGTCCTGGCATTCATTGTTTTCATCATGGGAACCAGCGCACGAATCAACAGCAGCAAGCCGAAACCCAAGTACGAGCCCGAACCACTTCAATGGTCCGTCTCCAACCTCAATGAGAGCGACTGCAACACAACAACGACACCCGCCGAATGGGTCAGAGAACTCGCTGGCCCCAACATACAGGCCTTCATGTCGATGAACGCTGATGGGTCAGTGACGGTCACCCAAATCACTGATCAAGAATGGAGGCGTCGATGGGTGCTCTACCCGACGCGCGTGGCCTGTCTGAAATCGATCTCAAGGTTGAACCACGTCGTGCGACCTTGAGCAACTGCGCTGTGGGCGTGACATCAGGCTTTTTGAGGCCGGACCTCTTTTCGAGGGAGAGGTTGAAATCACTCTAGCGGCAAGCGATTTCGGCTTGGAACTACATCACATCCGTGAGGCAGGATAAGGCTGGGAGCTGTCGGTCGAGATTCTTCTTTCCAGGGGCTGCCAAGGCCGAATAGCGACATCCGCTCGCTCTAAAACTTCAGATGAAAGCGGCCGTCAGCACTGACGTTTCCCGGCCAGCGAAGAGTCACCGTCAAGAAGAATTCGCGGAGCCGATGCGCCTCGCCCGGCAGCTTGGCAAGGCACGCGGACCTGTATCTAATGCGTACGTGAGGAGCTGGGATGCGCCTCGGGGTTAGTGCGGGCGGCATAGGAGAGATCATGCTCGGAATTCTCGAGACGGATTACCTGGTAGTTGGTACTGGCGCGGCCGGTATGGCCTTCACCGATACGTTACTCAGCCACTCTGACGCCACCGTCACCTTAGTAGACCGTCGCCATGCGCCCGGTGGGCACTGGATCGACGCCTACCCCTTCGTGCGCCTGCACCAACCCTCGGCGTTCTATGGGGTATCGTCGGTGCCGCTTGGCGGTGGCACGGTGGAGTGCAGCGGAGTCAACGCCGGGTTTCACGAGCAGGCGGGCGCCGACGAACTTAGCGCGTACTACACGCAGGTATTGGACCGGCACTTCATGCCGACCGGACGCGTGCGGCACTTGCCTTGTAGCGACCACGCCATCGGGGCTGACGGGCGTCACTTCGTCACATCGCGACTGACAGGCGTGGTGCAGGAGGTGCGTGTGCGGCGCAAGTGGGTTGACACCGGCTACCTTGAAGGGCGCATCCCTGCCACCAGCCCGCCGCCGTTCGAGGTGGCCGAGGGCGTGCGCTGCGTGGCCGCAGGCGATGTTGCCCGTGTGACCGAACCGCCCGAGCGGGTCGTGATAATTGGTAGCGGTAAAACGGCCTTGGACACCTCTGTCTGGCTGCTGACGCAAGGCGTACCCGCCAGCAATATCCAGTGGATCCGGCCGCGCGAAGCGTGGTGGCTGAACCGGCGCTTCCACCAGCCGGCCGAAGGCCTGCCCGCCTTCTTTGCTGGTGTTGGCTTGCAATTGAAGGCTATGGCGCACGCAACGTCGGTAGATGACGTGTTTGCGCGACTCGAGGCCGAAGGCTTCTTCCTTCGGGTAGACCCTACAGTGGCTCCCGAGATGTGCCGCGGTGCCATGATCAGCGAAACCGAGCTTGCCCTGCTGCGCCAGATCGGCAACGTGGTGCGGCACGGGCACGTACGCCGTATCGAGCGCGACCGCATCATGTTCGACGACAGATCGATTCCCACAAGCCCGGGTACGCTACACGTTAATTGCGCCGCCGTGGGCCTCGCGCGGCCGCCGCTGCGACCGATCTTCGAGCCCGATCGGGTGACCCTCCAGCCGCTGTTCTGGGGTTTTGCCTGCTACCCCTTCGCGCTGCTGGGGGTGGTCGAAGCCACCATTGCCGACACTGACGCGAAGAACCGCTTGTGCCCGCCGATTCACTACTGGGACGCACCCCGCGACTACCTTACAGCCTACCTAGCGCTGCTGGCGCATGAGAGAGCTCGCGCGGGTCACCCGTCTGTTGTAGCCTGGGCCAAGGGCACGCGGCTCAACCCCCTGTCGGGCTTGGGCGCCCACCGTGACCATCCGCTGGTTGCGCAGACATGGGACATCGCTAAGCAATACGGTGCGGCAGCTGCGGCCAATCTGGTCAAGCTGCTGCAGTAAAGTGCGACATATTGATGATCACAGCGATGTCATAGGTACATCGCTGAGCCATTGTCACCAGCTAAGTTGAGCCTAAGGGCTGTATCCGTTCCGAGGCCAACGAGATGAATTGCTCTCTACCTCGGCACGAAGCAGTCGGCTGTACTCGACGGCTTTTAAAGGTGCATCTGCCGTTCGAACGCCACATACTCCCGTGACGGTGACCAACGTAGCCCACCACGTTGTCCACACCGAGCGACCGCAATAGCAAAGACAAGTCACCGGTGAGGCCCCTCGCCTAAGACCGCTTCCGCTGCAAAGCCGAAGTTGGAAACCTGAGGGTCTCTGCAATGCTGTGTGCAATCCAGGACTGCTATTCCACCCGAATGACCGTTACCTGGGTATGGCAGCCGCTCGCATGGGCTGGATTGCGTGTTCCAAGTGGTATAGGCCACACCAGCCCGCCAATGAACGTCCCAGCTACCATGACGTGCATGGACCCGAAGACCTTGGCCTATTACACCGAAAACGCGACCGAGATTGCACGGCGGTACGAGTCCGTGGTCAGTCCGGTCGAACCGTACTTTGCCTTTGCATTCACACCTGGCGCGCGAGTACTCGACGTGGGTTGCGGGTCCGGGCGGGATGCTGCGCGTCTGCTGGGCTGTGGCTACGACGCCTATGCCATTGAACCCGTGGAGGCGTTGCGCCATGCTGCGATGGCGGTTCATCCGGAACTGGCCGGACGCATCGACGAAGGCGGTTTACCCGGTACCGGGGATGCCTTCGGCGGCGAGTTCGACGGCATCTTGTGCAGTGCCGTTCTGATGCATGTGCCCGACACGGATCTGCTCGATGCAGCATTGGCATTGCGCCGGCTGCTCAAGCCGGGAGGCCGACTTCTACTCTCTATTCCGGCGTCTCGAGGGGACTTGCTGTCTGGTGACCGGGATGCCAATGGGAGGCTGTTCTCGCCCTACTCAGCCGACGAGATTTCCCTTCTGCTCGAGCGGCTCGGCTTCGGGCCGATCTCTCGTTGGGAGAATGACGACGCACTAGGACGATCCGGTACCAGCTGGACAACGCTGCTGCTGGAGCGCCGCTCAGGTTCGCAGCAAAGACCTATCGATCAAATCGAAAGCATCCTCAATCGGGACCGCAAAGAAGCCACCTACAAACTGGCCCTCATCCGTGCGTTGGCCGAGATGGCCACCCAGGAAGCGCGTTCCGCTGTTTGGTCGAGAGCCGGCACGGTCGGTGTCCCTATCCACCGTATCGCTGAGCGCTGGCTACTCTACTACTGGCCATTGCTGGCCCATCCAGACAAGATCCCGCAGTCCAGGGCGGAGGCCGCAGGCGGCAAGCCAATCAAGTTTCGCAGCGCACTCTCGATGCTGATGGAGCCTTTTGCACAGCAAGGTGCGTACTCGGGGTTGACAGCCTGGCATCTGGCCCGATCATCTGATCAGCTGGACGCCATATCTCGCTCCCGACTTCAGGGGGCGCTCCGATCCATTGCGGAGACTATTCGCTCCGGTCCGGTGACTTACTCAGGCAGTGGCCTTGGAGCAGGTCCTGTGTTTGGATACGACAAGAGATCCAAGCTGGTCCTCATGCCCACCAATCTCTGGCGCGAGTTCAGCCTACTAGGACACTGGATCGCCGACGCTGTCATTGTGCGGTGGGCGGCACTCACCCAGCAGATTGCTCACCGACAGGACATGAATGCGGGCGTTGTCCTGCCGCTCCTACTGGCCAAACCAGAGGCTACCCGATCTGTCCAGCTTGCTCGTACCGCTTACCTAGAGGCGGGCGTGTCGACGTGTACTTGGTCAAATCGGCACCTCAAGAGAACGTTTTCGGTGGATCATGCCATTCCGTTCGCTCTCTGGGGCAACAACGACTTGTGGAACCTGGTTCCGGCAGATCCCCGGGTTAACCTGTCCAAGTCGGACAAGCTTCCGACCTCTGAGCTGCTAGAGGAAAGCAAACCACAGATAGTGGCCTCTTGGGACGTCCTACGGAATAGACTGCCCGAAGCATTTGATCGCCAAGCGCATGCCCTCGCGGGAGAGTCGTTCGCCATGACCGGGGCATGGCGTGAGAAGTTGTTTACTCGATTCCGCGAGGCCGTCGAGTTCACGGCCCTACAGCGCGGCGTAGAGCGGTGGTCCGCAAATGGAACTGCGGACGTCACTTTGGAGTCGCTTGTTGAGGCATGAGCTCACACGGGTAAGTTGAGCGCTCCACTCGATGAGAAACTGGGGGGCGATCGGTGCAGCTGAATCCCGGACAGTCATCGTTTGCCATCCTGTCGATGTCGGAGATCTACCTTCAAGCGTTCGGTGGCAAGGCGGTGATGAAAGACTACAACCGCAGCGTACCTGACCACCCCACCGCAACAAGGTCTAGCGCCCCTTACCTACCGAGGACTCAGAAGATCAAATGGAAGCATGCCGACCACCGGCCTGCGCTGATTGAATTGACCTGCAGCTTTGTCAAAAGCCTCACTGCCAAAAAGCGGCGTTAGAGAATGGCCCGCGGCAAAGGCCAGAAAAGCAGCAGCGAGAGAAACCACAGAGAAACAGCCACCGTCTGCAACCCCGCGAAAACACTGGGCCCAGAAAGACAAAAGGCTCCCACTTTCGTGGGAGCCTTGTCTTACTGGCGGAGTGAGAGGGATTCGAACCCTCGATGAGGCTCTACACCCCATACTCCCTTAGCAGGGGAGCACCTTCGGCCACTCGGTCATCACTCCTGAGCCGCGTATTATGCCTCAAGTCTTTTCCGTTTCCGGGGACCCAGGCCTTGGCGGCATCACTTCGAAATCGTGTCGGCCGTCTGATCCAGATCGAACTCGCGGTGCAGCGCGCGCACAGCCAGTTCCATGTACTTCTCGTCGATCACCACCGAGGTCTTGATCTCGGAAGTCGAGATCATCTGGATGTTGATGCCCTCGTCGCTCAGGCACTTGAACATGCGGCTGGCCACGCCCACGTGGCTGCGCATGCCGATGCCGACGATGGACACCTTGCAGATGCGATTGTCGCCCACCACGTCGGCCGCTCCCAGGGCTGGCAGAACCTGGCCCTTGAGCAGGTCCAGCGTCTTCTGGAAATCGTTGCGGTGCACCGTGAAGCTGAAGTCGGTCTTGCCGTCCTTGCTCAGGTTCTGGATGATCACGTCCACTTCGACGTTGGCAGCCGCCACGGCGCCCAGGATCTGGTAGGCGATGCCTGGCTTGTCGGGCACGCCCAGCACAGAAACCTTCGCTTCGTCGCGGTTGAAGGCAATGCCGGAAACAACGGCTCGTTCCATATCTTCGTCTTCCTCAAAAGTGATCAGGGTGCCAGAGCTGGCTTCTTCATTCAGGTCGATGTCCCAAGGGGTGAAGCTGGACAGCACGCGCAGCGGCACCTTGTACTTGCCGGCAAATTCCACCGAGCGGATCTGCAGCACCTTGGAGCCCATGCTGGCCATCTCCAGCATTTCCTCGAAGCTCACGCGCTCCAGGCGCTTGGCTTCGGGCACCACGCGCGGGTCGGTCGTGTACACGCCGTCCACGTCGGTGTAGATCAGGCACTCGGCGGCCTTCATCGCCGCGGCCACGGCCACGGCCGAGGTGTCGCTGCCACCACGGCCCAGCGTGGTGATGTTGCCATCGGGGTCCACGCCCTGGAAACCAGTGACGATCACCACCTTGCCAGCGGCCAGATCAGCACGCACGCGGGCGTCGTCAATGGATTCGATGCGGGCTTTGGTGTAGGCGTCGTTGGTCTTGATGGCCACCTGCCAGCCGGCATAGCTCACGGCGTCGATGCCCTCGGCCTGCAGCGCGATGGCCAGCAGGGCCGACGAGGCCTGCTCGCCGGTGGCGGCCAGCATGTCCAGCTCGCGGCCGTAGGCCTTGCCCAGCTGGGCGGGTTGCAGTTCCTTGGCCAGTGCCAACAGGCGGTTGGTCTCGCCGCTCATGGCGCTGGGTACCACCACCATCTGGTGACCAGCCTTGTGCCACTTGGCGACACGCCGGGCCACGTTGCGGATGCGCTCGGTGGACCCCATGGAGGTGCCGCCGTACTTGTGAACAATCAAAGCCATCGGGTTGGATCGGGAAGAGGATCGTTGGAATGACCACGCGGCCGTTGGTCGCGCTGGGCCGGTCGCCGGAACCGGCCGGGCCGCCGGATGCATCCGGCAAAGCCTTGGAATTATATCGGCGCGGCCCTGGCCGTCCGGCCGAACGTCAGATGCCCACCGTCCCGACGCAGGGTCCCGTCGGCCACCTTGAGCTCGATGCGATGCCCCCGCGTCCGACAGGCCGCCAACTGGTCCAGCACCTGCTCCATCTGAGCCGCAGCGGGCACCACACCCCAGTGCCTGTGCAACCAATGGCGCAAGGCATTGGCTTGACGCTCGCGGCTGAGCGCTTGCAAACCGGCGATGGACGGGGGCTCTCCCACCGTAGCCAGGTCGATGCGCGCGAGGTCGCCCAGCAACTGCTGGGCCTGCGCGGCATGGCGCGCACTGCGGGCAAGCATGGGGCGGAACCCCGGGAAGCAGGCGTCCCAGGCGGGCAGCAAGGTCTTGCGAATGCGGTTGCGCGTGTAGCGCAAGTCGGCGTTGCTCGGGTCGTCGACAAAAGGCTCCCCATTGCTTTCGACCCAGGCCCGCAGGGTGCTGACAGGAAGCTCCAGCAAGGGGCGGGCGAAGCGCATTCCGTGGCGCTCGAAGTGATCGGGCATGGCTGCCAGCCCCGGCAGGCCGCCGCCGCGGCTGAGCGCCAGCATCAGGGTCTCGGCCTGGTCATCGGCGTGATGGGCCAGCAGCACAAGGTCCGCACCCGCAGACCTGGCCAGATCCGCCAGTGCGCGGTACCGATGGAGGCGCGCTGCGTCCTCCGGGCTCTGGCCTCGCGCAGGCGTGGCACGGACATGCGCCAGATGCAATGGCACACCCAGCCGGTCGCAGGTGATCCTTGCTGTGGTTTCGAAGGCATCTGCCGCGGCCTGCAAGCCATGGTGCACATGAAGGGCCACCACGCACCCCGGCCAGAGCGCGTGGGCCGCCAGCAGCAGCGCCGTGGAATCGGCACCGGCGCTGTACGCGACGGCCAGCCTGGGGGAGGTGTCTGGCGCCCTTTGTGAGTACCAGCGCAGCAGCGCCGGCCCGCACGGGTTGGGCGACGCGGCCACGCTGCGCCTCAGCGCTTGGCGCTGTCGGCCTTGGTGTCGGTGAAGCGGCCGTAGCTGTCCAGGCGCGCGTGGCGTCGCTCCAGCAGCTCCTTGACCTTGAGATCGGCGACCTGACGCCAGGCGTCGTTGAGGGCGCGCTTGAGGAACGCGGCCATCTGACCAGGGTCGCGGTGCGCACCGCCAACCGGCTCGTTGACGATCTTGTCGACCAGACCCAGCGCCTTGAGGCGATGCGCCGTGATGCCCAGCGCCTCGGCCGCGTCGCTGGCACGGTCGCTGGTCTTCCAGAGAATCGACGCACAGCCCTCGGGACTGATCACCGAGTACACCGAGTACTGCAGCATCAGCACCTGGTCGGCCACCGAGATGGCCAGTGCACCGCCCGAACCACCTTCACCGATGATGGTGGAGATGATCGGCACCTCCAGCTGCGCCATCTCGAAGATGTTGCGGCCAATGGCCTCGGACTGGCCGCGCTCCTCGGCGTCGATGCCGGGATAGGCACCGGGCGTGTCGACGAAGGTGAACACCGGCAGCTTGAATTTCTCGGCCAGCTTCATCAGGCGCAGCGCCTTGCGATAGCCCTCGGGCTTGGTCATGCCGAAGTTGCGCAGACCACGCTCCTTGGTATCCCGCCCCTTCTGGTGGCCGATCACCATGCAGGGCTGACCGTTGAAACGGGCCAGACCGCCGACGATGGACAGATCGTCCGAGAAATGCCGATCGCCGTGCAGTTCCTGGAAGTGCGTGAAGATCTCGTTCACGTAGTCCAGCGTGTACGGCCGGTCCTGATGGCGCGCAATCTTCGTGATCTGCCACGGCGTCAGGGTGCTGTAGATGTCCTTGGTGAGCTGCAGACTCTTGCCCGACAGCTGTTCGATCTCGGCAGAAATGTCGACCGCGGATTCGGTCTGCACATAGCGGAGCTCTTCGATCTTGCTTTCGAGTTCGGCAATGGGCTGCTCGAAGTCGAGAAAATTTCTTTTGGCCAAGGTATGACTCCTTTGGTCTTTGTGCGAACGACGTCCGGAAACAGGAAAGCCCCGAAGGGCTCAGTAGCTGACCGGCAGTGGGTCCAGCGAGCGCCAAATATACCAAGTGGCGACGCTGCAGTAAGGCGCCCAGGAGGCAGCCACTTCGCGGATCTCGCTGCGGCTGACCGGTTCACCGGAAAAGTAGGCGCGGCTGATGCCGTTTTGCAGGCCGATGTCGTCCAGCGGCAGCACGTTCGGACGCATCAGGTGAAAAATCAGGAACATCTCGGCGGTCCAGCGGCCAATGCCGCGGATGGCCACCAACTCGGCGATGATCGCCTCGTCGTCCATCTCGGCCCACTTGTCGACGTGCACCTGATCGTTGGCAAAGTGAAGCGCCAGGTCCACCAGGTACTCGACCTTGCGTGCTGACAGACCGGCTGCCCGCATGTCGTCCACTTTGAGCTTGAGCACATAGGCCGGCGTCATCTTGCGCGGCAGCTTTTCGAATCGGTCCCACACGGATTGCGCCGCCTTGACCGATATCTGCTGCCCCACGATGCTGCGGGCCAGCGTGACAAACGCATCGCCCCGAGACTGAAGGCTGGCACCCGCGTGCTGCGGGATCAGCTTTTTCATCACCCGATCGCGCTTCATCAGATGCCGACATGCCTCCTGCCAATACAGCGGCGCATCGGGCCCGACATCGGGCAACTGCGAGGTCACCATCAGGCACGCTCCCAGGTGGTGCCGGCAGGACTGTCCTTGAGCACGATGCCCTGGGCCAACAGCGCCTGGCGGATACGGTCCGCCTCGGAGAAGTTCTTGGCGGCTTTGGCGGCGGCCCGGGCCGCAATCTGATCAGCAATGGCGGCTTCGTCCAGGCCATCACCGGCGCCACCCGCTTGCAGATAGCTTTGCGGATCCTGCTGCAACAGACCCAGCACGCCCCCGAGCGCCTGCAACACACCGGCCAGCGAGGCATCGCGGGTGCGGTTCACTTCACTGGCCAGATCGAACAACACGGCGACGGCCTCGGGCGTACCGAAATCCTCGTCCATGGCGACCTTGAACCGGGCGGCAGACGGCTGGTTCCAGTCAATGCTCTCGGGCACCTCGGCCCTGACCGCGGCCAGCGCGGTGTAGAGGCGCTTGAGGGCCGAGCGTGCATCGTCCAGATGGGCATCGCTGTAGTTCAGGGCGCTTCGGTAGTGGGCGCGCAGCACGAAGAAGCGCACCGTCTCGGCGTCGTACTTCTCCAGCACCTCGCGGATGGTGAAGAAATTGCCCAGGCTCTTGGACATCTTTTCGTTGTCCACCCGCACGAAGCCGTTGTGCATCCAGAAGCGCGCCAGCGGCTGGCCAGTCGCACCCTCGCTCTGGGCGATCTCGTTCTCGTGGTGTGGAAACTGCAGATCAGCGCCACCGCCGTGGATGTCGAAGCTCTCACCCAGCATCTCGCAGCTCATGGCAGAGCACTCAATGTGCCAGCCCGGTCGACCGCTGCCGTAGGGACTGTCCCACTTCGCCTCGGCAGGCTCCTCGGCCTTGGCCGATTTCCAGAGCACGAAGTCCAGCGGGTCCTGCTTGCCGTCGTCTACTGCGACACGCTCGCCAGCGCGCAGATCGTCCAGCGACTTGCCGGAGAGCTTGCCGTAGCCAGGGAACTTGCGCACCGCGTAGTTCACATCGCCATTGGGACTGCGATAGGCCAGCCCTTTGTCTTCCAGTTGGCGCACGATGCCCAGCATTTGCGGCACGTAGTCGGTGGCGCGCGGCTCGTGAGTGGGCCGCTCGATGCCCAGCGCATCCGCGTCCTGGTGCAGCGCCTCGATCATGCGGTTGGTCAGCTGGGTGATGGTTTCACCGTTCCTGACCGCACGGGCGATGATCTTGTCGTCGATGTCCGTCACATTGCGCACATAGGTGACGCGATACCCGCTGGCCTTGAGCCAGCGCTGCACCACATCGAACGCCAGCATCGACCGGGCATGACCGAGGTGGCAGAGGTCGTAGACGGTCATGCCACAGACATACATGCGCACATGCCCGGGATCGAGCGGCAGAAACGGCTCGACGCCGCGCGAGAGGGTGTTGAAGATTCGCAAGGACATGGAAGGCCAGCCGAATGACCCGGCTGGAGCGCACCTGCATGCAGGGAGCATCTCGACCCGGACGTCGACAGGGTTCAGGGAAAAGAAGCGCGAGAACAGCGGACATTACACCGGTGTCGCGCGACCACCGGACTGCGGGGCCTGGCGGGGGCCCTCAGATACAATGCGCCAGTATATCCAGCCCAGTGCGCCACCGGCATTTTCGATGCCCACACACAGGAGCGCTATAGTATTCGCCGACCGGCGCAGGCCGGCCTTCGGTTTGCTGTTGTCGCCATCTGAGGTCACATGATCAACCCCATGCAATTTCCCTCTGCCCAGCCCGTCAAGTCCCGCAGTTTCGGCACCCGGCGACCCTTCGCTTCGCTGCGCCTGATGGCCATGTGCGTCGCAGTGTCAGCCGCCCTCGCCGCGCCGCTGACACAGGCCCAGTCCGACGACTACGCAGAGGTCAATCGCCTGTTGCGTGCCGGACAGTTCTCTGAGGCCATGAACAAGGCCGACCAGTACCTCGCAGGCAAGCCCCGGGACCCCCAGATGCGCTTTCTCAAGGGCGTCATCCAGACCGAAAGTGGCAAACAGGCCGATGCCGTGGCCACCTTCCAGAAACTGACCGAAGAATTCCCCGAGCTGCCCGAGCCCTACAACAACCTCGCCGTGCTCTACGCAGGGCAGAGCCAATTTGACAAGGCACGAGCGGCGCTCGAAATGGCGATCCGCACCAACCCCAGTTACGCCACAGCGCACGAGAACCTGGGCGACGTCTACGCCAAGCTTGCCAGCCAGGCCTACAGCAAAGCCTTGCAGCTGGATGCCGGCAATGCCGGAGTCGCGCCCAAGTTGAGCCTGATCCGCAACCTGTTCGCGGCCGATGCCAAGGGCGCCAAGCCTGCAGCAGCTCCCGCAGTATCGACGCCCCCTGTTGCCGCAGCCAAGCCCGCAGCGTCGGCGCCCGCCGCAGCACCCGCAGCCCAGGCGCCAGCTGCCACCGGCAACGCCGAAAGCGACGTGGAATCAGCCGTAGCGGCCTGGGCCAAGGCCTGGTCCAGCAAGAACATGTCGGGCTACCTGGGTGCCTACGCCGGTAACTTCACCCCTCCTGGCGGCCAGAGCCGCAGCGAATGGGAAGCCGACCGCAAGGCCCGCATCATGCCGCGCAACCGCATCGACGTGGACATCAGCGAACTCTCCGTTTCGGTCAACGGTGACCGGGCCTCTGCCAAGTTCCGTCAGGCTTACTCTTCCGATTCACTGAGTGTGACAAGCCGCAAGACACTGGACTTGGTCAGGAGCGGGAATCGCTGGCTGATCGTGCGCGAATCCACGGGATCCTGATGGCCGGTCGGCGGTTTTTCCAACGGGGTCACGCCAGCGTACCAGCCGCCTCCCTGCGCACCGTCTCCGGCCTGCCCCGATGGCTGATCGGAGCCTTGGCATTTGCAGCCCTGTCAGGCTCTCTCCTTGCGTTCTTGCACCAGGGACCTGTGGATCCCCTGCTCTTCCGGGACGACTCGCCTGCAGGATCGGCCTCAACGGATACCGCGGGGACTGGCCCGTCGATCATTGATGCCGCCATGGCCCGGATGCACGACGCGCCCGATGCCATCAAGTCGGTGACCAGGCCCTCCGGCCTGCGACCACAACCGCTGTCGGACGACGCCATGGCCCGCGTCGCCCCTTTGTTGGGTCGGGCCGAGGCCAGGCTGATCGACATCTACCGTCTCATCAGCCAGGGCCAGCACCGCGCGGCGCTGTCACAAGCCGATCGCCTGGTCCGCGATCACCCCAACTTCCACCTCGCGCACCTCGTGCACGGAGACCTGCTGAGCCTGCAGGTCCGGCCGGTCCGCCAGCTGGGTGACGTGCCCGACACCACCGCTATTGCGGCGGCGCAACAGCTCGCCGTTCTTCGGGACGAGTCGCGCCGACGCCTACGTGCGTTGACCGAAAGACCACCCGAAGGAGCCATTCCTTCCCAGTTCCTGAGCCTCTCCTCCCAGAGCAGGCATGCGATCGCCGTCGACGCGTCCCGGTCACGCCTGTACCTGTTCGAGAACCAGACGCCGTCCGGCGGTACGAACGGCTTGCTGGCGGCCCCTCCCAGGCTCAGGCTGCTGGGCGACTTCTACATCTCGGTCGGCTTGTCGGGCATCGAGAAAGAAGTCGAAGGCGACAAGCGCACACCTCTGGGCGTCTACTACATCACCAGCAATCTGCACCCGGACAGCCTGCCCGACCTCTATGGCGTCGGTGCGCTGCCCATCAACTACCCGAACCCGCTGGACCTGCAGCGCGGCAAGACCGGCAGCGGCATCTGGCTGCATGGAACACCGCGCGAGCAGTTTGTCCGGGCGCCACAAGCGTCGGACGGCTGCGTGGTGCTGTCCAACCCGGATCTCGAACGACTGCTGGCCACCGTGCAGATCCGCACCACGCCGGTGGTGATCGCCCCCGAACTCCAATGGGTGCAACCGGAGGAACTCGACGCCGAACGGCTTGCGTTCGAAAGCGCACTGGCCTCCTGGAAAGAAGCCAAGAGCGCGGGCCAGAGCGAACGCCTGAGCGCGTTCTACTCCAGCAAGTTGCTCGCCGGGAGCGGGTCCGGCGGCGGCCGACCGGAGGCTGGTCCAGACTCCGCCAAAGGCGTGAGAGCAGTCGACATCAAGGATGTTTCCGTGCTCCGCTGGCAGGACCAGCAGGACACGATGGTGGTCACCTTCGGAGAGGTGCCACAAGGTCAGAGCCGAGGGGTGACCCGGCGCCAGTACTGGGCTCGTGAAAGCGACCAGTGGAAGATTTTTCATGAAGGGACTCCCTGATGCCGTCCGAGCTTGATCACACCACCCTGAACCGCCGGACCTCGGTGCGCACCCTTGTACTCGCCACCCTGGCGGCATGCACCTTCGGCGCCCTGTCCATATCGGATGCCAGGGCCGCCGGCGCGTCGAACCCCAAGGTTCGCCTGAGCACCTCGGCCGGTGACATCGTGCTGGAGCTGTACCCCGACAAGGCACCCAAGACGGTCGAAAACTTCCTTCAATACGTCCGTGACAAACACTACGACGGCACGGTGTTCCACCGCGTGATCAACAACTTCATGGTCCAGGGTGGCGGATACGACGCCCGCTACCGCGAGAAGCCCACCCGCGCACCGGTGGTGCACGAGGGCCAGGCGGCGCTGGAGCGAGGTGGCCCGCGCAACGTGGTGGGCACGGTCGCCATGGCGCGCACCAACGACCCGCACTCCGCAACCGCCCAGTTTTTCATCAACGTCAAGGACAACGCCTTCCTGGACCCGACCCCCATCCCGCCAGGGGATCCTGTGCCGCGCTTCGAATACGGCGGCCGTGTCTATGAAAATGTGCCTCGCGCCAATCTGCTGGCGGCCGGACAACTGTTTGGCTACACCGTGTTCGGCAAGGTGATCGCCGGCATGGACGTGGTCAACAAGATCAAGGCCACGCCCACCGGTGCCGGCGGCCCCTTCCCGACGGATGTCCCCAAGACGCCCGTCACCATCCTCAAAGCCACTCTGGAGAACTGAACATGGCCAACCCCCAGGTCGAACTGCACATCACGGGCCTCGGCGTCATCACGCTCGAACTCGACGCCGAAAAAGCCCCACTGACGACCGCCAACTTCCTGGCCTATGTCAACAAGGGCCACTACAACAACACCGTGTTCCATCGCGTGATCCCCGGCTTCATGGTGCAGGGCGGCGGCTTCGAGCCCGGCATGAACCAGAAAGCCACCGACGCCCCGATCCAGAACGAAGCCAACAATGGCCTGCGCAACGAGATCTACACCGTGGCCATGGCGCGCACCAGCGACCCGCATTCGGCCAGCGCCCAGTTCTTCATCAACGTCGCCAACAACGCTTTCCTGAACCACACCGCTCCGAGCGCCCAGGGCTGGGGCTATGCGGTGTTCGGCAAGGTGGTGTCGGGGTCCGATGTGGTAAAGAAGATCGAAGCCTCCCCCACCGGTCGCCGCGGCTTCCACGACGACGTGCCCAAGCAGGACGTGGTGATCGAGAAGGCCGTCGCGCTCTGAGGCTCAGGGTGCATCCCTGACCGATGACGAACCTGCCTGTCGACCGCTTTGCCGAGCTGCGCGCCCCCGCGCACTGGCAGGCGGTCGATTTCATTTCAGACCTCCATCTGCACCCCGGGGAGCCACAGACCTTGGGCGCCTGGTGGCGCTACCTGGAACGCCCGCCAGAGGAACGGGCCGATGCACTGTTCATTCTCGGCGACCTGTTTGAAGTGTGGGTCGGAGACGATGCGCTGGAGAACCCGGACTCCTTCGGCGCCCTGTGCGCCCGGCAGCTGCACCAGCACAGCATCGACACGCCGGTGTTCTTCATGTGCGGCAACCGGGATTTCCTCGTTGGCCCCTCTGCCCTGAGCGCCTGCGGCATGCAGGGCCTGGATGATCCCACAGTGCTCGAATTCATGGGGGCGCGCTGGCTGCTCAGCCACGGCGACGCGCTGTGCCTGGACGACACCGACTACCTGGCCTTCCGGGCCATGGTCCGCTCTGCAGAATGGCAGCGCAGCTTCCTGGCCCAACCGCTCGCCCAGCGGGAAGCCGTGGCGCGCGACCTGCGCGAACGCAGCGAAGCCCGCAAGAAGAGCCTGGCGCACGACCCTGCGCTGTGGGCGGATGTCGACGCGGAAGAGGCGCGCCGCTGGCTCCGAGCCGCTGGTGCCGCCACACTGATCCACGGACACACCCACCGCCCTGCGACGCACGACCTGGGAGAGGGTCTGCAACGCGTGGTGCTCAGCGACTGGGACGCCGCAGCCACCCCAGCCCGGCTGGACATCCTGCGCCTCAGCCACAGCGGCTTTTCGCATCTGCGCCCGTGATGCAGACACTGCAGCGCTGGCTTCCGCGCCGCTGGCGTTCGGAGCCCCAACTGCCCGACGGGCCGTGGTCGGCCATTCTTGGGTCCCACCCCTTTCTGGCGGAGCTCTCCGGGCCGGATCGCTTCCGCCTGCGCCAGCTCAGCGGCCACTTCCTGATGGAAAAGGAATTTCATGGCGCCCACGGGCTGGTCGTGACCGACCCCATGGCGCTGGCGATTGCCGCCCAGGCCTGCCTGCCCCTGCTGCACATCCGTCCTCCCTCAGGCCAAGCCGCGTCGAATCCGCTGGACGCGCTGGCCTGGTACGACGACTTCGTCGGCATCGTGGTGCAGCCGGGGGCCGCGCTGGCACGCCGACGCGTCGCCGACGCCAGCGGGGTGGTTCACCACTACGAGGAAGTGCTGGCTGGCGAAGCCATGGACCGGGGGCCGGTCATGCTGAGCTGGGAGGAGGTTAGCCAGGCTCCCGATGCCGCCGGCACCGGCAGCAACGTTGTGATTCACGAGTTCGTGCACAAGATCGACATGCGGGGCATGCATGCAGGGGGCAACCCGGACGGCGCGCCCGCCCTGGTTGCGGGGCTCTGGAGCACTCGCAGCGATGCCCAGGCTCGAGAACACTGGCGGAGCACCATGACGCAGGCCTACGACCACTTCCGGGAAAGCGTGTCCATGGCAGAGCGATTCGGCGCCGAACGGCCCTGGCTGGACGACTACGCTGCAACGAACCCTGCGGAGTTTTTTGCCGTGACCTGCGAGGCCTACTTCGTCAGCAGACTCCGGTTCGGCCAGGAGTTTCCCGCGCTCCTCACGCTTTACGACGGCTTCTTCCGCCCGGACGCCTGAGCACCCGGGCGGGCCGGACGGATCAGCGCCGCAGCAGCACCTTCAGCGCCTGCTGCAGGCGCCGCGCGGAACCTGCGTCGAACGGTGCGGCCAGCACACGCCCCACATCCTGTGGCCAGGTGTCCGCCGGAGCGGCCTCGTGGCGCCGGGTCAGCAGCTGCAGCTGCAGAAGCCGGCGCGCCTCCACCTGTTCGGCGGGCGTGGGCACTTCGGCCGCCATCTCCAGGCGCAACAAGGCCTCGGCGGGTACGGCCGCGGACGGCGCCGCTCCCAGCGACTGCACCCAGGAGCCGCGCGCTGCCGTCACCCCACGGCCGCCCAAGGCCTGGGCTGCCGGCACTGCCGACGGATCGCGCCTCTCCCAGGCAGTCAGCAACTGCGTGAGCACCTCACCATGCGCCTGCGCCGCCAGCTTGCGCAGCGCCGCTTCGGCATGCTCAAGCGCCTGGCGCTGTGCGCGGAACGCCGCATCGCCCAGCCTGGGAGCCGGTGCACCCCGCGGTTCGCGGGGCGGGCGGGCATCCCCCCAGCCATCGCGCGAGCCTCTTCCGGCGTCCCGAGCCCCGCGACCATCCCGTCCAGCGGGTCCACGGCGCTCGTCGCGCCCGGCGGGCTCTGCCTTTTTCATGCCCGGCCGGTCGTCACCACGCATGGCCACCAGCTTGCGGGCCGGCGCGGATGCTGGCTTCGGCACTGCCTCGGGCGAATCGGCGGCCTCAGGAGCGGTCTCAGCTTGTGGCGTCGCGCCATCCAAGGCGGGAGCGTTGGCCGCCTCTTCCCGAGCAGGGGTTTCACCCCGCATCGCCTGCTCAAGCGCCGCCTGCGCTGCACGGATCTGCTGGGCATCGCCGCAGGCGCTGGCGGCATCGAGCGCACGAGCAGCATCCAGCACGCGCTGGTCGTGTGCGTTCAGCGTGGCCACGGCGCGTTCCCGCTCGGAGCTCTTGCGCTGGAACGCAGCGTCGATCGGCTGGCGGAACGCCTCCCAGAGCTTCTGTTCCTGCTTTCGCTCCAGCGGCACCGCGTGTGCCTCGGCCTGCCAGCGCTGCTGCAAGGCCTTCACCGCATCGATGCGCAGCTGAGGCGCCTCACCCAGTGCCACCGCCTCGTCGATCATGGCGCGGCGACGCGCCACGCTCTGTGCCTGGGCGGCCTCCAGTTCGACGTGAGCGGCCTGCATGGCGGCCTTCCAGAGGGGCTGCAGCTCGGCAAATGCCTTTTCACTCAGGTGTCCGGCCTCGCGCCAGCGCTCGGAAAACGCGTGCAGGTCGCGGATCTGATTTTTCCAGTCGCTCTGACCAGCGTGGGCCGAGGTCCAGGCTTTGACCTCGTCGATGATCGCCAGCCGCTGGGCCCTGTGGGCCTCCGCCTGCTGGCGCACCTGAGTCAGCCAGACCTCAACCTCCTTGTGCGCCAGGGTGCAGGCCTCATCGAAGCGCTTCCAGAGGGCGTGGTTGGCTGGCCCACCTTGGTCCGTCGTCTTCCATTGGTCCCGAAGGCTGCGCAGGGTTTCCTGCATCTTGCGGCCACCCAGACGCTGCCCTTCTGGCGCTGCCATCAGAGCTTCGGCTTTGCGAACCAGCTCCTCACGCAACTGGTCGGCGCGCCAGCGCTGCCAGTCTTCCAGTTCACCGGCCTGGGCCAGAATCGCGTTCGCCTTGCCTTCGAGCTCAGCCCCGACCAGCCGCCCCGACGAACGGAGCAGCGCACGGACATCGGCCGCAGCCTTGGGCGTGGCCTTGCCATGTCCTTGCGCCAGCTCACGCTCAAGCGATTCCAAAGCCTTCTGCAGCTCCGCCTGCGCCCGGGCGCGGCGCTCGGCCGCCTGCGTGTCGGTCTTGACGGCCTCAGCAGGCGTCTCGATGCCACGCGCCTGCCTCAACTCATCGGCCCACACCGGAACTGCCGGCAATGGCGCGTGCGGGTCCGCATCGGCGGCCGCGGCCTGGGCCAGTGCGGCTTCAAAGGCGTCCCAGACCAGTTGCAACTGCTGTCGCGATGCCTCCAGCATGGGCGGAAACCGCACCTCCACGCTGGGCCACTGGGGGTCGTCGGCCAGCCCACTGGCCTGCGCCTGCCACTGCTGGACATCCGCCCGCAGCCCATCAATGCCCGCCTGGGCCTCTTTCCATGACTTGGTCGAGAGGATTTCGATGCGCTGGGCCATCAACACAGCGGACTCGCGCTCGACCTGCACCCGGTGCTGCAGGTCTTCAATGGCCTTGACCCGCTCGGCCAGCGCCGCCTTGAGCCCTGCGAGTGGTTCGCGCGACAGCGGCGCCCCTGCCCGCGCGGCATCGCGCTGCCAAGCCATGGCGTCGGCCAGGTTCAGCCGCGACTGCGCAATCAGCGCTTGGGCTTTCTGGGCCCATTCCACGCCAATGTGCTCCTGGGCCTTCTGGCGCTTGAGTTCGTCGAGCTTTTCCTTCAGAGGCTTGGCGGCCCCGCGGTCCCGCTGGGACAGTTCCTTGAACACCTCGTTCATGGCCTCCCAGCCTGGCTCGGTCTGCAACCAAGCACGCACGCGGGCCGCGCGTTCTCCACTCGTAGGTGCGGAAAACGCACCTCCCGTCAATGCATCCAGAGGGTGGGACGACGGGGTCGAGGCGGCCCCGCCACCGCCGGCCGGTGTCGCGGCGGGATCGGGCGTGGGAGACTGGGGCGCGCTCTTGCGCAGGGAGAACAGCGACATATTGATAGGTACAGCAGTGAGAGACGCCCACGCCGACGGGCGATGGACCACATCCGCTATTGTCGCCCGGGATGACCCGCCAACGACCTGATGCGCTGGCCCAAAAAAGAAACCCCGGCAGGAGAGCCTGCCGGGGTTGACGGCGGGCAAACTGCACTTGCCGTCGGGGCTGGCAGACAGGGAGTTGAATGTCCCTGACGCCTGGAAGCAAGAGATTGCTTCCATTGGGAGCCGACTGGCAGCTGAACTGCCTGATCGGCTGAATGCCGGTCATCACAACCGACGGTTGAAGATTACGCCGGAAGCGTCTCGATTTCAAGCGCAGAGACGCTCAGTTACCCGTGCACTTCAGTCTGTCCGACTGGCGGTAGCACCCCGTGCTGCAACCAGGTGCAACGACTGGCTTACCCGACGAACGGCATCGAAAAGGCGGATGGACGGCAACCTGCATGTGTGCTGGACCCGCCGCTAGGAATCTGCAAACAAGGGCAAAATCCTCAATATCTTAATAACCAAATATTGTTTTAAACGACGTTTAAAACATTGACCGAACATTAACGGGCACATACCATTCGCCCCGTTTTCCGTTCCGGGTAAACCCTCACGACGTCGGCACCCCTCAAACACCACAGGTGCCCGCGAAACCGCCATTGATGGCGCCCCCCTCACCGCTGCATCAGACCTTGTGGTCGGCGCAGCCCTGCAAGGAGCGACAACATGACAACGCTTTCCATTTCAGAGGCGCAGCAAAAGAGCAGCGCCTCCGCTGTCCAATCTTCCGTGTTCATCGCGCTCGCCGATGCGTACAGGGGCTTCGTCGCCCTCACTCGCAACGGCATGGTCGCGCTGGGTGCTGGCTTTGCGGTGCTGGTCATTGCACTCGCCGTGCAAAGCGAACTGCGCTCGAATATGGAGCAGTTGCTGCTGAGCTGGTTGCAGGAGCGCCAGGATTCGGCCGTGGTGGCAGCAGATGACGCCGCCCCCATGCCGGAAAACAGCAATGACGACCGCCTTGCGGTCGCTCCGCCCCCCCTTCTGCCCAAACAGCAGGCTGCCGTGACCCAGTGGCTCAGCCGCAAATACCGTGTGGCGCCGGAGCCGCTGGGCGCATTGGTGGCCGAAGCCTTTGCGGTCGGGGCCAAGGTGCGCCTTGATCCGACACTGATCCTGGCAGTCATGGCCATCGAGTCGCGCTTCAATCCCTACGCGCAGAGCCCTGTGGGCGCTCAGGGCCTGATGCAGGTGCTCACCCGCGTCCACACCGACAAGTACGACGACTACGGGGGCGCCATGGCCGCCTTCGACCCCCTTTCCAATCTGCGGGTCGGCGTCAAGGTGCTCCAGGATTGCATCAAGCAGGCCGGCTCTGTCGAAGGTGGACTGCGGCTCTACGTGGGGGCGGTGACCACCGACGGCAGCGGCTACATCAACAAAGTCATGGCCGAGCACCTTCGGATCCAGAGCGTGGCGCTGGGCAAACCGATGCCGACTTCCTTCCCGATCTTCACCGCCGCGCCTGCGCCCGCCGCGCCGGAGCCGATCGAGCCAACCCAGACCGGGCTGCTCGATCCCCAGCCCGAAGCCATCCCTGCCGGCCAGCCGGTTGAACCGGCAGCCGACGCCGCTCTCACCAGTTCCTGACCACAGACCGCCAAGCTCCGAGGCCTGCGGGCACCTCGCCACTCGGATAAACTACACAGGTGCGCAACTGGCGATAGGCGCGCGGCAGCCACCTGCCGTCCGTGCTGACGTGGCCCCCCGCTCCCCGCGAGCGGGACAACCACTGGGAAGCGCACCGCCCGCTCTACGGGTGTTCAGCCGTTCGCCTGGGCAGTCCCTGCCGCTTTTCAGAGAGTGCGCGGGGTCCCATCTCATCCGAGACCGTCCCGAGACTGCCAAACCATGTACGACCGCAACATCCTCATCGAGCAAACCGACCCCGAGCTGTTCAAGGCCATTCAAGCGGAAAACGCCCGCCAGGAACACCACATCGAGCTGATCGCCAGCGAGAACTACGCCTCGCCGGCCGTGATGGCCGCCCAGGGCACCCAGTTGACCAACAAGTACGCCGAGGGCTACCCCGGCAAGCGCTACTACGGCGGCTGCGAGTACGTCGACGTGGCCGAACAGCTGGCCATCGACCGCGTCAAGCAGATCTTCGGTGCCGATGCCGCCAACGTGCAGCCGCACTGCGGCGCCTCGGCCAACGAGGCCGTCTTCCTGGCCTTCCTCAAGCCCGGGGACACCATCATGGGCATGAGCCTGGCCGAAGGAGGCCACCTCACCCACGGCATGCCGCTGAACATGTCGGGCAAGTGGTTTAACGTGGTCAGCTACGGCCTCGACAAGAACGAAGCGATCGACTACGACGTCATGGAAGCCAAGGCCCGCGAGCACAAGCCCAAGCTCATCGTCGCCGGGGCGTCCGCATACAGCCTGCGCATCGACTTCGAGCGCTTTGCCAAGATCGCCAAGGAAATAGGCGCCATCTTCATGGTCGACATGGCCCACTACGCCGGCCTGATCGCCGCGGGCGTGTATCCCAACCCGGTGCCATTCGCCGACGTGGTGACCTCTACCACCCACAAGAGCCTGCGTGGCCCGCGCGGCGGCATCATCCTGATGAAGGCCGAACACGAGAAGGCCATCAACAGCGCCATCTTCCCCGGTCTGCAGGGCGGCCCGCTGATGCACGTCATCGCCGCCAAAGCCGTTGCCTTCAAGGAAGCGCTGCAGCCCGAGTTCAAGGCCTATCAACAGCAGGTGGTGAAGAACGCCCAGATCGTGGCCGAAACACTGACCCAGCGCGGTCTGCGCATCGTCAGCGGCCGCACCGAAAGCCACGTCATGCTGGTGGACCTGCGCGCCAAGGGCATCACCGGCAAGGAAGCCGAGGCTGTGCTGGGCAGCGCCCACATGACCATCAACAAGAACGCAATTCCGAACGACCCGGAAAAGCCGATGGTGACCAGTGGTGTGCGCATCGGCACCCCAGCCATGACCACCCGCGGCTTCAAGGACGAGGAAGCCCGCATCACCGCCAACCTGATTGCCGACGTGCTGGACAACCCGCGCGACCCGGCGAACATCGAAGCGGTGCGCGCCAAGGTCAATGCCCTGACGGCCCGTTTCCCCGTCTACAGGTGAAATGCCCCTTTTGCGGCCATCTGGAAACCCAGGTCGTTGAGACCCGGGTTTCCGAAGACGCGGACTTCATCCGCCGCCGCAGGCAGTGCGGCCACTGCGAAAAGCGCTTCACCACCTATGAGCGGCCAGAGGTCAGCTTCCCGGCGGTGGTGAAGAAGGATGGTCGGCGCGTGGACTACGTGCCGGCCAAACTGCGCGCCTCATTCACCCTCGCCCTGCGCAAGCGACCGGTGAGCACCGAACAGGTGGACGCCGCCATCGAGCGCATTGAAGAAAAGCTGCTCAACCTGGGCAGCCGTGAAGTCGCATCGACCAAGCTGGGCGAAATGGTCATGCGCGAGCTCAAGAAGCTCGACAAGGTTGCCTACATCCGCTTTGCCAGCGTTTACCGCAGTTTTGAAGACATCGACGAGTTCCGCGCGCTCGTGGACGAAGTCCGCCGATAGCACGCGGCCCAACTGCCGAAAACAGTGCCTCCTCCATTGGAGGGACACGTCGTCGTCATTTACCTCCTCGGAGGCATGATTTGACGCCAACGCGCGGGAATAATGAGTTCGAATGCATTACACATCCGAACTCATCATGCGATTGCCATCCCACCAGCATCCTTTGCAATTCCGTGGATACACCTTGATGGAACTGGTCGTGGCGACTGCGCTGCTGGCCATTCTCATTCAGCTCGCGATTCCTCCCATGAGCCGCCTGCTCTCTGAATGGCAGAGAGAACACGCCACCCGAGCTATTGCAGACCACCTTGTGCTCGCCAGATCAGAAGCCATCCGCTGGTCCCAGCGCGTGGTGATGTGCAGCAGCGTCGATGGCCTTCGCTGCTCTCCAAGCTCCAACAGAGAATGGAAATCGGGGTGGATTGTTTTTCAGGACATCGATGGCAATGGTCAATTCGGCCCTTCCGACAAATTGGTCGCTGTTTCGCAGGGCTCCCATGGAATTCGAAGCATCCGGGGAAATGCATTGCTCCAGCGCTTCGTATTCATGCCAACGGGAATGATGGCATCTGGAATGGGAACACTGGAGATTGTCCCCACGATGGGTACCAGTCAGAGAATCACCGTCAATCGAATTGGAAGAGTCAGGCTCAGCACAAGTCTGCCGGTCGAATGAAGCCAAATTCGCTGGACACAGAGTAGACGGCGTCAGGGCGGCAGCGATCTGTCGGTGGTGTGTGTGGCGACCCAAAGCGACAACTGCGTGAGAAATGAATGCTTTTTGCCGCTGAGCACGCCAAACACGACCGCGCGTCAGGGCGCGCAGAAGACCCTCGAAAGCGGGCGATACATTGCAGTACGGAGCTGCAAATTGAACCACCTGCCCTCACCCCTGACGCCTTCTGCCAGACAGCACGGATTCACGCTGGTGGAGTTGGTCGTGACCATCGCGCTGCTGGCCATCCTCACCACCCTGGCGGCACCCAGCTTCAGTGAGGTGCTGCGCCAGTGGCGGCGCGACAGCGCCACCCGCGAGTTGTCTTCCACCCTGCAGCTGGCGCGATCCGAATCCATCAAGTCCTCCCGTCAGATCGTGGTCTGCCCGAGTACCGACGGAGAGTCCTGCGCTGACGGCACCGAGTGGAACACCGGCTGGATCGTGTTCGTCGATGACGGGGCGGGCACGCTGGCCAACGCGGGCAACCAGGTGGTCAACACCGATGAGCGCATTCTCAAGGTCGTGTCAGCCCAGTCTGGTGTGGCATCGATCACCAGTTCGGGAGGGGTGGAATGGATGCAATTCCTTCCAAACGGGTTGATGGGCTCAGCCACCACCACCCTGACGGTCACACCTTCCGGTGCGAACGCCAATACCAAGGTGGACAAGGTCACCGTCTCCCGCGTGGGGCGCGTGTCTGTTGCGACCGAGCTCCCATGACAAGCAAGGCCTTCATGAACATCTCCGTGACCAAGTCCGTTGCACCCCGCCACCACCGGGGTGCCAGCATGATCGAGGTGCTGGTGGCCATCCTGCTGGTGTCGGTGGGGCTGCTGGGCATCGCAGGGCTTTCTGGCGCCACCTTCAGTTACAACAAGGCATCGCAAATGCGGCTCACTGGCATCGCATTGGTCAATGACCTGGCCGACCGTGCCCGCGTCAATGTGCACGGATATGACCGCCAGGGCTATGACATTGAACTGAGTGACAACTTTGAAAGCACACCGGTCGAAGTCGACGACACCAACCTCGACCTGGACCCTGCCGTTTCCGCCAATGCAGAAAGCGTTGCCGATGCCCTCGCTGCTGCAGACGTTGACCAGTTCTTGCGTACGGTCCGCAGCCGCCTGCCGCAAGGCGATGCGGTGGTGATGAGCCGGCGGGATGCAAACGCGCGCGATCTGGATGTGTGGCTGTTGTGGAAGGAAGCCGCCACGGCGGAGGGGGACGAAGACGATGACCGGGGCGACTTCTCCCTCTTCGACGCTGGAAAGGGCAACTGCCCGGACAACCTCAGCACAGCCGACAAAGCGGAATACAGCTGCATGTACTTCAAGGTGGGGCTGTGAACATGAACTCAAAAAATCACCTTCACCCGTCTAGACGCAGCCAGCGAGGCCTGAGCCTGGTCGAGCTGATGATTGCGCTGACCATCGGTCTCTTTCTCATGGGCGCTGTGGGCATCATCTATGTGAACACCGCAACCACTTCCCGCGGCAGCACGCTCGAGTCCCAGATGAACGAGGACGCGGCGCTGGCGCTGGAGTTGCTGCAGCAGCAGATTCGCCTGACCGGGTTTTCCAACGTGGAAGCGTCGGGAGACCGGCGCTTCCCCGGGCAAGCGGTGCGGGGCTGCGATGGTGGATTCACTGACTACGATGCTGCCTTTGCCGACTTGGCGTGCAATGCGGATGGCGACGGCCCGGATGCCCTGGCCGTGAGGTACGAGGCCACGCTGCTTAACAGCCAGACAGCGCAAGATGCTGGTGGAGTTGCTCGACCAGGAAACTGCGCGCACGAGGCCATCGAGCCTTGGGACGCGACAGGCACAGAAGGCGCGCGGGCCGGTGTGACCAGCATGAACCTGGCCGACAACCGCTACTACATTGCCAATGACGCGGCCAATGAAAACACCCCCACGCTGTACTGCCAGGGCCGTACCGGTGCAGGATTTGGCAACGCCACCGCCCTGATCCCGAACATCGAAGACATGCAGGTGCAGTACGCCGTCACGGCATTCCCCACCGTGGGAGACCCCCTGCCTCACCAGGTGGCGGGATATGCCAACGCAAACGAAGAAACGGACGCAACGGATGCAAGCCCGCGGTTTCCTGCCCTGGAGGACCTGGCGATTCCCGCGGGCACCCCTGCAGACATCAACAACTGGTCCCGGGTCGCGGCGGTGCGCATCTGCCTGCTCGCACGCAGTGCACGACCTGTTCCGACCGGAGACAACCCCGTCGGCACCGCCAACGCCGATGGCACCACGTTGACGGCTGGTCTCGGCACCTACGTCGACTGCAAAGGCGATTCTCGAACCGCCACCGACCGTTTCGTCCGCCGCGCATACGTGACCACCATCCAGCTTCGAAACATGCGGCCCGGCCTGCCTCGCGACTTCGAGGAGGGTGGCAACCCGTGGCAGTACATGTACGACAACTGACGCCCGAGAACCTCACCATGCGCTGTCATACACCCATACCCAAGAACGGCTCGGAACGCGGGGTCGTGCTTCCGATTGCGCTGATCATGCTGGTGATCATCTCGTTTGCGGGCCTGCTCGCGGCCCGCAACTCGGCCACCTTCGAGCAGTTCTCCAACAACATGCGCACCAACCAGGTGGCGCGCACATCCGCGGAAGACGCCTTGCGCCAATGCGAGCGCATCGCGCGTGCCAGTGTGGAAGACAACGCGGCGTTTGCGGCGGTCGTGGGCCGGATCGAAGCCGGTACTGTGATCTCTGCAGACACCGAGGAAGCCATCAGTGACGGCATCTGGAACACCCGCGCCAACTGGGCCGAAGGTGCCGCCAACCTGATCACCGTCACGCCCGAATTCGGTGACGACGTCCAGTCCGGGGCCCAGCTCAAAGAAGCCAACTACCCCACCTGCATCATCCAGGCCATGGTCAACGACCGCTTCCTGATCACGGCGCGCGGCTTGTCCAACGACGCACAGGTTGACGATGACAGCGGACTGCTGACCGCCGGATCCGAGGTCTGGCTGCAGTCCATCCTGACACCCCTTGTTCCGACGCTCAGCGACAAAGGCGGCGCCCAGTGATGCCGCACAACACCCTATACCAACAGCATTCCAGTGAGGTGTCCATGAACTCCCCTGTCACAAATCGGCGCGCACGCCGCCTGCTCTGGTCGGCCGCCCTCGGGGCGGTGCTGCTGCCTGCCATGCAAGTCTGGGCCCAGCCAGCGAACCGGCCGCTGCTGACCAACCAGTCGGGCGCCAAGCCTAACCTGATGGTGGCACTGGACAACTCGGGGTCCATGGCGTTCACCTACCACGAGAGCTACAACATCACGGACGATATCGAGGATGTGCAGGTTCGGGTGTGCCCGAGTCCGTACTCGAACGTGAACTCCACCAACGCCACCACCTTCAACGCAGGTATCGGCGGAGATGCGGTCTACAGCGGCGGCACCAACACCTGCTACCGACGTTACTGGGATGGGTCTCGGTGGCGGACCCAGGCACTCACAAATGTGTCTGTGGCAGCGGTTCCCGCCCGCATGTACATGAACTGGTCCGCACAGCGCTCGGCCGACGCCAACCCGATCTACTACAACCCGCGCGTGCGCTACCTGCCACGTGTAGACGGCAGCGGCGCAATCGTGAGCCCACGCGATCCGCTGCTCCCAGCAACGGTTCCGGCCTCGGAGAGAGGGTTGACCTACAACGTGGTCTGGGTATCGAACCAGAACTCCGCGGACTTCCGCTATACGGTCTACCAGCGCGATACGTCTCCCAACGACTATCGCATTTACCACTCGATGTATGCGGACAACGCCGCATCGCCTCCCTCGGGCAGTGCCGCCACCCGCAACTCGCAAGGCCACGTCAACAGGCTGGCCCCTTCTGGATTCACATCCCGCTACAACCTCTCGTACTCGCTGCGAATTCCGCAGCACATCGCCTACACAGCAGCACCGACTGCCGGCCCGACGACCACCTTCAGCTACGCCTACTGCACCAACGTGGTCACCAATGCGCAGGGGCAGGAAACAGGGTGCGCAGCCCGGACAAGGGTCGATGTGAGGCTCGGGGACACCGCCACCTACACCATCCCGACCCCCAACACCCGCACGGACTGCACGGCCAGCGTCTGCACCAACGCCCAGGAGGTCGCCAACATTCTGAACTGGTACCGCTGGTACAGCACGCGGCAACTGGCCACCAGCACGGCCATCGGTCTCGCACTCGCGGACACCGATGCCACCGGCGCACTCAACATTCCGTCCAAATTCGACAATGAGTTGCGAATCGGGTACATGCCGATCAACCAGCGGTACGACGGCCCGCTGACGCTCCCGCCCGGTTCCGGCGCTCCGGTGACGCTCTCGCGAGGGGTGCGGATGCTCAACCGGGGGTCGACCGCCAACACCGAGCTTTTCAGCTGGCTCAACACCATGGTGTCACAGGGGGGGACGCCACTGCACTACGCCGTTGAACGGGCCGCGGCTTACTACAGCATGCAGGCTGGCGTGACAGAGAACCCATGGCGCACCGACCCGACCGACTCGAGCAGCCCTGAGATGAGCTGCCGCCGTTCCTTCAACCTGCTGTTCTCAGATGGTGGCTGGACGTCTGGCTCCCCGTGGGGACCCACTTCTGCCGGTCCTGACTACGACAACACCAACGGCCCCTCGTTCTCCCGGACCAGGGCTGATGGCTCCACGGAATCGTTCCGCTACTTCTCCAGCGGCATCAACACGGTGGCCGGCCGCATGAAGTACGTGCCCTTCCCTAGCACGGGCACTGGCGGCCTGGCCGACCTCACCGCCCGCTATTACTGGCACACGGACATGCGTACCGGGCTGGACAACAACATCCAGGACCGCAACGGCCAACCCACGTTCTGGCAGAACATGGCGACCTACACCGTGGGCTACCTGATTCAGCCCTCCAGAGATGTCACTGGCACCGGACTGAGCTTCAGCCAGATCGACCAGTACCGCACGAATTACACGCTCAATGGCCCCGGGGGTACTACTGTTTTTCCATCGTTTCCGGTCGGTGATCTGCTGAGCAGCGACACGCAGACCCGGGTGGACGACTTCATCCACGCCGGCTATACGGGGGGCGCCCGTTCGTTCAGTGCCAAGACGGCCGACGACGTCAAGTCCATCTTCAACACCATCCTGGCTGAAATCCTGAGCGCGTCTGGCAAGGACGCCGGTGTGTCCGTCAACACCGGTGGTGGCGACAACAGCACGCTGGCCGGCCGCCTCAAGTACACGGTGTCCTACCGCACCATGGACAACTCCGGCGACATCCTGGCACGCGAACTGGCTGCCGATGGCAGAGAGACGGGCGTGACCGAATGGTCGGCCAATCAGCAGATGCCCAGCCCCGCTGCCCGCCGTGTGTTCACCATGCACGACCGGAACCAGCCCGTCGACTTCCTGGGCACGTTCAGTGGACTGCAAAGCGACATTCAGAGTGCCCTGGCCACCGGCCCTGACGCGGGGCGTATCCGCAGCGATGCCAGCTTCATCAACTACCTGCGCGGCGACAACTCGGCACTGGACAGCTACGGGATGCTCTTCAGGCAACGCGAGTCGAAGATCGCCGCCATGGTCAACCCGCCCGCCGTGTTCATGGGCGATGCCCGGGACTATGCCTACGATCAGGACGGCAGTGGCGGCGTCGACGGGCGCGGCAGCTATGTGGACTACACGAACCGCAAACGCGGTTACCCCAAGTCGCTGTTCGTGGCCACCAACGCGGGCACCATGCACGCTTTCTCTGCAAACGCGGGCACCGAACTGGCCGCCATCATGCCGCGCCGCAGCCTGCGGCGCATGCTCAACTTCGCGGCCGAACCGTACACATTCGAGTACGTGCTGGATGGCCCGATCACCGAGAACGACATCTTCGACCGCCGCAAAGCCAACGCGGATGGACTCACCGAAGCCAACGAATGGCGGGCGTGGCGCCATCTGGCCGTCGGCACCGGCGGTCGCGGCGAGAAGCTGGTCTACGCGGTCAACTCGCCCATCAAACCCGGCGTGACGCCGAACCGCATCCCCGACAGGGAAGACTTCCTGTGGGAGACCGGACCGGACCTGATCGACAACGCGGATGGCAGCGATGTCACGGTCGGCTACATGTCCAATGCGGCCCGCAGCGGTCAGACAGAAGACCTGTCTGACGCGACCAACGCCCGGCGTGGCCGGTGGATCGTGGCGGTCAACAACGGCCACTACAACGGCGAGCCCAACGGCGAGAAGAACGGCCTTGTCGTGCTGGACGCCGTGACTGGCGAGGTCATCCGGACCATTCCGCTGCCCAGCGGCTACTCGGCCGGAGACGGCCTCAGCGGCGTGACGCTGCTGCGCAGCTATGGCACCAACACGCGGGTCGTGGCCGCCTACGCTGGCGATGCGAACGGCCAGCTGTGGAAATTCAACCTGTCCGGGGACCCCTCCACCTGGCACGTGGAACACGGTCGTCCCCTGTTCACCGTGCCGGGCAACCGCCCGATCTACGGGCACCCGGCCTGGCAGGCCCATGAGGCAGGAGGCTTCATCGTGGTGTTCGCCACCGGCATCATGTTGCAGGACGAGCACCTGGAAGACCTGGGTCAGCAGACCATCTACGGCATCTGGGACCGACAGACCATCGACGGCACCATGCTCGCCGGAGAGTCCTTCACGCCGGTCAGTGACACGCAGCTGGAGGAACGCACCGTCATTCCGGCGTCGCGAGCCTCCAATGGTAGTTTCTTCTACTACGCGATCAGCGGCGATGCCATCGACTGGGAAACCCAGCGCGGATGGTTCATCCACATGAACAACGTCCACCAGGAGGACAACGCGCTGCGGGGTGGGGAACGCTCCATCGCCGACGTGCAGAACTTCGGGCGAAGCGTGATCATCACGTCCACGGTGCTGCGTCCGCCACCTGAAGGCGAAATGTGCACGATCGCCGACCTTCCTGCCAACTATGTGTACATCGTGAACGCCCAGAGTGCCTCGCCCGAACTCAGTCGTTCGTTCGACATCGATGGCGACGGCCGGCTGGATGCCTGGGATTCGAACAGCGATTCACGGGTCGACGCTGGCTACGCCGTGGCCTATGCGCCCCAAGGGGGATTCACCAGAGGCATTTCGGTGACTCGTTTCCGGACCCGGGCCGATGGCACAGCCCTGCCCGACGACCCGGCCTCCGACGTCGGCAGCAGCAGCGATCCGCAGGTCGCCGAAACGGTGAATGAACGCTTGGAAAAGGCGGCGCACGAGGCTGCAGGCGAATCGATGCTGAACGGAAGTGGCCCTGGCCGCCCCGTGTGCCGTACTCAGCGAGGCGTCGTCGTCGGCACCGGCGAAACGCCTCTGCTCGGTGGGGTCTACTGCCCAGCTACCGGCTGGAGCCGCACGCAGTTCCAGCTCAGCGCACCGCCTAGCAACTGATCTGAGTGTTCCCAGCATGAACAACACACGCACCCACACCGCCTGCCACAGACCACAAAGCGGCTTCACCTTGATCGAGGTGATGATCGTCGTGGCCATCATCGGCATCCTGGCCGCGATCGGCTACCCGTCGTACCAGGAGCAGGTGGCCAAATCCAGAAGGGCCGATGCCCAGCGGGCGCTGATGGAGGCCGAGCAGTACATGCGGCGGTTTTTCAGTGCCCAGGACACGTTTGAGGGCGCATCCTTGCCCGACGGGCTGGCCACCTCGCCGCGCCCCGGGTCTGGACCGGCGGCCTACAACATCCAGTTGATCGAAGACGGCGATGCCGTGGACACCACCACGGACGCGTCGGCGTCCTCGTTCACCTTGCGTGCCGAGCGCACGGGCAGCATGACCAATGACCGTTGCGGTGACCTCACCATCACCAACACCGGTGTCAAAACCTTGAGCAACAACGCATCTGGCACCACCGTTGCCGATTGCTTCAAGGGCTCCTGATCACATGCCGCTGGACCAAGGGTCGCTTTCAGAGGCCCTCCGACTGGCTCAGCAGTCCCTGACGCTGTCCAACCCCAACCCCCGCGTTGGGTGCGTGATCCTCTCGGCCGATGGCCGAGAGATCGGGCGTGGCCACACCCAGCAAGCGGGGAGCCCACACGCCGAGGTAGTGGCACTGCGAGATGCCGCGCAACGCGGCGATTCCACCCGGGGCGCGACGGCACACGTCACCCTGGAGCCCTGCTCCCACCATGGCCGCACTCCGCCTTGCTGCGATGCGCTGATCGCAGCCGGCGTGACCAAGGTGGTGGTCGCCACAGGCGATCCGAACCCGAAAGTGGCCGGAAGGGGCTTGGAGTGTCTTCGCGCCGCGGGCATCGAGGTAGAACTTCTGCCGGCAGACCACCCGGTCGCCCTCGCCACGCGCGAACTGAACATCGGCTTCTTCAGCCGCATGATCCGGGGCACCCCCTGGGTGCGCATGAAGGCCGCGATGTCGCTGGATGGCGTGACCGCCCTGGGCAATGGTGTCAGCCAGTGGATCACCGGAGAAGCGGCCCGTGCAGACGGCCACGCCTGGCGCGCGCGCGCCTGCGCGGTGCTGACGGGCATCGGCACCGTGCTGGAGGACGACCCCATGCTGGATGTGCGGCAGCTGCCGGCGCCCCGGCAGCCCCATCTGGTGGTTGTCGACAGCAAGCTCGAAACCCCGCCCGCCGCCCGCCTGTTCCAGGCCCCGGCGCAGGGCCACACGCGCAAGATCTTCATCTACTGCGCCGTCCCCGATGCCAGCCGGCAGGCCGCCCTGGAACAGGGGGGCGCCACCGTCATCACCCTGCCCGGGCCCGGCGGCAAGGTCGATCTGGCGGCCATGTTGCGCGACCTGGCCACCCGGGAGGTGAACGAGCTGCACCTGGAAGCCGGCCACAAGCTCAATGGCTCCTTCATCCGCGAAGGTCTGGTCGACGAGTTCCTGCTGTACCTGGCCCCCCAGCTGCTGGGCGCCGGCGGGTCGGGGCTGGCCAACTGGGGCCCCCTGCAGTCGCTGGACCAGCGCCTGCCCCTGCGGTTCACGGGGGTGGAGCCGGTGGGTGACGACCTGCGCATCCTGGCTCGGGTGCAGGGCCGGGACCATTTCCTGCACGCCTGAGGCCTGCAAACACCCGGCCTTTTGGCGACACGCGCGGCGCCGGGCCAAACCCTGCGAAAATACGCGGATGTTTACCGGCATCATCACCGGTGTGGGTCGCATCGCCGACCTTCACCCCCTGGGCAGCTCTTTGGACCACGGCAGGCGCCTGACGATCGAGGCGCCACCGGGCTACCTCGACGACGTCGCCCTGGGCGACAGCATCGCCCACAACGGCGCCTGCATGACCGTCACGACCCTCGACGCCGCCGCCTCCCGCTTCACCATCGACGTCTCGGCGGAATCGCTCTCCAAGACCACCGGGCTGGCCGAAGCCGGTCACCGGGTCAATCTCGAAAAGGCTTTGCGGGCGAACGACCGGCTGGGCGGCCACATCGTGTCGGGCCACGTCGATGGCGTCGGGCAGGTCACCCATTTCGAGCGCGTGGGCGAGAGCTGGGAGCTGCGCGTGCTCGCGCCGCCGGCCCTGGCCAAATACCTCGCCTACAAAGGCTCGATCACGATCAATGGCGTGAGCCTGACCGTGAACCGCATCGAAGACCGCCCGGATGGCTGCGAGTTCAGCATCAACCTGATTCCGCACACCGTCCAGAACACCACCCTGGGCGACTTGCGCGCTGGCAGCGCAGTGAACCTGGAAATCGACACCGTGGCACGTTATGTCGAGCGCATGCTCGGCGCAGCGCCCTCCCAGAACTGACCCCCACCCAAGAAAGACCCCCATGTTTGGCGCAGACAAAGGCAGCACCAGCCTGCTCGACGGCAAGAAGCTCTCCATCGGCATCGTCCAGGCCCGCTTCAACGAAGGCATCACCAACGCGCTGTTCGAGGCGTGCCACGCCGAGCTGCTCGCGCTGGGCGTGCAGGAAAAGCACATCACCCGCGTGACGGTGCCCGGCGCCCTGGAGGTGTCCATCGCCCTGCAGGCCATGGCCGAGCAGGACGAGTACGACGCCCTGATCGCGCTGGGCTGCATCATCCGCGGCGAGACCTACCACTTCGAACTGGTCGCCAATGAGTCGGGCGCTGGCGTCAGCCGGGTCTCGCTGGACACCCACACCCCCATCGCCAACGCCATCCTCACCACCGAGAACCTGGAACAGGCCGTGGCCCGCCAGACCGAAAAGGGCCGCGATGCGGCGCGCGTGGCCGTCGAGATGGCCCATGTGCTGGAGCAGATCGGTTGAACTCTATGAACGACCAGAGCCCCATCAAACCGCGCAAGGCGGCCGACAAGTCGGCGCGCACCCGGGCGCGGGAGTTCGCGCTGCAGGCGCTCTACCAGCACCTCGTCGGCCGCAACACCGCCAGCGACATCGACAGCTTCACCCGCGACCTCTCGGGTTTCCACAAGTCCGACAGCGCCCACTACGACGCGCTGCTGCACGGCTGTGTCGAACAGGCCGAGGCGCTGGACGCCCTGGTGACGCCCCTGCTGGATCGGCCGATGGCCGAGATCTCGCCGATCGAGCACGGGGTGCTGTGGATCGGTGCATACGAGCTCCAGCACTGCCTGGACGTGCCGCTGCGCGTCGTGATCAACGAGTGCGTCGAACTGGCCAAGTCCTTCGGTGGCACCGATGGCCACAAGTACGTCAACGGAGTGCTCCACCAGCTTGGCGCCCGGTTGCGCCCGCTCGAAGCCGCCGCGGCGCCAGCCGGCTCGCGCAAGTCTTCCAAGGCGGAATGACGTTGCGCCCGGACCCTTTGCGCCTGTCCAGCCGTGCCCGGCGCGTCGAACCTTTCTATGTGATGGAACTGGCCAAGGCCGCGGCCGACATGGCGCGGCTGGCCCGCCCGGGTGACCGGCCGATGATCTACCTGAACATCGGCGAGCCGGATTTCACCGCGCCGCCCCCGGTGCAGGCCGCGGCCGAACGCGCGATCCGCGATGGCCGCAGCCAGTACACGCCGGCCACCGGCCTGCCCGCTCTGCGCGAGGCCATCAGCGGCTGGTACGCCAGCCGCTTTGGTCTGGACATCGACCCGGCCCGCATCGTGGTGACGGCCGGCGCGTCCGCCGCACTGCAACTGGCCTGCCTGGCGCTGATCGAGGCCGGCGACGAGGTGCTGATGCCCGACCCGTGCTATCCCTGCAACCGCCAGTTCGTGCAGGCGGCCGAGGGCACGCCGGTGCTGATCCCGTCCGGCCCCGAAGACCGCTTCCAGCTCAGCGCCGACCACGTGGCCTCGGCCTGGGGTGAGGCCACGCGCGGCGTGCTGCTGGCCTCGCCGTCCAACCCAACCGGCACCTCCATCGCCCGCGCCGAGCTGGAGCGCATCGCCCGCTTCGTGCGCGAAAAGGGCGGCGTCACCCTGATCGACGAGATCTACCTGGGCCTGTCCTACGACGAGGCCTACGGCCACAGCGCGCTGGGACTGCCCGACGGTCTGGGCGACGAGGTGATCAGCGTCAACAGCTTCTCCAAGTACTTCAACATGACCGGCTGGCGCCTGGGCTGGCTGGTGCTGCCGCCCGCGCTGGTGCCGGCGGTGGAGCGGCTGGCCCAGAACCTCTTCATCTGCGCCAGCACGGTCGCCCAGCATGCGGCGCTGGCCTGCTTCGAACGCGAGAGCCTGGCCGAGTACGAACGCCGTCGCGCCGAGTTCAAGGCGCGGCGCGACTTCTTCATCCCCGCGCTCGACCGCCTGGGCCTGCCGGTCCCGGTGATGCCCGACGGCGCGTTCTACGCCTGGGCCGATGTCTCCACGCTGTGCAACCGCTGGGGCCTGAAGGCACCGGACGGACGGCCTGAGGAAGGTGGCAGCTGGGCGCTGGCCTTCGAGCTGATGCGCCGCTGCCAGCTGGCCACCACACCCGGGCGCGACTTCGGTCTGGCCGACCCCGGCCGCTACCTGCGCTTCTCCACCGCCAATGCCCTGCCCCAGTTGCAGGAAGCGGTGCACCGGCTGGAGGCCGCGCTGTGAGCCCTGTGGACACGACCTTCAGATGGCCGGTGCGCATCTACTGGGAAGACACCGATGCCGGCGGCATCGTCTTCTACGCCAACTACCTCAAGTTCTTCGAGCGCGCGCGCACCGAGTGGCTGCGCCACCTGGGTGTGGAGCAGCAGAAGCTGCGCGAGCAGGTGGGCGGCATGTTCGTGGTGACGGGCACGCAGCTGCGCTACCACCGCCCGGCGCGGCTCGACGATTTGCTCACTGTTACCGCCCGCGTGACGGAACCGGGCCGGGCCTCGCTCACAATCGAGCAGACCGCCTCGCTGCAGCCCGCCGACGGCTCGGCACCGATCCTGCTTTGCGAAGGCAGCATCCGCATCGGCTGGGTCGATGCGGTGCAGCTTCGACCCCAGCGCATCCCGGCGGCCGTGCTGCAGGCACTCGCACCCGGGAACCAATGACCCTCTGACCCGACTCCAAGTCTTCCATCGACATGTCCCAAGATCTTTCCATCGTCCAGTTGATGCTCAACGCGAGCTGGGTCGTGCAGGCCGTGGTGGTGCTGCTGGTCCTCATGTCCGTGATCAGCTGGGCGGCCATCTTCCGCAAGGTGTTCACCCTCAAGCGAGTCAACCGCCACAACGAGTCCTTCGAGAAGGAGTTCTGGTCGGGCACCAACCTGAACGACCTCTACTCGGCCGCTGCCCAGAGCGCGCGCCACGGCGGCCCGATGGAGCGCATCTTCGCCAGTGGCATGCGCGAATACCACAAGCTGCGCGAGCGCCGCATCACCGACGCTGGCGCCCTGCTCGACGGTGCGCGCCGCGCCATGCGGGCGAGCTTCCAGCGGGAACTCGACGTGCTGGAAACCAACCTCTCCTTCCTGGGCACCGTCGGCTCGGTGGCCCCGTATGTGGGCCTGTTCGGCACGGTCTGGGGCATCATGCACGCCTTCACCGGCCTGGCCGCGCTGGCCCAGGTGACGCTGGCCACGGTGGCGCCCGGCATCGCCGAGGCCCTGGTGGCGACCGCCATCGGCCTGTTCGCCGCGATTCCGGCGGTGGTGGCCTACAACCGCTTTGCGACCGACATCGACCGCGTCGCCAACCGCATGGAGACCTTCATGGAAGAGTTCTCCAACATCCTGCACCGCAACCTGGGCCAGCAGCCCAGCCAGGCCACGCCGTCGGGACACTGAACATGGCCGCTGTCTCATCGCGGGGCCGCACCCGCCGCACCAAGAACGAGATCAACATGGTCCCGTTCATCGACGTGATGCTGGTGCTGCTGATCATCTTCATGGTGACCGCGCCGCTCATCTCTCCCAGCCAGATCAGCCTGCCCAGCGTGGGCCAGGCCGATGCGCAGCCCAAGAGCTTCGTTCAGGTCGTGATCAGCAAGGACGAAACCATCCAGGTGCGCCTGGGCACGGCGAGCAAGGGCGGCCAGGGCATCAAGCTGCCGCAGCTGGCCGGCGAGGTCCGCAAGCTGCAGGGCACCGCAGCCGAAGCGGGCACCCCGGCCGACGCCGTGCCGGTGGTCATCAGCGCCGACAAGGACATCAAGTACGACACCGTGGTGAAGACCATGGACACGCTCAAGCGCGCGGGCGTCGACCGCGTGGGCCTGGCGGTCCAGGCCAGCCGCTGAACGCCCGGACATGCAGATCATCACCGACGCCATCGACTTCAAGCCGCCGCGCTCCGGCCGCTGGGGAACGCCGCTGGCGCTGGCCCTGGGCGCGCACGTGCTGCTGATGGCGGCCCTGACCTGGGGAGTGCACTGGAAACAGGACGAACCGCCAGTGGCGTTCGAAGCCGAGATCTGGTCGGCCCTGCCGCGCGAGGCCGCGCCCCGTGCGGTGGAGCCTCCCCCGCCGCCGCCACCCGAACCGGAGCCCCGGCCGGAGCCCAAACCCGAACCGAAGCCGGAACCCAAGCCCGAGCCACCACCGCCCCAGCCGGCGGTGAAGCAGCCGGACATCGCGACCGAGAAGGCCAAGCAGAAGAAGCTGGAAGAAGAGAAGCGGCGCGAGCTGGAAGAGGCCAAGAAGGAAAAAGCAGCCAAGGAGAAGGCCGAGCGCGAGAAGAAAGAAAAGGAACTGGCCGAGAAGAAGAAGGCCGACGACCTCAAGAAGAAGGAACTCGCCGAAAAGAAGAAAAAGCAGGACCAGGAGCGCAGGGAGGCCGAGCGCCGCCAGAACGAGCTGGCCGACAGGATGCGTCGCGACCAGATCGCCCGCATGATGGGCCAGGCGGGCGCCAGCGGCGGTCCCGAAGCCCGCGGCTCGGCCCAACAATCGAGCGGACCGTCGTCGGGCTACGCAGGCCGGGTCCGGGCCAAGGTCAGTCCCAACATCCGCTACACGGAAGACTTCCCGCGCTCCCTGCGCACCGAAATCGAGGTGCGCGCGCTGTCCGACGGCACCATCACCTCGCGGCGCGTGGTCGACAGCAGCGGCAACCCGGCCTGGGACGAGGCCGCCCTGAAGGCCATCGACCGGACCGGTTCTCTGCCACGCGATGTCGATGGCCGGGTTCCCTCGCCCATCATCATCGTGGTCCGCCCGACAGACTGACCCGCGTTCATGGCGGGGTCGCCGAGGCCTCTTCCGGCAACGACAGCCCCTGCAGCACCCGGTCCAGTTCGGTGGGGTCCACCGGCTTGTGCAGCACCGAAGCAAACAGCGTCTTGAGCAGGCCGGCATCGACCTCGTCGACATGACCACTCATCAGCACCACGGGCGGCGGCGCGCTGGTGGCCCGGATCCGCTGGGCCAGACCCACCCCGTCCAGACGGGGCATGGACTGGTCGGTCAGCACCACATCGAAGTGCTTGCCCGTCTGCGAGAACTGGCTCCAGGCCTCTTCGCCGTCGCGTGAGCGGGTGACCTGCCAGCCCTTGCGCTCCAGCAGCGCGGCCCAGGCGTGGCGCACCGACTGGTCGTCGTCCACAAACAGCAGCTGTCGCCCCTTGCCTGGCCCGCCCGGGGTGGTGACGGAGGCCACCGCTTCGTCGCGCCGGCTGGCGGGCAGACACAGCACAAAGCACGCACCCTCCGGGCTGTTGACCAGGCCCAGCGATCCATGGTGCCGGGCCATGATGCCCTGCGCCACCGAGAGACCCAGTCCGGTGCCCCTGCCCTTGGCCTTGGTGGTGAAGAAGGGGTCGAACACCCGGTCCACGTGCTCGGGCGGTATGCCCGGCCCATGGTCGCGCACCCGCAGCACCAGATAGCGCCCGTCGGGGAGACCGGTGGCACCGGCGGGCAGTTCGTGGCCACGCTTCGATGGCAGCTCGGCCGAGCCCAGCGTGAGATCGATGCGCCCCTGCCCTTTCATGGCATCGGCCGCGTTGATCAGCAGGTTCACCAGCACCTGCTGCAGCTGTGTGGGGTCGGCATCGACCTCGTCGTCGTCGACCTCGTAATGCACCACCAGCTCGCAGTCGCGGGTCAGGCCGGCAGAGACCATGACCTTCGTCTCCTCGATCAGCGCCGCCCAGTGCAGCCGCCGCAGCCGGGGTGCAGACTGCCGGCCGAAGGCCAGCAGCTGGCGCATCAACCCGTCGGCGTATCGCGTCGACTTGAGTGCCTGCTGCAGGGCCTCGTGGCTCGGGTGCGCGCTGTCCAGGTCTTCGCTGGCCAGGCGGATCCAGCCCGTGATGGCCGCCAGCGAGTTGTTGAAATCGTGTGCGATGCCGCCGGTCAGCCGCCCCAATGCCTCGGTCTTCTGCGACTGCATGAGCTGCACCTGCAAGGCCTCCTGCTGCACATGCGCCTCGCGCTGCGCCTGGGCATCGGAGCGGACGCGGCCCAGCAGGGCATTCACGCCCTCGGCCAACTGGGTGAGTTCGTCGTCACCGCCCACCTGGACCTCGTGGCCCGCGGTGGGACCGTCGACCGTGATGCGGTTCACATCGTGGTGCAGCTTCTGCAGGCGGCGCAGCACCAGACGATCCAGCAGCAGCACCAGCACCACGCTGGCGAGCAAGCCGGCGAGCCCCGACAGCCCCATGCCCTTCCAGGTCAGCACCCGGCCCTGTTCTTCAAGGGAGCGGTCCAGCCCCAGCACCAGTTCCGCGACCGGCCGGCCCTGGTGGTCCTTCAGCACCGCGTGCAGGTCGGCATGCTGATCGTCGACCGGCTCAAGGTGCAGGTCCTGTCCGCGGTGATCGGGTGTGTCGAACGACAGGGTCGCTGGCGTCATCAGCACTTCGGAGAAACGCGCCAGCTCGGCCTGGTCGAAACGGCGGACCATGACGATGGCCCCGACAGCGGGCTCCCGGGTGACGCCGGGCCGTTGCACCGAGGCCACGGCCACCATGTCCAGCTGGCCGTCGGCGACGCGAAGGGTCTGGAACGAGTGCAGAGGATCGGCGGAGGCCAGCACCTCCTGCGCCAGAGGTCTGAGCGGCTCGATGCGAGTGGCCGGCACCGCCACCTTGCGCCCCTGATCGTCCACGGTGACGCTGGTGACCAGCCCGCCCTTGGCATCGAACACCGCCACTTCGGAGATGCGCAGATACCCCAGGTTGCCGACGTCGAAGTTGTCGTCCATGAACTCGGGTTTGCGCCCCTGCAGGAAGTCGACCGCGTCCACCCACTGGGCGTAGTCGCGGTTGGTGGCGCTGAGGGCCTGCACCTGCTGGTCGAGCACCCGCCGCGCCCGCTCGCCTTCGCGCTGGGCACGGTCGGTTTCGAGCTGTGCGAACGACTCTCCGACGATGTAACGGGCGCCCAGCATGGCTGAGCCGGCGGCGAGCCCGACGATGGCAAACACCAGCGCCCAGGCTTTGTATTGCAGTTTCATGGTTGTCGAACTCATCGGCGCAGCCAGTGCCGACTTGAACACCGAGACCCGTCCCAGCGTGACAGGATTGACAACCCTGGGGGGTTTTTGCCGCAGAGGGCCGTTCTGCGGTCAGTCGAACACGATCTCGGCGCGCCGCTCGTGGGCCTGTGCCATCCAGCTGGCCAGCGCCGCATCGGTCGGGAAAAACAGCGCCCGGTCGTCCAGCTGCAGCTCGCAGCGCGCGCCGGCGCGCTCGATCATCAGCCGCACCCCCAGCCCACGGACCAGCTCGCCCTGCTCGGTTTCTTCGCGCCGGGGCGGGAAGTCCCGCACCAGCTGGGCAATGGCCGGTGCGTGGCCGTTGACCGCCACGCGCAGGTACTTGCCGAAACGGCAGCGGGCGGCTGCCAGATCCCAGATCTGCTGGATCTTCAGCCGCAGCCCGCCCGAGAAACGGTCGGGCTGCACGGTCGCCTGCACGACCAGCAGCTCGTCGTCCTTGAGAATGTGGCGGTACTGGTTGATCAGGTGTTCGTCGGCACTGACCTCCAGCACGCCGCTCTTGTCGTCGAGCTTGAAGAAGGCGAGCTTGCCGCGCTGTCCGTTGATGACGCGGAAGTCCGAGACGATGCCGGCCAGGATCACCGGGTCGCGGCTTTCCTTCACGTCGGCCAGCGGCGTGCGGGCAAAGCGCCGCACCTCGCGCTCGACCTCGTCGAACAAATGGCCTGAGAAGTAGAAGCCGATGGCGGTCTTCTCGTGCGTCAGGCGCTCCTTGACGCCCCAGGGCGTGGTGGTCTCGTAGGCCGGCTCCTGCGTGCTGGAGCCATGGTCGTCGCCACCCAGCATGTCGAACAGGCCACCCTGGTGGGCGTTGGCCTGCGTCGCGGCCGCGTATTCGAAGGCCACGTCCAGCGAGGCCAGCAGCTCGGCCCGGTTGAGGTTGAGCGCGTCGAAGGCGCCGGCCTTGATCAGCGCTTCCACCGTGCGCTTGTTGATGCGCTGGCGGTCCACCCGCAGGCAGAAGTTGAACAGGCTGGTGAACGGGCCTTTCTCGTCGCCGTTCGGGCCTTCGCCGCGCCCTTCGCGCGCCGCGACGATGGCTTCGATGGCCTGCTGGCCCGTGCCCTTGACGGCCCCCAGGCCGTAGCGGATGAGCTTGTCGGTGACCGGTTCGAAACGGTAGCCGCCGCGGTTCACATCGGGCGGCTCGAAGCCCATGCCCATCTTGCGCGCGTCCTCCCACAACACCTTGAGCTTGTCGGTGTCGTCCATTTCCACCGTCATGTTGGCGCAGAAGAACTCGGCGGTGTAGTGCACCTTGAGCCAGGCCGTGTGGTACGCCAGCAGCGAGTAGGCGGCGGCGTGCGACTTGTTGAAGCCGTAGCCGGCGAACTTCTCCATCAGGTCGAAGACCTCGTCGGCCTTGTCCTGCGGAATGCCGTGGGTGGCCAGGGCACCGGCGCGGAACTTCTCGCGGTGCTCGGCCATTTCCTCGGCCTTTTTCTTGCCCATGGCGCGGCGCAGCAGGTCGGCGCCGCCGAGCGAGTAGCCGCCCAGGATCTGGGCGGTCTGCATCACCTGCTCCTGGTAGACCATGATCCCGTAGGTCTCGCTGAGCATCTCGGCCACCGCCGGGTGCGGATAGTCCACCGCTTCGCGCCCGTGCTTGCGCGCCACGAAGCTGGGAATCAGGTCCATCGGGCCCGGGCGGTACAGCGCGTTCAGGGCGATCAGGTCTTCCAGCCGGCTGGGCTTGGCGTCGCGCAGCATGCCCTGCATGCCGCGGCTTTCAAACTGGAACACGGCCTCGGTCTGGCCCTTTGAGAACAGCGCGTACACCGCCTTGTCGTCCAGCGGCACGTCCTCGAAGCGGAAGTTCTCCTGGCCCTTGTGGCGCTTCATGATGAACTCGCGCGCGATCTCCAGGATGGTCAGCGTGGCCAGGCCCAGGAAGTCGAACTTCACCAGACCGATGGCTTCGACGTCGTCCTTGTCGTACTGGCTCACCGCCGACTCGCTGCCCGGCTGCTGGTAGAGCGGGCAGAAATCGGTCAGCTTGCCCGGCGCGATCAGCACGCCACCGGCGTGCATGCCGATGTTGCGGGTCATGCCCTCGAGCTTCTGCGCCAGCTCGATCAGGGTCCTGACGTCCTCTTCCTTCTCGATGCGCTCCGCCAGGATGGGCTCCATCTCGATGGCGTAGTTGTTCTTGTCGCCCTCCTTCTTGGGCACCGGCGGGTACTGCAGCGTCACGCTCATGCCCGGCTTGTTGGGGATGAGCTTGGAGATGCCGTCGCAGAAGCCGTAGGAGAAGTCGAGCACCCGGCCCACGTCGCGGATGGCCGCGCGCGCGGCCATGGTGCCGAAGGTGGCGATCTGGCTCACCGCGTCCTTGCCGTAGCGGTCCTTCACGTAGTCGATCACCCGGTCGCGGTTGGACTGGCAGAAGTCGATGTCGAAGTCGGGCATGGAGACCCGCTCCGGGTTCAGGAAGCGCTCGAACAGCAGGTTGTACTGCAGCGGGTCGAGGTCGGTGATGAGCAGCGCGTAGGCCACCAGCGAGCCGGCCCCGGAACCCCGGCCCGGCCCCACCGGGCAGCCGTTTTCCTTGGCCCACTTGATGAAGTCCGACACGATCAGGAAGTAGCCCGGAAACCCCATCTTCAGGATGGTGTTGAGCTCGAACTCCAGCCGCTCGACGTAGCGCGGGCGCTGCTCCTCGCGCTTGGCCTCGTCGGGGAACAGGTGCTTCAGACGCCCTTCCAGTCCCTCGTAGGACACGTGGCGGAAGTACTCCTCCACCGACATGATGCGACCGTCCACCGGCGGGATCGGGAAGTTCGGCAGCTGCGGCTTGCCCAGCACCAGGGTCAGGTTGCAGCGCTTGGCAATCTCCAGCGTGTTGGCGATGGCCGAGGGGATGTCGGCGAACAGCGCTTCCATCTGCGCCGACGACTTGAAGTACTGCTCGCGGGTGAAGCGGCGCACGCGCCGGTTGTTGGCCAGGATCTCGCCCTCGGCGATGCAGACGCGCGCCTCGTGCGCCTCGTAGTCGTCCTCGGCCAGGAACTGCACCGGGTGCGTCGCCACCACCGGCAGGTGCAGGCGCGCGGCGAGCTGCACCGCGGCGATCACATGGCGCTCGTCGTCGGCACGGCCCGCGCGCTGCAGCTCGATGTAGAACCGGTGCGGGAACAGGCTGGCCAGCTGCAGCGCCAGGCCGGCCGCGCGCTGGGCATCGCCCTGCACCAGGGCCTGCCCGACCGGGCCGGCCTGCGCGCCGGAGAGCATCAGAAGGCCGGCGTTGAGTTCCTCCAGCCATTCGCGCTGCACCACCGCGCCGGCCCGGCCGTCGCTGCGCGTCCAGGCGCGGGCGAGCAGCTCGCTGAGGTTGAGGTAGCCCTGCTTGTCCTGCACCAGCAGGATCACGCGCGGCGCCGGCGGCTGGTGGGCACCGGGCATGGCACCCGGCGTTTCGTCGGTGAAGCCGGCCAGCGACACCTCGGCCCCCAGCACCGGCTTGACGCCGGCCCCGCGGGCGGCCTTGTAGAACTTGACCGCACCGAACAGGTTGTTGAGGTCGGTGATCGCCAGCGCGGGCTGGCCGTCGGCCTGCGCCGCGGCCACAGCGTCGTCGATGCGGTTGGTGCCGTCGACGACGGAAAACTCGGTGTGCAGGCGCAGGTGGATGAACATCGGTGCAAACGGCCCGCGGGTGGCGGGCGGAAAAAATCAGGGCGCCTTGTCGGCGTTGTGCGCCTTCCAGGCGCGGATGGCGTCGGCGATGGTGGCCTTGTCCTCGCCGGCCAGCGCGTGGCGGCGCCAGAGGAATTCGCCCAGGAACATCAGGCCGATCAGCGGGCCGCCCAGCAGGTAGGCGAAGGTCGACCAGACCGGCGTGGGTGCCCACAGGAACAGCGCCACCGACACCAGGGCCATGACCAGGAAAAACACGCTCCAGGCGATGGTGACTCCCCGGGTGTAGACCAGTTGCCGGGCCGACAGCACCCCGCCGTGGACCAGCCGCGCCATCTGGGTCACCAGCGACTCGCCCGGCCCCCGCAGGGTGCGGCCGAACACCACCGCCATCAATATATAGACGCCGGTCTGGTCCAGAAAGAACAGCAGCGGCACGCGGGCGGTGAGCCAGGGCCAGGCGCCGACCAGCAGCACCGCCATCAGGGCCAGGCCCGTCAGGCCCAGCCAGCGCGCCGGCAGGCTCCACAGGCCCAGCACCAGGGCCGTGACCACCGGCGCCAGCGCCAGGGCCGCGCCCCAGCCGGAGGGTTCGCTCTGCCCGGCCGCCATGTGCGAGGCCACGGCCCAGGCCACCGCCACCAGGGCCGCTGCCAAGCCTTTGATCCAGGGCCAAATGGAAGAGGCCGCCGGCGGGGGCAGTTCGGTCGACGAAGGGGGCATGGGGTGGGGGGTGCGCGCCAGCAGGCGCCTTACAGGACAGAGAGACGATTTTACCGGGGGGTGGCCTGTCCGCAGCCCCCGCTTCGCTACCTACAATGCCCGCCACCACCCCACCCACCCACCGATCACCGTGCCCATTCCTCCGCTTCGCGTCCAAGCCTTCACCGCCGTGTCGGCCCTGGGCGACGGTCAGGCGGCGATGCGGGACGCCATTGCGCAAGGCCGCAGCGGCCTGCGCCCGCTCGGACCGCACGACTTCGGCGCCGCCCCGATGGCCGAACCCCTGGCCACCTGCGTCGGCCGCGTCGACGGGCTGGAGCAGCCCCTGCCGGCGCGCTGGGCGCACTGGGACTGCCGCAACAACCGGCTGGCCTGGCGGGGCCTGCAGGCGGACGGTTTTGCCGACGCGGTCCGCGCTGCGGTGCGGCGCCACGGGGCCGGCCGCGTGGCCCTGGTGCTCGGCTCGTCCACCGCCAGCATCGGCGCCACCGAGGACGCCTACCAGGCGCTCGACGCGACCGGCGTGTTCCCGCCCCAGCCCGACAACCCGGCGTTGCACACCTTGCATTCGCTCACCGGTTTTGCGCAGGAGGCGCTGGGCCTGCAGGGTCCGGCGCTCACGGTGTCCACCGCCTGCTCGTCGAGTGCCAAGGTCTTTGCCGCCGCGGAGCGCCTGATCCGCCTGGGGCTGGCCGACGCGGCGGTCGTGGGCGGGGTCGACAGCCTGTGCGGCAGCGTGCTGTTCGGCTTCCATGCGCTGCAGCTGGTCTCGCCCGAACCCTGCCGGCCCTTCGACGAGGCGCGCCGGGGCATCAGCATCGGCGAAGCCGCGGCCTTTGCCCTGCTCGAACGCGGCGCCGGTGGCCTGCAGCTGCTGGGCCACGGCGAGTCCAGCGACGCCCACCATCTGTCCGCCCCCGACCCCGACGGCGCGGGTGCCGAGGCCGCGCTGGACCAGGCGCTGGCCCGCGCGGGGCTGGGCACCGGCGACATCGGCTTCGTGCACCTGCACGGCACCGCCACGCCCAAGAACGACGAGGTCGAGGCGCGGCTGATCGGGCGGCGCTTTTCCCCTGGCACACCGGTCAGCTCCACCAAGGGCATGACCGGCCACACCCTGGGCGCGGCCGGCGCCCTGGGCGCGGTCTTCAGCCTGCTGGCGCTGGAGCACGGCCTGCTGCCCGGCACGGTAAACACCCGCGACCCCGAGGCGGGCATTCGGAGCCGCCTGCTGCTGGCGCCGCGGGAACAGCGGGTGCGCGCAGTGGCCAGCCACGCATTTGCCTTCGGCGGCAGCAACTGCGTGCTGGTGTTCGGTCGCGCCGACGGAGCGGATTCATGAGCCGGTTCAGCGCCCACATCGACGGCCTCGCGCTCTGGTCACCCACCCTGCCGGGCTGGACGGCTGCACGTTCCGCGCTGCGGGGCGAGGCCGCTCCGGCGGACCCGCCGCTGCCGATTCCACCGCCCAGCCAGCTGCCACCGGCCGAGCGGCGCCGGGCACCGCAGACCGTGGCGCTGGCGCTGGCCGCCGCCCACGAAGCGGTGGCCGCCTGTGGCCACGACCCCGCGCAACTGCTGGCGGTGTTTGCCTCGGCCCACGGCGACCTGCCCGTGATCGACGAGCTGTGCCGCACCCTGGTGCACACACCCACCCTGGTGTCGCCCACCCGGTTCCTGCACTCGATCCACAACGCGCCCGCCGGGTTCTGGAGCATGCTCACCCGCAACAGCCAGAGCAACACCGCGGTCAGCGGCGCCGCGCACAGCTTCGCCCACGGCCTGCTGGAAGCGCTGGTGCAGTGCCAGGCCGAGCAGCGGCCGGTGCTGTACGTGGCCTACGACACCGCCGCCGTCGGCGCCCTGACCAACACCACCCGCAGCCAGGGCGCACTGGCCGTGGCGCTGGTGCTGGCGCCGCAGGCCGGGCCGGCCCGCACCGCGCGGCTGGACTGGCAACTGCGCCCCGGCGCCACCGAGCCGCCGGCCGCCCGCAGCCCCGCCGCGCAGGCGCTGGGCCGCAACGCCATGGCGCCCGCCCTGCCCCTGTTCGAGGCCCTGGCCGCCGCGCAACCGGCGCGGCTCGTCTGGCCGCTGTCGGCCCACCAGTCGCTGGACCTGCGCATCGCCCCCTGAACCCCTCGGTTTCCCCGTTCCGCAGGCCGCCACAACGAAGCAATGCGGCGATACTGCCGCCATGAATCCGCAACACCCTCCCCGCGACGTCGTCATCCTCGGTGGTGGACTGGCCGGCCTGACGCTGGCCCTGCAGCTGCGACAGAGAGAGCCCGACCTGGACATCCTGGTGCTGGAGCGCCGCGCAGGCCCGGCGCCCGAAGCCGCCCACAAGGTGGGTGAATCGACGGTCGAGGTCGGTGCGCACTACTTCGACAAGGTCCTGGGGCTGGGCGATCACCTGCGCGAGCGCCACCTGCGCAAGTTCGGTTTCCGCTTCTTCTTCTCCGAAGGCCGGCGCGACCTGGACCAGGTGACCGAGATCGGCGCCAGCCGCCACCTCTCCGTGCCCAGCTACCAGATCGACCGCGGCATCTTCGAGAACTTCCTGGTCGAAGAGGCCCGCCGCCGCGGCATCGAGGTGATCGAGGGCTCCATGGTGCGGCAGATCCACCTGGCCGAGTCGTCCGCCGACCCGGCCGCCCTGCACCGGGTGGGCTACTCGCTGGGCACATCGCCACACGAGGTGGACAGCCGCTGGGTGGTCGACGCCTGCGGCCGCGCCGGCCTGATCAAGCGCAAGCTCGGTCTGGCGGAGCCGAACAACCACGCCGCCCACGCGATCTGGTTCCGGATCAAGGACCGCATCGAGATCGACCGCTGGACCGACAACGCCGAGTGGCGCGGGCGCTGCGACCCGCCGGCGCGCTGGCTCTCGACCAACCACCTGGTCGGTGCGGGCTACTGGGTCTGGCTGATCCCGCTGTCTTCGGGCTCGCACTCGGTCGGCATCGTGGCCGACCCGGCGATCCACCCGCTGGACACCATGGACACCTTCGAGAAGGCCATGGACTGGTTCCAGACCTACCAGCCGCTGCTGTTCGACGAGCTGGACGGCAAGCGCCACCTGCTGCAGGACTTCGCCTTCTTCAAGCGCTTCTCCTACGGCTGCAAGCAGGTCTATTCGGCCGACCGCTGGGCGCTGACCGGCGAGGCCGGGCTGTTCCTCGACCCCTTCTATTCACCAGGCAGCGACTTCATCGCCATCAGCAACACATACATCACCGAGCTGGTCAGCATGGACCGGCGCGGCGAGCGCCTGGGCGCGCGGGTGCAGGTGTTCGACCAGCTGCTGCACTCGTTCTACGAGAGCACGCTGGCGCTCTACCAGGACCAGTACCCGATCTTCGGCGACCCCGAGGTGCTGCCGGTCAAGGTGATCTGGGACTACACCTACTACTGGGGCGTGCTGGCGCAGTTCGTCTTCCACGACCGGCTGGCCGACCTGTCGTCGCTGGCCGCACTGCGCACCGAGCTGGCCCAGTGCCAGGCGCTCAACCGAGCGGTGCAGGACTTCCTGCGCGCCTGGTCGGTGGTCAGCGAGAAGCGCAACCCCGCGGTGATGCTGGACCAGGCCACCCTGCCCTGGTTCGCCGAACTCAACCGCAGCCTCAACGACACACTGGACGCCGCCGGCTTCGTGGCCCGCATCCGTGCGTCCAACGCCCAGTTGCACACGCTGGCCGGGCAGATCCTCGGTCGCGCCCTGGCCGACCATCCGGGGCTCGACACCGGCGCGCTGGGCCGGCTGGTGGCGCCCGACCCGGCCGCCAATGACCCGGCCCGCGCCCTGCTGCCGGGCCGGCTGCCCGAGCCGGTCGGCTGAGGGCGACGGACTATGATGCGGGGCTTCCGCCGGCACCCGCCCGGCGGCTTCCGCATTGCATTCCGAATCCCACGCCATGAACACACCGGTCCCGAGCAGCGTCAGCGCCCCTTCCTGCGATGTGCTGGTCATCGGCGGCGGCCCGGCCGGCTCCACGGTGGCCAGCCTGCTCGCCGAAAAAGGCCACCAGGTGGTGCTGCTCGAAAAGGCCCACCACCCGCGCTTTCACATCGGTGAATCGCTGCTGCCCGCCAACCTGCCGCTGTTCGAACAGATGGGCATTGCCGACGAGATCAAGGCCATCGGCATGCACAAGCCGGGTGCGGAGTTCGTCTCCATGGAGCACGGCCGCGCCCAGACCTTCTATTTCGCCGACGCCTGGGACAAGTCCATGCCCGCCGCCTACCAGGTGCGGCGCGCCGACTTCGACCACATCCTGTTCCGCCATGCGCGCAACAAGGGCGCTTTGGCGCTGGAGGGCGTCAAGGTCACCGGGGTTGAATTCCTGGACGGCGGCGGCGCCCATGTCAGCGCCATGGACGCGGATGACCAGGCGGTGCGCTGGCACGCGCGCTTTGTGGTCGACGCCTCCGGGCGCGACACCTTCCTGGCCAACCGCTTCCGCATCAAGCACCGCAACCCGCGCCACAACAGCTCGGCCCTCTACGCCCACTTCCACGGCGCCGACCGCGGTGAAGGAGAGGAAGAAGGCAACATCCGCATCTTCTGGTTCGCGCACGGCTGGTTCTGGTTCATCCCGCTGACCAACGGCACCACCAGCATCGGCATGGTCACCTGGCCGTACCACATGAAGTCCAAGGGCTCGCGCAGCCTGCAGGAGTTCATGATGGACAACATCGCCACCTGCCCGCCGCTGGCCGAGCGCCTGTCCATGGCCACGCAGGTGAGCCCGGTGGAAGCCACCGGCAACTTCTCTTACGTCTCCGAACGCAACCACGGCCAGAGCTACCTCATGCTCGGCGACGCCTATGCCTTCATCGACCCGGTGTTCTCCTCGGGTGTCTGGCTCGCCATGCACAGCGCGGTGGTGGGGGCCGACACCATCGACACCTGCCTGCGCCAGCCGCAGCGGGCCGCAGCCGCGCTCAAGCGCTTCGACCGCGTGATGCGCCACGGGCCCAAGGAGTTCTCCTGGTTCATCTACCGCGTCACCAACCCGATCATGCGCGACTTCCTGATGGGTCCCAAGAACGTGTTCCGCGTCAAGGAAGCCATCCTGTCGGTGCTGGCGGGCGACGTGTTCGGCAAGACCCCGATCTGGCGCTCGATCCTCATATTCAAGGCGATGTACTACATCGCCAACATCACCCAGCCCCGACGCGCGTTCAGGGCCTGGCAGCGGCGCCGCTTCAACATCCGCAAGGTGGACGACCCCGCCATGTACAACGCATGAAGACCCTGCTCCGCCTCGCGTCCGCACCGGGTATGGCTGGCCTGCTCCTGGGCCTGGGTGCCACCGCCCCGGCCCAGGGCGCGGAAGACAAGCCGCTGTGGGAAGCCGGCGCCGGTGTGGCGGCGGTGAGCTTTCCGGCCTACCGCGGCTCGGACCAGCGCCAGGCCTTCGTGCTGCCCACCCCCTACTTCGTCTACCGCGGCGAGTTCCTCAAGGCCGACCGCGACGGCGTGCGCGCCGAGCTGTTCGATTCCGACCGCGCCGAGCTGACTGTCTCGGCCGCGCTCTCGCCCCCCGCATCGAGCGAGGACATCCGGGCGCGCGCCGGCATGCCCGACCTGCGCGCCAACTTCGAGGTCGGCCCGCAGCTGAACCTGACCCTGTGGCAGACCGAGGGCAAGGCGCGCCAGCTCAAGCTGCTGCTGCCACTGCGCGCGGCCTACACGCTGGAGCGCAACCCGAAGAGCCTGGGCTGGGTGCTGCACCCCAAGCTCAACCTGGACCTCACGGACCTGTCGGGCCTGCCGGGCTGGAACGTGGGCCTGCAGGCCGGCCCGCTGTTCGGCGACCGCAAGCAGCACCAGTATTTCTATGGCGTCGACGCCGCCTACGCCACCGCCGACCGAGCGGCCTACCGGGCCGGCGCCGGGTTCGCCGGCATGCAGTACCTGGTGGGCATCTCCAAGCGCTTCGGCAACCAGTGGGTGGGCGCCTTCCTGCGCTACGACAGCCTGCGCGGCGCGGCCTTCGAGGCCAGCCCGCTGGTGCGCACGCGGCACTACGTGGCCGGCGGCGTGGCGGTGTCCTGGGTGCTGGGCGAATCGAGCGAGCGCGTACCGGTCGATGAATGACACGCTGCGGCCACGTGGTCCGCTGTGGACCCTGTACGAGCACCTGGCTATGCACGTCGGCCTGGGTGCACTGGCGCTGCTCTGCCTGACCTGGCTTCCCTTTGCCATGCTGCTGCACCCGCTGCTGCCGCGGCCCGTGGGCCAGCGGCTGGGCCGGCGCGTGATCGCGGCGGGATTCCGCTTCTACCTGGGCCTGCTGGAGCGGCTGTGTGCCTGCCGCTTCGACCTGTCGGAGATCGAGGGCCTGCGCAACGAACGCGGCCTGATCATCGCAGCCAACCACCCATCCCTGCTGGACGCAGTGATCCTGGTCTCGCAGCTGCCCGACGCGATCTGCGTGATGAAGGCCAGCCTGATGGACAACCCGCTGTTCGGCTCGGCGGCCCGATTGGCCCGCTACGTGCGCAACGACGGTATTCTGCGGATCATCACGGGCAGCTGCGAGGCGCTGCAGCAGGGCACCCACCTGGTGCTGTTCCCCGAAGGCAGCCGCACCGTGCACTTCCCGGTCGACCCGCTGCAGCCCACCACGGGCATGATCGCCCGCCGCGCCGGTGTCCCGGTGCAGACCGTGCTGCTGGACTTTTCCACCGCCTACCTGGGCAAGGCCTGGCCGCTGCTGCGCCCGCCGGTGCTGCCGCTGACCGTGAAGGCCCGACTGGGCCGCCGCTTCGACGCCCCCACCGATCACACCGCCTTCACCACCGAGCTGGAGGCCTATTTCCGCCGCGAGGTCCGCGTGCCCACCGCCCCAACCGCATGACCGCTTCTGCTTCGAGCACCCACCTGGTGCTGATCCCCAGCTACAACCCCGGCCCGGGCGTCATCGACACCGTGCGCCAGGCCCGCGCGCAATGGACACCCGTGTGGGTCGTCGTCGACGGCAGCACCGACGGCACCGACCGGCTGCTGCAGGCCGAAGCGGCCCGCGACCCTGGTCTGCGTGTCATCGTGCTGCCGCAGAACCAGGGCAAGGGTTCGGCCGTGCTCGCCGGCATCGAACAGGCCGCGCGCGAGGGCTTCACCCACGCGCTGACCATGGACTCCGACGGCCAGCACCCGGCCGACCTGATCCCCACCTTCATGGCCGCCTCGCAGCGCGACCCGGGCACCATGGTGCTGGGCAAGCCGGTGTTCGGCCCCGAGGCCCCGGCCCTGCGCGTCAACGGCCGCAAGGTCTCCAACGGCTGGGCCAACCTGGAAACGCTGTGGATGGGCGTGGGCGATTCGCTCTACGGCTTCCGCGTCTACCCCATCGCGCCGCTGGCGAAGATCATGCGCGGCAACCGCTTCATGCGCCGCTTCGATTTCGACCCCGAGGCCGTGGTGCGGCTGTGCTGGGCCGGCGTGCGGCCGCTCAACATCGACGCCCCGGTGCGCTACCTCAGCGCGGAGGAAGGCGGCGTCTCCCACTTCAAATACCTGCGCGACAACACCCTGCTGACCTGGATGCACACCCGCCTCTTCATCGGCTTCGTGCTGCGGCTGCCCCTGCTGGTCTGGCGACGTCTTTTTGGATCGGAACACTGACATGAACCACCCCAGCCAGGGCAAAGGCGCGCTCAAGGACGACCCGCGCCTGCGCCCCTATTTCAAGAGCGAGGGCGAGCGCCGCGCGCTCACCCAGACCATGTTCAACCAGGCGGCCGGCGGCTACGACAGCGCCGAGAGCCTGACCGCCCTGGGCAGCGGCGCCTGGTACCGGCGCGACGTGCTCAAGCGCAACGGCCTGTCCGCCGGCATGACGCTGGTGGACGTGGCGGCCGGCACCGGACTGGTCACGGTGGCCGGGGTCGAGCTGGTCGGCCCGACGGGCCGGGTGATCGCGGTCGACCCCTCGCCCGGCATGCTGGTCGAGCTGCGCAAGAAGGTGTCGGTGGAGACCATCGAGGCTTTCGGCGAGGCCATTCCCCTGCCCGACGCGCAGGCCGACTTCGTGTCCATGGGCTATGCCCTGCGCCATGTCGACGACCTGGACAAGGTCCTGTCCGAGTACCTGCGCGTGCTCAAGCCGGGCGGCAAGGTCTGCATCATGGAAATCAGCCGCCCGCGCGGCCGCCTGCTGCGGGGCCTGCTGCGCTTCCACATCTCGGTGCTGGTGCCGCTGATGGCGCGGCTCACCGGCCGGCACGCCGACGTGCAGAAGCTCTGGGCCTACTACGGCGACACCATTGAGGCGGCGCTGGACCCCGAGACCATCATGGATGCGCTGCGGCACGCCGGCTTTGCCGATGTGGGCTGCTCGGTGTCGCTGGGCATCTTCCGCGAGTACACCGGGGTGCGCCCGGCATGAACACCACCGAGATCTTCCTGATCGCGATGCTGATCATCTTCAGCCTGCCCTGGCTGGTCTGGAGAGTCTTCAACACCGACTACTTCGCGCCGCTGGTGGTGGTGCAGATCATCATGGGCATCCTGCTCGGGCCCGGGGTGCTGGGCAAGTGGTCACCCGAGTACTACCAGTTCGTGTTCACGCCAGCGGTGGTGCAGTCGCTCAACGGCATCGCCTGGTGGGCGGTGATGCTGTTCGTGATGATCGCGGGCGTCGAGCTGGACCTGGCCCAGGCCTGGAAGCACCGGCGCGAGAGCGGCATCACCGCCGGACTGGCGCTGGGCTCGCCGCTGCTGCTGGGCTGCGGCGCCGCGCTGGTGCTGCTGCAGTTTCCCGGGTGGATGGGACCGCTGGCGCAGCACTGGCAGTTCGTTCTGGGCATCGGCATGGCCTGCGCGGTCACCGCGCTGCCGATCCTGATCCTGCTGATGGAGAAGCTGGAGATCCTGCGCCACCCGCTGGGCCAGCGCATCCTGCGCTACGCCAGCCTGGACGACATCGCCATCTGGGGCGTGCTGGCGCTGATCCTGATGGACTGGAGCCGCATCGGCAAGCAGGTGGTCTTCCTGATCGCCTTTGTGCTGCTGGGCTGGGGCTTCCGGCGCCTGATGGCCTGGCTGCAGGAGCGCGACCGCTGGTACGTGGCGCTGATCTGGCTCGCGGCCTGCGGTTTCGGCGCCGACTGGGCCGGCCTGCACTACATGGTGGGCGCCTTCCTGGCCGGCGCCATCATGGACGCGCACTGGTTCGATCAGGACAGGCTCGACCAGCTGCGCCACCACGTGCTGCTGGTGATGATGCCGGTGTTCTTCCTCTCCACCGGCCTGCGCACCAACTGGGCCGTCGGCGGTGCCGAGGTGTTCGCCGCGGCGGCGCTGCTGCTGTTCGTGTCGGTGGCGGGCAAGCTGATCGGCGTGCGCATCGCCGGCCGCGTACTGGGCTGGGGCCCGGGCGAGGCCAGCGTCATCGGCTGGCTGCTGCAGACCAAGGCGCTGATCATGATCATCTTCGCCAACATCCTGCTGGACAAGCAGGTCATCACCAGCGAGACCTTCACCGCCCTGCTGCTGATGGCCGTGGCCAGCACCATGCTGACGGTGCCGGTGGTGGCACCGCATGTGCGGTTCAAAATGTAACCAAATAGTGCACGCTTGAGGCCGAGCCCAAGCGGTTTGACGCTAGCATCTCCCGCTGTCGGACCCGATCCGACGCACAGGCGACCTGTGGACCACCACGGGCGCCAGGGAGCCGACCATCCAAACACCACCAAGCTGCTTCGGGCATTTGCCCCGACCGTGCAAGGACGCCGCCTGCGGACCGTCCGTGCGAGGCTTCGCCTCGTCCTCACCACCCCACACGAATCCAAAAGCCCCCGGGCTTCTGCACACCATGCGCCGGCTACTTCATCTTCTGATCGGGATTTCAATCATGAGCACATTCTCCGCTTGTAGCGAAGAGAAGCGGTTTGCGTTTCACGGCGTGGATTACTACCAGGCGGTCGACATGCCACAGGTCGAAATCCTCGATTGCCTCTATGGCGATGGTATGGGTGCTCACACCCGGCAAGAAGTCGAGTCGGGCAAAGCCCGGCGCGGGGAAAACTGTGGTACGGCAGGCAACATGCCTATCGGCGATTTCCTCTACGTCAAGTGGAGGGACAAGGCGACGGGCCAGGTGTATGAGGACAAGGTCGATCTGAGAAAGCGTCTGCCATCCCCAAAGGAGATGCATGACACAACGGTCTATTTCCTAATCGACGAAAACCAGTTGTACGTTTATTTGATACCCCATACCGAATGGGGAACAAAGCTCAATTACTTGCCACCGGGCAAAGCTCCCAACGGCCCTGATTCGACGAAGCATCTGGACGTCAAGACCCTCTACCCGGACAACGCCCCGCCAAAGGTACGCGGAGGACGCCCTAGCGCCCGCGCAGCGCGTGAGGCCGCAGAGAAGGCCAAACCATGAGCGAGGTGGTCAAGCGGCTCAACGAAGCGGAACGCGTTCGCCTGGACTCCCAGGTCGAGGCCGTAGCCCGCTCACCTGCGCCACAGGTGGGCGCCCGCACCGGCCAGCAGTTTGTTTTCGTGGCCCATTTCGACGGCACCAACAACGACAAGGACGACCTCAAGCTCTCGGGCAATCCACTGCCCACTAATGTGGCCGAACTCTGGTCGCAGATGAAACCGCTAGAAGCGGACAACTTCAAGACCCAGTACTACCGGGGCGTCGGCACCGATCCGGGTGCCGAAGGTCTTGCCGACGCGCTCATGCCATCGGCAGAAATGCGGGCCACAGCATCAAGGGCATACAAGGACTTCGAAGACGAAGCCACCGACTGGCTCCGCGCCCACCCCGAAGCCAACCCCACAGAATCCCTGAAGGTCATGGCCACCGGCTTCAGCCGGGGCGGTGGCACGGCGGCCATCTTCAGCCAGTTGCTCTACGAGCGCGGCCTGACCGATCCACAAACTGGCAAGACCCTCATACCCCCCGGTCAGCTGGGTCTGGCCGGGGCCATGATCTACGACCCGGTGACCACCGGCTACGACGGCAACAGCTCTTTCTCGCCCACCTCGGAAAATATCACCGTGGTGCAGGCGCAGAACGAGTACCGCACCCTCTTCAAAGGCGTGCACCACAGCACCCACCCCGATGTCACCGTGGTCCCGGTGACCGGCAACCACTGCAACATCGGCGGCGGCTACGACCGAGGCATCGGCGCTCGGGTGCTTGAAGCGTCCAACGACTGGTTCCAGAAATCGGGCGTACCGATCCAGGAGATGCCGAGAGACAAGCGCCACGACGGCAGCGCCACGGTCTACCACGAGCGTGATCTGCCGTACTCAGACAAGGTCGCCAATGCAGGCCGACATTCGCTGGCGCGATCGGCGTTTCCAGTAGGGAGCCGGGTGCTCGAGGGAGCGGCCGGCCGGGCCGACTACCCCGTTACACACGACCCGCGCGAGGGTCTGCATGCCCCGCGGGAGCTCGACCCGGTCGCCCATGGCGAACGCGAGCGCGCCGACGGCTGGCGGCGCTTCAATGGCGCAGAGGGAGCGGTCTGGCGCAAGGACTATGTCTCAGACAAAGGAGTGCCGCTGAGCGCAGTCATCGTCGAGCGCGACCTGCCCGGCAAGACCAGCGATCGGGTGGACATCTATCTCAGCCGCCGCGACTGGCCCGGCGAACTGCTTTATGAAAAGCGCCTGCCCGCCGATGCCGGACAGCAGCTGCGGGAGTCGCTGGACAAACGGCTCGACTCGGTCGCCAAGAAGCCCGCAGGGGCCGGTCGCCCGCAGCCCAGCACCCGTCAGAGCGAGCATGCCGAACGCTTCATGGAACAGCTCGCCCCCCGGCTCGGCCAACTCGGGATGAATCAACGACAGATTCACACGCTGGCGGCTGCAGCAGCCAAAGAGGCCTCCCGCTACGAAAACCAGGGTCCGGTGGGTCAGTTCATCTTCGGTCGCGACGGCAACACCATTGCGCTGCGCCAGGAATACCCACCGCTGCGCGAGTTCAGCGTGGCGCAAGCGCTTTCGCAATCCCCGGCCGAGCACTGGCGCGAAGCGGTCGCCATGAACACGGCCATGCGGGATGCGGCATTCGTATCCCCAACCCCATCCCCGCAAGCCAGGCCTGAGGCCGCCATCGCTCGCGGATGATTGTCTTGTCAACCACCCCAAGGAGGAAGCCCGTGAACACATCAAATACCACCCGTCAAAACCCGATCACCCGCCGGAGATGGGGGCAATGGGCATTGGCCGCAACGATGGGCGCTGGGCTGGCGGCTTGTGGCGGCGGGGGCGGGGGCAGCGATGAGCCACCGACGCTGCGTGAAGCTTTTGACCGGTTGCAGCCGGGGATGACGAAGAAGCAGGTTTATGAGTTGACTGCAAGAACACCAGTAAGAAGCTCAACCGCGCATTACCAATACGAGGACGGCTCCGAAAAGCTATATGTGAGCTTTGCACCTGACAGCTCAACAACCTCAGACAACTTTCTTATTAATGATGCAACCTGGAGCATTATTAATGGGGAAAGCATTACCAGGGGATACTAATGAAGACCACCAGATTTTCACACCAACTGGCTCTAACACTCTTATTGATTTCTGCTTACCCAGCCGCGTTTGCTCAGTGGGCAGTACACGACGCCGAGGCAATTCGTCAACTTGAAAGCATAAATCGAGTCAGAGGATTAAACAACATTCAAGATGGAGAAATACAAAAGGACCTCGCAGCCACCAGCAGAGCCTTCCAAGAACTCGAAATCGCCGCCGAAGAAAAGGAGAAATACATCAAAACCCTGGCCAGCTGCGGCGAACGCAAGGTCAATGCCAAGTACTTTGATGCCTGCATCGGCCGGCGCAAACTGGCAATCAATTCCCTGATGCAGTACGACATTCATCTGGACAAGATGAACAAGCATCTGGACGCCATCAAGAAGCTGCTGGACGATTCCCGCGGTGTCGAGAGCGAGGCTGGAAAACTCCAGCGCTTCCAGACCGAAATCCAGGCCCGTCAGGCCCTGATGCTCGGCGAGGCGGCGCGCATGCAGGGTCTGATGCAGGCCTACAAACAGCGCGATGAGCTCTATGCGGTGCAGATGAACGAGGCCAGGGAGTCCACGGTAAGCAAGCCGCCGGTCAACGACGAGGCTGGGGCCGAGCGGCCCGCCGCCAGGGCGCCCACCTTCCGGGTCATCAACATGAACAGCCCATTTGAGAATCAATAAACAGGGGCGACAACGCCCGGGGGAGGAAGCATGGCAGATTGCACGGCGCTGGACGCAGCCAACTTCATCAGCAGCTTCGTGGAGCAGGCGGAGGTGTTCTCCGGCTTGCCCACGCATTACCAGGACGCGTTGAACGACGCGTCTTTCTATTGCCGCTTGCGCGAGTACGTGATCGAGGACCAGTTGCAGGGCATCTACCAGCATGGGGCTGCCCGCGAGCTGGCCAAGGTGATTGGCGTGATGTCGTCGATCTTCGTCACGATGTGGGTCATGGTGCAGGGGTTCAAGATCATCAACGGCACGATGCGCACGCCCATCCTGGAACTCGGTTTCCAGGCGGCCAAGATCGTGCTGATCTTGTCCTTGATCTCTCTGACGCTGGCCAACACCCCTTGGATCACCGAGCAGGTGACGGGCTTCCAGGAGGCCATCGCCTCCTTCCTGACCGGCACAAGCACACCTATCGACGATCTGATCGACTTCAACATCGCTGCGACGGCGCTGATTGATCTTGTCGTGCAGGACGTAACGGGCAAGGGCCTGGGCAACGCCGCCACCCTGGGCGGCAGCAACACGCTCACCGCGGGCTGGCTGGGTCAGGGCGGCCCAGCAGTCGCCGCGGCGTCACTGCTGCTGATGGCGCGGGTGGCGATTGTGTTCGGCATCATGCTGTCGCCGGTGTTTCTGTTCTTCATCCTGTTCGAGAAAACCAACGCGCTGTTCTGGCAGAGGGTGAAGTACCTGCTGTCGATCTTCTTTGCGATGGCGGCGCTGAGCATCGTCGCCGTGATTGCGCTGCAGGCGATGTCGCAATACGGCTTCCGGGTCTTCCTGTCGATGCTGGTGAACCAGATGGACCCGGGAACGTTGCGAGCGATCCTGGTGTCGGTGCTCACGGAAAACGTCAGCGGCGCGGATGCGTCCATCGACGTGGGCGGCGGCCTGACCCGTCTGGCGATGATGGGGGCCTTCTTCACTGCCCTGATCGCCGCGGCGCCCGTCATCGTCATGACTTATTTCGGCGCCGCCATGCATCTCGCGGCACAAGGCATGAATGCCATGGCAAAACCAGGGGGCGGTGCCGGGGCACCCGCATCCAATGCAAGCCCATCAAGCACAGCCTTGCAACACACCAACCACGAGCAGCGATTGGAACAAGGCCAGTACGGCCCTTCGGCCCATGCGACGTCGGCGGCGCCTTCGCTCACGGCTGGCAATCAGACCCTCAACTACCAGGCCATGCAACACATCGGCGCTCAACAGGCGGCAACAGCACAACGTTTTGGCGATGGCTCCCCCGCCATCGGACAGCGCTCGGTGCTCGGCATGGCCAACGACACACGATTCCAGAGTGGCTTGCCGCACAGCCAGGCTCTGCCAAACAACTCGACCGCAGCGCAAAGAGGGATGGCGAAGAACAGCACCTCAAGCCACGTCGTATCGACCGCTCAGGACACCTGCGCCGCCAACCCGTCGTCAGCCACCCATCAGGCAACGACGACCTTGCCCCCCGATCACCCGGAGGCCACGCCGGTATACGCCGTGCCGCCACCCGGCGTCCGCCCTCCGGGGCAGCCCCTGATCGAGGTGGCCGCCCGGGAAGTGCCGCGTGCCCCGCAGCCCATGCCGGTCCGCCCGGGTGCCTCCCAGTTCATCAAACGCCCTGAGCCGCGGTAGCCCGAGCGCTCTCAAGCCACCCCGGTCAGCTGCGCGCGCAGCCCACGCGCTCGACGCTGATCGCCCCCATCACCGACACGCCGCGTCCGGCGTTGTCGCCGAACACCGAGGTGCCGGAGGTGGCCGAGGAGATGTGGGCGTCGCAGTGCAGCTTGATGCGCAGCCCGCCGCCCACGTTGACCGCCGCGCGCAGGCAGTACCAGCCGTTGGGGTTGAGCAGTTCCATCTCGCTCTCTCCCAGCACGTTCACGCCCGGCTGCACCACCACGAGCACGGGGTAGTCGGTGACCTCGCGGTCCGCCACCGAAGACCCGCGACCCAGCACCCGCACCGCGCCCGACACGGTGCGCAGCGGCGGTGTGTCGGTGAACGGGTGCTGGCTGCCCCAGGCCCGCATGCAGGCCTGGGCGGCGCTCTGCACCGTGTCCGCATCCTGCGCGTGCGCCGCAGTGGCCGTCAGCAACGCCGCCAAGGCCAGCGCACAGGTGTTGACGGGCAGGGTCAGCAAACACTTCTTTATGGCCATGGCTCGGACACTCCTTGGTTTCTTCAGATCATCGCGCCATTGATCGAGATCACCTGTCCCGAGATGTATCCCGCCTGGTCGGAGGCCAGGAAGGCCACCAGGTGCGCCACCTCGGCCGGCTGGCCGACGCGCTGCATGGGGACCATGCGCTTGACGGCGTCGGCGTCGAACGTGCCCTCGATCATGCCGGTGGCGATCAGGCCAGGCGCGACCACGTTGACCGTCACGCCGCGGCTGGCCAGTTCCAGCGCGAGCGACTTGCTCGCCGCGTGCAGCGCGCCCTTGGCGGCGGCGTAGTTGACCTGCCCGCGGTTGCCCGCCACGGCCGCCACCGAGGACACGCTGACGATGCGGCCCCAGCGGGTGCGCATCATCGGCATGGTCAGCGGCTGGGTGACGTTGAAGAAGCCGTTGAGCGAGACGTCCAGCACGCGGTCCCACTGCTCGCCGGTCATGCCAGGAAAGACCGCATCGTCGTGGATACCGGCGTTGTTGACCAGGATCTGGATCGGCGCGGCCTCGACCAGCGCCTCCAGCGCCGCGGCGGTGGCGGCACGGTCGGTGATATCGAAGGCCACGGCCTCGGCGCTGCCACCGGCCGCGTGGATCTTTTCCACCAGGGCCTGGGCCTTTTCAAGGCCGCGGTTGGCGTGCACGATGACGTGGTGGCCGTCGGCTGCGAGGCGTTCGCAGATGGCGGCGCCGATGCCGCCGCTGCCGCCGGTGACGAGGGCGCGGCGGCGTTTGCTATCTGTGTTCATAGGGACTGGGCGTCAAGTACCACGGACGCGCGGCCTTCGAGCAGGCAGCGCTCGCCGCAGTGGAGGGTGAACTGGTAGAGGATCAGGCGCGCGTCGCCCGAGAGGCGCTCGGCCGTGACGGTGAGCGGGCCGCCCGCGTCGTCGAGCCGGTCGGTGTGCAGGCTCAGGCCGCGCACGCTGGTGAGGTAGCCCTGGGTCGGCGCCGCGTCGCTCGGTGCCAGCAGCGCGCCGTGCACCGCCATCGCCTGCGCCGCGTATTCGACGCCGGTGGCGGCGCCCAGGCGGGCTGCGTCGCGCAGCGGGTTGGCCGGGTCGGTGTGGCTGATGGCCTCGCAGACGATGCGCTGATCGCTCCATTCGACCACGCGCTCCAGCAGGCACATCGTGCCCTTGTGCGGCACATGGGCCTCGATCCAGGCGTGGTCCAGCGACGCGCTCAGCATGGCTGCCAGCCCACCTGCAGCTGCATGGGCGCGAGGTAGTCGAGCACCGCCTCGCCGCCCTGCCCGGCCGCCACGCGGCGCAGCAGCGGCAGCGCGCGCATGGCAGGGATCGATGTGCGCAACGCCTCCAGCGAGGCGTCGGGCATGGGTTCGGCGGCCTCGGTGGTCGGCGCCACAGTGAGCTGCCCCAGCGCGCCGTCGGCCTGCGGCGAGAGCAGCAGCGCCACCGCGCCGCAGTCGGGCGTGTCGCGCTTGGCGTGGAGCGGCTCGGGGTACTCGCTGTCGTAGGCGATCAGCAGCACCGGCTGCCCGTCGACCGCCACCTGTGCCAGCGCGTCCAGCAGGCCGGCGCCAAAGCTGGCGTCGTAGGCACCGATCACCTGGCACGGTGCCATGGCGCGGGTGGCGATGCCCCAGTAGCCGGCGGCCGCGTTGTGCACCGAGTTGTGGAAGCGCGTCGGCGAGATCTGGCGGTCTTCGCCCGCCAGCTGCTCACACAGCGCATGGCAGTTGTGGCCGTCGGCACCGGAAGCGGCAAACACCGTCGCGAGCGTGGATGCGTCGGCCCCGGCCTGCTTCACCGCCTCCAGGCCCACACCCAGCGAGAGCTTGATGACGCGGCTGGCGCGGCGCCGCTCGGCCGCCGGCAGCAGCTCGGGCACCGGCAGCACGGTGGGCGCGGGCATGTGGGGCTGTTCGCCGCGCAGCACGGCGGCGGCGGTGGACCAATCGGGAAGCCCGGGGGCGATCAGGCCGATGCCGGTGACATAGGCGGTCAAGGGTGTGCTCATGCCGCGACTCCCAGAACCAGGCTGCAGTTGCTGCCACCAAAACCGAACGAGTTGCTCAGCGCGTGGCGCAAGGCCCGGTCCTCGCCGTGCAGCTGGTAGCGGATCGGGATCGAGGGATCAAGCGCGCCGGTGCCCGGGCTGCCGGGCAGGCGGCCATCGGTGAGCGCCATGGCACAGATCAGGGCTTCGATGGCACCGGCCGCGCCCAGCGTGTGGCCCATGTAGCCCTTGGTGGAGTTGCCCGGCACGGTGTCGCCGAACAGCGCGGACACCGCCTTGCCCTCGGCCGCGTCGTTGGCGGGCGTGGCGGTGCCGTGCAGGTTGATGTAATCGATGTCGCCGGGTGTGAGGCCGGCCGAGCGCAGCGCGGCCTCCATGGCCATGCGCGCACCCAGGCCCTCGGGGTGCGGCGAGGACATGTGGTACGCGTCGCTCGATTCACCCACGCCCAGCAGCATCACCGTGCCCGAAACCGGTGCGGTGTTGCGCTCCAGCAGCGCGAAGGCCGCGCCCTCGCCGATGGAGATGCCGTCGCGCGACGCGTCGTAGGGCCGGCAGGGGTTCTTCGACGTGAGCTGCAGCGAGGCGAAACCGTAGAGCGTGGTCAGGCACAGCGTGTCGACACCGCCGACGATGGCCGCATCGATGGTGCCCAGCGCCAGCTGGCGCGCGGCGGCGGCAAACACCTTGGCGCTGGACGAGCAGGCGGTGGAGATCGCCATCGCCATGCCGGTGAGACCGAAGTGGTCGCGCGTGAACTCGGCCAGCGAGAACGCGTTGTGCGTGGTGCGGTAGTGGAAGTCGTCGGGCAGCGCGCCGGTGGCGGGATCGCGGTGGCGGTAGGCCAGCTCGGTCTGCAGGATGCCGGCCGTGCTGGTGCCCAGGAACACGCCGACGCGGTCCGCGCCGTATCGGGCGGTGGCCTCGCGCACGCGGTCGCCAAAACCGTCGGTTTCCAGACCCATGAGCGTGAGGCGGTTGTTGCGGCAGTCGTAGCGGGCCAGCGCCTCGGGCAGGCGCTGGTCGTCGACGCCGGCGACCTCGCCGATCCAGGTGTCGAGTTGCACCGTTTCGAAGGCGCACGGCGCCAGCGCCGAGCGTTCGGCGCGCAGGGCCTCGCGGGTGGCGTCGATCCCGCGGCCGAGGCAGGTGGTGAGGGTGTAGGCGGAAAGCGCGAGCGGGGTCATGGGGCGCAGTGTAGGAAAACCGCCGTCAGCCGTGCTTGCGGCAGACCAGCATGACATTGGCGAAGGGCTTGCCCTCGCTCATCGGGGCCGATTCCACGTCGAAGCCGAGGTCCGTCAGCAGCGCGGTCCAGTCGGCCAACGAGCGGCAGTACAGCTGCGGCAGCCGGTGGCCGCGGGCAAAGGTGACCACGTGGTCGACCCAGTTGGAGATATGGAACGGCAGGCCGGCGCTGGCGTCGCCGATGCGGGTCAGGAACAGGCCGCCTTCGGGCAGTGCGGCGTGGATGCGCTGGAGCACCTTGGTCTGCTGGGCATGGTCGAAGTAGTGCAGCGCATCGAGAATCGTGACCGCGTCGACCTGGCCGAAGTCGACCGCGTTCATGTCGCCCTGCTCCACCCGCACCACCGGGTGGTCGCGGCCGAAGGTATGGGCCGCGCGGTCGACGTCGTTCTGCATCAGCTCGACGCCCCGCATGCTGCGGAACCGGGGCGGCGCCGGCCAGTCGGCCTGCCACTGCCCCTGTTCGTGGAGCCGGCGGGCAGCCAGCAGCCACGCGAAGAGGCTGCCCTGGCCGCAGCCGAGGTCCAGCAGGCGGCCACCGGCCGGCAGCAGCCCGCGCCGCAGCATTTCGCGAAAGATCGGGTCGGTGCCCAGCTTGCCGCGGGCGTAGTGGTGGGCGAACGGCCCTCCGGAACGGAAGCCCTTGGTGGCCTCATCCAGCAGCAGAGGAAAGAAGGTCTGGCTCATTGCAGGGATTGTTGCAGGGTCACCGGCCGCAGCCGCTGTGCCCTCAGGGTCTGCAGGAGTACCGGCAGGGTCGAGAGGATGACGGGCAGACCATCGGGCGTGAGCGCGGCGTGGCCGTCGTGCATCAGGAGGATGTCGCCGGCACCCAGGCCGCGGGTCAGCCGCGCCAGCACCTGCTCCGGCCGGCCGTCGCGCGTGTCGTAGGGGCGCCGCGTCCAGGCCGCCAGCCGCAAGTCCAGCGCCGCGAGCACCGGGTCCAGAAACGGGTTGCGCAGGCCGGCGGTGGGCCGGAAGAACAGCGGCGCCTGGCCGGTGATGTCGGCCAGCGTGGCCTGGGCGGCGGCGATGTCGGCGCGCATGCGGCCCGGGCCGAACAGCGAGAACGCGTTGGAGTGCGAATCGCCGTGGTTCTCCACCCTGTGGCCGCGCGCCACGATCTCGCGGCACAGCGCCGGGTGCAGACGGGCGCGCCAGCCGATGCAGAAAAAGGTGGCTCTGGCCTCCGCGGCATCCAGCAGGTCCAGCACCTGCGGCGTCACCTTCGGATCGGGCCCGTCGTCGATGGTCAGCGCGACCTCGCCGCGCGCCTGGGCGGCGGCCGGCAGGCGGGTGAGGTTGGGCCCGAGCAGGGTGGTCCGCGGCAGCAGTCCGGCGGTGGTGATCACCGCGTGGTTGGCCACCACCGCGCCCAGCGCCAGGGGCCAGGTGGACGGGTCGACCGCCGCCCCCACCGCCGCACCGGCGTGCAGCACGGCCGAGGCCTTGAGAAAGGGGGACGGCGACCAGGGTCTGCTCATGCCTGGGCGTCGAAATGGCCGGCGTCCAGGAAGCGCCGCCACAGTGGCAGCCAGGCGGACCAGTCGTGGTCGCCCGGCAGCACTTCGCAGCGCGGCAGCGGCAGGTGCTGCGCGAGCAGCGACATGCCGTCGGCGAACCGGTCCCGGTCGCCATAGCCCATGAACATCGGCACAGCCGGCGGGGGGGACTGCAGCCAGTGCCACAGGCGCACGTCCGGGTCGCTCATCTGGTCGTCGGTCGCGATCCAGCTCGCCAGGCCACCGGCGCGCACGATGGCGTTGGTGGTGAGGCGCCCGCCCGCATAGGGCGCGAGCAGGCACAGACCGTTCACCGCGCCCACCTGCCCCGCCCAACAGGACAGCGCCAGTTGCCCGCCACGGGAGATGCCACCCAGCCACACGCGCCGGTAGTGCTTGCGCGCAGGGGCCAGCCACTCGTCCTCAAGCCGCCGCAGCGCGATCCGGTTGTCGGCCCCCTCCGCGTGCAGGTCGGGCGCCACCAGGTCCAGCGCCAGCCGGCGCTTCGCCAGCTCGTCGAACAGGCCGGCCTGCACCATGTGCTGCGGCGTCATCAGCGCCCCGGGCAGCATCAGCAGCAGGGTGTCTGCCCCCTGGAGCAGGCGCTCGGTCGGGTTCACGCCGCGACCCCGCTCGGCGGGTGAGCCGGCTTCGGGTACACCAGCACGGCCGACAGCACCAGCGCCAGCAGCGCCCCCGGACCGACGGTGATGCCCACCGCCTGCAGCACCGGCACGCTCGAACTGGCGAGCGTGCCGAAGCCGATCACCGTGGTCAGCACCGCCACCCCCATCGACAGCAGGGTGGCCGGGTCCAGCGGTTCGCCGTCTCCGGGGTGGTCGAGGAACAGGGCGTAGTTGGAGCCGACCGCAAAGATCAGGAGCAGGCCCACCAGGTGCAGCAGGTGCAGCCTGACACCCGCGAGGTTCAGCATCACCATCACCAGGCCCACGGCGAGCGCCAGCGTGAACAGCACCCGGGCCAGCCGCAGCACCGAGCGCAGCGAGACCGCAAGCAGCAGCGCGATGGCCAGCACCCCCAGCAGGGACAGCTCGACCGCCTCGTCGACATAGGTGGCGTACAGACCCTCGAACTCGGTCTTGAGGTCGACGAACAGGGCCCCGCTGCCCGCCAGCGCCTGCTCCACCGGCTGGGCCGGGATGGCGGCATCGGGGACGCCCGGCGCCGGGCGCAGCGGCAGCATCACGGTCCAGTGCCCGTCCTTGCCGTGGATCAGCAGGGAGTCCACCGCCAGCGCCAGGGCGCTGCCGTCGAGGTCGGCACGGGTCATCGGCCCGGCGGCGCGCGCCGCCTCGGTGTCGGCGATGAAGGGTTCGAGCCGCGCCGCGGACAGCGGGGCATCCACCAGCGCCCGCTGCAGGCGCTCGCGCAGCACCTCGGCCGGCGGCAGACTGGCCAGGCGCTGCTGCTGCAGCTGCGCGCTGGGCAGGAAGCGGGCGGGCGAGTCGTAGCCGCCGATGACGCCCTGCTCCACCAGCGCGTCCAACCGCTGCCCGGCCTTCTCGGCCGCCTGCAGGGCCGCTTCCTGGCTGTCGGCGCTGACCGTCACCAGGTAGCGTGCGTCGGGCGCCGCGAGGTCGGAGCGCATGCGCGCGTCGGCGTTTGCCTCGTCCGCGGTGACCGAGGACAGCGCGGACAGGTTGGCGCTCCAGAGCGAATCGCGCTGGACCCATAGGTAGGCCGCCACGACCACCGCCAGCCCCACCATCGCCCAGCGCAGGTGGTGCGCCCGGCCGAGCAGCGCCATCCAGCGCCGCACCCAGACCTCGTGTGCCGGCACGCGCAGGCCGGGCCCGGTCAGCGAAGGCAGCACGAAGCGCGTGACCAGCGCCGCCGTGACGACGCCCGAGAGCGCGTACAGACCCAGCTGGGCCAGCCCCGGGAAGCCCGAAAACAGCAGCGCGCCGAAGCCAATGGCGGTGGTCATCACGCCCAGCCGGATCGTCGGCCAGAACACCCGGCGCCACTGGTCCACGCCCTGGTGGCCGGCCTGAACAAAGTAGTAGATGGCGTAGTCCACCGCCTCGCCGATCAGCGCCGAACCGAAGCCCACCGTGACCCCGAACACCGTGCCGTGCACCAGGCTGACCATGGCGATGCCGGCCAGCGTGCCGCTGAGCACCGGGATCAGGCCCAGGGCCAGCAGCTTGAACGAACGGTAGACCCAGAACAGCACCAGCCAGATGGCGATCGAACTCATCAGCGACAGGCGCTTGGCCTCGCTCTTGATGGTCTCGCGTGCCTGCACCGCGAACTGGCCCGGTCCGGACAGGACCATCGTCAGCGCGGAGTGGCCGGTCGACGCGCGCGCCTGCTCGAAGGCGGCGTGCACCTTGGCGATGGCCAGCGCCTGGCCATCGGTGTCCGAACCGAGCACCCGCGTCTGCAGCAGCAGCATGGCGCGCTCGCCATCGCGTGAGGCCCAGACGCCGGCCCGCATCTGGGGCTGGGCGCCGGGGTTGAGCTGGCCCAGGATGGACAGCACCTCGCCGGTCGGATCGCGCGCCAGGTAGGGCTTGAGCAGCATGCCCGCGGGCGAGGACAGCAGGTCGATGGTGTCGGTCACTACCTCGCGCAGGCCGTCCTCGGTGAAGCGCTCGGGCGAGACGGACGGGCTGAGCGCGTAGCGGTGCGCCAGCAGGCGGTCGCGCTCGCCCTCCAGGCCACCGGCCTCACCGTTCTGGACCGAGAGAAAGTCCGGGTCGGCCGCCAGCGCCTGGCGCAACGCCCGCGACACCGCCGCCCGCTGCTTCTCGTCGCCGCCCTCGACCGCCACCATCAGCAGGCGCGAGACGGACCCGTCCTGCAACTGCTCCACCAGGGCGCGCTGCTCGGCGCTGGGATTGGACGGCAGGAAGAACGACATGTCGGCCGTGAACCGGCTGTTCCAGACCACGGCCAGACCGGCCAGCATCAGCGCCAGCCAGACCAGGAAGACTCGGACCGCCGCGGACTTCACTGGGCCTCGATCGGGTCGATGCTGATTTCCGAACGGTCGCCGTCAGCCTGGAGGTACTCGATGTGCCGCACCTGGTTCCTGCTGCCGCTGACCGTGATGCGCTTGAGCAGCGCCAGGATGGTGTCGTCCCTGGGCACCAGGGTCAGCACCCAGCGCTGGCTTTCACCTTCCAGCGCGAGCGCGTAGTCCTGCTCCAGCGCCTTGCGGTTGCCCGAGAGGGTGCTGCGGATGCTCTCGACGAAAGCCTGCGCCTCCGGGCGGTTGGCCAGGTGGATGGTGAACTTGCGCTTGTCGCGCTCCAGGCTCAGGGTGTCCTTGTCCAGCACCATGGTTTCGGGTTTGGGCAGCAGGGTGCGTTTTTCCAGCCGGTCCGGCGGGCTGAACAACATCTCGCCGCTGGCCCGCACCGGCTTGTCCAGCAGCGCCACATGGCGTGTCTCGACGAAACGCGCGCGCCCACCCTTCTGCGTGGCCAGATCGGTCATCAGCTGGTCGATGTCGAAAGCGGCCTGGGCACTGGTCCAGAGGCCAAGACCCAGCAGGGCCAGCACAAAACGTCGCATCATTTTTTCTGCCAGAAATCGAAGAAATTGAACCAGTTGTAGGGGGCCTTGTGGCACAGATCGGCCAGGCTGTCGGCGTAGCGCTGCACCGCCTCGCGGATCGCGGCGTCGCGGCCACTGCGTTCGACCTTGGAAAAGTCGGCCAGTTCGACGAAGTGCAGCTCGTAGCGGTTGGCGCCCAGATAGAGGCCGGCCATCAGGAACACCGGCCTGCGGAGCATCGCCGCCATGCGCCAGGGCCCCAGCGGGAAGGCAGCGGGAGAACCCAGGAACTCGACCTCGTGCGTGGCGTCATCGCCCAGCGAACGGTCGGCCAGCATGCCCACCAGATAACCCTGGTCGAGCTTGTCGCGCGCCTCCAGCATCGACTCCATCTGCCCCAGGGAAATGATATCTTGCATCGCCTTGGGGTTGATCGCGGCCAGCGTGGCGTTGATCTTGCGGGCGTTCTGCTCGTACATCATCATCGCGACCTTGAGCCCCTCCTTGCCACGCCCCATGGCGCGCAGCACCTCGAAACTGCCCAGGTGGGCGCCGACCAGCAAGGCCCCGGGCTGGCTGCGCACCGATTCGATCAGCGCCTCGCCACCATGGACCTGGATGTCGAACACGTCGAAGCGGTCGTTGAGCAGGTAAATGCGGTCGTGGATGGTGCTGGCGAAACTGAACACATGCCGGAAGCCGTCGCGCCAGAGCGCCCAGCGGCCCAGCACCCGGCGCAGATAGGCCCGGCTGGCCCGGCGCGCGGCCGGCGCGAACAGCACGAAGTACGCCGCGATGGCGTGCAGAACGACGCGGCCGATGCCCCGGCCGAAGGTCAGCGAAATCCAGACCATCAGGCGCAGGATCGCCAGATTGCTGCGCTCCTGGCGCCGCATCCACTCAGGCTGGGCGCTGTCCGTGGGGTCGGGAAGGCTCATGGCGCGGGTGGCAACAAACCGCCGGACGCCACCTCGCGGTCGCCACAGTGCACCGAAAACGCCAGTCCGCCCCGCGCGCCGTCGCGCAGTGCAAAAACCAGCTCATCGTCCGGGCCACACGGGCTGAGGAACTTCACCTGCGTGACCTGCCAACCCGCCAGCGGACCACCCCGCAGCCGCTGGGCCATCTGCACCGCGCGGTCGAGCAGCACCACCCCCGGCACGATGGGATGGCCGGGAAAGTGACCGGCAAAGGCCGGGTGGTCGGCGGGCACGCGCCAGGCCTGCTCAAACAGGGTCACGATCGCCCCCTCGCCCCACATGCCGGCGGTGCAGCGTCTGCAGCGTCGAACGCATGAGCTTGCCGGTGCTGTTGCGCGGCAGGGCGTCGACGAACACCAGGGGCCGCGGCAGGAACACGCGATCGATGCGCTGGCGCAGTGCCGACTGCAAGGTCCGCGACGACACACCGGGCGCGACGACAAAAGCGGTGAGACGGATGATGCCATCGGCCGACTGGTCGGCCTCGTCGGGCAGGAAGAAAGCCCCCTCCTGCACCCCCTCGATGGCGCACAGCTGGTGGTTGAGGTAGGCCAGCGAGCTGCGCTTGCCCGCGATGTTGACCAGGTCGGCGTGGCGTCCGTGCAGCAGGAAGCGCCCACCGTCCTGCAGCTCGATGATGTCCGACAGCGGCACGACGCCTTCCACATGCCCCTCGCAGGCGCTGGTGGTGTCGGCGTGCTGCACCAGCCTCACCCCTGGCAGCAGCTGCCACACGGCGCCAGCGGTGGTGCGGCGGGTGGCCAGCTGGCCCGACTCGGTCGATCCGTAGATCTCGTGCACCGGCGCGCCGCTGTGCGATTCGACACGGGTCGCCAGTTCGGTGCCCAGCGGCGCGGTCGCCGACAGGCAGATGTCCAGGGCCGGCCAGTCCAGACCGGACCCTAGCAAGGTACCCAGGTGGTAGGGCGTGGTCACCAGCATGCGCGGCTGCGGCACGGCGACCAGCGCGTCGACCACGTCCTGCGGGTAGAAAGGTTTGCCACTCCAGAAGCTGCACCCGCCGTGCAGCGCCAGCAGGAAGGTCGACTCGAAACCATAGCTGTGCTGCACCGGCACCGTACCAACCAGCACATGCGGCCGTCGGTCCAGCCCGAGCGCCACCGCTTCGGCGCAGCCGTTCTGCACCAGACGGCCCCAGGTCTTGGCGTGCGGCTGCGGCAGGCCGGTGGACCCGGAGGTGAACAGGATCGCGACCACACGGTCCGCGTCGATCTCGGGGACACGGTCCACCGACACGCGGGTCAAGGCAGCGAGATCCGGGAACGGCAGGCTCGGCAGCCCGGCCACGTCGAACGGCCCGTCGACCACGGCGAAACAGCCGGGATGTTCCTGCGCCAGGCGCTGCAGCGTCTCGGCCGAATGGGACGATGGCTGCAGGCTGACCTTGCCCGTCAGCAGGCAGGCCGCGAACAGCACCGCGAAGTGGTAGCGGTCTTCGCAGAGGTTGAGCACACCGGCGCCGGCCGGCAGCAGCGCCGCCACGGCCTGGGCATCGGCGAGGAACTCGCGCACCCGGACCGGCCCGGAAGGACGCCAGGCCAGGACATCGTCCAGCCCGTGACCGGTGATCGGCTTCACTTGGTGCGCTGGCTCGCGATGTGTTCCGAGAGGGAGCGCAGCGAGGCGAAGATCTTGACGTTGTTCTCGTTGTCCGACTTGAGCTGGAAGCCGTACTGCTTGGAAATGACCAGCGAGATCTCCAGCATGTCGATCGAGTCCAGCCCCAGACCTTCGCCATAGAGCGGATCGTCGGGCTGGATGTCTTCGGGCGTCACGTCGAGGTTGAGCGCCTCGACGATCAGGGCGGCGACCTCGGCCATGAGGTCGTTCAGGGGAGTCTGTGGGGCTTGGGACATGGTCGGTCTCGGTGAATCAGGGGGCGGGCGCGGCGCGGAACGCCAGCACGGCGTTGCTCCCGCCGAAGGCAAAGGAGTTGGACAGCGCGGCCCTTAGCGGCACGCCTTCGCGCCCTTCGAACACGTGGTCCACCCCTTCGCAGGCGGGATCCAGCCGCCCCTGGAGGTGGGCCGTCGGGGGAATGGCTCCTTCGCGCAGGGCCAGCACGGTTGCCAGGGCCTCGATCGCGCCGGCGGCACCGAGCAGGTGGCCATGCATGGACTTTGTGGCGCTGACCGCCAGGCGCGGGGCCCGGTCGCCGAACACCTGGCGCAGGGCCGTGATTTCAACCGGATCGCCCTCGACCGTCGCGGTGCCGTGGGCGTTGACGTAGCCAATCTCGTCCACCCCGAGCCCGCTGTCGGCCAGCGCTGCGCGCAGGGCCCGCGCCTGGCCATCGGCCTCGGGGCGCACCAGGTGGCTGCGGTCGCAGCTGGACCCGTAACCGACGATCTCGGCGTGGATGCGGGCGCCCCGGGCCACCGCATGGTCCCAGTCTTCCAGCACCATGGCGGCGCCCCCCTCGCCCAGCACCAGTCCGGCGCGGTCGGAGGAAAAGGGCCGGCAGGCCATGAAGGCGGTGTCCTCGTTGCCCGGCGCCACCAGGCGCATGGCTTCCCAGGCCTTGGCCACACCGTAGGCCTGCGTGGCATCGGAACCACCGGTGATGGCCACCGTGGCATCGCCGTCGCGCACGCGGCGAAAGGCCTCGCCGATGGCCACCGTTGAGGACGCACAGGCCACCGTGTGGCTCATGCTGATGCCACCGAGCCCGAGCTGGATCGACAGGTGGGCGTTGACGGCGTTGTTCATGCCCATGACCACCGACAGGGGCGACAGGCGCTCGCGTCCGTTCTGCCACAGGTCGCGGTAACCCTTCTCGAAGGCCAGGATGCCGCCGAGGGCGGTGCCCCAGATGCAAGCCCAGTTCTCACGCTCGGCCGGATCGGCGGCCAGGCGCTCCAGACCGGCATCCCGCCAAGCGTCGAACGCGGAGGCCACACCGAGGTGAGCAAACCGCTCCATCATGCCGGCCAGGGGCTTGCCCAGGGCCGCACCCGCATCGAAACCGCTGCAGGTGACAAAAGGCATGTTCAGGGGACGGGGCTTGTCCTCGGTCTGCAGCAGGCGCACAGCCGAGCGGCCTGCCAGCAGGTGTGCGAAGAAGGCATCGACGCCGTCTCCGTACGGGCTGACCATGCCAAGGCCCGTGATGGCGACTCGGCGGCGGGTCATGGTCGGCCGGTCTTGGCAGCCTGCAGCGAATCGATCAGGGTCACCATGTCGCCGACCGTCTTGGGGGGCGGCACATTGGAATCGATCGAGATGCCCAGGCGGTCTTCCGCCTCGAACATCAGTTCTGCCAGCATCAGCGAGTCCACGCCGATGTCCGCCAGGCGCGCCTCATGGACGACCAGTTGCGGATCGGCGCCCAGTCGCTCGTGAAGGAATTGACGGATCAGTTCGGTCGATTGCATGACATACATTTCATGGCTGGCCAGTGGCCTGACACCGGCGCCGGACGCGGAACCCAGATGGACCGCAGGGCCAGCACGAAGCCCGGCGCAGACCGCCGAACATCTCATTTTTGGAAGCTTTCGATTGTACAGCCCGCACCTTCGGGGACCCGGTCCCCTCGCCCTGACATGATCCCCTCGATGGAGACCCTGGCGCCGGCCGCCGAGGGCTGGTGGTCGCGGGTATGGCAACGCATCTGTTTCCAGACCTGGCTCAAGGCCATCGGCACCAGCGCCTTCATGTTCCTGTTCTTCCGCGCCTATTTCGCGCTGCTGGAGAACCCGCAGGCCGATCCCACGGTCATGCCCGAAATCTGGCTGGACCACTGGGTGCAGTTCACCCCCTCAGCGTTTCCGGTCTACCTGTCGCTCTGGGTCTATGTGTCGCTCGCACCCGCCCTGATCGGCAACCTCCGGGCCCTGATCTGGTTCGGCGTGTGGGTCGGCGCGCTGTGCCTGACCGGACTGGCCATTTTCTGGGCTTGGCCCACGCAGACGCCGGTGTTCGACGTCGACTGGGCGCTCTACCCGGGCCTGGCCCTGATCAAGGGCGTGGACGCCGCGGGCAACGCCTGCCCGTCGCTGCACGTGGCCTCGGCGGTCTTCAGCGCCTGCTGGCTGCACCGCCTCCTGCGCCAGCTCCGGACGCCGGTCTGGGTGCTGTGGCTGTCCGCGCTGCATTGCGTGGCCATCGCCTGGTCGACCATGGCCACCCTGCAGCACGTAGCGCTGGACGTGCTGGGCGGCGCCGCGCTGGGGTTGCTGTTTTCGGCCGCGTCCCTGGCCCACATCCGGGACACGACCCCGCGCCCCCTCAGTCCCGCAAGACTTTGAGCACTTCGGAGTGAAACTCGCGGCTGTAGAGAATGGCCACCACGGCCATGGTGCCCAGCACCATCGCCAGCGGCGAGATGAACCACGCCAGCGCCGCGAACGAGAAGTAGTAGGCGCGCAGGCCGTCGTTGAAGGTTTCGGCGGCGGCGCCCACCATGGCCGCCGCCCGGTGGGCGTACTCCTGGGCATCGAACTTGCCGGACTGGAAATCGGACGGCGGCGGCATGGATCCGATCACCAGCGCCACAAACGTGTACTGCCGCATGCACCAGGAAAAGCGGAAGAAGGCGTAGACGAAGATGCTCACGAGCACGAGGATCTTGAACTCGAAGACGATCAGCGGCGTCGCCTGGGCGAACGGGATCTCGCTCATCAGCTCGGTCGCCTTGTCGGTGGTGCCCAGCAGGGCGAACAGACCACCGATGACCAGAATGGACGTGGAAGAAAAGAACGCCGGCGTGTTGGAAAGGGTCTGCGTAATCAGACCATCGAGCATGCGCGGGTCGCGCATCGCCGCCTGCTTCATCCAGTAGCCCCGGTAGCGGTTGGTGGTGATCAGCAGCGAGGACCGGCGCTGCCCGAGCACCTTGGCGAACCAGGCGTAGCCCACCCACAAGGCAAAAAAGCAGACCAGCGCCAGCCAGTCTGCCCAGGGGAGGATCGAGAAGATTTTCATGGCCGGGATGGTAAGGCCCATCCCGGCCACGGACACAGGTGCCGACCCGTGGTCAGCCCTTGAATTTCGCAGCCACAGACGCCACCCGCTCACCGAACAGGCGGGCCGTCTCCAGATCGCCCGGCAGCATGTCGGCGGCGCCGGCATCGGATGGCGACTGGGCGATGGCGCCGCTGTAGCTCACCAGGTAGTTCACGTCGTTGCGCTGCGCGCCCTTGGTGTTGCTGGGCATCAGGCCCTGGCTGACCCAGATCATCCCGTGCTGCATGGCCAGGGTGAACAGGGTGTTCAGCGTCTGCAACTTGTCGCCGTTCATGCCAGCGCTGTTGGTGAAGCCTGCGGCCACCTTGTCTTTCCATTTCTGGGCAAACCAGGGCTTGCTGGAAGCGTCGGCGAACTTCTTGAACTGCCAGCTCACCGAGCCCATGTAGGTCGGCGAGCCGAAGATGATCGCGTCGGCCGCATCCAGCGTTTCCCAGCCACCTTCGGGCAGGTTGCCATCGGCGTCGATCGCCAGCAGCTCCGCGTCAGCGCCCTGGGCCACCGACTGCGCCATGCGCTGGGTGTGACCGTAACCCGAGTGATAGACCACGACAACTTTTGCCATTTGTGACTCCTGAGTGAATGCGCCGGAGCGCGGGATGGTGAAAAGAGACAGAGGGCCAGGCCCTGCTCACTGGGACAGATCGAACACCAGCACCTCGGCGCTGTCGCCGTGTTCGAGCACGATGCGCTCCTCCTGGGCCAGCAGCGCGGCGTCGCCACCCTGCAGGCGCTGGCCGTTGACATCGAGCGCGCCACGGACGAGGTGCACATAGGCCTTGCGCGCCGGGTCGATGGCCAGCTCGGCGCGCTGCTCACCGTCGAACAGCCCGGCGTGCAGCGAGGCGTCGGCGTGGATGGTGACCGAGCCCTGCGCACCATCGGGCGACGCCACCAGGCGCAGCCGGCCGGTCTTCTCCGCCGCGTCGAAGGCCTTCTGCTCGTAGCCGGGCTCGATGCCGCGCCGGGACGGCTCGATCCAGATCTGCAGGAAGTGCGTCACGCTGTTCGGCGCATGATTGAACTCGCTGTGCATCACGCCGGTGCCGGCGCTCATGCGCTGCACCTCCCCCGGCGGGATGCCCTTGACATTGCCCATGCTGTCCTTGTGCGCCAGGTTGCCCTGCAGCACGTAGCTGATGATTTCCATGTCGCGGTGACCATGCGTGCCGAAACCGGTGCCCGGGGCGATCCGGTCTTCGTTGATCACGCGCAGGTTGCCCCAGCCCATCCAGGCCGGGTCGTGGTAGCCCGCGAACGAAAAGGAGTGGTGGCTCTTGAGCCAGCCGTGGTCGGCATAACCACGGTCCTGGGAGCGGCGGATTTTCATCATGTGGGTCTCCTGCTGGCGCCGACAGAGTGCCGGCATGGGAGTCATTGTGGGCACGGCGCCCACCTGGGAGGTCGCAGGAAATTGTTGGCACCATTCAATCCAGTTGAATGAAAATGTCTCCACAACCACTTTCCCGATGGTGATTCCATGGCCTCCACCGCCCCCCGGTCTGCCCTGTCTCCGGAAAACCTGGGCCTGCTCGAAGCGGTCGCGCGACTGGGCAGCATGGCCGCCGCGGCCCGTGAGCTGGGCATGGTGCCCAGCGCCCTGACCTACCGCGTGCGGCAGGTCGAGGACGCGCTGGACGTGCTGCTGTTCGACCGCAGCGCGCGCCGCGCCCAGCTCACCCCCGCCGGGGCCGAACTGCTGCGTTCGGGCCAGTACCTGCTGGACGAACTCGATGCGGTGGCCCAGCGCGTCAAGCGGGTCGCCACCGGCTGGGAGCCGCAGCTGACCATCGCCACCGACGCGGTCATGGCTCGCAGCACGCTGTTTGAACTGTGCGAGGCGTTCTACGCCACGGGCGCCCCGACCCGGCTGAAGATCCGGGCCGAAACCCTCTCGGGCACGCTGGAGGCGCTGCGGGGTGGCCTGGCCGACCTGGCGCTCGGGGTGTCGGCCGACGCCTCGCTACCGGACATCCAGACCGCGCCGATGGGCCAGCTGCGCTTCGTGTTCGCGGTGGCGCCGCACCACCCGCTGGCGGACATCGAGCACAGCATCGGGGACGACGAAATCCGCCCGCACCGGGCGGTGGCGGTGGCCGACAGCACCCAGCGCGGCAACGGGCAGTCGTTCAACATCCTGCCCGGGCAAGACGTGCTCACCGTGCCGACCATGCAGCACAAGCTCGAAGCCCAGCTGCGCGGCCTGGGCTGTGGCTTCCTGCCCTTGCCACTGGCCCAGCCCTACATCTCGGCTGGCCACCTGGTGGTCAAGGCGGTCCAGCGCCCCAACCACGTCTTCCGCGTCGGCTATGCCTGGCGCCGGCCGCACAGCGGCGAGGCCGGCCAGGCCATGCGCTGGTGGCTGGAACGCCTGCAGCACCCGACCACCCGCAGCGCCCTGCTGGAAAACCATCACGTGGGTTGAGGCGCCGCAAGCCTGCAACCGCATCTGCACTGCTACAGTGCTCTCATCCCAACCCACTGCGCCACACCATGAACAACAAGAAGGCTCCCAGCAAACGCACGACCTCTGCCCGGGCTCCCAAGGTGACCGAGCCGCTGCACTTTGCAGTGATCGGCGCAGGCATGGCCGGCGTGGCGTGCGCGCGAACACTGCTGCAGGCAGGCCACCGCGTCTCGGTGTTCGAAAAGAGCCGCGGCTTTGGCGGCCGCATGGCGACCCGCAGCACCGAGTTCGGCGGCTTCGACCACGGCGCCCAGTACTTCACGGTGCGGGACAGCCGCTTTGCCCGCGTGCTGCTGACCGCCCAGGCCCAGGTGCGCCCCTGGAGCGTGAGCACGGTGCGCGTGCTCGACGCCTTCGGCCATGTGCTGGCCAGCGCCCCGCCGCCCACCGAACCCCACTTCGTCGCCGTGCCGGGCATGAGCGGCCTGGTGAACCACTGGGCCCAGCCCCTGGCCCAGCCCGAACTGCACGGTCACCTGCCGGCCCGCACCTTCACCGGCACCCGTGTCCACCACATCGAGCGCGACGCGCTGCACCCCGAGCAGTGGCAGCTGCGGGCCGAAGACGCCGATGGTGGCCAGATGGTGATCGGCGGCTTCGACCGCGTGCTGCTGGCCGTGCCGCACATGCAGGCGCACGACCTGCTGCAGTCCTCCGGCCTGGCCCCCGACCTGCGCCAGGCGCTCACCGAGGTGCAGGTGGCGCCCTGCTGGACGCTGATGGTGGCCTATCCCAACGCGATGCAGCCGGGCCTGGCACACCTGGGCCCGCAGTGGAACGCCGCGCGCAGCACCCACCACCGCATCAGCTGGCTCGCCCGCGAGAACAGCAAGCCCGGGCGCGAGCGCATCGAGCGCTGGACCGTGCAGGCCAGCCCGGCCTGGTCCACCAAACACCTGGAAGACGATGCCGAGCGCGTCAAGGCCAAGCTGCTCAAGGGCTTCGCCGAGATCACGGGCATCCGCGCCACGCCACCCCACGCCGTCGTGCACCGCTGGCGCTACGCGCAGACCCAGACCCCGCTGGGCCGGTCGCACCTGTTCGATCCGGCGCTGGGCATCGGCCTGTGTGGCGACTGGTGTCTGGGCCACCGGGTCGAGGACGCCTTCGTGTCCGGGCTCGAACTGGCGCTTGCGGTGATCTGACACAACCGTGGCATCCGGCTACCGCGGACGTTTCGCCCCCTCTCCTACCGGCCCGCTGCACGCGGGTTCCCTGGTCGCGGCGCTGGCCAGCTGGCTGGATGCGCGGGCACACGGCGGGGCGTGGCTGGTGCGCATCGAAGACGTGGACACGCCTCGCTGCGTGCCCGGGGCCGACCGGCTCATCCTTGAACAGCTGGCCGCCTGCGGCCTGGTGTCCGACGAGCCCGTGTGCTGGCAATCCACGCGCGGCGCCCACTACCAGGCGGCGCTGGACCGGTTGATCGCACAAGGCGATGCCTACCCCTGCGCCTGCTCGCGCAAGGACATCGAAGCCGCCCTGCACGCCGCCGGCCGACACCGCGAACGCCACCACGCCGCCGTCTACCCCGGCACCTGCCGGCCCGAGCGCGGCGGCCTGCAGGGCAAGGCGGCTCGCGCCTGGCGGCTGCAGGTCGACCCCGGTGAGATGCACTGGCAGGACCGGCGCCTCGGGGCTCAGCAGCAGGATGTGGCCGCCGAGGTGGGCGACTTCGTGCTGCGCCGCGCCGATGGCCTCTGGGCCTACCAGCTGGCGGTCGTGGTCGACGACGCCGCACAGGGCATCACCCATGTGGTGCGCGGCGAGGATCTGGCCGACAACACGCCGCGCCAGATCCTGCTGCAGCGTGCCCTGGGCCTGCCCACGCCCTCGTACCTGCACACACCCCTGGTGCGGGACGCCAGCGGAGAAAAGCTGAGCAAGCAGAACGGGGCCAAGGCCCTGGACCTGCGCGATCCGCTGGCGGCGCTTCAGACCGCGGCCGCGGTGCTGGGCCTGCCGGGTGCGGCCGGCCCACTGCACGAGGCGCTGGCCCGCTGGACCCGCGCCTGGCCCTGGCGCGAACCGATCACCGGCTGACGCGGGATCAGGTCCGGACCTTGCCGTCGCCGGTCAGCATCGAGAGCTCGACAAACGACGACGCGACGTGGTCTTTCGGGCCGAGGGAGATCGCATAGCCCTCGAACGAGGTGTCGCCAATTGCCTCCAGCCCGCTGATCAGACCGTCGCGGCCCGAACGGCCGCCCGCGCGCCGCAGGCCTTCGGCCACCAGCCTGGCGGCGAGATAGCCTTCCAGGCTGGAGAAGTTGGCCTGCACCTTGTTGCCGCCCTGGGCGATGGCGTCCCTGAACTCGCGGGTGATGGGTTTGGCGGTGCTGAACGGGTTGGGCACCACCTGCGACACCACCACGCCGGCCCCGTCCTTGCCCAGCTCATCGGCCAGCGCCTGCGTGCCCACGAAAGACACGTTGTAGAAGCTGCCGCCGAAGCCGGCCTTGCGTGCCGCGCGGATGTACGCGGCGCAGGATTTGTAGGCGCTGATCTGCACCACGGCCTGCGGGTTGGCGGCGTTGATGGTGGCCACCGCCGCCGCCACGTCCACGCTGTTGCGCTCGACCGTGCCGGTCGCCACCGGCTTGAGGCCGCGGCTGGCCAACGCCAGCACGGTGCCGTCCAGACCGGCCTTGCCATAGGCATCGTTCTGGTGGAACACCGCGACCCGGGTCAGCCCGAGGTTGACCAGGTTCTTGACGATCAGCTCGGTCTCGTCGTTGTACGAGGCCCGCAGGTGAAAGGCCATGCGGTTGAACGGCTGGCGCAGCGACATGGCGCCGGTGAACGGGGCGATGAACGGCATGTCGGCCTTGGTCGCCAGCGGCAGCGCCGCCACGCTGGTGGGCGTGCCGATATAGCCGAACAGCGCGAACACGTCCTTGTCCAGCAGCTTCTGGGTGTTCTCCGCGCAGCGGTCCGGCTCGTAACCGTCGTCCATCTGCTCGATCTCGACCCGGGCCCGGCCCGAGCCTTGGGCGTTGTACTGGTCAAAGAACAGCTTGGCGCCTGCGTGGAACTGGATGCCCAACTGGGCGGCCGCGCCGGTGAAGGCGGCCGACTGGCCCAGCACGATGCGGTTGGACGACTGCGCCCGCAGCGCGGGCACCGCCAGGGCGGCGGCTCCGGCGATGCCACCGGCAAAGGCTCGGCGGGTCAGGCCGCGGCGGATGGAAGAGGTGTGGTGTGTCATGAATTCCCAACGAAGATGCCGCGAATGCTAACCATGGCTCACACCTTGTGAAGCAACTTTCATACGCCCGATGGGACCGCCCATCGCGCAGCCCGGCAAGGCACATTCTTTTTCAGTACAGCACCGCACCTACAATCACGCACCCCGGGCGATCCATGGCCTGCGGCAGCCTCACATGTCCGACGATTCCACGCCCCACACCCCAGATGCCGCCCAGCCGGGCACCCCGTCCAAGCCCTTCATGCGCGTGGTCAAGAGCTACGTGCTGCGCACGGGCCGCGTAGGCCCCGGCCAGCAGCGTGCCTACGAGCAGTTCGGTCCGCGTTTCCTGCTGAACTACGACGCGTCCACCCTGCTGGACCCGGTCGCGGCCTTTGGCCGGCAGGCACCGCTGATCATGGAAATCGGCTTCGGCATGGGCGGCGCCACGGCGCAGATCGCCCAGGTGCGGCCGGGCGACAACTTCCTGTGCTGCGAGGTGCACGAGCCGGGCGTGGGCGCCCTGCTCAAGCTTTGTGGCGAACAGGGCATCGAGAACATCCGCATCTTCCGCCACGACGCGGTCGAGGTGCTGGACCACATGCTGCCCGAGCAGAGCCTGGACGGCGTGCACATCTTCTTCCCCGACCCCTGGCACAAGAGCCGCCACCACAAGCGCCGTCTGATCCAGTGGCCGTTTGTGAACCGGCTCGCGCGCCACCTCAGGCCCGGGGGTTACCTGCACCTGGCCACCGACTGGCAGCCCTACGCCGAGCAGATGCTGGCGGTGCTGAGCGCCGAACCGTTGCTGCAAAACACCGCGCCGGCCGCCGGTGACGGCTACGCGCCCAAGCCCGACTACCGCCCGCTGACCAAGTTCGAGAACCGCGGCCTCAAGCTCGGCCACGGCGTCTGGGACCTGGTGTTCCGGCGGGTCTGAGCCCGCCGCAAGGCTCAGTCGTCCGTTGCTTCGTCTTCGTCGTCGTCGAGCACCGCGTCGGCCCCGGCGCCGATGATCTTGCCGCCGATGCGGGCAGTGCCCACGGCGGCATCGACCGCGAGGCCGGCCACGCCCACCACCGCCGAGGCCGCGACATCGGCCACCGCGATCACCGCGCAGCCACCCAGCAGGGGCACCGACAGCAGCAGCGCGCCCAGCACGCGCCAGCGGCGGGCGGAACGTTCGGAACACAGGGGCAGCACAGCAATCATCGCGGCGGGGTCTGGGTGAGAAGGCGCAGAGAATACCCGCTTCCACCATGGCCCGTCCGCCGAAAAACCCCCTGATCCCGACCCGCGACGGCGTTTCGCCCAGTTGCGTGGCGCTGCCGCTGCGGCCTGCGGGCGACAGTCGCTGGCCGACCCTGCTCGACTTTCTGGCCGAGCGCCTGCCGGCGGTGGACCGCGGCGCCTGGCAACAGCGCCTGTCCGACGGCCAGGTGCTGGACGAACACGGCCAGCCGGTGCGCGCGGACAATGCCTACCGGGGCGGCGGCCGGCTCTACTACTGGCGTGCGCTGGACGACGAGCCCGAGATCCCGTTCGAGGCCACGGTGCGTTTCCAGGACGCGCACCTGCTGGTGGTCGACAAGCCGCACTTCCTGCCGGTCACCCCCACCGGCCGCTTCGTGCGCCAGAGTCTGCTGGTGCGGCTCAAGCAGGCCACCGGCATCGACACGCTCAGTCCCATCCACCGCATCGACCGCGAGACCGCCGGACTGGTGGTGTTCAGCCTGCGCCCGCAGGACCGCGGTGCCTACCAGGCGCTGTTCCGCGAGCGCTCGGTGGACAAGGTCTACGAAGCGATGGCGCCGCTGAACCCGGCGCTGGCGCTGCCCCGGGTGCACCGAAGCCGCATGGCCGAAGACCCCGAAGCGTTCTACCGCATGACCGAAGTGGACGGCGAACCCAACAGCGAAACCGCCATCGCCCTGCTGGAGCGTCGCGGCGCCTGGGGCCGCTACCGCCTGGAGCCTGTCACTGGCAAGCGCCACCAGCTGCGCGTGCACATGGCCGCGCTGGGCCTGCCGCTGGCGGGCGACCAGTTCTACCCGCGCGTGCGGCGCGGGCCTGGGGAGGCCGAAGACTATGCCGACCCGCTGCGCCTGCTGGCGCGTGCCATCGCCTTCACGGACCCGGTGACGGGCGAGCAACGGAGCTTTGAAAGCGGGCTGGACCTCAAATGGCCCAGCCCGGGCTGAGATTTACAGTTTTTCAGAAACCCAGGCCTGCACCGACGCCAGCGCCTTTGGCAGACCCGATGCATCGGTGCCACCGGCCATGGCCATGTCGGGCTTGCCGCCGCCCTTGCCGCCCACCTGCTGGGCGACAAAGTTGACCAGTTCACCTGCCTTGACCTTGCCCACGCTGTCGGCCGTCACACCTGCGGCCAGCTGCACCTTGCCGCCGTCCACGGCGGCCAGCACGATGGCGGCGGTCTTGAGCTTGTCCTTGAGCTTGTCCATGGTCTCGCGCAGGGCCTTGGCGTCGGCGCCGGCCAGCGTGGCCGCCAGGACCTTGATGCCCTTGACGTCCACCGCCTGGTTCACCAGCTCGTCGCCCTGGGCCGAGGCCAGCTTGCCTTTAAGGGCAATAGCTTCCTTTCGTGCAGCGCTCAACTCCAAGTTGAGTTTCGCAATTTTTTCAAGGAGCTGCGAGCCGTTTGCACTTTCAAAACCAAGTTCAAAACTCACTTCGGACAAGTCTGTCTCGATTGCTTGAACGTACTTCAAGGCGTTGAGACCCGTGGTGGCTTCTATCCGGCGAACACCAGCTGCCACACCGCTCTGACTCATGACCTTAAAGAAACCGATGTCACCCGTGGCCTTGACGTGCGTACCACCGCAGAGTTCGCGGCTGCTGCCGATGTCCAGCACGCGCACGGTGTCGCCGTACTTCTCGCCGAACAGCATCATGGCGCCGGTGGACTTGGCCGATTCGATGTCCATCACCCGCGCCTGGGTCGGCGCGTTGGCGACGATCTCCATGTTCACGCGGCGCTCGATCTCGCGGATCTGCTCGTCGGTGACCGGCGCGTTGTGGGTGAAGTCGAAGCGCGTCTTCTCGGCATCGACCAGCGAGCCCTTCTGCTGCACGTGGGCGCCCAGCACCTCGCGCAGGGCCTTGTGCATCAGGTGGGTGACGCTGTGGTTGCGCATGGTCGCGGCGCGCTGGTCGAGGTTGACCGAGGCGGTGACGCTGTCGCCCACGGCCAGCGTGCCCTGCTCCACCGCCCCATGGTGGCCGAACACGTCTGCCTTGATCTTCTGCGTGTCGCCCACCGCGAAGCTGGCGGAACCGCTGGTGATGAGGCCTTCGTCACCCACCTGGCCACCGCTCTCGGCGTAGAAGGGCGTGGTGTCCAGCACCACGACGCCCTGCTGGCCGCTCTTGAGTTCGGCCACCGGCGTGCCGTCCAGGTACAGCGCCACCACCTTGGCGGGGGCTTCGAGCTGCTCGTAGCCAACGAAGGTGTTGCCGGCGCCGGTGTATTCCAGCGCCTTGTCCATCTTGAACTTGCCGGCGGCGCGGCCCTTGGCCTTCTGCGCTTCCATGGCGGCGTGGAAACCAGCCTCGTCCACCGTCAGGCCGCGCTCGCGGCAGACGTCGCCCGACAGGTCGAGTGGGAAACCATAGGTGTCGTGCAGCTTGAAGGCCACATCGCCCGGCAGCACCTTGGCGCCATCGGCCAGGGCGGCGTCCAGGATTTCCATGCCGTTGGCCAGCGTTTCATAGAAGCGCTCTTCCTCGGCCTTGAGCACCTCGGTGATGCGCTGGGCCTGGGAGGCCATGTTGGGGTAGGCCTCGCCCATCATCTTCACCAGATCGGGCACCAGCTTGTGGAAGAACGGCGTCTTCTGGCCCAGCTTGTAGCCATGGCGGATGGCGCGGCGGATGATGCGGCGCTGCACGTAACCCCGGCCTTCGTTGCTGGGAATCACACCGTCGCTGATCAGGAACGCCGTGGCGCGGATGTGGTCGGCGATCACCTTCAGGGACGGATTGTCCAGATCGGTCGTGCCGGTTTCGCGGGCAGCGGCCTTGATCAGCACGTCGAAGATGTCGATCTCGTAGTTGCTGTGCACGTGCTGCAGGATGGCGGCGAGGCGCTCCAGGCCCATGCCGGTGTCCACGCAGGGGGCGGGCAGCGGCGTGACCGAGCCGTCTTCCTTCATGTCGAACTGCATGAACACGTTGTTCCAGATCTCGATGAAGCGGTCGCCGTCTTCGTCCGGGCTGCCCGGGGGGCCGCCGGGGATCTCGGGACCGTGGTCGTAGAAGATCTCCGAGCAGGGGCCGCAGGGGCCGGTGTCGGCCATCATCCAGAAGTTGTCGCTCTTGTAGCGGCCGCCCTTGTTGTCGCCGATGCGGATCACGCGCTCGGGCGGCAGACCGATTTCCTTGGTCCAGATGTCGTAGGCCTCATCGTCCTCGGCGTACACCGTCGCCAGCAGGCGCTCGGGCGGCAGCTTGTAAACCTCGGTCAGCAGTTCCCAGGCCCACTTCAACGATTCGCGCTTGAAGTAGTCGCCGAAGGACCAGTTGCCCAGCATCTCGAAGAAGGTGTGGTGGCGGGCGGTGTAGCCCACGTTCTCCAGGTCGTTGTGCTTGCCGCCGGCGCGCAGGCAGGCCTGGACGGACGCGGCGCGCACGTAGTTGCGCTTGTCGGTGCCCAGGAACACGTCCTTGAACTGGACCATGCCCGAATTGGTGAACATCAGCGTCGGGTCGTTGCCCGGCACCAGCGGGCTGGACGCCACCACGGTGTGGCCCTTGGAGGCGAAGAAGTCCAGGAAGGTCTTGCGGATGTCGGCGACGGAAGCAACGGCGGGGGCGGTCATGGTGGCCTGTCTTTGGGGGTTATCGGTGGGTGGCGCCGGCTGACGCAGACGCGAAACCCGGTATTTTGCGGGCGCGAAGCCCGCCATTTTCGCAAACTGCGGGGTCACCCGGCGTGGCGGTGGTCGCTGAGGAAGCTCAGCACGCGCGGATCGTCGGTGAAGGCGACGTTGAAACGGAACCAGGGGCTGGGCTGCAGCTCCGGGTCGAACAGGTGGCCGGGGCCGAGCAGGATGTCCTGTTCGGCCGCCTGGTAGGCCAGCTCGGTGGCGTTCTGGATGTCGGGGTGGCGCGCCCAGAGAAACATGCCGGCCTTGGGTTCGCAGAACAGATCGAAGCCCAGACTCTCCAGCGCCTGGCCCACCCGCTGGTGCGCCTGCGCCAGCCGCTCGCGCAGGCCGCGCAGGTGCTTGCGCCAGCGGCCGTCCACCAGGGCGCCGTAGGCCAGGCGCTCGCTGAACTCGGACGAGGTCAGGCCCGAAATCATCTTGAGCTGGGCGAAGTCCTCCAGCAGATCGGGCGGCGCCGCCATGAAGCCCACCCGGATGTTGGGTGAGATGGTCTTGGAAAAGCTGCTGATGTAGACCACGCGCTGCAGCTGGTCCAGGCTGGCCAGCGAGGGGCGCGGCTCGGGGTCCAGGTCGGCGTAGATGTCGTTCTCGACCACGGTGAACTGGTGCTGCTCGGCCAGCAGCACCACGCGGTGCAGGTGGGCCAGGTTGGCGACCGAGCCGGTGGGGCTCTGCAGCCGCGGCTGGGTGAAGAACACCTTGGGCTGGTGCTCCTTGACCAGCGCTTCCAGCGCCGCCAGGTCGTAGCCGTCGGGCGTGCGCGGCACGCCGATCAGGCGCGCGCCCAGGAAGCGCAGCGAAAACAGCATGTTCGGGTAGCCGGGGTCGTCCACCAGCACCGCGTCGCCCGGACGCACCAGGCGGCGTGCGACCAGGTCCATGGCCTGGCTGGAGCCCTGGGTCAGCAGCACCTGGTCGGCGCTGACGGCGATCTCCTGCTCGGCCAGCAGGTCGCGCACCAGCTGGCGCAGCGGCATGAAGCCCTTGGGTTCGCCATAGCCGCCCAGGTCCACGTTCTCGGCCGCCAGCGTGCGCAGGCTGCGCCGCATGCCTTCCTCGAACAGCCAGTCGCCGGGCAGCCAGCCGCAGCCGGGCTTCATCTTCAGAGCCCGCGCCTCGAACACGCGGCGCAGGTACCACATCGAATCGAAGTTGTAGTTGGCCGCTTCGGCCGGTGCGTTGCCGGCGCTCAGCCGGGCCAGGGCTTCGCGCTGGCGCACGAAAAAGCCCGAATGCGGGCGCGAGACGAAGTAGCCCAGGGCCACCAGCCGGTCGTAGGCGTCGACAACTGTATAGGTGCTGACACCGTGCGCGTGCGCAAACTGGCGGATGGAAGGGGCCTTGGAGCCGGGGCGCAGACCCCCGCCCTGGATGGCGGCGCGGAAACCCTCGACGATCTGAACCACCAGCGGGGTCGCGCCTTTCGGGTTAAGGGAAAACATGGACGAGGGGAATTGGGGTTTGTCTGTACAGGACAACAGAGCTATACAGTGCATCGCTGTACAGCCAGTGTCTGTATATGTTAGCCGCCGGCTTTGGCGCCTACAGTGCGCCCCAGTCTGAAACTTGTTCACGAACGGAGCCCCAGCATGCAACGCGAACCCCACTTCACCAACGCCGCCCTGATGGCCCGCCGCCGCGCCGCTCTGCCCAACGGGCTGGGCCAGGGCTTCGAAATCTTCGCCGACCGCGCCGAAGGCGCCGAGGTCTGGGACGTCGAAGGCCGTCGCTACATCGACTTCGCGGGCGGCATCGCGGTGCTGAACACCGGCCACCGCCACCCGGCGCTGGTCAAGGCCGTGGCCGAGCAGCTCGAGCGCTTCACGCACACCTGCTTCCAGGTGCTGGCCTATGAGTCGTATGTGGAACTGGCTGAGAAGCTCAACGCCATGGCGCCGGGCAACTTCGCCAAGAAGAGCTTCTTCCTGACCACCGGCGCCGAAGCGGTGGAAAACGCGGTCAAGGTGGCCCGCGCCTACACCAAGCGCTCGGCCGTCATCGCCTTCGGCGGCGGCTTCCACGGCCGCACCCTGATGGGCATGGCCCTCACCGGCAAGGTCGCGCCCTACAAGGCGGGTTTCGGCCCCTTCCCGGCTGAAGTCTTCCACGCCAAGTTCCCCAACCCGCTGCACGGTGTGAGCGAAGACGACGCCATCGCGTCGGTGGAAGCGCTGTTCAAGTACGACGTGGAGGCCTCTCGCGTGGCCGCCATCATCCTGGAGCCGGTGCAGGGTGAAGGTGGCTTCTACGCCGCGTCGCCCGCCTTCGCCCAGCGCCTGCGCGCCCTGTGCGACCAGCACGGCATCCTGCTGATCGCCGACGAAGTGCAGACCGGCGCCGGCCGCACCGGCACCTGGCTGGCCTGCGAGCAGTGGGGCGTGGCGCCCGACGTGATCACCATGGCCAAGTCGCTGGCCGGTGGCATGCCGCTGTCGGCCGTGATCGGCAAGGCCGAGGTCATGGACGCCGCCGCCGTGGGCGGCCTGGGCGGCACCTACGCCGGCAACCCGCTGGCCTGCGCGTCCGCGCTGGCGGTGATCGAGACCTTCGAAAAGGAAAACCTGCTGGCGCGCAGCCGCGCCGTGGGTGAGCGCCTGACCAGCCGCCTCAAGGCCCTGCAGGCGCAGCACAACTGCATCGCCGAGGTGCGCGGTCTGGGCGCCATGGTGGCCATCGAGCTGTGCAAGAACGGCGACCCGCACCAGCCCGACGCCGAACTGACCAAGCGCATGGTGGCCGAGGCGCAGAAGCGTGGCCTGATCCTGCTGAGCTGCGGCGTGTACGCCAACGTGATCCGCGTGCTGGTGCCGCTGGTGGCCAGCGACGCCCTGCTCGACGAGGGTCTGGACATCATGGCCGCGTCCCTCGCTGCTGCGCTGGCATGACGGCGCCCGATCGCATGAGCGCCCAGCCGCCCCGGCCGCTCGAGGGTGTGCGTGTGCTCGATCTGTCGCGCGTGCTGGCCGGCCCCTGGACCGGCCAGATGCTGGCCGACTACGGCGCCGAGGTGCTCAAGGTCGAGCGCCCGGGCGCCGGTGACGACACCCGCACCTGGGGCCCGCCGTGGTGGGGCGAAGGCGAGGCGCGCGTGGCCGCGTACTTCGTCTGCGCCAACCGCGGCAAGCGCTCGGTGGCGATCGACATCGCTTCGCCCGAAGGCATCCAGACCGTGCGCGAGCTGGCGCGCGAGGCGGATGTGCTGATTGAAAACTACAAGGTCGGCCAGCTGGCGCGCTACGGCCTCGACGCGGTGAGTCTGCAGGCCATCAACCCGCGACTGATCTATTGCTCCATCACCGGCTACGGCCAGACCGGACCACTCGCTCACCGCGCCGGCTATGACTTCGCCATACAAGCCGAAGGCGGCCTGATGAGCATCACCGGCAACAAGGGCGAAGAGCCGCAGAAGGTCGGCGTCGCCGTGACGGACCTGATGACGGGCGTCTACGCCACCACCGCCATCCTCGCCGCACTGCACGAGCGCGCACGCACGGGCAAGGGCCGGGTGATCGACGCCGCACTGTTCGACGTGCAGGTGGCCATGCTGGCCAACCAGGCCAGCAACCAGCTCATCGGGAACAAAACCCCGACGCGCATGGGCAACGCGCACCCGAACATCGTGCCCTACCAGGTGTTCCCCACGCGCGACGGCCACATGGTGCTGGCGGTGGGCAACGACGGCCAGTTCGCCAAGTTCTGCGACGCCGCCGGGCAGCCCGCGGTCTCGCGCGACGCGCGCTTCTCGACCAATCCGGCGCGCGTCGAACACCGCGCCACGCTGGTGCCGCTGATCACCGGCTGGACGATGACGAAAGACACGGCCGAATGGGTCGCCCTGCTCGACCAGGCGGGCGTGCCCTGCGCACCGATTCTTGACATTGCTCAAGTCATGGAACATCCGCATGTGGCGGCGCGCGGAATGGCGCTACAACCACGCGACGCGTCGACCCCGCCCATGGTCGCCAACCCCATGCTGTTCGATGGCCAGCGCCCGGTCGCCGACCTGCCGCCGCCCGCACTGGACGCGCATCAGGCACGGTGGTTGCATACCTCCTGATGATCCGCCCACCGGGCCCGCTCCCACACACAACCCAAGCGTTCATGACCACCAGCTCCGCACTCGTCACCTTCACCGGTGTGCAGAAAACCTACGACGGCAACACCCTGGTGGTGCGCGACCTCAACCTCGAGATCCAGAAGGGGGAATTCCTCTCACTGCTGGGCCCGTCGGGCTCGGGCAAGACCACCACGCTGATGATGCTCGCCGGCTTCGAGTCGCCGACCTCGGGCGAGATCGCACTCAACGGCGTGCCCATCACGCGCACCCCGCCGCACAAGCGCAACTTCGGCATGGTGTTCCAGAACTACGCACTGTTCCCGCACATGACAGTGGCCGACAACATCGCCTACCCGCTGACGGTGCGCAAGCTCGACAAGAACGAGATCGACACCAAGGTCAAGCGCGCGCTGGACATGGTGCAGATGGGCCACATGGGCCAGCGCTATCCGTCGCAGATGTCGGGCGGCCAGCAACAGCGCGTGGCCCTGGCGCGCGCCCTGGTGTTCGACCCGCAGCTGGTGCTGATGGACGAGCCGCTGGGCGCGCTGGACAAGCAGCTGCGTGAGCACATGCAGATCGAACTGAAGGCCCTGCACCGCAGCCTGGGCGTGACCTTCGTCTATGTCACGCACGACCAGAGCGAAGCGCTGACCATGTCCGACCGCGTGGCCGTGTTCAACGAGGGCGTGATCCAGCAGATCGACCAGGTCGACCGCCTCTACGAAACGCCCGCCAACCGCTTCGTCGCCGGCTTCGTGGGCGACAACTCCGTGCTCGACGCGCGCGTGATCCACAACAACGGTGACACCTGCGAGGTGCAGCTGGCCGATGGCACGCACCTGCACGGTGTCAACGTCAACCACGCCCAGGTCGGCGACACGGTGCAGTGCAGCGTGCGGCCCGAACGCATCGCCGTGGTGGACGCCGGCCACAGCGCCGGCAACCGCGTGGCCGCGACGATCTCCGACGTGATCTATTTCGGCGACCACCTGCGCCTGCGCTGCCAGGTGCCCGAGCAGCCCGAGATGAGCGTCAAGGTGCCGCTGCAGCACCTGGGCCACATGCAGGCCGGGCAGACGGTGCACCTGCACCTGCCGCCCACCCATCTGCGCGTGTACCGCTGAGCCCTTTCCCCCGTTCCTCAACCCATGGAGACCCTCCAGATGAAACTCAAACCTGTACTGATTGCCGTGGCCGCCCTCGTGGCCCTGCCCGCCATGGCCCAGAGCCTGACGGTCGTCAACTTTGGCGGTGCCAACGGCGCCGCGCAGAAGAAGGCCTACATCGATCCGTTCGAGAAGACCGGCACCAAGGTCACCATGGTCGAATACAACGGCGAACAGGCCAAGATCAAGGCCATGGTCGAAGCCAAGAAGGTCACCTGGGACGTGGTGGAAGTCGAGAGCCCGGACCTGAGCCGCGGCTGCGATGAAGGCCTGTTCGAGAAGCTGGACTGGGCCAAGATCGGCAACAAGGCCGACTTCCAGAAAGCCGCCGTGCACGAGTGCGGCGTGGGCACCTTCGTGTGGTCCACCGTGATGGCCTACAACGGCGACAAGCTCAAGGACGCTCCCGTCACCTGGGCAGATTTCTGGGACACCAAGAAATTCCCGGGCAAGCGCGGCATGCGCAAGGGCGCCCGCTACAACCTCGAATTCGCCCTGATGGCCGACGGCGTCAAGCCCGCCGACGTCTACAAGGTGCTGGCCACCAAGGACGGTGCCGACCGCGCCTTCAAGAAGATGACCGAGCTCAAGCCGAACATCCAGTGGTGGGAAGCTGGCGCGCAGCCGCCCCAGTTCCTGGTCGCCGGTGACGTGGCCATGACCACCGCCTACAACGGCCGCATCGACGCCGCCCAGCGCGAAGGCAAGAACCTCAAGATCACCTGGACCGGCGGCATCTACGACCTGGACTACTGGGTCATGCCCAAGGGCACGCCCAACAAGGACGCCGCACTGAAGTTCATCGCGCTGGCCAGCTCGGCCGACACACAGGCCGAGTACGCCAAGAACATCAGCTACGGCCCGACCAACACCAAGGCCCTGGGCAAACTCGACGCCAAGGTGCTGAGCCAGCTGCCCACGTCTGCGGCCAATGCCAAGGACGCGCTGCAGTTCAACGTGGGCTTCTGGGCCGACCAGGGTGAAGCCCTGGAGAAGCGCTTCTCGGCCTGGGCAGCGCAATGATGATGGCCGGCGGAACCCTGGACCTGGCCACGCAGCTGCGCCGCGCCGAGCGGCGCCGCAAACAGCGCGCGGTGGCGCTCACGCTGCCGCTGCTGGCGTTTCTGGTCGTTTTTTTCCTGGTTCCGCTGGCATCGCTGCTGGTGCGGGCGGTGGAGAACCCCGAGGTCGCCGACGCCCTGCCCCGCACGGGGCAGGCGCTGGCCGGCTGGGATCGACACAGCCCGCCCGACGCCGCCGCCTTCGCGGCGGTGATCGCCGACCTGTCGGCGATCGAGGACACCGCGCAGGCCGGCGTGCTGGCGCGGCGCCTCAACAGCGAAGTCCCTGGTGCACGTTCGCTGGTCATGGGCACCTACCGTGCCGTGCAATCCGAAGACTCGGGCTTCAAGGACCTCGCCTCCGAACAGGCCAAAGCCAAACTGATCGAGCAGGACGCGCGCTGGGAAGAGCTGCCCTACTGGCAGGCCATCGCCCAGAACAGCTCGCGCTGGACGCCCGACTACCTGCTGGCCGCGGTCGACCTCAAGCGCACGCCGCTGGGCGACATCGTGCGCGTGTCCGACGACGAGGCCGCCTTCTCAGACATCCTGGGCCGCACCTTCCAGATGAGCGCGGTCGTCACCTTCTTCTGCCTGCTGCTGGCCTACCCGCTGGCCTACTGGCTCTCCACCCTGCCCGAGCGCAAGGCCAACATCCTGCTGATCCTGGTGCTGCTGCCGTTCTGGACCTCGGTGCTGGTGCGCATCGCGGCCTGGATCGTGCTGCTGCAGAACAACGGCCTGGTCAACCGCTTCTTCATGTGGATCGGCCTGACCGACGCGCCGATCCCGCTGCTGTTCAACCGCGTGGGTGTGATCATCGCGATGGTGCACATCCTGCTGCCGTTTGCCATCCTGCCGCTCTACAGCGTCATGAAGTCGGTGCCGCCCAACTACCTGCGCGCCGCCATCTCGCTGGGCAGCGCGCCGTTTGCCGCCTTCGTGCGCGTCTACCTGCCGCAGACCTACCCGGGCGTCGCCGCCGGCGGCCTGCTGGTCTTCATCACCAGCATCGGCTACTACGTGACCCCGGCCCTGCTGGGCGGCGCGGGCGACCAGATGCTGAGCTACTACGTCGCGCAGTACACCAACGTCGAAGTCAACTGGGGCATGGCCTGCGCGCTCGGCGGCGTGCTGCTGACCACCACGCTGATCCTGTATTCGATCTACCGCAAGGTCTCGAAGGCCGAGCTGAGCCTCGGCTGAGCGGGAGTCCAAGATGTTCAAACTGCCCGACTTCCCCGCCTACTACACCCTGTTCGACAAGCTCGGCTGGCTCGCCCTGCGCGCCGGTGGACTGGCCGTGCTGGCCTTCCTGCTGATGCCGGTGATCGTGATCATCCCGCTGTCCTTCAGCGATTCGTCCTTCCTCGCCTACCCCATCGAAGGCTGGTCGCTGCGCTGGTACCAGGAGATGTTCCACTCGGACGACTGGATCCGCGCCACCAAGAACAGCTTCATCGTCGCGCCGCTGGCCACGCTGCTGGCGACCACGCTGGGCACGCTGGCGGCCATGGGCCTGGCCAACACCAGGTTCCTGGGCAAGGGTTTCATCACCGGCCTGCTGATCTCGCCCATGGTCGTGCCCATCGTGGTGGTCGGCGTCAGCGCCTACCTCTACTTCGCGCGCTGGGGCCTCAACGACTCCTACCTCGGCCTGGTGATCGTGCACGCCGCGCTGGGCGCCCCCTTCGTGGTGACCACCGTGCTGGCGACGCTTCAGAGCTTCAACCACAACCTGGTCAAGGCAAGCCTGAGCCTGGGCGCCAGCCCGCTGGAGACCTTCTTCCGCGTCACGCTGCCGGTGATTGCGCCGGGCGTGATCTCGGGCGCGCTGTTCGCGTTCGCCACCTCGTTCGACGAAGTCGTGGTGACCCTGTTCCTCGCCGGACCCGAGCAGGTCACGCTGCCGCGCCAGATGTTCACCGGCATCCGCGAGAACATCTCGCCCACCATCGCCGCCGTCGCCACGCTGCTGATCCTGTTCACGACCGCCTTGATGCTGACGCTGGAGTGGCTGCGCGGCCGCAGGAAATAACGGATGCCCTTCACCACCGACACCACCCTCGCCGGCCGCCACGTTCGCCTCGTTCCGCTGCGACCCGAGCACCACGACGACCTGGTCGAGGCGGTGCGCGACGGCGAACTCTGGAAGCTCTGGTACACCGCCATCCCCACGCCCGAGGGCATGGCGGCCGAGATCCAGCGCCGCCTGGGCCTGCAGAAGGCCGGCAGCATGCTGCCCTTCGCGGTGCTCAACCCGGAGGGCCAAGCGGTGGGCATGACCACCTACATGAACATCGACGCCGCCAACCGCCGCGTCGAGATCGGCTCCACCTGGTACCGCCAGGCGGTGCAGCGCACGCCGCTCAACACCGAGGCCAAGCGCCTGCTGCTGACCCACGCCTTCGAGACGCTGGGCTGCATCGCGGTGGAGTTCCGCACCCACTGGTTCAACCACGCCAGCCGCCGCGGCATCGAGCGCCTGGGTGCCAAGCTCGACGGTGTGCTGCGCAGCCACCAGATCAACAGACATCCGGAAGCACAAGGCGCGCTGCGCGACACCTGCGTCTACAGCATCGTGGCGCACGAGTGGCCGAGCGTGAAGGCCCACCTGGACTTTCAGCTGAGCAAGCCCCGCACCTGAAGACATGAGCGAACCCACCACCTTCAACCAGCCCCTCGGTGGCAATGAGATGCCGCGCTTCGGCGGCCTCGCCAGCATGATGCGGCTGCCCGTCGCGACCTCCGCCGTCGGCCTGAACGCCGGCTTCATCGGCGTCCCGCTGGACATCGGCACCAGCCACCGCCCGGGCGCCCGTTTCGGCCCGCGCCAGATCCGCGCCGAGTCCTGCCTGATCCGCCCCTACAACATGGCGACAGGGGCCGCGCCGTTCGACGCGCTGCAGGTGGCCGACCTGGGCGACGTGCCCATCAACACCTACAACCTGCTCAAGTCGGTCGACATCATCGAAGGCCACTACCGCCCGATCATCGACGCCGGCTGCATCCCGCTCACGCTGGGCGGCGACCACACCATCGCCCTGCCGATCCTGCGTGCCATGAAGGCCAGGCACGGTCCGGTGGCCCTGATCCACGTGGACGCGCACGCCGACGTCAACCCCGACATGTTCGGCGAGCGCATCGCGCACGGCACCCCGTTCCGCCGCGCCGTCGAGGAAGGCCTGCTGATCGGCGACAAGGTCTGGCAGATCGGCCTGCGCGGCAGCGGCTATTCGGCCGAGGACTTCGACTGGCCGCGCCAGCAGGGCTTCACCATCGTGCCGGCGCACGAGGTCTGGTGGCAGTCGCTCGCCCCGCTGATGGCCGACATTCGCGCCAAGATCGGCCCCGACACCCCGACCTACCTCAGCTTCGACATCGACGGCATCGACCCCGCCTACGCGGGCGGCACCGGCACACCCGAAATCGGCGGCCTGAACGTGCCGCAGGCGCTGGAGATCGTGCGCGGCTGCCGCGGCCTGAACCTGGTGGGCTGCGACCTGGTCGAGGTCTCGCCCGCCTACGACACCAGCGGCAACACCGCGCTGCTGGGTGCCAACCTGCTCTTTGAAATGCTGTGCGTCCTGCCCGGCGTTCACTACCGCTGAAACCGAGGAAAGTCCATGAGCCGTCCCCAGGCCATCCCCACCGTTCAGATCGACAACGACCGCGTGATCGTCACCGAATGGCGCTTCCCGCCCGGCGCCGAAACCGGCTGGCACCGCCATGCGCACGACTATGTCGTCGTCCCGATGACCGGCGGGGAGCTGCTGCTGGAGACCCCGGAGGGCAACCGCACCTCGCCGCTGGTGCCGGGCCAGTCGTACACGCGCCAGGTCGGTGTGGAGCACAACGTCATCAACCCCACCGGACACGAGGTCGTGTTCGTGGAAATCGAAATGCGCTGACGCTACGTCCATGGCCCTTTACAGACCCCTCCTTCTTCTGGCCCTCACGGTCCCCGCGCTGGTCTCGGCCCAGTCCCAGCCCCTCGTGGTTGCCAACTTCGGCGGCGCCAACGGCAAGGCGCAGGAAATGGCCTTCCTCAAGCCCTTCACCCAGGCCAGCAAGGTGCCGGCCAAGGGCGTCGAGTACGACGGCGACCTCGGCCCGGTGCGCAAGATGGTCCAGACCCGCAAGGTCGAATGGGACGTGGTCGAAGTCGAATCCTCCGAGCTGACCACCGGCTGCAAGGAAGGCCTGTTCGAACCCTTCGACAAGAGCAAGGTGCCGCACACCTCCATGTTGCTGGCCGGCAGCGTGCAGGAGTGCGGTGTCGGCGCCTTCGTGTGGTCCACGGTGATGGCCTACAACAGCGCCACGCTCAAGACCGCGCCACGCAACTGGGCCGATTTCTGGGACGTGAAGAAATTCCCGGGCAAGCGCGCCATGCGCAAGGGCGCGCGCTACAACCTCGAATTCGCGCTGATGGCCGACGGCGTTCACCGCCGCGACGTGTACAGCCTGCTGGCCACCGAGCCGGGGCTGCAGCGCGCCCTGGCCAAGCTTCAGCAGCTCAAGCCCCACCTCGTCTGGTGGGAATCCGGCTCGCAGCCACCCAAGATGCTGGCCGCCGACGAGGTGGTGATGAGCACCGCCTACAACGGCCGCATTTCGGCGGCCGTGGCCGATGGCGCCACCCTGTCGACGGTGTGGACCGACGCCATCTACGACATCGACTACTGGGCCATCGTCAAGGGTTCGCCGCGTGCCGAACAGGCGCGCGCCTTCGTGAACTTCGCCACCACGGACGCCGCCCAGCTCGCGTTCTCGCGCGAAATCGCCTACGGCCCGACCCACTACAACGCCATCCTGCAGTACGACAACGGCCGCAAACGGGTCATCGACGACGCCCACCTCATCGACCTGTCGATGGCGCCCAGCGACCTGCCATCGGCGCCCGGAAACCTGCGCCGCTCGCTGGGCTTCAACCCGACCTTCTGGGTGGGCAATGGCGCGCAGCTTGAAAAGCGGTTCGCCGACGCGCTGAAATAGAGCATTCCACCCATTGCATTCAAGGAGACCCGCATGGACATGAAAACCTCCCCCCTGGCCCTGCTCAAGGACCCGACCCTGCTCAAGACCGACGGCCTGATCAACGGCGAATGGGTCCAGGGCGCCAGCCGCTTCGACGTGCTCGACCCGGCCACGGGTCTGAAGCTGGCCGACGTCGCCAACCTCGGCCCGGCTGATGCCGAGCGTGCCATCGCCGCCGCCAACGCCGCCTGGGCCGGCTGGAAGAACAAGACCGCCAAGGAGCGCAGCATCATCCTGCGCAAGTGGTACGACCTGCTGATGGCCAACCAGGACGACCTGGGCCGCCTGATGACCGCAGAACAGGGCAAGCCGCTGCCCGAAGCCAAGGGCGAAGTCGCCTACGGTGCCAGCTTTGTCGAGTGGTTTGCCGAAGAGGCCAAGCGCGTCAACGGCGAGACCCTGCCGCAGTTCGACAACAACCGCCGCCTGATGGTGCTCAAGCAGCCCATCGGCGTCTGCGCCGCCATCACGCCCTGGAACTTCCCGCTGGCCATGATCACCCGCAAGGTCGCGCCTGCGCTGGCCGCCGGCTGCCCGGTGGTCATCAAGCCCGCCGAGCTGACGCCGCTGACCGCGCTGGCCGCCGCCGAGCTGGCCATCCGCGCCGGCATCCCGGCCGGCGTGCTGAACATCCTCACCGCCGACGACCAGAACTCGATCGCCGTGGGCAAGGTGCTGTGCGCCTCCGACGTGGTGCGCCACATCAGCTTCACCGGCTCCACCGAAGTCGGCCGCATCCTGATGGCGCAGAGCGCGCCCACGGTCAAGAAGATGTCGCTGGAACTGGGCGGCAACGCGCCCTTCATCGTGTTCGACGACGCCGATATCGACTCCGCCGTCGAAGGCGCCTTCGCCAGCAAGTACCGCAACGCCGGCCAGACCTGCGTCTGCTCCAACCGCCTGTACGTGCAGGAAGGTGTGTACGAGCAGTTCGTCGAGAAGTTCGCCGCCAAGGTGAAAACCGCCAAGGTCGGCAATGGCTTTGAAGATGGCGTGAACCAGGGCCCGCTGATCGAGGAAGCCGCGCTGCAGAAGGTGGAACGCCACGTCGCCGACGCACAGGCCAAGGGCGGCCGTGTGCTGGTGGGTGGCAAGCGCCTGGACGGCCAGTTCTTCGAACCCACGGTGGTGGCCGATGCCACGGCCGACATGCTGTGCGCCCGCGAAGAGACCTTCGGCCCCTTCGCGCCGGTGTTCAAGTTCAAGACCGAGCAGGAAGCCATCGACGCCGCGAACAACACCGAGTTCGGCCTGGCCAGCTACTTCTACAGCCGCGACATCGGCCGCATCACCCGCGTGAGCGAAGCGCTGGAGTACGGCATGGTGGGCGTGAACGTCGGCATCCTGGCGACCGAGCACGTGCCCTTCGGCGGTGTCAAGCAGTCCGGCCTGGGCCGCGAGGGCTCGCACTACGGCATGGACGACTACGTCGAGATCAAGTACGTCTGCATCGGCGACGTGCTCAAGTGAGCTGACCCCCGCCTACAGGATGCGTTGCTGCTGGCCGGTCTGGCCGATGGCAATGCGCCGGTAGGCGCAGCGCCCGACCTGGCGCAGGAACAGCGAGTTGGCGATCAGCCAGACCCGCACCGCCCGCTTGGCCTGGCCGCCGACGATGCGGCGGTAGTCCTCGAACAGATCTCGGCGCTCGTCGAAGGCCTTGCCCAGGTCGGCCAGCCCGCTGCGCTGCACCACATGGGTCTCCACCGCGTCCCAGCCCGGCAGCGGACAGCGGAACACCTGGCCCACCGGCAGGCTGGAACTCCACATATACGTAATGTCCTGGCCGTCGTCGAACTCCACCGCGATGGACAGGTAGTCGTGGGTCAGGATCTGGTCCTCGGGCAGGTGCGAGGGCAGGCGGTCCACCACCCACTGCCAGTCCAGCGTGAGCCCCGGACGCAGCGGCTGGTCGGCCAGCGGGTACTGCAGGATGCCGACGTTCTTGTGCGTCTCACAGTCGATGCGCTGGTCGGGCCCCTCGGTGAAGATGCCGCCGTCGCCGAAGGCGAAGAAGTGCTGCCAGCCCGCCGGCATGAGCCGCGCCTGGCGCTGGCGCTGCAGCTCGGCGCGCACCAGGCCCTGCACATCGCCCTGGGCCGACAGGGCCAGCAGCCCGTCTTCGGCGCTGCCCTTCCAGACGATGGCCACGCCTTCGACGCGGCCCTCCCCCGCCAGGTACTGCGCCAGCGGCACCGCGAGATCGCCCTGCGGGTTGGCGAACTCGCCCGCCGAACGAGCGATCTGCAGGCGGCCGGTGCGGTCGGCCTTCAGCGTGCCGGTGTTCTGCATGGTGTTCTGGATGGCGCTGGCGCCGCCGCTGCCCGCGACGCGGGCGAAAAACACGAAACCCGGCTCCAGCCAGCGGCCGTGTTCCTTGCTGAACCACCACAGCCCGTTGAGGAAGAACGTGACCTGCTGCCCGGCCTGCAGCTCGCCGAGCGACTGGCTCCAGGGCAGGTTCGACGGCATGAGGGTGAAGGGTTCGATGCGGACCACCGCGTCGACACCCCGCGCCAGGTGCCGGAAGTCCTGCGCCAGCTCGGCCGCCGGGCGGATGGCCCCCGGCGCCGGCTTCGGGCTGTCGGCATGGGCCACGGCGCAGGGGCCCGCCAGCAGCGGCGCCGCGGCCAGCCCCTTGACCCACTGGCGCCGGCTGGCGCTGGGCATGGCCGGGGTGGCGTGTCCACCCACATGGTCGTGGGCACAGCAATGGTCGTGTGGACCGTGGTCGAGGAGCGCGGCGGGAACGGTTGTCGAGAGGGTCACGGTGGTCTCCTGAAGGGGTGGCTGCCCGCCGGAGCGGATGGCGGCGGGCTGGAACCCATGCTAGGAAGCACCATGGCCGCTTCGGACACGGCGGGCGTTTTGCCCGACCCCGTCCGGGACAGCGTCCCGGGTCAGGCGCTGGCCGGGTCGCTGCTGCCCAACAGCTTGAACTGCAGCGCCTTGCGCGTGAGCTCGATGTCGCTGCGCGCGCCCAGCTTGGCCTTGAGCTGGTAGTGGCCGTTGCGCACGGTCTTGGGACTGATGTGCAGCGCCAGGCCGATGGCATCCACGTCCAGCCCCTGCATCAGCAGCCGCAGGATGTCGAACTCGCGAGGCGTCAGTCCGGCGTGTTCGCCCTCGCCGTCCAGCAGCATGCCCGCCACCTCACCCGCGATGTCGGGGCTGAGCGCGCGCTGGCCGCGCGCCACCTGGTAGACCGCATCCACCAGCACCTGCGGCGCACTGCCTTTGGTCACGTAGCCCCGCGCGCCGGCCTTGAGCGCCTGCACCGCGTACAGCGGCTCGGCATGCATGGAGAACACCAGCACCGCCGCCTCCGGGCTGTGGCGCAGCATCTGGGACAGCAGCCGCAGGCCACTGCCCGATCCCAGGCTCAGGTCCAGCAGGGTCACCTCGGGCTCGTGGGTCTTGAACTGCTCGTATCCCTCGTCGGCCGTGCCGGCCTCGGCCACGATGCGCAGGTCCTGGCGCCGCTCCAGCAGGCGGCGGTAGCCCTCGCGCACGATGGCGTGGTCGTCAATGATCAGCAGGCGCAGCATGGTGTCCCTCATGAACCGGCAGGTGGATGCGCAAGCGCAGGCCGTGCGGATCGGCCACTTCCAGCGACAGCGTGCCGCCGAGCGCCTGCACCCGTTCGCGCATGCCCAGCAGACCCTGGCCGCCGCTGTCCGGCAGCGAAGGCGGCTGAGCCAGCGGGCCATTGTCCTGCACCTGCAGGTGCAGGCCGTCGGCGCGTTCGCTCAACACCACCGCGATGCGCGTGGCCTGGCCGTGGCGCACGGCATTGGTCAGGCCTTCCTGCACCAGCCGGAACACGCTGACCGAGAGCGTGTCGTCCCAGCGATCGACATCGCCGTCGATCTGCAGGCTGTACCCGCAGCGCCCGGTGTCGCGTCGACGCCAGCTGTCCACCAGCTGCTCCAGGCTGGCCTTGAGCCCGAAGGTCTCCAGCCCCGGCGGCCGCAGCTGCTGCACGATGTGGCGCACCGCGGTCACCATGCCCTCGCAGGTGCGCGTGAGCGCATCGGCGCTGGGCAGCAGCGCAGGCACCGACTCGCGCGCCACCTCGTCCACGATTGCGACCTCGGCCCGCATCGAGGTCAGCGACTGGCCCAGCTCGTCGTGCAGCTCGCGCGCGAGGTGGCGCCGCTCCTCCTCGCGCACAGACAGCAGCCGGTCGGCCAGCTGCCGCTGCGCGCCCACCGTGTCCTGCAGCCGGTCGGCCATGCGGTTGAACTGGGCGCCGATGCGCTGCAGCTCGCGGGGGCCTGCGGGCGGCATGCGGGCCGACAGGTCGCCCGCCTCCAGCCGCTGCAGCGTGGCCATCATGGCGCCGGTGGGTTTGAGCGCGCGCCGCGCCGCCAGGTAGGCCAGCGCCGCCACCGCCAGCACACCCGCCGCACTCACCAGGGTCTGCCACCAGTGCTGCCACAGCAGGGCCGACTGGGCCGGCCAGTGGGGCGCCAGGGCCAGCTCGCCGACGCGGGTGCCGGGGTAACGGACCAGGGGCAGCAGCACGGCGGCCTCCCCGCCTGCCGTGGCCCGCAGCAGCGGCTCGACCCCACCGGGATGTGCCCCGGCCGCACCCAGACAGCGCTGGTCCACCGCCAGACCGTGGATGTTGCGCACGGTCAGACAGAACGGCACCAGCTCCCCCAGCCCGACCAGGTTCTGCAGTTCCTCACCCGAGAGCGTGGCCTGGAACACGCCGGGCTCGGCCCCCAGCTCGTTGAGCCGCAGGCGCTCTATGGTCCGCGCCAGGCGCTGCAGCTGCGGGTCGACCGCCGAGGCCACACGCCACAGGCTCCAGCCCCCCGAGGCCAGCAGCAGCAGCACCGCCCCCGCCAGCAGCCAGGCGCCCAGGCGGCGCTGCAGGCGGTAGCCGGGAACGGCGGGAACAACGAAAGCGGGTTCAGCGGGCATGGGCCCGATTGTCGGGGCCGGCATCAAGCCGGGCGAGGGCCTCGCGCGCCTCGCCCAGCCCTTCCTGTGCTGCTCGCCGCAGCCAGTGGCGCGCCTGCTCCGGGTCGGCCGGCACGCCCTGGCCCTGCGCCAGCGCCATGCCGTAGTGGTAACGCGCCAGCGTCGCGTAGCCGGAGGTGTCCGGGTGCTCGGCACCCCGGCGCAGCAGCTGCACCGCGCGCGGCAGGTCCCTGGGCACCCCGTGACCGTTCTCCAGCAGGTGGGACAGCCAGATGATCGAGTACGGGTCGTTCCAGCGGCTGATGCAGTCCTCGAAGATGCGCACGGCTGCTGCGTGGTCGCCGGTCTTGTCGGCCGCGTAGCCATAGAGGCACTTGATGCGCTTGTCGCTGTTCACGAACGCGCCGTAGCTCATGTCGTTGCCCGAGTCGTCGCGCGACACCGCGGCGGCCGACGAGGCCGCGGGCGTGTCCCGGAAGCGCTGGCCGTCGGGTCGCAGCCAGGCGCCGTGGTGCCCCAGGCGCAGGAACTCCTGCGCATCGGCCTGCCCTTCGCGGGCCAGGTCTTCGAACAGGCGGCGCGCGGCCGCGCGGTCGGGCGCCACGCCCAGGCCGAAGTGCAAGGCCGTCGCGTAGTGCAGCCGGGCCAGCCGGGCATAGCCCTCGTTGTCGCTGTCCATGGCCAGGCGCAGGAACTCCACCACCCGCTCGGGGCGCTTGGGCACGCCGTAGCCGAGGTCGAAGTACTGCGAGAGGCGGATCAGCCCGCCCGCATGCCGCCGCTTCACGCAGTCGGCCATGATCTGCAGCGCGGTGTCGAAGTCGCCGCACTTCTCCAGTTCGAACAGCGCGGTCGAGAAGTGCCCGGTGCTGTACTCGCAGCTGGCAGGGATCTCGATCTGCGCCGCCTCGATCTCCTCGGCCGTCGGGTGGGGGCCGCGACAGAGCTGGTTGCTCGCGCGCAGCCGGCCCGCACGCTCTGCGAGCCGCTGCACCCACGCGGCGGCGTGGGCCTGCGCCTCGGGCGCCGTGGCGGACCAGCGCAGGCGCGTGCCGCCGGTGCGGGTGTCCCAGTCCACATCCAGCCGGAGGTCGGCACCGGCCAAGGCTTCCGGCCGCAGGCGGGCTTCGTAGCGCGCGCCGTCCAGCACCAGCACCTCGGCGTGGTCCGCGCCGCGGTCGGCCAGCGCCTGCTGCACTGCCCGCCAGACCCGCTCCGGCGGCATGGGCAGCAGTTGTTCACCGGAGGTGCCGTCGGCGGCCCAGGCCGAAGGTGCCGCGAAAGCGGTGAGAAACAGGGCGGTGGTCACAAACCTGCGCATGGTGGGCTCCTTCGTGTCATGGGCTCCCGGGCTTGGGAGTGGCGCGATGCTAGGAAGGAACGCAGGGATTGTGGGCGGTCGGAGGCACACAGGGCACGCCGCCCGGGCGGCGGCGGGCAAAATGCCCGGTCGGCCATCGAGGCCCGGGCTGGCCCCGCTACAATCGCCACCCATTGCGGGTGTAGTTCAATGGTAGAACGGCAGCTTCCCAAGCTTCATACGAGGGTTCGATTCCCTTCACCCGCTCCAGAATGACGAAGGCCCCGCTGCGCAAGCAGCGGGGCCTTTGGCTTTGTGGGCCGAGCAGGGGATCAGATCAGCGGCACGCCGGTCTTGCTCTGGATCTCCTCGCGCGTCACGCCGTCGGCCAGCTCCACCAGCTTCAGACCCTCGGGCGTCACGTCCATCACGCCCAGGTCGGTGATGATGCGGTCGACCACGCCCTTGCCGGTCAGCGGCAGCGAGCACTCGGGCAGGATCTTCAGGTCGGTGCTGCCGTCCTTCTTCCTGGCCACGTGCTCCATCAGCACGATCACGCGCGGCACGCCGGCCACCAGGTCCATGGCGCCGCCCATGCCCTTGACCATCTTGCCGGGGATCATCCAGTTGGCCAGGTCACCCGTGGCGGTGACCTGCATGGCGCCCAGGATGGACAGGTTGATCTTGCCGCCGCGGATCATGGCGAAGCTCTCGTGGCTGCCGAAGATCGACGAACCCTTGATGGTGGTCACCGTCTGCTTGCCGGCGTTGATCAGGTCGGCGTCCACCTCGTCCTCATAGGGGAAGGGGCCGATGCCCAGCATGCCGTTCTCGCTCTGCAGCCACACCTCGACGTGGTCGGGCACGTGGTTGGCCACCAGCGTCGGGATGCCGATGCCGAGGTTCACATAGAAACCGTCCTGCAGTTCCTGGGCCGCACGTGCGGCCATCTGGTCTTGGGTCCAAGCCATGTTCGTGCTCCTTACTTGCGGTCGCGGGTGGTGCGCTTCTCGATGCGCTTCTCGGGCGTCGGGTTGTGCACGATGCGGTGCACGTAGATGCCGGGCAGGTGCACGTCGTCCGGAGCGATCTCGCCGGTGGCGACGATGCGCTCGACCTCGACGATGCAGACCTTGCCGGCCATGGCCGCGGCCGGGTTGAAGTTGCGCGCCGTCAGGTTGAAGCGCAGGTTGCCCGAGCGGTCGGCCACGTCGGCCTTGACCAGCGCCACCTCGGGGAACAGCGCGTGTTCCATCACGTAGGTCTCGCCGTTGAACTCGCGCAGCTCCTTGCCCTCGGCCACGATGGTGCCGACGCCGGTCTTGGTGAAGAAAGCCGGGATGCCGGCACCGCCGGCGCGCAGCTTCTCGGCCAGCGTGCCCTGGGGCGTGAATTCCAGTTCGAGTTCGCCGGCCAGGTACTGGCGCTCGAACTCCTTGTTCTCGCCCACGTAGGACGAGATCATCTTCTTGATCTGGCGCGTTTGCAGCAGCTTGCCCAGACCGAAGTCGTCCACGCCGGCGTTGTTGGAGATCGCCGTCAGGTTCTTCACGCCCGAATCGCGCAGGGCGTCGATGAGGGCCTCGGGAATGCCGCAGAGGCCGAAGCCGCCGACTGCTATCAGCTGGCCATCGGCCACCACGCCCTTGAGGGCTTCGGCCGCGCTGGGGTAGATCTTGTTCACGTGAAAAGACTCCAGTGGTTGAACAAACAGGGATCGAAAAAATCGGGTGGCGGAACGATACTACGTATCAACATACGTAGTTTGACCTAAGGACCAACCCGCACACACCCATGGACCAGATCGACTACCGCCTCGCCTTCGACCTGGCCCCGGTGGGCCTGGCGCTCTCCCGCCAGCGCACCATGGTGGACTGCAACCGGGCCCTGTGCGAGATGTTCGGCGCCACGCGCGAACAGCTCGTGGGGCAGAGCTTCCTCATCCTCTACCCCAGCGCCGACGAGTACGAGCGCACCGGCGCGCGCATCGTTCCCATCCTGGGCCGTGGCGGCACCTACGCAGACGAACGCATCATGCAGCGGGTGGACGGCCGCTTCAAGGGAGAAACCTTCTGGTGCCACGTGACCGGCCGCGCGCTGGACCCGGCCGACCCGCACGCCGCGGGCATCTGGACCTTTGAAGACCTGAGCGCGCGCCGGCCGGTGGGCGCTGCGCTGACCCCGCGCGAGCGCGAGGTGGCCGCCTGCCTGATGGACGGCCTGACCAGCAAGGAGATCGGCAAGCAGCTGGGCATCAGCCACCGCACGGTGGAAATCCACCGCGCGCGGCTGATGCGCAAGTACCAGGCGCACAGCACGCCCGATCTTGTCCATCGACTGATCGCGGGAAGCTGAAGCCCGCAACAGTTCACTGGGGCTGGTAGCCCGAGTCCTTGATGATCCTCGCCCACACCTCGCGGTAGGCCGTCTCGCGCTTGCCGAGCTCGGCACCGCTCATGTAGCCCACGGTCAGGCCCATGGCGGTCAGCCGGTCCTTCACGTCGGCCTGCGCGATCACCTTCTGCAGCGCGGCAGCCAGCTTGTCAAGTTCGGCCTTGGGCGTGCCAACGGGCGCGAACAGACCGTAGTACGGCACTTCCTCGAAGCCTTTGATGCCCAGCTCGGTGAAGGTCGGCACCTCGGGCAGCGCGGCCTGGCGCTGGGTGCCCATGACGGCGGCCACGCGCAGCTTGCCGGCCTTGTGGTTCTCGATGAAGTCGGGCACCGAGCCCACGCCGGCCGGGATGGTGTTGCCCAGCATGTCGGCCATCATGGGCGCGCTGCCACGGTAGGGTGCCGCCACCAGGTCCAGCCCGAACTGCTTGCCAATCACCTGCACCGCGAACTGCGGCGTGGACGCGGGCGCCGGGATGCCCATGGTCGCCTTGCCACCGGCCGCCTTCACGCCGTCGATCCAGGCCTTGAAGTCGCGCGCCGGCGTGCCGCCCGACAGCGCCACCGCGTTCACGAAGGTGGCGAAACCGGCCACCGGCACGAAGTCCTTGGCCGGGTCGAAGCCCGGATTCTTCATCGTCAGCGGCAGGATGGACACGCTGTGGTCGTGGCTCAGGAACAGGGTGTGGCCATCGGGCGCGGCCGCCTTGAGCGCCTGCGCCGCCAGCTGGCCGCCCGCGCCGGCCTTGTTGTCCACCACCACGCTGCTGCCCAGCTCGGCCTGCAGGCGCTCGGCCAGGATGCGGGCGATGGCGTCGGTGCCACCACCCGCCGGAAAACCGACCAGGATTCGGGTGGTTGGCGCCTGTGCGTGTGCCGTGAACGGCGACAGCAGGGCCGATGAAGTGGCAATTGCAGCGAACGTGCGCAGCATCCATGAACGGCGACTTGAGGTCATGACAAACTCCTTTTGATTGAACGACGTTTAAAGAATTGACATTTGTTTGATTTTTTGAGCCGCCCAGGCATCACAGACCGTCCACCGGGACCACCTCGGCCGCTGTGCGGAAGGCCTCCACCGCCGTGGGAATGCCGCAGTAGACGGCGGCGTGCAGCAGGACCTCCTGGATCTCTGCCGGCGTGGCCCCGTTGTTCAGCGCGCCGCGCACATGGCCCTTGAGCTCGTGCTGCTTGCCCAGTGCGGTCAGCATGGCCACGGTGATCAGGCTGCGGGTCTTGCGGTCTAGGCCGGGCCGCTGCCAGACATCGCCCCAGGCGGCGCGCGAGATGTGGTCCTGGATCGGCTGGGTGAAGGGCGTGGCGCCCGCCAGCGCGCGGTCGACGAAGTCGTCGCCCATCACCTCGCGGCGGGTCTGGAGGCCTCGGTGGTACTGCTCGTCTTGCATGATTTGTTCCCCAGGTGTCAGAGTCGGTTCAAGGCGCGAGGATAAGCTGGCCTTTTGCCCAGAACCTGACCGGAGACAAACATGAGCGACCGCTACCCCCTGCCCGACCTGAACAGCCTGCCCGACGACCTCAAAGCCAAGATACTGGAGGTGCAGGAGAAAGCAGGCTTCGTGCCCAACGTGTTCCTGGCCCTGGCCCGCCGTCCGGCCGAGTGGCGCGCCTTCTTCGCCTACCACGACGCACTGATGGTGCCCGAGTCGGTGGGACGCAGCTCCGGGCTCACCAAGGGCGACCGGGAGATGATCGTCACTGCCACCAGCGCCGCCAACCATTGTCTGTACTGCGTGGTGGCGCACGGCGCCATCCTACGCATCTACGAGAAAAGGCCCCTGGTGGCCGACCAGGTGGCGGTGAACCATCGCAAGGCCGACATTCCGCCGCGCCAGCGCGCCATGCTCGACTTCGCGATGAAGGTCTGCCTGGCCTCGCACGAGATCGACGACGCTGATTTCAAGGCTCTGGCCGCCCACGGTTTCAGTGATGAGGACGCCTGGGACATCGCCGCCATCACCGCCTTCTTCGGCCTGTCCAACCGCATGGCCAGCTTCAGCGGCATGATGCCCAACCCCGAGTTCTATCTGATGGGGCGCACGCCAAAGCAGAAATAGTGCCCCCACGCTCCGCCGCTGCGCGGGTCGCTGCCCCCCACGGGGGCTGATCCGGCTTGGGGCGGCCCGGCGCCGGACCGCCGTCTTCAGCGCCCCAGCAGCGGCGGGTGGCCGGCGCCTTCGATCAGGGCGCGGGCTTGGTCGGACATGGGCACCGACTTCTGCCTGGGGAAGTCCACCCACACCACCGTCGCACCGCCATTGGCGCAGACCGTGGCCGGGTCGTCGGTGCGCAGCATCTCGTGGAAAGTGTCGAACGAGGTTCTGCCCATCGTGCCGACATAGGTGCGCACCAGCACGTCGCCCGGGAACTCGAACTGCCGGATGAAGTTGCAGAAGGCGTTGACGATCACCGGCCCCTCGCCCTGCGGGTCGGCCGGCAGGCCCAGGCCAAAGAACCAGTCCAGCCGCGCAATCTCCATGTAGCGGAAATAGATCGTGTTGTTGACGTGCCCCATGGCGTCCATGTCGCCCCAGCGGATAGGCACCACGATTTCATGCACCAGGCGTTTCTCGGCAGGCAGTTCGAGTTTCATGGGTTGTCCTTGTCATGTTCAGCGGTGGGCGCGGATGGAGGCCAGGATGCCGGCCACGAACAGCACGCAGGCCAGCAGCTGCGCGGTGGCCGGCCAGTCGCCGCTCCAGGCGAAGGCGTAGATCAGCGCAAACACGGTCTCGCTCACCACCAGCTGGCCGGCCAGGCTGGTGCTCAGCCGGCGGCTGGCGACGTTCCACATCACCGAAGCGATCCAGGCCGAACCGATGCCGGTGAAGGCGCACACGAACACGAACCGGCCGAAGCCAGGCCGGCCGGTCACTTCGGCCCAGCCGGTGCCCCAGCCCAGCCACAGCAACAGCCCGCCGAGCCCGGCGGCCAGACCCAGCCAGTTGGCCCAGGCGGTGGACTTCACCCCGGGGTGGCGGCGGATCCAGCGGGCATTGAGCATGCCGAAGGCCAGCCAGCTGAGCATGGCGCCTGCGGCCAGCAGCACGCCGCGCCAGAAGTTGCCAGCGCCGGAGGCGTTCACTTCTTCCGAGGTGGCGTCCATCATCAGCACCATGCCGGCCGCCGTGAGCAGCAGCCCTGGCAGCAGCGCCGCCCAGCGCAGGTGCGCGGGTTTGCCCAGCAGCATCATCCAGACCGGCAGCGTGCCGATGATCAGTGCCGGCAGCGCCGCGCCGGCGTCGGCAATGCCGTAGACCAGCAGCAGGTAGTAGCCGGTGTAGCCCAGCACGCTGAGCCACAGCGCTGCGCCGGCCTGGGCCGCATCGGGCCACTGCCCGGCGCGCTGTCCTGATGGCATGCGCAGCGTCTGCCACAACATCCAGGCCAGCGAGAACAGGCCGCAGGCGATGAAGCGTCCCGCCGTGTAGTCCACAGAAGAAAACCCGGGCGCCACCAGCGGCGCCACAAAGGTCGTGCCCCAGAACGCCCCTGCTCCCAGCCCGGCGGCGATGCCCGCCGCCATGCCGGGCGGCAGGCCCGCCGGCGCACGATCAGACACCGAAGCCGTCATCTGCCGCAATCACTGCACCGTTCACAAAGTGGCTCTCGTTAGACGCCAGCATGACCAGCACCGCATCCAGATCGGCCGGCTGACCCACGCGCTTGCGCGGCAGCATGCCGATCAGCTTCTGGCCCTGTTCGGTCTGCCAGTGGTGGTGGTTGATCTCGGTGTCGATGTAACCCGGGCAGATGGCGTTCACGTTGATGCCGAACTTGCCCCACTCCACGGCCATGGCCTTGGTCATCTGCACCACGGCGGCCTTGCTCATGCAGTACACGCCGATCTGCGGCAGCACCTTGAGCCCCGCCATCGACGCGATGTTGATGATGCGGCCACCGACGAAGGTGCCGGGCGCCGCGCCCTTGGCGCGCGCCAGCATGCGTTTGGCCACTTCCTGGGCGACGAAGAAGGCGCCCTTGGTGTTGGTGTTGAAGACGTAGTCGTAGTCCTCTTCGGCCACATCCTGCAGGCGCTGCGTGGTGCTCACGCCCGAGTTGTTCACCAGGATGTCGATCGGGCCGACCTCGGTCTCGGCGTGGGCCACAGCCGCCCTGATCGAGGCGGTGTCGGTCACGTCCAGCGCCACCACGTGCGCATCGCCTCCCTCGGCCTCGATGTGCGCGCGCAGCGCCATGAGGCGGTCGGTGCGGCGGCTGGCCAGCACGACGGCGGCACCGGCCTTGGCGAGGGTCTTGGCGAACTGCTCGCCCAGGCCGCCGGAAGCGCCGGTGATGAGGGCCACGCGGCCCGAAAGGTCGATCTGGTAGGTCACGGGATAATCTCCGGGCAGGTGCAAATTAGCACGATCGTTCGATTTTCTGGCGCCGCAGCAATAGAATGCTGTCCGCCCGACGACAGACGCCGCGCCAGGTGGCGGCAAAAGTACAAAACCATTATCCGCGAGACCCCCCATGACCTCTGAAGAAATCCTTGCCCAGTTCGGCCCGCGCGAAGCCATGGAATACGACGTGGTGATCGTCGGCGGAGGGCCCGCTGGCCTGGCCACCGCCATCCGCCTCAAGCAGCTGGCCACCGAAAAAGGCAGCGAGGTCAACGTCTGCGTGCTCGAGAAAGGCTCGGAGCCCGGCGCCCACATCCTCTCGGGCGCCGTGATGGACCCCAGGGCCATCACCGAACTGTTCCCGAACTGGAAGGAACTGGGCGCGCCGCTGAACCAGCCCGTCACCGGCGACGACCTGCTGGTGCTGTCCGAAACCGGCGCGCAGCGCACGCCCGACTGGCTGATGCCCCGCAACTTCCACAACGAGGGCTGCTACGTGATCAGCCTGGGCGCGGTCACCAAGTGGCTGGGTGAGCAGGCCGAGGCCCTGGGCGTGGAAATCTTCCCCGGCTTCGCGGCCGCCGAGGTGCTCTACAACGACGACGGTTCGGTCAAGGGCGTGGCCACCGGCAACCTCGGTGTGGGCAAGGACGGCGAGCCCATGGACAGCTTCCAGATCGGCATGGAGCTGCACGCGAAGTACACCGTGTTCGCCGAAGGCGCGCGTGGCCACCTGGGCAAGCAGCTGATCGCCAAATACAAACTGGACGAAGGCAAGGACGCTCAAACGTTTGCCATCGGCATCAAGGAACTGTGGGAAGTGCCGGCCGACAAGGCCAAGCCCGGCCTGGTGGTGCACACCGCTGGCTGGCCGCTGAACGACGACGCCTTCGGCGGCGGTTTCCTCTATCACCTCGAAGGCAACAAGGTCACGCTCGGCTATGTGATCGGCCTGGACTACCAGAACCCCTGGCTCTCTCCGTTCGAGGAGATGCAGCGCTGGAAGACCCACCCCAGCATCAAGGCGCACATCGAAGGCGGCAAGCGCCTGGGCTACGGCGCGCGTGCGCTGAACAACGGCACGCCGCAGGCCCTGCCCAAGACCGTGTTCCCGGGCGGTGCGCTGGTCGGCTGCGACGCCGGCTTCCTGAATGCCGCCCGCATCAAGGGCAGCCACGCGGCCATCAAGAGCGGCATGCTGTGCGCCGAGGCCGCGTTCGAGGCCGTGGCCGCCGGCCGCCAGTCGGACGAGCTGACCGCGTTCGAGACCGGCTTCAAGGCCAGCTGGCTGCACGACGAGCTCTGGACCTACCGCAACTTCAAGAACTGGTTCAAGAAGAGCCCGCTCATGGGCAAGCTCATGACCGGGGTCGAGCACTGGTTCCTCCCCAAGGTGGGCGTGAGCGCGCCGCCCTGGACGCTGCACAACACCGTCAAGGACCACACCAAGCTGCGCCCGGCGGCCGAGATGCCCAAGATCGCGTATCCGAAGCCCGATGGCGTGATCACCTTCGACCGCCTCTCCAGCGTGTTCGTCAGCAACACCAACCACGAGGAGCAGCAGCCGGCGCACCTGACGCTCAAGGACGCCAGCGTGCCGGTGAAGATCAACCTGGCGAAGTACGCCGGCCCCGAGAGCCGCTACTGCCCGGCCGGCGTGTACGAGTTCGTCGAAAAGGACGGGCAGGACCAGCTGGTCATCAACGCGCAGAACTGCGTGCACTGCAAAACCTGCGACATCAAGGACCCCACACAGAACATCGTCTGGGTCACGCCCGAAGGCGGGGGCGGTCCGAACTACGCCGGCATGTGAGCCCTGTGGCTTCCTGACACCAGCCGCCCTCCCGGGCGGCTTTTTTGTGCCTGCGCTTGGTTGCAAAAGGATACAAAACCCGTATCCTCGCCTTGGCTTTTGTCCACCATGACCTACGCCCACCTCTACCGCCACCGCTGGCTGCTGATCCGCCTGCCGATCGTGCTGGCCGTGGTGGTCATGGCTGCGGCGGCCTGGCGATGGCTGTACCCGATGCCGCCCACCCAGCTGACGATCAGCAGCGGCCAGGCGGACGGTGCCTACCAGCGCCATGCCATGCGCTACGCCGAGGCCTTTTCCCGCCACGGCATTTCGCTGGAAATCCACTCGTCCGAGGGTTCTGCCACCAACCTGCAGCGCCTGCAGGCGCAGCCCCCCCAGACCGACCTGGCCCTGGTGCAAGGCGGATTTGGCTGGTCGTCGGCCGCTGGCGCGGCCCGCAGCGCGGCCGATGTCCAGACCCTGGGCAGTGTGGACATCGAGGTGCTGTGGCTGTTCAGTCGCGAACAGCCGATGACCTCCCTGCTTGACCTGGTGGGCAAACGGGTGGCCGCCGGCCCCGATGGCAGCGGACACCGGGCCATGCTTCAGCGCCTGCTGAAACAGATGCAAGTCGACCTGGGCCAGGTGGCGATGACGGCTCACAGCGGTGTGGCCGCGCGCGATGCCTTGCTGCGGCACGAGGTGGATGCGGTGTTCATGGTGGCGGCACCGAGTGCGCCCGGCATCGGCGCCCTGCTGTCCGCGCGGGGTGTTCACCTGGCGTCGCTTCGCCGCACAGCGGCCATCTCGGAGCGCAACAACTACCTGGAAAACCGGCTGCTGCCCGAAGACACGCTCGGCCCCGGACAGCCACCGGCCGACACCCCGGTGCTGACCACACCGACGCACCTGCTGGTGCGCCAGGACCTCGATCCCGCCCTCAAGCGGCTCGCGGCCGCAGTGGCGATGGAGGTGCACGGCGGCGCGGATGCGTTCCATCGCGCGGGTGAGTTCCCGGCCCTGCGCTTCAGCGACTTCCCCTCGGCACCCGAAGCGCGCCGGGTGCTGTCCCAGGGCCTGGGTGGCCTGGAGGCACTGCTGCCCTTCTGGTGGGCGCAGGTGCTGCAGCGCCTGCTGGTGATCGGCGTGCCCATGCTGCTGCTGGCCGTGGTGCTCGCGCGGCTGGTGCCGGCCTGGGTGCGCTGGCGGCTGGAGAACCGGGTCACCCGCTGGTACGGCGAGCTGCGGTTCATCGAGAACGATCTCGCCAACAACGCCGTCAACCTGGGCGGCATGGACCTCAGCCGCATCCACGGGCGGCTCAATGGCATGGAAACCGCCATCGTCGGCGAAGGGTTGCCGCCGGAACTGGCGCAGCGCTGCTACACCCTGCGCCAGCACGTGAACTTCGTGCGGCACCGGATCCGGGAGTACCGCGGCCGATGAAGATCCTGCTGCTCTACCAGCGCCGCTGGTTCCTGATCTACCTGCCACTGCTGCTCCTGCTGTGCGCGGCGGTCGTGACCATCCTGTGGGTCTGGAAACCGCTGCCGCCCCAGCGCGTGGTCATCGGCACCGGTCCCGGTCAGAGCAGCTACCTCGAGTTGGCCCGCAACTACGCAGCTCGGCTGGAGAACCTCGGCATCCAGGCCGACATCGTCGCCCACGACCGGCCCCAGGAAGCGCTGGACCGCATGGCTGCGGGCGGGGGCCGCATCGATGTCACCTTCGCCCAGGGCCTGTACGCGCCCAAGGGCGCCGCGGTACAGGCTCTGGCCGTGGTGGGTCACGAAATCGTGTGGGTGTTTGCGCGCGAGGGCATCGACCACCTGGACCAGCTGCGGGGCGGGCGCGTGGCGGCCTCGGTCGAAGGCTCGTCCAACCGCATCGCGGCCGACCTGCTGCTGCGCCACGCCGGGCTGGCCCAGGACGAGGTGGCGTTCACGGACGACGTCGGCGACAGCGCGATCGACGCCATCACCACCGGTCGGGTGGACGCCGTGGTGCACGTGGCGACCGGCGACTCGCAGACCGCGGCCACCCTGGCGCGGCTGGACGGCGTGCGCCTGCTGGGCGTGGAACGTGCCGGGCAGCTGGCCTCGCGCGAGCCCCGGCTGCGCGCCCTGGTCATGCCCCAGGGCTCGATCGAACTGCGCGCCAACCTGCCGGCGGCCGACCTACCCACCATGGTCACGCAGACCCATCTGATGGTGCGCGAGGACCTGCACCCCGCGCTGCAGCGCGCGCTGGTGGACGTGGCCGGCGAGCTGCACGTGATGTCCGGTTTCCTGGAAGGCCAGGGAATCTACCCCACCGCCATCGGCAGCAACTACCCGGTGTCCCCGGTGGCCCGAAAGGCGCTGCGCGGTGGGCGCCCCTGGATGGAAACCATCCTGCCCTACGGCATCGCGCAATGGGCCGAGCTGGTGCTCTACGCGCTGCTGCCCGTGGGCCTGGCGGGCACCATGCTGCTGCTGCGGGCACCCCGCTACATCGACTGGCGCGTCGATGCCGCCATCCTGCATTTCTACGGCGAACTCAAGTTCCTGGAGGAAGACCTCTCCAGGCACCCCGACCCGGCCCGGCTGCGCGCTGCGGCGCGCCGCCTCGTGTTGCTGGAGCAGCAAGTCGACAAGATGGAACTGCCCGACCGCTATGCCGACCGCTGGTACACGCTGCGCGAACACCTGCATCAGGCGCGGACCCGGGTGCTGACCTCTCCGCAGACCGCCCCTCAGACCATCCCGCAGACCTGAGCCGGGCTGCGCTACATTGGCGCGCCATGACCGCCCCCCGACTGCACCCCGACCTGATCGAGCAACTTCATGCCCTGGCCGCCGGCCCGCGCCGGCTGCTCGGCGTCGTCGGCCCGCCCGGCGCAGGCAAGTCCACCCTGGCGGCGCTGATGGCGCAGGCGCTGGGCGAGCGCGCCCAGGCCGTGCCCATGGACGGCTACCACCTCGCACAGGTCGAACTGGAACGGCTGGGCCGTGCGCACCGCAAGGGCGCGCCGGACACCTTCGACGCCGCCGGTTACGCCGCCCTGCTGCGCCGCCTGCGCCAGCAGGGCGCCGACGAGACGGTCTACGCGCCCGACTTCCGGCGCGAGATCGAAGAACCCGTGGCCGGCGCCCTGCCCGTGTTCGCCGCCACGCCACTGGTCATCACCGAAGGCAACTACCTGCTGCTGGACGACGACCCGGCCTGGGCACCCGTCGCAGACCTGCTCGACGAGGCCTGGTACCTCGACGTACCTGCGGATCTGCGGCTGGAGCGGCTTGCCGCGCGCCACATGCGGTTCGGCCGCACGCGCGAGCAGGCGCTGGCCTGGATTGCACAGACCGACGAACCCAACGCCCGCCGCATCGAAGCCTCGGCCCACCGCGCACGGCGCCGGGTGACCTGGGACGAGCCCAGCAGCCAGTTTGTGTGACCGCCGGGCGCGTGCACTGCGCCCGGCGCATCGCCTGTTTCTGCAGCGCAACATCTCCCCCTTCCGGGGTGCCCAGGCCCCAGGGTTCGTAAACGTCGCTTAAGTGACCCAACTTATCATCCTTAAGTTTTGTATCTCCTCGGCAGACCCCACGCTCCGAAGGGCGCCAGAGCAGATCCCGGACCGGGCCGGCAGGCACCGCCAGGGGACACAACAAACAAAACGGGTGGTCTTGCATGCATCAGGCGCTCACCAGCGAGCCAACAGGTCAATCCCCGCGCAAAGTGGCCCTCCGGTCGCTGGCCGTCGCCTTTCTTGCCATCCTCCTGGTCTTCCTGCAGGCCCGGCTCAGCCGCGATCTGCAGATTGTTTTTGACCTGCGGGTCGAGCGCCCCGGCCCTTACCAGCTGTACCTGGCCGACGACCAGGGCAACTTCAGCGAGCGGCTGAACTACACCCGCTCGACCCGGGCGGGCGAATGGCAGCGGCACACGATCAATGTGAACACGCTGCGCAAGGTGACCCAGGTCCGCATGGACCCGACCACCATGCCCGGCCGGGTGGACTTCGGCGCGCTGGAACTCAGAAGCCGCTGGGGCCTGCTCACCCTGCAGGGTCCGGCCCTGCGCGAGGCCATCCAGGGCATGAGCGACCTTTCCGTGTTGGCGGTGGAGCCCGAGATGATCCGCTTCCAGGTCACCGGCGCCGACCCCCACTTCGTGTACCGGCTGCCCAGGCAGGTGATCAGCCCGCCCACGCGCCAGATCTGGCCGGTGGCGCTGGGTACGGCCCTGGTCGCCGGCCTGGTGTGGCTGGCCGCAGAACTGGCCCTGGGCTGGATGCGCCGCGAGCGCCCGCGGTGGCACCAGGGCCTGTGGCAAACCGTGGCCCGCGGCTGGCTGCTCCCGCTGGTGGTCTGCCTGGGCCTGACCTGGAAGGCCTCGGACCGCATCTCCAGCGACCCGATCGTCGGCGACGGCATCCAGAACATGCTGATGGCGGTGAACCTGTTCAAGCACGGCACCTTCTCGCTGGACAACAACAGCAGCCCCCACCCCCGGCCCACCAACTTCCGCGAGCCGCTGGACCCGCTGCTGGTGGCGCTGCACCTGAAGCTGGCCGTGCCGGAAGCCGTGGACCGGCCCATGGCCGACTTCCGCTCCGGCGACCTCACCCGCACCGTCAAGCTGAGCAACCTGCTGTGGGTGTTCACCGGGCTGCTGGGCATCTGGGCGCTGGCGCGGCGACTGGGCGGCAGCAACCTGACGGGCGCCGTCGCCACCGGCCTGAGCTTCCAGATCTTCTTCCACGGCGGCACCTACATCGACACCCTGTACACCGAGCTGTCCACCGCCACGCTCATGATCTGGGGCACCTACGGACTGCTGCGGGCGGTGCAGCAGCAGTCGCTGGGCTGGTTCTTCGGCTCGGGCATGCTGATGGGCCTGCTGGCGCTGGGCAAGGCCTCGTTCGCCTACATCGGCGTCGTGGCCGTGCCCCTGCTGATGGCGGCCCTGCTGATCGCCCGTCGCCCCGACCGGTTCGCCGTCTCGCAGGTCATCGTGTGGGGCCTGGTGATGGGTTCCGCGTTCCTGCTCACGCTCTCGCCCTGGCTGGTGCGCAACTATGTGCACTTCGACAACTTCCGCATCACCGAGCGCGGTGGCCTGATCCTCTGGGGTCGCGCCCACATGAACAACATGAGCAACGAGGAAGTGCTCGGCCTGGTCTACGACCAGAGCCCCACGCTGTACCGGCGCGCCGTGGCCGGCACCCGCCTGGCGGCAGGCCCCGGCGACTTCGAACGCGGCGGCCGCTGGCAGCGCATCAACCGCCACCTCTCCACCTTCTGGGAATCCGACCGGCGCGCCGCCTACGAAGGCCACCCCGAGAAGGCCATCAGCTTCCACTACAACCTGGCCGCGCAATACAACCAGCGGGTGTTCCGCAAGCGCGAAGCGGGCCACCCCTACCCCGACCAGGCCGTGGGCGACGAGATGAAGGGCGAGGCCATGGCCATGCTCAAGGCGCGGCCCTGGCGCCATGTGGCGATGACGGTGCCCTTCCTGTGGCACGGGTTCTGGAGCTTCAAGAAGGTCGAGGTGCCGCTGGTGTCCATCGCGACGCAGGACGCCATCGGCGAGCTGCTCAACCTGTTCGCTGGCGTGGCCCTGTTCGGCGTGTTCTGCTACGGCCTGTTCCGGCGGCACGCGCAGTGGGTCGCGGTGACCGTGCTGCCCGTGGGCCTGCTGGTGTTCTACGCCTTCCTCAGCCACAACATCCCGCGCTACTCGTCACCGGCCCATCCGATGATGCTGCTGGCGCTGGTGCTGGTGGTGCGCACGCTGTGGCTGCGCTGGCGGCGCCGGCAGCATCCCCCCGGCCCCGAGCGGATGGTCGGCTGACCCCCCTCATCCTGCAGGCGTTTCACGACAACGACATGAAACAGCGGCACAGTGCCCGCTTGTCGTTGGAGTGAACCATGCTGATCAAGACCGAAAAAGGTCGCCTTGAACTGCGCCCGGGCCACCGCAGCCTGGGACAGCGGGAGCGCGCCCTGCTCCTGGTGGCCGATGGCCAGCAGAGCGAATCAAAGATGGCCGGGCTGTTCCAGGGCGATGGCCGCCGCCTGATCGACCTGCTGCTGGCCCAGGGCTATCTGGTGCGGCAGGCGTCCGGCGCCGGCCTGTCGCCCGCGCCGGAGTCGCCACCGCAGCCCCAGACACCCGCGTCGCACGGCGAGCAGTTCGCTGGCACCCGCTCGCTGGCCTCCGCGCGCATGTTCCTGTTCGACCTGAGCGAGCGACTGTTCGCGCCACGCGACAAGGCACTGGCCAACCGCTACCGGGACGCCCTGCGCGAGGCGCGCGACCCCGAGGCCATGCTGGCCGTGGGCCGTGCCCTGATCGCCGACGTGGAGACCCTGGCGGGCAGCGAACGCGCGGACGGCATCAGCGAGCGGCTGGCCAAACTGCTGCCGGCCGGCCTGCTGGAAAACAGCATCTGAGCCCGGACGATGACCGCCCGGGCGGTCGATTCCGGTAAACTCACGCGATCAGGAGAGCGCTCCCCCGTGGAGCCGCCGAAGGCGCAGGCGGTCGTTGCAACGGCCCTGAACGCTCAGGCAAAAGGACTGATGACCACCAGCCGCAAGGCCGGTGTCCCCCACTGGAGAGAGGTGGCCCTGGCGGCCATCCACCGAAGGAGCAAGTGCGGCATCGCCCGCGCGAATCTCTCAGGTAAAGCGGACAGAGGGGGCAGCTCACGGATGCACCGTGTCGTCGCCGTGGCCCCGTGCCATGGCATCTGCCCCCACCACCGAGGTCCGCCCGTGTCCGCTCCTGCCGAATCCACCGCCCTGCTCCAGACCCCGCTGAACGCCCTGCACCTCGAACTCGGTGCGCGCATGGTGCCCTTCGCCGGCTATTCCATGCCGGTGCAGTACCCCGAAGGCCTGATGGCCGAACACCACCACACGCGCCGCTCGGCCGGCCTGTTCGACGTGTCCCACATGGGCCAGCTGCTGCTGTCCGGCCCCGATGCGGCGGCCGCATTCGAGAGCCTGATGCCGGTCGACGTGATCGGCCTGGGCCTGAACAAGCAGCGCTACGGTCTGCTGCTCAACGACCAGGGCGGCATCATCGACGACCTGATGTTCGTCAACCGCGGCGACCACCTCTACGTGATCGTCAATGGCGCCTGCAAGCACGGCGATCTGGCCCACATCCAGGCCCGCATCGGCAGCCGCTGCACCGTCACCCCGCAGTTCGACCGCGCCCTGCTGGCCCTGCAGGGGCCGGTGGCGGTCAGCGCGCTGCAGCGCCTGCTGCCCGGCGTGGAGAACCTGGTGTTCATGACCGGCCACGGGTTCACCTGGAACGGTGCCGACCTCTATGTGACCCGCAGCGGCTACACCGGCGAAGACGGCTTCGAGATCTCGGTGCCCGCCGCCAGCGCCGACGCCTTCGCCCGCGCCCTGCTCGCGCAGCCCGAAGTCAAACCCATCGGCCTGGGCGCGCGCAATTCGCTGCGCCTGGAAGCCGGCCTGTGCCTCTACGGCAACGACATCGACACCACGACCACGCCGGTCGAGGCCGCGCTGAACTGGGCCATGCAGAAGGTGCGCCGCACAGGTGGCGAGCGCGCCGGCGGATTCCCCGGCGCCGACGTGGTGCTGGCCCAGCTGGACGGCACCCAGCCCCTGACGCGCAAGCGCGTGGGCCTGGTCGCGCTGGAGCGCGTGCCGGTGCGCGAACACGTCGAGCTGCAGAGCCTGGACGGCGCGAAGATCGGCGAGGTCACCAGCGGTCTGCTGGGCCCCAGCGCCGACAAGCCGGTCGCCATGGGCTATGTCAGCCCTGAATGCGCCGCCGTCGGAACACGCGTGAACGCCATCGTGCGCGGCAAGGCCGTGCCGATGGAGGTCGCGCCCATGCCTTTCGTGCCCAACCGCTACTACCGCGGCTGATCCCTTCCACCTGTTTCATCTTTTCACCGGAGCCCACCATGACCACCAAGTACACCGAAGACCACGAATGGATCACCGTTGACGGCGGCATCGCCACCGTCGGCATCACCCACCACGCGCAGGACGCGCTGGGCGACGTGGTGTTCGTGGACCTGCCCGAAGTGGGCAAGACCTTTGCCCAGAAGGACGTGGCCGGCGTGGTCGAGTCCGTCAAGGCCGCCGCCGACGTCTACATGCCCGTCAGCGGCGAAGTCACCGAGGTGAACGAGGCCCTGCGCGCCGACCCGTCCCTGGCCAACAGCGACCCGCTGGGCGCCGGCTGGTTCTTCAAGGTCAAGCTCTCGGACGCGTCGCAGCTGGACGCCCTGCTGGACGAGACCGCCTACACCGCCTTCTCGGCCAACGCCTGATTCCCTGCTGCCCGGAGCCTGCCGCCATGCTGATGCCGTCCGTCAAACCCCTGGGTGAACTCGAAAACGCCAGCGAGTTCATCGCCCGCCACATCGGCATCAGCGAAGCCGATGAAGCCCACATGCTGTCGGTCATCGGCGAGGCCTCGCGCCGCGCGCTGATCGACTCCATCGTGCCGCGCAGCATTGCGCGCAGCACCGGCATGGACCTGCCGCCCGCCGCCACCGAGGCCGCAGCGCTGGCCGAACTCAAGGCCATCGCGGCCAAGAACAAGGTCTTCAAGAGCTTCATCGGCCAGGGCTACTACGGCACGCACACGCCGGGTGTCATCCTGCGCAACGTGCTCGAAAACCCCGCCTGGTACACCGCCTACACGCCCTACCAGGCCGAGATTTCGCAAGGCCGCATGGAGGCCCTGGTCAACTTCCAGACCATGGTGACCGACCTGACCGGCATGGCGATCGCCAACGCGTCCATGCTGGACGAGGCCACCGCCGCCGCCGAAGCCATGACCCTGGCCAAGCGCTCGGTCAAGGCCAAGGGCCACACCATCGTGGTGGCGGGCGATGCGCATCCGCAGACCATCGAGGTGATCCAGACCCGCGCCAGGCCGCTGGGCCTGACGGTGAAGCTGGCGAACTCGGCGCCCGAGTGGGCCGAAGCACTCAAGGGCGACGACTACTTCGCCGTGCTGGCGCAGTACCCGTCGACCAGCGGCCGCATCGACGACCTGCGCGCCGACGTGCAGACCGTGCACGGCAAGCAGGCCGCCTTCATCGTCGCGGCCGACCTGCTGGCCCTGACCCTGCTGGTGCCCCCGGGCGAGTTCGACGCCGACATCGTGGTGGGCACCACGCAGCGCTTCGGCATGCCCATGGGCGCCGGTGGCCCGCACGCCGCCTACATGGCCTGCCGCGACGAGTACAAGCGCTCGCTGCCCGGCCGCCTGGTCGGCGTGAGCGTGGACACCCACGGCAACCCGGCCTACCGCCTGGCGCTGCAGACGCGCGAGCAGCACATCCGCCGCGAGAAGGCCACCTCCAACATCTGCACGGCGCAGGTGCTGCCGGCCGTCGTCGCCAGCATGTACGCGGTCTACCACGGTCCGCAGGGGCTCAAGCGCATCGCCCAGCGCGTGGCCGCCTACACCGCCGTGCTGGCCGCCGGCCTGCAGCAGCTGGGCCACACGCTGACCAGCGAATCGGCCTTCGACACGCTGACCGTCAAGGCCGCCGACGCTGCACAGGCGAAAGCCATCGTCGCCAAGGCCCTGTCCAAAGGCGCCAACCTGCGCCTGTCCTGGGGCCAGTACGTCAGCATGTCGCTGGACGAAACCACCACGCGCGACGACATCGCCCTGCTGTGGTCGACCTTCGCCGCCGACGGCCAGGCCTTGCCCTCTTTCGACGCCTTCGAGAAGGGCGTGGAGCCGCTGATTCCGGCCGAGCTGCGCCGCACCAGCGCCTACCTGACGCACCCGGTGTTCGACAGCCACCACAGCGAAACCGGCATGCTGCGCTACATCCGCGCGCTGTCCGACAAGGACCTGGCGCTGGACCGCAGCATGATCCCGCTGGGCTCCTGCACCATGAAGCTCAACGCCACCAGCGAGATGATCCCCATCACCTGGCCGGAATTCGCAGGCGTGCACCCCTTCGCCCCCGCCGACCAGCTGCAGGGCTACCAGGAGCTGGACGAGCAGCTGCGCGCCTGGCTCTGCCAGGCCACGGGCTACGCCGGCATCAGCCTACAACCCAACGCCGGTTCGCAGGGCGAATACGCCGGCCTGCTGGCCATCCAGGCCTTCCACGCCTCGCGCGGCGAAAGCCACCGCAACATCTGCCTGATCCCCTCGTCGGCCCACGGCACCAACCCGGCCAGCGCCCAGATGGTGGGCCTGCAGGTGGTGGTGACCAAGTGCGACGAGAACGGCAACGTGGACATGGCCGACCTGAAGGCCAAGTGCGAACAGCACAGCGCGAATCTAGCGGCGGTGATGATCACCTACCCCTCGACCCACGGCGTGTTCGAGACCACGGTCAAGGAACTCTGCGCCCTGGTGCACCAGCACGGTGGCCGCGTGTACGTGGACGGCGCCAATATGAACGCGCTGGTCGGCGTGGCGGCGCCGGGCGAGTTCGGCGGCGACGTGAGCCACCTGAACCTGCACAAGACCTTCTGCATCCCGCACGGCGGTGGCGGCCCGGGCGTCGGTCCGGTCTGCGTGGTGCAAGACCTCGTGCCCTTCCTGCCGGGTCACGGCCGTGGCGCGGAACCGGGCGGTGTCTGTGGCGCGCCTGCATCGGCCCACGCCGTGGGCGCGGTCAGCGCAGCACCGCTGGGCAACGCGGCCGTGCTTCCGATCAGCTGGATGTACATCCGCATGATGGGCGCCGATGGTCTGAAGCACGCGACCGAGGCCGCCATCCTGAGCGCGAACTACATCAGCAAGCGCCTGGCCGACCACTACCCCACGCTCTACGCGTCGGCCAACGGCCATGTGGCGCACGAGTGCATCCTGGACCTGCGCGGCTTCAAGGAGACCTGCGGCGTGATGGCAGAGGACGTGGCCAAGCGGCTGATGGACTACGGCTTCCACGCGCCCACGCTGAGCTTCCCGGTGGCCAACACGCTGATGGTCGAGCCCACCGAGAGCGAGACGCGCGAGGAACTGGACCGCTTCATCGACGCGATGATCGCGATCCGCGAGGAAATCCGCCGCGTGGAAAAGGGCGAGTGGCCGCAGGACGACAACCCGCTGAAGAACGCGCCGCACACCGCGGCCAGCGTGCTCAAGGGCGAGTGGCCACACCCCTACTCCCGCGAAGTGGCGGTGGCCGCCCAGGGCGCCGCGCTCAACACCAAGTATTGGCCGTCGGTGGGCCGGGTGGACAACGTCTACGGCGACCGCAACCTGTTCTGCAGCTGCGTGCCCGTCAGCGAACTGGCCTGAACGTCGGGCTCCATCAATGTCAACGCCGGTGGGGTTCGCCCTCACCGGCGTTGTCATTTCTGCGGCAGGCGCCAGCCGGGCAGCTGCCAGTCGAAGGCGACGGCCAGCAGGCGGCTGCCGGTGGCCACGGCGATGCCCGCCAGGCTCGCCAGCTCGGAACCCAGGCCCAGCACAACAACCAGCCCGATGTAGGCCAGGCTGCCCGCCACCGCACACAGCGCATAGGGCCGGTGGTCCTGGTACACCTTGGGCACCTCGTTGCACAGCACGTCGCGCGCCACGCCACCCACGATGGCGGTGGTGGTGCCCATCAGCACGCTCACGCCCGGCGACATGCCCGCCGCCACGGCGATGCTGGTGCCCGAGATCGCGAACAGCCCGAGGCCGAAGGCGTCGGCCCACTCCATCAGCCGCACGCCCGCGTCCTTGAGCACGGCCTTGAGCCACCAGGGCGCAGTGATGACCATGGCGAACACCAGCCAGAGGTAGGCCTCGTGCTCGACCCAGAACAGCGGCCGGCGGTCCAGCAGCAGGTCGCGCACCGTGCCGCCGCCGAAGGCGGCCACGAAGGCGACCGAGAACACACCCACCACGTCCATGCGCTTGCGCATGGCCTCGATCAGCCCGGACATGGCGAAGGCCACCGTGCCGCCCACCTCGATCGCGATCAGCAAAGCCGTGAGTTTCATGCGGCCCCATTCTGGACCACCCAGCGGCCCAGCCACTCGCGCAGGATGCGCAGCGCGGGCGCCTCCTGCCGCTGACTGAGCGTGACCAGGCCGAAGCGCGCGGTGGCGTCCAGCGCGGGCGACAGGCGCAGCGGCACCAGGCCCCGGGCGGCGGCGTGGGCGGTCAGCACGATGGCCTGGCTCTGGCGCGCCACCTCGACGATGGTCAGCGTTTCGTCGCTGCGCAGGGTCACCATGTCGTCCGGGTTGGCCTGCGGGCCGTAGCGCCCGATCAGGATGCGCGCCACCTCGTCGCTCAGCGGCGTGGAGGCGATGGGATAGGCCAGCACGTCCCCGATGGTGGCCGGCCGCCCGAGCTGCACCAGCGGGTGGTCCGGCCGCACCAGGAAGCCCGCCGCCAGTTCGAACACCTGCGCGACGGCCAGGTCGGCCGCAGGCCGCACCGAGCGCACGTCCAGCACGGCGGCGTCCAGCTGCTGCTCGCGCAGCGCGTCGACCAGCACGCTGGTGTTGCCGCGCGAGATCTGCAGCTGCAGCCTGGGGTGGTGCTCACCCATGTGCAGCATCAGCGGCACCGACAGCAGCGCACCCGGCCCCGAACTCAGGCCAATGCGCAATGTGCCGATCAGACCCGCATGCAGGCCCTTGCCGGTCTGCCTGAGCGCTTCGGCGTCGGCCACCAGCCGGCGCGCGCGCTGCAGCGCCTCCTGGCCGAACGGGGTGAGCGCGATGCGCCGGCCCAGCCGGTCGAACAGGCGGCCGCCCAGCTCGTCCTCCAGCCCCTGGATGCTGCGCGTCAGCGCGGGCTGCGTCAGGTAGAGCACCTTGGACGCCTGCACGAACGATCCTGCCTCCGCCAGCACCACAAAGTGCTTCAGCTGCACAAGGGTCATCCCCAATCTCCATCAAAAGTCATGGATCGTTGCACATCAATGCATTGGACTTTAATTCAGGCGCTTCCTAACATGCAACAAAGTTCATGTTTCAGGAGTGCTTTGCATGGATCGCCTCAGTGACGCCGCCGTCGAACAGTTCATCGCCGTCCGCCGCGACATCCACCGCCACCCCGAGCTGGCCTTCAGCGAGCGCCGCACCGCCGCGCTGGTGGCGGCCCAGCTGGGCGCCTGGGGCTACGAGGTCACCACTGGCCTGGGCGGCACCGGCGTGGTCGGGCAACTGAAGCGCGGAACATCGAACCGAACCCTCGGCCTGCGCGCCGACATGGACGCCCTGCCGATCGCCGAGGCCACCGGCGCGGCCTGGGCCAGCTGCGAGCACGGCGTGATGCACGCCTGCGGCCACGACGGCCACACCGCCATGCTGCTGGCCGCCGCGCACCACCTGGCGCAGCACGGCCGCTTCGACGGCACGCTGAACCTGATCTTCCAGCCGGCCGAAGAAGGCGGCGGCGGCGCGCTGAAGATGATGGAGGACGGCCTGTTCCAGCGCTTCCCCTGCGACGCCATCTTCGCCATGCACAACATGCCGGGCATCCCGCAGGGCCAGCTGGTGTTCCGCAGCGGCCCGGCCATGGCCTCGTCCGACTACGCGACCGTCACCCTGCACGGCCACGGCGGCCACGGCGCCATGCCGCACAAGGCGACCGACGTGGTGGTGGCCGCGGCCTCGCTGGTGATGGCGCTGCAGACCGTGGTCTCGCGCCACGTCGACCCGCTGCAGCCGGCCGTGGTCACCGTGGGCGCGATCCATGCGGGCGAGGCCAACAATGTGATCCCGGCCGAGGCGCGGCTGGAGATCAGCGTGCGCACGCTGGACCCGCAGGTGCGGCGCAGTGTGGAGCAGCGCATCCGCGAACTGGTGCAGCTGCAGGCGCAGAGCTTCGGCGTGCGTGCCGAGATCGCCTGGCGGCCCGGCTATGCGGTACTGGTCAACGACGCAGAGCAGACCGCCCGCGCGCTGGCAGTGGCGCGCAAGCACTTCCCCGCGGAACAGATCAACCCGCAGGGCCCGATGGTCAGCGGCAGCGAGGACTTCGCTTTCATGCTCGAACGCGTGCCGGGCAGCTACCTCTTCATCGGCAACGGCGCCGATGGCGAGCCCGGCGCGTGCATGGTGCACAACCCGGCTTACGACTTCAACGACCTGAACATCGCCCCCGGCGCGGCCTACTGGATCGCGCTGGTACAGGAGCTGCTTTCCCCCACCCCTTGAGAACCACAACAGGAGACAACACCATGAACGCCCGCATCCGCATCCACTTGGCTCTGGCCGCCGCCGCGCTGGCCACCCTCGGCTTGGCCGGCACCGCCGCCGCCCAGACCTTCCCGTCCAAGCCGGTCACGCTGATGGTGCCCTACCCCGCCGGCGGCCTGTCGGACGTGATCGCGCGCTCGGTCAACAACACCCTGGGCAAGCAGCTGGGCCAGCCGGTGATCGTGGAAAACCTCGGCGGGGCCAGCGGCTCCATCGCCGCGGCCAAGGTGCTCAACGGACCGAGCGACGGCTACACCATCTTCCAGGGCTCGCCCAACGAGCTGATCCTGGCGCCGCTGGCGATTTCGTCGATCAAGTTCAAGAGCGAAGACTTCCGCCTGGTGCAGATGATCGCCACCGCCCAGATCGCCTTCCTCGCCAAGAAAGACCTGCCGGTGAACAGCGTGGACGAGTTCGTGGAGCACGCCCGCAAGGCCGCCAAGGACGGCAAGCCGCTGACCTTCGCCAGCGTCGGCCCCGGTTCGTTCTACCACCTGCTGGGCGAGCACCTGTCCAAGGTCACCGGCATCCCTATGGTCCACGTGCCCTACAAGGGCGCCGCGCCGGCCGAGCAGGACCTGATGGCCGGCCAGGTGGACTTCTTCCTTGCGCCCTACGGCAAGAAGTACGACGAGATGCAGAAGCAGGGCCGCGTGAAGGTGCTGGCCATGCTGAATGGCGAGCGGCTGGAGAGCGTGAAGCAGTACCCGGCGATCAGCGAGAGCAAGCAGCTCAAGGACTTCACGTTCAGGATCTGGACCGGCTACTTCGTCAAGCGGGACACGCCCGAACCTGTGGTGGCCGCACTGCACAAGGCCATCACCGGCACGCTGGGCGACCCGGCCGTGCACGCCGCGCTGGAAGCCAACAGCCAGCTGCTGCCCAAGCCGCAGACCCTGGCCGAGGCCGACAAGGCGTATGCCGATGGCACCCAACAGTTCAGGGCCATCGTCAAATCCATCGGCCTGCAGGCACAATAAGCGCCTTCTTCCGCTGATCGGGAGAGACCGGCCCCACAGGGGAACCGGCGCCGAAGGAGCAACCGCCCCGGAAACTCTCAGGCAAAAGGACCGATCAGTGTTCAGCGCGCGCTCAGCGCAACACTCTGAAGAGCGGCCGGGATTCGTCCCCCGGCCCACCGCAGGAGCAAGCCCACCGGAATGGCGGGTGAATCTCTCAGGTCACAAACAGAGGGGGTCATGGCCCGCACACGGTGTGCGGGTCGTGCCCATCCCTGTTTGACGGCTATCGAGAGAAACCCCATGGCACAGCTCATCGTCATCGGCGGCGGCATCACCGGCGTCACCAGCGCCTACGCCCTGTCCCGCGAAGGTCACGACGTCACCCTGATCGAACAGCACCGCTACGCGGGCATGGAAACCAGCCACGCCAACGGCGGGCAGCTGTCGGCCTCCAACGCCGAAACCTGGACCCACCCGTCCACCCTGCTCAAGGGCATCAAGTGGATGCTCAAGGCCGATGCGCCGCTGCTGGTCAACCCCAAGCCGAGCTGGCACAAGCTGTCCTGGTTCGCCGAGTTCGCGGCCGCCATTCCGAAGTACCGCGAGAACACGATTGCCACCGCCCGGCTGGCAATTGCCGCGCGCGAGCACCTGTTCGGCTGGGCGCAGGCCGAGGGCATCGACTTCGACCTGAAGCAGCAGGGCATCCTGCACATCTACCGCGACAAGGCCGGCTTCGACCACGCGGGCGAAGTGAGCAAGCTGCTGGCCGAAGGCGGCCTGCCGCGCCGCGCCGTCACCCTCGACGAGATGCGCGCCATCGAGCCCACCCTGGCCGGCGACTACTACGGCGGCTACTACACCGAGAGCGACAGCACCGGCGACATCCACAAGTACACCCACGGCATGAGCCTGGCCTGCGAACGCCGTGGCGTTCGCCTGCTGACGGGCCGCGCGGTGGCCCGCGTGCAGAGCACGGGCCAGACCGCCCACGTCACGCTGGCGGACGGCGAGGTGGTGAGCGCGGATGCGGTGGTGGTCTGCGCCGGCGTGCACAGCCGCGCCATCGGCGCCCAACTGGGCGATCGCCTCAACGTCTACCCGGTCAAGGGCTACTCCATCACCGTGATGCTGAACGACGAACAGAGCCAGGCCGCGGCACCCAACGTGAGCCTGCTGGACGATGAGACCAAGCTGGTCACCAGCCGCCTGGGCGTGGACCGCTTCCGCGTCGCCGGCACGGCCGAGTTCAACGGTTTCAACCGCGACATCCGCGCCGACCGCATCAAGCCGCTGGTGGACTGGGTCAACCAGTGCTTCCCGGGCGTGAGCACGCGCCGCGTCGAGCCCTGGGCCGGCCTGCGGCCCATGATGCCGGACATGCTGCCCCGCGTCGGCCCCGGCCGCCGGCCCAACGTGTTCTACAACACCGGCCACGGCCACCTGGGCTGGACGCTCTCGGCCATCACCGCACACCAGCTGGCCGGCCACGTGGCACAGTGGCAGGAACAGCGGCGCCACACCCGCGTGGTGATGCCCGCACCCGCCGTCTGACCACCAAGGAACCGCCATGGCCGTCTCCGCGTTCGACCTGTTCAAGATCGGCATCGGGCCCAGCAGCTCGCACACCGTCGGCCCCATGCGCGCCGCGCGCCTGTTCGCGCACGGGTTGGAGACCGCTGGCCTGCTGCCCGCGGTGGCGCGGGTGCAGGTGGGGCTGTACGGCTCGCTGGGGGCCACCGGCCGCGGCCACGGCAGCGACAAGGCGGTGCTGCTCGGGCTGTGCGGGCACGAGCCGGAGTCGGTGCCCATCGAATCGGTCGAGCCCACCGTGCGCGCCATCCGCGAGCAGGGCTGCATCCCGATGATGGGCACACACACCATCAGTTGGAACGACCGCGAGGACCTGACCCTGCACCGCCAGGCCCTGCCGCTGCACGCCAACGGCATGCGCCTGTGCGCCTGGGACGCGGCGGGCGCGGTGCTGTCCGAGCGCACGTTCTATTCGGTGGGCGGCGGCTTCGTGGTGAGCGAGGAGGTCATGGCCGACGGCCAGCGGCAGAAGGTGATCGCACCCGACGTCACGCAACTGCCGATCCCTTTCCGCACCGGCGACGAGCTGCTGCAGCGCTGCCGCGAGCACGGCCTGTCCATCGCCGGCGTGATGCGCGCCAACGAGCGCCACTGGCGCAGCGACGACGAGGTCCGCGCCGGCCTGCTGCGCATCTGGGACGTGATGCAGGCCTGCGTGCAGCGCGGCTGCGCCACCGACGGCGTGCTGCCCGGCGGCTTCAAGGTGCGCCGCCGCGCGCCCGCGCTGTTTCGCGACCTGACCGGCCACCCCGAGAAAGCACTGACCGACCCGCTGGCCGTGCTCGACTGGGTCAACCTCTATGCGCTCGCGGTCAACGAAGAAAACGCCGCCGGTGGCCGTGTGGTCACCGCGCCCACCAACGGCGCGGCCGGCATCGTGCCCGCCGTGCTGCACTACTACCGGCGCTTCGTACCGGGAGCAGACGACGAGGGCGTGGTGGACTTCCTGCTGACGGCTGCGGCCATCGGCATCCTCTACAAGGAGAACGCCAGCATCAGCGGCGCCGAGGTCGGTTGCCAGGGCGAGGTCGGTGTCGCCTGCTCCATGGCCGCCGGTGCGCTGTGCGCCGTGCTCGGCGGCACGCCCGAGCAGGTGGAGAACGCGGCCGAGATCGGCATGGAACACCACCTGGGCCTGACCTGCGACCCGGTGGGTGGCCTGGTGCAGATCCCCTGCATCGAACGCAACGCCATCGCCTCGGTCAAGGCCATCAACGCCGCGCGCATGGCGCTGCGCGGCGACGGCACGCACCACGTCAGCCTGGACAAGGTCATCAAGACCATGCGCGAGACAGGGGCGGACATGAAGACCAAATACAAGGAAACCGCGCGAGGGGGCCTCGCGGTCAACATCGTGGAGTGTTGAACACGTCTTGGCACGGCACATTCCACGACAATGGGTCCCCGCGGAGCGTGCGCGAACGCTCCTTCCCTTCACCCAACCCATGAAAGGTGCCACACGCCATGTCCGTTCGCTCGTTTCTGACCGCATCCCTGGGTACCGCTGCACTCGGTACAGTCCTGCTCGCACCCACACTGGCCGCGGGTCAGACTGGTGCGATCGTCATCAGTGCAATGGAAGGCGGCAAGAACCCTGGGTTCTGTATGCCGCAGTGGTCCATCTCGAACGACACCGGCAAGAACGTGGGTGCGCTGCTCGTGCAGCTCGAGTGGCGCACACGCGCAGGAAAGGTGCTCGAACCTGCAGCCGCACTGGGCAGCATCATTGAGCCCTTCGCCGCGGGCCGAAAGAAGGACCTGAGCATGAACGGCTACACAGCCGCCTGTTCGGACCTGCAACTGGTGGTGCGCAGCTACGCCTGCCGTGACGCCAACGCGGTGCGAATGGCCTGCCCAGGTCCCCTGCGGGCAGACGCCAAGGGCAAGGTCGGCATCGACCTGGCCTCGGCCAAGGAAGGCCCGATGAAGGGCGCCACTGAACCGCGCTGACCACCATCTCCAGCTCATGAGCGCTTCGTTCCGCGTGCTGAGCGTCATCCCTCCGATGACCCAGCTCAACACGCCCTATCCCTCCACCGCCTACCTCACGGGCTTCCTGCGCTCGCGCGGCATCGATGCGGTGCAGGAAGACCTGGCGCTGGCGCTGGTGCTCAAACTGTTCACGCCCGCAGGGCTGGAGGCGCTGCGCGGCCGGGCCCTGTCTCTGGCCGAAGCCCACCGCAGCGCAGCCGTGCACAGCTTCGTCGATCAGTTCGAAGCCTACCGCGCCACCATCGGCCCGGTGATCGCCTACCTGCAGTGCCGTGATTCGACCCTGGCCTACCGCATCGCCGCGCGCGGCCTGCTGCCCGAGGGGCCGCGCTTTTCCGCACTGGACAACTATGTTCATGAGGACAGCGGCGACCCGCTGGGCTGGGCGTTTGGCGCCCTGGGCGTGCAGGACAAGGCGCGCCACCTGTGCACGCTCTACCTCAACGACCTGTCGGACGTGATCCGCGACGCGGCCGACGAGCGCTTCGAGTTCGTGCGCTACGCCGAATCACTGGCCAGCAGCCAGCCCAGCTTCGACCCGCTGGCCAACGCGCTGGCGGCGCCGCACACCCTGGTGGACGAGTTGCTGCACGACCTGACCCTGGCGGCCACTCACCGCCACCAGCCCACGCTGGTGCTGCTCTCGGTGCCCTTCCCCGGCGCCATGTACGCGGCACTGCGCATCGCGCAGACCATCAAGGCGCAGAACCCGCACATCCGCATCGGCCTGGGCGGCGGCTTCGTCAACACCGAACTGCGCGAGCTGAAAGACCCGCGCGTGTTCGACTTCGTCGACTACGTGACGCTGGACGCGGGCGAGCGGCCCGTGCTGTCGCTGATCGAGCACCTGCGCGGCGAGCGTGGCAAGCAGCGGCTGCAGCGCACCTTCCTGCGCGAGAACGGCGAGGTGAAGTATGTGAACCTGGCCGAGCCCGACGTGCCGTTCGAGGACGTGGGCACCCCCACCTGGGACGGCCTGCCCATCGACCGCTACCTCAGCCTGCTGGACATGCTCAACCCCATGCACCGGCTCTGGAGCGACGGGCGCTGGAACAAGCTGACCGTGGCGCACGGCTGCTACTGGAAGAAGTGCAGCTTCTGCGACGTGAGCCTGGACTACATCGGCCGCTACGAAACAGCGACTGCGGCCACCCTGGCCGACCGCATCGAGAAGATCGTCCACGAGACCGGCCAGACGGGCTTTCATTTCGTCGACGAGGCGGCGCCGCCCAAGGCGCTCAAGGCCCTGGCCGAGGAGCTGATCCGGCGCGACCTGCAGATCAGCTGGTGGGGCAACATCCGCTTTGAAAAAACCTTCACGCCCGAGCTGAGCGAGCTGCTGGCGCAAAGCGGCTGCATCGCCATGAGCGGCGGTCTGGAGGTGGCGAGCGATCGGCTGCTGGCCCTGATGAAGAAGGGCGTGAGCGTGGAGCAGGTGGCGCGCGTGACCAAGGGCTTCACCGACGCCGGCATCCTGGTGCACGCCTACCTGATGTACGGCTTCCCGACGCAGACGCTGCAGGACACGGTGGACGCGCTCGAATACGTGCGCCAGCTGTTCGAGAACGGCTGCATCCAGAGCGGCTTCTTCCACCGCTTTTCCTGCACGGTGCACTCCCCCGTCGGCATGGACCCGGCGGCCTACGGCGTCGAACTGATCCCACTGCCCGAGGTGCGCTTCGCCAAGAACGACATCGGCTTCACCGACCCCACGCCCATGCCGCCCGGCGTGGACCACGACGTGCTGGGCCAGGGCCTGCGCAAGGCCATCTACAACTACATGCACGGCCTGTGCGTGGAGGACGACGTGCGCCGCTGGTTCGAGCACCTGCCCTGCCCGGTGCCCAGGCCCACCGTCAAGCGAGGGAAGATCGCGCGGGCACTGGCCTGAGCCTGTGCCCCGCCTCAGGTCCCGAGCTGCCGCCGCAGGCGGCTGAGCGTCACCGGCGTCACACCCAGGTAGCTGGCGATCAGGCGGTGCGCCACGCGTTGCTCCAGCCCCGGCATCGCCTCGCGCAACAGGGCCAGCCGTTCGGCCGCTGGCAGCGCGGCCAGCTGCCATTCGCGGTCGGCCTTGCGCAGCAGTTCGCCACGCAGCACCGCATCGCCCCAGCGCTGCACCGCCGGGTGGCGCAGCATCGTGGCCGTCAGCAGCGCCGCGTCGAAGCCCGCCACGCGCGACGGCTCCAGCGCGGTCGCGTCGATGCGCGAGTGGCCGTCGCGGGTGCGCGTGATGGAAGGCGGCAGCACGCACGGCCCGGCGCAGAAGCCCAGCGTCACCTCGCGGCCCTGGGCGTCGCCCACGCTCAGCCGCACCAGGCCCGAGAGCACGAAGAACTCGCGCGCATCGGCCTGCCCGGCGTGCAGCAGCGCCTCGCCGGCCGCCAGGTCGCGGCCCTCCAGCGCCTGCAGCAGCGGTGCGAAGTCCGCGTCGGAGACGGGTGCAAACCCGGCCGCGATCCCGAGGACGGCGCGGCGGTCAGCGTCGGTGGTGCTCGATAACATTTGTTGTCGCGCCGGCAGGTGGTGTGGGCGACGATTCTGGCATCCCGTCCAACCGCCCACCACCATGCTCCGATCCCTCGCCACGTTTGTCAGCCTGGTGCTCCTGGCCCTGGCCGCCCGCGCCGCCGCGCCCACCGTGCCGGCCACCACCGACCAGGACCCGGCCCTGCCCTCGCTCACCGCCAACGGTTACCGCTTCCACGCCGAGTCGTTTGGCGACACCGGCAAGCCGGTGCTCATCGTGCTGCACGGCGGACCGGGCGGCGACTACCGCTACCTGCTGGGCCTGCAGGCGTTGTCCGACGTGCGTCGCGTGGTGTTCTACGACCAGCGCGGCAGCGGCCTGTCGCCGCGCGTGCCGTCCGAAAGCATCAGCGTCGAGGGCTACCTGGACGACCTCGATGCCATCGTGCGCCAGGTCAGCCCCGGCCGTCCCATCGACCTGCTGGGCCATTCCTGGGGCGCGATGCTGGCCTCGGCCTACACCGGTCGCCACCCCGACAAGGTGCGCCGTTTGGTGCTGGCCGAGCCGGGTTTCCTGGACAAGGACACGATGGAGGCCGCCATGGGCGGCGGCTGGCCCGGCTGGGCGGTGGTGGGTGGCATGGCCCGGGCCTGGCTCTCGCAATGGCGGGTCGACAGCGGCGGCGACCCGCATGCCCGGCGCGACTGGCTGATCGGGCAGATGATGACCCTGTTCCAGGCCGGCGCCACCTGCGACGGCCGCGTCCCGGCGCTGGAAGGCTGGCGCGCGGGCAGTGCGGTCTACGACGCCATGATCGGCCGCATGGGCGACGACCCCGCCTTCGCCGCCCGCCTGAGCTTCCACCGGGGCGCCGAGGCCTTCGCCGGACCGGTGCTGTTCATGACCGGCGGCTGCAGCCCGCGCATGGGCGAGGCGCAGCAGCGGCGCCACATGCGGCATTTCCGGAACGCCCGGCTGGTGAACCTGCCCGATGCCGGTCACGCCCTGTTCAACGACCAGCCTGAGGCGGCGATGCGTGAGGTTCGCCGGTTTCTGGACGCCCAGCCCTGAAGGCACAAAAGCCCGCGCACGGCGCGGAGTAGGTTGGCTGCGGTAGAACCGCCGGGTGCGAAACGACTTCAAAGGCAACAAGGCCCACCTGCCCAGCAAACCCTGCGTGGTCTGCGGCCGGCCCATGAGCTGGCGCAAGGCCTGGGCGAAGAACTGGGACGCGGTGAAGTACTGTTCCGACGCCTGCCGGGCGCGCAAGAACACTGCGCCGCCGAATGCCTGAGATGCCCGCTGCGCCCATTCGCCACCTGGTCATCGTGCTGGGCGACCAGCTGGAGCACGGCAGCACCGCCTTCGACGGTTTCGACCCCGCGCAAGACCTGGTGTGGATGGCCGAGGTGGTGCAAGAGTCCACCCACGTCTGGTCGGCCAAACCGCGCACCGCGATCTTCCTGAGCGCCATGCGGCACTTCGCGGCCGGGCTGCGCGAGCGCGGCCTGCCGCTGCGCTACACCCAGCTTCAGGATGCGGACAACAGCGGCACGCTGGCGGGTGAACTGCAACGGGCCATCACCGACCTGCAGCCGCAAGCATTGATCCTCACCGCCCCCGGCGACTGGCGCGTGCTGCAGGCGCTGCGCGGCGTGGCTTTGCAGGCCGGCCTGCCGCTTCAGCTCCGCGACGACACGCACTTCTTTTCCACCGTGCGCGAGTTCGCCGCGCACGCCAAGGGCCGCCAGCAGCTGCGCCTCGAATACTGGTACCGCGCGCTGCGGCAGAAACACGGCGTGCTGATGGACGGCAAACAGCCGGCGGGCGGCCAGTGGAACTTCGACGCCGACAACCGGGAGAGCTTCGGCAAGACCGGCCCGCAGAATGTGCCGGCGCCGTTCTTTGTTGAGCCCGATGCGATCACGCGCGAGGTGATCGAACTGGTCAACCTGCGCTTCGCCGACCACCCGGGATCACTGGACAGCTTTGCCTGGCCCGTCACCCGCGCCGACGCCCTGCGCGCGCTGGACAACTTCATAGAGCAGCGCCTGCCGCTGTTCGGACAGTTTGAAGACGCGATGTGGGTCGGCGAGGTCTGGCTCTGGCATTCGCAGCTGAGCGCCGCGCTCAACCTCAAACTGCTGAACCCGCGCGAGGTTGTGGCCGCGGCCGAAGCGGCGTACCGCAACGGCCACGCACCGCTGGCCGCGGTGGAAGGCTTCGTCCGCCAGATACTGGGCTGGCGCGAGTACGTGCGCGGCATCTACTGGACGCAGATGCCCGGCTACCTGGAACGCAACGCGCTGGAGGCGCAGGCGCCGCTGCCCGCCTGGTACTGGACCGGCGAGACCGAGATGGCCTGCCTGCGCGAAGCGATCACGCAGACCCTGGCGCACGGCTACGCCCACCACATCCAGCGCCTCATGGTCACGGGGCTCTACGCGCTGCTGCTGGGCGTGCGGCCGCAGGCCGTCCATGCGTGGTACCTGAGCGTCCATGTGGACGCGGTGGAGTGGGTGGAGCTGCCCAACACCCTGGGCATGAGCCAGTACGGCGACGGCGGCCTGCTGGGCAGCAAGCCCTATGTGGCCACGGGCAGGTACATCCAGCGCATGAGCAACCACTGCAGCGGCTGCCGCTACGACCCCGCGCAAAGCACCGGGCCCAAGGCCTGCCCCTTCACCACGCTGTACTGGGACTTCCTGATGCGGCACGAGCCGATGCTGCGGCAGAACCCGCGCATGGCCATGCAGATGAAGAACCTGGACCGGCTTGCGCCCGAGGTCCGGTCGGCCATCACCGAGCAGGCCCGGACCCACCGCTCGGCGCAGACCGGCTGATCAGGCCTCCTGGGCGATCTGCCGCAGTGCCTGTTCGTAGGCCTCGGCCGGTTGCCCGCCCGAGATCAGGTGCCGGTCGTTGACGATCACCGCCGGCACCGAGTGGATGCCGTGGCCGGTGTAGAACTGCTCGCGCTCGCGCACCTCGTCGGCGAACTCGTCGCTGGTCAGCACCCGCTGCGCGCGGTCCACGTCCAGCCCGGCCTGCTGCACCGCCGCCAGCAGCACCGCCGGGTCGGCCGGGCTTTCGGCGCGGCCGTGGTGCGCCTCCATCAGCGCGCGCTTGAGGGCCAGCTGCTGGCCCGGTTCACCTTCCGCCTCGGCCCAGGTCAGCAGGCGGTGCGCGTCGAAGGTGTTCCAGATGCGGCCGCGACCGTCCTTGTTGAAGCTGAAACCGGCTTCCGCGCCACGCTGGCGGATGGTCTCGCGGATCTGCGCCTGCTGCTCGGGCGTGCTGCCGTACTTCCTGGTCAGGTGCTCGCCCACGTCCTCGCCTTCGGGGCCCATCTGCGGGTTGAGTTCGAAGGGCTGGAAGTGCAGCTCGGCCGCGATGTCCGGCTGCACCCGCTCCAGCGCACGCTCCAGGCCGGCCAGGCCGATCGCACACCAGGGGCAGGACACATCGGAGACGAAATCGATCTTGAGGGTCTTGGTCATCGGGGCATGGTAGCCCCCATGCGCGACAATCGCAGGCTGCCTTTCCAAAGCCCCTGTTTCCTCCCGCGCCCCGCACCATGACCGACCGCTACGCCGTCATCGGCAACCCCATTGGCCACAGCAAGTCCCCCCTGATCCACGGCGCCTTCGCGCAGGCCACCGGCCAGGACATCGAATACACCGCCATCGAAGGCCCGCTCGACGGCTTCAAGGCCACGGTCGAGGCCTTCATCGCCGCGGGTGGCCGGGGCATGAACGTCACCATCCCCTTCAAGTTGCAGGCCTTCGAGATCGCCACCGACCCGATGGAGTCGGCCCGCCTGGCCGGCGCCGTCAACGCGCTCAAGTTCGAGGGCGGCCGCATCTGGGCGCAGAACTTCGACGGCCTCGGCCTGGTCAACGACATCCAGCGCAACCTGGGTGTGTCGCTGGCGGGGAAGCGGGTGCTGATCTGCGGCGCGGGCGGTGCCACGCGCGGCGCCATCCTGCCGATCGCGGCGCAGAAGCCCGCCGTGATCGCGATCGCCAACCGCACCGCCGCCAGGGCCCACGGCCTCAAGGCGGACTTCGCAGCCCACACGGCCCTGCAAACCGGCGGCTACGACGAACTCGCGGGCGAGACCTTCGACGTCGTCCTCAATGCCACCTCCACCGGTCTCTCCAAGGACGAACTGCCGCTGCCCGCGGGCGTGTTCGCGCCCGGCGCCCTCGCCTACGACCTGGTCTACGGCAAGGGCCTCACCCCCTTCCTGAAGCAGGCGCAGGCGGCCGGCGTGACCCAGCTGGCCGACGGCGTCGGCATGCTGGTCGAGCAGGCGGCCGAGGCCTTCGAGTGGTGGCGCGGTGTGCGGCCGGACACGAAGCCGGTGATCGAGCGCTTCACCATTCCCCTGGTCTGATCGCAACGTGAGTTCGAACCGTTGGGCACAGGTCGTGCCCCTGCTGGCCGTGCTCGGCTCGGTCGTGGCACTGGGCATCGGCACCTCGTTTGGCAAACAACTGTTCCCGCAGGTTGGCGCGCTGGGCACCACCGCGCTGCGCGTGGGCTTCTCCGCTTTGATCCTGCTGCTGATCTGGCGCCCCTGGCGCTGGACCACCACGCGCGCCGACGCGAAAAGCCTGGTGCGATACGGCATGGCACTGGGCTGCATGAACCTGATGTTCTACCAGTCGATCCAGACGATTCCGTTTGGCGTGGCGGTGGCCATCGAGTTCAGCGGCCCGCTGGCCGTGGCCTTCTTCACCTCACGCCGGGCCATCGACTACCTCTGGATCGCCTTCGCCATCGTGGGCCTGGGCCTGCTGCTGCCGCTGGGCCACGACGTGGCCAGCCTCGACCCCGTGGGCGTGATGTTCGGCCTGGGCGCCGCCGTGTTCTGGGCCGCCTACATCCTGTTCGGCAAAAAGGTCGGCCATCTGCACGCCGGCCATTCGGTAGCGCTGGGCCTGACCATGGCCGCCATCACCGTCGTGCCCTTCGGCGTCTGGCACGCCGGCAGCGCGCTGCTCCAGCCCGGCATCCTGCTGTTCGGCCTGGGCGTGGCGGCCATCTCCAGCGCCATCCCGATCTCGCTGGAGATGGTGGCGCTCAAGCGTCTCACGCCGGCCGCCTTCGGCGTCATGGCCAGCATGGAGCCGGCCGTGGCCGCACTGATGGGCGTGCTGGTGCTCGACGAGCACCTGAGCGGCCTGCAGTGGCTGGCCATCGGGCTGGTGATGAGCGCCGCCGCCGGCAGCGCCGCCACGGCCAAACCCGACGCCCACCGCGGGCCGGCGGACGAAATCGTGCAGTGATCAGGCCCTGACCGCCACCCCATCCCCGGACTGGGCCAGCAGGAATTCCGCCAGCCGGTCCTGCGCGGCGCGCGCGCCCTGCTCCGGCCGCAGCACGCCGATGGGCTCCAGCACCGCCCCGGTGTCCAGCGGCACCGTGGCCAACAACCCGTCGTCCAGCCAGGCGCGCACCGAGCGGTAGGGCAGCAGGGCCAGCAGCGGCCGCTGCCGCAGCAGCCAGACCAGCGCCGACAGTGATCGCGTCACCACCGGGTGGGTGGCGGGCGCCGCGCCCGCGCCCCGCACCACCTCGTCGAAGCTCGCCCGCGCGATGCTGTCCACCGGCGGCAGCAGCCAGGTGACCTTGAACAGCGGCGACCAGGACCGCACCCGCTTGCCCGCCAGCGGATGCGCCGGCCCGCACACCACCACCAGGTGGTCGTCCACCAGGCGGTCGAAGCGCCAGCCGCTGGGCACCACGGTGGGCCGGCGGCACACCGCCAGATCGGCCTGCCCGGACGTGACCAGCAGCAGCAGTTCGTCGCGCTCCAGCTCGCGCAGCTGCACGCTGATGCGCGGGTGCCGCTCGCCGAACGCGGCCAGGGCCGGCAGCAGCAGGCCATTGATCGCGGCGCCGGACGCCGCCAGCCGCACCATGCCCTGCCCCTGCTGCTGGCGCGCGGCCACCGCCTCGGCGCCCGCGCCCAGGCCCGAGACGATCTGCCGCACCACCGGCAGCAGGTCCTGGCACACCTCGGTGGGTCGCACGCCGCGCGCGTGGCGGTGGAACAGCTGCGACTCCAGCAGCTGTTCGAGGTAGGCCAGCGACTGCGTCACCGACGATTGCGTCATGCCCATGGCGTCGGCCGCGCGTTGCACGCTGCCCAGCTCGGCCAGGTGCAGCAGCACCTGCGCATGGCGGAACTTGCCCCGGGCCAGGAGGCGGTTGAGCAGCACGGTGGAGGCGACGGACATGGTATTGAAGAGTCTAATGTCTTGCCCTGATTTCTGTCTTGTTGCCGATGGCTTTTGCGCGGACCATGCAGTCACAACCACAGGAGACAGACATGCATTCAACCCACCGGCTGAGCCGTCGCCAGGCCCTGGTCCTGGGCGGTCTCGGCGGCCTGCAGGCGCTCGCGCCGACCGCGGTCCGCGCGCAGGCGACCTTCCCCAACCGCCCCATCCAGTTCATCGTCGCGGCGCCGGCCGGCGGGCCGTCCGACAACGCGGCGCGCATGATCGCCGACGAGATGGGCAAGCTGCTGGGCCAGCCCATGGTGGTGGTGAACAAGCCCGGCAGCGCCGGCGTGATCGCCGCCGAGGCCACGGCCCGCGCGGCACCCGACGGCCACACGCTGATGCTGTCCTGGATCGGCAACGCCACCAGCCCGGGCCTGGTGGCCAAGCTGCCGTTCGACATCAACCGCGACTTCGTGCACATCGCATTCGCACTGGCCGGCGCGAACGCGCTGATCGTGCACCCCTCCACCGGCTTCAAGACCCTGGCCGATCTGGTGAAGCACGCCAAGGCCCACCCCGGCCGCCTGAGCTACGCCAGCTCGGGCAACGGCACCTCGGGCCACCTGGCCATGGAAATGTTCAAACAGCGCGCCGGCATCTCCATGCTGCACATCCCCTACCGCGGTGGCGCACCTGCCCTCACCGACCTCATGGCCGGCCAGGTGCAGCTGATGTTCCTCAACCAGGACGCGGTCATCGCGCCCAGCGCGGCCGGCAAGGTCGTGCCGCTTGCCATCAGCAGCGCGCAGCGCAACCCGCTGCTGCCCCTGGTGCCCACGGTGGCGGAATCGGGCTACCCCGGCTTCGAGGCCACCGCCTGGGCCGGCATCTCGGGTCCGCAGGGCATTCCCGCACCGGTGGTCGCGGCCATCGAGGCCGCCGCCATCAAGGCGCTGAACGGGCCGCTCAAAGCCCGCATCGAAGCCACCGGCGCCACCGTGGTCGCCGCCGGCAAGGACAGATTCACCCCATTCGTCCAGCGCGAAACCGAGACCTGGACCCAGGTCATCAAGACCGCCGGCATCAAGGTCGACTGACATGCTGAACACCCTTTCACTGGGCGCCCACCGGCTGTCCAGCGGCACCGAGCTGCCCGCGCTGGACGTGGCCTACGCCACCTTCGGCCAGCTCGCACCCGACGGCCGCAACGCCGTGCTGGTGACCCACGGCTACACCAGCGGCCCCTCGATGCTCGTGCCCGGCCACCATGTGGCCGAGAGCTCGTGGGCGCCGCTGCTCGGCCCCGGCCGGCCGCTGGACACCGACCGCTTCTTCATCGTCTGCAGCAACATGCTGGGTTCCTCGTTCGGCACCACCGGCCCGAACACCACCAACCCGGCCACCGGACGGCCCTGGGGGCCGGACTTTCCCGCCATCACGCTGGAAGACATCGTGGCCGTGCAGCACCGCCTGCTGCAGCAGCTGGGCGTGCGCCACCTGCGTGCAGTCGTGGGCCCCTCCTACGGCGGCTGGCAGGCCCTGCAATGGGCGCTGTCGTTCCCGGACATGGTCGACGCCGTGGGATCGCTGGTGTCCGGCCTCACCCACCCCAAAGGCCTGAGCGCCGAGGCCACGCGCCAGCGCTTTGCCGACCACCCGGCCTGGAACGGCGGCTGGCACTACGGCGATGCGCGCATGACGGACATGCTGACCGAGCTGCGCCGCCAGACCCTGCGCAGCTACGGACTGGAGACCCTGTTCGAAGCCCGCATGCCCGACCCCGCACAACGCCAGGCCGCCATGGACAAGGCCTGCCGCCAGTGGGCCGAGCGTTTCGACCCCAACAGCATGGTCACCCTGGCCGCCGCGGCCGAGCGCTTCGACGTGCGTGAGCGGGTGGGCGAGATCCGCGCGCGCCTGCTGTTCATGGTCTGCACCACCGACGCGATCTTCCCGCCCGATCCCGCGGTCCGCACCCTGCTCGGTGCCGTCCCCGGCCCGCTGCGCTACCGCGAGCTGGACAGCCCCTACGGCCACATGGCGTCGGGTGTGGAGTGGCAACGGCTGGAAGAGGACCTGCGCTGGCTGCTCGACCCCGCCTGATCCCCCACGCCCGCCCGGGGGCCGGCATGGGGGTAAATCGGTCAAGCGCCTTCAGTTCCCCGTGCGCTCCGGGTGCAGCGGCTTGAGGGCCGGCATGCGGAAGTTGCCCTTGCCGCGCTGGTCGTTCACGCTCGAGGTGTTCATCGAGAACAGCAGCGTGGTGTAGGCCACCGCGTCGGCGTTGATGTCCAGCGCCGTGTCGCTGTTGTTGGCGAAGGTGTCGCAGGCCTGGTGGTAGCACGGGTCGTAGGCCGTGCCCGCCGTGCCGCCCCACAGCGCCGCTTCCTCCGCCGTCTTGATGCCTTCGGCGCCGGTGAACAGGCCGCCGGCCGGGATCAGGTTCTGGATGAAGGCCCGGTAGTCGGAACGACCGTCAAAGTCCGTGCCCTTGAACGGCACGCCGCGCTGCATGTAGAACGACTCGAACGCCTTCTCGATCTGGTCCGACCCGCCCGGGCCGGGGCCTTCGCCCGTGCCGTCCGAATCGTCGCCGTCGTAGACGAAGAAGACGTGGTTGGGCGAGCCGATCATGTCGAAGTTCAGGTACAGCGCGATGCGGTCCTTCTCGGCCTGGGACAGCCCTTCCACATAGTTCGTGGAGCCCACCAGCCCCGACTCTTCCGCACCCCACAGGGCGAAGCGCAGCTTGTTGCGCGGCTTGACCTTGGCCATCTGCACCGCGGTCTCCAGGATGGCCGCCACACCCGAACCGTTGTCGTTGATGCCCGGGCCTTCGTTCACCGAGTCCAGGTGCGCGCCCACCATCACCACGTTGTTCGGGTCGCCCGAGCGCGACTCCGCGATCACGTTGCTGGTGGTCGCCTCGCCGCGGAAGGTGTCGGTCTTCAGGCGCAGCACCAGCCCCGGCGTCGCCGCCAGCTGCTGCCCCAGGGCCTGGGTGATACCGGTCACGCCGATGTCCTCCGTGAAGGCCTCGCCCAGCGTGCCGTTGAGGTCGCCGGTGGTGTTGTTGTAGATGACCACGCCGCTCGCGCCGGCCGCGAGGGCATTGGTGGCTTTGAGGGCGAAGGGGCAGCCACCCCGGCTGATGAGGGCGATGTTGCCCGCGGGAAAACCGGCGAAGTCCGCCGCCTCGCAGCCCGGCGTGCCGTCGCCCGGCGGCGGCATCAGCGCCGTCACGGAGGCGGTCACGTCACCGCTGCCCGAGTACTCCATGATGGTGTTGTCCAGCGGACCGGCCGGGCCGGGCGACACCTGCTCCAGCACCGTGGGCGAGAGCGTGATGAAGGTCTGGAACTGGAAGTCGGTGACGGTGACAAGGTAGCCCGCGTCGCGCAGCACCTGGGCCGCGTAGTCCACCGACGCGTCGTAACCCGGCGTGCCCGAGGTGCGGATGCCGTTGTTCTCGTCGGCGATGGTCTGCAGGGCCTGCTGATGGCGCCGGACACCGGCCAGGGTCACGCACTCCAGCAGTTTGTTGAACGTGTTGTTGACCCGGTTGAGGCAACTGGGAGATGACGATCCAGCGGCCGCCGCCCCTCCCGCTGCAGCCACCTCTGTCGTCAGCATCCGCGCGGTGGCGAGGTCGCCCCCGCTGTCGCCGGACGAGTCGCTGCCTCCGCCGCAGGCCGCCACGAGCAAAGTCGCCGCGAACGCCGCGCCCCATCGCCCCCGGGTCAGACGCCGACCCTTCAAACCGGTCTTCTCCATGTCTGTCTCCTGTGTGTGTTGTTGATGCTTCGGATCCCGCCGCCGTCGAACAACTGGCACCCCGGCCCGTACCGACCGCGTGGGGAGGGGCAGCGTACTCCTGGCACCTCAGCGGCCACAAGACGACTTACAGAAAGACACGAAAGAAACGCCCGGGGCACCGGCCGCCTGCCCCTCGACGCCTGCCGCGCATTGCGGCTATCGTGGTCACCCCGTTTTCAGGAGACGCCCATGCCCGCCAAGAACACCATCTGCCTCTGGTTCAACGGCCATGCCGAAGAAGCCGCGCGCTTCTACGCCGCCACCTTCCCCGACAGCTCGGTGGGCGCGGTCATGCGCGCGCCCGGCGACTACCCCTCCGGCCAGCAGGGCGATGTGCTGACCGTCGAATTCACCGTCATGGGCATCCCCTGCCTCGGGCTCAACGGCGGCCCGGCCTTCCCGCAGACCGAAGCCTTCTCGTTCCAGGTGGCCACCGACGACCAGGCCGAGACCGACCGCCTGTGGAACGCCATCGTCGGCAACGGCGGCCAGGAAAGCGCCTGCGGCTGGTGCAAGGACAAGTGGGGGCTGTCGTGGCAGATCACCCCGCGCGTGCTGACGGCCGCCGTCAACGACCCGGACCGCGCCGCGGCCCAGCGGGCGTTCGACGCGATGATGGGGATGACGAAGATTGATATCGCGGGGATTGAGAAGGCTTGGCGGGGGTGACCCAGACCGCCGCCGTCAACTCGCGCCTTCTTCCAGCAGCGGCACGCCCGAGCGACGCGCCGCGTCTACCACGGCATGCAGCAATTGCCGCGTACCTGGCTTCACCAAGGGCCACTGCTGTTGTCGCTTCAATGCCGCGATCCCGTCCGGAAACAAGCAGACGCACGCGTGCTGCATGTGCTGCGCCGAGGCGTAGATCAATCCCTGATGGCCAGCCTTGAAGCAGTCTCGCGCCAGCGCCTGAGTCTGTTCGATGCGCAAGCTCAACAGTAGTGGGTAGGGCTCCGCCAGCGGGCGCAGGTCCACCAGCCTAAGAGGTCGCACGGTAGTGAATTGAAGCAGTGCTCGCTTGCGCAACTCGCCCAAGCTTCGGCTCTTCGTGTCGCGGCGGAACTGCGCTTCGAACAGTGCGGTATCTGCGCTGTCTGCCAAGTAGGCAGTGACCTGATCAGTCAAACAGAACCTTCCGGACAACACGCCGGCTGGTGGCAACAAGAGCCCGTTCGTTTTGACTGCACCGGGCCGAGCACGCAGCACCTGGACCCGGAAAAACGTCTGCCCGGCAGGCAGTTCAATCAGAGGAGGTTTGAGTTCTTTGAGGTTCATGGGCGGCAGGGGGCATCAATGTCCCTCTGCTGTTGCCAGACCCAGTACCCGTTTCGCATCCACGCCCTGCTCCAGCGCCACGCGGGGCGTCTGGCCATCCAGTGCAGGGTGAGGGCTTTCCAGGAAGGCCAGCAGTGGCCAGCCGTCGGTGGTGCCCAACGCCTTCGACATGGGTTGGAGGTACGGGAACACAAACGGCTCGAACTGCCAGCGCGGCAGCTTGAAGCCACGCCGCAGATGCGACACACCGAGGCACCGACCGGACTTGATCCACGCGTTGATGGTCACGCGTGAGGTGCCCGCCAGTTCAGCGGCTTCTTCGGTGGTGATCATGTCGGCCGCCTGCATTCGCTCGCGCCGGTAGGCCGCACCCGAGCGCAGCAGCGCATCGGTCTGCGCTCCGCTGGCGTAGGGGTCGGCGGATACGGTACGGCGGGTTGGGGCTTCAAGGGCAACAGAGAGAGGAAAAGTCAAAGTGTTCATGTGCGTTCACTGATGCCCGCTGTTATGGCGCGTTGCGCTTGTTGACCCTGGTCTCAAAAAACCCCTGCAAAGGCATCGCCTGCGCTACTGCTTTAAATCCAGCGACTCGTCGCCCAGCAAGCAACTGCGTGAGGAGCGCGATACGTATTGACGTGACGAGAGCTGACAGCGAGTTCAACTGCGTCTTCCATGGTGCTGGATCAAAAAAAGGGAGCAAGCCCTCACAGATCCACTGCCTGCAATCGCGTCTAGTGCCACTATCACTTGCACGGAGGAGAGCTCGATAGAGATCTTCGAAAAGATCTTGCCCCTTGGCACTTGGCTCGATGCTGCGAAGCGCCCGCGCTACTCTGATGTAGAGATCATCAAGGTGAGGCGAGATATCGATTGGCAGGGAATGGCTGGACATGGTTAGGTCTCAAGCTTCTGTGACCGGACAATTTTCAGTTAATTAGATAGCTTTGTCAATTTCGTTAAGTTCGAAAACGTTTCAACAACTTCTATCTTCCCCTCACCGGCTGCCCATCCCTCATCCCGCTCCCCGGATAAAGAATCACCCTCTCCCCCGCCTTCAGTCCGTCCTTCACCCAGGCGCTGTCGGCGTTGCGGTCGCTGAACGTCACGGTCCTCGCGCGGGCCTTGCCACCCTCCACCACGAACACCTGCCAGCCCTCCCCCTGGCGCACCAGCGCGGCCGAGGGCACGAGCAGCGCGCCGTCTTGCGCGGACACGGTGATGCGCGCGTCGACGCGGAAGCCGTCGCCGAGTTTCTGCAGTTCTTGGGGCGGCGCCTTGAGCGCGACGGTCACGTTGACGCGCTGTTCCTCGATGCCCAGGGCCGAGGTCTTGGTGAACGCGACCGGGTCCACGCGCGCCACCTGCCCGGCCAACGGCGGCTGGTTGCGGCCGGTGGACAGTTGCACGGCGGCGCCCGCGGCGACGCGCGGCGCGTCGCCGGAGAGCACGTCGATCACGGCTTCCATGGCGCCGGTGTCGCCGATCTCCAGCAGCGGCGCGCCGGCCTGAACCGGTTCGCTGCTGTCCTTGTGCAGCTTGAGCACGCGGCCGTCGACCGGGCTCTTGAGGGACCAGAGACCGGGAGTGCTGCCTTGCGCGGCACCGGACGGTTCGGCGCGGCCCAGCGCGGCACGGGCTTCGCTGGCGGCGTGGCCGGCGGCGGCCTGTTCGGCCTGCGCGGCTTTCAGGGCCTGGGCCGCGGCCTCACGCGCCAGGCGGCTCTGGTCGCGGGCGGACGGGGCGATGAAGTTGTCCTTGGCGAGCTGCGCAGAGCGTTCAGCTTCGAGCGTGGCCTGGGCCAGTGCGGCCTGGGCGCGCTGCACGTTGGCACGGGCGGCGGCCACGGCGGCGTCGGCGCTGCCCACGCGCTGCTGCAGCACGCTGCGGGTGCGCGCGTCGATCATGCCGGGCGCATTGGGCGCGAGCACGGCCACCACGTCGCCCGCTTTCACCGCGTCGCCCACCTTGAGCGTGGGCCGCTGCAGCTGCGAGGCGGTGGGCGCAGCGACCAGGTAGCGCTGCTGCAGGCGCAGCTGGCCGTCTTCCTCGATCACCTGCTCGAAGCGGCCTTCGGCCACGGTGGCGGTTTCCACGTCCAGCGGGCGTGGGCGGTAGGAGGCCCAGAGGATGGCGGCCAGGGCGACCACGGCCAGTCCGCCGATGAGCCAGCGGCGTTTTTTGGCCGCACCGTTGTTCGACTTGTTCATTCGCGTACCTTCAAGACAGAAACCAGATCCAGGCGGTCGATGTGGCGGCGCACCAGCAGCGCGCTGGCCACACCGGCGGCCAGCACGATGAGGGCGGCCGAGGCGTAGGTGGACGGTTCGATGACCACCGGAAAATCAATCGCGTCGCTGGCCATGAGCTGCATCATCAGCGTGGCCAGGCCCCAGCCGGCCAGCGCCCCCAGCGGCAGCGCCACCAGCAGCTCGGCCGCCAGCTCGGCCAGCAGCAGCACCGACACTTCGGCCCGCGTCATGCCCAGCACGCGCAGGCTGGCCAGTTCCCACGCGCGTTCCGAGAGCGAGATGCGCGCGGCGTTGTAGATGATGCCCACCGCCATGGCCACCGCAAACAGCGTGAGGATGCCGCTGAACACGCCCATGTTGCGTTCGGTGCGGTGGTTGAACTCGGCCATGGAGCTGGCCTTGTCGAACACCGAGTTGATGCCGGGCGCCGCCTTCACCGCGGCCCAGAAGGCGGGCATGGCGGCCGGGTCCACCTGCAGCGCCGCGTCGGCCACGCCGTCGCCATCGCCGGCCAGGCGGTTGAGGGTGTCCAGGTTCATGTAGAGCAGCTGGCCGAACATGGTGCGCGCGATGTCAACCACCTCCACCTCCACGCTGCGCCGGCTCCACAGGCGGAACTGCAGCGTGATGCGGTCGCCCACCTGGGCGCCGAGCTCGCGCGCCAGCAGGCCCGAGAGCACCACGCCGTGCGCCGGCAGGGCCAGCGCGCCGCGGTCTTCGTCCACCAGGCGCATCAGCCTGGCGTTGCCGCGCAGGGCCATCACCGCGGTGTCGTGGCTGCGCCCGCGCAGCGTCACCTTCACCGGCTCGGTGCGGTAGACCTCGGCGTCGAGCACGCCGGGCAGGCGCTGCAGGTCGCGCACCACGGTCACGGGCACCGGCCGGTGGAAGTTGACCAGCACGTCGCCCTGCTGCACCTGACGGAACTGCACGTCCACGATGTGGGCGATGGCGTCCAGCCAGAACGCGCCCGAGATCTGCAGCGCGACGGCCAGCGCGATGCCGGTGACGGTGAAGGCGGCGCGCAGCGGCCGGCGTTCGAGGTTGCGCACCACCATGCGCGCGCTGGTGGACAGGAAGCGCCCCAGGCCCAGGCGCTCGACCAGCGTGGCGGTGTAGGCCGGCGGCGCGGGCGGCAGCATGGCCTGCGCCGGCCGCAGCCGCACCACGGCGTGGATGGCGGTCCAGGTGCCGGCGGCGGCGGCCAGCCCGGCGATGGCGGCCGAGAGCAGGACCAGTGTGGTGTCGGTGGCGTAGGCCAAGCGGTTGAAGCGGAACACCTCGTCGTACAGGCTGAGCATGCCTCGGCCGATCAGCTGGCTCAGGCCCAGGCCCACCACGACGCCCAGCCCGGCGATGACCAGCGCGAGCTGGATGTAGTGCCACGCGATAGCGCCGTCGGCGTAGCCCAGGGCCTTGAGCGCGGCGATCTGGCTGCGCTGCGTGGCCACCTGGCGGCTGAGCACCACGTTGAGGATGAACATGGCCACGGCCAGGAAGATGGCCGGCAGCACCGTGCCCATGACCTTGAGCTGCGCCAGTTCGTCGCTGACGATCTTGGTGGAGAGCTGCCGGTCGCGCCCCACGGCGCCGATGCTGCCGTAGGGTTCGAGCAGGCGGTCCAGCGGCGTGAGCACGGCGCGTTCGGGCACGCCGGCTTCGAGCCGCAGCGAGGCCTGGTTGAACGCGCCCTGCATGTCGAACAGCTCGGTCATGCGGGCGCCGTCGATCCACCAGATGCCAAATCCCGTGTCGTCGGGCGCCCCGCCCTGCGAGGCGAACACGTATTCGGGCGTGGCGGCCGTGCCCACCAGGTGGATGCGCTCGCGCCGGCCGTTGAGGATGGCGTGCACCACGTCGCCGGGCTTGAGGCTGCGGGCGGCGGCGAAGCGGTCGCTGACCAGGGCTTCGAGCTGGGCCCCGCGCTCGGGCCAGCGCCCCTGCTTGAGGCTGAGCGCATTCAGCCCCTGGCGCCCGGCCTGCGCGGCCGACAGGTCCAGCCCGATGAAGCGGCCGGTGACCGGCTGCACCACTTCGGGCAGGTCCACCTGGGCGTCGAACACCACGGCGAGCTTGACCTCGGCCACGCCGGGGATGGCGCGGATGCGTTCGCCCAGCGACACCGGCGCGCGCTTGATGCCGGCGAACAGGTCGGCCAGGCGGTTGTCCGCGTAGAAGGCATCGCGCGAGGTCTTGAGCGAGTCGTGCACCGCGAACATGCCGACGAAGCCCGCCACGCCGATGGCCACCACCACCGCGATGGTGAGCACCTGCGCACGCAGGCGCCTGAGGTCGCGCCAGAGTTTGGTGTGCAGCGTGCTCATCTCGGAGCGCTCACCACCGCAGCGTGGACGCGGCCACCTTGTGCGGGTTCACATGGGTTTCGACGATGCGGCCGTCGGCCAGGCGCAGCACGCGGTCGGCCATGTCGGCGATCGGCGCGTTGTGGGTGATGACCACCGTGGTCGTGCCCAGCTCGCGGTTCACGCGCTCGATGGCCTGCAGCACCATGACGCCGGTGGCGCAGTCCAGCGCGCCGGTGGGCTCGTCGCACAGCAGCACGGCCGGGCGCTTGGCGATGGCCCGCGCAATGGCCACCCGCTGCTGCTCGCCGCCGGAGAGCTGCGAGACGAAGTGGTGGCGCCGCTCGGCCAGCCCCACCAGGGCCAGCGCCTCGGCCGGGTCCATCGGGTCCTCGGCCAGGTCGGTCACCAGGGCCACGTTCTCCTCGGCCGTCAGGCTGGGGATGAGGTTGTAGAACTGGAACACGAAGCCCACATGCTCGCGCCGGTAGCGCGTCAGCTCGGCATCGCCCGCGCCGATGAGCTCGTGCACCTGGCCCTCGTGCGTCCAGCTGGCCGAGCCGCTGGTGGCCGTGTCCAGCCCGCCCAGGATGTTGAGCAGCGTGGACTTGCCGCTGCCCGAGGCACCGAGCAGCACCACGAACTCGCCGCGCACGATGTCCAGATCGACGCCGCGCAGCGCGTGCACCGCCGTGTCGCCCTCGCCATAGGTCTTGGTCAGGGCTCGGGCGGTGAAGACGGAGTTTTTCCCGGAAGTGGTGACAGCCATCCCCCTATGTTCGCGCAACCTGGCCAAAGGCGCCTGACATGCGTCAAAACCGGGCACAGGCGTTCAATGCGCCCCGGCCAGCCGCAGCGTCTTCACCAGCAGGTCGTGCAGGCTGTCCACCGCCTTGTTGCCGCGCGACTCGCGGCTGCGGTAGACGCCCACCTCCATCGGGATCAGCGGGCCCAGGCCCTGCTCGGCGCCCAGCACCTGGAGGTGCGGCGGCGCGCTGCACTGCGTGAGCACGGCCACGGCCAGGCCGCTGTCCACCGCCGCGATCTGGCCCGCCAGGCTGGAGCTGTTGTAGACCACCTTGTAGCGCCGCCCCTGCTGCGCCAGCGACTGGATGGCACCGCGCCTTGCCAGACTGGCTTCCTCGTACACCGCGATCGGCAGCGGGTCGCGCCGCCACAGCTCGAACTGCGCCGAGCCGACCCAGACCATGGGCTCGTGGAACAGCAGGGTGCCGCGCCGCGCGTGGTCGCGCGAGACCAGCGCCAGGTCCAGCTCGCCACGCGCCACGCGCGGGATCAGCGATGGCGACTGCTCGCAGTGCAGCTCGATCTCGACCCCGCTGTGCTTGGGCGCGAAGCGCTTGAGCACCGGCGTGAGGTATTTCGCGGCGTAGTCGTCGGGCACGCCCAGGCGCACGCGGCCGGTCAGCTCGTCGCCGTGCAGCGCGGCCTGCGCCTCGGCCTGCAGGTCGAGCATGCGCCGGGCGTAGCCCAGCAGGGTCTGGCCGTCGGGTGTGAGCTGCAGCTTGCGCGGCCCGCGCTCCAGCAGGCGCCGGCCCGCCGCGTCCTCCAGCTTCTTGAGCTGCATGCTCACGGCCGACTGCGAGCGGTGCACCTCGCCGGCCGCGGCCGACAGCGAGCCGGCGTCGACCACCGCCACAAAGCATCTGAGCCAGTCGATCTGCAGATCCTGCGGGGTCATGGGCGGCGTCCTTGCATGCGGTTATCGAATGGAAACGATGTGAATTTTGCGCTTTTCGGGATTCATGAAACCCGGCACAGTCTCGCCCCATGACCACAACCGATGACCTCCGCTCACAAAGTGCCCTCACCCGCCGGCTGGTGTGGGCAGGCTTTCGCGAGATGCTGCCGATCGCCCTGTTCGTGCTGGTGTTTGGCGCGGCCTTCGGCCTCGCGTCCCTGCAGCAAGGACTGGACACCCCATGGGCGGTGCTGATGAGTTCGGCCGTGTTCGCCGGCGCGGCGCAGTTCGCGGTGCTGGACCTGTGGGGACCACAAGTTCCGTTGCTGCCCCTGGCGCTGACCGTGTTCGCCATCAATGCGCGCCACCTGCTGATGGGCGCCACGCTCTACCCCTGGCTGCGTCAGCTGCCGCCCGCGCGGCGCTATGGCGTGATGGCGCTGGCGTCGGATTCCAACTGGGCGCTCGCCATGCAGGCCCTGGGGCGCGGACAGCCGGGCCTGGGGCTGCTGCTGGGCGGTGGCCTGGCGCTGTGGGTGTTCTGGATCGTCGGCACCGTGCTGGGCACGCAGGTGGGCAGCCTGATCGCCGACGCGCGGCGCTGGGGCCTGGACATGGTGATGGGCTGCTTCCTGCTCGCCATGGTGGTGGGTGGCGAGAAGAACCTGCGCATGCTGCTGATCTGGGTGATGGCGGCCGGTGCCTCGCTCGCGGCCTGGCGCTGGCTGCCGGAGAACAGCCATGTGGTGACGGGCACGCTGGCCGGCGGCCTGCTGGGTCTGCTGTGGAAGGAAGAGAGTGATGAGCGTTGAATCCACGGGCTGGGGCCCGCTGCTGATCGTCGCCGTGATGGCGCTGGTGACCCTGGCCACCCGCTGGGGCGGTGTGTTCGTCATGTCCCTGGTGCCCATCGGCCCGCGCGTGCGCCGGTTCATCGCGGCCATGTCGGGTTCGGTGCTGGTGGCCGTGCTGGCGCCGCTGGCCGCGCAGGGCGACCTGGGCGCCCGCGCGGCACTGGCCACCACCGCGGTGGTGATGCTGGTGCTCAAGAAGCCGCTGCCGGCGATTGCGGCCGGGATTGTGGCGGCGGCCCTGTTCAGGCAGTTCTGAGCGCGCTCAGGGCTTGAGGATCAGCGGCGCGATCTGCTCGACGTAGTACTTCACCGCGGGCAGCGTCAGGTGCCCGTAGTCGTAGCTCAGGGGTTCGGCGGAGCCGGGCTCCATGCGCGTGAGGCAGCCCTGGCGGTTGCAGAAGTAGTCCATGCCGGAGATGAACTCGATGCCCATGGCCTTGGCGCGCTGGCGCATCTCGGCCGTGGCGGCCTTGACGTGCGGGTCCAGGTACTCGTCGCCCAGGCGCAGCGGGATGCGCTGCTGCTCGCGCCACACCTTCAGCAGCAGCTTGGGCAGGTCTTCGCGCCAGTAGGGCACGGCGCCGAGCAGCACGATGCGCTTGACGCCGGCCTTCTTGAGTTCGGCCACGGTGGGCTCCAGGCCCGAGGTGTCCTTGTAGCGCCCCTTGACCTTGCCCTCGTGCCACCACGCATAGAGCACCACGATGTCCGGCTTGGTCTCGCGGATGACGCGGATGGTGTCGTCGTTCAGGCTCTTGCACAGCGGGCGCGGGTCGATGCCCAGGATGGGCGGGCAGATGGCCGCGGTGCGCTCGCCCAGGCCGAAGCTGTACCTGCCGCTGTCCTGCAGGGCCTTGAAGCCCGGGTAGAGCGAGCCGGCGTGCGAGTCGCCCCAGAGGAAGACCAGCGGGCGCTTCTGCTCGACGCAGAAGGGTTTGTAGTGGCTCGCCGGCAGCTTGTAGTCGAGCATGCAGTCGCCGTCGCGCCAGCCTTCGATGATGGCGGGCCGGCCGCCCTTGGACGAGAGCGTCTTGAGCAGGGCCTGGATCTGTTCGGGCGTGCCGTCCTGCCCCGGCTGGTTGGCCGCCAGGCGCTGCAGCCGCTCGGGCTGGCCGTCCTGCTTGTAGATGGTGAAGCCGGTCAGGCCCGTCATCGCCACCCCGGCACTCAGCGCCACGGTGGTGAAGCGCCACTGGCGCCAGTGGCCGAAGCGGATCGGCGTTTCCACCAGCCGGTAGGTCAGCCAGGCCAGCAGCACAGCCAGCAGCACCCAGCCGACCTGGTGCAGCGCCGGAGGCACGCCGCCGTTTTCGATGTGCGGGTAAGCCAGCAGCGGCCAGTGCCAGAGGTAGAGCGGGTAGCTGATCAGACCGATCCAGACCATGGGCTTGCTCGACAGCACGTAGCGGTTGAACCAGCCGCGCGGGCCGGCGGCGATCATCAGGCAGGTGGCCAGGGTGGCGGCAAAGGCCCAGCCGCCGGGGAAGCGGCGTTCGGGGTCGAGCTTGACCATGACGGCGGCCATCAGCACCACACCGGCGGTGGAGAGCCATTGCACCCGGGCCCCGGCATGCTGCACCTTGGTGCCCGGTGCGGGGCGGCTGGCGGCCAGGAAGGCGCCCATCATCATTTCCCAGAAGCGCCCCAGCGGGTTGTAGAAGGCCGGGTTCGGATCGTCGAGGCGCACCAGCCAGAGGTTGAACGCCAGCGAGGCCAGCAGCAGGGCTGCGATCCAGATCCGCTTGGGTTGGCCCACGCGGTGCAGCACCACCAGCACCAGCGGCCAGAACATGTAGAACTGCTCCTCGATGGCCAGCGACCACAGGTGCAGCAGCGGCTTTTCGACCGCCGAGGCGTCGAAGTAGCCGGCCTCCTGCCAGAACGCAAAGTTGGACACGAAGAAGCTGCCCGCCAGCGCGTGCTTGCCCACCGCCTTGTATTCCAGCGGCGAGAGCACGAACCAGCCGTAGGCCAGCGTGGACGCCAGCACCAGGAACAGGGCCGGGAAGATGCGCTTGACGCGCCGCGCGTAGAAGTCCGCGAAGCTGAAGCGGTTGCGGGCCAGGTTGTCCAGGATGATCGAGCTGATGAGGTAGCCCGAGATCACGAAGAAGATGTCCACACCGACGAAGCCGCCCGGGAACAGCTCGGGAAACGCGTGGTGGATCACGACGGCAGAAACGGCGATGGCACGCAGGCCATCGATGTCGGAGCGGTAGTTGTCTGCGTGTGGCAGGTGGGACATGTAACAGGGTCAGGGAACAACAGGGGGCGCAGCATCCTAACAAAGGACGCCGGCTCACCCGGGCCGCAGGGCCTCCCGCGCGGCGGCCACCATCCGCCGGGTCAGCCCGTCGAGCAGGCCGGATGCCGCCCGCGCCGTCTGCCAGTACAGCGGCACATCCAGCGGCGTGCCTGGCACCAGTTCCACCAGCGAGCCCTCGGCCAGCTGCGGTGCAACCATGCCCTGCGGGAACATGCCCCAGCCCATACCGGCCAGCGCGGCGGTGACGAAGGCGTGCGACGAGGGCAACGTGTGGCGCGGCAGTTCCACATGGCGGTGGCACAGGCGCCGCACCCAGCTGGCCTGCAGTTCGTCCTTGGTGTTGAACAGCAGGCTGGGCGCCTGGGCCAGGCTGCCTGCGCCCACCCCCTGCGCAAAGTGCTGTGCCACGAACGCCGGGCTGGCGGCGGCCAGGTAGCGCATCACGCCCAGCGGCTGGCTGTTGCAGCCGGTGGCCGGCCGCGCGGTGCCGGTGACGGCGGCCACCACGGCGCCCGTGCGCAGCCATTCGGCCGTGTGGTCCTGGTCGTCCACGCTCAGCTCCATCAGCACCGGCGCCTCGGCGGCGAAGGCGGCCAGCGCGGGCGCGAACCAGGTGGCCAGGCTGTCGGCGTTGACGGCCACCGGCAGATGGACCCGCGCCCCACCCTCGGGCGCGATGGCGGGCAGCGCGTCGGTCAGCTCCGCCTCCAGCAGGCGCACGCGGTCCATGTGCTGGCACATGCGGCGGCCGGTGTCGGTGGGCCGGCAGGGCTGGCCGCGCACCACCAGGGCGCAGCCCACCCGCTCCTCCAGCAGGCGGATGCGCTGCGAGATCGCCGAGGGCGTGACGTGCAGCGCGCGCGCCGCGCGATCGAAGCTGCCCTCGCGCACCACAGCGGCCAGGGCGTTGAGGGCGGCGTAATCGAGCATGGATTCAGTTTCTCTAAAGCAGATGAAGGAAAGACAGTTTGTCTTCATCCACCAGCACTGGCAAGCTCGGCCCATGTTGTCCACGTCTTTCGCCCAGGCGCTGCCCGTGTTCGTGCAGGGCCTGCTGCTCTGCTTCAGTCTCATCGTCGCCATCGGCGCGCAGAACGCCTTCGTCCTGCGCCAGGGGCTGCGGCGCGAGCATGTGGTGCCGGTGGTGCTGTTCTGCGCCCTGGCCGACGCGGTGCTGATCAGCGCCGGTGTGCTGGGCATGGCCCAGGCGTTGGGACGGCACCCGGCGTTTGCGCAGGCCATGGCGCTGGCGGGCGCCCTCTTTCTGGCCTGGTACGGCTGGCAGGCGCTGCAGCGGGCCCGGCACGCCAGCCAGCTGCAGGCGACCGACGGCGGCCCGGGCCTGAGTCGTGGCGCCGCGATGGCCCAGGTGGCGGCGTTCACCCTGCTCAACCCGCATGTCTACCTGGACACGGTGATGCTGATGGGCAGCATCGGCGCCCAGCAGCCGGCCGGCCTGCGCGGCTGGTTCATCGCCGGCTCCAGCCTCGCCAGCCTGGTCTGGTTCTGCGGCCTGGGCTTCGGCGCGCGCTGGCTGGCGCCGCTGTTTGCAAAACCCCGCGCCTGGCAGGTGCTGGACGGCCTGATCGGCCTGACCATGTGGGCGCTGTCGGTGCTGCTGCTGCGGCACGCGCTGCAGGGCAGCTGAGCCCGGCCGGCACCGCCCTCTATCTATATATGTACGTCCCCCCGCACCACCGCTTCGACGACCGCGCCGCGCAGCTCGACCTCATCGACGCGCACCCGCTGGGCACCTGGGTCTGCCTGGGCGCGGACGGCCTGACCGCCAGCCACCGGCCCTTCGTGCTGGACCGCACGCGCGGCAACCACGGCACACTGAGCGTCCGGATCGATCCGGACGACGCCGGGGGGCGCGCGGTGCAGGCCGGTGCCCCCTCGCTGGTCGTGTTTCATGGACCGCAGGCCTACATCTCCCCCGGCTGGTACCCCGGCAAGGCGGAACACGGCCGCGTGGTGCCCACCTGGAACTACGTGGTGGTCCATGCCCATGGCGCCGTGCGGTGGACCGCCGATGGTGCGGGCATCGAGATCGCCATCCAGCGCCTGGAAGGCAAGCTCAAGGCCAGCCAGGACGAAGCGCGCGCCGACCGCGAAGGCACCGTCGTGGGCCTCACCGCCTCGGGCTCCGAGGCCGCACGCACAATGGCTGCACTGGTGCAGCACGCACTGAACACATCGCCCCACTGACCACCATGTACCTGCCCACCGCATTTGAAGAACAACGCCCGGAAGCCCTGCACGCACTCATGCAGGCGCACCCGCTGGGCACCCTGGTCACGCACGGCCCCGACGGGCTGGACGCGAACCACATTCCCTTCGAACTCGACACCGCCGTCGGACCACACGGGCTGCTGCGTGCCCACGTGGCGCGCGCCAACCCGGTGTGGCAGCAGGCGGCCGACACCGAGGTGCTGGTGGTCTTCCGGGCCGCCGACGGGTACATCTCGCCCAACTGGTACCCGAGCAAGCCCGAGCACCACAGGCATGTGCCGACCTGGAACTACGCGGTGGTGCACGCGCACGGCGTGCTGCGCGTGCGCGACGACGAGCGCTTCCTGCGCGGGCTGGTGGCGCGGCTGACGCGAGAGCACGAGGCGCGCTCGCAGCAGCAGAAGCCCTGGAAGATGGGTGACGCGCCCACCGACTACATCGACGGCCTGCTCAAGGCCATCGTCGGCCTGGAGATAGAAGTCACCCGGCTGGTGGGCAAGTACAAGCTCGGCCAGAACCGAGAGGAGCGCGACCGCCTCGGCGCCGCGGCGGGCCTGGAGGGCCTGGGGAACGTGGAGGCCGCGAAGGCCATGCGCGAGGCAGGAACCCCTTCCTGATCCGCCAGCACCATGCGCGCCGCGGCTGAGGCTCAGTCCCTGTCCGGCGCGCCCAGCGGAAAGAGCGACCTGTAAGGCCGCGCTTCGTCCACCGCGCGGGCGAACGACGGGCGTGCCAGCAGGCGCGCGCGGTAGGCGCGCAGCAACGGGTGCGCCTCGGCGATCGGGTGCACCCAGTCGGCGTAGAACAGCGACGGTGCGGCGGCGCAGTCGGCCAGCGTGAACGCATCCCCCGCGGCCCAGGTCTTGCCGGCCAGGTGCCCTTCGAGCCAGGCATAGGCCCGCTCCAGCCGTTCGCTGGCGATGGCCCGCCCCTCTTCAACCGTCATCGGGTAGCGCTGCAGCGCGGTGTCCACCGCCAGCTGCACCGCGCTCATCACGTACAGATCGAAATACCGGTCGAGAAAGCGCACGTCCAGCGCGGCCATCGGGTCGGCGGGCAGCAGGCGCACGGGGCCGGGGTGGACCAGCTGCAGGTATTCGATGATCAGGCTGGTCTCGACGATCTGGCGTTCTCCGTCCAGCAGCAGCGGGAACCGGGCGATCGGCCAGCGCCGCAACCAGTCGACCGTGTGCTCAGGTGTGTCGGGCCCGATGCAGCGAAATTCAAACGCTGTGCCGTTCTCGTACAGGGCGACGAGCGCTTTCTGTGTGTACGAAGAGAAGGGGTGACCGTAGAGGACGAGCGGCATGGTGTGACCTGCGAAGGACGACCGTCGGTGGACTGGCCTGCGCCGCCACTGTAGCGGAGCGGGCGCGACGCACACCTGTTCACCCTGTCGGTCACAGGACAGCCCGGCGAAGTGTTCAGCCCCACAATCGGCGCGGTGAAAACACGCCACTTCGCGCAGCTCGTCGCACTCTCGGCCCTCTGGGGCGCCTCCTTCATGTTCATCCGCATGGCCGCGCCGGTCATGGGGCCCTGGGTGCTGGCCGCCGGCCGGGTCGGCCTGGCTGCCCTCACCCTGGTGCTGCTGATGTCGGTGCTGCGCCACGCCTGGCCCTGGAAGGAGTGGCGCATGCTGGCAGTGATGGCGCTGCTGTCCGTCGCGGCGCCGTTCATGCTCTACGCCTGGGCCGGCCTGTACCTGCCGGCGGGCTACAGCGCGCTGCTCAACACCACGGCCGTGCTGTTCGGCACGCTGTCCTCGGCCTGGTTCAAGGAAGACACGCTGACCGCCCGCAAGCTGCTGGGCTGCCTGATCGGCTTCATCGGGGTCGGCCTGATCGTGCGGCTGGGCCCGGTGCCGCTGGACGGCACCACCCTGGTCGCGGCCCTGGCCTGCGTCTGCGCCGCCGCCTGCTACGGCCTGGCCACGCCGGTGATGAAGCGCGCCACCGCGCGCATGCAGCCGCTGTCCATCGCGGCGGGCATCCACGTGATGGCCCTGCTGCTGGTGCTGCCGGGCGCGGCCTGGCAGTGGCCGGAGGCCCGCTTCACCGGCGCCACGCTGGCGGCCACCGCGGTGCTGGGCATCGTCACCTCGGGCCTGGCCTACTGGGCGCACCTGCGCATCATCCGCAACGTGACGCCGGTGGCGGCCATGAGCCCGGTGTTCATGATCCCGGTGTTCGGCGTTGCGTGGGGCCACCTGTTTTTGGGCGAGGCGCTGTCGCCGGGCATCTTTGCCGGCGGTGCGCTGGTGCTGGTGGCCTCGGCGCTGGTGACCGGGTTCAACCCGCTGCGCCGCATCTTCGGCGTCACCGACCCGGCCCCCTGAGCGGCCCCACGGGATCGGCGCACCGAAGGGCCTGCCTCACCGTGGCACCTCCGTGTCGTGGGCCGACATCACCCGGGTGGTGTCCATGAACAGCTCGGCACACACCCCGCGCAACCAGCGGTTGGCCGGGTCGTGCTGAAAGCGGGCGTGCCAGTGCTGCTTGACCACAAAGGTGGGGATCGGCACCGGACAAGGCAGCACCTGCAGCCCCGCCGACCGGGCCAGGGTTTCGCCGATGTGGCGGGGCAGCGTCGCCAGCAGGTCGGTGGTGGACAGGATGGCCGACAGGCCCAGAAAACCCGGCAGCTTCAGGCTGACCTGCCGCTCCACGCCCCGCTCGGCCATGGCTTTTTCCAGCAGCAGCTGACCGGTGCCGGAGACGATGCCCACATGGGCCTCGCGCCGGTACTGCGCCAGCGTGAGGCGCCCCTGGAGGCGCGGGTGCCGGGCGTTGACCAGGCACACCCAGTCCTGGATGAAGAGCGCCTGCTGGAAGAAGCCCGCGTCCAGCCGGGGGATGAGCCCCAGCGCCAGATCGGCCTCGCCCGACTCCAGCGCCTGCGCGATGCCCGGGTGGATGGCGGCCGCCTCCAGCTGCACCTGCGGCGCAAGCGCACGCACATGGCTGAACAGGCGCGGCAGCAGGGTGATATGGCTCGCGTCCGTCATGAAGATGCGAAAAGCGCGCCGGGCCGTCGCGGGGTCGAAGCTCGCCTGCGCCTCGGACAGGCGGCGCAGCCCGTCGAGCACCTCGCGCACGGTGCCGATCAGCGCCTCGGTGCGCGGCGTGGGCTGCATGCCCTGCGGCGTGCGCACAAACAGCGGGTCGCCCAGCTGCTCGCGCAGGCGGCCCAGCCCGATGCTGATGGTGGGCTGGCTCTGGCCCAGCAACTCGGCGGTGCGGGTCACGCTGCGGGTGCTGTGCAGCGTGTCCAGCAGGCGCAGCAGCCGCAGGTCGATCAGCGGAATGTCCGGGTTCATGAGGCCTCTTGCGTATTGATGAATGCAATGAAGTGTATTGAATCCATTCGATAGACGACATAGAAGCAGACACCCAGAATCCGCCCCATTCCACAACGGAGACGGACAGTGAAGATCGCGGTTCTGGGCGCAGGCGCCCTGGGTTGTGCCATCGGCGGCACGCTGGCACAGGCCGGCAACAGCGTGGTGCTGATCAACCGCCATCCGGCCCAGGTGGACGCCATCAACACCCGCGGTCTGCTCATGCGCACGCCCGATGGCGAGCAGGTGGTCCGCACCGTCACCGCCGCCACCAGCGCCGCGGGACTGGCCCCGGTGGATCTGGTGATCGTGCTCGTCAAGTCCTTCCACACCGAGGCCGCCATGTCGGCTGCCACCGCTCTGGTCGGTCCACAGACCACGGTGCTCTCGCTGCAGAACGGCCTGGGCCATGAAGACGTGCTGGCGGCCATCGTGGGTCGCGAGCACGTGCTGGCCGGCAAGACCTACGTGGGCGGCGTAATGCTGGCGCCGGGCCACATCATCAGCGGCACCGCTGGCAAGGAGACCCTGATCGGCGAGCTCGACGGCACGGTCAGCGAACGCGCGCAGCGCATCGCGGCCACCTTCAACGCCGCCGGCCTGACCACCACGGTGAGCGACAACATCGTCGGCACCATGTGGGACAAGCTGCTGATCAACGTGTCCACCGGCGCGGTCAGCGGCATCACGCGCCTGCCCTACGGCCCGCTCTACGCGATCCCCGAGATCGAGGCCACCGCCGTGGCCGCGGTGCAGGAAGCCATGGACGTGGCCGCCGCCAGCGGCGTGACGCTCAGCTTCACCGACCCGCGCGAGGCCTGGCGCAAAGCCAGCGCCGGACTGCCGGCCGACTTCAAGACCTCGATGCTGCAGAGCCTGGAAAAAGGCTCGGTCACCGAGATCGACTTCATCAACGGCGCCGTGGTGCGCTGGGGCCAGCGCTGCGGCGTGCCCACCCCCGTCAACCAGACCCTGGTCGCCTGCATCAAGGGCATCGAAAGGACATTGGCATGAGCACCCCCTTCTCTCCGCCGACCCGCGCCTACGTCGAACACGTGGCCGTGCGCGTCCGGGACATCCACTGGCACATCCGCTTCTTCTACGAGGTGCTGGGCATGGACGTGCGCGAGATCGACGGCCCGACCGACGACCCGCGCCAGTACTGGACGCTGGGCGGCCTGCAGCTGATGGCCACGCCCGATTTCGAAGCACCACCGAGCAACGACGCCGGCTGGCTGGCCCATCTGGGCGTGATGGTGGACGACCTGGAGGCGGCTCTGAAGGCCGCCGAACCCTGGGGTGTGAAGGCCCTGCCGCAAGGGCGCAACTGGCTGCAGCTGCCCGATGGCCTGGCGGTCGAGCTGATCCAGGCCGCGCCCGGCAGCGTGGCCGCGGCCCTGGCTGTCCAACCCCGGGGCTGAACCATGACCACACCCACCACACCCGAAAAGTACTGGGACGATGCCCGCGAAGGCGACGAGTGCATCAGCCCGACCTACACCGTCACCAAGGAACGCATCCTGGCCTATGCCGACCTCACCGGCGACCACACGCCGGTGCACGTGGACGAGGCCTACGCCAACGCCAGCCACTTCGGCTGCATCGTCGCGCACGGCCTGTTCGGCCTGTCCATCGCCGACGGCCTGAAGACGCAGAGCGAGTACCGCTTCCTGCCCGGCATGTCGCTGGGCTGGACCTGGGACTTCCTGCTGCCGATCAAGGTCAACGACGTGCTGCACGTGAAGTTCCGCGTCAGCGGCCTGCGCGCCAGCAAGAGCCGTCCGGGCTGGGGCATCGTGGTGCTGCCCAGCGAACTCATCAACCAGCACGGCCAGGTGGTCCAGAAGGGCGAACACCGCCTGATGATTCCGCGCCGCCTGGGAGCCTTCTGATGCAAGCCCTGCCCCTCACCGGCATCCGCGTCATCGACTACAGCCACTTCCTGGCGGGCCCCTACGTGGGCCGCTGCCTGGCGGCCCTGGGTGCCGAGGTGATCAAGGTCGAACGACCCGGCAGCGGCGACGCCGGCCGCCAGCACGCCCACATCATCGACGACCAGCAAAGCGGCTACTTCCTGCAGCTCAACATGGGCAAGCAGGGGGTGAGCGTGAACATGAAGGACCCGCGCGGCAAGGCCTTCATGCAGCAGCTGTGCGACAGCGCCGACGTGTTCATAGAGAACTACCGCCCCGGCGCGCTGGACAAGCTCGGCCTGGGTTATGCCGAACTCTCGGCCCGCAACCCGAAGCTGGTGTATTGCTCGATCTCGGCCTACGGCCACACCGGGCCCGATGCGCACCGCGCCGGCTTCGGCCTGATCGCCGAGGCCAAGAGCGGCATCATGCAGATGGTGGGCACCCCGGGCGAGGCGCCGCCGCTGCTGCGCATCTCGCTGGGCGACATGTACACCGGCATCCACGCGGTGGCCGCCATCAACGCCGCCCTGCTCGGCCGCGTGAGCAGCGGCAAGGGCCAGCACATCGACATGGCGCTCTACGACACGCTGGTGTCCATGCACGAGTACGCGGTGCAGTGCTACACGCTCTCGGGCGGCACGGTGCTGCCGCAGCAGACCGGGCACGACATGCCGACCTCCACGCTGTATGGCGTGTTCCGCGCGCAGGACGGCGACCTCGTGATCGCGGCGCAGGTGGACGATGCCTGGAAACGTTTCGCTGCGCTGGTGGAACAGCACGGCGGGCCGGCCGGCTTCGGCGCCGATGCGCGCTTTCACGACGCCAGCGGACGCAACGCGCACCGCCTGGAGATCCTGACCGTGGTCAAACCCTGGGTGGCGGCGCGCACCGTGGCCGAGGTGCTGGCCCTGCTCGACGGCATCGACGTGCCTTCGGCCAAGGTGCAGCGCATCGACGAGGTGCTGGCCGATCCGCAGATCCAGGCGCGCGGCATGGTGCTGGAGCAGCAGCACCCGCGCTACGGCACGCTGCGCCTGCCCAACCTGCCGTTCCGCTTCTCGGACTGCGACACCAGCGCCCCCATGCAGCGCGTGGCGCCCGACCTGGGCCAGCACAACGCCGAGGTGGCCCGCTCGCTGGGCTACAGCGATGCCGACATCGCCACGCTGCAGACAGACGGCGTGCTCTTCTCTAAATAAGGAGACCCCATGTCAGACGCCTACGCCGTCATCGGCAACCCCATCGGCCACACCAAGTCGCCGCTGATCCACGGCCTGTTCGCCGAGGCCACCGGGCAGGACATGGTCTACACCGCCATCGAAGGGCGCATCGGCCAGTTCGCGGCCGACATGGACGCCTTCCGTTCTACCGGCGGACGGGGCATGAACGTCACCGCCCCATTCAAGCTCGACGCCTTTGCCTGCGCCACCGAACACTCGCCGCGCGCGCAGATGGCCGGCGCGGTGAATGCGCTCAGGTTCGACGGCGAGCGGGTGATCGCCGAGAACTTCGATGGCGTGGGCCTTGCGCGCGACGTCGTGCACAACCTGGGCCACCCGCTGAAAGGCAAACGCGTGCTGGTGCTGGGCGCGGGCGGTGCGGCCCGTGGGGCCCTGCTGCCTTTTCTGGCCGAAGGGCCAGCCGGACTGGTGATCGCCAACCGCACCGTGTCCACAGCCGAAGCGCTGGCAGAGGCGGCGAGCGCACACGGCCGGGTGGTGGCCTGTGGCTACAGCGACCTCGAAGGCCTGGAATTCGACCTGGTGTTCAACGCCACCTCGGCCAGCCTGCGCGGCGAGCTGCCGCCGGTGCCGGCCACGGTGTTCGCACCGGGCGCGCTGGCCTACGACCTCGCCTATGGCAAAGGTCTCACGCCCTTCCTGCGCCTGGCACAGCAGGCCGGCACGAAGCAGCTGGCCGACGGCGTCGGCATGCTGGTGGAGCAGGCCGCCGAGGCCTTCGCCTGGTGGCGTGGCGTGCGCCCCGACACGCGCGCCGTCATCGACCTGCTGACCGTGCCGCTGGTCTGACCGGAACACACACCGAAGTCACCAGATGAGCCACCTGACCCTATACTGCCGGAATGAACGAACCAGTACATTCCCGGAGGCAGGTGGTTCGCGGCAAGGCCCACGAGGCCAAGGCCACCACCCGCACCAACGACCCCGAACGCACCATGGCCAACATCCTGGAGGTGGCCATGAACGAGTTCGCCGAGAAGGGACTGGCGGGCGCGCGCATCGATCAGATCGCCGACGAGACGCACACCTCCAAGCGCATGATCTATTACTACTTCCAGAGCAAGGAAGGCCTGTACCTGGCCGCCCTGGAAGAGGCCTACCGGCGGGTGCGCACCACCGAGAGCGAGCTCAATCTCGACGACCTCGACCCCGAATCCGCGCTGCGCCGGCTGGTCGAGTTCACCTTCGACCACCACGCGGGCAACGAGCCCTACATCCGCATGGTCATGTCGGAAAACATCAACCGCGGCCAGTTCCTGGCCCAGAGCAAGAGCATCCAGGCGCTCAACCTCAAGGCCATCTCGGCCATCGAGAAGCTCTACGCCCGCGGCGTCGAGCAGGGCATCTTCCGCCCCGGACTGGACCCGGTCGACATCCACGCCTCGATCTCCGCGCTGTCGTTCTTCAACGTCTCCAACCGCCACACCTTCGGCCTGATCTTCAAGCGCGACTTCACCTCGCCCACGATCGCCACGCACCGCCGCGCGTCGATCGTCGAGATGGTCACGCGCTTCGTCAAAAAGTAAGCCACTGCGGTCGGGGGTTTAGGGAAACTCCTGATATCTGAAAAACTAACCAGTTCGTACATTACGAACCTCAACGATTCGGAGACACCCCTTGGTCCAGAAACTCATCAACGGCTACTGCCGGCTGCTGGCCGTGCTCATGGTCCTGTCGCTCGCGGCGATGGTGGTCATGGTGTTCGGCAACGTGGTCATGCGCTACGGCTTCAACTCCGGCATCACCCTCTCGGAAGAGCTTTCGCGCTGGCTGTTCGTGTGGATGACCTTCCTGGGTGCCGTGGTCGCCATCAACGAGCGCGGCCACCTGGGCACCGACTCGCTGATCTCGCGCCTGCCGGTGGCCGGGCAGAAGTTCTGCCTGGGCCTGTCGCTGCTGCTGATGCTGTTCATCTGCTGGCTGGTCTTCAAGGGCTCGCTGGAGCAGACCAAGATCAACTGGGAGTCCACCAGCGCCGTCATGGAAACCTCCATGGGCTACTTCTACGCCAGCGGCGTGGTCTTCGCCGTGCTGGCCGCCCCCATCCTGCTGCTGAACCTGGTGCGCCTGCTCACCGGCCAGATGGCGGACAGCGAGCTGATCGGCATCCGCGAGTCCGACGACATGCCGCACGGCGACCCGCACCCCTGATCAGCGCCAGGAGACCTTCCCATGACCATTGCGATCTTCCTGAGCTCCCTCATCGCCGCCATGATGATCGGCGTGCCGATCTCGTTCTCGCTGCTGCTGTGCGGCGCCGCGCTGATGTGGCACCTGAACATGTTCGACGCGCAGATCCTGGCGCAGAACCTGATCGAAGGCTCCAACAGCTTTCCCCTGCTGGCCGTGCCTTTCTTCATGCTGGCCGGCGAGATCATGAACGCCGGGGGCCTGTCCAAGCGCATCGTGGCCTTCGCCATGGCGCTGGTGGGCCATGTGCGCGGTGGCCTGGGCTACGTGGCCATCATGGCCGCGGTCATCATGGCCTCGCTCTCGGGCTCGGCCGTGGCCGACGCCGCGGCGCTGGCCGCCCTGCTCCTGCCCATGATGCACACCGCCGGCCACGACAAGGCCCGTTCGGCCGGCCTGCTGTCCGCAGCCTCGATCATCGCGCCCGTCATCCCGCCCTCGATCGGCTTCGTGATCTTCGGCGTGGCCGCCAACGTGTCCATCTCCAAGCTGTTCATGGCCGGCATCGTGCCGGGGGTGCTGCTGGGCGCGGCGCTGTGCCTGACCTGGTGGTGGGTGGCGCGCAAGGAGAACGTCAAGCCGCCGGCCCGCAAGACCCGCGCCGAGGTCTTCAGGTCCCTGCGCGACGCGCTCTGGGCGCTGGGCCTGCCGGTCATCGTGGTGGTGGGCCTGAAGTTCGGCGTGTTCACGCCGACCGAAGCCGCCGTGGTGGCCGCCGTGTACGCGCTGGCGATCTCGCTGCTGGTCTACCGTGAACTCAGGATCAGCCAGCTCTACGGCCTGTTCCTGGCCGCCGCCAAGACCACCGCAGTCATCATGTTCCTGGTGGCCGGTGCCATGGTCTCGGCCTGGCTGATCACCGTGGCCCAGCTGCCGGCCCAGCTGGTGGACCTGCTGCAGCCCCTGCTGGACAGCCCCACCCTGCTGATGTTCGCGATCATGATTCTGGTGATCATCGTCGGCACGGCCATGGACATGACGCCCACCATCCTGATCCTCACCCCGGTGCTGATGCCCATCGTCAAGGCCGCCGGCATCGACCCGGTCTACTTCGGCGTGCTGTTCGTGATGAACAACGCCATCGGCCTGATCACCCCGCCCGTGGGCACGGTGCTCAACACCGTGGCCGGCGTGGGCAAGATCAGCATGGACGATGTGACCCGCGGCGTCTGGCCTTTCATGATCGCCCAGTTCGCGCTGATGTTCCTGATGGTGCTGTTCCCCCAGATCGTGCTGGTGCCGCTGGGCTGGTTCTACGGCTGACCGCTTCTGTTTTCCACACCCTTGCCCGGAACGGGCACGCCAAGGCAAGGGGCTTTTTCGTCTGCGTCCCATCCCTGATCGCTGGAGACAACACATGAAACGCCTGTTCATCAAGACCCTCGTCGCCACCGCCGCCCTGGCCACCGTCGGCATCGCCGCCGCCCAGGACAAGGTGATCAAGTTCGCCAACCAGAACGCCGCGGGCCACCCCATCGTCCAGGGCATGGAGAAGTTCGCCGAGATCGTGGCAGCCAAATCCGGCGGCAAGATCAAGGTCAACGTGTTCCCCGGCGGCCAGCTGGGCAGCGACCAGGCCAACGTCTCGGCCCTGCAGGGCGGCACCCTGGAGATGGCCTCGATGAACTCGGGCATCTTCGCCAGCCAGGTCAAGGAATTCGCGGCCTTCGACCTGCCCTTCATGTTCGCCAACGGCAAGGAAGCCGACGCCGTGGTGGACGGCCCCTTCGGCCAGAAGATGCACGCCAAGCTGGAAGAGAAGGGCCTGGTCGGTCTGGGCTACTACGAGCTGGGCTTCCGCAACATCACCAACAGCAAGCGCGCCATCACCAAGGTGGAAGACATCGCCGGCCTGAAGCTGCGCGTGATCCCCAACCCGATCAACGTGGACTGGGTCAAGGCCCTGGACGCCAACCCCACGCCCCTGCCGTGGCCCGAGGTGTACGCCGCGCTGGAGCAGAAGGCCGTGGACGGCCAGGAGAACCCGGTCGCCACCATCTACGGTGCCAAGCTGTATGAGGTGCAGAAGTACATGACCCTGACCAACCACCAGTACAACCCGCAGTCGGTGGTGATCAGCAAGAAGTTCTGGGACACCCTGTCGGCCGACGAGAAGAAGATCATCGGCGACGCCGTGACCGAGTCCGCCAAATTCCAGCGCCAGCAGGCCCGCGCCTCGGTGGCCAGCACGCTGGAGAACCTGAAGAAGGCCGGCATGACGGTCTCCGAACTGGCCCCCGGTGAACAGGTCAAGCTGGTGGAGAAGATGAAGCCCGTGATCACCAAGCACGCCGGCGCCGTGGGCGAAGCCACCGTGTCGGAACTGCTGGCCGAACTCGCAAAAGCACGCAAGTAAGCCCCCTGCGCCGCGCCTTCGGGCGCGTCGCCCCCTCAAGGAACGCCATGAAAAAAATCCTCATCCTCAACGGCCCCAACCTCAACCTGCTGGGCACGCGCGAGCCCGCCCAGTACGGCTACACCACACTGGCCGATGTGGAGGCCTTCTGCAAGGCCCATGGCGCGCAGATCGGCTACGAGGTGGAGTGCTTCCAGAGCAACTGGGAAGGCGCGCTGCTGGACAAGATCCACGAGTACGGCCGGCTGTACAAGGCCGGCGAGGTGCTGGGCGTGGTCATCAACCCCGGCGCCCTCACCCACACCTCGATCGCCCTGCACGACGCCATCAAGGGCGTGGAGCCGATGCCGGTGATCGAGTGCCACATCTCCAACGTGCATGCGCGCGAGGAATTCCGCCACCACTCCTGGGTCTCGCCCGCCGCCGCCGGCATCGTGATCGGCTTCGGCGTGGACGGCTACCTGATCGCCATGGACGGCCTGGTGCGCAAGTTCGTGAACTCGGCCGCCACGAAGAAACCATGATCAACGGCCGCACCGAACTCATCGCCCACATCGGCTACCCGACGCACACGTTCAAGTCGCCGATGATCTACAACCCGTTCTTCGAGAAGCACGGGATCAACGCGGTGGTGGTGCCCTTCGGCTGCAAGCCCGAGGACTACCCGGCCTTCCTCAAGAGCGTGTTCACGCTCACCAACATCCGCGGCGCGCTCATCACCATGCCGCACAAGGTGGTCACCGTCGGCCTGCTGGACGAGGTCACCCCCACCGTGAAGGTGGCCGGCGCCTGCAACGCCGTCAAGCGCCTGCCCGACGGCCGCCTGGTGGGCGACCAGTTCGACGGCGCCGGTTTCGTGCGCGGCGTGCTGCGCAAGGGCCTCAAGCTCGCCGGTGCGCGCGTGCTGGTGGTGGGCAGTGGCGGCGTGGGCTGCGCCATCGCCGCCTCGCTGGCCGGCGCGGGCATCGCCCACATCAGCCTCTACGACGTGAACACCGCCTCGGCCGAGGCCCTGGGCCAGCGCATCCGGGACAACTACCCCGCCATCGACGTCAAGACCGGCAGCAACGACCCGGCCGGCTTCGACCTGGTCGTCAACGCCACGCCCATGGGCATGAACGAGGGCGACCCGCTGCCGCTGGATGTCTCGCGCCTGGATGCCAGCACCTTCGTCGGCGAGGTGGTGATGCGCACCGAGATGACCGCCTTCCTCACCGCCGCCGCGGCCAGAGGCTGCAAGGTGCAAGTGGGTTCCGACATGCTGTTCGAGATGATCCCGGCCTATCTGGAATACTTCGGCTTCGCCACCACGACCGCCGAAGAACTGCGCACCGTGGCCCGCCTGAGCTACTGACCCGCAGCCCCTCCTTGCCAGACCCCCACTACCCCCACCCCGGCCGCGGCATTGCCCTGGCCGTCCTCGCCACCGCCTGCTTCGCCCTGCTCGACACCACCAGCCAGTACGTGGGCGGCGTGGTGCCGGTGATGATGGCCGTCTGGCTGCGCTTCGTGGTGCAGGCCGGCATGACCGCCGCCATGCTCTACCCGAGCCAGGGCCGCTCGCTCTTCGTCACCCGGGCGCCGTGGTGGCAGCTGCTGCGCGGCGCGCTCATGGTCACCTCGGGCACCGTGGCCTACATCAGCCTGCAGCACGTGCCGGTGGGCGAGTTCACCGCCATCCTCATGCTGGTGCCCCTGGTCATCACCCTGCTGGCTGCGGTGCTGCTGCGCGAACATGTCAGCGCACTGACCTGGCTGCTGGTGGCCGGTGGGCTGACGGGCGCGCTCATCGTCGTGCGCCCCAAGGGCTCGGACCTGAACATCGGCATGTTCCTGCCGCTGCTGCTGGTGGTCATCAATGCGCTCTACCAGATCGTCACCAGCAAGATGGTGAAGACCGAAGACCCCGGCACCATGCATTTCTACACCGGGCTCACCGGCCTGGTGTTCGGCACGGTGGCCCTGCCCTGGACCTGGGCGCCGATGCAGGACCCGATGCTCTGGCTGCTGGTGGGCCTGATCGGCGTGTTCGGCTCGCTGGGCCACTACTTCATGATCAAGGGCTACCAGAAGGCGCCGGCCTCGCGCATCACGCCCTACATGTACACGCAGATCGCCTTCGCCACGCTGGCCGGCTGGGTGGTGTTCGGCTACGCGCCCGATGTGTGGACGGTGCTGGGCATCGCGCTGATCGCGGTGTGCGGCGTGCTGGGCGTGCGGGCGCGCTGAGAGCGCCGCCTCAGCGCGAAATCTTGCGCTCCACCTCGGCCACCCGGCCCGCGTGGAAGCGGATGACGGTCAGGGTCTGCGGGTCGCGGGGATGGGGGAAGTAGGTCCAGGACTTCTCTTCGGGCTGGCCCCGCACGGCGCGGTGCACGGCCTCGTGGTCGGGCGGGCCGATCTTCAGCACCACCTCGCCCTCGCCCATGCCCTGGCGGATGAACTTGCGCTCGGCGGCGTCGGGCTCTGCCGACACGGCGGACGTGCTGGCCAGGAACAGCAAGGCCGCAGCCAGCGGCAGCAGGGCGCGGCGGGTCACAGGTTCCATCAGAGGCTCCAGAGGGTTGGCAAGGTTCATCGGACAAAACAGTTGTCGGCAGGCACGGCGGCCAGGCTGGCGGACACCGCCGACAGTGTGGGCTGGATGCTCGGGATCTCGTCGCCCAGCAGGCACAGCAGCGGCGGCGAACGCAGCGCCCAGATGGCGCCGTGGCGCGTGCCGATGACGGTGCGGTACAGGCCCCAGTGCGCGGCCAGGCCGCCACCCGCCTCGGAGCGGTCAAAGCTCAGCGTGCCCAGCTTGGACGGGCCGGTCAGGCGCCCGCCACCGGCGCAGTCGTTGCCGCCGAAGGTGAACACGCCTTCGTAGTAATCCAGCGTGTTGGCCCCGGTGACGCGGGCGCGCAGCATCTTCCTGTACGACTGGCCGCCGGCCTTCGCGCAGCCCTTCTGCACCCAGTCGCCGGCCAGGGCTTCGAGCGACGCCGACGGCGTGGCCCCGCCGCTGCCACCGTCCGGCGTGTCGTCGCCCCCACCGCCGCCGCAGGCCGACAGGGCCAGGGCGAAAAGCAGCGCCACGGTGGTGGCAGGACGGCGTGCGAAGCCGGACAGCGGACGGATGCGTGGCATGAAGAAACTCCTGAGTCGCTTGAAAAAAAGGACGAACGCGCCCCGGCCGGGCGAACGACGCCCCGCCTGGGCTGAAACCCGGGTCGCTGGTGAAGGGGAAAAAACTCAGCCCGGCTTGCGGGCCACGATGAAGACGCGGATGTCTTTGCCCTTGGTGCCGTGGCGCTCGACCGCCTCGATCACCAGGCCCTGGCGGACCATAGCGGCCTGCAGCGTGTCTGCATCGAACAGCAGCACGTGGGGCGCCTTGCCGATGGCCTGCATCACCGGAATCGCCAGCCAGCGGATCAGCGGGTTCATCTCGGCCACACAGGCGGTCTTGGAAATCAGCAGGCCGCCCGGCCGCAGCGCCTGCACCGCCGAGGCCAGCGCGCCGTCGAGGTCGCTCACCAGGTGCAGCAGGTTGAAGGCCAGCACCGCGTGGTAGTCGCCGGGGCCGGCCGCGGGGGCGTCGGCGTCGGCCAGCGCGAACGCCAGCTGCGGCAGCGGCTCGGCCGCCAGCTTCTCGCGGGCGATGCCGATCATGCCGGCCGACACGTCGGTGGCCAGCAGCCGCCGCGTGAACGGCGCCAGCCGCAGCGCGGTGCTGCCGGTGCCGCAGCCGATCTCCAGCACGTTCATCTCGGCCGTCAGCAGGCCCTGCACCCGCCGCAGCGTGGCCTCGTAACCCGGCATGTCGGCAATCGGGTCGGCCGCGTACTTGCGCGCGATGCGGTCCCAGAAACGGGCCTTGCGGGACACCACGTCGCTGCTCTGCGGCGGGCTTGGGGTGTCGAGAGAGGGGGTGGTGGACAGCGGCATGGGTGGCATCCTATCCATGCACAAGCCGCAGAGGAACTGCGGTAAATTGCAGCGGACATATACATAAACGCATGAACAACCTCGACTGGAACCAGCTCAAGGCCTTTCTGGAAACCGCCGAAACCGGCTCGCTGTCGGCCGCCGCGCGCAAGCTGGGCCTGACCCAGCCCACGCTCAGCCGCCAGGTGGCCGCGATCGAGCAGCGCATGGGCGTGACCCTGTTCGAGCGGGTGGGCAAAAGCATGGTGCTCACCACCACCGGCATGGACCTGCTGGAGCACGCACGCGCCATGGGCGCGGCCGCCGAGGCGCTGGGCCTGGCCGCCACCGGCCGCTCGCAGGCGGTGGGCGGCGTGGTCTCGGTCACGGCCAGCGACGCGGTCGCCGCCTACCTGCTGCCGCCGCTGGTGAAGCAACTGCGCGAACAGGAACCGGGCATCGCCATCGAGTTGATTCCGTCCAACGCGCTGAGCGACCTGCTGCGCCGCGAGGCCGACATCGCCATCCGCCACGTCAAGCCCGAGCAGCCCGAACTGATCGCCCGCTTCATCCGCGAGGCCACGGCGCATTTCTATGCGTCGGAAGACTGGGTGAAGACCCACGGCCACCCGCGCAGCGCCGAAGACGCCGCCCACCTGCCCTTCGTGGGCTCCGACCGCCAGGGCCGTTACCTGGGCTACCTGCGCATGCACGGCCTGCCGGTGAACGAAAGCAACTTCAGCTGCTACGTCGACCACACCGTGGCGCACTGGGCGCTGGTGCAAAAAGGCCTGGGCATCGGCGCGATGATGGAAGAGATCGCCCGCGACACACCGGGCGTGGTCCGCGTGCTCGACGATGTGCCGCCGATCCGCTTCCCGGTCTGGCTGGTGACGCACCGGGAGTTGCGGACTTCGAGACGGATCCGGGTGGTGTTTGAGGCGTTGGCGGAGGGATTGGGGTGAGGTGTGGGAGGTGGGTTTCGACCCGGAGGCGTCATTCGCAACAGGGCGAAAGGCTGGCGGCCCTTTCATCGTCTGTAGCCGGCAGGTCCCGTGGCACAAGTTGGCGATACGCCGCTAGACTGCCTCGCGATGGCGACCGTGGAGTGCCGGAGTTGCCGATTCTGTTATACCTGTTCATGCATACAGATTTGTGCTGTACTGAATTGATTTCAAAGAACTTTTGGAGGTGTCATGCGACTTTGTTTAACGACTGCGTCCAATGTTATCCGCCGTTTTGCGGGATATATCTAAGTTAGGCATCGTATGAGTCCCGTCGAGCGCGTCATTCAACTTGCCAAAGCGGCCGAAGCAAAGCTCAGCGTCTCCTTCGATGCGCCCGATGTTTTGCCATTCGCCACGGAAGCCCTGGAGACAATTGGTTCACACCCAGAACTACGAGCTGAGTTTGAGCAAGCCTTTCTTGAGATGCCAGCCTACGCTCCTACCGAGTTCGTAGAAGTTTGCATGCACGCCCTGCGCTGGGAGACGATCAAAGCAGAATACGAGCGTAGGTGTCGCTCTGCAGTGGAGCGCAATGACTGGCGCACAGAGCCCGTATATCGGCACTATCTGGAAGCATTCGAAGACGACTGGGAAGACGCAGATGACTTTTACGCCTCCTACTTCCGTAGCGCACGCGATG
>NZ_BCWQ01000012.1 GCF_001592285.1 Hydrogenophaga pseudoflava NBRC 102511 | reverse complement strand
CTCAACCAGGCAAACGTGTACTGCTGAACAACCATGAAACTTGTTTCCGTCGTTCTGTCCGGAGGTGCTGGTACCCGCTTGTGGCCCGCATCACGCCAAGCCTATCCGAAGCCGTTCATGAGGCTTGGAGGCCGAACCCTGCTGGAACAGGCCATCAGTCGCGGGCAGGCCTGTGGCACCGACGATCTGCTGATCGTGACGAACCAGGACCACCTGTTCCTGACCCAAGGGGTACTGGCCGCAATGATGGCGCCGCCAAAGGCCCACTATCTGCTCGAACCCAAAGGTCGCAACACGGCCCCAGCCATCGCGCTGGCCGCCCTTGCATGTCAGGCGTCCGGTGGCGATGACACCGTCATGCTGGTGCTTCCTGCCGACCATCTGATCCCGGACACGGAAACCTTTGTGGCGAACGCCATAGAGGCAACCCGACAGGCCCAGACCGGTCAACTCGTCGTGTTCGGCATCCAGCCCACCGGACCTGAAACCGGATTCGGGTACATCGAAGTACCCAAGGTGGGGCGAGAGGCTCAACCGGTGCTCAAGTTCGTCGAAAAGCCCGACGTTGAGACCGCTCAGGAGTATCTGGCCACCGGTCGTTTCTACTGGAACAGCGGCATGTTCTGCTCCACCGTGGGAACGCTGCTGTCAGCCTTGGCGCTGCACGCCCCCAACGTCCTGGCGGCAGCCCAGCAGGCAATGGCCGATTCGACCACCAAGCCGCTGCCACTGGCGGACCAGGCAGCGGCCCCTCAGGTCACGAGATTCGACGCCCACACCTTCAGCAAACAACCGGACATCAGCATTGACTACGCGGTCATGGAACGGGCCACCAACGTCGTACTGGTGCCCGCGAGGTTCGGCTGGAGCGATGTCGGCGCCTGGCCCGCGGTGGCCCAGGCCCACACACCGGACGCCAGCGGCAACACCTTGGGTGCCGCCGACAACACCGACTGGGTGGCGGTCAACACGACGGGGACCCATGTCCACATCGACAGCCACGGCCACAAGGTGATCGCCACCGTCGGGGTCAAGGACCTTGTGGTGGTGGACACGCCGGACGCGCTTCTGATCACCTCCAAGCAGGAGGCACAAAGTGTCAAGCGGGTGGTGGACTCCCTCAAGGAACGGCACATCAACAGTCCGCAGCACCAGAGCACCCTGCTGCCCCCAGAGGTGCACCGCCCCTGGGGAACCTACGCGACCCTGAAAGAAGAAGACGGCTACAAAGTCAAGCGGATCACGGTCAGGCCGGGACAGAGCCTGAGCCTTCAATACCACCATCAGCGTGCCGAGCACTGGGTGGTCGTGCGTGGCCGGGGAATTGTCCAGATTGGCGATGTCGAGTATCCGACCCGCCCCGGTGAATACCGACACATACCACTGCAGGAAATTCACAGGTTGACCAACATCGGACACGACGAGCTGGTGCTGATCGAGGTGCAGTGTGGAGACTACCTGGGCGAGGACGACATCGTGCGGCTGTCGGACACCTACGGCAGGGTCTGAGCACCATGCCTTCGTCGACGAGGATGTGCTTTTGCGCTCCCTCTTCCGCAATCTCCAATCGGATGTCAAACGAGATGGCGCAACACCCATGACATACGCGAATCCGACCAGGGCAAACGGTTGAACCTGATGAAGCGATCTGGTGTGTTGGGCCTGCTCAAGTCCAAAGTGGCCGGGCCTTTGCTGGCTGGTGCGGTGGCAGCGGGTGCATCGTTGTTGAAGCACTTTCCAGTTCTGGGAATGCGCGCAGGCACGCGGCGTCAGAGTCGTCGCACCCTGACACAAGCTCCTGCGGGCTTGCACAGGCGCACCGGCCCAATCAGCGTCGAGGCAGCGCTGGTCAATGCAGACCGGTATCAACTGGCGCTTCCGCCGGACATGGACAAACACCTGTCCACGCTGCTGTCTGCGTCTGAGCCGGAACCGCTGGAACCAGTCACCGAGCTGGACCAAATGCGGCGCAGTCCCACATCGGTGTGCTTCGTCATCACCGTCGACCGGGACGATCGCGATGCGTTGGCTCGTACCGTTCAGTCCGTTCTCAGGCAAACCGACCCTGCATGGGAAATCATGCTTTGTGGCAGCGTGTCCCTGCAGAACTGCATTGGCGATTGGCTGGATATCGACTGGCGCATCCGGCGCCTCCTGCCTGACGCAGGAACTGACGAAATTCAGAACCTGCTTCGGGCACCGGCCTTCTCCACCTGCCGGTTCGTAGGCCTTCTGGCGCAAGGCGACGTGGTGGACGACGACCTCGTCAAACACATGGGCCGGTGTCTGGCCAACGACCCGGAACTGGACCTGGTGTACACCGACGAGGCGGCGATGATGGAGGATGGAGCGGTCATCTCCCCGTTCTACAAACCCGACTGGTCTCCCGAGCACCAGCATGCTGTTCATCTGGTCGGGCGGTTTCTTGCGATCCGCAAGCCTCTGTTGCTGAATCTGGACATCCCTGGCACGGGCTCGCGGGAAGCCGACGAGTATGCGCTTGGCCTGGCGGTCACCCGCGCCGCACGGCGCATCGGCCACATCGAAGACGTCCTGTATGTGCGCTCCTGCGAGCACGAACCGCGACCGGGAGGTTTTTTCTCGTCCGAGGGACTGGAGCCGGCCCGCGCATCGCTCGAGCGCCATCTGGCTTGTGAACATCCGGGCGTGACAGTTGTCGCGCATCCTGACCCAGGCTCACTTCAGGTCAAATGGCCTATTCCAGAAGGACTTGAGGTCACACTGCTCATCCTGACGGCCATGCAGGAGCGCACAGTACCCGGCCGGGGCCGGGTGGTCCTCGCCACCAACTTCGTCCGTTCCATCCTTGAAAAATCTACCTTCAAGGGATACCGGATCATCGTTGTGGACGATGGTCATGTGCCAGATGACCTGCGCGAGCTGCTTTCAGCGCATGGGCACACCACCTGCACCTTTCCACGGGAAGGCGAGTTCTCTTTTGCCAGGAAGTCCAACTTCGCCACATCGCTGGTCCGGTCTGGCGTGGCCCTGCTGCTCAACGACGACCTGGAAGTGATCTCCGGCGACTGGATCGAGGCACTGGTCAGCCATGCCGCCCGCCCGGAGGTGGGCGTTGTGGGTGGAAAGCTGCTTTTCCCAGACGGAAGAATCCAGCATGCCGGCATCTCGACTGGTCTCAATGGCTCAGCAGGTCATGTCTTCCTGAACAGCCCTTCGGCCAGTCTCGAATACGGTGGCTACGCCTCGGTCGACCGCAACTGGGGCGCGGTCACGGGCGCTGTAATGGCCTACCGCAAGGACTTTTTCGACCGGATGGGAGGCTTTGATGAGCGGTTTCGCGTCGACTACAACGACATCGACTTCTGCCTGCGTTGTGTGGACGCAGGGTTTCGCGTGGTTTTCACTCCCCATGCCCTGCTCTATCACTTCCACAACTCCAGCTTCCAGCGCAAGCACGACCAGGGCCATGAACGCCAGGAGTTTCTGGCACGCTGGGAGCATGTCGTGAAAAGAGATCCCTATTGCGGCTTGCACCTGCGCACGATATGCGCAGAACTACCCAACGACCGTGCCCTGGAACATGCATCCTCATACTGAGTCTGCGGCTGCGAACACCGACCCGTTCGATCAGGCGACCTACCTTCGACTGCTCGATCGACTGGAGGAACATGCGCGGCAGGAGGCGGCCAGGATGGGCATCGACTGGCATGCCACGATGGTCGCCTCCCCCGAACTGCACAGCCCGCACAGGCAGGCGCTGACCTTGCTATCGCTGGGACTGTTCGATACCCGACACTATCTCGACACCCACCCTGATATTGCAGCCAGCGGTGTCGACCCCCTCCTGCACTATGTGGAGCACGGTGACCGCGAGGGCCGCTGGCCAAATCCTCATTTCGATCCGCAGACGTACCGTGCCCAATTTGACCCCGAAGGGCTGGGGTCTGCCTGTGCGCTGTACCACTACGCAATGGTAGGAGAGGACCTGCGACTTGGGTCTCCAACGGCCTTTGATCCCCAGCGGTATCTGATGTCGAACCCTGGCCTCCAGCCCTGGCTGGACCGACCCATGACGCACTTCCTGCATCTGGGCAAACCAGCGGGTCTGGTGCTCCACCACCGCATCCGCCTGTCGAGGCAGCAATCCGTGCCCATCCCGCCGAAAGCCGCCCTGGCAATCCCGGAGGGCATCAGTGTCGACCAAGGCGTCAACCTGATCGGCCCTCTGGACCGGATTTCAGGTCTGGGCACCAGTGCACGTGGTTACCTCGAAGGTCTTCGGCTTGCAGGTGTTCACCGCCTTGGAACCTGTGCGAGACCCCAGGACTTTCCCAGACAAAGCAGCATCAGTCACCCGCTGAACCTGCCGCCTTTCATCGACAAGGCAAGGATCAACATCGTCCACATGAACGCCGACACCCTGCCAACGCTCTTGGAGCAAGCCGGCGAGTCGCTGTTCAGGGATCGGTACAACATCGCGGTGTGGTATTGGGAACTGCCCACCCTCCGCCCGGAATGGCAGGTGTGGATGAAGCACTTCCACGAGTTCTGGGCGCCAACGCCCTTCATCGCGGACACACTCAGAAGAAGCACCGACAAGCGCGTCACGCTGTTGCCGCCTTACCTGACCTATCTGCAGCATCTGCAGCGGACCACCGCTCCTCGTGCACCACACCGCAATTTTGTCTACTGCTTCGACACCAACAGCGTCCTGGAACGCAAGAACCCCCGCGCCTTGCTGGAGGCATTTCAACGGGCCTGCCCTGTCAATGGCCCTCACAAGGACGTCACGCTCACCCTCAAGATCACCTACCCTGACCACAGCGCTCCGGAGGTCCAGCAGCTGTACAAGGCCTGCGAAGGTGACCGGAGGATCCGCATCATCGATCGACTGCTCACCGAAGCAGAACTCTTCGAATTGATTGGCACCGCAACAGCCTACGTGTCCCCCCATCGGTCCGAAGGCCTGGGCCTGACCGTCGTTGAAGCCATGGCTTCAGGTGTGCCAGTGATCGCACTCCCTGTCGGTGGACTAAGCTCTTTCGTCTCCTCCGATACGGCCCTACCCATCAGCTACAGGCTGATGGAGCTGGCCAGGGACCACTTCCCTTACCCCCAGGGATTCGTCTGGGCCGATCCTGACCTGGAATCTCTGACGGAGAATCTCAGGCGTGCTCTCGAACGCCCCGAAGAAGCGGCGCCTCGCAGCCAGGTCGCGAAACGCCAGGTCATGGACTACTTCTGCTCTTCACAGCTGATCGAGTTGTACCGCGCCCAAGTGAGCCGACTGTCCACACTGACGCGACAACGCTGAGCTTCCGCCGCGAGCCGCCGACCATTTCCGCAACTGCATCAGGAGAACCGAATGAAAACCGCCATCATCACCGGCATCACCGGGCAGGACGGCGCCTACCTCGCAGAGCTGCTGCTGAACAAGGGTTACGCCGTGCACGGCACCTACCGCCGCACAAGTTCCGTCAACTTCTGGCGCATCGAGGAACTGGGCATCCAGAACCACCCCAACCTGCACCTGGTCGAGTACGACCTGACCGACCTGGGCGCCAGCATCGCGCTGGTGCAAAAGGTCCAACCCGACGAGATCTACAACCTCGCTGCGCAGAGCTTCGTCGGCGTGAGCTTCGACCAGCCCACCACAACGGCCCAGATCACCGGCCTCGGAGCCGTCAACCTGCTCGAAGCGATCCGCCTCATCAACCGAAAGATCCGCTTCTACCAGGCCAGCACCTCCGAAATGTTCGGCAAGGTGCAGACGATTCCGCAGACCGAAAGCACGCCGTTCTACCCGCGCAGCCCCTACGGTGTGGCCAAGCTCTATGCGCACTGGATGACCATCAACTACCGCGAGAGCTACGACATCTTCGGCAGCAGCGGCATCCTGTTCAACCACGAAAGCCCGCTTCGCGGCCGCGAATTCGTCACCCGCAAGATCACCGATGCAGTGGCCAAGATCAAGCTCGGACAGCTTGACTGCGTGGAACTGGGCAATCTGGACGCCAAGCGCGACTGGGGCTATGCCAAAGAGTATGTCGAGGGCATGTGGCGCATGTTGCAGGCCGACCAGCCCGACACCTTCGTTCTGGCCACCAACCGCACGGAGACCGTGCGCGACTTCGTGCGCATGGCCTTCAAGGGTGCCGGGATCGACGTGGAATTCCGCGGACAGGGCGAGGGTGAAACGGCGGTGGATGCCGCGACCGGCAAGACCGTGATGCGCGTCAACCCCAGGTTCTACCGCCCAGCCGAAGTGGAGCTGCTGATCGGCGATCCTGCGCATGCGAAGGCCACGCTGGGCTGGGCTCCCACAACCACACTGGAGCAACTCTGCCAGATGATGGTGGAGGCGGATCTGCGCCGCAACCGGACCGGGATGTCGTTCTGATGCGCATTCTGCTGACAGGTGCGTCCGGATTCACGGGGCTGCATTTCGGTCAACTGGCGAAACAGCACGGACACGAGGTCGTCGACTGTCCCGTCGACCTGACCGACGCTTCTGCAGTGAAGCGCGCCATCGAATGCACCGGCCCCTGTGATGCGCTTGTGCACCTGGCCGCCATCAGCTTTGTTGGGCATGCCGACGAATCGGCCTTTTACGGGGTCAATACCGTGGGCACGACGAACCTGCTCAAGGCATTCGATGCACTGCCGGCCTCGGCTCGCCCGCGGAAGCTGCTCCTTGCGAGCAGCGCCAACGTCTACGGCAACTGCCTCCAGTCGCCCATCTCCGAAAACCAGCCAACCGCACCTGTGAACCACTACGCCGCGAGCAAGCTGGCCATGGAGCAGATGGCGCAGGCGTATGCCGAACGCCTCCCCATCGTCATCACCCGTCCCTTCAACTACACCGGCCCCGGACAAGCCACGTCATTCCTTGTCCCCAAGCTGGTTGATCATTTCGCGCGCCGCGCGCCGGTCATTGAACTGGGCAACCTTCACGTAGAGAGGGAGTTCAACGACGTGCGCATGGTCTGCGAAGCCTACCTCCGGTTGCTTGACCACGGTGAGTCGGGACAGATCTACAACGTGTGCACGGGCACTGTGTTCAGTCTGCAGCAGGTGCTGGACACGCTCAAGCACCTCACCGGTCATGACATCGCAGTCCGGGTCAACCCGGCCTTCGTCCGCGCGAGCGAGGTGCACCGCCTGTGCGGCGCTCCCGACAAGCTGATCGGGTGCATCGGCCCGTTGCCGGTCTACCCACTCACCGAGTGCCTGTCCGCCATGATCCAGGCACACGCCACCCAAGCGCGGCCTGCGCCACTCTGAAGCCTGGAGTCGGCTTACAGGCTCGCACAGGTGCGCAACCTATAATTGCGGGTTGGCCGCTGGTTGGTGTGGTCATGTCTATGCGCCCCTTACAGGATCCCCCAGTGTCTTCTCATACCGCGTGGTCAGCACGGGCTCCCTCGGACCAAACTGACCGGCACTTGAGCGTGCCTGCGGGACTCCAGGCCATGGCGGCGATCCGCCCTGACCTGCGGCATCTGGATCTCTCCCGCCTGACAGACCGCATAGCCCTCTATGCCTTTTGGGAAAGCAGGCTTCACCGCGAATACCCGGAGCTGGAATGGCGCCTGACCACAGGGGACATGACTCACCTGGGTGAATACGACGTCTCCCGGTTTCTTGCAGACGGCGGCACCGGGCTGTCCAGCGCTCTTCAGGGAAACTGGCCCACCCAGCTCGACCTGATGCCGGGATTCGAGGCATACAGCCGCCATGCAGACATTGACACAGCCGCGTTCAAAGAGGCGCTGCCGCTTCCACTGCAACTGATCTGGAACGACCGCCCGGATCTGCAGGCTTCTCATGACATCCACTCCGACGAGGGCCGCATCGGGTTCCTTCGTTGGTGGTTCCACTTCGGACACCTCGAACACTTGCGCGTCCGATGGAGTCTGGCCAGTGACCTGAATGCACTCGACTGGCATGTGCAGGGCCGTCTGCCCTGGCCACGCTTTCTGTCCCTGATCGTGGATGGACGCAGCGACCTGGACAAATCCCGCTTCGCGCCCCTCACTGAAGACAACTGGTTCAACGGTCTGGCGTGGTGGCTGCGCAGTGGTTGTGCGGAGTTTGGCGTCCCCTCCTGGTCTTTGATGTGGCTGACTGGCCTGAAGCAACACCTCCATCAGGTGGCCACCTCGTTCGATGCCTGCGCGCCCGAAAATGGCCGCTGCGCCAAGCCTCTGCCCTACGTGCCTTTCCGTGTCTTCTCGTCGCGAGCCGACCTTCGACAGGCGTTCGATCTCAGCCAGCCGACGGGGTGCGATGCCCTGCTGGCGTGGTGGGCTGCTCACGGGGTCCGCGAGTACGGCCCTCTGGAATCGTTGTTCCATGACCCGCTGGACGAGCAACCGGGAATGAACATCGTCGGGTATGCGCGCAGTGTGATCGGTATCGCAGAGGACGTTCGCATGGCAGCCCAGTCTGCCCGCCTCGCCGGTATCCCGTTCGCCGTGATCGATGCCCCGATGCCTGGCCCGCAGAAGGCGGATTTTTCCCTTGACGACCACATCGTCGAGCGACCTCAGTGGCCGGTCTCCCTGTACTGCCTGCCACCCACCGAGACCATCCGGCTGGGGATGGAGGGCGGCCGCACGCTGCTGGACTCTGGCACCTACAACATCGGTGGCTGGCACTGGGAACTGCCGGTCTGGCCAGACCACCTGGCGGGGGTGATCGACTCGGTGGACGAGCTGTGGGTGTACAGCGATTTCGTCCGGCAAGCGTTCGCAAACAGGACGGACAAACCAGTCCGCAAGATGCCCCTGGCCGTCGAACTGCCCGACAGCCCTGCGCCGAACCGCTCGTTGTTTGGCCTGCCCAACCACCGCTTTCTTTTCCTGGTCATGTTCGACGGGAACTCGTGGCTGTCCAGGAAGAACCCTCTGGCAGCGGTGCAAGCATTCAAGAAAGCCTTCCGGACCGACCAGGGAGTCGGACTGGTGATCAAGGCCATCACACTCGACAGAGGTTCGGAGGCTTGGCAGGCCATCGAGCAGGAAATCGGTGGCGACCCGCGAGTGTCCGTGATTGACCGGACCATGCAGCGTGTCGAACTCGTGCAGCTTATGTCGTCCTGCAACGCCTACGTGTCCCTGCACCGATCTGAAGGCTTCGGCCGCATCATTGCCGAATCGATGCTCCTGGGAATACCCACGGTCACCACGGCGTTCTCGGGCAACGCCGACTTCTGCACCCCGGAGACCAGCTACCTGGTTCAGGGGCCGCTGGTGGCGCTCACCTCCAAGGACTACATCTTTCACCAAGGGCAGTACTGGTGCGATCCGGACGTCACCCAGGCCGCCGAGCAGATGCAGCGGCTGGTCGAGCACAGGCAGGAGGCAGCTCGCCTGGTGCAGAAGGCACAGGACAATATCCGCCAGCACTACTCCTCGCGCGCGGTGGCAGAGGCCTACCGCCTTCGATTGCGCGAGCTGCGCCAAGCCCATCTGATCTGAAGAAACCACAATGTCCGAACACGACACGTCCACCATGACCGAGTCTTCCAAACTGCTGTCGCTGGAAGACGAGTGCACCAGGCTTGCCGAAGAACTCAAGGACCGCGAGCAGCAGCTGGTGGACCTGCTGCAGGATTACACCGACCGCAACCTGCAGTTGGTGTCCGCACAGCACCAAGTCATGACGCTGACCCAACGCGTGCTGGCGCACGAAGAAGCAGCCAAGGTGCACGCAGACCACATCGACAACCTCTACCAGTCCACCAGCTGGCGAGTCACCGCTCCTCTGAGGCGCCTGAGTGTCATGGCACAGGACGTGAAGTACTCGGTTCGAGTGTTCCAGGAAGCGCTGGCAGCGGGCAAAGGAATGGGCCTGGCTTTCAGGCAGGCACTGCACGCGCACGCAGCCGATGCCACTGTGGTGGCAGCAGAAGTGGCGGACCACGCGCCCAAGACAATGGACGTCCGCGACTACAAGGAGTGGGTGCGGCGCTACGACACCCTGGACTCCGCGACGGTGGAGCAACTCAGGCAGGAGGCGGCCTCGATGACCGAAAGCCCGCTCGTGTCGGTCGTCATGCCGACCTACAACGCCAACCTCGACTGGCTGGGACAGGCCATCAGATCCGTCAGGGAGCAGCTGTATCCGCGCTGGGAGCTGTGCATCGCCGACGATGCGTCGACCGACCCCGAGGTCCGCCCCTTCCTGGAACAGTGGGTGGCCAAAGACCCACGCATCAAGGTCACCTTCCGCGACACCAACGGGCACATCTCGGCGGCCACCAACAGCGCACTGGCCCTGGCCTCCGGCGACTGGATCACCTTTCTGGACCACGACGATGTGCTGCCAGCGCACGCCCTGCTGTACATGGTCAAGGCCATCGACCGCCATCCCGACGCGCGGATGCTGTATTCGGACGAAGACAAGCTCGACGAGAACGGCAAGCGGTACGACCCTTACTTCAAGACCGACTGGAACCCGGACCTGTTCTATTCGCACAACCTGGTCACCCACCTGGCGTTCTACCGCGGCGACCTCATGCGCGAGGTGGGCGGCCTGCGGGACGCCTACGCAGGCGCTCAGGACTACGACCTTGTCCTGCGGGTGATCGAGAAGGTGAAGGCCGAGCAGATCGTCCATGTGCCGTTCATCCTCTACCACTGGCGCGCCCATGCCGGCAGCACCGCCACGGCCGACCTGAACATCAAGCCCTACGCCATGCTCGCCGGCGAACGCGCGCTCAACGACCATTACAAGCGGATGGGCATCAACGCCCGGGCGCAGTTCATCGGCCACGGGTACCGCGCGCGCCACCGGCTGCCCAAACCGGCGCCCAAGGTCAGCATCATCATCCCGACCCGCAACGCGGTGGACCTCGTCAGGACCTGCGTGGAGAGCATCCGGGAAAAGTCCACCTACAAGAACTACGAAATCCTGCTGATGGACAACGGCTCGGACGACCCCGAGGCGCTGGCGTACTTTGCCGAACAGGCCCAAACGCCCAACTTCCGGGTCATCCGCGACGATTCTCCGTTCAGCTACTCGGCCATCAACAACCTGGGCGCCTCACAGGCCACCGGGGACGTGCTGTGCTTCCTCAACAACGACATTGAGGTGATCTCGCACGACTGGCTGGAGGAACTGGTGAGCCAGGCCTGCCGTCCGGGCATCGGCGCCGTGGGTGCCAAGCTGCTGTATCCGAATACCACCATCCAGCACGCCGGTGTCGTGCTGGGCATCGGCGGCTGGGCCGGGCATGCCCACAAGGGTTTCTCCCTGTACGCGCACGGCTACGTCGGCCGTGCATCGCTGGCAAGCAACTTCAGCGCCGTCACCGGCGCCTGCATGGCGGTGCAGAAACAGCACTTCGACCAGGTCGGCGGGTTCGACGAGGTCAACCTCAAGGTCGCCTGCAACGACGTGGACCTCTGCCTGCGGTTCGCCGAAATGGGCCTGCGCAACCTGTTCACGCCGCACGCCCTGCTTTTCCACCACGAGTCGGCCACCCGGGGCTACGAAGACACCCCGGAGAAGAAAGCCCGATTCCAGAAGGAAGTGGACTACATGTGGAAGCGCTGGCCCGTCATGATGGCCCGCGACCCGGCCTACAGCCCTTATCTCTCGCTGGATCACGAGGACTTCGGTCTCGCCTGGCCTCCCCGCGTTCGCCACGGCGAGCCGGTCTGACCTCAGGGGCACCCGCGCATGTTCCAACGCATCCACCGCAGCCTCCGCCAAGGTCTGAACACCTGGGCGGGCATGCCGCTGGCTTTGTTCATGCTCGTGTTCGTGATCCTGCAAGGTGTGGTCATGGCCAGCCATTCGCCGCTGAGCTATCCGCCGGACGAGATGCCCCACCTGTCCTACATCAACGACAGCATCCGCTCGCCGCAGGCACTGCCGAACTACAGCGACGGCAAGATCATGGGGTTCACCCAGACCAACTACCTGGGCCATCCACCGCTGTACTACAGCGCGCTGGGCGTGGTCGGCAAGCTGTTCTCCCTGAACCCGAAAGCGGACTACCTGATCTTCCGGCTGATCGGTGTCGGTTTCGTGGGACTGGGACTGGCCTTCGTGGTGCTGATGGCCCGGGAGCTGCGCCTGACGCAGGCCACCACCTCGCTGCTGCTGTTTGCCTGCGCCAGCGTCCCCATGTTCTCGTACATCGCCGGCAGTGTCTCCAACGACACCCTGCTGTACCTGGGCATGACCATGGGCTTCTACGGACTGGCGCGCATGGCCAATCCCGCCCGCAACGGGCCAGATGCCCTGGCGCCGGTCGTGCTGCTGGTCGGCCTGTTGATTGTGTTCCTCACCAAGGCCACAGGCATCGTCTTCATGATCCTGCTCCTCGGCGCCTGGGGAATGCGCAATTTCCGGCGCATCCATCCGGTGGTGCTGGTCCGCAGCTACTGGCCCCACTTGGCTGTCTTCTCCGTTGTTGTGGGCGGCTACTACGTCTACACCCTGCTCCAGCACGGAGGTGTTTTCCCATCGCCCGGCAGGCTCTATGGCAGCACGCCACCCGCCGAACCGCTCGATCTGGCCGGGTATGTCAGGGAATATGTCGGTTCGATGTGGCGGCGGCTGCACGGCATCATGTCGCACCTGAGCATCACCCCCATCGGAGACCGCTGGCAGCCGGTGTTCTACACGATGGTCTGCCTGCCCATCGTGGGCTGGCTGGTGGCTCGATTCAGCACGCCCCTGCTGACCTCCAACCGCATGGCCGTCCGGCTGTTCGATGCCATGGCCCTGGCCACCTTGGGCACCGTCGTTGTCCACGTGGTGTTCGGCTACCGCGCCTACCTCGTCAATGGCGTGCTCTCGGGTCTGCAGCCGCGCTACTACATGTACCTGCTGCCGGTGTTGTGGTTACCGTTCTTCGTGCTCTGCCAGCCCGGCTGGTTCAAACAGACGGTCACCACACTCTTTGCAGCAAGTGCTCTTGTGGTGTTCTGGGCCGCTGCTCCGCAGGTGCTGCTCAAACAGCACCAGGCCCTGCAGGAACTGCCCCGCAACATCGGATACGCCGACCGCGACGGGCTCGAAGCAATGTCGGTCCGTCTCCCCCGCCGCCTCACCACCGAAGGCAATGTGGAAACGCTCACGCTGACCAATGGGGAGTTGCGGGCCAAAGGCTGGGTCTATGACACCAAACTGGGCGATCAGGCCCAGCGCCTCTGGATCCTGGCCGGAGACGAGTTTGTTTCGTCCGTTCCGGTGCTGATCAAACGCGACGATGTCGCCGCCGCCCTGGGCACGCAACGAGCACTGAACACCGGGTTCGCCTTCACCGCCCGACACTTGCCGACCACCCTGAAACCCTGCGATGTCCGGCTGCTGGCCGAGTACCGCGACGGCAGCGTGGGCCCACTGAAGAACGACCTGTGCCCGCAATGACCTGCCGGCACGACACCGACACACGCCGTCAACCTCCACGGAGTTCCTCTTGAAACTCATCATCCAGATCCCCTGCTACAACGAAGCTGCCACCTTGGGCATCGCCCTGGCGGCCCTGCCGCGCGAAGTGCCCGGCTTCGACAAGGTCGAGTGGCTCATCATCGACGACGGCTGCACCGACAACACGGTCGAGGTGGCCCTGGCCCACGGCGTCGACCACGTGGTGCGGCACACCCGCAACCAGGGTCTCGCACGCGGCTTCATGAACGGCCTGCAGGCCTGCCTGGAGCACGGCGCCGACGTGATCGTCAACACCGACGCCGACAACCAGTACAACGCCGACGACATCCCGGCGCTCACCCGTCCGATCCTGGAAGGCAAGGCCGACATCGTGATCGGCGCCCGCCCCATCGCCGCCATCGAGCACTTCAGCCCGATCAAGAAACTGCTGCAGAAGCTGGGCAGCTGGGTGGTGCGGGTGGCCAGCAAGACCAGCATTCCGGACGCCCCCAGCGGCTTCCGCGCCATGAGCCGGTCCGCAGCACGCAGGCTCACGGTGTTCTCCGACTACACCTACACCCTGGAAACCATCATCCAGGCGGGCCAGAAAAACATGGCCATCACCTCGGTGCCGATCCGCGTCAACGGCGATCTCCGCCCGTCGCGCCTGGTCAAGAGCATCGCCTCCTACATCCAGCGCAGCATCGTCACGATCATCCGGGTGTTCGTGATCTACCGTCCGTTTCGCTTCTTCGCCAGCATAGGCATCGCCCTGTTCACGCTGGGCTTCATCATTGGCCTGCGGTTCCTCTACAAATGGCTGACCATGGACTACGATGGCCACATCCAGTCCCTGATCTTGGCCAGTTCGCTGCTGATCATCGGCTTCCAGACCATCCTGATCGCTTTTGTGGCCGACCTGCTGTCGGCCAACCGCAAGCTGATGGAAGAGGTCCGCTCGCTGACGCTGGAGAACCGGGACCGCCGGCCGCAATGACCGTGATCGTGGCCGTCACCGGCGCCCACGGTTTTGTCGGGCGCGCCCTTTGCCAGCACCTGAAGGCCTGCGGATTCTCTGTCCGGGCCATCACACGCTCCGCGTCCGGCGAAGAAAACACCTGGGCCGTTGGAGACCTGGGACCAGGAACCGACTGGGGCCAGAGCCTGCAGGGGGTCGACTGCGTGGTCCATTGCGCCGCCCGGGTACACATGGTGCAGGACACCGACCCTGACCCGTTGCAGTCCTACCGGCGGGTCAATGTGGAGGGCAGCCGGTCCCTGGCCATCGCTGCGGCGGCTGCGGGCGTTCGCCGGCTGGTGGCCCTGAGTTCACTCAAGGTGCATGGAGAGCGCACTGTGCCGGGTCACCCGTTCATGTCTGGCATGGCGCCAGCCCCCGAAGATGCCTACGGCCAGTCGAAATGGGAGGCCGAACAGGCCCTTCACGAGGTGGCCGGAAGAACCGGCCTTGAACTGGTGGTGGTCCGGCCACCCCTGGTCTACGGCCCCGGGGTGAAGGCCAACTTCCTCAAACTCATGAACGCGGTGGCCCGCGGCACGCCGCTTCCGCTGGGTGCGATAGACAACCGGCGCTCGCTCCTGGCGCTGGACAACCTGACCGATCTGCTGCTCCGCTGTGTGGAACAGCCGGCCGCCGCAGGACACACCTTCCTGGCATCGGACGGTCAGGATCTTTCAACGCCGGACCTGGTGCGCGCACTCGCGCGTGCGATGGGCCGGCCCGCACGGCTGTGGCCGGTGCCTGTTGCCTGGCTGCGCATGGCGGGAAAATTGCTGGGTCGAGGCCCTCAAATCGACCGACTGATCGGATCGCTGCAGGTCGACATCGGGCATACTAGACAGGTTTTAGGCTGGACGCCCCGGTTGACGGTGGAGCAGGGCCTGCGTCTCGCGGTACAGGATGTGATGGCATGAAACGCGCCTTCGACCTGTTCTTTGCGCTGTGCGCGGCCGCCATCCTGCTGCTGCCCATCGGGTTGATCGCCTTGGTGGTTCGTTGGACCTCACCCGGTCCCGCCCTCTACTGGAGTGATCGCATCGGCCGGGACAACCGCATTTTCAAGATGCCCAAATTTCGCAGCATGCGACTGGACACGCCCGCCGTGGCCACCCACCTGATGTCAGATCCCAACCGGTATCTGACGCCAGTGGGCTCCTTTCTGCGAAAAACCAGTCTGGACGAGCTTCCACAGCTCTGGAGCATCCTGAAAGGCGACATGAGTCTGGTGGGGCCTCGCCCCGCCCTGTTCAACCAGGACGATCTGATCGCCTTGCGCACCGAGGCCGGTGTTCACCGGCTGGTCCCCGGCTTGACGGGCTGGGCCCAGATCCACGGTCGGGACGAGTTGCCGATTCCCGAGAAAGTCCGGCTGGATGCCGAGTACCTGCAGAAGAGGTCGCTGGGACTGGACCTGAAGATCATTTTCCTCACGGCGTGGCGCGTGCTGCGCCGCGACGGGGTGACCCACTGACACACGATTCGACGCCCACACGATGCTGAACCGATTCGCACAGCCCATTCTGGCCATGCCCCGCCCTGCCAAGCGGGTGGTGGTGCTGTCGGTGGACGCTGCACTGTGCATTCTCACAGTCTGGCTGTCGTACTACCTGCGCCTGGGCGAGTGGGTCAAGCTGTCGGGCGACAGCTACTGGCAACCCATGTGGGCCGTTGGCGTGTCGCTGCTGCTCGCGCTGCCCATCTTTGTGGTCAATGGTTTCTACCGGGCCATTTTCCGCTACACCGGTCTCTCCGCACTGCAGACCATCCTGAAAGCGACAGCGGTATACGGTCTGCTGTTTGCCACGGTGTTCACCGCCTACGGTGTGGACGGCGTGCCCCGAACGGTGGGTCTGATCCAACCGATGCTGCTGCTGCTGACCGTCGGCGCGTCGCGCATGCTTGCACGTTTCTGGCTCGGAGGTCTCTACCGCAATCAGTTGCGGATGGTGGCTCTGCCCAGGGTGCTGATTTACGGCGCCGGCAACGCCGGGCGCCAGCTGGCGGCGGCCATGACCAACAGCCACGAGATGCGGGTGGTGGGGTTTCTGGACGACGACGACCGGCTGCATGGTCATGTGCTCAACGGTCTGTCGATCTACAGCCCCGCCGACCTGCCGGGCCTGGTGACCTCGCTGCAAGTCAGCACTGTCCTGCTCGCCATCCCCTCGGTCAGCCGCCACCGGCGCAACGAAATGATCGCGCAGATGTTGCGGGCCCACGTTCAGGTGCGCACCCTGCCTGCGGTCAGCGAACTGGCGCAGGGCATGGTCAGCACGTCCGATCTGCGCGAACTGGACATCGACGATCTGCTCGGTCGCGAACCGGTCGCGCCCAACCACATCCTGCTGGGACGCAACATCACTGACAAGGTGGTGCTGGTGACCGGGGCCGGCGGCTCCATCGGCAGTGAGCTGTGCCGTCAGATCCTCTCGGTCAATCCGAGCACGCTGGTGCTGATCGAACAGAGCGAATTCGCACTGTACGAAATCCAGCAGGAACTGCAGGAGAAGATCGAAGACAACGCCACCCTGCTGGTGCCGGTACTGGCCTCGGTGCGGGACGCGCAGCGGCTCAACGAGATCTTCGCCGACTGGAAACCCGACACTGTTTACCACGCGGCTGCCTACAAGCACGTGCCCCTGGTGGAGCACAACCCGATCGAGGGCATCCGCAACAACACGCTGGGCACCCTCACGGCCGCTAGGGCGGCGGCGGAGCACGGCGTGAGCGACTTCGTGCTCATCAGCACCGACAAGGCGGTGCGCCCGACCAACATCATGGGCGCATCCAAGCGCCTGGCGGAAATGGCGCTGCAGGCGCTGGCCGCCACAGCTCCGAAAACGCGTTTCTCGATGGTCCGCTTCGGCAACGTGCTGGGCTCCTCCGGCTCGGTGGTTCCCAAGTTCCGGCGCCAGATCCGCGATGGTGGCCCCATCACACTCACCCACCCGGACATCACGCGCTATTTCATGACCATTCCCGAGGCCGCCCAGCTGGTGATCCAGGCAGGTGCCATGGCCAAGGGCGGCGACGTGTTCGTGCTGGACATGGGCGATCCCGTCAAGATCATGGACCTCGCCACCCGGATGATCGAGCTCTCGGGCCTCTGCGTGCGCGACGAGAACAACCCCGAAGGCGACATCGAGATCGAGATCACGGGTCTGCGCCCGGGCGAGAAGCTGTTCGAGGAACTCCTGATCGGAAACAACCCGCGCCCGACCTCCCATCCCCGCATCATGAAGGCCCACGAAGAATTCGTCGCCTGGCCTGTCCTGCTGGAGAAACTGCAGCAGCTGGAGTCCTTGCTCGAACAGCGGAACGTCGAAGGCACCAAGGAACTCCTTACCGAGCTGGTGTCCGGCTACGCGCCGCAAGAGCCGGGGCAGGAATCCGACAGCCGCCTGCGCTACAGCGTCTGAGCGGCCTCACAAACCATTGTCATCACACACACCATGAACAGCCCCCAAAAACGCATCGGCCTGGTTGGAACCGGCTTCATTGCCAGCGGCTTTGCCAGGCTGCTGCACAACCACGCCACCGACTTGACCCTGAGCGCCGTGCTCACCCGGCGCCCTGCTGCCAGCGTCGAAGGATTTCCCTGCACCAACCGCTTCACGCACTCGGAGCAGGAACTCCTGGACAAGTCCGACCTGATTGTCGAATGCAGCGGTGACGTGCTGCACGCCACACGCATCATCGACATCGCGTTGAAGGCCGGCAAGCCGGTCGTCACGATGAACTCCGAGTTCCACGTCACCACCGGCTCCTACTTCGCCGACAAGGGTCTGCTCACCGAGGCGGAAGGCGACCAGCCCGGCTCGATCGCCGCCCTGCGCGAAGAGGCGGTGATGATGGGCTTCAAGCCCCTCGTGTACGGCAACATGAAGGGCTTCCTGAACCACCACCCGACGCCCGAAGAAATGGCGTACTGGGCCGGCAAGCAGGGCATCAGCGTCGAGCAGACCACCTCTTTCACCGACGGCACCAAGATCCAGATCGAACAGGCCCTGGTGGCCAACGGCTTCGGCGGCACGATCACGCGCCAGGGCATGGAAGGCCCCAAGGCCACCGACGTCACCAAGGCGGCTATCGAACTGGCACGCGGTGCGGCCGAGCGGGGACAAGCCATTTCGGACTACGTGCTTGCACCGGGCAACGCGGGTGTCTTCGTGGTCGGCACGCACGACAAGTCCGAGTGGAAGGCGCTGAACTACCTCAAACTGGGCGACGGTCCCTACTACGTGCTGGTGCGTCCGTTCCACCTCTGCCAGTACGAAATCATCAAGACCGTGCGACGGGTGCTCCACGGCGGTGGCGTGCTGCTGAACAACTCCAGCAGCCCGACGGTCTCCATCGTGGGCATCGCCAAACACGACATGCCCGCGGGCACGCGCATCGACCGCGCTATCGGCGGGTTTCAGGTGCGTGGCGAGGCCGCCCGCATCGCCGACGTCAAGGGCCACGTCCCCATCGGCATGATCCAGGACGCGGTGCTGACCCGCGCGGTGAGTGCCGGGCAGACGCTGATGTTCGACGATGTCGAGTTGCCCGACTCCCTGGCGCACACCATCGCCCGCCAGCTGTACGCGTGATCGCCGGGCATCCGGGTCTCTTAAGGCCTGGATGCAGATCACCTCGGCCAGTGCCGTCCCCCGGCGCTACCGGTGCAGCCGCCAGCCCATGTCTGCCGAAGCCCGTATCGCCCCGCTCCGCCCCGACCTTGATGGCCTGAAGGCGGTTGCAGTGGTGTCCGTGGTGCTCCACCAGGCCTTTCCCGACGTCCTCGCTGGGGGTTTTGCAGGCCTCGGCGTCTTTTTTGTCGTTTCCGGCTATCTGATCTGCTCAAGCGTCCTGTCAGAGCTGCAGAGCCCGAGGTTCAGCCTTGGCGATTTCTGCGCACGGCGCATCAGACACCTCGTCCCAGCGCTGCTTCTGGTGCTGGCCGCGGTGCTGGTCGCTGGCTGGTTCCTGTTGGCGCCGACCGACTACCGCCAACTGGGCCAGCAGGTCGTGGCAGGCAGCACGTTCGTTACCAACCTGACGGCAGAAGCTGGCCCATTTGCTGCAGGGTCTGCCAGCAAGCCGCTGCTGCATCTCTGGCCACTGACCGTGTGGGTGCCGTTCTGCCTGCTGTGGCCTCTTGCAATGTGGGCGCTGCACCGCTGGCACATGAACGCGATGCGCTGGACCGTTGCTGCGCTGCTGCTGTCCGTCCTTCTGCATCTGGCGCACGACCAGACCGCCACAGCGTCCTCCCCATCATCGGCCCTGCTCCTCGCGCTGCTGATCGGGGCTCTGCTGGCCACATGGCGGAAAAAAATGCCTGGAGGGCGCACGAATGCACTCGCCTGGATCGGCGCGGCACCGCTGACACTGGCGCTGATGAACATCGCGCCAGAGACAACATCCGTTGCTGGCTGGTGGGCATTGCTGCCCACCCTGGGAACGGCGCTGCTGATCGCAGCGGGCGCCTCGGCCTGGCTCAACCGGGTCGTGCTGTCGAGCAAGCCCTTGGTGGAGATCGGCCTCATCAGCTACCCGCTGTACCTGTGGCACTGGCCGCTGCAGTCCTTTGCACACCTCAAGTCCACGGGCGATCCTGGCTGGGAGCAGCCGCTGTCCTGGATGGCACTGGCCTTCGTGTTGGCGTGGACGACCCACCGTTTCATCGAGAAGCCGATCCGCATCGGGCGCATGAATGGGACGGTGGTCATCACCGCCCTCTGCGTGGGCCTGTGCCTGGTTGCGGTCGCCGGCTTCGCCATCCACCGCAACAACGGATTCGAGCAGCGCATTCCCGAGCTGGTGCGCCACCTCATGTCCACAGGCGGCCGGTCGGCCGTGGTCGATGGATGGCGGGACAAGGACTGCATGCTGGACTACCGCCTGCCTCCGTCTCACTACAAGCCTTTCTGCATCGAACAGAAGCGGCCGCTGGTCTTCCTCTGGGGGGATTCGCATGCGGGCTCGCTGTACCCGGGCTTCAAGGCACTGAAAGATTCAGGTCGCTTCGAATTCGGTCTGGCTGAACGCACCGCCGCCATCTGTCCATCGGTGCTGGGCATCGAGCCCCGGCCGCTGTGCAGAAGCATCAACGATGCCAACATCCAGGCGATCCGGGACACCAAGCCCGACATCGTGATCCTCTACTCGTGGTGGCACAACAAGCGCTATGACCTGCGCAACCTCGAAGCCACGGTGGAGCAGATTCAACAGGCGGGCGTGCCCCGCATCATCTTGCTGGGCGCCGTCCCCTACTGGAGGAAGCACCTGCCGCAGATCCTGCTGGAGGAATGGAAAAAAGGGCCTGTGCAGGCCCTCCCGCCGTTGCGGCTGGATGACGTGTTTCTGGACCCGGAGGTGCGCAGGGCGACCGAGATCATGCGCGAGCGTGCCCAAAGAATGGGTATCGAGTTCATCTCGGGGATGGACGTCTTCTGCAACGCCCAGGGCTGCCTGACCCGGCTGTCCGAAGACGCCACGCAGCCACTCTCCTACGACTACGGGCACCTGTCCACAGGTGCCGCTGCGTTCTACATCGAGCGGCTGGCGCCGCTGATGTTCAACAAAACGCGCTGACCGCGCTCAGCGCGGTTGGCGGCGCGGGCCGGCCGGGCGGGACGCGCCGGCGTCACCGCGCCCCCAGTTGCCCGCCCCACCCTGGGGCTTGCCGAAGCCACGCGCAGGTGCGTGATCGCGGCGCTGGTCCGGACGGCTGTCGAAACGCACATCGCCGCGCGGCGCGGCGTCGCGGCCTTCGAAGCGGGGGGCGTCGAAGCGCCCTTCGACACGGGGGCCGCGCGGTGCCGGACGGCGGTCGCCGCCGAAACGGTCACCACCAAAGCGGTCACCGGAGGGGCGCTGGAAACGGTCGTTGCCCGGACGGCCACCACCTGGGCGACCGCGGCCATTGAACTCGGGTTGCGGCGGGCGCTGGCGCGGCTCCAGACCGGGCACCACCTCCACAGCGATGCGCTGGCGGGTGTAGGCCTCGATGTCGCCGATCTTGCGGCGGTCGCGGAACTCGGCGAACGTCACGGCCAAACCATCGCGGCCGGCACGGCCGGTTCGGCCGATGCGGTGGGTGTAGTCCTCTGCCTTCATGGGCAGGCCGAAGTTGAAGACGTGCGTGATGGTCGGCACGTCGATGCCGCGGGCGGCGACGTCGGTGGCCACCAGGATCTGGACCTGTCCGCTGCGCAGCGCCATCAGGCGCCGGTTGCGCAACCCCTGGCTCAGCGCTCCGTGCAGGGCCACGGCATGGAAGCCAGTCTGCTGGAGGTCGGTGGCCAGGCCATCGCACTCCACCTGGGTGCTGCAGAACACTACCGCCTGGTTGATCGATGCGTCGCGCAGCCAGTGGTCCAGCAGCTTGCGCTTGTGCTCGGCGTTGTCGGCCCAGAACAGAACCTGCTTGATGTTGGCGTGCTTTTCCTGCGGGCTGTCGATCTGCACCTTCTGCACATGCTTGCCGCCATCGTGCATCACGCGCAGCGCCAGCTGCTGGATGCGCGGCGCGAAGGTGGCCGAGAACATCATGGTCTGGTCGCGCTGGCTGGTGAGCTGGTTGACTTCGGCCAGGTCGTCCGAAAAGCCCAGGTCGAGCATGCGGTCGGCCTCGTCGACCACCAGGAACTGCACCTGGTCCAGCTTGAGCTGCTGCGAGCGCTGCAGGTCCAGCAGGCGGCCCGGCGTGGCGACCACGAGGTCGGCGTTCTGCAGCCGTGCGATCTGCAACTGGTACGGCATGCCGCCGACCACGTTGGCGATGCGCAGGCCACGGCAGTGGCGCACCAGGTCGATGGCATCGTGAGCCACCTGCTGCGCGAGCTCGCGGGTCGGGCACAACACGAGCGCGCCGGGCGTGGCGGCCTTGAAGTTGCGGGGGTTGGTCGGATCCTTGCGTTTGGCGCGCTTGGGGGCGGGCTTGCCGGCGGCCAGCGCCTCGGCGGTTTCCTTCTCGAACGCCAGGCGCTCGGCCTCGGCCCGCGCATCCTGCTGCTGGAGCAGGGTGTGCAGTACCGGCAGCAGGAAGGCCGCGGTCTTGCCACTGCCCGTCTGGCTGGAAACCATCAGGTCGGCATAACGTTCGTCGGCCTGGTGCTCCTGACGGATGGCCTTGGGAATGACCATCGACTGCACCTGGGTGGGCTGGGTGTAGCCCAGATCGGCCACCGCGCGCACCAGTTCCGGAGCCAGCCCCAGCAGCTCGAAAGCATTGGGTTCCGTGGCCACGGGCGCATCGGCCAGCAGTTCGTTGGAGGAAATTTCGGGCGTGAATTCGCCGCGATCTTCAAAAGCGTCGCTCATGTTCGTCCTGGCGCCACAAGGGGCGTCATTGAACAGAACAGGCCATCGGAAATGCCGGCCATTGGCCGGAACCCGCAGGTGTCTGATCCGTTCGTGGTTACAAAACATCAACCACAAACGGTACCGCGCGGGACAGGCCGGAGGGTCTCCGGCGAGCTCAGCGAGTGGCCTCGTCCGTGTCCGGCCTTGGCGTCGTTTGACGATGCCGGCGGGCATTCGGGAGGCCTCTTGTGTGAGGCAGATGCACAAATCCGCCCTTCTCGTGGAAGGGCAGCCTGCGATTATGGCACGAATCGGGGTTTTCCCCAAGTTATTGGGACGCGCCGGTGCTGCGCGGGCCCCACGCGTGTCCTTTGGCAAAAGTGCCGGCGGCTAAAATCTTCCGATTCGACGCCTGTGCGTCACATCTCTTTCACATTCCACCACCGGAGACGCCATGTTTTTTGGCAAGCTGTTGCCCAAAGAGGGCAATTTTTTTGAGCTGTTCAACCAGCACGCCGAACAGATCGTCAAGGCCGCGCATGCGTTTTCGCAGCTGGTGGCCCACTACAGCGACCCGCTCCTGAGGGACAAATACAACCAGGAGGTGGACCACGCCGAACGCGCGGCCGACCGCATCACCCACGAGGTCAACCGCCTGCTGCACACCACCTTCATCACGCCGATCGACCGCGAGCAGATTCACTCGCTGATCAACACCATGGACGACGTGGCCGACCTGATCCAGGACTCGGCAGAAACCATGGCGCTGTACGACGTGCGGCACATGACCGACGAGATCTCGCGGCTGACCGACCTGAGCGTCAAGTGCTGCGAACGGCTCAAGCACGCCATCAGCCTGCTCAAGGACGTCAACGAGCCCAAGACAGCCGAAGCCGCCGTCAAGACCTGCGAAGAGATCGACCGCCTCGAATCGGACGCCGACCGCGTCATGCGCTCGGCCATGAGCAAGCTGTTCCGAGAGGAGCCGGAAGTGCGCGAGGTGATCAAGCTCAAGGCGATCTACGAGTTGCTGGAAACCATCACCGACAAGTGCGAGGACGTCGCCAACCTCATCGAGGGCATCGTCCTCGAAAACTCCTGATCGGAAGGGTCCTGCCATGACGACCGTTCAGGCGGCCCTCTGGGTCGTGGTCATGCTGGTGGCGCTGGCGCTGATCTTCGACTTCATGAACGGGTTTCATGACGCCGCCAACTCGATCGCGACCATCGTTTCCACCGGCGTGCTCAAACCCGGGCAAGCGGTGGTGTTCGCCGCCTTTTTCAACTTCGTTGCCATCTTCATCTTCAAGCTCAGCGTGGCAGCCACCGTGGGCAAGGGCATCGCCGACCCCTCGGTGATCGACACGCACGTGGTGTTCGGCGCCCTCAGCGGGGCGATCACCTGGAACCTGATCACCTGGTACTACGGCATCCCCAGCAGCTCCTCTCACGCGCTCATCGGCGGCATCGTTGGCGCCGTGATTGCCAAGGCCGGCGCTGGTGCGCTGATCGCCACCGGCGTGCTGCGCACCGTGGCGTTCATCTTCGTCTCGCCCCTGCTGGGTTTCATTCTGGGCTCGCTGATGATGGTCCTGGTGGCCTGGGTATTCCGCCGCACGCGGCCGCTCAAGGTCGATGGCTGGTTCCGGCGGTTGCAGCTGGTTTCGGCCGGCGCCTACAGCCTCGGCCATGGCGGCAACGATGCGCAGAAGACGATCGGCATCATCTGGATGCTTCTTATAGCCACCGGCTACGCATCATCGGCCGACAAGTCGCCGCCGACCTGGACCATCGTGTCGTGCTACGCGGCCATCGGCCTGGGCACCATGTTCGGTGGCTGGCGCATTGTGCGCACCATGGGCCAGAAGATCACCAAGCTCAAGCCGGTGGGCGGCTTCTGTGCCGAAACCGGGGGCGCAATGACGCTTTTCCTGGCCACGGCGCTGGGCATCCCCGTGTCGACCACCCACACCATCACCGGCGCGATCGTTGGCGTGGGTTCGGTGCAGCGCGCCAGCGCAGTGCGCTGGGGGGTGGCGGGCAACATCGTCTGGGCCTGGGTGCTGACCATCCCGGCGTCGGCCTTCGTGGCTGCGGTGGCCTACTGGTTCAGCCTCACGGTGTTCTGAGCCTGCTCGGAGTCCTCCGGCAGAAAACAAAAAAAGGGCCGGAGGCCCTTTTTTTGTTTTCTGCCGCTGATCAGTCCACCCGGAGGAAGTGCTCGCGGTAGTGGGCCAGTTCGTCGATGGACTCGTGCACATCGGCCAGCGCCGTGTGCCTCTGGTGTTTCTTGAAGCTGTCGTAGACCGCAGGCTTCCAGCGCTTGGCCAGTTCCTTGATGGTGCTCACGTCCAGGTTGCGGTAGTGGAAGTACGCCTCCAGCTTGGGCATGTACTTCACCAGAAAACGCCGGTCCTGTCCGATGCTGTTGCCGCACATGGGAGAACCATTTTTCGGCACGTACTGGCCGATGAAGGCCAGGAGCTCGGCCTGGGCCTGCTCCTCGTCGACGGTGCTGGCCTTGACCTTGTCGATCAGGCCGCTCTTGCCGTGGGTGCCCTTGTTCCAGGCGTCCATGCCATTGAGGACCGCGTCGCTCTGGTGGATGGCAAACACCGGGCCTTCCACCCGGGGCTCCAGGTTGGGGCCCGTGACCACCACAGCGATCTCCAGCAGGCGTTCCTTTTCAGGGTCAAGCCCACTCATCTCGCAATCGAGCCAGACCAGGTTCTGGTCGCTCTTGCTCAGGGTAGGCACAGGGGTGTCGGCGGCCATGGCAGCCGGGTTGATATGGTCTTGGCTCATGCGCCGATTTTCAACCAAGAACGCCATGTCCCTGCGCGGCAACCATGGCGCCGCTTCGATAGACTCTCGGGCATGGACAGCAGCGCCCTCGCCTTCACCTACCTTTTCTGTGCCTTGCTCGTGAGCGGACTGATCGTCCGCACGGTGCTCGCCAGCCGGCAGATCCGCCACGTGGTCCGCCACCGCGACCGGGTCCCCGATCCGTTCGCGGCCACCATCGGACTGGATGCCCACCGCAAGGCCGCCGACTACACCGTCGCCAAGGCCCGCTTTGGCATGCTCGAATCAGCCGTTGAAGCCGCCCTGCTGCTGGGCTGGACCTTGCTGGGTGGACTGCATGCGCTCAACCAGCTGCTGCTGCAGTGGATGGCGCCCGGCATGTGGCAGCAGCTCGCCTTGCTGGGCGCGTTCACGCTCATCGGCGCGGTGCTGACCCTGCCCCTTGGCTGGTGGTCCACGTTCCGGCTGGAAGAGCGTTTCGGATTCAACAAGATGAGTCTGGGTCTGTGGCTCGGCGATCTGCTCAAGGGTGCCGTGGTCGGCGGGCTGATCGGACTGCCCATTGCGGCGCTGGTGCTGTGGCTCATGGGCGCCGCCGGCCCCACCTGGTGGCTCTGGGCCTGGGGGGCCTGGATGGTGTTCAACCTGCTGCTGCTGGTGCTCTACCCCACGCTGATTGCCCCTCTGTTCAACAAGTTCGAACCGCTGCAGGACGATACGCTCAAGGCGCGCGTGAACGACCTGATGAAACGCTGCGGCTTCGCGGCCAAGGGCCTGTTCGTGATGGACGGCAGCAAGCGCAGTGCCCACGCCAACGCCTACTTCACCGGTTTCGGCGCCGCGAAACGCGTGGTCTTCTTCGACACCCTGCTCAAGCAACTCGCGCCGCCGGAGATCGACGCGGTGCTGGCGCATGAGCTGGGCCATTACAAGCGGCGCCACATCCTGCAGCGCACCGTGCTGATGTTCGCGCTCAGCCTGGTGGGCTTTGCGGTGCTGGGGTGGGTGTCACGCCAAGCCTGGTTCTACACCGGTCTGGGCGTGGTGCCGTCGCTGGCAGCCCCCAACGACGCGCTGGCGCTGCTGCTGTTCCTGATGGTGGTGCCGCTGTTCACCTACTTCCTCTCGCCGCTGCTGGCGCAGCTCTCGCGCCGCCACGAATTCGAGGCCGACGCCTACGCCTGTGCCCACACCGACGGCCACGACCTGGCCAGCGCGCTGCTCAAGCTCTACAAGGACAACGCCAGCACCCTCACCCCCGACCCGGTGTTCGCCCGCTTCTACTACTCGCACCCGCCCGCCAGCGAGCGCATCGCGCGCCTGCAGGGTGCGGCCGCATGAACCACTCGCCCCGCTCCCGCTCGCGTGCGGATGCCGCGGGCCGGGCGCCGGAGTCCGAGGGCTCCATCGACATCGGACTGGTGGTTGCCGCCCACGGACGGCACTGCCTGGTCGAGAGCCCGGACGGGCAACGCCGCATCTGCCATCCCCGAGGTAAAAAGAGCCAGGCCGTGGTGGGCGACCGGGTGCGCTGGATGCCCACCGGGGACGAAGGCAGCATCGAGCGGGTCGAGCCACGGATCAACCTCTTCTACCGCCAGGACGAGCTGCGCACCAAGTCGTTCGCCGCCAACCTCGACCAGGTGCTGGTGCTGCTGGCGGCCGAGCCGGAGTTCTCCGAACATCAGCTGGCGCGCGCACTGGTCGCCGCCGAAGCCGAGGGCATCGCACCTCTGATCGTGCTCAACAAGGCCGATCTCGGCACCCTGTTCGAGCGCGCCTGGGACCGGCTGGCACCGTACCGGGCCATGGGTTTGACTGTGCTGCCGCTGCGGCTCAAGGGTGAAGACGATGCCTCGTCTGGCCTGGACGCGCTGGTGCAGCGGCTGGAGGGCAAGACGACCCTGGTACTCGGCCCATCCGGTGTCGGCAAGAGCACCCTAGTCAACCGCCTGGTGCCTCAGGCCCAGGCACAGACCGGTGAGATCTCGCGCGCCCTGAACTCGGGCAAACACACGACCACCAGCACCACCTGGTACTGGGTCGACACGGCGCGCACCACCGCACTGATCGATTCACCCGGCTTCCAGGAATTCGGCCTGAACCACATCGAGGCGACCCGGTTGGCCAGCCTCATGCCCGATCTGCGCGCCGCGCTCGGCGCGTGCAGGTTCTACAACTGCACCCACCTGCACGAACCCGGCTGCGGCGTGCGGGCCAAAGTGCAGGGCGAGGGCACCGGAGACGACACCATTGCCCCCAACCGCTACCGCATCTACGAGGACCTGTTTGCCGAGCTCTCTGCCAAACGGAGCTACTGAGCTCAGCCGAGCAGACGGGCCAGCGTCAACAGGGCCAGCAGGAGCATCCAGAGCACCACGCTGCGCCACACCAAGCCCACTGCGCTGGCCAGATGGGCAAGCTGGGGCTCGGGCCGGGTCGCGACTCCTTCGGCCTCTTCCGGTTTTCCTTCGCTGGCGTTCAGACGCACGTTGATCGCGCCGGACGTGGCGGCCAGGACCACGCCATCGGTGCCCGGACCGAACTGTTCGGCCTCACCCCGCCAGCTCGCCACAGCCTCCTCGAAGTTGCCCACCACCGCGAAACCCAGCGCCGTCGCACGGGCGGGCACATGGTCCACCCACTGCCATCCGGTGACCGCCGCCTGCTGGGTGGCCTGGCTGGGCGTGCCATCGGGGCGCCCCCGCCAGTTGCGCGAAAGGTACTCGGCCATCCGGTAGAACACCGCCCCCGCTGGCCCCAGTCCGAGCAGCCAACACACGACGAACGCCGCCAGCACACCAAAAACATGGCGGTGCGCGGCCAGCACCGACTGTTCGATCACCTGCCGCAGCACCTCGGCCCGGGGCAGGCTGCTGGTTTCCACATGCAGCCACTGCGCCAGCTTCTCGCGGGCGAGCAGGTCGTCGCCCACCTCCAGCGCCTGACGGATGTCGGTGAAGTGGTGGCTGAACTGGCGAAAGCCCAGTGTCACGTAGAGCACCAGCACCAGCCAGACGAACGACAGCACGTTGCTGAACTGCCAGAGCCCCCAGTACACCAGGGTTGCCAGCAGGGCCGGCACCATGGTGGCCAGGCCCCAGGCCAGCCATCCGTGCACGGCCTGGCCGGTGTCCAGGTTTCGGCGCACCAGCCGGGCCCAGCTCCGCAGACCAGCAAACACAGGGTTGTTGATCGACAGAGGGCGCGCCTGTTCGATCAGGAAAGCCAGCAGGATGGCAAAAAAGATCATGGCCCGATGATAGCGAGCGCCCTGCGGGACCTGGCGCCTCAGGCGGTGAGGAAACGATACAGGTTGCGCAGCATGCCGGCGGTGGCGCCCCAGATGAAGCGCTCTGTCGCGCCCTCCTGGTACGGCATCGAGTACCACTCCCGCATCTCGCCGTTCCACTCGAAACCATGGCGGCGGTGGTTGACCGGATCCATGAGAAAGTCCAGCGGCACCTCGAACACGTCGTCCACCTCACCGGGGTTGGGCAGAAGCGTGAAACCGGGCTGCACCAGCGCCACCACCGGTGTGATGTGGAACTGCGTGCCCGTCACGTATTCCGGCAGGCGGCCCAGCACCTCCACATGCGCCGGTTCGAGACCGATTTCCTCCTGGGCCTCTCGCAACGCCGCTGCAGTGGCATCCCGGTCCTCGGCATCGACCTTGCCCCCCGGAAACGCGATCTGCCCCGAGTGGGTGGACAGGTGGGCCGTGCGCTGCGTCAGCAACAGCCCTAAGCGCTCACGCACCACCAGCGGGATCAGCACGGCCGCCGGCGCTGGCGCCCGGTCGGTGAAACGGCGCTCGCGCACCAGCTCCGGGGTCCAGACCGGGGGACGCGCAAAACGCTCCCGCAGCCCTTCTGGAGTGAGGCGTCCGGCCGGCGCTGCTGCCAGCCCCTCGGCACCGTGCAGCACGGGCACCTGGCGTGGATCAAAGGTGGGTGGATAGCGCGTTGGCGCAGAGGAAGACATGGGGACGAGTATGGAACAGGCACAAAAAAGCCGCTCGGGTGAGCGGCTTTTCGAGGTGGGCCATCAGGCGCCCGGCTTCTGACCGAAGCTGTGCGCTTTTACGCGCCCAGCTTTTCCTTGATGCGGGCCGACTTGCCGCTGCGCTGGCGCAGGTAGTACAGCTTGGCACGGCGCACGTCACCGCGGCGCTTGACTTCGATCGAAGCGATCAGCGGGCTGTACAGAGGGAAAGTGCGCTCGACGCCTTCGCCGTTGGAGATCTTGCGCACGATGAAGCTGGAGTTCAGACCGCGGTTGCGACGGGCCACCACCACGCCTTCGTAGGCCTGCACGCGCTTGCGGGTACCTTCGATCACGTTCACGCTGACGATCACGGTGTCGCCAGGGGCAAACGCGGGGATGGTCTTGCCAAGGCGAGCAATTTCTTCCTGCTCAAGGGTCTGGATGAGGTTCATGGTTTCCTGTTTACCGATCATGGCCGCGCTACACAAGAGGCTGCAATTCCCTGACCTCCGCAGTGGTGGTCACCGGTCACAACGGCCGGCCAGAGGATCGAAAAGCCTTGGATTATAGCTTTTTCAAGGAGCGCAGGAAAACTTCGTCGACCGGCGTGAGCCGCCCAGCCTCCCGCGCCTGCGCCAGCAGGTCCGGCCGCTGGCGTGCAGTGAGCGCCAGACTTTGCTCCCGGCGGTAGCGCGCGATGCGCTCGTGGTGCCCGCCCATGAGCACTTCAGGGGCCGCCACGGGGCCTTGTGGCCCTTCCCACACCTCGGGTCGCGTGTGGTGCGGACTGTCCAGCAGGCCGTCCAGCGCCGGATTGAAGCTGTCCTGCTGGTGGCTGCCCTCGTCGCCCAGCACGCCCGGCATAAGGCGCGCCACCGAGTCCAGCAAGGCCATGGCGGCGATCTCGCCGCCCGAAAGCACGAAATCGCCCAGGCTGATCTGTCGGTCCACGCAGGCGTCTATGAAGCGCTGATCGACGCCTTCGTAGCGCCCGCAGACCAGCACCGCGCCCGCGCTTTGCGAATAGTCGACCGCCAAGGCGTGATCCAGCCGCTGGCCGATGGGCGAGAACAGCACCACCGGCGCACGGGCGCCCTCTGGTTCGGCGCGGTCGGCGCGGATGGCCTGCAAGCAGCGCCACAGGGGCTCGGCCATCATGACCATGCCGGGCCCGCCGCCGAAAGGCCGGTCGTCCACACGGCGGTAGTTGCCCTCTGCAAAGTCACGCGGGTTCCAGAGGCGCACGTCGACCTGCTTCGATTCAAACGCCCGGCGGTTGATGCCGCTGCGGAAGAAGGGCTCGAAGAGTTCGGGGAAAAGCGTGATGACGTCAAAGCGCATGGCGCGCTCCGGTCAGTAGTCGGTCTGCCAGTCGGCGGTGATGCGGCGGGCGTTCAGGTCCACATCGTCGATGTAGGCCGCCACAAAGGGCACCATGCGCTCGGCCGTCTTCTCGACACCGTCCACAGTCTCGGTGTATTCCATCACCAGCACCGAGGTCGGGCCGGTGGGCATGAGGTCGCGCACCACACCCAGGTGCACGCCCTCGCGGTTGACCACGTCAAGACCGATCAGATCGACCCAGTAGTACTCACCGTCGGCGGCGGCGGGAAAGGCGCTGCGCGGCACATGGATGCGCGCCCCCTTGAGCGCTTCGGCACCACTGCGATCCACCACACCCTCCAGGCGGGCGACGATGCCATCGGAATGCACCTTGATCTCGGCCACGTGCACACGCACCGGGCCCGGAAACGCCGAAAAGCCGCGCGCGAAACGGGCTTCGGGCGGCAGCAGGAACCAGTCGGGTGATTCGAACAGCGCACGGGTGTCGGCGCTGTGCGGCTGGATGTGGACCCAGCCTTTGACGCCCCAGGCGTCAAGAAAACGGCCCAGTTCGACCGCATCCGCCGGCAGGGGCGATGCTTCGAACGGGCCGCTCGAGGGGATCACTGCGAACGCAGGGAGATCAGGCAGCGGCCTTGGCGGCGGCTTGCTTGACCAGACGGGCCACGGTGTCCGACGGCTCGGCGCCGACGCCGGTCCAGTAGGTCAGACGGTCCTGGGCGATGCGCAGGGGCTCTTCGCCACCCCTGGCCAGAGGGTTGTAGAAGCCGATGCGCTCGATGAAGCGGCCGTCGCGGCGGTTGCGCTTGTCGGCGACCACGATGTTGTAGAACGGACGGGCCTTGGAGCCGCCGCGGGAGAGTCGAATGACGACCATGATTTATCCTTCGGGTGGTGGTGAACACCGGCACAACGCGTGACAGTGTTTTCTCGCAGCGCTTGAGACACACGACTGACCACCCGGCCAGCGAAACGCTGCAAAGCCTGCCATTATAACCAGCCGGCTCAAGAACCCAAGCCCTTATTTCCTGCCCCTTCCATGCCCCTGATCCGCCCCAGCACCGAGCACGACCTGCCCGCCATCACCCGCATCTACGCACACCACGTGCTGCACGGCACAGGCACCTTTGAGACCACGCCCCCCACCCTGGAAGAGATGACCGCCCGCCGGGCCGACGTTCTGTCCAAGGGGCTGCCCTGGCTGGTGGCCGAAGAGGCTGGCGAGGTGCTGGGCTATGCCTACGGCAACTGGTTCAAGCCGCGGCCGGCCTACCGCTTTTCGGTGGAGGATTCGATCTATCTCGCCCCCGAAGCCGCCGGCAAGGGCCTGGGCCGCGCGCTGCTGGCCGAACTGCTGGCCACGCTGGAGCGCAGCGGCATCCGCAAGGTGATGGCGGTGATCGGTGATTCGGCCAACGCAGGCTCCATCGGCGTGCACAAGGCCCTGGGCTTCGAGCAGGTCGGTGTGGTCCCGGCGTGCGGCTGGAAGTTCGGGCGCTGGCTGGACATCGTGATGATGCAGCGCGCCATCGGCGAAGGCGACCGCACACCGCCCGAGGGCGAGGCATGAGCGGTCCGAAAAACAAAACCCTGACCGTCTGGCTGGCCGTGCTGGGCGGCCACCTGGGTCTGCACCGCTTCTACCTGCGCGGCCTGGGCGACTGGATCGGCTGGCTGCACCCCATCGCGTCGGCGCTGGGCTGGTGGGGTGTCGAACGGGTCCGCGCCTTCGGGCAGGACGACGTGCTGTCGTGGCTGCTGATCCCGTTTCTGGGCATGAGCATCGCCACCAGTTGCCTGGCCGGCATCGTCTACGCGCTGAGCGACCGGCCGCGCTGGAACGGCTGGTTCAACCCGCAGGCGCAGCCCGAAGACAGCGCGGGCGCCACCAACTGGCTGACCATCGGCGCGCTCGTCCTGAGCCTGCTGGTGGGCACCATCGCCTTCATGGGCAGCCTGGCCTTCGGCATCCAGCGCTACTTCGAATACCAGGTCGAAGAGGCCCGCAAGATCAGCCAGTAGGCTGGCCCACCCCGCGCCGCGCTGCGCGCGTCACCCCTCAAGGGGCAACACCTGCGGCCCGGCGAAGCCGGTTCTGCGGTGTTCTGGGCCAATTCCCCCGCTCCGACCGGATCAGTTCACGTATGTCATCAGGAGCATCACGGCACTGAGCGTGAACAGCGCCAGCACCGTCGACAGGCCCATGGCGGCGGTCGTGAGACCCTGGGCGACCTCGTAGCGCTGCGCGAACAGGAACACGTTGGCGCCCATGGGCAGTGCGGCGGCCACCACCATCACCGTGAGCGGCAGGCCGGTGATGCCCCAGGCCCAGGCCGACACGCCGACCAGCAGCGGCAGCAGCAGGTTCTTGGACGCCGTGATCCACAGTGCGGGCTTAAGGTGTCCGCCCAGCGGGGTGCGCGCCAGCGTGACGCCCACCAGCACCAGCGCCAGCGGACCGAAGGCGCTGCCCAGCAGCTGCAGCGGCTTGTCGACCACGGCCGGCAGGCTCCAGCCGGACTGCGCGAACAGCAGGCCGCTGATGATGGGCAGCGGGATCGGGTGGATCAGCGCCCCCTTGAAGGCCGACCAGGCGGTCTCCAGCACATGCGGCGCGCGCTCGCCGCCTTCGCGCGCCTCGCGGGCGACCACCAGCTCCAGCACCACCGAGCCCACGGTGAGCAGGATCAGCGCATGCACCGACACCAGGGTCAGCAGCGTCACCAGCGCCGCCTTGCCATAGGCCAGCTCGACCAGGGTGATGCCGATCATCACCATGTTGGAGAACACCCCACCCAGGGCCATGACGACGCTGGAGCGGTTGAAGCCCCGCCAGGCGATGGACACGATGAGCAGCAGCAGCGCGGCCGGGAAATACGCGGCGAGTGGCCGCAGGTCCAGCGTCTCCACGTGCACGCCGCTCATGGTGCGGAACAGCAGCGCCGGAATCAGCAGCAGGAAGACCAGGTTGGAGAGGTCCCTCACCGCGGACTCGCGGATCCAGTCGCGCCGCCCGGCGAAGTAGCCCAGGGCGATCAGCAGGAAGACGGGGGTGAGGGAGGCGACGACGGGGTGGCTGGCGAGGTTCACCCGGGCGATCGTACCCCGCCCGTCATTTCACGCCGACCGCCTCGGTCATGCGGTAGTACAGGCCGTAGGGGTCGTTCTGCAACACGTGGAACGTGCCCTCGACCACCACCGCGTTGAGGCTGTATTTGACCGGCGCCTTGGTGCGGACCTCGATCATGCTTTCCGGCCCACCAGGCGTGCAGAACGAGCAGGTCGGCGGCACCGAGGCCAGCAGGAAGTGGCGCTGCTGCTCGCCCGGTCCCAGCGGCAGCATGAAGCCCTGCACCTTCTGCGTCTTCTGGTTCAGCGCCTGCACACCCGGCGTGTAGACCGGCGTGATGCGCTTGTTCTTCACCTCGGTCTTGATGTCGGTCAGCAGCGACCAGGGCACCACATCCTCGCGCGGCTTGAGCGGCGCAAACGGCGACAGCGGGCTGTGCACACCCGCCCCCTGCCCCTGCACATGCGGCGGCACGGCGGGATCGGCTGCAGCCCCGGCAGCCGGCGCCGCAGGCGTGCCAATCGGCGACGTCAGCTGCGCAAACGCCATCCCGGAGACACAAGCCAGCGACGAGAGCGCACAACGAAAAAGAAAGTTCATATCGAGAGCGAGGACTTCAATCCAGAACGCGGCGGAACCGGCTCCGCCGGGCCGCACGCGTTGCCCCCTGGAGGGGGTGACGCGCGAAGCGCGGCGCGGGGGTGATTCAAGATCCCGCGGGGGTGGGCCATCAATGTGCGTGTTTCATCCCGCAGTATTTGCCAATCGCCAGACCCCGGCACGCGGCCTGAAGTTCCGCCATGCAGACCTTCTCGTCCTTCTTGGTCTCCAGGCACTTGGCCGCGCCTTCGTGGGCCGCGGCCATGGCGCGGTGGCGCTGGACGTCCTGCTGCAACTCCTTGTCGGAATGCTGCGCCAGTGCAGCCGTGGTCATGCAGGCGGACAGGGCCAGCCAGAGCGCGATCTTCTTCATCGGTTTCACCTTGTGTTCAACAACGGGGTCACGTCGACCCGATAGGCGCTGATGGCCGGCACCAGCGCCGCCACCACCGCCACTCCGAATGCCAGCAGCGGCACCCAGCCTTCGGCCGGCACCCACTGCCAGCCCGCGATGGCCAGCGACTGCTGGTCCATCAGCATCTGTCCCGCCAGCGCGGTCAGCCCGTGCGCGGCCAGCAGGCCCAGCGCGCAGGCCATCAGCGCCAGCCACAGCGACTCGCACAGCACCAGCGCGCCCACGCGGGCCGGCGGTGCGCCGAGCATGCGCAGCATCGCCAGGTCGTGCCGGCGCTCGCGCACCGCGCCCCAGAGCGCGATGAACACCGACAGCCCGGCCACCGCCAGCAGCACCGCGCCCAGCCCCTGCAGCACCCGCGTGCCGACGCCGACCATGCTCAGCAATCGCGTGATCTCCACCGCCGGCGAGGCCGCCTGCATCGGCGTGCTGTCGTTGATGAAGCGCGGGAAGCTTGCGGCGGCCAGCGGCGTGCGGTAGCGGATCAGGGCCAGCGTCACCTCGCGGTCGGCCTCGATGGCCGCGCGGTCTTCCTCGTCCATGTCGTCGGTCGCGTGCATGTCGTCGTGCACCTTCCAGACCGATTCGGTGGCGGTGAGCGCCAGGCGATCGAGCACGCAACCGCAGGGCGCGAACACGCCGCTCACCGCGTAGAGCGCCTCGCCGTGCATGGCACCGCCGCTGCCCAGGCCGTGCGCGCCGACGAAGCTCTGGCCGATGGTCAGCCCGGTGGCACGCGCCACCTGCGCGCCCAGCACCGCCTGCATCGGCGCGGTCCAGAACGCGCCCTGCGCGAGGGCAACGCCGTAGTGCGCCGCGTAGTCCGGCGTGGTGCCGACGATGCGGAAACCCGCGAGGTTGTCGCCCAGGCTCAGCGGAATCAGCTGCGCCACCTGCGGGTGCGCCTGCAGCTTCTTCACCTCGTCCAGCGGGATGTTGCCGGGCGGCACGTCGATGTGGAACACGCCCGCCAGGATCAGCTGCATCGGGCTGCCCTTGGCACCGACCACTGCGTCGATGCCCTGCAGGTCGCGTTCGAAGGCCCGATCCACCTGGTGCTGCGCGATCAGCACGAAGGCCATCGAGGCCAGGCCCAGCGTGAGCAGCAGCAGGTTGAGCGCCGTGGACAAGGGCCGCGACCAGAGGTAGCGCCAGGACAGGGACAACACGTTCACGCCATGCCCTCCCGCGCCAGCCGCAGCGTCTGCGCGCCCGGCAGCGCCTGCAGCACGCGCGCGTCGTGGGTCGAGACCACCAGCGTTGCCCCGGCCCCGGCGGCGCAGCGCTGCAGCAGGTCCAGCGCGGCCCCGCAGGCCTCGTCGTCTAGGCTCGCGGTGGGCTCGTCGACCAGCAGCACCCGGGGTTGCAGCAGCAGCGCCCGCGCCAGGGCCACCCGCTGCGCCTGGCCGCCCGAGAGCTGCGAGGGCTTGCGGCTGGCCAGTGCCGTGAGGTCCAGCGAGGCCAACGCACGATGAATGGCGCCGCGGTCCACCGGCAGGCCGGCGGCAAAGAACACCAGCGCCAGGTTGTCGGCCACCGACAGCGCCTCGTTCAGGAACAGCTTCTGCGGCAGAAAACCCAGGCAGCGCGCGCGCCAGCGGTCGCGCGGCGCGCCGGCCAGCGCCTGCACCGCCTGCCCGGCCACCACCACCTCGCCCGACGAAGGCGTGAGCAGACCGGCCACCAGGGCCAGCCAGGTCGACTTGCCGCTGCCCGAGGGCCCGCGCAGCAGCAGCGCGCCGCCCTGCGGCACCGCCACATCGGGGAAGCGCAGGACGGGCGCCTGCGGGTAGGCAAAGCCCAGGCCTCGGGTCTCGATCACCGTGACGGCTCCATCGCCGCGCCGTCCGAGGGGTCGGCGCAATCGGCGCAGGTGCCGTGCACCGCCATGTCCAGCCGCAGGCCGCGGTGGCCCATACCGGCCAGCGTGCGCATGAGCTCGTCGGCCACCGCCCGCGCCGGCTCGCTCGCCCCGGTCAGGCGGAACTGGCGGTGGCAGGCGTCGCATTCGAAGCGCGGCGCCGCGCCATCGTCGCCCAGGTCGGCCAGGCGGAAGCGCCAGGTGCGCGCGTCGTCGTCGGTCTGGCGCTGCAGCACGCCGCAGGCGGCCAGGCGTTCCAGCAGCCGGTAGAGGGTGACGCGGTTGATGTCCAGCCCGCGCGTCTGCAGCGAGGCCAGGGCCTGGGCGTGGCTGAGCGTGCCCTGCGGGTTCGCCAGGAACAGGCCCAGCACCGCACGCGTGGCCAGGGTGCGGCGCAGGCCGGCGGCTTCCAGACGGGTCTGGATCTCGGCCGGCACGGTCACCGGTTCTTTGGGGCTGGATCGGGTCGCCATGGCAGGTCTCCATTATTGCAACAATGTTGCGTTAACATCGCCGCTATCGCAATTGAGTTGCAACAGTGTACACAGCACCCCACCCCATGCCCGGCCCCCAAGCCCCCACCATCACCCTGCGCGACCTGACGCTGGGCTACGAGCGCCACCCGGCCGTGCACCACCTGAGCCTGCAGATCGAACCCGGCGCGCTGGTGGCCGTGGTCGGCCCCAACGGCGCCGGCAAGAGCAGCCTCATCAAGGCCCTGGCCGGTGTGCTGGCGCCGCTGTCGGGCCACATCGAAGGCCTGCGGCGCGGACACATCGCCTGGCTGCCCCAGCACAGCGAACTGGACGCCAGCTTTCCCATCGACGTGCGCGGCATGGTCGCCAGCGGCCTGTGGCGCCGCGTCGGCGCGCTCGGACGCTTCAACGCGGAACACCGGCGGCAGTGCGACGCGGCGCTGGCCGCGGTCGGCCTCTCGGGCTTCGAATCGCGCGGGCTGGACACACTCTCGGGCGGGCAGCTGCAACGCGCGCGGTTCGCGCGGCTGATCCTGCAGGACGCGCCGGTGGTGCTGCTGGACGAGCCCTTTGCCGCGGTGGACCAGCGCACCACCACCGACCTGCTGGCCCTGTTGCACCAATGGCAGCGCCAGGGCCGCACGGTGATCGCCGTGCTGCACGACACCGCCCAGGTGCGCGCGCACTTCCCGCAAACCCTGCTGCTGGCGCGCGAGCCGGTGGCCTGGGGCGCCACCGCCGAGGTGCTGACGGAGGCGAACTGGGCGCGTGCGCAGTCGCTGCGCGAACCCTTCGACGAGCGGGCCGATGAATGCGAGACCGGCTCGCGCGACGCCGACTCACAGGCAGTGAACCGCCACGCCCACAGGCCGGCGCTGGAGGCCACACCATGAGCGACGACCTCCTCGTCTTCGGCCCCTTCGTCGAGTTCGCCTTCATGCGCCAGGCCCTGCTGGGCTGCATCGCGCTGGCGCTGTCGGCGGCGCCGGTGGGCGTCTTCCTGATGCTGCGGCGCATGAGCCTGACCGGCGACGCCATGGCCCATGCCATCCTGCCGGGCGCGGCCATCGGCTACCTGCTGTTCGGCCTGTCGCTGACGGCGATGACGGTGGGCGGCATCGTCGCCGGCCTGGCGGTGGCCATCGGCTCCGGCCTGGTGGCGCGCCACACGCTGATCCGCGAGGACACCAGCCTGGCGGCCTTCTACCTGATCTCGCTCTCGCTGGGCGTGCTCATCGTCTCGGTGCGCGGCAACAACGTGGACCTGCTGCACGTGCTCTTCGGCAGCGTGCTGGCACTGGACGGCGCGGCGCTGGCGCTGCTGTGGGCCATCACCGGCGTGACGCTGGCAACGCTGCTGCTGATCCGCCGGCCGCTGATCCTGGACTGCCTGGACCCGGGCTTTCTGCGCCAGGTCAGCGGGCTGGGCAGCGTCGCGCATGTCGGCTTCCTGGCCCTGCTGGTGATCAACCTGGTGGCCGGCTTCCATGCGTTGGGCACGCTGATGGCCGTGGGCATCATGGTGCTGCCGGCCGCCAGCGCGCGCTTCTGGGTGCGGCGCGTCGGCCCGCTGGTGGCCGTGGCCACCGCCATCGCGCTGTTCACATCCGTCGCCGGCCTGCTGCTGTCCTACCACGCCGACTGGCCCACCAGCCCGGTCATCGTGCTTGGCCTGGGCGCGGTCTACCTGCTGTCCATGGCCTGTGCGCCGCGCGGCCTGCTGCGCCAGCGCCGTCCCCATCCGCGCCACCTGCGCGCCTGACCCCTTCCCCTGTCTCACCCTTTCAAGGACTTCCGCTATGAACCTGCGCCGTCGCCACCACCTCCTCGCTGCTGCCGCCGCCATCGGCGCCCTGAGCTTCGGCCTGCCGGGCCACGCCCAGACCACCGCCACACCGGTCAAGGCGGTGGCCAGCTTCAGCATCCTGGGCGACCTGGTGCGCCAGGTCGGCGGCGAGCGCGTGCAGGTGGACGTGCTGGTCGGCCCGGGTGCCGACGCCCACGTGTTCCAGCCCTCACCCTCGCACGCGAAGCAGGTGGCGCAGGCCCAGGTGGTGTTCGCCAACGGGCTGGGCTTCGAGGGCTGGATGCAGCGCCTGCTGAAGACCGCCGGCTACAAGGGCCAGGCGGTGGTGGTGAGCCAGGGCATTCAGCCCATACAAGCCGAAGAGGACGGGCACGACCACAAGGCAGAAAAACACGGTCACCACGACCACGGCGAGGCCGACCCGCACGCCTGGCAATCGGTTCCCAACGTGATCACCTACGTCGCCAACATCGCCAAGGGCCTGTGCGCCGCCGATACCGCCGGCTGCGACAGCTACAGGAAGAACGCCGAGGCCTACACCGGCCAGCTCCAGGCGCTGGACGCCGAAATCAGGGCCGCCTGGGCCGCGATTCCGGCCGCGCAGCGCAAGCTCATCACCTCGCACGACGCCTTCGGCTACTACGCCCAGTCCTACGGCGTGCAGTTCCTGGCGCCGCAGGGCGTGAGCACGAACAGCGAAGCCTCGGCCAGGGGGGTGGCACAGCTGGTGCGCCAAATCAAACAGGAGCGCATCAAGGCGCTGTTCGTCGAGAGCATTTCCGACCCGCGCCTGATCGAGCAGATCGGCCGCGAGACGGGCGTCAAGCCGGCCGGCGCGCTGTTCTCCGACTCGCTGTCGGACGCCAGCGGCCCGGCCAGCACCTATGTGGCCCTGATGCGCGCCAACACCCAGACCATGACCCGGGCCGTGCTCGGGCACTGATCGCCAGCCCGCCTCAGGCGCGGACGGCGGCGCGCTCCAGAACTCGGGACACCGGAGCTGCCAGATACACTGCCCTCCCCACCGTCCGCGGAGCTCCGATTGCCCCCCTCCCACCTTCTGCTCGCCCTCGCAGTCGTCTTTGTCTGGGGCACGAATTTCGTCGTCATCCGCTGGGGACTGGACGGGCTGCCGCCCTTCCTGTTCGCCACGCTGCGTTTTGCCTTGTCGGCCCTGCCCTGGCTGCTGTTCATACCGCGCCCCACCGCGCCGTGGCGCAAGCTGGCCGCGTTCGGTGTGCTGCTGGGCGTGGGCCAGTTCGGTCTGCTGTTCCTGGCCATCCAGGGCCGCATCTCGCCCGGGCTGGCCTCGCTGGTGGTGCAGATCCAGGTGTTCTTCACCATCGGCATGTCCCTGGTGCTGATGCGCGAGCGGGTGCGGGGCTTCCAGGTCACGGGCCTGCTGCTGGCGCTGGCGGGGCTGGGCGTCATCGCCGCGCATCTGGACGCCACCGTCACCCTGGCGGGGCTCGGGCTGGTGATCGGTGCGGCCTTCTTCTGGGCCTGCGCCAACCTCGTCGTGAAGTCGCTCGGGCCGGTCAACATGCTGCACTTCATGGTCTGGAGCAGCGCGTTCGCGGTGCCGCCGCTGCTGGTCATCTCCGTGCTGACCGAAGGCGTGCCGGCGATCACGTCGGCCCTGCAGGGCGCCGACGCGGTGGTGTGGGGCAGCGTGCTGTGGCAGGCGCTGGGCAACACCCTGTTCGGCTACGGCGTCTGGAACTGGCTGCTGGCCCGGCACCCCGCTGCCACCGTCACGCCCCTGGCCCTGCTGGTGCCCGTGTTCGGCATGGGCGCCTCGGCGCTGTCGCTGGGCGAGGCCCTGCCGGGCTGGAAGCTGGGCGCGGGTGCGCTGGTGCTCGGCGGACTGGCCGTGATCGTGCTCTGGCCGAGATTGCAGTCGAAGCTGGCCCGCGGCTGAGCCTCAACGGGCAAGGCGTGCAAATGTCTTGCGGAACTTCGCCACCTTGGGCGCCGCCACCGCCATGCAGTAACCCTGGTGCGGGTTGCGCTCGAAGAAGTCCTGGTGATAGTCCTCGGCGGGCCAGTAGTTCGCCAGTGGCAGCACCTCGGTGACGATGGGGCGGCCGAAGGCGTTGTCTTTCGTCAGCTCGTCGATCAGCGCCTGCGCGGTGGCGCGCTGCTCTTCGGTGGTGTAGTAGATGCCGCTGCGGTACTGCGTGCCCACGTCGTTGCCCTGGCGGTTCAGGGTGGTCGGGTCGTGCACCACGAAGAAGATCTCCAGCAGCTCGCGCGTGCTCACCTGTTCGGGGTCGTATTCGAGTCTGACCACCTCGTTGCAGCCGGTCAGGCCGGTGCACACGTCTTCGTAGCTGGGCCGCGGTGCCTGGCCGTTGCTGTAGCCCGACTCGACGTCGGTCACGCCGCGCACTTCCTTGTAGACGCTCTCGGTGCACCAGAAGCAGCCACCGCCCAGTACCAGCGTTTCCATCGATGTGTCCTTTCCGTGGGTTCGTTGCAGCGACGACGAGTGTCGCACCCGTCTTGGTCGCGCGCAGGCGGCGGGTCTTACACCCTCACGCGGGTGCGGCCGCGCGCTGGACCGCCGCCAGGAACGCGCCCAGCGCCGACTGGTCGCGCCCGGTGCGCCAGAGGCAGTGCGTGTCGTAGGGGGCCAGCGGCTGCTCCAGCGGCAGGAACACCACGCCCGGCAGCCCGGCCTGCTGCAGCGCCGCCGGCACCAGGCCCACGCCCAGACCCTGCGCGATGACCGACACCACGCTCAGCCAGTGCCGCAGCTCGAAGCCCAGCGCGGGCTCGAACCCAGCGTCGGCACAGGCGGCGAGGATGCGGTCGTGGTAGTCGGGCGAGACCACGCGCATGACGATGGCGAAGGACTCTTCTTTCAGCGCCTGCAAGGGCAGCTTGCGCTTCTTCGCCAGCGGGTGGCTGGCTGGCAGGCAGGCCATGAAAGGCTGGCTGGACACCAGGATCTGCGAAAAGCCTGCGGGCACCCGCGTGGTGTGCACGAAGCCCAGGTCCAGCCGGTCGTGCACCAGCTCCACCAGCTGTTCGCTGCTGCTGAGTTCGCGCAGCGCCAGCCGCAGCTTGGGGTGCGCGGCGGCGAACTCGCGCAGCACCTGCGGCAGGCCGCGGTAGAGCACGGTGCCGGCAAAGCCGATCTGCAGCTGCCCCGCCAACCCCTGCCCCACGTCGCGCGCCTCGCGCGCCGCCAGCGCCGCCTGCTCCAGCAGCGCCTGCGCGCGCGGCAGAAAGGCCAGCCCGGCGGGCGTGAGCGCCACGCCGCGGCTGTTGCGCTCGAACAGGCGCGCACCCACGTCGGCTTCGAGCTGCTGGATGGCCATGGACAGCGGCGGCTGCGTCATGGCCAGGCGCTGGGCCGCGCGGCCGAAGTGCAGCTCCTCGGCCAGCACGGTGAAACAGCGCAGGTGGCGGAATTCCATGAATCTGCTTTGTGTATTGATCAATCGGCAATCAATATTAGACAGCTATTCATGGTCGCCCGACAATCTCGCCCAACCAAGACCTTCCACCCTTTCCACCGGAGACCCGCACCATGGCCACGAGCAAGAACACCTTCAGCTGGGAAGACCCCTTCCACCTCAGCGCCCAGCTCACCGACGACGAGCGCCAGGTGCAGGACGCCGCCCGCGCCTACTGCCAGGAAAAGCTGCTGCCGCGCGTGCAGCTGGCCTTCCGCAACGAGACCACCGACGCGTCCATCTTCCGCGAGATGGGCGAGCTGGGCCTGCTGGGCCCGACGATCCCCGAGCAGTACGGCGGCGCCGGCCTGAACTATGTCTGCTACGGCCTGGTGGCGCGCGAAGTGGAGCGTGTGGACTCCGGCTACCGCTCCATGATGAGCGTGCAGAGTTCGCTGGTGATGGTGCCGATCAACGAATTCGGCAGCGAAGCGCAGAAGCAGAAGTACCTGCCCAAGCTGGCCACCGGTGAATGGATCGGCTGCTTCGGCCTGACCGAACCCAACCACGGCAGCGACCCCGGCAGCATGATCACCCGCGCCCGCAAGGTCGACGGCGGCTACAAGCTCAGCGGCGCCAAGATGTGGATCACCAACAGCCCGATCGCCGACGTGTTCGTGGTCTGGGCCAAGGACGACGGCGGCCAGATCCGCGGCTTCATCCTGGAAAAGGGCTGGAAGGGCCTCTCCGCCCCGGCCGTGCACGGCAAGGTCGGCCTGCGCGCCAGCATCACCGGTGAAATCGTCATGGACGAGGTGTTCGTGCCGGAAGAGAACGCCTTCCCGGACGTGCGCGGCTTGAAGGGCCCGTTCACCTGCTTGAACAGCGCGCGCTACGGCATCGCCTGGGGCGCGCTGGGCGCGGCCGAAGACTGCTACTTCCGCGCCCGCCAGTACGTGCTGGACCGCCAGCAGTTCGGCCGCCCACTGGCCGCCAACCAGCTGATCCAGAAAAAGCTGGCCGACATGCTGACCGAGATCAGCCTGGGCCTGCAAGGCTGCCTGCGCCTGGGCCGCATGAAGGACGAAGGCACGGCCGCGGTGGAGATCACCAGCATCCTCAAGCGCAACAGCTGCGGCAAGGCGCTGGACATCGCCCGCATGGCCCGCGACATGATGGGCGGCAACGGCATCAGCGACGAATACGGCGTCGCCCGGCACCTGGTGAACCTGGAGGTGGTGAACACCTACGAGGGCACGCACGACGTGCACGCGCTGATCCTGGGGCGGGCGATCACCGGGATTGCGGCGTTTGCGAACTGATCGGGTTTTCGCTCAGCAACAAGAAGGGCTGCCTCTGGCAGCCCTTCTTGTTGTCATGGACAGGAAGCGAACTTGAATGTCAACGAATAGGTCAGATCCTGACTCGTCGGCACCCTCAACTGCATCTTCAACACGCCGGAGTCCACCAGGCCGTCGAACAACGTCGTCGCGTTTGGAGAGTCCGTTCTGAAGCCAAGCCGCCCGGCTTCCAGCCGATAGCTCGCGCCCTTGGACCAGTGAGGTGCCTCCAGTTCAGGCTTGAACCACTCACACACACGCTCCTGCCTGGCTGGCATTGAAACGTGCGATAGAAACACGCGCCCGTCTGCGGCGAATCGCAACAGGCTGATGTAGTCCACACCATCCGCATTGGTTTGCACTTCACTGCGATAGATGCCATCGGTGCGCAAACTCTCAGACGCCGATGCTGCATGGGTCGCGCACATTGCGAACAGCAATGGAAGCAGTCGTTGAAAGACTCTCAGGTCGACAGTCATGAGGACTCCACTACAAAGAAGAACGCTGGGATGTGCGGCCCGTCGCGCCCATTCCGCCTGAATCGTGCACGGTAAGCCGCTGCCCGACCAAAGACCTCAACAAGTACCGCACCAGCCCGATGCGCCCTGCCCTGGGTTCCGCGTACTCGGTGAACCCCGCCACGTCGTAGGCGCGCCGGGCTGCCAGGTTCTGGTCGTCCACGCACAGTGCGAGCTTGCTGCAGGACACCCAGTGTTCCGACACCCATGCAGCCACCAGTGCCAGCGAAGCGCGTCCGTGGCCTTTCCCCTGTTCCCGGCTGTCGATGCGCATGGCCCTGAGCGCGGCAGCCCCTGCGGGCGCCCAGTCCGGCAACCGGGCACCCCGGCTGAGAAGCACAAAGCCGATGGGCGTTTCCGATTCCAGAATGGCCAGGCCGGCCACCTCGTCCGGCGAGGCGCCTTCGCACACCGAAACGGCCTGCGCGGTGGTGCCGGCGAACTCGATCTGCTCGGGCGAGATGTGCAGGGCCAGCACGCGCTCGCGCTGATCTCCGGTGAGCGACTGCCAGCGCTGGAGTTGAAGCCGGGTGGGTGTCATGGGGCAGGTCTCGCCTGCCAGTACCGGCGGGCCTGAGGTGGCAGCTGCGCCAGCACCCTCTCAAATGCCACCACATCCACATGCCGCCGCAATGCCGTTGCCACGGACACCACCGAGTCGGCGGGCGAGAAGTTGTGCTCCGTGCGCACGGCGCGCACGTCTGCCAGCCACTCGTCCGGCCCGCCAAAGGGCACCGGCGCCTGGTCAAAGGGCCAGTCTTCGATGAAGATCGCCCGGATCACAGGCGGCAGCACGGCCGCAAAAGCGAGGGCCTGCGGCACGGTCAGTCGCCGGCGGAACGCGTGCAGCACACCCACCACCATGTTCCAGGCCATGTTGGTGGTGGGCAGCCCGGCGCAGTCGCGGGCGTCGACCATGAAGCGCTCGAACTGGAGCGTGGGGTTCTGGTATTCGAAGGGCAGCGTCATGGGAACAGGTGGGATGTCTGAGGAAATGTGATCCGCCTGGCGACGTACACGCCATAGCCGAAGTACATCGAGTTTGCTTCGTACAGCGCAATCTCCTGCTCGTGTTCCGCCATCAGCGCCCGTGCGGCCTCGCTGTTTCCGTGGCGGCAAAGGAAGTCATTGAAGCCCGCCTGCAGCGGGCGGTAGTAGGCGTCGCGCCAGCAGGTCTCGGGCAGCACGAAATAGCCCAGTGGCGAATAGCCGTGCCACTCCAGCACGCGGATCTTGTCCGCTGCGGTGGCGACTTCGGAGTAGGCGGCGTCCCAGAAGGCCTGCAGTTCGGCCGGGCGGGTATTCGTGGTCCAGGTGAGTTCAGAGGCGACGAGCACACCACCGGGCTTGAGAAAGCGCCGCCAGTTTTTCACGCCGTTCTCGAAGCCCATGTTGTAGATCGCACCCTCGGACCAGAGCAGGTCGAACTGCGCGTCGGCAAACGGCAGTTCGCTCATGGACGCCGCCAGTGGTGTGACTTGATCGGCCACCCCGGCAGCTTTGCTGCGCTGCTGCAGCGTCGTCAGGAACGGTGGCAGAAAGTCCACCGCGGTGATCTGCGCCTGCGGCAGCAGCCGGGCCAGCGCGAGCGTGGCGGCGCCGGTGCCGCAGCCGATGTCGGCCACGGTCAGCGGCGCCGCCGGGTCAAGCCCGGTCAGGCGCAGCGCCAGTTCGGTCTGTGCGTCGCCGCCCGGCCCCTGGCGGGGGTTGGGCTGGTGCAGGTCGATGAGGAGGTCGAGCTTGTCCTGGGTCATGGATGAGCATGGTAGTTCCAGCCATGCCCACACCACCCGGCGGGGGCCACTGGCGCCGGGGTCGCCTCAGGCCTATGCTGTTGCGCCGGCCCGGTGTGGCCTGGCGGGCGCCAGGCGGCTGGTCGCGGCCGGTTCGAGCGAAAGGACTGTGTATGTTGTCCACTGCTTCTGTCACCACCATGCTGCCCGTGAAAGACATCGACCGCGCGCGGGCGTTCTACGAAGGCTGTCTCGGCCTGACACCGGGCGGGTTCAAACCCGACGGCAAGTTCGTCTATTCGGTCGGTGGCACCACGCTGGCCCTGTTCCCCAAACCCGACGGCACCAAGGCCGACCACACCGCCATCAGTTTCCAGGTGAACGACATCGCCGCCAGCATCGCGCAGTTGAAGCGCTCGGGCGTGGTGTTCGAGGACTACGACTTTCCCGGGCTGAAGACGGTGAACCACGTCTGCGTGCTTGGGGCCGAGAAGGCCGCCTGGTTCAAGGACACCGAAGGCAACTACCTCTGCCTGCACGAGGACCTGCCGGCGTAGTTCAGCGGGCACCGAGCAGCCCGAGCACCCACCAGACGGCAATCGCCACCTGCACCGCGAACGCGGTGAACCGCGCGGTGACAGCGGCGGGCGAAGTCGAGACCAGGTGGATCAGAGACTGCACGATGCGCGCACCGAGCAGCACCCAGGCCAGCGGGTCGGTGACGGTCGCGCGCCCGGCCACCACGGCGACCAGCATGAGCCCGCCAAAGAGGGGCAACCCCTCCAGGCAGTTCGCGTGCGCCCGGGCCAGGCGTTGCATGAAGGGCGAGAGGTTGGCGTTGTCGGGGGTGAAGCCATTGGCGGGCACGGTGCCCGAGAGGACGAGCCAGGACCGGATGGCTTCCATGAGGACCAGCAGGCACAGGGTCCAGGCGATGAATCCGAGAAGCGCTTGCAGCGTGGCGGTCATGGTGCGGACTCCCGGCTGCAGGCGTGGGCGACCTGCCACGGGTTGACCATGCAGCCAGACGTAATGTAGTCCTCAGCCCCACCGCTGGCACACATTCTGTTAGCTTGCGGCCATGGCCCTGTCGCTGGACTTTCTCGCCCTGCCCCTGCTCGTCGCCGCCGCGCTGGTGTTCGTCAGCGTGCTCGCGGGCGTGGTCTCGACGCGGGTGGGGTTTTCCTTCCTGCTGGTGTTCCTGCTGGCGGGCATCCTGGCCGGCCAGGACGGGCCCGGCGGGCTGGTGTTCAACGACTTCCGGCTGAGCTTCTGGGTCGGCAACATCGCGCTGGCGGTGATCCTGCTCGACGGCGGGTTGCGCACCGACTTCGACACCTTCCGCACCGGCCTGAAGCCCTCGCTGCTGCTGGCCACGCTGGGCGTGGTGCTCAGTGCGGGCATCACCGGCGCGGCGGCGCGCTGGCTGCTGGACCTGTCCTGGCCGATGGCACTGCTGGTGGGCGCCATCGTCGGTTCGACCGACGCGGCCGCGGTGTTCGCGCTGCTCAAGTCCTCGGGCGTGCGGCTGAACGAGCGTGTGGCTGCGACGCTGGAGATCGAGTCGGGCATGAACGACCCGATGGCGGTGTACCTGACGCTGGCGCTCATCGGCGTGGTGCTGGCGGCGTCCACCGCAGGGTCTGGCGCCGGGCTGTCGGCGCTGGAGGTGCTGCGCTCGCTGGCCCTGCAGTTCGGCTGGGGCGGGGCACTGGGGCTGGGCGCCGGCTTCGCGATGGCCGAACTGCTCAAGCGGCTGGGGCGCGGCGAGGACGGTGGCGGCGGCATCCGCGCGCTGCTGCTGGTCTCGGGCGGGCTGACGGTGTTCGCGGCCACCACGTGGCTGGGCGGCTCGGGCTTTCTGGCGGTGTACGCCATGGGCGTGATCGCGGGCAACCGGGCGCGGCGGCAGGTGCGGTCCACACTCTCGGCCATGGACGGCTACGCCTGGCTGTCGCAGGCGGGCATGTTCCTGCTGCTGGGCCTGCTGGCGACGCCGTCGCAGCTGCTGCCCACCCTGCTGCCCGGGCTGGGGGTGTCGCTGGTGCTGATGCTGGTGGCGCGGCCGCTGGCGGTGGCGCTGTGCCTGGTGCCGCTGCGCTTTCCGCCGCGCGAGATCGTGTTCATCTCATGGGTGGGTCTGCGCGGCGCGGTGCCCATCGTGCTGGCCATGTTCCCGCTGATGGCCGGTGTGCCCGGCGCGCAGACCTTCTTCAACGTGGCCTTCGTCGTGGTGCTCACCTCGCTGCTGCTGCAGGGCTCGACCATCGCCTGGAGCGCGCGGCGGCTGGGCCTGGCGCTGCCCGAGCCCAATGACCTGCAGGCCAGCCGCCTCGTGTTCGGCGATTTCGTGATCGACGGCGCGACGCCGATGGACACGCTGTGCGCCTTCTATGGCCTGCCCGTGCCGCCCGATGCGCCGACCGACGTGGCCACCTGGATGCGTGAGGAACTGCGGCGCCCCGCCGTCGAAGGCGACAGCGCCATGCTGGGCGCGGCGGAGCTGAGCGTGCGCGCGCTGGAGGGCGGCCGCATCACGCGCGTGGGCATCCGGCTGGGCTGAGGGCGGTGCCCCATAGGCATCAGGTCGGCGCCAGCGGCAGCGCCGTCTTGTAGCGCACCTGCTTGAGCGCGAACGACGAGCGGATCTTCTCGACCTGGGCGATGGGCGAGAGCTGTTCGAGGATGAAGCGCTCCAGCGCCGGCATGTCCGGCACGGCCACGCGCAGCAGGTAGTCGGCGTCGCCGGACATCAGGTAGCACTCCATCACCTCCTCGCGCAGCGTGATGCGCTCCTCGAAGGCCTGCAGCGCCTTTCGGCTCTGCTGCTTGAGGCTGATGGAGACGAACACGTTCAGGTGCAGCCCGAGCTGGCCGGCGTCCAGCAGGGCCACGTACTGGCGGATCAGCCCGCTGGCTTCCATGGCGCGCACCCGCGCCAGGCAGGGCGAGGGCGAGAGGTGCACGCGGCGCGCGAGTTCGACGTTGGACAGGCTGGCGTCCCGCTGGAGCTCTTCCAGAATCCGGCGGTCGGTGGCGTCGAGGTGGTTTGTGCTGCTTTTCATCGAATCGGCGGTGCATCGTGCGGAAGAAGGCCTGATTGTTCAGCAAGTCCGGCAACAAATGCGCGTGCATCCTGCCTACAGTGCTGCGCTCACCCGGAGAATTTCCCTTGAACAGCAGCCCCGACCTCGACCCGGCCGAAACGCAGGAATGGCGCGACGCCCTGCGCTCGCTCATTGACACCCAGGGACCGGCGCGCGCCCGCGCCGTGCTCGACGAACTGGCCCGTCTGGCGCACGAACACCACGTGGGCTGGCAGCCCGAGCGCAACACGCCGTACGTGAACACCATCGCGGTCGACGACCAGCCGCCGTTCCCGGGCGACCTCGCCATCGAGGAGCGGCTGGCCTCGCTGATGCGCTGGAACGCCCTGGCCATGGTGGTGCGCGCCAACAAGGCCTATGGCGAGCTGGGCGGCCACATCGCCAGCTACGCCAGCGCGGCCGACCTGTTCGAGGCCGGCTTCAACCACTTCTTCCACGCGCGCAGCCACGGCCATGGCGGCGATCTCGTGTTCTTCCAGCCCCACAGCGCGCCCGGCGTCTATGCCCGCGCGTTCCTCGAAGGCCGCCTGAGCGAGGCCGACCTGGCGCACTACCGGCAGGAAATCGTGGCGCCCGAACACGGCGCGCGCGGCCTCTCCAGCTACCCGCACCCCTGGCTGATGCCGGACTTCTGGCAGTTCCCCACCGGCTCCATGGGCCTGGGCCCGATCAGCTCGATCTACCACGCGCGCTTCATGCATTACCTGAGCGACCGGAACCTGCTCGACTGCGCCGGCCGCAAGGTCTGGGGCGTGTTCGGCGACGGCGAGATGGACGAGCCCGAAAGCATGAGCGCGCTCACCCTGGCCGCGCGCGAGCGGCTGGACAACCTGGTCTGGGTGGTCAACTGCAACCTGCAGCGGCTGGACGGCCCGGTGCGCGGCAACGGTCGCATCATCGACGAGCTCGAACGCCTGTTCGCCGGCGCCGGCTGGAACGTGATCAAGCTGGTCTGGGGCAGCGACTGGGATGGCCTGTTCGCACGCGACCGCAGCGGCGCCCTGTTGCGCGCGCTCCAGGGCACGGTGGACGGCCAGATGCAGACCTTTGCGGCCAAGAACGGCCGCTTCAACCGCGAACATTTCTTCGGTCAGGACCCCGAACTGGCCGCCCTGGCCCAGGGCATGACCGATGAGCAGATCGACCGCCTCAAACGCGGCGGACACGATCTCGTCAAGATTCACGCCGCCTACGCCGCCGCTGCCGCCCACAAGGGGCAGCCGACGGTGATCCTGGCCCACACCAAAAAGGGCTATGGCATGGGACAAGCGGGGCAGGGCAAGATGACGACGCACAGCCAGAAAAAACTGGATGACGCCGACCTCATCGAGTTCCGCAACCGCTTCAACCTGCCGCTGACGGATGAGCAGGCCACAAGCCTCACCTTCTACAAACCCGCGGCCGACAGCCCCGAGATGCAGTACCTGCATGCGCGCCGCGCCGCCCTGGGCGGCCACCTGCCGCGCCGCGACAGCAGCTGCGCGCCGGTGGCCGCGCCACCGCTGGACAGCTACGGCCAGTTCGCCCTCGCCGCCGGCGGCAAGGAGATGAGCACCACCATGGCCTTCGTGCGCATGCTGGGCAACCTGCTCAAGGACGCCGCGCTCGGCCCTCGCATCGTGCCCATCGTCGCCGACGAGGCGCGCACCTTCGGCATGGCCAACCTGTTCAAGCAGGTCGGCATCTACAGCAGCGTGGGCCAGCGCTACGCGCCGGAAGACATCGGCTCGGTGCTGAGCTACCGCGAGGCCAAGGACGGGCAGATCCTGGAAGAAGGCATCAGCGAGGCCGGCGCCATCGCCAGCTGGACGGCGGCGGCCACCAGCTACAGCGTGCACGGCCTGGCCATGCTGCCCTTCTATATCTACTACTCGATGTTCGGCTTCCAGCGCGTCGGCGACGCCATCTGGGCCGCCGCCGACCAGCGCGCCCGCGGCTTCCTGCTGGGCGCGACCTCGGGCCGCACCACGCTGGGCGGCGAAGGCCTGCAGCACCAGGACGGCAGCAGCCACCTGGTGGCCGCCACCATCCCCAACTGCAGGGCCTACGACCCGGCCTACGCGGGCGAACTGGCGGTCATCCTCGACCACGGCATGCGCGAGATGCTGGAGCGGCAGCAGGACGTCTTCTATTACGTCACGCTGATGAACGAGAACTACGCCCAGCCCGACCTGCCCGAGGGCGCGGCGGCCGGCGTGATCGCCGGGGCCTACCTGTTCGAGCGCCTGGGCCCGGCCAGCGGCCCCGGCGTCACGCTGATGGGATCGGGCGCCATCCTGGGCGAGGTGCGGCAGGCGGCGCAGCAACTGGCCGCGCAGGGCCTGGGCGTGGACGTGGTCGCCGTCACCAGCTGGAGCGAACTGGCGCGCGAAGGCGCCGCCGCAGGCGCAGCCGAGCCCTACATCGCGCGCCTGCTGGGCCAGACCCGCGGGCCCATCGTGGCCGCCTCCGACTACGTGCGCGCCGTGCCCGACAGCGTGCGCGCCTACCTGCCCGCCGACCGCGCCTGCGCCACCCTGGGCACCGACGGCTTCGGCCGCAGCGACACGCGCGCGGCGCTGCGGCGCTTCTTCGCGGTCGACGCCGCCAGCATCGTGGAGCGGGCGCTGACCCTGAGCGCAGCGGCCCCCTGACGGCGGCGGTCTCTTTATTACCCGGGTAAAAATGAGCTATACTTTTACCCGGGTAATATTCGGACACCGCACACATGCCTTCGCTCTCCCCGCACTGGATCGCCTTTGAACACCACCGCCGGCTCGCCCGCGGCGAGCCGGCCGGCGTGATCGCCGCCGTGCAGCAGCACCTGGCGGCACAGCCCGAGGCGCTGCCGCTCGTGCTCGACGCCGTCACCAGCGAACGCATCGAACTGGACTGGCGAACACCCGCCGCCCAGCTGCTGGCGCAGCTGCCGCCCGCCCCGGCCACCGACGAACCGGACGAAGCACCCGGCAGCGACGCGCCGCGCGGCCCCGGCCGACCCAAGCTGGGCGTGACCGCCCGCGAAGTGACCCTGCTGCCGCGCCACTGGGACTGGCTCTCGCGCCAGCCCGGCGGCGCCTCGGTCGCGCTGCGCAAGCTGGTGCAGTCGGCCATGCGCGAAGGCGGCTCGGCACAGGCCCAGCGGCGCGCCACCGAGGCGGCCTACCGCTTCATGTCCATCGTGTGCGGCGACCTGCCGCAGTACGAAGAGGTCAGCCGCGCGCTGTTCGCGGGCGATCTGGCGCGGGTGGAGGCGCTGGCGGCGGACTGGCCGACCGATGTGACGGCCCACCTGCGCACGCTGCTGTCGCAGATTGACGCTGCGGGGGTGCGGAACTAAACTACTGACCAGTCAGTCATTAGAAGATGAATTCCGCGCTCTCCCCCACCAAACGCGAACGCCGCAAGGAAGCCCGCCCGGGCGAACTGCTGGACGCCGCGCTCGCCCTGTTCGTTGAAAAAGGCTTCGCCGCCACCCGCGTCGAGGAGGTCGCCGCGCGCGCGGGCGTCTCCAAAGGCACCCTCTTCCTCTACTTTCCCAGCAAGGAAGAACTCTTCAAGGCCGTGGTGCGCGAAACCATCGCCGGCCGCTTCGGCGAGTGGAACGACGAGCTGGACGCCTTCCAGGGCGACAGCGCCGAACTGCTGCGCTACACCATGAACGCCTGGTGGGAACGCATCGGCATGACCGCCGCCTCGGGCATCACCAAGCTGGTGATGAGCGAGGCCGGCACCTTCCCCGAAATCGCCAGCTTCTACCAGCACGAGGTGATCGACCCCGGCCGGGCCCTGCTCAAGCGGGTGCTGCAGCGCGGCATCGACCGCGGCGACTTCCGGCCGATGGACCTGGACAGCGCGGTCTACAGCCTCATCGCACCCATGATCTTCCTGCTGATGTGGAAACACTCGATGGCGCCCTGCTGTCCGCCCGCCGACCGGCTGGACCCGCAGGCCTTCCTCGGCACGCAGGTCGGCCTGCTGCTGGATGGCATGCGCGTGCGCCCCTGAACACCAGACCTCTTCCGAGAACCCCCATGAACGCACCCGCTTCCCGTTCCGGCTGGATCAAATGGCTGCTGCTCGCCCTGCTCGTGATCGCCATCGCCCTCGGCGTAGCGCGCGCGCTGGGCAAGCGCAAGGCGCAGAGCGAGGCGGCCACGGCGGCCGCCGTCTCCGCACAGAAGGCGCCGGTGTACGAACTGCCGCCGCAGGACGTGGCCACGGTCGAAGCGCTGGAGCTGGCGCAGTCGGTCGGCGTCTCGGGTTCGCTGCGGGCGCTGCAGACCGCCGCCATCAAGGCCCGTGTGGCCGGCGAGGTGCAGGGCATCAGCAAGCGCGAGGGCGATGCGGTCCAGGCAGGCGAAGTGGTCGCCCGCATCGACAGCACCGAGGCCCAGGCCCGCGTGCGCCAGGCCGAGCAGCAGGCCAAGTCGGCGCTGGCGCAGGTGGCGATTGCCAGGCGCGCGCAGGACAACAACCAGTCGCTGGTGCAGCAGGGCTTCATCTCGGCCACCGCGCTGGAGACCTCGACCAACAACCTTGCGGCCGCCGAGGCCAACCACCAGGCCGCCATCGCGGCGCTGGACATCGCGCGCAAGGCGCTGGGCGACACCACGCTGCGCGCGCCGCTCTCGGGTCAGGTCTCGGCCCGGCTGGTGCAGAACGGCGAGCGCGTGGGCGTGGACGCCCGCATCCTGGAGGTGGTGGACCTCAGCGGTTTCGAGCTGGAAGCCGCGCTGGCACCGGCCGACGCTGCGAGCGTGGCGGTGGGCCAGAAGGCGCGACTCAAGATTGAAGGTCTGGACCAGGCGGTGGACGCCACGGTGGCGCGCATCAATCCCAGCGTGCAGGCGGGCAGCCGCAGCGTGCTGGTCTACCTGCGCCTGCCTGCCGCGGCCGGCATGCGCCAGGGCCTGTTCGCGCAGGGCGAGATCGTCACCGGCCAGCTCAAGGCGCTGGCGGTGCCGCTCTCGGCGGTGCGCAACGACAAGCCCCAGCCCTACATCCAGGTGATCCAGGGCGGCAAGATCGCCCACGTGCCGGTCCCCCTGGGCCGACAGGGGCAGCACGGCGGTGAGGCCATGCTGGTGGTCGACGGCGTGACCGCCGCACCCGCGGGCACGCAGCTGCTGCGCGTGCAGGCCGGGCTGATCCGCGAGGGCACCGAGGTGAAGCTGGCGGCGCCCACCGCCACGCCCCCGGCCAAGGCCGCCGCCAACTGAGCGCCGCACCATGTGGTTCACCCGCGTTTCGCTGCGCAACCCGGTCTTCGCGACCATGGTCATGCTGGCCCTGCTGGTGCTGGGGCTGTTCGCCTTCCAGCGCCTGAAGGTCGACCAGTTCCCCAACATCGACTTCCCGGTGGTCGTGGTCACCACCGAGTACCCCGGCGCCTCGCCCGAGATCGTCGAATCCGAGGTCACGAAGAAGGTTGAAGAAGCCGTCAACGCGATCGCCGGCGTCAATGCCCTGACCTCGCGCAGCTACGAAGGCCAGTCGGTCGTCATCATCGAGTTCCAGCTGCACATCGACGGCCGCAAGGCGGCGGACGACGTGCGCGAGAAGATCGCCATCCTCAAGCCCAGCTTCCGCACCGACGTGAAGGAACCGCGCGTGCTGCGCTTCGACCCGGCCAGCCGGGCGATCTGGTCGGTGGCGGTGCTCCCTGAAGCAGTCAACGGAAAGGCGCTCAGCGCAGTCGAGCTGACCACCTGGGCCGAGCAGACGCTCAAGAAGCGCCTCGAGAACGTGCGCGGCGTGGGCTCGGTCACCCTGGTGGGCGGCACCCGGCGCGCCGTCAACATCCACCTCGACCCGGCCGCGATGGAGGCGCTGGGCGTCACCGCCGACCAGGTCACGACGGCGGTGCGCAACGAGAACCAGGACCTGCCGGTGGGCACGCTCAAGACCAGCGAGCGCGACCGCGTGGTGCAGGTGCTCTCGCGCCTGAAGAACCCGCAGGACTTCGGCCAGATCATCGTGGCGCGGCGCGGCGGCAGCCCCGTGCACCTGTCGCAGGTCGCGCACGTGAGCGACGGCACGCAGGAGGTCGAGAGCCTGGCGCTCTACAACGGCCAGCGCACCCTGCTGCTGCAGGTGCAGAAGGCGCAGGACGAGAACACCATCGCGGTCACCGATGGCCTGAAGGCCGCCGTCGACTCGCTCAAGGCCGAACTGCCGCCGGGCGTGAAGCTGGAGCCGATTGCCGACGGCTCGCGGCCGATCCGCGTCTCGGTCGAGAACGTGCGCCAGACGCTGATTGAAGGTGCGCTGCTCACCGTGCTGATCGTGTTCCTGTTCCTGAACTCGTGGCGCTCGACGGTGATCACCGGCCTGACGCTGCCAATCTCGGTGATCGGCACCTTCTTCTTCATGAACCTGTTCGGGTTCACCATCAACATGATCACGCTGATGGCGCTCACGCTGTCGGTGGGCCTGCTGATCGACGACGCCATCGTGGTGCGCGAGAACATCGTGCGCCACGTGCAGATGGGCAAGCGCCCGTTCGACGCCGCCATGGATGGCACGGCAGAAATCGGGCTGGCGGTGCTGGCCACCACGCTGTCCATCGTCGCGGTGTTCCTGCCCATCGGCTTCATGGGCGGCATCATCGGCAAGTTCTTCCATGAGTTCGGCATCACCATGGTCGCGGCCGTGCTGATCTCGATGTTCGTGAGCTTCACGCTTGATCCGATGCTGTCCTCGGTCTGGCACGACCCCGAGATCGAGAAGCATGGCAGGCACCTCGCGCCGGTGACGCTGTACGACAAGACCATCGGCCGCATCACCGGCTGGTTCGACCACGTGCAGGACCGGCTGGCCGACACCTACCAGGGCGCGCTGCGCTGGTCGCTGGCGCACAAGCTGTCGACGATGGCGCTGGCGATTGCGGTGTTCGTCGGCAGCGTCTTCATGCTGCCGCTGCTGGGCACCGAGTTCGTGCCCAAGGCCGACTTCTCCGAAACCTCGCTGTCCTTCCACACGCCGGTCGGTTCCTCGCTGCAGGCGACCGAGGCGAAGACGAAGCAGGTCGAGGCCATCCTGCGTGAATTCCCCGAGGTGAGGTACACGCTCTCGACCATCAACACCGGCAACGCGCAGGGCACGATGTACGCCAGCGTCTATGTGCGCCTGGTCGACCGCAAGGAACGCGCCCTCAACGCCGACGCCATGGCGGCGAAGCTGCGCGACCGGCTGCGCACCGTGCCCGGCATCACCGTCACCCACGCGGGCCTGCTCGACCCGGTGGGCGGCAACAAGCAGATCGAGTTCTCGCTGCAGGGCGACGACCTGGCCGAGCTGGAGCGGCTGACCGCCCAGGTGACGGAGCGCGTGCGACCCATCGTCGGCCTGGTCGATCTGGACGCCAGCATCAAGCCCAACAAACCCACGGTGGACATCGTGATGCGGCGCGAGATCGCCTCGGACGCCGGCCTCAACAGCGCCGCCGTGGCCAGCAGCCTGCGCACCTTCGTGGCCGGGCAGACCGTGGGCAACTGGCGCGCCGCCGACGGCGAGAGCTACGACGTGAACGTGCGCCTGGCGCCGGAGCAGCGCGCCCGCGCCGACGACCTGGAACAACTGCCCTTCGTGGTCGGCAACAACGCCGACGGCAGCGCGCGCGTGGTGCGGCTGGGCCAGATCGCCGAGGTGGTCGAGTCCACCGGTCCGAACCAGATCAACCGCCGCAACCTCAACCGCGAGGTCGCGATCAGCGCCAACGTCTACGGCCGTTCGGCCGGCGAGGTCTCGGGCGAGATCCGCCAGGTGCTCGACCAGATGAGCTTCCCGCCGGGTTACCGCTACGAGTTCGGCGGCTCGACCAAGAACATGCAGGAATCCTTTGCCTATGCGGTCTCAGCGCTGGCGCTGGCGATCATCTTCATCTACATGATCCTGGCCAGCCAGTTCCAGAGCTTTCTGCAGCCGCTGGCGCTGATGACCTCGCTGCCGCTGACCCTGATCGGCGTGGTGCTGGCGCTGCTGATGTTCGGCTCGACCATGAGCATGTTCTCGGTCATCGGCATCGTGCTGCTGATGGGCCTGGTGACCAAGAACGCCATCCTGCTGGTCGACTTCGCGATCCGGGCGCGCGAGGGCTTCGAGGGCCAGCCGCCGCTGGACCGCGAGAACGCCCTGCTGCTGGCGGCCAAGGTGCGACTGCGCCCGATCCTGATGACCACGCTGGCCATGGTGTTCGGCATGGTGCCGCTGGCCTTTGCACTCACCGAAGGCTCGGAGCAGCGCGCCCCCATGGGCCAGGCCGTGATCGGCGGTGTCATCACCTCTTCCATCCTGACCCTGGTCGTGGTGCCAGTCGTCTACTGCTACATGGACGATCTGGCAACCTGGGTGCGGCGCCGGCTGGGCTTCGCGCCCGCGGCGTCAGCGGCCCGATGAGCCCCGCTCGGTAAAATCGGAACAGATCGGCTAACATACCCACCGGAGTATCAAAAATGACCTCTTCGACGCCCCTGAGCCTCGACCGTGCCCGCTTCAACATGATCGAACAGCAAGTCCGCCCCTGGGAGGTGCTGGACCCGGCTGTGCTGGAGCTGCTCGACCGCGTCAGGCGCGACCAGTTCGTCTCGCCCGCGCAGAAGGCGCTGGCCTATGTCGACATGGAACTGCCCCTGGGCCACGGCGCCGACCAGGTCATGCTCGCCCCGCGTGTGCAGGCCCGCATGGTGCAGGACCTGGCACTGAAAGCCACCGACAAGGTGCTGGAGATCGGCACCGGCAGCGGGTACACCACCGCGCTGCTGGCCAGCCTGGCCCAGCGCGTGGTCTCGCTGGAAATCGACGACGCCATCGCCAGCGCCGCGCGCAAGAACCTGCAGCAGGCCGGCATCACCAACGCCGAGGTGCGGGTGGCCGACGCCGCAGCCAACGGCTTTGCCGCCTGCGCCGCCGAAGGCCCCTGGGACGCCATCCTGGTGGCCGGCTCGGTCGCCGAAGTGCCGGCCGGTCTGCTGGCCCTGCTGGCCAAGGGTGGCCGTCTGATCGCCATCGTCGGCCACGAGCCGGTGATGCGTGCCACCGTCGTCACCCGCGTGGACGACGCAGGTTTCAGCACCCAGCAGCCCTGGGACACGATCGCGCCCCGCTTGCGGAACTTTGCCGAGCCCTCGCGCTTCTCTTTCTGAGCCGCGACGCCATGCAAGCCATCCACCCCGCCCAACTCGACGACTGGCTGCAGCACGCCAGCGCACAGAAACCCGGCGCACTGCCGGTGGTGCTGGACGTGCGCGAGCCCTGGGAGCTGCAGACCGCCTCGGTGCGGCCCGACGGCTTCGAGCTGGTGGCCATGCCGATGCGCAGCGTCCCCGCCCGCTACCTCGAACTCGAACGCGACCGCCCCATCGCCTGCCTGTGCCACCACGGCGCACGCAGCGCCCAGGTGGCGCACTTCCTGATCCAGAACGGCTTCACCGCCGTCGTCAACGTCCACGGCGGCATCGACGCCTGGTCCCAGCAACGCGATCCCGGGGTTCCCACCTACTGACCCCGCCGGCGCCCCGTTCCCAAGGAAACCCCATGACCGCTCCGTCTCTCGCTCCCCGTCGTTCTGCCCTGACCCGCCTGTCCCTCGCGGTCGCCCTCACGCTGGGTGCGGCAGGCGCCCAGGCCCAGAGCCTGGTGGAGCTGTACGAGGCGGCGCGGGGCTACGACACCACGCTGCAGTCGGCGCGTGCCCAGTACGACGCCAGTCTCGCCAAGGCCGACCAGGCGAAGGCCGGCCTGCGTCCGCAGGCGGGGCTGGGCGCCGGCGCCAACTGGACCAACAGCCGCAACGACGTCACCGACACCAGCCGCACCAACAACTCGCAGAACGTCACCCTGTCGGCCAGCCAGCCGCTGTACCGCCCGGTCAACCGCTACAACGACGAACAGGGTCAGCTATCGGTGGAGATTGCCCGTGCCCAGCTGGAGGCCGCCGAGCAGGACCTGATGGTGCGCACCGCCCAGGCCTACTTCGACGTGCTGGCCGCGCAGGACACGCTGACCTTCGTGCAGGCACAGAAAACCGCCGTGGCCGAGCAGCTCGCCGCGGCCAAACGCAATTTCGAGGTCGGCACCTCCACCGTCACCGACTCGCGCGAAGCCCAGGCCCGCTACGACCTGGTGCTGGCCCAGGAGATCGCCGCCAGCAACGACCTGCTGGTCAAGAAGCTCGCCCTCGACCAGCTGGTGGGCCGCAGCGGTGCCAGCCCGAAGCCGCTGGCCGCCCCGGTGAACCTGCCCGCGGTGCAGCCCGCCAGCGCCGAGGCCTGGGTGGAACAGGCGCTGACGCAGCATCCCGCGGTGCGCCAGGCGGACAAGGCCTTCGAGATCGCCGAGGTCGAGGTGCAGAAGGCCCAGGCTGGCCACAAGCCGACACTGGACCTGGTCGGCCAGTACCAGGTGGCGCGCGGCCCCAACTCGAACTTCCCGACCGCCGGCAACGTGCGCACCAACAACGCCAGCGTCGGCCTGCAGTTCAACCTGCCGCTGTACGCCGGCAACGCGATCGAGAACCGGGTCCGTGAAGCGCTCGCGCTGGTCGAGAAGTCGCGCGCCGACCGCGAGACCGCGCTGCGCAACATCTCGCAGGCCATCCGCAGCGCCTACTTCGGCGTGGTCTCGGGCACCAGCCAGGTCAAGGCCCTGGAAGCGGCCGAGGCGTCCAGCCAGAGCGCGCTGGACGCGAACAAGCTGGGCTACCAGGTGGGCGTGCGCATCAACATCGACGTGCTCAACGCCCAGAGCCAGCTGTTCCAGACCAAGCGCGACCTGGCTGTGGCACGCTACAACGTGTTGGTGGGCCAGCTGCGCCTGAAGCAGGCCGGCGGCGTGCTCAAGGCCGACGACCTGCAGCCGGTCAACGCCTTGCTGAAGTGATCCCCCTGCTGGGATAAACTGCCGGGTCGGCCGCTGGGGACATACCGTCCGCGGCGGCAAGACAGAGCCAAAGGTGATTCATGCAAGCGGTCAATGTGCTGTGCATCAAGTGGGGCAAGAAGTACGGCCCCGAGTACGTCAACAAGCTGCACAGCATGGTCCGCCGCCACCTGCACCGGCCGTTCCGTTTTGTCTGCCTGACGGATGACGGCGCCGGCATCGACCCCGCCGTCGAGGTCAAATCCATCCCCATGGTCGGCTTCGAAGAGTTCGACCAGCGCAAGCCCTGGACCTTCGGACACGGCTGGCTCAAGCTGACCTCGTTCGCGAATCCGCTGTACGACCTGCAGGGCCGCACCCTGTTCCTCGACCTGGACATCGTCATCCTCGACAGCCTGGACCCGTTCTTCGAGCAGAAGGGCGAGTTCATCGTGATCAAGGAATGGGACAAGAAGGACGGTACGGGCAACACCTCGTGCTACCTCTACACCATCGGCGCGCACGCCGACGCGCTGGAGCACCTGAAGAACGATTACCCCGCCTCGATCGCGCCGGTGCGCAACGAGCAGGAGTTCATCACGCTGTATCTCGCGCGCCAGGGCAAGCTCAGCTACTGGCCCGAGGAGTGGTGCCGCAGCTTCAAGCGACACTGCCTGCAGCCGGGCATCATGGGCTGGTTCAAGCCGCCCACCATCCCCAAAGGTGCCCGCCTCATCGCCTTCCACGGCAAGCCCAACCCGCCCGACGCCATCGCCGGCGTCAGTGGCAAGTGGTACCGCCGTGTCCTGCCGACCCAGTGGGTCGCCGACCATTGGCGCTGAACAAGGCCAGCCTGGCCCAGCGCGGCTACCGGCTGCTGCTGCGTGGTCTGACGCTGCCCCTGCTGGGCTGGCTGTGGCTGCGCGGCCGCAAGGACACCGGCTACCGTGAACGGCTGCGCGAGCGACTGGGCTTCATCCGCATCGAGCCCGCGTCCATGGGCGGCCTCTGGATTCACGCCGCGTCCGTGGGCGAGGTGCAGGCGGCGCGCCCGCTGATCGCGGCGTTGCGCGAAACCTGGCCCGACCATGCGATCACGGTCAGCACCCAGTCGCCCACGGGCGCACGCACGCTGCGCTCCCACTGGGGCGACGACATCCGCCACGTCTTCGCGCCCATCGACACACCCGGTGCCACGCGCCGCTTCCTGGACCGGCTGCAACCCTCCCTGCTGGTGCTGATCGAGCGCGAGATCTGGCCGGAGATGCTCTGGCAGTGCCGCCAGCGGCTCACGCCCGTGGCCCTGGTCAATGCCCGGCTGTCGGCCGATTCGGCCCAGTTCTACCAGCGCTGGCGCGCCCTGATGGCGCCCGTCTGGTCGCAGATGGCCGTGGTGGCTGCCGCCGACGCGCCCAGCGTGGAGCACTACGCGGCCCTGGGCGTGCCCGCCGACCGCCTGGTGCTCACCGGCAACCTCAAGTTCGACCAGCGCGACACGCCCGAGAGCCCGGACCGCCTGCCCTGGTTGGCGGGACGGCCCATCGTGGTCGCCGGCAGCACGCACGACGGCGAAGAAGCGGCCCTGCTGCTGGCCTGGCCCGAGCTGGCGCGCCAGCACCCCGGCGCGCTGCTGATCCTCGTGCCGCGTCACCCGGAGCGCTTCGACGAGGTGGCCGAACAGATCACAGCCAGCGGCCTGAGCTTCGTGCGGCGCAGCCGTGGCGAAACGCCGGCGGCTGGCACCGCGGTGCTGCTGGCCGACACCATGGGCGAACTGGGCACCTGGTACCTGCACGCCAGCGTGTGCTTCATCGGTGGCAGCCTGGTGCCCATCGGCGGTCACAACGCGCTGGAGGCCATGGCCTGTGCCCGGCCGGTGCTGTTCGGCCCGCACACCCACCACTTCCAGGAGCTGTACCAGGACGTCGAGGCCTGCGGCGCCGGCGAACGCGTCGACTCGGCCCGCCTGATGCTGCACACCGCCGCTCAGTGGATGCGCGACAAGGTCTTGTTGCAGCGCAAGGGCCAGCAGGCGCGCGATTTTGTTCTGCGCCAGCAGGGCAGCAGCCAGCGCAGCCTGCAGGCGCTGCGCCAGGTCTGGGCCCCCATGCGGCCCGAGCGCCTGGCACCGGCCCGGGCCTCGACGCCGGCCGGCCAGACCATCTGGTTCGACCCCACCCAGGTTGTCGAGGCTCTGCCGGCCCTGTTCACGCCGCCACTCGACGACAGCGCGGCGCTGGCCACCGGCAGCGGCCGCGGCCAGGCCCACCGCGTGGCACTGGACCACGGCGAAGGCGTGCTGCGCCACTACCGGCGCGGGGGCCTGATGGCCCGGCTCAGCTCCGACCGCTACCTGGGCCGCTCACCGCTGGCCAGCCGGTCCATGAACGAATTCACCCTGCTGCGCCGCCTGCGCGCCTGGGACCTCCCGGTGCCGGCGCCCGTGGCCGCGCGACAGGTATGCGGCCTGATCGGCCACACCGCCGACATCGTGGTCGCGATGATCCCGCAGACCCGCAACGTGGCCCAGGCGCTGTCCGAAGGACCGTTACCGGCCACGGACTGGATCGCACTCGGAAGCGCCATCCGCCAGTTGCACGACCGCCAGGTGTTCCACTCCGACCTGAACTGCCACAACCTGTTGCTGGACGCGCAGGGCCGCGCCTGGATCGTGGACTTCGACAAATGCGGCGTGCGACCGGGCGAGGCCTGGAAGCAGGAGAACCTGGAGCGTCTGCGCCGTTCGCTGCGCAAGGAACAGGGCCGGCGCCACCCGTTCCACTGGGACGAAGCCCGCTGGGACGACCTGCTGAAGGGCTACGCCGGCGAGGCCTGAACCGCCGATGATGGCGGGCGACGGCCCGCCGAGGCCATCAGCAGCGCGGTCATCAGGATGAAAAAGTGGCTCTCGGTCGACAGCCACAGCGAGCTGTGGGTCATGTTCGAGGTCAGCATGATGCTCACGAAGGCCAGCATCAGCGCCCGGTGTGTCGAACGGTAGCGCAACCCCTGCCGCACGATGGTGCCCATGAACCAGAGGATCAGCACGAAGCCGGGCAGCCCCTGCTCGAAATAGAACAGGATGAACTGGTTGTGCGGGTGCGGGCAGATGGCGTCGCAGAACTTCGGATCCTTGAAGTACGAACGCGCCAGCACCGGGTAGGACGCGGTTCCGGCGCCCATCAGCTTGGCGTTGTCAAAGTCGGTCTGGCGGACCATGAAGCGCCAGACCTCGATGCGCGCGCCGATCGAGGTCACGGTCCCCGCACTGTGGTTCTGCGCCTCCTGCCAGGCCAGGTTGGTGCGGTGCTGGAACTGCGGCGAGAGCGTGTAGGCCGACATCAGGGCCAGCGCGCCGGCCAGCACCACGCCCAGCAGCATCTGCGGGCGGCGCCAGAGCATCGCCAGTGAGAACACGACAGTGGCCAGCAACAGGCTGAGGTAACCGGTGCGGCCCTGCGTCAGCACCAGGATGCTCACTGCGGCCAGCCCGGCCACCAGCCAGCACAGGACCTTCTTCCAGTTCGATGTGGCCTTGATCGCCCAGTGCGCGCACAGGACGGTGAACAGCGACATCATGATGCCCTGCGAGATGTGGTCCTTGAACACGGTGTGGTCGGCACCGAAGCCCTGGTTGTAGGTGCGCGACCAGGGCAGCTGGAACCACACGTTCAGCCAGGTGGACACCAGCGTGAACAGCAGAGCCAGACCGAACGCCGTCCAGCAGTGGGCCCGGTCTTCGCGGCGCGCCAGCAGGAAGATGAACACCGGCAGCAGCAGGAACTTCACGTATTTCTTGTAGTAGCCCCCGATCTCCGCCCAGCTGGCGGGCGACCAGAACGAGGCCAGGACGATCAGCAGCACCAGCGCCAGCGCCGGACGCACCACCGGGTTGGCCCAGGAACTGCGCAGGAACTCGCGCAAGTCGGTGCCGTCGAGGCTCAGCGCCCACAGCAGGACGACGATCAGCATCAGGCTGTTGGCCAGCGCCACCGACATCGGAAAGGCGCCGAACAGCAGCGCCAGGCTGTAGATGGCGGCCCTGCGGGCAAACGTTCGGAAACTCATTGCAGACTTGTCGTGGGAAGAAGTGCCGGTTCAGGAGGTCGGCAGCGGCTCAGCGCTTGACCATGGTGTCGCCGGGCACAGGCCGGTCGTAGCGGATGATGGCGTAGCGGAAGAAGCACTCCAGTGCCACCAGCAGGCAGAACAGGAAGCCTTCCGCGCCACACAGGAATCCGCGCCGGAAGATGTACAGACGGATGAAGTTGCTGGTGGCCGAGGCCAGGCCGCGCAGCACGCCACCGCGGCGCCCGGCCTGCACGCGGCGCACCGCGCCGAGCTGGGCGTACTGCGCCATCTTGAGCAGGCCGCCATAGACCGACTCGCGCGAGTGGTGCAGCAGGCGGGTGCGGAAGGTCCTGACCGGCGTGGCCGGGTCGCGCAGCACCGCGTGTTCGTGCACAACGCCCTCGTAGCGCAGCAGCTGGTCGGTGCGGAACAGGCGCCACACGCCACCTTCGGTCTTGGCCATGCGGTGCAGGGTGCGGCCGAAAGCCACCTGGTCCCAGTAGATCTTCCACACCGCGTTCTCACCGGAGGCCACCGCAGCCCTGATCTCGTCCTGCAGGCCCTGCGGAATCACCTCGTCGGCGTCCAGGAAGAAGATCCAGTCCGCCTTCACATGGGTCATGAGCCGGTTGCGCTGCTCGGCGAAACCGCGCCAGTCCGGATACAGGTGCACCTGGGCCCCCATCTCCTGGGCGATCTCACGCGTGCGGTCCTCGCTGCCGCTGTCAATCACCACCACCTGGTCGGCGAACGACGCACTCTGGATGCAGCGCGCGATGCGGTGCGCTTCGTTGAGCGTGAGGATGCCGATGCACAGCGTCGGTTTGCGATGTTCAGCCACGGGCCCTCCAGCCGATGAGCCCGCGCCAGCGGCCGAACATGCGGGCCAGCAGCTTGGGCGAAAACACGATGGCCCGCAGGGGCAGTCCCAGGGTGGTGGTCACCAGCAGCCATCGGCGCAGGCGCTGCGCCTCCTCGCGCGAGCGGTACTTGGTGGCGAACTGCAGCTTGGACTGCGCGTGGTGGAAGCCCCGTGCGTACTCGTGGCGCCAGGGCGACGCGCCGCGCACCGAGCCGCGCGAATGGTGGATGGCCTGCACCGCGGGCACGACGACGATGTTCTGTTTCGCGTTGAACAGGCGCAGGCACAGGTCGTCGTCCTCGTAGTAGAGGAAGAACTGCTCGTCGAAAAACCCGACCTCGCGGAACGAGGCCATGCGCAGCAGCATCGCCGCGCCACAGACGAAGCCCACGCAGGTGGGGCCGGAAGCGCCCGGACCGCGCGGTGCCCACCAGGTCTGGGGAAAGCGGTAGTTGATCTCGGGCTTGCCGGAGGCGCTGACCAGCTGCGGCGCCAGCACGGCGGCCTGGGGCATCGCGGCCGCGGTTGCGAGCAGGGCTTCCAGGCCCGGGCCGTCGATCTCGCAGTCCGGGTTGAGCAGGAAGGCGAACGGGGTCTGCACCCGGGCCAGCGCGCGGTTGTTGGCCGCCCCAAACCCCAGGTTGCGACCATGGTCCAGCACGATCGCATGCGGCCAGAGCCGGCGCGCCGAGGCGGCCGTGCCATCGGCGCTGCCGTTGTCCGACACGATGACGTTCGGACAGTGCGACAGCAGCGTGTTCAGGGCCGGCAGGCAGTGCGCGCTCTCGCGCGTGACCACGATGATGGTGACCGCCGCCAGGGCATCACCGCTCAGGCGCGCTGGATCCAGGGGCACGTCGTGGCTGCTCGGCACCAGGGTATCCTCAGTGCGCACTCGCGCCCACCACCGCGTCGGGCTTGGCCTGGCGCAGCAGATCCAGCATGGTGTGTTCGATGCGGTGCAGGGCCTCGGCCGAATGGCCCTCGAAGCGCAGCACCAGCACGGGCGTTGTGTTGGAGGCACGGATCAGGCCAAAACCGTCGGGCCAGTCGACCCGCAGGCCGTCGATGGTCGAGACCTTGGCCGGCACCTCGAAGCGCGCCAGGGTCAGCAACTGTTCCACCACCGCGTGGGGTTCGCCTTCCGCGCAGGCCACGTTGAGCTCCGGCGTGCTGTGCGAGGTGGGCAGCGCGTTGAGCACCGCGTTGGCGTCGGGGCTTCGGCTGAGGATCTCCAGCAGGCGCGCACCGGCGTAGCTGCCGTCGTCGAAGCCGAACCAGCGCTCCTTGAAGAAAATGTGGCCGCTCATCTCGCCGCCCAGCGGGCTGTCCAGCTCCTTCATGCGCGCCTTGATCAGCGAGTGGCCGGTCTTGTAGATGTTGGCCACACCGCCGGCCGCCTCGATGGCCGGCGCCAGGCGCTGCGAGCACTTGACGTCAAAGATGATCTGGCCGCCCGGCACGCGAGACAGCACGTCCTGAGAGAACAGGATCATCTGGCGGTCGGGGAAGATGTTCTGACCGTCCTTGGTCACGATGCCCAGGCGGTCGCCATCGCCATCAAACGCCATGCCCAGCTCGGCATCGGTCTCTCGCAGCACGCGGATCACGTCCTGCAGGTTCTCAGGCTTGCTCGGGTCCGGGTGGTGGTTCGGAAACTCGCCATCGACCTCGCTGAACAGCTCGATCACCTCGCAGCCCAGCGCTCGGAACAACGCCGGGGCCGAGGCGCCAGCGACGCCGTTGCCGCAGTCGACCACGACCTTCATCGGGCGCGAGAGCTTCACGTCGCCGACGATGCGGTCGGTATAGGGTTTCAGCACATTGACATGCCGCACCCGACCGCCGTCCTGGCGCACATGGGTTTCGGTCTCCATCATCCGGCGCAGGGCCTGGATGTCCTCGCCATAGATCGCCCGGCCGCCCATGACCATCTTGAAGCCGTTGTAGTCTTTGGGATTGTGGCTGCCGGTGACCTGGATGCCGCTGCTGCACAGCGTGCTGGCCGCAAAGTACAGCATGGGGGTGGTCGCCATGCCGATGTCGATCACGTCGATGCCTGCGGCCACCAGGCCCCGGATCAGCGCCGCCGACAGGCCGGGGCCGCTGAGCCGCCCGTCGCGGCCCACGGCCACCGAGCGCTCGCCCTGCTGCAGGGCCACCGTGCCGAAGGCAAGCCCCAAAGCTTCCGCCACCGTCTCGTTGAGGGCGCCGGGAACGATGCCCCGGATGTCGTAGGCCTTGAAGATGGAGGCGGTCACTTGCATGGTCGTCGCTCGGGGGAACAAACCCGCGATTGTAGGTGGCCGGGCCATGCTTCCCGGCCCGGGACATGTCCGGAAATGGCCAGTCTCAACTCGGAATAACACCTACCATGCCAGCCATGAACCGCCCTGCCCCGCTCGACGCCGACGCCCTCTACCGGGCGCTGGGCGCGCGCGACGCCCGTTTTGACGGGCGCTTCTTCACCGGCGTCACCTCCACCGGCATCTACTGCCGCCCGATCTGCCGGGTCCGCACACCCAAGCGAGACAACTGCCAGTTCTTTGAACACGCCGCCCAGGCCGAACAGGCCGGCTTCCGCCCCTGCCTGCGCTGCCGGCCGGAGCTGGCGCCGCGCGACCGCCACTGGTCGACCGAGGACGCCGGGGACATCCTGATCCGCCAGGCCACCGCCCTGCTCGACACGCCGGAGACCTGGAACACAGGCGCGAATGAACCACCGCTGGAGCAGCTGGCGGCTCGGCTGGGGGTGAGCGGACGTCACATCCGCCGGCTGTTCGAAAGCCGACTGGGCGTCTCGCCCCTGCAGTACCTGCAGACGCGGCGCCTGCTCGCCGCCAAACAGATGCTGGCCGACACCGACCTGCCGGTGGCCCAGGTGGCCCTTGCCGCGGGGTTCAGCAGCCTGCGCCGCTTCAACGACGCGTTCGTGGGCCGCTACGGCCTCAATCCGACCCAGTTGCGGCGCAGCCGGTCCACCGACTCGCCCAACGCCCCGCGGGCGCCGGCCGAGGTGCGGCTCTCCTGGCGGCCGCCCTACCGGGTGCAGGACGTGCTGCGCTTCTTCGCCGACCGTGCCCTGCCGGGACTCGAGGCCGTCGACACGGTGCAAGAGACCCTGGTGCGAACGCTGCGCCTCTCGGTGCGCGGCACGGTTGCGTGCGGCTGGATGCTCATCCGATTCCTTCCGGACGAGCACCGCATCGGTCTGCGGGTCAGCGAGGGCCTGATGCCGGCACTGCCCGCGGTCATCGACCGCGTACGGGCGGCCCTGGACCTCGACGCCGACCCGCAGGCCATCGACGCCGTGCTGCACCCCGATTTCCCGGACGGCGACGGCGTGCGCGTGCCCGGCGCGTTCGACGGCTTCGAACTGGCGGTGAGGGCTGTGCTGGGTCAGCAGGTGACGGTGGCTGCGGCACGCACCCTGTGTGGCCGCCTGGTGGACCGGCTGGGCACACCGTTGCCCGACGGTCCACCGGGTCTGCAACGCCTGTTCCCCACGCCCGAGACGCTCGCCGATGTCGACGGGCAGGTGCTGGGCGAGATCGGGATCGTGCGCCAGCGCCAGCAAGCGATCTGCGCGCTGGCGCGCGCAGTGGCGGACGGCCACCTGGTGCTCGACGGTCGTGCCGACCCGGCATCGACCCTGAAGAGCCTCGAGACCCTGCCCGGCATCGGCCCCTGGACGGCCCAGTACATCGCGATGCGGGCCCTGCGCTGGCCCGACGCCTGGCCCAGCGGCGACGCCGTGCTCCTGCAGGCGCTGGGTCTGCGGGGCCTGCCCGCCGCCGCGGCACGCCGGGAAGCCGATCGCATAGCCCGGCGCTGGCAGCCCTGGCGCAGCTACGCCGTGATCCGAGCATGGACCACGCCACCGCACCTCAAGACCTCCGAGGAGATTCCCAATGAACAACACCCTTGACCATCGCATCCAGACCATCGTGGGCAGCCCGCTGGGCGATCTGCGTCTGGTAGCCAGCACCAACGGACTGGCCGGCCTCTGGTTCGTGCAGCGGCAACGCCACGAACCACCCGCAGAACGCCGGGCGAACTGGTCCACCGTGGCGGCGCACCCGGTGCTCGACGCCACGAAGCGGCAACTGGACGAGTACTTTCACGGGCGCCGCCAGCGCTTCAATTTGCCCCTGGATCTGGAGCAAGGCACACCGTTCCAGCGCGCCGTCTGGCAAGCCCTGCTGGCGATCCCGGCCGGCGCCACCACGAGTTACGGCGCTCTGGCCTCCGGCCTGGGCAAGCCCCAGGCGGTGCGCGCGGTGGGCGCTGCTGTCGGTCGCAATCCACTGAGCATCGTGGTGCCCTGCCACCGGGTGGTTGGCGGCAACGGTTCACTGACGGGGTACGCCGGCGGTCTGGACCGCAAGCAGGCTCTGCTGCAGCTCGAGGGCGCATTGATCGACAAACCGCATCAATAACCAGAGCGAACATCATCAACGCTTCAGCCCGCCGCACGGCCTTTGCCTGCACACTGAATCCATGTCGCCCACACTCGCTCTCGAATTTTTCCTGCTCGCCGCCCTCTGGGGCTCGTCTTTTCTCTTTATGAGACTGGGGGCGGCAGAGTTCGGCGCCCTGCCCACGGCAGGCATGCGGGTGGCGCTGGCGGCGCTGTTCCTGCTGCCGGTGTTTCTGCTCAAAGGCGTCTGGGCCGACTTCCGCCAGCGCGCCCGGCTCATCCTCTTTGTGGGCCTGCTCAACTCGGGCATCCCGTTCGCCCTGTTCGCGTATGCGGTCATGCACATCAGCACCGGCCTGACCTCGATCCTGAACGCCACGGTGCCGCTGACGGGGGCCCTGGTGGCCTGGGCATGGCTCAAGGACCGGCCCGATGCCTGGCGCGCCACCGGCCTGGCCATCGGCTTTGTGGGCGTCTGCCTGCTGGTGATCGGCAAGTCGGGTTTCAGCCTGGCACCGGGAGCCGCCTCCGCTGGACAAGCCCTGTTGGCCATGCTGGCCTGTCTCGTGGCCACGTTCTGCTACGGGCTGGCGGCCAGCTTCACCAAACGCCACCTCACCGGCGTCCACCCGCTGGCCACCGCTTCGGGTAGCCAGATCGGCGCTGCCCTGGGGCTGGCCCTGCCCACGCTGTGGCTGTGGCCTGACCAGCCAGTCAGCACCGGCGCCTGGGGCGCGCTGGTCGCCGTGGCCCTGCTGTGTACATCGCTCGCTTACGTCCTGTTCTTTCGCATCATTGCCCAGGCAGGCCCCAGCAAGGCGCTCACCGTGACCTTCCTGGTACCCGTGTTCGCGCTGATCTACGGGCGCATCTTTCTCGACGAAGCCATCACCCCGTGGATGATCGGCTGCGGCCTCGTCATCATGGCGGGCACGGCCCTGTCGACGGGCCTGGTGAGGCGACGCCCACAGGTCGGCAGCGCATAAAAGCAGACACGCCGGCGTGCGTGTTGCGGAAATGAAAAAGCCGTTCAGACCAGAGATCTGAACGGCTTATCAAAACTGGCGGAGTGGACGGGGCTCGAACCCGCGACCCCCGGCGTGACAGGCCGGTATTCTAACCAACTGAACTACCACTCCGCAGTGGTGCAGCTTCTGCCTTCTGCTCTCGCATCAGGCCAAGTGCCACAAACTTGGCGACCCTACGGGGATTCGAACCCCGGTACTCACCGTGAAAGGGTGATGTCCTAGGCCTCTAGACGATAGGGTCAAAACCTAAGAACCGAACTGTGCATTGTAGCAAAACCACGCTGCCCAATTCTTCAATTTTTGGTGGAGGTAAGCGGGATCGAACCGCTGACCTCTTGCATGCCATGCAAGCGCTCTCCCAGCTGAGCTATACCCCCACGAAATCCATTTCTGGGATGCCGACCCTGCTTTGTTGCGAGCAACTCAGTGTGAATCAGCAAGACTCAAATTATAGACCATTTTTCAGGCTTTCTGCAACCTCGTCAAAACTGTTTGTCGATTTTGCAGTTCCAGCACCGCATCAAGCGACGGTGTCTGTGCTGTGCCCATCACGAGCACGCGCACCGGCATGGCCAGTTGCGGCATCTTCAGACCATGCGCCGTGATGGTCTCCTTGATCGCTGCTGAAAGGCTGGCCTTGTCCCAGGCACAGTCGACCAGTTTGCTGGCCAGGGTCTGCAGCGCGGGACGGACGACGTCGGTGATGTGTTGCGTGCGCTCGGCGTCTGACGGTGTCACGTCGGTGTAGAAGGCCGCTGCCCAGTCGGCCAGCGCCACCGTGGTGTCGCAGCGGTCCTTGAAAAGACCACAGATGCGCGGCAGGCGCTCGTCGGCGGCGATGCCACGCTTGGCCAGTTGCTCAGCCACCAGCACCGACAGTGCAGCGTCGTCCATGGCCTTGAGGTGTTGCGCGTTGACCCAGCGCAGCTTGGCTTCGTCGAAGCGGCCTGCGCTGCTGCCCAGATGGTCGAGGTTGAACCACTGCAGGAACTGCTCGCGGCTGAAGATCTCGTCATCACCGTGGCTCCAGCCCAGGCGGGCGAGGTAGTTCACCATCGCGTCGGGCAGGTAGCCTTCGTCGCGGTACTGCGTCACCGGCTTGGCGCCATTGCGCTTGCTCATCTTCTCGCCCTGCTCGTTGAGCACGGTGGGCAGATGGGCGTAGACCGGCGGTTCCTTGCCCAGGGCACGGAAGATGTTGATCTGGCGCGGCGTGTTGTTGACATGGTCGTCGCCACGGATCACGTGCGTGATGGCCATGTCGATGTCGTCCACCACCACGCAGAAGTTGTAGGTGGGCGTGCCATCGGGGCGCGCGATCACCAGATCATCGAGTTCGTCGTTGCTGAACTCGACACGGCCTTTGACCTTGTCCTCCCAAACCACCGAACCGCCCTGTGGGTTCCTGAAGCGCAGCACAGGCTTCACACCTTCCGGGATGGGCGGCAGGGTCTTGCCAGGCTCCGGGCGCCAGGTGCCGTCGTAGCGCGGCTTCTCCTTGTTGGCCATCTGGCGTTCGCGCAGTGCGTCCAGCTCGGCCACGCTCATGTAGCAGGGGTAGACAAGCCCTTTTTCAACCATCTCGGCCAGCACCGCCTTGTAGCGGTCCATGCGCTGCATCTGGTAGAACGGCCCTTCGTCGTGGTCCAGGCCCAGCCACTTCATGCCTTCGATGATCACGTCCACCGCGGCCTGGCTAGAGCGCTCCAGATCGGTGTCTTCGATGCGCAGGATGAAGGTGCCGCCGGTGGCGCGGGCAAAGGCCCACGGGTACAGCGCCGAGCGGATGTTGCCCAGGTGGATGAAGCCGGTGGGCGATGGTGCGAAGCGGGTGCGAACGGTCATGTGAGGGAAAAGAAGATTCAAAGACTGGAGAGGCCGCGATCCAGGTCGCTGCGGATGTCGTCCAGGTGTTCAAGGCCGACGGCGACGCGGATCAGGCCCTGACCGATGCCGGCGGCCTGGCGCTGCGCTTCGGACAGCTTGCCGTGCGAGGTGCTGGCGGGGTGGGTGCACAGGGTCTTGGTGTCGCCGAGATTCGTGCACAGCGACAGCACTTGCAGCGCATCAAGCACATGAAAGGCGCGCTGGCGCGCCTGCTCGGGGCTGGCTGCTTTCACGTCGAAGGACAGCACGGCGCCACCGATGCCGTTCATCTGGCGCATGGCCAATTCGTGCTGCGGGTGGCTCGCCAGGCCGGGGTAGTACACGCGGCCCACGGAAGGGTGGGCCTCCAGCCAGTGCGCCAGTGCCAAGGTCTGCGCACTCTGCGCCTTCATGCGCAGCTCCAGCGTTTCCAGGCCCTTGAGCACCACCCAGGCGTTGAATGGCGAAAGCACCATGCCGGAGTTCTTCTGCACCGGCAGGAACTTCTCGCGCACCATGGCTTCGCGGGCACACAAGGCGCCGGCCATCACGCGGCCCTGCCCGTCGAGGTACTTGGTGCCAGAGTGCATCACGATGTCGGCACCCAGAGCGATGGGGCGCTGCAACACCGGTGTGGCAAAGCAGTTGTCCACCGCCAGCAAAGCGCCGGCGTTGTGGGCCAGATCGGCCAGGGCCTGGATGTCGCACACCTCACCCAGCGGGTTGGTGGGTGTTTCGGCAAACAGCAGGCGGGTCGTGGGCCGCATGGCCGCGCGCCAGGCCGCCAGATCGGTCTGCGGCACCACCGAGGTTTCCACGCCGAAGCGCCCGAACTCCGAGCCAATCAGCTTGAGCGTGGAGCCGAACATGGACTGCGAAACGATGACGTGGTCGCCCGCCTTGAGCAGGCTGAAGCACATCAGCATGACCGCGGCCATGCCCGAGGCGGTGGCCATGCAGGCCTCGGCACCTTCCATCGCGGCCAGGCGCATCTCGAAGCTGGTCACCGTGGGGTTGCCGGAGCGGCCGTAGGTGTAGCCGTCGTCTTCGCCGGCAAAGCGGCGTGCGGAGTCTTCGGCGGACGGCTGCACATAACCGCTGGTCAGGAACAGCGCCTCGGAGTTCTCGCCGTACTGGCTGCGCTCGGTCGCCAGCCGAACCGCCAGGGTTTCGCGGTGCAGAGCGTCAGCGGATTTCGCGTTCGATGACATGGCGGATCAGGCGGTCTGGGCGTTGGGCAGGGCCAGGCGCGAGCTGTCTTCCTGCCCTTCTTCGGTCTGGTCGCGGCCCTGGTTCATGCGCGCGATGGTCTCGGGCGTGATGTCACCGGTGACGTACACCCCGTCGAAGCACGAGGCATCGAAACCCGCCAGCTTCGGATTGAGCGCGGCGATGGCCTGCTTCATCGCGTCCACGTCCTGGTAGATCAGCGCGTCGCAGCCGATGAGTTCGCGAATCTGCTCAACCGTACGGTCGTGCGCCACCAGTTCCTGCGCGGTGGGCATGTCGATGCCATAGACGTTGGGGTAGCGCACGGGCGGCGCGGCGCTGGCCATGTAGACCTTGCGCGCACCGGCGTCGCGCGCCATCTGCACGATCTCCTTGGAGGTGGTGCCGCGCACGATGGAGTCGTCCACCAGCAGCACGTTGCGGCCCTTGAACTCGCTGGCGATCACGTTGAGCTTCTGGCGCACCGACTTCTTGCGCACCCCCTGGCCGGGCATGATGAAGGTGCGGCCGACGTAGCGGTTCTTCACGAAACCTTCGCGGTACGGCAGGCCCAGGATCTGGGCCAGCTCCATGGCGCTGGGACGCGAGGATTCCGGGATCGGGATGACCACGTCGATTTCATTCGGTGGCACGGTGGACACCAGCCGCTTGGCCAGGGTCTTGCCCATGTTCAGGCGGGCCTGGTAGACCGAAATGCCGTCGAGCACCGAGTCCGGCCGCGCCAGGTAGACGTATTCGAAGATGCAGGGGTTGTGGCTGACCTTGTCCGCACATTGCTCGAAGCTGGCCTGGCCATCCAGGTCGATGAACACGGCCTCGCCGGGCGCCACATCGCGTTCCAGTTCAAAGCCGTTGCCCTCAAGCGTGACCGATTCGCTGGCGACCATGCGGGCGCCATCGGCGTTGCGACCGATGCACAGCGGACGGATGCCGAAAGGATCGCGGAAGGCCAGCAGGCCGTGGCCGGCGATCAGCGCGATCACGGCATACGAACCCTTGATGCGCCGGTGCACGCCACGCACCGCGGCGAACACGTCGGCCGGCTTGAGCGATGCCCCGCGGGTGGACTTTTCCAGTTCGTGCGCGAGCACGTTGAGCAGCACCTCGGAGTCGCTCTCGGTGTTGATGTGGCGGTGGTCGGTCTGGAACAGCTCCTGCTTCAGACCCTGGGCATTGGTCAGGTTGCCGTTGTGCACCATCACCAGACCGAACGGCGCGTTGACGTAGAACGGTTGCGCCTCTTCTTCACTGAAGGCGTTGCCCGCGGTGGGGTAACGCACCTGACCGAGCCCGACATTGCCCGGCAGCGCGCGCATGTTGCGCGTGCGAAAGACGTCGCGCACCATGCCCTTGGCCTTGTGCATGAAGAACTTGCGCCCTTGCTGGGTGACGATGCCGGCGGCATCCTGTCCCCGGTGCTGCAGCAGCAACAGGGCGTCGTAGATCAGCTGATTGACAGGCGCCTGGCTCACCACGCCCACGATTCCACACATGATTGGATCCTCAACGAAACAAAGACTGTCGACTCAGGCCAGGTAACGGGCCACCGGCTCGGGCAGCAGCGGCCTGAGGGCCTGCAGGCTGTCACCCAGCACCTGGGCCACCGCTGACGTCTGCCAGGCTTGTTGCGACTGGAGCGGTGTCATTCCCACCACCACCGCCACCGCCAGCAGCACCACCGCGCCACGCAGCAGGCCAAACACACCACCCAGCACGCGGTCAATGGGACGCAAACCCACGGCCGTCACCATCTTTTTCACCAGCCACGCCACAAACCCGCCGGCGAACGCGCTGGCCACAAACACCAGGACGAATGCCACCGCAATGCGCAGTGCCGCGGAGAGGCCGTCCAGCGGCAGCAGGCGCGCCACATCTCCTGCATAGGCCTGGGCCAGCAAGAACGCCGCCACCCAGACCATCAAAGAAAGCACTTCGTACACCAGACCCCGCCACATGCCGACCACGGCCGACAGCAGCAGCACGAACAGCAACAACCCATCCACTGCGTTCATGTCGCCGCCCCCAGGCCCCGGGCCAACGCCGTCACAGCCAGAGCAGGGCCGTCGACAGACCCAGCGCCTTGGCGCGCTCTGCGGCCTTTTCGGCCTCCGCGCGCGTGGCGAAAGGTCCCAGGCGCACCCGGATGCGACGCCCCTGCGGCGTCTCGGCCACATGGGTGTAGGTCTTGAGTCCGGCCCGCTCCAGCTTCAAACGGGCCTCGCGGGCACGTTCGGCCTCCGAAAACGCCCCCACCTGCACGACGATGCGCTCGTTGCCGGTAGCGGTTTTTTCAGAGGGCTTCTCAGGTGGTTTTTCGGTGGTATTCCCCGCCGCAGCCTTGTCGGCAACGGGCTTCTCAAGCGGAGGCTTCTCTGCGGGCTTTTCAACGGGTTTGTCGGCCGGCTTGGCCACAGCCTTCGGCTCGACCACCTCCTCGCGCGCGGCAAGGCTGTCGGCCGTGGCCACCGGCGCCGGCCTGGCCGCGGCAGGAGCCTCGGTCTTGGGTGCAGGCGTTGCGGGCGTGTTGCGGGAGGGAATCTCGATCGGCACGTCGACCGCAATGGGGCGGGGTTGCGTATCGAACAGCAGCGGGAACCCGAGCACCCCCACCAGCACCAGCACGGCCGCCCCGATCAGGCGGTGCCGGGCCCGACGACGCACGGCCTCGATGCTTTGCGGCGGCGGTGGGGCGGTGTGGCCCGCAGAACCGGAACGGGATGTGAGCATGCGGAAATGGGTCCGGCGGAGATCGCGGAGAGGATCAGTTCGCGAGGTGCCTGGCCGCCAGACGCGGCACGCCATCCTTCAGAACACCCCCCACCGTGTGGAAGGAACCAAAGACCACGATTCTATCAGTGGGGTCCGCTTCCAGCACCGCCGCGCGCAGCGCCTCCAGCGGCGACGGATGGCATCCGGCCACCCGCGAACGCCCGCCAGAGGCCTGGCCGGCGCCGCTGTCGAGCACGGCCGCCAGATCGGTCGCCCGGCTGGCGCGCGGCAATGGCAGATCGGTGAGGTGCCAGCGGTCGATCAGCGGTGAAATGCGCTCCAGCATGGCGGGCAAGTCCTTGTCGGCCATGGCACCGAACACCGCGTGCGTGACCGGGTAGTAGCCCATGGCGTCGAGGTTCTCGGCCAGCGCGGCCACGGAATGGGGGTTGTGGGCGACATCGAGCACGAGTGCGGGCTCTCCGGGCACGATCTGGAAACGGCCGGGCAGCTCGACCATGGCCAGCCCGTTGCGGACGGCCTGTGCCGTCACGGGCAGGCGGGGTCGCAGCGCCTCGATGGCGGCCAGGACGCCCGAGGCGTTCACCAGCTGGTTGGCGCCGCGCAGGGCCGGGTAGGCCAGACCACTGAACTTGCGCCCACCCTGTGAAGGGTGCATGGCCCAGCCCCACTGCTGCTTGTCACCGGCGAAATGGAAGTCCTTGCCGATGCGCCAGAGCTGGGCGCCGACTTCGAGCGCCCGGTCCAGCACGCTTTGCGGCGGCACCGGATCGCTGACCACCACCGGCCGGCCGGTGCGCATGATGCCGGCTTTCTCGTAGCCGATGGCCTCGCGGTCGTTGCCCAGCAGGGCCATGTGGTCCAGCGCGATGCAGGTGATGACCGCGCAGTCCGGGTCGACGATGTTCACCGCGTCCAGCCGCCCGCCCAGTCCCACCTCCAGGATGGCCACATCCAGCCCGCTGAGCGACAGCGTGCGCAGGATGGCGAGTGTGGTGAACTCGAAATAGGTCAGTACCACAACGCCGTCATCACCCGATCCACCGTCCCCGAGCCTCGCACGCTCGACCTCGGCGAACGCCGGCAAAAGGGCATCAGCAGCGACCGGCTCGCGCCCGATGCGGCAACGTTCCTCGAAATGCACCAGGTGGGGCGAGGTGTAGACCCCGGTCCGGTACCCGGCCTCGCTGTAGATGGCCTCCAGCATGGCGCAGGTCGAGCCTTTGCCGTTGGTGCCGGCCACGGTGATCACCGGGCAGGGCATGGACAGGCGCATGCGCTGCGCCACCCGCTGCACCCGGTCCAGCCCAAGCTCGATGCCGCTGATGCCCTGGGGATGCTGGCGCTCGCAATGGGCCAGCCACTCGTCTAAGGTGTTCATGACCGGGATTATCCCGGCCATCACAAAGCCCCGTGCTCAGCCCGCGAAACGGTCGGTGGCTTCGATCAGCCGGTCCAGGATGCCGGGTTCGTTGAACGCGTGGCCAGCATCGGGCACGATGTGGAAGTCGGCCTGCGGCCAGGCGCGGTGCAGATCCCAGGCGGTGCGGGCCGGGGTGCAGGCGTCGTAGCGCCCCTGCACGATCACCCCCGGCACGCCGGCCAGCCTGTGCGCGTCGCGGATGAGCTGCCCCTCCTCGAGCCAGCCGTCGTGCACGAAATAATGGTTCTCGATGCGTGCGAAGGCCAGCGAGAAGGCGTCGTCGGAGTGTTTGGCGGTGTTGGCCGCGTCGGGCAGCAGGCGGATGGTCTGGCCCTCCCACAGGCTCCAGGCACGCGCGCAGGCCAGTTGGGCCACCGGGTCGTCGCCGGCCAGCCGCTTCCGGTAGGCGGTGAGCAAGTCGCCGCGTTCGGCCTCGGGGATCGGCGCGAGGAAGCCCTCCCACAAGTCGGGAAAGAGCCACGAAGCACCCTCCTGGTAGTACCAGCGCACCTCGTCGCGGCGCAGGGTGAAGATGCCGCGCACGACCAGTTCGGACACGCGCTCCGTGTGCGTCTGCGCATAGGCCAGCGCCAGCGTGCTGCCCCAGGAACCACCGAACACCAGCCAGCGATCGAAGCCCAGCAGAGCGCGCAGCCGCTCCATGTCGGCCACCAGGTGCCAGGTGGTGTTGTTCTCCAGCGAAGCCGCCGGCTTCGACCGGCCGCAGCCGCGCTGGTCGAACAGCAGCACGCAGTACTTCTCCGGGTCGAACAGGCGGCGGTGGTCGGGCGAACAGCCCGAACCCGGCCCACCGTGCAGGAACACCGCCGGCTTGCCCCGCGGGTTGCCGCAGAGCTCCCAGTAGATCTGATGGCCGTCGCCGGTGTCGAGCACGCCGGTCTTGAAGGGTTCGATGGGGGGATAGAAGCTGCGCAGGGTCATGGTGAAGCGCGACCTTCACCAAGAGGCCGCGTGACAGAATTCGGGGATGACCACACTCTACGGCATCCCCAACTGCGACACCGTCAAAAAGGCCCGGGCCTGGCTGAGCGAGCACGGCGTCGCGCACAGCTTCCACGACTTCAAGAAGCAGGGTGTGCCCGAGGCCGCACTGGACCAGTGGCTGGCCGCCGCGGGCTGGGAAACGCTGGTCAACCGCAAAGGCACCACCTGGCGCGGGCTGGACGAGGCCACCCGCTCGGCGGTTGTGGACAGCGCAAGCGCACGCGCCGTGCTGCTGCAGCACCCCAGCCTGATCAAACGCCCGGTGGTCGGCTGGACGGACGGCTCGGTCACCGTGGGCTTCGACCCGGGCGCCTGGAGCGACCGGCTTGACCGCGAGCGCTGAGCGCGGCTGGCGGTGATCGAATTCACTCCGATCTCCCGGCGCCCCGCATTCAACTTTTACAATGCGAAAACACCCAAGAGGAATGCGCATGCGCTCAATACCTGCGTCTCAAAGACATCGGCTAGCCGCCCTGCTGACCAGCCTGGTGCTGGCGGCCTGTGGCGGTTCGGGAGAATCGCCTGGCAGTTCCGACGAATCGGTGTCAAGGGGCAGTGAGGTTGCCGCCAGCCAGCAGCGCGCATCCAGCATCAATTCGACCGATGCCGTGGTTCAAAGCCCTGCCTCCAGTGAGACGGGCGCGCAGGCCAATCCGGTCCACAAGGTGAGCGTCGACCGCCGGGCCGCACCCTCCCCCTCCATCAGCGTGGATCTGGGCCCGCCGGAAGCCTCGGCCATCGAGAAGATGGAACGGCACAACCGCAAAGGAAGTGGCCTTGAGAGAGCCAAGCGCGTCCAGATCGGCTTTGGCCGTGACATGGCCACCACCAGCTCGCGCAAGAATCTGCAGCAAATGGCCTGGAACACCACAGCCAGCGGCGTGCAGCGGGCCAGCCTGCGCTTCAGCTCCACCGGGGCGGCCGGCCTGCGCCTGGGCGTGCTGGTCCAGGCCTTGCCCGACGACGCGGTCCTGCGGGTGTATGCCGAAGGCAGCACCGACGCCCGGGAGACCACGGGCGCCCACATCAATTCCTCGATCGCGGCCAACGTGCAGGCCGACGGCGACTCGGACGCTGCCCGCACGTACTGGACCCCGACGACGGAGGGCGAAGCCACGGTTCTGGAAATCGACCTGCCTGCGGGGCGCCCGACCGCCTCCACCGTGTTCACCGTGCCCAAACTCATGCACCAGACCGTGCTCGCACCCAAGGCCAGTCTGGGCCAGATCGAGCAGAAGTCTGAATGTCCCGGCGTGACTCCCGACGTTATGTGCACCGACCCCCTCCCGCCGGTGACCAATGCCGTGGGTTCGATGGACTTCGTCGACGGCGGCTTGTCGTGGGTCTGCACCGGAACGCTGATCGCCAACCGCGGCGCCACACAGCAAGGCTACTTTCTGACGGCCAACCACTGCATCAACAACCAGTCTGCGGCCAGCTCGCTGCATGTCTTCTGGTTCTACCGCTCCAGCGCCTGCGACAGCACCACCGTCAACCCGGGCACCGTGCCGAGCTTCAGCGGAGCAGACCTGCGCTACAACAAGACCGAGTTCTCGGGCAGCCTGCGCACCCCCGTGGGCACCGACACCTCGCTGCTGGACCTAAGAGACACACCGCCCGCAGGAACGATCTACGCCGGCTGGGCCTTCCAGCGCGAAGTCGTGGGTGGCAGCGCGAACTACGTCGGCGTGCACAGCCCGGGTGGCGGATTCCTTCGCCGCTCCGACGGACGGCTGATCGGGTACGGGTCCGTGCTGAACACCTTTGTTTCCCAGGGCGTCGAGCACTTCAACGTCGACAGCTCCTTCAACACGCAGTCCCCGATGTACCAAGTCCGCTGGACCACCGGCATCACCGAAGGTGGCAGCAGTGGCTCTGGTCTATTCGCCGATGGCACGACCAACAACCCGCGCATCGTGGGTCAGCTGTGGGGCGGCGCGTCCAGCTGCGAATACCCCACCCTCAGCGACTACTATGGCCGCTTCGACATCGCCTATGAAAACGGTCTGATCAACTGGCTCAACCCTGGTTACCGCATGGTCTTCCGGTTCTACAACAGCCTCAATGGTTCGCACTTCTTCAGTGCGAATGTGGCCGAGCGGGACAACGTGCGCGCAACGGTTCCATCGCTCATCTATGAAGCGCCTGCCTTCATGGTGTCGCCCGCCCCAGGGGCAGGACTGAGCCCGGTGTACCGGTTCATGAACCGCAGCACGGGCGTGCACTTCTACACCATCAACGAGTCCGAGCGGGCGGCCGTGGCGGCCAACCCGGGTTTCAACAACGAAGGCATCGCGTGGTATGCGCGGCAGGCGGGCAGTCCCGCGGCTGGCACCATCGAGGTCTTCCGCTTCCTGCGCAGGGCCACGGGCACCCACCTGTACACCGTCAGCGTGGCGGAACGGGACAACATCATCGCCACCCGCGCGGCGGAATACACCTACGAAGGGGTGGCCTACCTCGCGTGGGCAGCCAACTGACCGGGCGCTGACCTTCAGCGCGGCAGGAACACCAGCCAGTACACCAGCAGCAGGTTCAGCAGCACGCTGAACCCCAGCAGCAGCTTCCAGAGCATGGCCGGGTCGCGCTGGATCAGCGGGGTGGCAGGCGGTGCGGTGAGCGGGCGCGACGCGCCACGCTCCAGTGCCAGCAGCAGCTCTTCGGCGGTTTCGAAGCGCTGCTTCTGGTCGCGGCTGACGGCCTTGAGCACGATGTGGTCGAGCCAGATCGGCACCTCGGGGTGGTGGCGGCTGGGCGCGACCGGGTCGCGGTAGTAGCGGCCGGCCTGGTAGGGCAGCACCTCGCCATAGGGCAGCTTGCCCGTCAGCAGCTGGTAGAGCGTGACGCCAAGCGCGAACAGGTCGCTGCGCGCGTCGGCAGCTTGCGGCTCCGCGTCGGTGTCCACGCCGCCGCCGCGCAGGCGGAACCCCCACTGTTCGGGATTGATGAAGCTGGGTGTGCCGGCGTGCAGCGCGCGCGCCGACGCAGGCTCGCGCCCGCTGAGCGCCACGCCCAGGTCGAGCAGGCGCAACACGCCGTCTTCGCCCTGGTGCAGGTTGGCGGGTTTCACGTCGCGGTGGATCACGCCCTGGCGGTGCAGGTGGCCCAGGGCCCGGGCGGCCTGGGTGGCCATGGCGATGGTCTGGGCCACGCCAGGTCGGTACTGGCGGTCCAGCATGTGCTGCAGCGATTCGCCGCTGTGCCAGTCGTACAGCAGGTAGAAGGCGCTGGCGCCCTGCCCGGCCGGCAGCGTCGGCGGCGCGTCGTGCAAGGCCACCAGGTGTTCGGCCGCGCGGCTGGTGGCCATGCGGCGCGCCAGCCAGGCTTCGTGCGCGAGCATGGCGCGCTCTTCGGCGTCGTGTGCGCGCTGGGGGTGCAGGGTCTTGAGGGCGTAGAGCTTCTGCGTGGCCGGGTCGCGCGCCTGGTAGACGAGGTTGATGCCGTTGTCGGCCACCACGGCGGTGATGGCCAGGCCGTCGATCTGCTCGCCCAGCTTGAGCCTGGGCGGGATGGGCAGCCGCGCGGCCAGGCGGTTCTGGTCCTGCAGGGTGGCGCTGTCGAGCCCGCGCACGCGCACGGCCAGGGCGGTGACGTTGTCGTTGCTGCCACGCTGCAGGGCCGCGGCCACCATGGCTTCGCACAGGGCCTGGGCATCGTCTGTGCCCGGCTGTTCACCGATCAGGGCCTTCAGCCGCGCCTCGTTCAGCACGTTGTGCACGCCGTCGGACATGAGCAGGAACAGGTCGCCCACCAGCAGGTCGCCCTGGCTGTAGTCCACCACCACACGGTCTTCCACACCAATGCAACGCAGCAGCTGGTGGCTCAGGTCGGGGTGATCGGCGACGTGGTCGTGCGTGAGCTGGGTCAGTTGCCCGCCGCGCATCAGGCAGGCGCGCGTGTCGCCCACATGGGCCAGGGTGTAGCTGTGGCCGCGCAGCACCATGGCGGTGAGCGTGGTCAGGCCCATGGCCGGATGGCGGCGGCGGTTGACGCCCGCCAGCCAGGTGTTCTGCGCGCCGATGATGCGGTCCATGGCGACCGTGGTGTCCCAGGTCTCGGGTGTGCCGTAGTAGTCGCGCACCAGGCTGGTGACCGTGGTCTGCGCCGCTTCCTTGCCCAGCCCGCCCGCGCTCACGCCGTCGGCAATGGCGACGATGGACCCCATGTCCGCCTGCCCCGGGGGCGGCAGCATGGCGGCGCAGAAGTCCTCGTTGGTGTCCTTGCGGCCGGCCTGGCTGGCGTAGCCGATGTCGATGTCAAAAGCCATGCACCACCTCTAGCAAGAACAGCGCCCAACGTTGGTGCGACGCAGGGCTAGCCCATCAGCATCTGCATGCTGCGCTCGTAGTGGGTGGACAGGCTTTCAAACTGGGCCAGCAGACCCTCGCTGGCATGGGCCACGGTCTCCAGCCGCGCCAGCCGGTCGCGCCCCGCCGGACGATGGCCTTGCGGCGTGGCGGCCAGCATCTGCCGCCAGCCGGTGGTGGCCTGGTCCAGTGCGGTGCGGATGTCGGGCGTGGTCAGTGGCAGGCCGTTGAGGTAGGCCAGTGCGCGTTCGAAATCGTGCTGCACCTCGGTCATGGCGGCGCTGCGGCCGGCGCTGCCCTCTTCCAGATCGAGCAGGTCCATCAGCGCCATCTTGGCGAAACGCTGCGAGAGCATGCGCTGGCGGCCGGCGGCGTTGAGCACCTGCAGCGAGGCCATGGCACCGGCATGCTGCAGGCTGGCGGTCAGGCGCTCGGCGTCCTGCAGCAGGCGGTCGGCCAGCTCGTCCACCCGGGGCACCTGCGCCGGGGTGGGCTTGCCCTTGAGCGAGGCCTTCAGCGCCTGCCAGGTGGCGCCCAGCAGGCCCAGCAGGTCGCCGAAGCTGGGTTGCGACAGGCCCTTGCCCAGCCAGGCCAGGTTGGCGTCCACCCGCTGGATCGACTCGTCCAGCAGGGCCTGCTGCTGGCGCGACTGCACGTCGGCCAGCCGCAGCAGGTACAGCTTCACCAGGCGCTGCGAGAACATGCGCAGCTGGCCCGCGCGGTTGACGGCCTCGGCGAAATGGGCCGACTGGATGATCTGTTCCGACACCTGGCCCAGGCGCTGGTTGGTGTGCATGGAGGCGGTGCGCAGGATCTGGAAGGCGTCGTCGTCGGTCAGCGCGCGCGCCCGCATGAGGATGCCCTTGGCGCGCTCGACCAGCTTGCGCTCCTCGAAGCGCTGCGACACGTCGCGCAGCTGTTCCAGCAGCGCCTGTTCGCGCTCGAAACGCGCCTGCGCCAGCTGCACCAGTGGCCGCAGGCGCGCCGCCCCGTACCCGTTCACCACCCAGGCATGCACGCCGGCGCCCGTGGCGCGCTCGATGTGGGCGGCGTCGGCATCGGACGTGAACAGCAGCACTGGCCGGGGCAGCACCTCCGCCAGCGTCTGCGTGGCCTTGAACAGGGCTTCATCGGGGCGCGCGACCTCACCGACCACCAGATCTGGTGCGTGCTGCACGGCGACCTGCACCAGTTTGCTGCAGTCCTCGACGATGGCCAGGACCTGGCATCCCGCGGCGGGCAGGTCGTCCTGCAACGGCAGAAGGGCCCGGGAACCGGGGCGAAGAAGCAGCACGGAAGTCATAAGAATCAAGCACTTGTGATCAGTGAGCGCCCTGCTCTTTGCGGGCGAAACCGGCGCGGCGCCAGGGGTGCGGCAAAGGCCCGCGAATGGGGCGCCGATCATATGGCACACCTCTTGCATTGAACAGGCCAGACGTGACGACGCGTCCCACCCCGACCGCAGCGTCGGGGCCTGCCCACAACGACGTGTGCAGCGACTGAAACGGTGCTGGCCCTGTGCCTGCGCCACCCCGGCAGACCTGCCGGGTTTCGAACATTCCCTACCCCTGAGTTCCGGCCCACCCGCCGCTGTGCGATCGCCCGCGTGCGTCCGCCGGAGCCAGCCACAACCCCCGTGATCTTCAGACAGGAGTCGCCGCAATGAAAAAGATGAAACTCGTGATGGTGGGCAACGGCATGGCCGGTGTGCGCACGCTCGAAGAGCTGCTGAAGATCGCACCCGAGTTCTACGAGATCACCGTTTTCGGTGCCGAGCCGCACCCCAACTACAACCGCATCCTGCTCAGCCCCGTGCTGGCGGGCGAACAGACCATCGACGAGATCATCCTCAACGACTGGTCCTGGTACACCGACAACGGCATCACCCTGCACGCGGGCTACAAGGTGACCGAGGTGGACCGCGTCAGGCGCGTGGTGCACTCGGTCGGCCCCAATGGCGAGAAAGTGTCGGCCGAGTACGACCGCCTGATCATGGCGACCGGATCCAACCCCTTCATCCTGCCCATCCCCGGCAAGGACCTGCAGGGCGTGCTGGCCTACCGCGACATCGCCGACACGCAGGCCATGATCGACGCCGCCGCCACCTACAAGCACGCGGTCGTCATCGGCGGCGGCCTGCTGGGCCTGGAAGCGGCCAACGGCCTGATGAAGCGCGGCATGACGGTCAGCGTGGTGCACGTGGCGCCCTGGCTGATGGAGCGCCAGCTGGACGACGTGGCGGGCAAGCTGCTGCAGAAGTCGCTGGAGGAGCGCGGCATGCAGTTCCTGATCGGCGCGCAGACGCAGGAGCTGGTGGGCGGTGACGATGGCCGCGTGAAAGCCATCCGTTTCAAGGACGGCAGCGAGGTGCCGGCCGACCTGGTGGTGATGGCCGTGGGCATCCGCCCCAACACCGCGCTGGCCGAAAGCATGCGCCTGCACGTCAACCGCGGCATCGTGGTCAGCGACACGATGCAGACCGTGACCGACCCGCGCATCTACGCGGTGGGTGAGTGCGCGGCGCACCGCGGCATCGCCTACGGCCTGGTGGCGCCGCTGTTCGAGCAGGGCAAGGTGCTGGCCACGCACCTGGCCGAGTTCGGCATCGGCCGCTACACCGGCTCGCTCACCTCGACCAAGCTCAAGGTCACGGGCATCGACCTGTTCTCCGCCGGCGAGTTCATGGGCGGCGACGGCACGGAAGAGATCGTGATGAGCGACCCCTTCGGCGGCGTCTACAAGAAGCTGGTGATCAAGGACGACAAGCTGGTCGGCGCCTGCCTGTATGGCGACACGGTGGACGGCAGCTGGTACTTCAAGCTGCTGCGCGAAGGCCGCACGGTCGGCGACATCCGGGACAGGCTGATGTTCGGCGAGTCCAACATCGGCGACACCGGCCACCAGGGCCACAACAAGGCCGCGGCCATGGCCGACAGCGACGAGGTCTGCGGCTGCAACGGCGTGACCAAGGGCGCCATCTGCAAGGCCATCAAAGAGAAAGGCCTGTTCACACTGGACGAGGTGAAGAAACACACCAAGGCCAGCGCCAGCTGCGGCTCCTGCACCGGTCTGGTGGAGCAGATCCTGATGTTCACGGCCGGCGGCGACTACTCGGCCACGCCGAAGAAAAAGGCCATCTGCGGCTGCACCGAGCACAGCCACCAGGACGTGCGCGACGCGATCCGCAACGACAAGCTGCTGACCATCGCCGACACCTTCAGCGCCCTGGGCTGGAAGACGCCCAACGGCTGCGCCACCTGCCGCCCGGCCATCAACTACTACCTCATCAGCACCTGGCCCAAGCAGGCCAAGGACGACCCGCAGAGCCGCTTCATCAACGAGCGCTCGCACGCCAACATCCAGAAGGACGGCACCTACTCCGTCATTCCGCGCATGTGGGGCGGCGAGACCACGGCCGACGAGCTGCGCCGCATCGCCGACGCGGTGGACAAGTACAAGATCCCGACCGTCAAGGTGACCGGCGGCCAGCGCATCGACCTGCTGGGCGTGAAGAAGGAAGACCTGGTCAACGTCTGGCGTGACATCGGCATGCCCAGCGGTCACGCCTACGCCAAGGCGCTGCGCACGGTGAAGACCTGTGTCGGGTCAGAGTGGTGCCGCATGGGCACCCAGGACTCGACCCAGATGGGCAAGGACCTGGAGAAGGCCATGTGGCGCATGTACGCGCCGCACAAGGTCAAGTTCGCTGTCAGCGGCTGCCCGCGCAACTGCGCCGAGGCCGGCATCAAGGACGTCGGCGTGATCGGCGTCGACTCGGGCTGGGAGATGTACATCGCCGGCAACGGCGGCATCAAGACCGAGGTGGCGCACTTCCTTGTCAAGGTGAAAACGGCCGAGGAGGTCATGGAATACACCGGCGCCTTCTGCGAGCTGTACCGCCAGGAAGGCTGGTACCTGGAGCGCACGGTGCACTACGTCAACCGCGTGGGCCTGGACTACATCAAGAAACGCATCCTGGACGACGCGGCCGGCCGCAAGGCACTGTGGGAACAGCTGCAGTTCGCCCTCGACGGCGAGCCCGATCCGTGGTTCGACTTCCCAGAAGCGGCCGTGGACACGCGCCAGTTTGAACCCGTCGCCATCGTCAAGGCCTGAGGAGCGCTCATGAAACGACGCGACGTGCTCATCCTGGCAGGCTCCCTGCCCCTGGGTGTGAACGCCCAGGTCAGCGACCTCGCCGATGCGATCAACAAGGCCGGGCGTCAGCGCATGCTCTCGCAGCGCATGGGCAAGGCCTGGCTCGCAATGGTGCACAAGACCGAGGACCGGTCGGCCCAGGCCGTGCTCGACAAGTCGATGGCGCTGTTCGACCGCCAGCTGGTCGAGCTCAAGGCCTACGCGCCGTCGCCCGAGATCCGCGAGACCTACACCACGCTGGAAGCCGCCTGGAGCGACTACAAGACCGCGCTCGTCGGCGCCGCGCCCAGCAAGGCCGGTTCTGCCGCGCTGCTCAAGGCGGACGCCCGTGTGCTGGCACTGGCCCACCAGGGCACGGTGCAGTACGAGGCCGCCATGGGCCAGCCCGTCGGCAAGCTGGTCAACGTCGCGGGCCGCCAGCGAATGCTTTCGCAGCGCATGGCCAAGTTCTACTTCGCAGCCGCGTTGCCGGTGGACGCTTCGACAGCGCTCGCCGAGATCGGCAAGGCCCGCACCGAGTTCCTGGCAGCCATGACCACGCTGCGCGAGGCGCCCGAAGCCACGTCCCGCATCCGCGACGAACTCAGCCTGGCCGATGGCCAGTGGTTCTTCTTCGACCAGGCCCTGCAGCGTGTGCAGTCCGGTGCCGCGGCCACGGCCAAACCGCTGTCCGACGTGTTCGTGACCAGCGAGAACCTGCTCAGCGTGATGGACCGCGTCACCAATCTCTACGCCAACCTGAAGTCCTGATTACAGAGAAAGCCCCATGAACATGAGCCAATGGACCCCCATCTGCCAGGTTGACGACATCCCCGTGCTCGGCTCGCGCCGCGTGGCGCGCGAGCAGGGCCTGGACGTCGCGATCTTCCGCAACGACCAGGACGAGGTGTTCGCCCTGCTCGACCGCTGCCCGCACAAGGGCGGCCCGCTGAGCCAGGGCATCGTCTTCGGCACCCACGTGGCCTGCCCGCTGCACAACTGGACCATCGGCCTGTGCGACGGCCAGGCGTCGGCGCCCGACGAGGGCTGCACGCCCAAGTTCAGCGTGAAGGTGGAGAACGGTCAGGTGTTCCTGGACGCCACGCAGCTCGCGTCGCACGCGACCGACCTGGAGCGTCCGATCGCCGGCCCCGCCCGCCGCACCGCCAAGGCCTGAGCCCATGACCGAAACCCGCTCCACCTGCCCGTACTGTGGTGTGGGCTGCGGCGTCATCATCGAATCCGATGGGCCGCAGATCACCGGTGTGCGCGGCGACCCGGATCACCCCGCGAACTTCGGCAAGCTCTGCACCAAGGGCAGCACGCTGCACCTGACGGCCACGCCCGCCATCACGCGCCAGACCCGCCTGCTGCAACCCATGCAGCGGCTGCAGCGCGGCCAGGCGCCGGTGGCCCTGGGCTGGGACGCGGCGCTGGACCGCGTGGCCGGCGAGTTCGGCCGCATCGTGCGCGACCACGGCCCCGACGCGGTGGGCCTGTACCTCAGCGGCCAGTTGCTGACCGAGGACTACTACGTCTTCAACAAGCTGGCCAAGGGCCTCATCGGCACCAACAACGTCGACACCAATTCGCGCCTGTGCATGAGCAGCGCGGTGGCCGGCTACAAGGCCACGCTGGGCGCTGACGCGCCGCCCGCCTGCTACGACGACGTGAACCACGCGCAATGCCTGTTCATCGTCGGCAGCAACGCGGCCTACGCCCACCCCATCCTGTTCCGCCGCATCGAGGCAGCGAAGCAGAAGAACCCAGGCATGAAGGTGATCGTGGCCGACCCGCGCCGCACCGACACCGCCGAACTGGCCGACCTGTATCTGCCCCTGCTGCCGGGCACCGACGTGATGCTGTTCCACGGCCTGCTGCACGTGATGCTGTGGGAAGGCTGGACCGACAACGCCTACATCGCTGCGCACACGAACGGCTTCGACGAACTGAAGGCGCTGGTGCGCGACTGCACGCCCGACGTGGTGGCGCAGACCTGCGGCATCTCCAAGGAAGACCTGTTCAAGGCCGCAAGGTGGTTCGCTGGCCTTGACGGCCAGGGGTTCGCACATCGCCGACCGACGCTCAGCCTGTATTGCCAGGGCCTGAACCAGAGCAGCAGCGGCACCGCCAAGAACGCCAGCCTGATCAACCTGCACCTGGCCACCGGCCAGATCGGCAAGCCCGGGGCCGGCCCCTTCAGCCTGACCGGCCAGCCCAACGCCATGGGCGGGCGCGAGGTCGGTGGCCTGGCCAACCTGCTGTCCGCCCACCGCGACCTGGCCAACCCCGCGCACCGCGCCGAAGTGGCGGCGCTATGGGGTGTGGCCGATGTGCCGAGCAAGCCAGGCAAGACCGCGGTCGAGATGTTCCAGGCCGCCGCCGACGGCGAGATCAAGGCGCTGTGGATCGCCTGCACCAACCCCGCGCAGTCCATGCCCGACCAGGCCACGGTGCGCCGCGCCCTGCAGCGCGCCGAATTCGTGGTGGTGCAGGAAGCCTTCGCCACCGCCGCCACCTGCGACTTCGCCGACCTGCTGCTGCCCGCCACCACCTGGGGCGAGAAGGAAGGCACCGTCACCAACAGCGAACGCCGCATCAGCCGCGTGCGCGCCGCCGTGCCCGCCGCCGGTGAGGCGCGGCACGACTGGCGCATCGCCGTCGATGTGGCGCGCCGCCTGGAAGCACAGCTGCGCCCCGGCCAGCCCACCCTCTTCCCCTACGAGACGCCCGAAGCGATCTGGAACGAACACCGCGAATCCACCCGCGGCCGCGATCTCGACATCACCGGCCTGAGCTACGCCATGCTGGAGCAGCGCGGCCCGCAGAGCTGGCCGCTGCGCGAGGGCGAGGCCAGCGGCCAGGCAAGGCTGTACGAAGACGGCGTGTTCCCCACCGCCGACGGCAAGGCCAAGTTCGCTGCCCTGCGCTACCAGCCCACCGCGGAGGTGCGCGAATCGCGCTTTCCCTTCTCGCTGACCACCGGCCGCTTGCGCGACCACTGGCACGGCATGACGCGCACCGGCACCATCGGCCGCCTGTTCGGCCATGTGGCCGAACCCGCGGTGCAGATGAACCCGCAGGACATGGAGCGCCGCGGCCTCAAGGACGGCGAGCTGGTGCACGTCACCAGCAAGCGCGGCTCCATCGTGCTGCCGGTGCAGGGCTCGCGCACCGTCCACACCACGCAGGCCTTCATCGCCATGCACTGGGGTCCCGAATACCTGAGCGGCCGCAGCAGCCAGGGCGAGCCGCTGGCGGGTGTCAACGCCATCACCACCTCGGCCTACTGCCCCACGTCCAAACAGCCCGAACTCAAGCACGCGGCCGTGAAGGTTCTCAAGGCCGAACTGCCCTGGGCCCTGCTGGGCGTGGCCTGGTTGTCCGAAGCCACGGCGCTGACGGCGCTGACCGAACTGCGCGCGCTGATGCCGTCGTTCGAGTTCGCGTCCTGCGTGCCCTTCGGCCGCGAACGCACCGGCGTGCTGTTCCGCGCCGCCGCGCACGAAGCACCGGAGCCCGCGCTGGTGGAGCGCATCGAAGCGCTGCTGGGCCTGACCACCGCCGACACCCTGCGCTACGCCGACAAGCGCCGCCAGCAGCGCCGCAGCGCCCGCCTGCAGCGCACCGGTGACGACATCACGCTCGACGCCTTCCTGCTGGCCGGCGACACCAGCGCCGAGTCCTGGATCAAGACCCTGCTGCAGGACGAACTGCCCGCCGGCCGCTACGGCCGCCTGCTGCTGATGCCCGGCGCTGCGGCCCCGGTGGCGGTGGTCGCGAAAAGCCCCCAGGTCTGCACCTGCTTCAATGTCGGCGAAGACGCGATCCGGGGTGCGCTGCCGCGCTGCGGCGGCACCGACGACCAGCGTCTGGCGCAGTTGCAGGGCCAGCTCAAGTGCGGCACCAACTGCGGCTCCTGCATCCCGGAACTGCGGCGGCTGGTGAAGGCCGTGCCCGCATCCCTGGTAGCCATATAACCCGCAGTCATCTGACCTCGCGGACAATGTCGGCCCATGAGCATCAGCCACTACATCAAAGAGATCGGGCGCGGCAAGGACGGCGCCCGTTCGCTCACGCGCGAACAGGCCGCCGACCTGTTCGGCCAGGTGCTGGACGGCGCCGTGACCGACCTGGAAGTAGGCGGCTTCTGCCTGGCCATGCGCATCAAGGGTGAGACGCCGGACGAGATGGCCGGCTTCCTCGACGCCACCCACGCCCGCCTGCAGCGCCTGCCGGACAACGGGCTCACCACCGTGGTGCTGCCGAGCTACAACGGTGCGCGCAAGCTGCCGGTGCTCACTCCCCTGCTGGCCCTGCTGCTGGCGCGCGAAGGTGCGGCGGTGCTGGTGCACGGGACCGCCACCGAGGACAAACGCGTGACCAGCGAAGCGGTGTTCGCCGCACTGGGCCAGCCGGCCCGTTCGGCGGTGGGTTCGTTGAACGAAGGCGACTGCGCCTTCGTTCCCACCGAGGTGTTCTTCCCCGGCCTCAAGCGCCTGCTGGACGTGCGCCGCGTGGTCGGCCTGCGCAACCCGGCGCACAGCCTGGTCAAGCTGATGAACCCGTGCGAAGGCCGCGCGCTGATCGTGGGCAGCTACACCCACCCGGAGTACGCGGTGTCGATGGCTCAGACCTTCGCCCTGGTCGGCGCACACGCCCTGCTGCTGCGCGGCACCGAAGGCGAACCCGTGGCCGATGCGCGCCGCACGCCGCAGATGGACGCCTTCCGCGACGGCGAACGCATCCTGCTGCAGCAGGCACAGGAAGGCTCGCTGGCCGCATTGCCCGAACTGCCCAGGGTCATCTCGGCCGACGCGACCGCCGCCTACATCCGTGCGGTGCTGGACGGCCGCCTGCCCGTGCCCACACCGATTGCCCTGCAGGTGGCACACATCCTGCAAGAAGTCTCTCGCCCCGCCACAACAGAGACAAACCGCGTCGCTGCGGTCAGCACCCCATGAACATGCCCGCCACCGTCATCACTTCCGAAAGCCAGTTCCTCCCAGGCACCGTCACCCTCGTGGGTGCCGGTCCGGGCGACCCGGAACTGCTGACCATCAAGGCCGCCAAAGCCATCGCCGCGGCCACCGTGCTGCTGGTCGATGACCTGGTGGGCGACGGCGTGCTGACCCATACCTCCCCCAGCGCGCGCATCGTGCACGTGGGCAAGCGCGGTGGCTGCAAGAGCACGCCGCAAGCCTTCATCGAGAAGCTCATGATCATGGCCGCGCGCGAAGGCGAGGTCGTGGTCCGCCTCAAGGGCGGTGACCCCTTCATCTTCGGTCGCGGCGGTGAAGAGGTGGAACACCTGCGCGAGGCCGGCATCGCGGTGCAGGTCATCAACGGCATCACGTCCGGTCTGGCCGGCCTCACCTCGCTGGGCGCGCCGCTCACCCACCGCGACCATGCGCACGGTGTCGTCTTCATCACCGGCCACGCCAAGCCGGGCGACGCCGGCACCGACTGGCAGCAACTCGCCGCCACCGCGCGCGACGCGAAGCTGACCCTGGTGATCTACATGGGCGTTTCCAGCGCCGCGCAGATCCAGTCCGACCTGCTCACCGGCCTGCCGGCCGACACGCCGCTGGCCATCGTCCAGCACGCCAGCCTGCCGCAGCAGCGCCACGCGGTGGGCACGCTGGGCGCCCTCACCGACACGCTGGCGCGCGAAGGCCTGGGCAGCCCCTCGGTGATCGTGGTCGGCGACGTGGTGCGCGGCATCGCGGCCGTGGCGCAGCCGGCGGGCGCGCAGGCCCTGCGCGCCGCCTGAGCACCGGCCGCGGGGGCCTGCCTCGCTACACTCCGCGCACACCAATACAAGTGCGGCGAAGGCCGCCGGCGGAGGATGCCCGTGATCAACAAACTCAAGCGTTTCGTGGACAGCCACGGCAGCCTGCACACGGGCCGCGGCATGGTCACCGGCGTCATCGCCTTGACCCTGGCCTGCCTGTGCTTCCTCGGCGTGATGGCCTTCCACTTCCCCGAGTACCTGACCACACCCGAGCTGCGCAAGAGCTACGACGTGGCGCTGATGCGCCAGCTGCTGTTCTGGTCGCTGGTGGTCGCGGGCGCTCTGAGCCTGGTGAACCTGGTGTTCCGTCGCGCGCCCTGGCTGGCCGCCTCGGCATTTGCCCTGGTGCTGGTGTCGGCCCTGCTGGGCGGCCACCAGGTGGAGGTGGACCCCAACTTCCCCGACCACACGCCCTACATCGGCCTGGACTGGTTCATCCTCGACCTGCTGGGCTCGGCGCTGATCTTCATCTTCATCGAGAAGCTGTTCGGCCTGCGCAAGGACCAGCCGGTGTTCCGCCCCGAGTGGCAGACCGACTTCCAGCACTTCATCGTCAACCACATGCTGATCGGCTTCATGCTGCTGGCCACCAACCTGCTGGTGCACAAGCTGTTCGGCTGGGCCGCCAGCGACGGCATCCGCGGCTGGGTCGCGGCGCTGCCGTTCTGGGTCGCGTTGCCACTGATCATCCTGGTGGCCGACCTGGTGCAGTACTGGACGCACCGCGCCTACCACGAGGTGCCGCTGCTCTGGCGCCTGCACGCGGTGCACCACAGCGCCAAGCACATGGACTGGATGGCCGGCTCGCGCCAGCACGTGATCGAGATCCTGATCACCCGCACTCTGGTGCTGGCGCCCATCTTCACCCTGGGTTTCTCCAAGGACGTGATCGACGCCTACATCATCGTGGTCGGCTTCCAGGCCGTGTTCAACCACGCCAACGTCAGCGTGCGCCTGGGGCCGCTGCGCCACCTGATCGTGACGCCCAACTTCCACCACTGGCACCACAGCCAGGACCAGGAGGCGCTGGACCGCAACTACGCCGCGCACTACGCCTTCCTCGACCACCTGTTCGGCACGGCCGTCAAGAGCGACCGCGAATGGCCGGCCCAGTACGGCGTCCTGGGCGACTACGTGCCCGACGGGTTCTGGAAGCAGGTGAAGTTCCCCTTTGTCTGGAAAGGCTGACCCGGTGCAGTCTTTCGATGTGGTGATCGTCGGCGCGGGTGCGGCTGGCCTGTTCTGCGCGGGCCTCGCGGGCCAGCGCGGCCTGAAGGTGCTGCTGCTGGACCACAGCGAGAAGGTGGCCGAGAAGGTGCGCATCTCGGGCGGCGGCCGGGCCAACTTCACCAACCGCGACATCGACGTGCGCCAGCCGCACAAGCACTTTGTCGGCGAGAACCCGAACTTCTGCCGCTCGGCGCTCTCGCGCTACACCCCGACCGACTTCATCGCCCTGGTGCAGAAGCACGGCATCGCCTTCCACGAAAAGCACAAGGGACAGCTCTTCTGCGACCGCTCGGCGGGTGACCTGATCGACATGCTGCTGGCCGAATGCTCGGCCGGTGGCGTGGCGCGCTGGCAGCCCTGCGGCGTGAAGGACCTGCGCACCACGGCCAGCGGCAGCTACGAACTGGACACCGACCGGGGGCTGGTGCAGGCCCGCAAGGTGGTGATTGCCACCGGCGGCCTGTCGATCCCGGCCATCGGCGCCACCGACTTCGGCTTCCGGGTGGCACAGCAGTTCGGTCTGCGGATCGTCGAACCGAGACCTGGCCTGGTGCCGCTGACCTTCGACGGTGCCGGCTGGGCGCCCTACGCGGGTCTGGCAGGCCTCGCATTGCCCGTTCTCATCGAAACCGGCGACAAAAAGCACCGCACGGTGTTCGCCGAAGACCTGCTGTTCACCCACCGCGGCCTGTCCGGCCCGGCGGTGCTGCAGATCTCCAGTTACTGGAAGCCAGGCACGCCGATCCGCATCAATCTGGCACCCGAGGTGGACCTGCCCGCGGCGCTGGCCGAGGCCAAGCAGCGCTCGCGCAAGCTGCTGGTCAACGAACTCGCGCAGTGGGTGCCGACCCGCCTGGCCGAGGCCTGGGTGGCGCAGGACGCCGACTGGCAGCGCCCGGTGGCCGAATGCAGCGACAAGGCGCTGGCCCGGCTGGCCGAGCGCCTGGCGCGCTGGGAGCTGGTGCCCACCGGCACCGAGGGCTACAAGAAGGCCGAGGTGACGCTGGGCGGCGTGGACACCCGCGACCTGTCGCAGCAGACCATGGAGTCGAAGCAGCCGGGCCTGTACTTCATCGGAGAGGTGGTGGACGTGACCGGCTGGCTGGGCGGTTACAACTTCCAGTGGGCCTGGGCCAGCGCACACGCCTGCGCTTCCAGCTTGTGAAGAGCACCCAAAACGCTATAATCCAAGGCTTTGCTGGCAAAACCCCGTCGGCCAATACTAGTTTTCAGACGGGGAAAACCGCTGGTACGAAGGCCGGGCCCGATCTTCCCGTCCATCCTCTGCCCGCACATTTGGAACCATTAGCTAATGACCACCATCCGCGTTAAAGACAACGAGCCGTTTGACGTCGCCCTGCGCCGCTTCAAGCGCACCATCGAAAAACTGGGTCTGCTGACCGACCTGCGCGCCCGCGAGTTCTACGAAAAGCCGACCGCCGAGCGCAAGCGCAAGAAGGCCGCCGCCGTCAAGCGCCATTACAAGCGCGTGCGCAGCATGCAGCTGCCCAAGAAGCTGTACTGATCCACACGTCAGTCGCTTCGACAAGAACCCGCCCGGGACGCCGCGCGGGTTTTTTTACGTCTGTGCGGCGGACGCCAGGCGGGTTTTCAGGGCGCCGGCCGCCTCGGCCAGAGCGGCCTCGAAGTCCGGCCGCAGCGGGTGCTCGGTGCGCCAGCTCGGCCGGATCAGCGCCACATGGAACGGGATGCTCACAGCCAGCGGCCGCACCACCAGACCACCCTCGACCCCATTCCCAGCGAGCTCCAGCGCCGTCAGCGGGTTGACGATGCCCAACCCCAGCCCCTGTCGCACCAGGGCGCAGACCGACACCGCGCTGGGGGTTTCCAGCTTCAGCACGCGCGCCACGCCCGCCGCGGCGAACAGCGCGTCCACCTGCTGCCGGTAGGGGTCGGCCGGCGCGAAGCTGATGAAGGACTGGCCCGCGAAATCGCCCGGGGCCAGCACCGCTTTCTGCGCCAGCGCATGCCCCGCCGGCAGCACCGCCACCTCGTCGGCCACCAGCAGCGTGTCCAGCGTGCAGGCGGCCGGCGCCTCGTGACGCTCGGAGAGGCCGAGGTCGAAACGCTGCTCGGACAGCGCGGCCTCCAGTTGCGGCGACTCGATGGGCGTCAGGGCCACCGCCGCCTCGGGCTGTTTCAGGGCGAAGCGGCGCACCGCATCGGGCAGCAGGGCATGCGAGAGCGCGGGCAGGCAGGCCAGCTGAAGTCGCCCGTGGGCGTAGCCCTTGAGCGCCACGGCCGTGGCGGCGATGCGCTCCAGCCCCACGTAGGACTGCTCCACCTCGTCCATCAGCGCCAGCGCCCGCACGGTGGGTTTCAGGCGCCCCCTCACCCGCTCGAACAGCGCGAAGCCCAGCACCTGCTCCAGCCGCGCCAGTTCGCGGCTGACCGTGGGCTGCGAGGTGTGCAGCAGCTCGGCCGCGCGCGTGACGTGGCCCGTGCCCATGACGGCCCGGAAAAAGTCGATCTGGCGGTGGCTCAGTTTCATATCAATTTTGAATCGATGCCGAATTATCTGGCATTGCTCAATATGACCAGAACCGGGATCATCCGTGCCCATGAACCCCTTTTCCGACGCCCTCCTCCAGTCCCTCGCCCGCCAGCACGGCACCCCGCTGTGGGTCTACGACGCCGCCACCATCCGCGCGCGCATCGCCGAGCTGCGCGCCTTCGACACCATCCGCTTCGCCCAGAAGGCCAACTCCAACATCCACCTGCTGCGCCTGATGCGCGAACAGGGCGTGGTGGTCGATGCCGTTTCACGCGGCGAGATCCTGCGCGCGCTGGCCGCCGGCTTCACTGCCGACCTGGACGCCCAGGGCGCCTCGGGCATCGTCTTCACCGCCGACCTGTTCGACCACGCCACCCTGGCCACCGTGGTCGAGCACTGTGTGCCGGTCAACGCCGGCTCCATCGACATGCTGCACCAGCTGGGCGCGGTCTCGCCCGGCCATGCCGTGTGGCTGCGCATCAACCCCGGCTTCGGCCACGGCCACAGCAACAAGACCAACACCGGCGGCGAACACAGCAAGCACGGCATCTGGCACGCCGAACTGGACGACGCGCTGGCGGCGGTCAAGCAGCACGGCCTGACGCTGGTGGGTCTGCACATGCACATCGGCTCCGGCGTGGACTACGCCCACCTGCAGGAGGTCTGCCACGCCATGGTGCAGCTGGTGAAGCGCGCCACGGACGTTGGTGGAATCGACCTGCAGGCCATCTCGGCCGGCGGCGGCCTGTCCATCCCCTACCGCGAAGGCGAACCGCGCATCGACACCGCGCACTACTTCAGCCTCTGGGACCATGCGCGCCGCGCCATCGCCGCCCAGCTGGGCCACGCGGTGCACCTGGAACTGGAGCCCGGCCGATTCCTGGTGGCCGAGGCCGGCGTGCTGGTGACCGAGGTGCGCGCCACCAAGCCCATGGGGTCGAACCGCTTCACCTTGGTGGATGCCGGCTTCTCCGATCTGATGCGTCCCTCCATGTACGGCGCCTTCCACGGCATGGGCCTGATCCCCGCCGACGACACGCCGCGACCGACGGTCGAGACCGTGGTCGCCGGTCCGCTGTGCGAATCGGGCGACGTGTTCACCCAGGCCGATGGCGGTGTGGTGCTGACGCGCGCGCTGCCGCAAGCGAAGGTCGGCGACCTGCTGGTGCTGCACGACGCCGGCGCCTACGGCGCCTCCATGTCCAGCAACTACAACAGCCGTCCGCTGGCGGCCGAGGTGCTGGTGGACGGCGACAGCCACCGCCTGATCCGCCGCCGCCAGACGGTCGACGAGCTGCTGGCGCTGGAACAGGTTTGAGAGAATCACGGGTTTTCCAGAACATCCACGGGAACACACCATGAGCCTCAAAGAGAAGATCACCGACGACATGAAGGCCGCGATGCGCGCCAAGGACAGCGAGCGCCTGGGCACCATCCGCCTGCTGACCGCGGCCATGAAGCAGAAGGAAGTGGACGAGCGCATCGAGCTGGACGACGCCGCCGTCATCGCTGTCATCGACAAGATGGTCAAGCAGCGCAAGGACTCGATCACCGCCTTCGAACAGGGCGGCCGCGCCGACCTGGCGGCCAAGGAAGCGGCCGAGCTGGTGGTGCTGGAGGCCTACCTGCCGGCCCGCCTGTCGGCCGACGAAATCGCCGCCGAGGTCCAGGCCATCGTGAGCGCGCTGGGCGCGAAGGGCCCGGGCGACATGGGCAAGGTCATGGGTGCCGTCAAGGCCAAGCTGGCCGGCAAGGCCGACATGGGCCAGGTGTCCGCCGCCGTCAAGGCCGCGCTGGCAAGCTGACAGGACGCTGAACACCCGGCGGCCTTTCAGGGTAAACCGGGTCAGGCTGGCGACAGCTGCGTTCCTACACTCGCGGCACTTTTCCGGAGGTGCCCCATGCGAGTTCTGTTCTCCCGTCTGACCCTGGCCCTCGGCCTGTGCGCCGCCGGCTTGGCGCTGGCCCAGGCGCCAACCGCCCAGCCGGTGCGCATTGGCGTCATCGGCCCGTTCAGCGGCCCCTCGTCCGACTTCGGCAACCCCATGCTGCACGGCGTGCAGTTGGCGGTCGAGGAGATCAATGCGGTTGGCGGATACCTGGGGCGTCCGCTAGAGCTGGTGGTCAAGGACGACCAGGGCAACCCGGACGTGGGCCTGAAGGGCTCGCAAGAGCTGGCTTCGGCCGGCGTGATCGCCACCATCGGCTTCTGCAACACCGGCGTGGCCGCCAAGTCGCTGGACGTATTCCAGAACGGTCAGCTGCCGCTGATCATCCCCTGCGCCACCGGCACGCCGCTGACAGCCAAGTTCCCGGCGCCGCAGAGTTACATCTTCCGCACCTCGGCGCGCGACGCGATCCAGGCACCCTTCGTGGTTGATGATCTGCTCAAGCGCGGCTGGACGAAGGTCGCGATTTTTGCCGACACCACCGGCTACGGCGAAGCCGGCATGAAGGACGTGGAGGCGGCGCTGGCGGCCAAGCAGCTCAAGCCGGTGCATGTGGCCCGCTTCGCGCTGGGCGTGAAGGACCTGGGCAAGGAGCTGGCCGCCGCGCGCGACGCCGGCGCCAATGTGGTGTTCAGCTACACCGTCGGCCCGGAGAACGCGACCATCGCCAACGGCATGCGCGACCTCAAGTGGGACGCGCCGCAGGTCGGCGCCTGGCCGCTGTCCTTTCCGTTCTTCATCGACGGCGCCAAGGCCGCGGCCGACGGTGCGCTGATGGCCCAGACCTTCATCGCCGAGCCGAGCAACGAGCGCCGGGCCGCTTTCCTGACCGCCTACCAGCGCAAGTACAAGCACAAGATTGCCGTGCCCATGGCGGCGGCGCAGTCCTACGACAGCACCTACCTGCTGACCTATGCGCTGTTCTCGATCCGCGACGGCAAGTTCACCGGCCCCGCGGTCAAGGCCGCGCTGGAGAACATCCCGCGCGTGTACTACGGCGTGGTCTCGACCTACGAGAAGCCCTTCAGCGCCGACGACAAGGACGCCGTCACGCCCAACATGCTGGTCATGGGCAAGGTGAGGAACGGCGCGGTGACCTTCGCCTACCCGGAAGACGCGCGCCGCAACCTGGTGGTGCAGAGGAAAAAGTGATCTTCAGCCGCGTGAAAGAATGAATGCGGTTCCCGCCACCGCCAGCGCAGCCCCAGTCCATGCCCCCATGGCGGGCCGCCGGCGGTAGACCGCCCAGAGCAGCGGCAACAGCAACACCGGCGTGACCGACGAGAAGATCGCCACCAGGCCGGCCTGGCCGTGGCGCATGGCGTAGAGGATCAGGGTCATGCCCAGCGCCATCGCCACCGCCGCGCTCAGGAAGGTCAGCAACGCATCGCGCACACGCAGCGGCTGTTTGGCCCGAGCGCCCGGCCAGCCCGAGGCCAGCAGCAGGCCGTGCGCCGCCAGCGCCAGGCTCATGCGCACCGCCGAGGCGCTGACCGCGTCGATGCCGGTGGCCATCAGCGGCTTGAGCATCAGCGTCGCCACCGACTGGCACAGGGCCGCGACCAGGCCCAGCCCCACGCCGATCAGCAAGCGGCCGCGCGTCTGTTCCCAGCCGTGCGACTCATCCTCTCGCTTGCCCCAGAGCACGGCCATCATCACGCCGCCCACCAGCAGCGCACTGCCCACCAGTGCCCAGCCCTGGATCAGCTCGCCGAGGAACAACCAGGCCAGCAGCGCCGAGAACATCGCGTGGGTGGCGAACAGCACGCCCGAGCGGCGCGGGCCGAGGCGGTTCATGCAGGCGAACAGCGCGGTGTCGCCGATGAAGATGCCGACCACACCCGAGAGGCCCAGCAGGCCGACCGCAGCGGCGTCCAGATCGCGCCAGCCGCCACCGGCCAAGGCCAGCGCCCAGAGGATCGCGCTGGCGAACAGCATGCGCCAGCGGCTGAAGGCAAACGCCCCCAGGCGCTGCGCCGGCGGCGCGGAGAAGAGACTGGACACCGCCCAGCTGGCGGCGGCCACGACCGCGAGCGCCTCGGGCCTCAAGCGATGCAGCGCAGGGCCGCCCCAAGCTGTATCAGCCCCAGGCACCGGCAGCCGCCGGGGCCCTTCCCTGCACCGGGGGAGCGACCCGCGCAGCGGCGGAGCGTGGGGGCCATGCCTCAGCTCCCGGCGACCTTCATGCGGTTGATGAGGATCGATCCGACGGTTTTGGAACCGTAGGTGTAGGCGTCGGCGCCCACGGCCTCGATGCCCTTGAGCATGTCTTTCAGGTTGCCGGCGATGGTGATCTCCTGCACCGGAAACGCGATCTCGCCGTTCTCGACCCAGTAGCCCGACGCGCCGCGCGAGTAGTCACCGGTCACGTAGTTCACGCCCTGGCCCATCAGCTCGGTGACGAACAGGCCGCGTCCCAGTTTCCGGATCATGGCCGCCAGGTCATCGCCGGGCTGCGTCAGCCGGCTGGACAGCGTGAGGTTGTGCGAGCCGCCCGCGTTGCCCGTGGTGCGCATGCCCAGCTTGCGCGCCGAGTAGGTGGAGAGGAAGTAGCCCTGCACCTTGCCGGCCGACAGCACCTTGCGGCGCACCGTCTTCACGCCCTCGTCGTCGAACGGCGCACTGCCCTTGCCGCCCACGATGTGCGGGTCCTCGACGATGTCCAGGTGCGGCGCCATCACCTTCTTGCCCAGGCTGTCGGCCAGGAAGGTGGTCTTGCGGTAGAGCGCGCCGCCACTGGTGGCCTGCACGTAGGCGCCCAGCAGGCCGGCCGCCAGCGGCGACTCGAACAACACCGGGCATTCGGTGGTCGGGATCTTGCGAGCGTTCAGGCGCGAGAGCGCGCGCTCGGCGGCATAGCGCCCCACGGCCTCGGGCGTGGCCAGGTCCTGCGGCGCGCGCACCGAGCAGTACCAGTAGTCGCGCTGCATGTGGGCGCCCCGGCCGGCGATCGGCGCCACCGACAGGCTGTGGCGCGAGCTGGCGTAGCCGCCGCTGAAGATGCCGGGCTGGTCGCGCTCGCCGCCGCGCATGTGGGCGGTGAAGAAGTGTGACTGCTGGGCCGAGACGCTCGCGCCCTCGCTGTTGCTGATCTTCCTGCTGGTGGCAAACGCCGCCTGTTCGCAGGCCAGCGCGAGCCGGACCGCCTCGTCGGACGTGACCGCCCAGGGGTGGAACAGGTCCAGGTCGGGGTAGCGGTCGGCGATGTCCTCGGGGTCGGGCAGGCCGGCCACCGGGTCCTCGGCGGTGAAGCGCGCAATGTCGTAGGCGGCCTGCACCGTCTGGCGCACCGCCCCGGGCGAGAAGTCGGAGGTCGAGGCGTTGCCGCGGCGGCGGCCCAGATAGACCGTCACGCCCAGCGACTTGTCGCGGTTGCGTTCGACATTCTCCAGCTCGCCCTTGCGCACGCTGACGTTCAGGCCAGCGCCTTCCGAGACCTCGGCGGCCGCGTCCGCCGCCCCGAGACGCTTCGCTTCGGCCAGCGCAAGGTCCACCACCTCCTCGAAGCGGCTGCGCGAATACTGGAACCCGGCCAGCGGTGCGGAGGGATCGGACGGGGTGGAAACGGGAGCGGTGGGGGTGTTTTTCATGTCGGCGGCTATGATACTTGCCGCCCTCTTTCCCCCTTCCCCATGTCCCGCAAACCCACAAAAGGCTACTTCGTCCGCGGCCATTTCGTCGCCATCGGCAGCGAACTGGACCTCGAACTCAAACGCGAACTCAAGGGTTCGGTCGACATGAGCAAGACCGACCTCAAGAAGCACAGCGACCACCTGCAGTCGCTGGGCGAGAGCCTGCTGACGCTGCGCAGCGACCTCATGACCCGGCTGCGCGAGCAGCACGAGGGCATCGACGACAAGCTGATCGACGCGCTGGTCGAGGCCAAGCGCATCACCAACTTCGAGGGCAAGCGCCGCCAGATGCAGTTCATCGGCAAGCTCATGCGCAAGCTGGACGAGGGCACGGTCGCCGCCATCGAAGCGGCGCTCGAAGAACAGCGCAAACCCTCGGCCCGCGAAACCCTGGCCCTGCACCAGGCCGAGCAGTGGCGCGACCGCCTGATCGCCGACGACGGCGCGCTCACCGACTGGATGCAGGCCGCGCCCGAGACCGACGTGCAGCCGCTGCGCGCCCTGATCCGCCAGGCCCGCAAGGATGCCCAGGGCGTGACCGAACGCCCCGGCGAGGCCCAGCGCCACGGCAAGGCCTACCGCGAGATCTTCCAGCTGGTGCGCGCCGCGCTGAGCCGCGACGACACCGACGAACCCACCTCTTCAGAAGACGACCATGAGTGAATCCTTCGACCCGGTGCGCATCGGCATCGTCTCCATCAGCGACCGCGCCAGCACCGGCGTCTACGAAGACAAGGGGCTGCCGGCCCTGCGCGAGTGGCTGGGCAAGGCGCTGAAGAACCCGATCACCTTCGAAGAACGCCTGATCCCCGACGAGCAGGCGACCATCAGCCAGACCCTGATCGAACTGGTCGACGCCGGCTGCGCCCTGGTGCTGACCACCGGCGGCACCGGCCCCGCCAAACGCGACGTGACGCCCGAGGCCACCCTGGCCGTGGCGCACAAGGAAATGCCCGGTTTCGGCGAACAGATGCGCCAGATCAGCCTGGCCTTCGTGCCCACGGCGATTCTCTCGCGCCAGGTCGCGGTGATCCGCGACAGCAGCCTGATCATCAACCTGCCGGGCCAGCCCAAGGCCATCGCCGAGACGCTGGAAGGCGCGAAAAACGCCGACGGCAGCACGCGCGTCAACGGCATCTTCGCCGCCGTGCCCTATTGCATCGACCTGATCGGCGGGCCTTACCTCGAAACCAACGATGACGTGATCAAGGGTTGGCGTCCGAAAACCGCCGTTCGCCCGGCGCGCTGACATCCATCGCGGGGCCCATCACGCCCCGCAGACAACAACGCTTCGGGGGGAAGCATGCCGGTTTATCGCTGCAACAAATGCGGCCACGTGAGCGAATCGGGTGTCGCCGGGACGCAGGTGGCCTGCGCCGTCTGCCAGGCGCCGTGTTCGGTGTTCGACACGGTGTTCTATGTTCAGAAGCTGATCGAACGCTACGCCGCCGCCATGCGGGAGATCCGGGCCCTGCAGGCAGATGAGCGGCAGGCCGCCGACGGTGACCCGAATGCGGGCCAGCCCGCTCAGCAGGAAGAACCTGACGGGGACACCGACACGGAAAACTTTGCAACGGCCGCCCAGCACGCGCCCATCGAGCGCTGGCTCAAGGCCAAACAGATTGAAGCCCGCTTCGATCACAGCAATGTGGACACCAGCGGGTATTTCGATGAAGCCGCCCAGCAACTGGGGAAAAACCATGCGCTGTTTGGCGAGCTGATCCAGCGCGTCACCTGGTCCTACCGCAAGAGCCACACCGGGCTGAACATCGATCTGACCGGCGTCGCGCAGAAAGACGTGCTGGCACTCACCACGCTCTGCCGCCAGTTCTACAGCCACACCCTGTTTGCCCGATACCAGTATCAGAAGCAGGAAAAGGTCATCCGGCTTTCACTCCAGCCCGCGCCCAAGGTCAGGCAGTTCTTTGAAGGCGCCTGGCTCGAGTGGTTCGCGCTGCTGGAGCTGGTGGACCACCTCAAAGCGAGAAAGCTGGGTTTTTCCTGCGCCCGTGGTGTGGAGGTCCTTTTCCCCAACGAGGACATGCACGAACTGGATGTCGTGGTGCTGCCCTCCGGTCAGAATCCCATCTGCATCGAGTGCAAGACAGGTGAGTTCCGGCGCGAGATCGACAAGTACCAGCGCCTTCGCAAGCGTCTGGGAGTGGAACGGAGCCGCTTCATCATCTGCGCCACCGACATCACGGAAGAACAGGCTGTCAGCCTCACGGCCATGTACGACCTCACCTTTGTGAACCCGGCCTCGCTTGCGCGCCATCTGAACAGCCTTGTCTGAAACCCTGCCATTCCATCCCATGAACATCACCAAAGACACCGTCGTCACCCTCACCTTCCGCGCCAGCGATGCCAGCGGCAAGCTGCTCGAAGATGGCAAGACACCGCGCAGCTACCTGCATGGCGGCTATGGCAACACCCTGCCGGGCATCGAGGCGGCGCTGGAAGGCCAGGCGGCCGGTTACCAGACCACCGTGAAGCTCGCGCCGGCCGATGCCTTCGGCGAACGCGACGAGTCGCTGGTCACCACCATTCCGAAGAAGGACTTCCCGCCGGGCGTCAAGGTGGGCGGCCAGCTCGAAGGCCACGACGACCAGGGCCGGCACCAGGTGTTCACGGTCGTGAAGATCAAGGGCGACACCGTGCACCTGGACGGAAACCACCCGCTGGCCGGCCAGACGCTGACCTTCCAGCTCAAGGTGCTGGACGTCAAGGCTGCGAGCGCCGAAGAGATCGCCCACGGCCACGCCCACGGTGCGCACGGCCACCACCATTGAGTCGCCGATCCCCGCTGACCGCCTCCCTCGATTTCCCGGACACCGCGCCGGGAGCCCTGCCCGGCGCCCGGCTGCGGCTGCGTTTTGAACAACCGCTCGCGGTGATCGAGGCCTGGTCGCTGGACCAGGTGCGGCCAGCCATCGAGCAAGTGCAGGCTCATGCGGCGGCGGGTCGCTGGTGCGTCGGCGGGTTGGCCTACGAAGCGGCCCCGGCGTTCGACCCGGCCCTGTCCGTGCGGCCCGCCGATCCCCGCTGGCCGCTGGTCTGGTTCGGCGTCTACGACGCCCCTCTGGATGTCCCCGCCGGTGAACCACCAGCCCCGGTCCCGGTGGACTGGCGCATGGACTGGGACCGCCCGCGCTACCTGAAGCAGGCCGACACCGCTCGCCAGACCATGGCGGCCGGCGAGTGTTACCAGATCAACCTCACCACGGCCCTGCAGGGCGCGCTGGGCGGAGACCCCGCAGGCTGGATGGATGAGCTGCAGCACCACCAGGGCAGCGGCTACCTGTTGTGGCTGGGCGATGGTGTGCGCCAGGTGCTCAGTGCCTCGCCCGAGCTGTTCTTTGACTGGCAACCCGGCCCGCAGGGCGGGCGCCTGTGCTGCCGCCCGATGAAGGGCACGGCCGCGCGCGAGAGCGACCCGGTGCTCGACCGGGCCGCGCGCGAGGCGCTGCAGGCCAGCGACAAGGAGCGGGCCGAGAACGTGATGATCGTGGACCTGCTGCGCAACGACATGGGCCGCCTGGCCCAGACCGGCAGCGTGCGCGTGGACCGCCTGCTGGAGGTGGAGGCCTGGCCCACCGTGTGGCAAATGACCTCCACCCTCACCGCCTCCGCCCTGCCCGACACCACCCTCGGTGATGTGCTGACCGCACTCTTTCCCTGCGGCAGCGTCACAGGCGCGCCCAAGCGCCGCGCCATGCACCACATCGCCGCGCTGGAAGACGCGCCACGTGGCTTCTACTGCGGCGCCCTCGGCGTGGTGCGGCCGGGCGGCCACGCCACCTTCAACGTGCCAATCCGCACCGTCTGCCTGCACCGGCCGGGCTCCGGAGCCAGCGACGACGGCTGGCACGCCCGCTACGGCGTCGGCAGCGGACTGACCGTGTGCGCCGACCCGGCTGCCGAATGGAGAGAACTCATGACCAAGAGCCGCCACCTGCACCGCATCGGCGAGCCGTTCGATCTGCTGGAAACCCTGCGCCTGGAGCACGGCCGCTACTGGCTGCTGCCACACCACCTCGACCGCCTGCGCGAGAGTGCGGCCCACTTCGGCCACGTGTTCGATCCTTCGGCGGTCGACGGTGCGCTGGAAGCCGTGCGCCAGGCGCATCCCCAGGGTCTGTGGCGCGTGCGCCTGCTGCTGGACGCCTCGGGCCGGGCCGAGGCCCAGGCCTATGCCATGACCGAGACCCCGTCGCCCGTGCGGGTGGCGCTGGCACCCTCGCCACTGAACACCGAAGAGGCGCTGCAGGAGTTCATCCAGCACAAGACCACGCGGCGCGCGCACTACGAGGCGCTGGCGCCCACCGACCCCGCCGTGTTCGACCACCTGCTGTTCAACCAGCGCGGCGAGCTCACCGAGTTCACCCGCGGCAATGTGGCCATTCAGCTGGACGGGCAGTGGTGGACGCCGGCGCTGGCCTGCGGCCTGCTGCCCGGCACCTACCGGCGCGAGCTGCTGGCCCAGGGCCGGCTGCAGGAGGCAGTGATTCCGGTGCAGCAGCTGGCACAGGCCCAGGGCCTGGCCTTCTTCAACGGCCTGCGCGGCTGGCTGGACGCGGCGCTGGACCCCGCGCCGCCGCCCCGCTGATCACTTGCCGACCAGCTGGTTGAGCTTCTCGGCCTCGAAACACTCGGTCTTGGCGGCGTCGGCCGGCACACAGTCCTTCTGAGCCAGCGACAGCTTCTCAATCGCCTGCCACAGCAGCGCGATCTGGTGCTCCTGCCCGGCGGCACTGTCGATCAGGCTGCGCATGGCCTGCGACAGCGGGTCGTCTTCCTGCGTGATGCCATAGGCCTGGAACTTGGGTTTGGCGTCTTCGGTCACGTCGGCGCTCTCCCCGGTCTTGCTCGGGATGATGCGCGCCGGGATGCCGACCGCGGTGGCACCCGCCGGCACCGGCTTGATCACCACCGCGTTGCTGCCGATCTTGGCGCCGTCGCCCACCTCGAAACCGCCCAGCACCTTGGCGCCCGCGCTGACCACCACGTTTTTGCCCAGCGTCGGGTGGCGCTTGGTGCCCTTGTAGAGCGAGGTGCCGCCCAGGGTCACGCCCTGGTAGATGGTGCAGCCATCGCCAATCTCGGCGGTCTCGCCCACCACCACGCCCATCGCGTGGTCGAAGAACACGCGCTCGCCCAGCTTCGCGCCGGGGTGGATCTCGATCCCGGTGAGGAAGCGCGCGACGTGCGAGATGAACCGCCCCGGCCACTTGAGGCCATGCGTCCAGCACCAGTGCGCCGGGCGATGCAGCCAGACGGCGTGCAGGCCCGGGTAACAGGTGATCACTTCCCAGGTGCTGCGCGCGGCGGGATCGCGCTCGAGGATGCACTGGATGTCGGATCGGATTCTGGCAAACATGGGGCCGGGAGTATGTAAACGGGGAATCAGTCTAGCGCTTCGCGCGCTCGGCCGTTTGCAGCATCGCCTTGGCGACACCGCGCAGGATGTGGATTTCCTCCGGCGTCGGTTGCGCCCGGTTGAACAGCGCGTTCAGCCTCGGCATCAGCTTCTTGGGCGCGGCCGGGTCGAGGAAGTCGACCGCCACCAGCGCCTGCTCCAGGTGGCCCAGCATGCCGGCCACCGCCGCCGCATCGGCGGCCGGGCGCTGGGGCGTGGTCGGCGGCAGCGCAAAACCGCCCAGCGCCTGGCGCCAGTCGTAGGCGATCAGCTGCACCGCGGCGGCGAGGTTGAGCGAGCCGAAGCCTTCGCTGGTGGGGATCGACAGGCAGGCGTGGCAGCGGTAGACGTCTTCGTTGCGCATGCCGAAGCGCTCGGAGCCGAAGAGGAAGGCGATGCCTTCGGGCTGCACCGCGTCGGGTGCGGCGGCCTCGGCCAGGAACTGCACGAAGTGCTCGCGCGGTGCCCGCGTGGGCGGGCCGAAGTCGCGCGGCGTCATGGCGGTGGCGCAGAGGTGGCTCACGCCGTCCAGCGCCTCGTCCAGTGTCTCGACGATGCGCGCCTTGGCCAGCACATCGTTGGCGCCGCTGGCGCGCTGGATGGTTTCGTCCTTGCGCAGCACATTCGGCCAGCGCGGCGCCACCAGCACCAGATCGTCGAAGCCCATCACCTTCATGGCGCGGGCGGCGCCGCCCACATTGCCGGCGTGGCTGGTCTGGATCAGGATGAAGCGGGTGCGCATGTCGGGTGAGCCGGTAAAATGCCGGGTATTGTCGCCGCCCGCATCGCCGGACACCGCGCTCCCGTTCTTCCCCCTGCCCACGGCCGCTTTCTGCGGCGCCGTCAAGGAACACAATTCATGTCGTCCAACCTCCACCCCATGCTGAACGTGGCCATCAAGGCCGCCCGCGCCGCCGGCGCCATCATCAACCGCGCCGCCCTCGATGTCGAAACCGTGCGCGTGACCACCAAACAGACCAACGATTTCGTGACCGAAATCGACCATGCGGCGGAGGCCGCGATCATCGAAACCCTGCTGACGGCCTACCCCGACCACGGCATCTGGGCCGAAGAATCCGGACGACGCGAAGGCAAGGGCCGCGACAAGAACCACGTCTGGATCATCGATCCGCTGGACGGCACCACCAACTTCATCCACGGCTTCCCGGTCTACTGCGTGAGCATCGCGCTCATGGTGAACGGCCGCATCGAACAGGCCGTGGTCTACGACCCGACCCGCAACGACCTGTTCTGCGCGACCAAGGGCCGCGGCGCCTACCTCAACGACCGGCGCATCCGCGTCGCCAAGCGCACCACGCTGCGCGACTGCCTGATTTCCACCGGCTTTCCGTTCCGCCCGGGCGACGCTTTCCAGACCTACCTGCAGATGCTGGCCGACGTGATGCCCCGCTGCGCCGGCGTGCGCCGCCCCGGCTCCGCCGCACTGGACCTGGCCTATGTGGCGGCCGGTTTCTCTGACGGTTTCTTCGAGATGGGCCTCTCGCCCTGGGACGTGGCCGCGGGCGCGCTGCTGGTGACCGAGGCCGGTGGCCTGATCGGCAACTTCACCGGCGAAGCCGACTTCCTGGAACAGCGCGAGTGCATGGCCGCCAACCCGCGCATCTACGGCCAGCTGGTGGGCCTGACCGGCAAGTACAGCAAGTTCGCCAGCGCCGGCGACAAGGCCTCGGTGCGGCAGTCGGTGTCCCGGGCCCCGGAGCCTGCCACCGAAGAGGCCCCTGCCAGCGACACCCCGCCCGCGGAGCCAGCCGCCCCGTTCTGACCGGGCATCACCCCATCGGCAGGGTCCACCAGAAGGTGGCCCCATGGCCAGGCCGGGCCTCGGCCCAGATGCGGCCGCCATGGCGCTCCAGCGTGCGCGCCACGATGGCCAGCCCCACGCCGGTGCCGCCCGGTGCATTGGCACCGGCGTGCAGGCGCTGGAACAATCCGAACAGTTTCTGGGCGTGTGCCATGTCGAAGCCCATGCCGTTGTCCCGGAGATAGAACGCCCGGCGCGCCGCATCGAAGCCCAGCTCGATCAGCGGCGACTCCAGGTGGCGCGAGTATTTCAGCGCGTTGTCCATCAGGTTGGACAGCAGCTGGCGCAGCAGCTTGGCATCGCCCATCACCCGCGGCAGGGGATGCAGCTGGACCCTGGCGTGGGGCACGCCCGGTGCCAGCGCCTCGGCCACCGACCGGGCCAGCGCATTCATGTCGACCGACACCGGCTCGATCTCGACCCGCACCACGCGCAGCAGTTCCAGCATGTCCGTGATCATCTGGCCCATGTTGCGCGAGGCGCTGACGATGCGCTCGAACATCAGCCGCCCTTCCGGGCTCAGGCGCTCGCCGTCGGTTTCGCCGACGAGCGATGCGAACCCGTTGACCGAGCGCAGTGGCGCCCGCAGGTCGTGGGCGATCGAGTACGAGATGACCTCCATGTCGCGCATCGAGCGCTCCAGCTCGGCGGTGCGCTCGGCCACGCGCCGCTCCAGGCTGGCATTGAGCGCGCGCACCTCCTCCTGCGCCGTGACCCGTTCGTGGATGTCCAGCAGCGTGCCCGACATGTAGAGCGGCCGGCCGGCCTCGTCGCGCCGGTGCACCCGGCCGCGGTCGTTGAACCAGAGCCATGCGCCCTTTTTGTGGCGCATGCGCAGGTCGCAGTCGTAGACCGGTGTTCCGCCCCGCAGGTGGGCCTGCAGCAGCGACTGCGCCCGGCCAAGGTCGTCGGGATGCACCAGCGCCTGCCAGGTCTCGCGCGTGGGCGGTTGCAGCTCATCCAGGCGGTAGCCCAGCAGACCTGCCCAACGGTCGCTGTAGTGCGTGAGGCCGGTGGTGATGTCGAGCTCCCAGATGCCGGGGCCGGTGGCCTCCAGCACCCATTCCAGGCGCTGGCGCTCATCCCTCAGCGCCTCTTCGGCCTGGACGTAGGGCGTGACGTCCGAGTAGGTGCGCACCATGCCACCGTCGGGCAGTGGCCGGTTGTGTATTTCCAGCGCACGGCCGTCAGATGTGCGGCGCATGTAGCGGTCGGGCACAGGTCCGGCATCGGCCTCGACATAGCGGCGCGCCCCTGGCTCAACCAGACCATAGTCCACACCAAAATCTCCGCGCGCCGTCTGGAAAGCGACGACCTCGTCCTGCGTGGGCTGCCGGGACATCAGCTCGTCGGGCAGGTCGAGCATCTCCAGCAGGCGCCGGTTGTAGACGGTCACCCGCCCCTGGGCATCCATCTTGGACAGGCCCTGGCTCATGGTGTCGAGCGTGACCTGCAGGGCCGAGGTCTTGTCGGCCAGCAAGGCGCTGGTGGCCTGCAGCTGCTGGCGGGAGCGCTGGCGCTCGTCGTGTCCGCGCCGGGCCAGCACCAGCTGCCGCACCGTGCCCAGCAGCGGCTGCAGGAACTCCACATCGTCCTCGCGGTAGCCGTCGGTGGCGTTGGCCAACCCCACCATGGCGATCAGCCGGCCACCGACTTCCAGCGGAATCCCCAGGAACGAGTGCATGGGCGGGTGGCCGTGCGGCAGCCCCCCCCGGCGCGCGTCGGTTTCCGGGTGGTTGGTGAGCACGGTCTCGCCGGTCAGCAGCGCGTGCCCGAACAGGGTCTTCAGATTGCGGAACTCCATGCCCGAGTCCATCTGCTCGGCGAACACACGCCTGGACGCCTCGTCCCAAGAGATGTCGGTGATCGCATGCGACTTGAGGTACGGCTGCCCTTGCGGGTCGTACAGCACCTCGCCCACGAAGCCGTAAGCGCTGTTCGTCACCGACAGGAAGGCCTTGAGCAGCCCTTCGAAGGCCTGCCGCTTGTCGTCGGCTTCGATGTAGGCGGCCTGCGCCTGCCGCACAGCGTCCAGCATCCGGTGCTGCCGGTCGAGCGCCTGCGCGGCCTGGCGGGCCTCGGTCACATCGTGGACATAGCCGTGCCACAGCACCGAACCATCCGGCTGCGCCTGCGGCAGGCCTTCCGCACTGCACCAGCGCGTGCCCTTGCCCGGATGGTTGACCCGGAACACCGTGCGCCAGGGTTCCAGCTTGTTCGTGGACGACCAGATGGAGTGCGCCAGGGCCTGCTGGTCGTCTGCATGCACCCGGCTGAACAGGATTCGTCCATCCTGGTACAGCTGCTCGGGCGTCAGGTCGAACAGATCGCGCACCATGTCGCTGACGAACTCGAAGCTGCCCCAGCCCTTGACGGGCATGCGCGACTGGAACACCACGCCCGGCACCCTGGCCGTGATGTGCTGCAGCAACTGCAGCTGCTTCACATGGGCGTCGATGGCCTCGCGCTGGGCCGTGATGTCCTGCACCACACCAAAGTCGGTCTGTGGGATGCCCTTGACGGCGGTCTGGCTGATGCGGGTGCGCATCCAGCGCACCGCGCCATCCGGCCGTGTCCAACGGAAATCCAGCTCGCGCCCGTCGCGCGCCGCACGGGCCTCCAGCCACGCCGGCATGTCCTCGGGATGGATGCCGCCGCGCCCCACGGTGCGCTCCAGCGTGTTTGCCGGCGCAAGACCGGTGATCTCGAACAGCCCCGGTGAGAAGTTCACCGTGTCGTCGTCGTGTGCATTGGTCCAGTGACCGACCATGGCCAGCTTCTCGATGGCGGCATGCAGCTCCACCTGGTGCTGCAGGTCCAGGTTGGCGGCCCGCAGCTCCTTCTGGGTCCGGTCGCGCTCCTTTTCAGACGCCACCTCATGGCTGATGTCCAGCAGGTACACCAGCAGCAGCTCGTCCCCGCCAAGCACCGAGGTGTGCAGACGCAGGTGGCGCGCGCGGCCGTCGATCATCACCGTGCAACGGGGTTTGTCCTGCTCCTTGAGCGAGTCGAGATAGGCCTGGCGCTGGGTGGCGTCGGGCCACAGCCCCAGTTCGATGGTGGAGCGTCCGATGGCCTGGTCACGGGCGATGCCAGAAAGGGTTTCCCACGCCTGATTGACCGCCACCAGACGGCCATCCGCGCGCCGGGACAGCGAGGCAGCGAACGGGGCGTCTTCGAACATCTGCTCGAACGGCAGGGGCATGACCGCAGCGGACAAACCGGTTCCGGACGGGTACGCGCTGGTGGACGGCGGCATGTTCAAAAAGACAGGGCTCTGCGGACAGACAATGGCCCATTGTGGGTCACAAGGTCGCACTGCGGGAAGACCCCGAACTGCTAAAGTAGGTCGCTTTTGTGCACTGTTTCCCGGACTTGCCTTGACCGCCCCGCTGGACCGCCACACCCCCATGATGCAGCAGTACCTGGCCCTCAAGGCCGGGCACCCCGACACGCTGCTGTTCTACCGCATGGGCGACTTCTACGAGATGTTCTACGCCGATGCGGAAAAGGCCGCGCGGCTGCTGGACATCACCCTCACCCAGCGCGGCCAGTCGGCCGGCGAGCCGGTCATCATGGCCGGCGTGCCCTTCCACTCGGTCGAGAGCTACCTGGCGCGGCTGATCAAGCTGGGCGAGTCGGTCGCCATCTGCGAACAGGTGGGCGACGTGGCCACCGCCAAGGGGCCGGTGGAGCGCAAGGTGGTGCGCGTGGTCACGCCCGGCACGCTGACCGATACCGAACTGCTGTCCGACAAGACCGAGGCGCTGGTGATGGCGGTGCACCCGGGTGCCCGCACCGGCCTGGGCCTGGCCTGGCTGTCGGTGACGCAGGGCATCGTGTTCCTGGCCCAGTGCGCCAGCGACGAGCTGGCCGACTGGATCGCCCGCGTGGGCCCCGGCGAGGTGCTCTACAGCGCCGAGGTCACTCCCGCGTTCGAGAAGTCGCTGCAGCAGATCAGCGCCCAGCCCCTGCCCAGCGGCGCGCGCTGCGTGGCCGTGGTGCGGCCGGCCTGGGCCTTTGACGCCGGGCTGGGTGAGCGCAAGCTGCTCGAACAACTCCAGGCCGCCAGCCTGGCCGCCTGGGACGCGCAGGAGCTCAAGGACGCGCACGCCGCCGCCGCCGCGCTGCTGGCCTATGCCGAACACACGCAGGGCCGCGCGCTCACCCACATCAGGAGCCTGCAGGTGGCGCGCAGCGGCGAGCTGATCGACCTGCCGGTCAACACGCGGCGCAACCTCGAACTCACCCACACCCTGCGCGGCGAGACCAGCCCGACGCTGTTCTCGCTGCTGGACACCTGCCACACCGGCATGGGCAGCCGCGCGCTGCGCAGCTGGCTGCTGGAGCCGCGCCGCGAGCGCACCCAGGCGCGCGAGCGGCTGGCCGCCATCGGCCTGTTGCGGGGTGGGCTGTGGCAGACCCTGCGCGCCGAACTCAAGGGGTCGAGCGACGTCGAGCGCATCACCGCCCGCACCGCGCTGCGCCAGGTGCGCCCGCGCGAGCTGGTGGGCCTGACGGCGACGCTGGGCCGGTCGTTGCAGCTGTCGAAGGCGCTGGCCACCGGCTTGGGCGCGCACCCACCGGCCTTGCTGCAGCGCATCGCCGCCGACCTGACCCCGCCCCCAGGCTGTGCCGAACGGCTGGCCCAGGCCATCGCGCCCGAGCCGGCCGCCCTGGTGCGCGACGGTGGCGTGATCGCCGACGGCTTCGACGCCGAACTCGACGAGCTGCGCGCCATCCAGACCAACTGCGACGGCTTCCTGATCGACCTCGAAACCCGCGAACGCGCGCGCACCGGCATCGCCAACCTGCGCGTGCAGTTCAACAAGGTGCACGGCTTCTACATCGAGGTCACGCAGGGCCAGCTGGACAAGGTGCCCGACGACTACCGCCGACGCCAGACACTCAAGAACGCCGAGCGCTTCATCACGCCCGAGCTCAAGGCCTTTGAAGACAAGGCGCTCAGCGCGCAGGACCGTGCCCTGGCGCGCGAGAAGTATCTGTACGAGCTGCTGCTCGACGAGATGCAGGCCTGGATCGACCCGCTGACGAGGCTGGCCCGTGCCATGGCCGCGCTGGACGCGCTGTGTGCGCTGACCGAGCGTTCGCTGACGCTGAACTGGAACGAACCGACGTTCGCGCCCGAGCCCTGCATCGAGATCCGGGGGGGCCGCCACCCCGTCGTGGAAGCGCGGCTGAACGAAACCACCGGCGGCAGTTTCATCGCCAACGACACGGTGCTGGGCGGCAAGCAGCGCATGCAGGTCATCACCGGCCCCAACATGGGCGGCAAGAGCACCTACATGCGCCAGGTCGCGGTCATCGTGCTGCTGGCTTCGATGGGCAGCTACGTGCCCGCCGCCAGCTGCCGCCTGGGCCCGATCGACGCCATCCACACCCGCATCGGCGCGGCCGACGACCTGGCCAACGCGCAGTCGACCTTCATGGTCGAGATGACCGAGGCCGCGCAAATCCTGCACGCCGCGACGCCGCAGAGCCTGGTGCTGATGGACGAGATCGGCCGTGGCACCTCCACCTTTGACGGTCTGGCCCTGGCCGGCGGCATCGCCGCGCACCTGCACGACAAGGCGCGCTGCTTCACCCTGTTCGCCACCCATTACTTCGAGCTGACCGAGTTCCCGGCCGGCCACCACGGCGCGGTCAACGTGCACGTGAGTGCGGTCGAGGGTGGCGGCAAGGGTGGCATCGTCTTCCTGCACCAGATCGAACCCGGTCCGGCCAGCCGCAGCTACGGCATCCAGGTCGCGCGCCTGGCCGGCGTGCCGGGGGCGGTGGTGCAACACGCCCGCCACGCGCTGGCCGCACTCGAAAGCCAGAGCGAACAAAGCCGCAGCCAGGTGGACCTGTTCGCCCCGCCGCCGGCACCACCCGAGCCTGAAACGCCCCCCGTGGTGGCGGCGCTGGCCGCCATCGAACCCGACACCCTGAGCCCGCGCGAAGCGCTGGACAAGCTCTACGCTCTCAAGAAACTCGCCACGAAACCATGACCTACTGCGTCGCCGTCAAACTCAAGGCCGGACTGGTCTTTCTCTCCGATTCCCGCACCAACGCGGGTCTGGACCAGATCAGCACCTTCCGCAAGATGATCGTTTACGAGAAGCCGGGCGACCGCTTCATGTGCCTGCTCTCGGCCGGCAACCTGAGCATCTCGCAGTCGGTGCGCGAGATCCTGCAGGTCGAGCAGCTGGCCGACCACGAGGGCGGCGACCCGGTCACCATCTGGAACGCCAGGAGCATGTTCGACGCCGCGCGCGTTCTGGGATCGGCCGTGCGGCATGTGTTCGAACGCGATGGCGAGGCGCTCAAGCGCGCCGGCGTGGACTTCAACGTGTCCATGATCTTCGGCGGGCAGATCGGCAGCGAGGGCATGCGCCTGTTCCAGGTCTACTCGGCCGGCAACTTCATCGAGGCCACGCCCGAGACGCCCTTCTTCCAGATCGGCGAATCCAAGTACGGCAAACCCGTGCTGGACCGTGTGATCACACCCGACACACCGCTGGACGAGGCCGCCAAGTGCGCGCTGGTGTCGATGGACAGCACGCTCAAGTCGAACCTGTCGGTGGGCCTGCCGCTGGACCTGGTGGTCTACGAAGTCGACGCGCTCAAGACCGACCGGATCACCTGCATCGATGAGAACAACCCCTACTTTCGCATGGTGCGCAACACCTGGGGCCAGAAGCTGCGCGAGGTGTTCGACGCCATCGAGCACCCGGTCTGGGACGGTTCGCCGACCACCGTGCCGCTGATGGGCTGCAGCACGCGCAGCCAGCCCCTCAAGAAGATCACGAACCCGAAAGAGAAGCTGATCTGATGTCCCTGATCGTTTTCTCCCACGCCAACAGCTTCCCGGCCAGCACCTACGGCGTGCTGTTCAAGTCGCTGCGGGCGCGCGGCCACGCGGTGCGTGCGGTGGAGAAGTTCGGCCACGACCCGAAGTACCCGGTCACCAGCAACTGGCCGCACCTGGTGCAGCAGCTGGCCGACTTCGCCGGCCCTGAAATCGAAAAGCACGGCAAGCCGGCCTGGCTGGTCGGGCACTCGCTCGGCGGCTTCCTGAGCATCATGTGCGCCGCGCGCCACCCCCGGCTCGGCGGCCACGGCGTGCAGGGTGTGCTGCTGATCGACTCGCCGGTGCTCGGCGGCTGGCGGGCGCGGGCGCTGGAGCTGGCCAAGCGCACGCAGCTGGTGGGATCGATCTCGCCCGGCAAGATCAGCCGCATCCGCCGCCACAGCTGGCCCGATGCCCAGTCGGCCTTCGACCACTTTGCCCGCAAGAAGGCCTTCGCCGCCTGGGAACCCCAGGTGCTGCGCGACTACATCGAACACGGCACGCTGGATGCAACCACGCCCCAGGGGCCACGCCGCGTGCTGGCCTTCGACCGCGACATCGAGACCGCGATCTACAACACCCTGCCGCACAACCTCGACCGCCTGCTGCGGCGCCATCCGCTGCAGTGCCCGGTGGGCTTCCTGGGTGGCAATGACTCGCAGGAGATGAAACAGGTCGGCATGGCCATGACGCGCAAGCTGGTGGGGCCCCATCCCGAGCGCCTGCGCATGCTCCCGGGTAGCCACCTGTTCCCCATGGAACGCCCGCACGAGACCGCTGCGGCCATCGACGCCTGCCTGCAGGCGCTGAAAAATCCGGGCTTTTCCGGCGCTTGATCCCGGGTACCCGGGGTAGGATGCTGCAAGCACCATGAGCGCTGCGTCCAACCCACACACGGCCACTGCCGGCCGTGCCTCCCACGACTGGACCGATCACCCGGCCTGGCTGCGCTATGGAGCGGCCATCGTGCTGACGCTGATCGCGGTCTGGGCGCGCGTCGCACTGGCGCCGGCCGACTCCGGCGGGCGCTTCATCACCCCTGCGCTCGCGGTGGCGCTTTCGGCCCTCTACGGTGGCCTCGGCCCCGGACTGGTCAGCCTCGCACTGGGCATGCTGCTGGTCAATTTCTTCATGGTGCCGCCCTACGGGTCCTTCGTGTTCCAGAACCTGGAGGAAGCCTTCTGGCTCAACACCTGGCACCTGATCACCCAGCTGGTGGTGGTCGGGGCGATTGCGCTGATGCAGTCGCGCAACCGGCAGCTGCAGGCAGCGGACCGGCAGATCCGGCTGGCGCAGCAGCACCTCCTGGACACCTTCGAGCACGCGGCCTCGGGCATCACCCACGTCGACACCCGAGGCCGGCTGCTCCGCGCCAACCAGACCTTCTGCAACATGGTCGGCTACAGCAAGGACGAGCTGGCGCACCTGAGCTTCCAGGACATCACCGTCGCCGAGGACATCGGCCCCGACCTGCGCATGCTCGACGAGGCGCTGACCGGCGCACGGATCAGCTACATGCTGGAGAAGCGCTACCGGCACAAGGACGGACACATCGTGTGGGTCCAGCTGACGGTGGCGCTGGTGCGCAAATCCAGCGGCGAGCCCGATTACCTCATAGCGGTGGTGCAGGACATCAGCGCCCAGAAGGCCGCGGAAGAGGCCCTGCGCACCAGCCAGAACCTCATGAGCCAGGCACAGAAGCTGGCGAACATCGGCGCCTGGCAGGCCGACCTCGCCACCGGCCGGATCGGCAACCTCACCAAGAGCGAGTCCTTCCTCTCCTTCCCGTCCAACGAATACGGCATCAAGGACATGCTGGACATGATCCACCCCGACGACCGCCTGCGGGTGATGGCGCTGTGGCCACGGGCCGTCAAGGGAGAGGCCGTCTACGAGATCGAGTACCGGGTCGTTCTTGACGGGCACGAGTACTGGCATTCGGTGAAGGCGGAGTTCGAACGCGACCCCCAGGGCCGCGCGATCCGGGCCCTGGGCGTGACGCAGGACATCACCGAACGCAAACGCATCGAACTGGAGTTCCAGCAGCTCAACGCGACGCTGGAGCAGCGCATCCGCGACCGCACACGCGCGCTGCGAGACGCCTACGACGAGCTGGAGAGCTACTCGTACGCGGTGGCGCACGACCTGCGGTCGCCGCTGCGCATCATCAATGGCTTCGCGCAGGCCCTGCGGGAAGACAACCCGGGCCTGGACACCGCCAGCCAGGAACACCTCGGCCGCATCATGGGCGCAAGCAAGAAGATGGGCGAGCTGATCGACGGGCTGCTCAAGCTCTCGCAGTACTCACGCGGCGAGGTGCAACGCGAGAACGTGAACCTGAGCGCCATCGCCACCCGCATCCTCGAGGAGCTGTCGGTGGCCGAACCCCAGCGCGCGGTCGAGTGGGAGATCGAGCCCGACCTGCTCGTGCAGGCCGATCCGGCGCTGATCGAGGCGCTGATGCAGAACCTGCTGAACAACGCCTGGAAGTACACCGCCGGTGTGGCACCGGCCCGCATCCGGGTGTTCTCGCGCGAGGCCGATGGCGGGCGCGAGTTCTGCGTCAGCGACAACGGCACGGGTTTCGACATGGCGCGCGCCAGCAAGCTGTTCCAGCCCTTCCAGCGCCTGCACGGACCGAGCGAGTTCGCCGGTCTGGGCATCGGCCTGGCCACGGCGCGCCGCATCGTGCAGCGCCATGGCGGGGAATTGCGGGCCGAAGCCCGTCCGGGCGCGGGAGCCACATTCGGATTCACGCTGGGCGATCCCGCCTGACCCCGCCTGGGACGTTCAGTGGGGCGGCGTGCTGGCGGACGCCGCATCGTCCGGGCCTGTTGCCCCGGACTGGCGCGGGTCCATCTGCAGCACCGCCTGGGACCCTCCGCCCATGAGCACGAACTGCGCCTTGTCCTCGGCAGGCACCGGGCCGGCGACCCCCAGGCGCTTGAGGGTGTAGATCGCCAGCCCGCCCAGCACCGCGGCGAAGCACAGCATCAGGCTGTCGGAACCGGCCACCTCCATCACCGTGCCGGCCAGGGTCGGTCCCAGTGCCGCACCGGCACCATGCAGCAACAGGAGGCCTCCGGTGAACTCCACCAGCCGGCTGGAGTCGATCACATCGTTCACGTGCGCCACACCCAGGCCATAGATCGCGAAGATCAGGCCGCCGAGCAGCGGCGCCAGCGCCAGCAGCCAGGGCGCCGCGATGCCCGCCACCAGCCAGCCCAGGCCGCACAGGCCCGCACCGAGCAGGCACACCCACAGCAGCACCAGGCGCCGGTCGTGGGTGTCCGAGAAATGCCCGACCGGCCACTGGAACACCGCTCCACCCAGGATGGTCGCGGCCATGAAACTGGCCACAGCGCCATCGCCCAGCCCGGCGCCCTGCGCGAACGACGCCGCCAGCCCGTAGAACGACCCGGTGACCAGCCCCGAACAGAGGGCCGCCGCCATGCCCATGGGCGACGCGTCGTAGAGGCTGCGCATGCTCAGCCGGGGCGCCTGCACCGGCTCGGGTTCGTCCACCGGCGTCATGGTGATCGGCAGCAGTGCGAACGAGAACATCACAGAGACCAACGCGAACGGCACGAAGCCCAGCCGGTCACCCACCAGGATGAGCCACTGCCCCAACGCCAGCGCCACGAAATTGATCGCCATGTAGACCGCGAACAGCTTGCCGCGGTGTTCGCTGGGTGCCAGCGCGTTCAGCCAGCTCTCCACCACGATGTACAGACCCACCATGCACACGCCGGTGACCAGGCGCAAAAGGCCCCAGAACCAGGGGTCGATCCACAGCGCGTGCAGGATCGGCATGGTCGATGCCAGCGAGGCCATGGCCGCGAAGGCACGGATGTGGCCCACCCGGCGGATCACCTTCGGGCAGAGGTAGGTGCCCAGCACGAAGCCAGCGAAGTAGGCCGATGTCACCAGGCCCAGCGCCAGGCGCGAGAAGTCGGCCGCCCCCGCACGCAAGCCCAGCACCGAGAACAGCAGGCCCACGCCCACCACCAGCAGCCCGACGCCACCGAGCAGCGTGGACAGCCGCCAGAGCAGCGAACCCATGGTGGTCACCGGGCCGTGTTCTCCGCCCTCAGGCCGACCAGTCGACCCAGCCGAAGTGGGCGGTCAGCAGGATCAGCACACCGAAGGCGATCCGGTACCAGGCGAACGGCACGAAGCTGTGGCTGGCCACGTAGCGCAGCAGCCAGCGGATGCAGACCCAGGCGCTGAGGAAGGCAAACAGCAGGCCGACCGCGAACATGGGGATGTCGGCGGCCGACAGCAGCGCGCGCTCCTTGTAGAGGCTGTAGGCGCCGGCGCCGATCAGGATCGGAATGCCCAGGAAGAAGCTGAAGTCGGTCGCCACCTGGCGCGAGAGGCCGAACAGCATGCCGCCGATGATGGTGGAGCCCGAGCGGCTGGTGCCCGGCACCAGGCCGAAGCATTGCGCCAGCCCCACCTTGAGCGCGTCCAGCGGCGTCAGCTCGTCCAGCGACTGCACGCGCGCGGCCGAGGGCGGGCGCCGCTCGGCCCAGAGGATCACGAAGGCGCCGGCGATGAAGGCCAGCGCCACCACCGTGGGCGTGAACAGGTGCGCCTTGATGGCCTTGCCCAGCAACAGACCCAGCACCACGGCGGGCACGCAGCCGATCACCACGTTGAGCGCGAAGCGCTGCGCATCCCGCTCGGACGGCAGGCCGACGATGGTGGCCCGGATGCGCTGCCAGAACACGATGATCACCGCGAAGATGGCGCCGGTCTGGATCGCGATCTCGAACACCTTGGCGCGTTCGTCGTGGAAGTCCAGCAGCGTGCCGGCCAGGATGAGGTGGCCGGTCGACGAAATCGGAAGGAACTCGGTCAGCCCTTCCACCACGCCCATGATGGCGGCCTTGATCAGCAGCATGAGGTCCATGGTGTGGCCCTCAGCGCGCCAGGGGTTCGAGGGTGAGCTGCAGCCCGCCGGGCACGACGCGCAGCGCGCCGGGCCGGTAGCCGCGGCCGGCCAGCGACTCCAGGTCTTCCTTCTTGAAGCGGTGCACCACCGCCTCGTTCAGCAGGTCCTCGGCCAGCAGGCCGCCCACCTTCTTCACCTGCGCCGCCTGGGCGGCGTTCATCCCGTCCACGTCCAGCCGCTCCACCCGCGCCTGCGTCAGCCGCAGCGTGGTGTCCGAGGGCTCGAAGCGCAGGCCGTAGCTCAGCTCCAGCTGGCCCTTGATGTCCGACTGCCCGGGCAGGGGCAGCGCGATCAGATAGTTCACCAGGGTGCCGACCCGGTTCTCCTCGGGCCGCAGGCGCAGCCGGGGCTGGTCCAGCGTGGTTTCCAGCAGGCCCAGGTAGCGCTGCTTGACCGGGAAGCGCGTGGCGATGCGTTCGAGCAGCTGGGCTTCGCTGATGTTCACCTGGCGCGGGCCGGTGGGCAGGGCGTTGCAGCCGGCCAGGGCCAGCAGGGTCAGCGATGCGGCGGCCAGGCGGCGCCGGGGAAGCACGGGAAGCGTCATGAAGTCGGTGTCCTCGAAGGCCGCCACCCCGGGCGGGGAGCGGTCGGTCGATTGTAGGAAGCCTGCATTTCGCTCCCCGCTGGCCGCACTTCGCGAAGGTTTCCAGATGTTCCGTCTCGCGGCACTGGCCGGGCACGCGGGCGACCGGCACAGTGCGCCCATCGCCACCCGACGGAGAACCCCATGCTGATCCAGTTGCTGATGAACCACCCCGAAGCCGGCGCCGAGATCCTGCGGCGCACCCCGACCTGGGTCTGGGGCCTGCTGGCCGGCCTGTTGACGCTGGGCGCGACCCAGCTGCGCACCCGCCACATCGGCCTGCGCCGCGCGGCCGCGCCGGCGATGGGCCTGACCGCGTTCTCGCTGATCAGCCTGGGCAGCGACCTGGCCGCCGGCCCCTGGCTGGCTCCTGGCCTGCTGGTATGGCTGGCCGCGGGCGCCCTGGTGCTGGCCTGGCGCGGCCCGCGCGCCCTGCCGACCGGCACCGCCCGCGACCCCGCCACCGGCCTGTTCACCCTGCCCGGAAGCGCCCTGCCCCTGCTGACCATCGCCGCCATCTTCCTGCTCAAGTACGGCGTGGGCGTCGAGCTGTCCATGCAGCCCAGCCTGCGCCTGGACCCGCTCTTTGCCCTCTCGATGGCCGCCGGCTATGGCGCCCTCACCGGACTGTTCTCGGCCCGGCCCGTGGCGCTCTGGCTCATGGTCGGCCGCCGCGCATGACAGAATCGTCGCCGCTCCGCCAGCCACCGAATCAGCCATGAAATCCGCCGTCGCCCACCGCCTGTTCGGCTGGCTGCCTGCCGATGCACGCGAGCGGGCGCTGCGGCGTTTGCTGGTGATATGGGGCTTTTCACTCGCCATCGGCCTCATCCTCTGGGGCATCGGGGCACGCAGCCACCCGCTGGACATCTCGCTGGTCTACAGCTACGCGATCAGCACCTCGATCTGGTTCTTCAGCGACCCGCTGCGCATCGCGCTGCATGGCTGGCTGCGTACACCGCCGCCGCACTACTGGGCGTCCAATCTGCGTGTGTTCACCTACATGCTGGTGGCGGCGACACTGGGCTACACCCTGGGCACCGCCATCGGCGACGCCTATGCCGGCCGCTCGACCTGGGACCTGGTCAGCCAGTCGCCCAAACGGCTGTTCGGCATCTGGTTCTCGGGCATGGTGATCTCGGGCTTCTTCGTGATGGGCTTCTACCAGCGCGCCAAGGCCGAGGATTTGCGCCGCCAGGCCACCGAAGCGCGACTGAGGCTGCTGGAAACGCAGCTCGAACCGCACATGCTGTTCAACACCCTGGCCAACCTGCGGGTGCTGATCCAGACCGACCCGCCGCGTGCGGTCCAGATGCTGGACCGGCTCAACGACTACCTGCGCGCCACGCTGCGCGGTTCGCGCGCCGACGCCGCCGCAGGCTCCCACACACTGGCCGACGAATGCGCCCGGCTGGGCGACTACCTCGAACTCATGGCGGTGCGCATGGGGCCGCGGCTGGCCTTCGGCTTCGACCTGCCGGCCGAGCTGCAGGCGCACCCGGTGCCGCCGCTGCTGCTGCAGCCGCTGGTGGAAAACGCCATCCGCCATGGGCTGGAGCCGCGCGTCGAGGGCGGCCGCATCGACGTGGTCGCGCGCTGCGAAGGCCAGACGCTGCGGATCGACATCACCGACACCGGCGTGGGCATGGCGCCCGACGCGCAGCGCACCGACACCGATGGCGGCTTCGGCCTGGCCCAGGTGCGCGAGCGCATGGCCAGCCTGCCCGGTGGCGCCGGCGCCGTGCAGGTCATCAGCCAGCCCGCCCAGGGCACCACGGTGCGGCTCACGCTGCCCCTTCAGATCACCCCATGACATCCATCACCGCCCTGATCGCCGAAGACGAACCGCTGCTGGCCGCCGCGCTGCGGGCCGAGCTGGCGCGTGCCTGGCCCGAACTGCGCATAGCGGCGCAGGTGGGGGACGGTGCGAGCGCGGTGCGCCAGGCGCTGGCACTGCGGCCGCAGGTGCTGTTCCTGGACATCCGCATGCCCGGCATGACCGGCCTGGAGGCGGCCGCCGAGCTGGCCGAAGAGTGGCCGGACGATCACCCCTTTCCCTCGCTGGTGTTCGTGACGGCCTACGACCAGTACGCGGTGCAGGCCTTCGAGGCGCAGGCGGTGGACTATGTGCTCAAGCCGGTGGTGCCGGTGCGGCTGGCGCGCACGGTGCAGCGGGTGCAGCAGCGGCTGCAGCAACGGATGGACGGGCAGGCGTCACCCGCGCCGATGGCGGGCGCGGACGACGCGACCTTCGAGCGCCTGCGCGCCCTGCTTGCAGCGCCTGCCGCGCCCGCACTGAAGGTGATCCAGGCCGGCGTCGGCAGCACGATCCGGCTGGTCCCGGTGGACGAGGTGCTGGTGTTCGAGGCCGCCGACAAGTACGTGCGGGTGCTGACGGGCGAGGCCGAGCTGCTGATCCGCACGCCGCTGAAGGACCTGTTGCCACAGCTGGACGGCAGCGTGTTCTGGCAGGTGCACCGGGGCACGGTGGTGCGTGCCACCGCGGTCCGAACGGTGCACCGGGACGAGGCCGGCAAGCTGAGTCTGGAAGTGGCGGGGTTGATGGAGCGGGTGCCGGTGAGTCGGCTCTATGCGGGGCGGTTTCGGGCGATGTGAGCTGGCTGGCTGGCGTTCGGGCGGTTTCGCTCATCCACCTCGCGTCATGCGGGTGGTGAGGCCGGCGTTCTCCGGCTCACGCTCGCGGGCGACGCGCCCTGCCCGCCTGCATGCCTTCGCCAACCAGGTCACTGGCGCGCCAACTCTGTGGCAACCGCGAATGGAGCCTGCGCCCGCCGACCTCACCACCCCCATGCAGTGCGACCCGGACACTCGAAGAGAGACATGGCGTTTGATTCTTGGCGCGCCAACCCGTCTGCGGGGCTGGGGCGTGGGGAGCCCGGGCGCAGGCTCCATTCGCGGTTGCCCCCACAGCCGCGCACAGGTCCGGTGTTGACGAAGTGGCACCGGCAAACAGGCACCGACGCCCGCGAGGTGAGCCGGAGAACGGGCACCCCACGTCCCAGCCCACCCAACACAGCAGGCAAAAAAGAAGTCAAAAACTCCCCGTGAACTGGTACCGGGAAGCCGGATGCCACATAGCAGCGACAGAAGCCACCTTGCCCATCGACCGCGTCTGCCGCCGCAGCACCAGACAAGGCTCCCCCGCCTGCATCGCCAGCATCTCGGCCACAGCCTGCGGTGGATGCAGCGCCTCGATCTCGAACGACACGCCCTGCAGCGGCGCCACCCGCATCAGGTAGGCGTTCGGCGTCTGCGAGGTGAAATCCTGCGTCAGGTAGTCCGGCGCCACCTCCGGGTTCACATGCCGGTCCTCTACCTGGATCGGCTGGTCGTTCTCGAAGTGCACCACCACCGAATGGAACAGCGTGTGGCCCGGTGACACGCCGAACGCGCGCCCCAGCGCCTCGCCCGCCTTCACCCGCTCCAGCTTGTGCAACTCGCTGCGGTGCCGGTGGCCACGCGCCGCGATCTCCTCGGCGATGTTGCGGATCTCCACCAGCGTCGCCTGGTACTTCTGCTGCGCCACATAGGTGCCCGAGCCCTGCACCCGCTCGACGATCTGCTCCTCGCTCAGCTCGCGGATCGCGCGGTTCACCGTCATGCGCGAGACGCCGAACTCGCGCGCCAGCGCTTCCTCGCCCGGGATCGCGTCGCCCTCTTTCCAGGTGCCGTCGTGGATGCGCGCGAGCACGTGGCGCTTGATGGTTTGGTAGGCGGGCAGCTTGTCGGACATAGGGTTTTCCCGGGTTCGCCAGGCGATCAATGGCATTGACAGGCCGGATTCTGGCCCATAAAGTTGTATATACATTTAAACCAGACAGATTTAAAAGCTGTCTGTCAGACCAGGAGACACCACATGAACACCAGCGTCGCTGCCGCCAACGCCCCCAACCCCACCGCCGCCCTGCGCATGCTGGCCTACAGCAGCCTCGGGCTGGTGATGTTCTTCCTGCCGGTGGAAATCGCCGGCAAGTCCACCATCCTGTTCGACCACGCCGCCACCTGGCTGGCCACGCAGCAGCGCCCGCTGGCGATTGCCTTCGTGCTCGCGCTCATGGCCTGGGGCGCGGCCTCGCCCTTCGTCTCTGGCCGCTGGCGCGCCAGCACCACCGCCACCGTGTTCAGTGCGCTCAAGGTGCTGGGCCTGGTGCTGGCGCTGATGTACCTCACGGGCACCGGCCCGGCCGTGCTGTTCCAGAAGGACATGCTGCCCTTCCTGTTCGACAAGCTCGCACTCACCGTGGGCCTGATCGTGCCGCTGGGCGCGGTCGCGCTGGCCTTCCTGGTCGGCTTCGGCCTGCTGGAGCTGGTGGGTGTGCTGATGCAGCCCGTCATGCGCCCCATCTGGCGCACGCCCGGCCACTCGGCCATCGACGCCGTGGCCTCCTTCGTCGGCAGCTACTCGGTGGGCCTGCTGATCACCAACCGCGTCTACCTGGAAGGCAAGTACACGGCGCGCGAGGCCGCCATCATCGCCACCGGCTTCTCCACCGTCTCGGCCGCCTTCATGATCATCGTGGCCAAGACACTGAGCCTGATGGACGCGTGGAACTTCTACTTCTGGTCCACCTTCGTCATCGCCTTCGCCGTCACTGCCATCACCGCCTGGATCCCGCCGATCTCGCGCATGGACCACACGGGCGGCGTGAGCGATGCCCTGCCCGCCGGCCGCGGCCGCTGGCAGGCCGCCTGGGAGGCCGGCATGCACCAGGCCCGCAGCGCACCGTCGATCTGGCGCGTGCTCACCGAGAACCTGCGCGACGGCATCGCCATGGCCAGCGCCGTGGTGCCCACCATCCTCGCCGTGGGCCTGATCGGCCTGCTGCTGGCGCGCTACACGCCGGTGTTCGACCTGCTGGGCCTGCTGCTGGTGCCTTTCGTGTGGATCGCCGGACTGGCCGAACCCATGCTGACCGCCAAAGCCCTGGCTTCGGGCCTGGCCGAAATGTTCCTGCCCGCCATCCAGCTCAAGGGCGCCGACCCGGTGGTGCGCTACGTCGCCGCCGTGGTCTCGGTCAGCTCGGTGCTGTTCTTCTCGGGCTCCATCCCCTGTGTGCTGGCCACGCGCATCCCACTGTCGCTGCGCCAGATGGTCGCCGTCTGGTTCGTGCGCACCGTGCTCAGCCTGCTGATGGCTGCCGCCGTCGGCCACTTCGCCCTCGCCCAAGGCTGGATCGCCTGATCCCGCCGCTCACCACAGCTTGTTCTTCAGGAGTCACCCCATGTCCACCAACACCGATCCCCGCCTCGACCCGACCCGCGTCATCCGCGCCCCGCGCGGCAACACGCTGACCTGCAAGAACTGGATCGCCGAGGCCGCTTTCCGCATGATCCAGAACAACCTCGACCCCGAAGTGGCCGAGAACCCGCAGCATCTGGTGGTGTACGGCGGCATCGGCCGCGCCGCACGCGACTGGGCCTGCTTCGACCAGATCCTCGCGTCGCTGAAAGACCTGAACGAGGACGAGACCCTGCTGGTGCAGTCGGGCAAGCCGGTCGGCGTGTTCAAGACGCATGCGAATGCCCCGCGCGTGCTGCTGGCCAACAGCAACCTGGTGCCCAAGTGGGCCAACTGGGAGCACTTCAACGAGCTGGACCGCAAGGGCCTGTTCATGTACGGCCAGATGACCGCCGGCAGCTGGATCTACATCGGCAGCCAGGGCATCGTGCAGGGCACCTTCGAGACCTTCGTCGAAGCCGGCAAGCAGCACTACAACAATGATCTGTCGGGCCGCTGGATTCTCACCGCCGGTCTCGGCGGCATGGGCGGCGCACAGCCCCTGGCCGCCACGCTGGCCGGCGCCTGCTCGCTCAACATCGAGTGCCAGCAGAGCAGCATCGACTTCCGCCTGCGCACGCGCTATGTCGACAAGCAGGCGCGCGACATCGACCACGCGCTGGAACTCATCAAGGAACACACCGCCAAGAAAGAAGCCGTCTCCATCGCCCTGCTGGGCAACGCGGCCGAGGTGCTGCCCGAGCTGGTGAAGCGCGCGAAGGCCGGCGGCATCAAGCCCGACCTGGTGACCGACCAGACCTCGGCGCACGACCTCATCAACGGCTACCTGCCGGCGGGCTGGACCGTGGCGCAGTGGAAGGCCGCGCAGCGTGACCCGTCGCAGCACGCCGCGCTCAAGGACGCCGCCGCGAAAAGCTGCGCGGTGCACGTGCAGGCCATGCTCGATTTCCAGGCCATGGGCATCCCCACGGTGGACTACGGCAACAACATCCGCCAGGTCGCGTTCGACCAGGGCGTGAAGAACGCATTTGATTTCCCCGGCTTCGTGCCGGCCTACATCCGCCCCATGTTCTGCGAAGGCAAGGGACCGTTCCGCTGGGTCGCGCTCTCGGGTGATCCGGAGGACATCTACAAGACCGACGCCAAGATCAAGGAACTGTTCCCGAACAACAAGCACACCCACCGCTGGCTGGACATGGCGCGCGAACGCATCGCCTTCCAGGGCCTGCCGGCGCGCATCTGCTGGCTGGGTCTGGGCGAGCGGCACATCGCCGGCCTGGCCTTCAACGAGATGGTGAAGAACGGTGAACTCAAGGCGCCTATCGTCATCGGCCGCGACCACCTGGACACCGGCTCGGTCGCCAGCCCCAACCGCGAGACCGAGGCCATGAAGGACGGCACCGACGCGGTGAGCGACTGGCCGCTGCTCAACGCCCTGCTCAACACCGCTGGCGGCGCCAGCTGGGTGTCGCTGCACCACGGCGGCGGCGTGGGCATGGGCTACTCGCAGCACTCGGGCATGGTGATCGTGGCCGACGGCACCGACGCCGCGGCCGAGCGCCTGGCGCGCGTGCTGGTCAACGACTGCGGCTCGGGCGTGATGCGCCATGCGGATGCGGGCTACGAGCTGGCGATTGCCACGGCCAAGAAGCAAGGCCTCAAACTGCCGATGATTGGCTGATCGAAAGAGACACTGCACCCATGAGCACCACCCTGACCCTGAACCCCGGCCAGATGAGCCTGGCCGACCTGCGTGCCGTCTGGCAGCAGCCGGTCACCGTCGCGCTGAACGGCGAGGCCCGCGCCGCCATCAACGCCTCGGCCGCCGCGATCCACGCCATCGTGGCCAAGGGCGACGCGGCCTACGGCATCAACACGGGCTTTGGCAAGCTGGCCAAGACCCGCATCCCCGACGAGCAGCTGGAGCAGCTGCAGCGCAACCTGATCCTGTCGCACTCGGTCGGCACCGGCGAGCCGATGAACGACGCCACGGTGCGCCTCGTGATGCTGATGAAGGCCGCCAGCCTGGCGCGCGGTTATTCGGGTGTGCGCCCGGTGGTCATCGACACCCTGCTCGCGCTGCTGAACGCGGGCGTGATGCCGGTGATCCCGGTCAAGGGCTCGGTGGGCGCCTCGGGCGACCTTGCACCGCTGTCGCACATGACACTGGCGCTGATGGGCGAAGGCCCGGTGCGCGTGAACGGCGAGATCCGCCCCGCCGCCGAAGCGCTCAAGGCCGCCGGCATCGCGCCCCTCACGCTCGCCGCCAAAGAAGGCCTTGCGCTGATCAACGGCACCCAGGTGTCCACCGCGCTGGCGTTGCACGGCCTGTTCATGGCCGAGCGCCTGCTCGAAGCCGGCACCGCCATCGGCGCGCTCTGCGTCGACGCCGCCAAGGGCAGCGACGCGCCCTTCGACCCGCGCATCCACGCCGCGCGCGGACAGCCCGGCCAGATCGCGCAGGCGGCCGTCACGCGCACGCTGCTGCAGGGCAGCGAGATCCGCCGCTCGCACATGGACAACGACGAGCGCGTGCAGGACCCCTACAGCCTGCGCTGCCAGCCGCAGGTCATGGGTGCCTGCCGCGACCTCATCGCCAACGCCGCGCGCACCCTGCTGACCGAAGCCAATGCCGTGACCGACAACCCACTGGTGTTCACCGACACGAATGAAGTGCTCTCGGGCGGCAACTTCCACGCCGAGCCGGTCGCCTTCGCCGCCGACACGCTGGCGCTGGCCATCAGCGAAATCGGCGCCATCTCCGAGCGCCGCATCGCGCTGCTGATCGACAGCACGCTCTCGGGCCTGCCGCCCTTCTTGGTGGACAACCCGGGCCTGAACAGCGGCTTCATGATCGCCCACGTCACCGCCGCCGCGCTGGCCTCGGAAAACAAGTCGCATGCCCACCCGGCCAGCGTGGACAGCCTGCCCACCAGCGCCAACCAGGAAGACCACGTGAGCATGGCCACCTACGCCGGGCGCCGCCTGGCCGAGATGGCCGACAACACCGCCACCATCCTCGGCATCGAGTGGCTGGCCGCCGCGCAGGGCGTGGACTTCCACCGCCCGCTGGCCACCTCGCCGCGCCTGCAGGCCACGCACGCCACCCTGCGCGAGCGCGTACCGTTCTACGACCAGGACCGCCTGTTCGCGCCCGACATCGAGGCCGCGCGCAGCCTGGTGCTGCAGGGCCACGCCACCGACGGCAACGCCGACGCGCTGGCCGGCCTCTGGACGCACTGAGCGCCATGCGGCAGCTCTGCGCGCTCGACATCTCCCCGGTGCCCTGGCGCAACGGCGGTGGCCTCACGCGCGAGCTGCTGGCCTGGCCCTCGCCGCAGGACTGGCGCTGCCGCCTGAGCGTGGCGGACATCGCCAGCGACGGCCCGTTTTCGGCCTTCCCCGGCGTGGTCCGCCACTTCGTGGTGCTGGAGGGCGATGGCGTGGCGCTGGACTTCGGCGGCGAGCCGATCGAACAGTGCCCCTGCGACGCGCCGCTGGTGTTCGATGGCGCATCGGCGCCCGGCTGCCGCCTGCTGGGCGGCCCGGTGCGCGACTTCAACCTCATGATCCGCGGCGGCACTGGCGGCATGGCCGCCGTGTTGCCTGGCGCCGCCTGGCAAGCCCCCGTCGCTGCCCAGGCCGGCCTGTTCGCGCGGGTGCCAGGCCGCTGGCGCAACGGAACGGAAGAACTCACCCTGCCCGCCCTCGGCTTGCTCTGGTTCGACACACCACCGCCGGGCGACTGGCGCTTCGAACCCGACGCCCCCGCAACACCCGAAGCGCCCGTTGGCTGGTGGCTGCACCACATTCCCGAAGGCATCACCCCATGACCACCACCACCCTCTGGCACAACGCCCGCCTCGCCACGTTGGACCCCAGCCACGGCGCCGACGGCTGGGGCCTGGTCGAAGACGGCGCCTTGCTCACCGTCGGCGACCGGATCACCTGGGTCGGCCCGAACCGGGGCCTGCCCGCCCACGCCCGGCCCGCACACGAGGTGGACCTCGGCGGCCTGCTCGTCACGCCCGGCCTGGTCGACTGCCACACCCACCTGGTCTACGGCGGCCACCGCGCGGCCGAGGCCGAGATGCGGCTCAACGGTGCCAGCTACGAGGCCATCGCCCGCGCGGGTGGCGGCATCCGCTCCACCGTGGCGGCCACGCGCGCCGCCAGCGACGACGAGCTGTTCGCCAGCGCCGCCCGGCGCCTGCGGGTGCTGATGGCCGAGGGCGTGACCACGCTGGAGATCAAGTCGGGCTACGGCCTGTCGCTGGAGGCCGAGGCGCGCTGCCTGCGCGTGGCGCGCCAGCTCGGCAGCGACCGCCGCGTCGACGTGCGCACCACCTTCCTCGGCGCCCACGCGTTGCCGCCGGAGTTCGAGGGCCGGGCGGACGACTACATCACCGCCGTGTGCGAATGGCTGCCGGCGCTGCACGCACAGGGTCTGGTCGACGCGGTCGACGCCTTCTGCGAGAACATCGGCTTCACCCCGGCGCAGACGCGGCGCGTGTTCGAGGCCGCGCGCGCCCTGGGCCTGCCGGTCAAGCTGCACGCCGAACAGCTCTCCGACCAGGGCGGCGCCGCGCTGGCGGCCTCGTTCGGCGCGCTCTCGTGCGACCACCTGGAACACCTGAGCAGCGAAGGCATCGCGGCGATGAAGGCGGCCGGCACCGTCGCCGTGTTGCTGCCCGGCGCCTTCTACATGCTGCGCGAAACCAAGCTCCCGCCGATCGCCGCGCTGCGCGAGGCCGGCGTGCCCATGGCCGTGTCCACCGACCACAACCCCGGTACCTCGCCGGGCCTGTCGCTGCTGCTGGCGGCCCACATGGCCTGCAGCTTCTTCCGCCTCACGCCGCTGGAGGCCGTGCGCGGCATCACCGTGCACGCGGCGCGCGCGCTCGGCCTGCACGACCGCGGACAACTCGCCGCCGGACAGCGCGCCGACTTCGCCGCCTGGGACCTCGACCACCCGAACGAGCTGACCTACTGGTTCGGCCACAACCCCTGCCGCCGCGTGGTGGCGGCGGGCATGGAGCGCTCATGAACACCCCGACTCCCCCTTTCATCTGGCAGGGCCGCACCGACACCGAAGAAGTCGGCGACAGCCGCCGCTGGCACCACGTGGTGCGCCCCTTCGACGCGGCCTCGCAGGGCGGCGTGGCCCTGATCGGCTTCGCGGTCGACGAAGGCGTGCGCCGCAACGGCGGCCGGCCCGGTGCCGCCGAGGGGCCGCGCGCGCTGCGCGGCGCGCTGGCCAGCCTGCCGCTGCTGGGTGAGCCGGCGCTGTGGGACGCGGGCGACGTGGACGGCGCCAGCCACACTCTGGAAGACGCGCAGCAGGCTCTGGCCAGCCGCATCGCCGACGTGGTGGCCCGGGGCTGCCGGCCGCTGGTGCTGGGTGGCGGCCATGAAATCGCCTGGGGCACGTTCCAGGGCATCGCGCGCGCGCACCCCGACCGACAGCGTGTGCTGATCGTCAACCTCGACGCCCACTTCGACCTGCGCATGGCCGCCCAGGGCAACTCGGGCACGCCGTTCCGCCAGATCGCCGACTGGTGCCAGGCCCAGGGCCGGCCGTTCGATTACCACGTGCTGGGCATCAGCCGCTTTGCCAACACGCAGGCGCTGTTCGACCGCGCGGCGGCGCTGGGCGTGCGCCACCGGCTGGACGAAGAACTGCAGTCCGCCGGGCAGCTGGCGCTGGCGCAGGCCGCACTGGCCGACGACCTGGCGCGCTGCGACGGGGTCTATCTGACGATCTGTCTGGATGTGCTGCCGGCACCGTGGGCGCCCGGCGTCTCGGCCCCGGCCCCGCTGGGCCTGCCGCTGGCCCATGTGGAAGCACTGGTGGACCAGGTGATGGCCAGTGGCCGCGTGCTGGCGGCCGACCTGGCGGAACTCAACCCCCCGCTCGACGAAGGGGGGCGCACCGCGCGCGTGGCCGCCCGGCTGGCGGCGCGCATCGCGCGCGGCTTCGCGGCCCGCTGAGGGCCGCGGCGGCCACCGTCAGTCGCGGTCCTTGTGGTGACCGCGGCCGTGACCGCGACCGCGGTCGTGCCAGTGTCCGTGACCATGACCGCGGTCGTCCCAGCGGCCCGGGCGGTCGCGCCAGTGGCCACCGATCACCACCGGGCGCGGGGGTGCGTAGACCACCGGCGGGCCGTACACCACGGCCGGCGGACGGTGGTAATACACCGGGGCGGGCTGCACCACCACCGGCGGCGCGTAGTAATAGGCGGGCGGCTGGTGCACCACCACCGGCGCGTTCGAGGCGCCGATGCTGACGCCCGGGCTGTTCACGCCCACGGACCAGTACACATCGCGGGCATGCGCCTGGCTGGCGGCGGTGGACAGCGCCCAGGCGCCGGCCACCAGGCTCACGGCGGCCAGGCCACGGGCCCAGGCCGAGGTGCGTCGCAGGCTGGGTGAAAGGGTGTTCATCGTGAGGTTCTCCATGTGTCGGGGCCTGGATTCGGACCCGGTGCCCGAATTACAGGCCGAATCCCGGTAACCTGCACCTCACGCTCGGTCAATCTCGTAGCCATTCGTAACAGCACCCCCTTGGTTTACCCGCATGTCTGCACAACCCAAAGACATTCTCGATTTCTGGTTCGGCGACGGCCTGTCGACCGGCTGGCCCAGCGACGACCGCAGCGCGCTCTGGTTCGGTGGCGGCCCCGCGCTGGACCGGCAGATCAGCGAACGCTTCGGCAGCCGCGTGGAGCAGGCGCTGGACGGCCAGCTCGTGGAGTGGGAGAACGACCTGCTGGACCGGCTGGCGCTGGTCATCCTGCTGGACCAGTTCACCCGCAACGTGCACCGGGGCCAGGCGCGCGCCTTTGCCGGCGACGGTCGGGCGCAGCGGCTGGTGCTGCAGATCCTGGCGCTCGACCAGGACGCCGATCTGCCGGCCATTGGCCGGGTCTTTTTCTACATGCCGCTGATGCACGCCGAAAGCCCGGCGCTGCAGGACGAGTGTGTGCTGAAGTTCGAGGCCCTGGTGCGCCAGAGCCCGCCCGCGCTGCAACAGAAGCTGCAGGGCAACCTGAAGGCCGCGCGCGAGCACGCCGACATCGTCCTGCGCTTCGGCCGCTTTCCGCACCGCAACGCCGTGCTCGGTCGCAGCAGCACGCCCGAAGAAAGCGCGTTCCTCACCCACGGGCCGCGCTTCGGCCAGTGAGGGCGCGCGCTCAGTTCCCCAGCACGAACATCAGCGCGGCCCCCGCCACCGCGCCGACCAGCAGCATCACCACCTGCCTGATGCCACCACCCTGGTGCGCGGGCGGCAACTCGTCGGGCAGATCGTCCGCCACGGTGTCTTGCACCTGGGTCGGGGGGTAGGACGGGTCCGCCGCCACGCTGATGCGCCGCAGCGGGCTGCCCGGCGCCGCCCAGGCGGCCCACAGGCCGTGCGCCTCGGCAGGCACCACCGCGCCGCTCTCCACCGCCGCTTCCACGTCGCTCCAGCGGATCAGCACCTGGACCGAAGGCAGGAACACGTCGTCCACCTGCGTGGATTGCCACTCGGACTGCTCGTCCATCACGAACGTGTCCGGGTTGTCCTGGTCCTTGTTCATCGTCGGTTCCTTCGGTCGGCGCGGCGCGTCGGCCTGTTTTGAAAGTGGCGCCAACGATATCGGAAACCCTTTGCCGCTGACACCCCCCAAACGCTCCCCCTGTCGGCTTGCAGGCCGGACCGCCCCGGAATCCGCGCGGGGCGCCGCCCTAGAATGGCCGGATGAGCTCGAACACCCCCAAAAACGCCCCTTCCGGCCCCTCTAAAAACAACGTTCCCGCCGCCGACGACGGCGAGGAGCACAAGGTCTCCAACTTCCTGCGCCAGGTCATCGAAAAAGACCTCGCCACCGGCACCTACGCCCAGCGCAAATGGGGTGGTGGCCCGGGTGATGCCGCCTTCCACGACGCAGGCCAGCCCGACCCGGCCAAGATCCGCACCCGCTTCCCGCCCGAGCCCAACGGCTACCTGCACGTGGGCCACGCCAAGAGCATCTGCCTGAACTTCGGCCTGGCGCGCGACTACGGCGGCGTCTGCCACATGCGCTTTGACGACACCAACCCCGAGAAGGAAGAAAAGGAGTACGTGGACTCCATCCTCGACGCGGTGCAGTGGCTGGGCTTCAACTGGCAGAGCAGCTTCAACGGCAAGACCGAGGACCACCTGTACTACGCGTCGAACTACTTCGACTTCATGTACCGCGCGGCCGAACACCTCATCACCGCCGGCCACGCCTATGTGGACGAACAGACCGCCGAAGAAATGCGCGTCAACCGCGGCGACTTCGGCAAGCCCGGCGTGGACAGCCCCTTCCGCGCCCGCACGCCCGACGAAAACCTGGCCCGCTTCCGCGAAATGCGCGACGGCAAGCTCGCCGACGGCGCCGCCGTGCTGCGCGCCAAGATCGACATGGCCTCGCCCAACATCAACATGCGCGACCCGGCCATCTACCGCATCCGCCGCGCCACGCACCACAACACGGGCGACGCCTGGTGCATCTACCCCATGTACACCTTCGCGCACCCCATCGAGGACGCGCTGGAGCAGATCACCCACAGCATCTGCACGCTGGAATTTGAAGACCAGCGCCCCTTCTACGACTGGCTGATGGAGCGCCTGATCGAAGGCGGCCTGCTCAAGGCCCCGCCGCCGCGGCAGTACGAATTTGCGCGCCTGAACCTCACCTACGTGATCACCAGCAAGCGCAAGCTGGCGCAACTGGTGAACGAACGAGCAGTCAGCGGCTGGGACGACCCGCGCATGCCCACCATCGTCGGCCTGCGCCGCCGCGGCTACACGCCCGAAGCCATCCAGCTGTTTGCCGAACGCATCGGCGTGACCAAGAGCGATTCCTGGATCGACTACAGCACGCTCGATGGCTGCCTGCGCGAAGACCTGGAAAATAAAGCCCACCGCGGCATGGCCGTGCTCGACCCCGTCAAGCTGGTGCTCACCAACTGGGCCGAAGTGTTCGGCTCTGACGCCTACACCGAAGACTGCACCCAGCCCGCCCTGCCCCACAGCGCCATCGCTGAAGGCCAGACCCCGCCGCCCGACCGCGTGTTCAAGATCGGCAAGGACGTGTGGATCGAACGTGAAGACTTTGAAGAAGTGCCGCCCAAGGGCTACAAGCGCCTGTTCCCCGGCAACGTGGTGCGCCTCAAAGGCGGCTACGTCATCGAATGCACCGGCGTCGGCGCCAAAGACGCGGACGGAAAGGTGACCGAAGTGCACGCCAAAGTGATCGCCGGCACCAAGAGCGGCACCCCCGGCGCCGACAGCGTCAAGGCCAAAGCCGCCATCACCTGGGTGGGCGCCGCCGACGGCGTGCAAGCCGAAGTGCGCCTGTACGACCGCCTGTTCACCGACCCGCAACCCGACGCGGGTGGCAAGAACTTCCTGGACGCGCTCAACCCCGACAGCCTGAAGGTGGTGACGGCCTACGTGGAACCGTCACTGGCCGCCGCCCAGCCGGACCAGAAATTCCAGTTTGAACGCCATGGCTACTTCGTGGCCGACCGCACGGACCATGGCGTGGGCGGGCAAGTGGTGTTCAACCGGGTGACGGGGTTAAAGGATTCTTGGGGAAAGTAAGCATCACATTCGCAACAAAAGGGCCGCTGATTAAGCGGCCCTTTTTTATGCAATTCTCAATCGCCTATCAGATCTGCCAACAATAGTTCACCGCGCAGCATCCTTAAAAAGGTCGCCTGACCACCACTCCCCGGTGCAAAATTTCTCGTAGTAAAGTCCGAATCGACTAAGCTGATGTGATCTAGACAGCGAGAGAACTCATCAATCGAAGGAACCCGCCCTTCTCGTCTCGCATCCAATTTGGGATAAATATCTTCGCGAAGATAAACCATAAATGCTTTAAATGCATTTGATCGCGGCAGCAGATTTCCCACTCGATCTTTATCCTCCCAAGACTTCGGCCATTTATTTCGAATGGCGCAAAAGTAATTGTAGACAATCTCGGTAATATCCACCTCTTTGCCCTCAAGGAATAAGTTCCTAAAAGGGAGCCTTTCAAGATCACCCAGCGAAGCTCTACCAATTTTTTTACCCGCAAGCAGCATATTTCTATCTTGCACAGGATTAGCAGACAAGAACTTAATCAGAGCCTCAACAAAAGATGCTTGCGTCAACGGTTCCTTTTTTCGACCGGGCGTCGCGGTACCAAGCCTTTTGATGCGATGATAAAAGGGACTCGATTTTTCTCTATCAAGAGACACTGCCACGTTGTGACAAGTTTTATGAGGACTCGGAGATAAGGCCAACTCGGTAAGATCATAAACCAAACTCTTATTAACCTTTGTCTGCGCCAGATTCACAGTTGCGAAAATATTCGCCTGCTCAGAAACATCTGCACCAACAAAAATCGCAACATTTATTTCGAATGGCTTGTCAGAAAAATCCAAGCACCAATTTCCTTCCTCATCCATAAAAGCAGCTATTCTGTGCTGCCCATCAATGACTTTCGCAATTCTTTCAAACGGGATTGCCTCCTCATCGCCTTCGCCCTGAAACGGTCGTAGCGAGAGCGTGCCGAGACTATCAGTAATAGACTCATACTCAGCGCAACGCTCATCCACCGCCAAGATAACGGAGGTCGGGAACGTAGCATCATCACCATCGATATATTGCTTTATTTCTTTAATTCGCTTAGGACTCACCGGCCGCTGAATCCCCAAAAACATCTCAAGATCCCGCTGATCCCTAACAAGTCTACGAACATCAGAGTAAGAAATCTCAACCAAGTCTTTCGCAGGAATTGATGCAATATAAAAATCACCAATAGGTTGCCGGACTTTCAAAACAGAAAGCTGAAGAGCATTTTTCATAGTTCCAGTCACCCCTTTCCTGCAATCCGACTTTGAAACGCATTAGACACCGCATCTTCACTGTTTCGGTTTGTTTCCACGAAATCACCAGCAGTTCTAGCCTCATAGAGCAAGGTCAGATACCAACAAAACAAAGAGAAAACGTAGATCCATGCAGAGTATTCAACCAAAAAGTAGGACAAGAAGGAGGACTTAAAGGTATCCGGATTGTTTTTCAATGAGCCATAAGCCACAGCCGTGGAGAGCATTACCAAAAAAGACAAAAAAGCGACCAATCCGAATCCCTTGTAGACGCCTCTTACGCCTTCCGCGATCCTTCGCTTAAGCTCCTCTCCTGAAACATCAGTATAGCCCTCATAAACAACATAAAGTATTGGCGTCAAGAACGTCGCCGTATACACAAACAATTCTGATGCATTCACAGCACCTTTCAGCTGCAAAAATAGCTTCTCAAATATCTGACCTGCACCCTGAGGAACAGGGGACAAAAACGCTGTATAAATTATTGGCAAACTAGTCAGTATCAGCAATACTGTGAACTTCTTAAGCACAACCCTGTGAACAGGAAGTGAAAAGTACGTCAAGCACTGAATCAATGGGACCCAAGACAATGCAACCTTCAAAAACCGAAGGAATGAGATCCACGGTATTATAGTTTTTATCCATTGAAGCATTTTATAACAACCTCCTCATACCTGCCTCTCGCTGAAGCCTTGCCAGAAATCACACTAGCTCTATTGAGCACTTGAATTTCACCAATATCCTCGTAAAGACGAACGATGCTGTCATGATATGCATTGGTCACAAAAACATAAGCACCACGAGCCTTCGCATTCTTTACGGACTCTCTCAGACGCAATTGATCTTCCCATGAAAATATATGCTCATTATATTTTACAAATCCGTTTAGGTTATGCTTGACCGTATATGGCGGGTCTACAAAGACAAAGTCACCCTTGCAAGCTTGATTCATCGCCAACTCAAAATCACCCGCTATCAAGTCCGCCTTTTGCAGCCTTCTTGAGACTTCCTCAAAGTCATCAGCTGCGAGCACTACGTTCTGTTTTGTACCCACTGGAACATTGAACTCACCTTTTTTATTAACGCGATACAAACCATTCCAGCAAGTTCGATTGAGATAAATAAACTGAGCAGCACGCGACTCCGGCTTTCGAAGCTTCTTCGCCCGCATCTCATAATAGTATGCTGAACAATGTTTGTTCTGGTGATGCCTCAATAACTGACTGACCTCGAGCCAATTATCCCTAATAGCCCGATAAGATTCAATCAATCGCTCATTTTTGTCAGCCAGAATTGCTCTCGCAGGCGTCAAACCAAAAAAAACTGCACCACTCCCAACAAATGGCTCAATAAATCGACTCCACGAGCCGGGAAACAGATTCGAATGTTGCTCAACGAGCCAACGCTTTCCGCCCGCCCATTTCAAAAACGGAGGACACCTAATCCCATCAATAGCATCTGACGCAACCACGAATGCACTCATTAAATTTAAGATCTGTAGGGCAGGTGTTTATTGAAAACAAACTAGAAACTCAACTGAGAAGTTTCACGACCAGTATCCGACCGTAGCATCCCATCATACGGTTTACGAACTTACGAGGGCCTTCGAGCCTGCCTCCGCGCAGCCCCATAGCCCATCCAAAGAAGAGTCTTACGCTTGCGCTCTCGAGAGGCATACAAGCTAAGTACGTCTTGGCGACATCAGGCACCCACATTCAGCGTGCAACACGCTTCATTCGAATCTGTGGGTTGTTAAGGACCACGCCGTCGGGACGTGTCACCGGAGTGTCCTTGACCTCCACATAGTTCAACGTGCGCACCAGATCGCTCAGTTTCTTGAACCCGTAGTTCCGCGCGTCGAATGACGGGTGAACCTTGCCAATGTGCCCGCCCACGCCACCCAGAGGCGCCCAACCATCCTCACGGGCGTTCGCGTCGATAGCGGCAATCATCAAAGGCTGGAGCTGCACCAGCTCCTTGACAGGCACGTCAACGCGTTCGGCTGCGGCCGCTTGGGGGTCCGCCGGCTTCTGCCGCAGGATCTCCAGATAGATGAACTTGTCGCAAGCTGCCACGAAGGGCTCTGGCGTGTGTCGCTCACCAAACCCATAGACCTCCAAGCCAGCCTCTCGGATGCGGGTCGCCAGCCGGGTGAAGTCACTGTCAGACGACACCAGGCAGAAGCCATCCACGACTCCAGCGTGCAGAACATCCATGGCGTCGATGATCAATGCAGAATCGGTCGCGTTCTTGCCCGTCGTGTACCGGAACTGCTGGATCGGCTGTACCGCATTTGCATGTAGAACTGTCTTCCAGGGCGTTAGGTTCGTGGTCGTCCAGTCACCGTATGCGCGCTTGATCGTTGCGGTTCCGTAACGGGAAATTTCGGACATCAGCTCCTGTACCAGCGCCGCCTGTGCGTTGTCGGCGTCGATCATCACCGCCAGGCGGCTGCTGTTTGGTTTGCTAGCCATCGGTCCTCCTATCTGTACTTATTGCGCAAGGCGACTGGCAAAGCCACCTGAACCACTCGCCCCAATCACCAACCGCTGCGTCGCCCGCGTGGCCCCCACATAGAACAGCCGCGCTTCCTCGCGCTCGTCTTCGCCCTCGGCGGGCATGCGCCCGGCACCCACCAGCGCCACCACCGGGAACTCCAGCCCTTTGCTGACGTGCAGCGTCATCACCTTGATGCTGTCGTGCGCGGGGTCGAACACGCTGGATGACTTGCGGCGCACTTGGTGCGGCAGCTTGCGTTTGCGCAGGAATTCGGCGCACATGTCCATTTCGCTGTGGTGGCGGCAAAGGATGGCCATGTCGGCCCAGGCGTGGCCTTCGCGGTGGGCGGAGGCCAGCAGCTCGGCCACCTGGGCCACCTCTTCGCGCAGGGTGGGCAGGCACACGATGAGCGGCGCCTCGCCGTCGCGCCCGCAGCTCACGGGCTTGAGCAGCGGCACGCCGTCGTCGTCCTTGTCTTCGGCCGTGAGTAGATCAGCCGCAACCAAGCTGGCGGTTTGCAGGATCTGCCGCGTGTTGCGGTAGTTGATCTTGAGGATGGTGGTGCGCCCCTGCGCCTGGATGCCCACGCTCTTGAAGCTGAAGTTTTTGCTCTTCTGCGTGCGGTCGTAGATGCTCTGCGCGTCGTCGTACAGCACGAGCAGGCTGTTGGTGGTGGGGTCCACCATTTGCACCACCAGGCGCAGCCATTCGGGCGCGAAGTCGTGGCCTTCGTCAATCAGCACGGCCTGGTATTGCCCGCTGGGGATCTGGCGGCGGTCCACGCCGGTGATGACGCGCTGGACCATGTCTTCAAAGAAGGCGTCCCAAGGCAGGTTCTTGGGGGGCAGGTCTTGCCCGTAGGCCACCAATTGCTGTCGACACCACTTGTGGAAGTGCACGGCGTGCACACGGTCGGCAATGCCTTTGGCGGCCATCACGCGGGCAATCTGTCGGGCCAGCGGCTCGTTGTAGCAGAGGATGAGGATGGGTTTGCTGGTGGCGGTCTGGGCTTTGGCCAGGTGCTCGGCGCGGTAGCCCAGCAGCATGGTCTTGCCCGAACCGGCCACGCCGTGGATGACGCGGTGCCCGTCGCCCAGGCTGCGGGCCAGCTGCTCCTGCTGCAGGTCCATCACCCGCATGATGCTGGGCAGTTCGGCGGCTTCGTCAGCGTCATCAAACAGCTCGCCGGTCACCTGCAGGCGCACCTCGGGGAACATGATCCAGCGCACCCGGTCCATCTGCGGCAGCGACATGACGCCGCCCATCATGAAGGGGAACATGTCCCACAGGCGGCTTTGCAGCGCCTCGGACTCCACGTGTTCGCCCATCTCGTCCTGGCAGATGACGCGGTGCGGTTCGATGGCGTGGGCGAGTTCGGCCTTGTCGAACTGCGCGCGGGTGATGTTGGGCAGCACCACGCCGTAACTCCACGGAAAGGCCAGCTTGCCCTGGTGCCGGCCTTCGGGCTGCACCAGCTGCGGGTCGCGCTCCAGCGCGTTGACCACCTGGTGCGCGTACTGCCGGGCCTGCTCCAGCGGGTTGGGAATGGTCTTGGGGCCGAGCTCGCCGTGGATGTCCCAGGTCTGCTTGTTGGCCTGGATGAGGGTGGAGAGCCGGAAGTCCTTGACCTCCAGGATCAGGATGCCCCGGCGCGGGTGCATGACGACAAAGTCCGGGTGCAGGTAGCGGGGGCCAACGGCCACGTCGTACCAGAGCAGGTAGTCGGCGTCGAGTTTCTGTTCCAGCCGCTCAGCTGTGCGGCGTTCGCCCGGCGTCATGCGTGCAACGCAACTCCCCAGGGCGGGTATCAGTGTGGCCATCTCACTTGTGTCTTTTTGTTTCCCTGGGCGGCATGATGCCCGCTTTTTGCGGGAACGTGCTCGTTTACCTGCCAACCTCGGCCACCTACACTACGCCCATGCGCCCTTCCCAAGCCCTTGCCCAACACCGCGATGCCGTCTGCAGCGCCGCGCGGCGCTATCGCGTGAGCAATCCAAGGGTGTACGGCTCGGTGCTGCAGGGCCGCGACACCGAGGGCAGCGATCTGGACCTGCTGGTGGACCCGCTGCCCGGGACCACGCTGTTTGACCTGGGCGGCTTGCAGGACGAGCTGGAAGAGCTGATGGGCCTGCGGGTGGACGTGAGAACCCCCAAGGACTTGCCTGCGAGCTTCCGCGCGCAGGTACTGGCCGAAGCCCGCCCGGTATGAACGAAAACCGCCTGCCGGACTACCTTCAACACATGCGGCAAGCCGCCGCAGACGCCGTCGGCTTCGTCGAGGGCATGAGCCGGGACGAGTTTCTGGCTGACAAACGCACGCAGCAAGCGGTGGTCATGAGCCTGATCGTGCTGGGCGAAGCGGCCACCAAGGTGATGGACCGTTACCCCGATTTCGCCAACGCCCAAGCGCAGATTCCCTGGCGCAGCATGCGCGGCATGCGCAACCGGATCGCGCACGGGTACTTCGATATCGATCTGGGCGTGGTCTGGGATACGGTTCAAAACGCGCTGCCGGGGTTGCTGGTTGCGGTACAGCCACTGCTGGACGACTCAGGGGCTTGAGCTTCAATGTGCGCCCCTCGGTCAAACTCGCCCTTTGACCGAGGCAACCGCACTTACTACGTCAGCGTCGAACGCCTGCGAGCCTTTGGGCAACTGGCTCCGCTGCAACGGCTGCAGTGGGTGGAGCTGTGTTCGCACTTTGTGCGGCTAGGGCAAAAATCGCTCCAAGCGGCCAAAACTGTTTCTCATGTTTTACATAACCGTCGAAATGAATGCAGATCGCTGATCTGCTGCCTGATCTCGGCCAGCAACTGTGCATCACCCGCTGGCGTGCGCCCCTTGCGGCCATCGCGCCAGTCCTCGCTGCGGTGATGCAGCTCGTACACATGCGAGCGCGCCACGCCCAGCACCCGGCAGACCGTCTTCATTGGTCGTCCCCGGGCAACAAGGGCGAGCGCGCAATCCACTTTTTTTCAGCGGCGTACTCCACGGCTTCCTTGAGGATCTCGTTCTCCAGGGTCTTCTTGCCCAGCACCCGCTGCAGCTTGGCGATCTCGGCCCGGGCTGCGGCCAGCTCCGATGCCGGCACCACGGCCTCGCCGGCACTGACGGCCGTCAGGGCGCCTTGGCGATCGAGCTTTCTCCACTGGAAAAGCAAGCTGGCTGCAACGCCTTCCTGGCGTGCCACCAGCGACACGCTCATGCCCGGTTCGTAGGTGCGCCGCACCAGCGCTGCTTTCTCCGCGGGGGACCAGCGCCTGCGGCGCTGGTCTTTCAAGATGACTTCAACAGTGTCCGTATGCCTAGTCGTACTCACAGTCCTACTCCTATCTTCAAAGATAAGCGATAGGACGGGTCCGGAGGTTCAGGGGGCTATCTCAGTCGCAGGAGCGATCAACGCCAGAACGATGAAAAGTGGCTGCACGTGTGCCTTGGCACCGCAAGTCTTGTGCATGGTGTCCTCCCCGGTTCTCTGTGCGGCATCATCGGCCGCTGCAAGCAGTGGAAGGATATCAATGGGTCGGAGCAGACGTCACGGACGGAATTCACGCAAACGACAGTCGGCGCTGTTTCTCGAAAAAGGTCTGGCCGCACTGGTGTTGGGCGTCGTGATGCTGGCCGCACCCTTGTTTGTGAACGGAAGTCCGGTCCTGAATGCGGTGGCTCAGGGCGTCCGGATTCCTGCGCTGCTGGCGATGGGCATCGGTGCGGTGCTGCTGGCGGTTCATGCACTGACGCGGAAGCCCGCCGAGCGCGCAGCATCGGTCCAGGCACCGGCACTCGACGAGCAGCCGCCCGCGTTGGCATCGTGGAGCGACGACGTGCTGTCCAGGATCGAGTGGCGCCGCTTCGAGGCGCTGGTCGAGGCGCTGTTTGCGCAGGCGGGTTTCGAGACGCGCAGCCAGTCGCACGGTGCCGACGGCGGGGTGGACATCTGGCTGCACTCGAAAAACGCCGAGGGGCCGGTGGCGGTGGTGCAGTGCAAGCACTGGCAGGGCAAGCCGGTGGGCGTGCGAGAGATGCGCGAGTTTCTGGGTGTCATGGCGTCGCACGGTCTCAAGCGCGGCACCTATGCCACTTCATCAAGCTTCACCAACGACGCCCTCGCGTTCGCCAAGGCCAACGGCATCAACGCGCAGGATGGCGGCAGTCTGCTGCGAATGATCCGCCACCGCACGCCCGAACAGCAGGCCGAACTGCTGGCTGTGGCGACCGAAGGCGAATACTGGCGCCCGACCTGTGCGAGCTGCGGCGTGAAGATGGTAGAACGTTCACCCAGAAGCGGCGGCTCGTCGTTCTGGGGTTGCGTGAATTTCCCGCAGTGCCGAGCGACGCTGCCCAAACGCCCATGCCCCGCCCCCACCACCACGTCTACGTGATCGAGCTGCACCCGGATGTGCTGCAGGAGCGCAAGTTCCGTCAGTGCAATCCGGGCTATGTCCAGGGCAAGCCGTGCGTGTACGTGGGCATGACGGGGCTGGACCCGGATGTGCGGTTCGACAAGCACAAAGCGGGCATCCAGGCGAATGGCTATGTCATGAAGTACGGCCTGCGCCTGCTGCCGGACCTGTACGAGGGTTTCAACCCGATGTCCTATGAGGATGCGCAGCAGCGCGAGGTCGAGATCGGCATCGACCTGCGCTCGGCGGGCTTCGGGGTGTGGCAGGCCTGAACCGTTTCAGGTCGGGTGCGCGGGGTCTACTTCTTCACCAGATGCTGGCGGAGGTCGGCCAGCTTGGCCTGCAAGCGCCGCTGGTTGTCGGGCCCGACGCGGATGAGGATCTTGCGCCCGGCCGACAGGTTCTGCAGCTGCGGGTCGGCAAACTCGTAGCGCACCCAGGGCCGTTGCGAAGGCACGGAGCCTTTGACTTCCACCAGATGGACCGCCGGCGCCTGCGCGGGCACGGGCGTGTCGATCAGGTGGTCGATCACCTGCACCAGCCGGTCGTTGAAGTAGCGCCCCGGGAAGCCCTGTTCCGCATAAGCCTGCTGGAACAGCGGGTAGAGGCGGCGGTACATGCCCACCGCCTGGGCCGTGTCGATCGACTCGATCAGGCCCACCAGTGGCTGGTAGCGCCGGCTGTTGTCGGGGTGGATGGTCTCGGTGCCGTCGGCGCTGTTGCGCTGGGTGGTGAAGCGTTGCGGCGTGGGGCTGACGGGCCAGACGGTGACCGGCGCGTGTGGCCGTGCGAGGTTGTCCACGGTGGCCACCGCGTGGGACAGGAAGCCGTCGATCTGCAGGAAGTTGAGCACGTTCTTGCGGCCGATCAGGCGCTCCAGCATCTGGTTCACCTGCGGCCCGGCGTCGGCCAGCGCAGGCAAGGGTTCCTTGTCGGCCAGGCCGTCGGCGCCGGGTTCGGCGGCGTCGATGGGGTGTTCGACCGCGGGCGCGGCCGGCGATGCGGCGGGGGCTGGCGGCGGTGCGGGCTCGGCGGGCGCGGCCGGGGCGGCGGCCACCGGTGCGGCTTCGGGTGCGGGCACCGCCTGGTAGCGCTTCCAGGCGTAGTAGCCGCCTGCGGCCACGAGGGCGAGCACGATGGCCGCCACGATCAGGGAGGGAGTGCGGGAAGGTTCGGGGGGACGGTATTCGTCGCGATCCAGTTCAGGTTCCATGGGCCTCATCTGCGCCGTAGCGGTGGACAGGCGGACCATCCTACGCGTCTGGAGGGGTCAGGTCCACCCTGCGCCCCGACCTCCCGCCCTGCCCGGCCACAAAACCAGCCACACCACCCCCACCAGCCCGACCCACTTCAGCAGCGCCAGCAGCGACATCAGCACGCCAGTGAAGGCCGCGACGAAGAAGTATTCGCTGTGGGTGAGCGTGATCGTGAGCCAGGTGAACAGGTTTTCGCCGACGTCGGAAAACACCATCAGCGGCAGCGCCCAGCCCAGGCGGTTGAGCCAGCGCGAAACGGGCTGGCCCACGCGCCGCAGCCCGGCCCCGCGCGCGAACCCGGCCACGCAGAAACGCGACAGCACCTGGGCGTAGGCCACGATCAGCCCCAGGTCCCACAGCAGCGACCAGCGCGGTGAGCCGAACAGGTTCACCTGCTGCAGACCGGTGATCAGTCCTTCCCAGATCTGGCCCCGCTCAACGGCGGCGAGACCGTCGTAAAACCACAGCATCTGCCAGCGCACGAAGTCCAGGTTGGTGGCCAGAAACGCCGGGTAGCTGGAGAGCGCCTGCCACAGGTCGGCCCAGAAGTTCTGCTGCGCGTAGTACTCGCCCTTGAGCAGCATCTGCCCGATGCCGCCGTACAGCACCAGGAAGGCCAGGCCCCAGCCCAGGATGGGCCACCAGGGCTGGGGCCGCGCCCAGTCGGTGTCTTTCGGGTAGGCCACGGCAAGGGACTGCACGCTGGGGTGTTCTTCGGCGGGGATGGTCTGCCGGCCACCGGCGCCGTCGTCCACCAGCCCCGGGGTGCGCACCGCCATGCCGGTGACGGCCCACAGCGGGGTGCGGTGCAGTTCGCTGTGGGCCACGGGCACCAGCGGTTTGGGGCTGGACGGGTCGGCGTACAGCGCTTGCAGCACCTGCTGGTCGGTCATGGGCTGACCGTCTGCCGCGTTCAGGCGAAGGCCGCATTGCACGGCCTCGCCCACCAGCCACCCCATGGCCCGGTCGGCCAGCGCCAGTCGGTCGGGCGTGTAGCCGCCCCCCACGTCGCAATGAGCGCCAGAGAACCAGAGCTGTTTCAGCGACACGGGCAGACCGCGGTCGGACCGGTACTGGCCGTTGGGGTCGACGTACTGCCGGGGAGCGAACTGCGCGCGGTATTCGTCCAGGGCCAGCGCCTGCCGGACGTTGAGGAAGCGCTTGCCGCCCACGTCGGCGCGCGCGGTGAACTGTTTGGAAAACGGCGGCATGCCGACAGACGCCACCGTGTCCCAGACGCCCACGAAGTGGATGTTGACGTGCTGTTCGAAGGGGTCGGCGAACAGCTGCGTGGCCTGCCGGGCGATGCGGCGCGCGCTGTCGCCGCGGCTGTCGCGGTCCGAGAAGTAGACGTGCAGCAGCGACGGCACCATCGAGACCATGTGCGGCTGCAGGATGCCGAACATGTTCACCAGCCCCGCAACACTGCGCGCCGTGAAGGCCCCGCGCGAAAAGCCGAAGACGTAGAGCTCGTCGCCGGGCTGGTAGCTCGACATGAGGAACTGGTAGCACTCGGCCATGTTCTCGTAGACCCCGCGGCCGAAGGCCAGGCCGGCCAACCGCTCGCCGTAGCGGTTGATGCTGTCCCACACGGTGGCGCCGGGCAGCTCGCCCGGGTTGCCGACGCCGGGGTCGTAGAACACCAGCTGCTGCTCATCGCCGTGGGTGCGGAGCAATTGGCACAGCCGCACGACGTTGGTGTCGTTCTCGCCGCCAGTGAGGTTGTTGTTGGTCCCGTCGCAGCAGAGCACGATCTGGCGTGGCGTCGAAGCGTTCATGGGTCTGCTCCTTCACAAGCCGTGGGAGCTGCAAGTGTGATCCCAAAAATGCCCGGCCACTCCCCCCTGAATGAGGGAGGCGCAGGCCTGCGTTGAGGAGTAGCTTGGCAGCACCTCTCACCAACCATTCGGAGGTTTCCATGGGCGACACGAACGACAAGCCACCGGCCAAAGAGGGCTGGCTGGTCAAGCTGAATCTGGTGCTGACGATGGTGCTGGCGGCACTGGGTTTCTGGCTGAACTTCAACTCCCAGCAGCAGAAGCTGGCCTTCGACGAGCAGAAGCTGGCCATCGAAAAGCTGCAGTCCCTGCTGGCCACGAACCGCGATCAGCGCGAGGAGCGCGGCTCGCGCGAGCAGATGCGGCTGCAGTTGTTCGACAAGGTGTCGGTCTCCCTGCAGAAAGGCGAGGACCGGCATGTCGAGGCGGCGCGCGCGCTGGTCGAAAGCCTGCTGTCCACGAACGACCCGGTGGAGTCCGAGCTTCGGGTGGGCCTGATCCGCGCGCTGTCCCTGGGCGCGCCGCCGGCCAAGCAGCAGGAGCTGATCGAGGCCGCCAACAAGGAAGCGACTTTCAGGACCGAGCAGAAGGCACTGGAAGCCGACGTGCTGCGGCGGGCGGAAAAGCCCCTTGCACGGGAGAGTCCCCTGGCTGCATACCGGGTGGATGTCTTCTACTGCGCCGGGGTCTCGGCGGCCGCCAATGAAAGCAAGGCCCAGTGGGTCCAGAAAACGCTCAGGGAACGCATCGCTGGCATACAGGTGCGGGTCAGGGAACTGGCGCCGTCCATCAACGCCAGTCCGGGCTATGGCATCACCCGCAGCGAGGTGCGATATGAAACCGCCACGGAAGCCCGCGCCGCCGAAGAGCTGGCCAGCATCCTCTCCACCGGCGGCACCCGGCTGCCGCTGAGGCCCGTGAACAACGCCACGCCCCTGTACCTGAGCGTGTTTGCCTGCTGACCTGCGGCTTTGTCCTACACGCGCCTCAGGCTTCGTCGGACGCGCGGGCTCTGCGGGTTCAGGGATGATCGGTCCACCATCACAGGAGACCCACCATGAATGCACTGGCTTGCAGCGTTTTCTCCGTCGCCCTCTGTGGATCCCTCGTCCCTGCGTGGGCCGCGGGCGACCGGCCGTCCGTGCAGGCGCAATACCAGGCCGACCGCCAGGCCTGCCTGTTGCTCACCGATCCCGTGGCGCGGCAGGACTGCCTGCGCGAAGCCGGAGCGGTGCGCCAGGAGGCGCTGCAGGGTCAGCGTGCGCCCACACCCGATGCCGCCACGCTGACCCGCAACGCCCTGGTGCGCTGCCAGGTGCACCCGGCGGGCACCGAGCGCGACATGTGCGAACGCATGGTGCGGGGCGAAGGCCGGGTGCAGGGTGATGTGGCCAGCGGCGGTGTGTTGCGCGAGCTCACGGTGACGGTGCCCGCCCCGACGCCGGTCGACGCCGCGCGTTGACTCCGAAGCACCGCTGGCGGGGCCGCTTCAGTGCCGCTCGGGCACCTGCCCTGCCTCGTCGCCCCACACGCGGTTGATGCGGCGGCCACGCTGCACGGCCGGGCGTTCGCCGATGGTCTGCGCCCAGCGCAGCACGTGCGTGTACTCGTGCACCGAGAGGAACTCGCCCGCGTTGTAGATCTTGCCCTCGACCAGGGCGCCGTACCACGGATAGATGGCGATGTCGGCGATGCTGTATTCGTCACCCGCCATGAAGGTGTGCGTGGCCAGGTGGCGGTTGAGCACGTCGAGCTGGCGCTTGGTCTCCATGGCGAAGCGGTTGATGGGGTACTCGAACTTCTCGGGCGCGTAGGCGTAGAAGTGCCCGAAACCGCCGCCCAGGTAGGGGGCAGAGCCCATCTGCCAGAACAGCCAGTTCAGCGCCTCGGTGCGCGGCCCGTGCGCCTTGGGCAGGAAGGCACCGAACTTCTCGGCCAGGTACAGCAGGATGGAGCCAGACTCGAACACGCGCGTCGGCGGTTCGGTGCTGCGGTCCAGCAGGGCCGGGATCTTGGAGTTGGGGTTGACCTCGACGAAGCCGCTGGAGAACTGGTCGCCCTCGCTGATCTTGATCAGCCAGGCGTCGTATTCGGCGCCGCTGTGGCCCAGAGCCAGCAGCTCTTCGAGCATCACGGTCACTTTCACGCCGTTGGGCGTGGCCATCGAATACAGCTGCAGCGGGTGTTTGCCCACCGGCAGGGCCTTGTCGTGCGTGGGGCCGGCGATGGGGCGGTTGATGTTGGCGAACTGACCGCCATTGGCCTGGTCCCAGGTCCAGACAGCGGGGGGGATGTAAGGGGTGTTGGTGCTCATGAGCCCATGCTAGTCCAGCGGCAGAAACCCTGCCATGGCACAACCCCAAAGAGGTGTGGCAAGCGCAGAGGCCCTGTGATAGCCTGCTCCGGGAAGATCCGCCACCGACCTGACCAGACTCCCGGGTCCATGCTGTCCACCCTCCACCACACCGTTCTGCAAAGCATCATCGACCACCTGCCCAGCGGAGTCACGATGTTCGATGCCGGGCAGCGTCTGGTGGCCTACAACCAGCAGGCGCGCAAGCTGCTGGATTTTCCGGACGAGCTGTTCGCCCACGGCATGCCCACGCTGTACGACTTTGCCCTGTTCAACGCACGGCGGGGTGAATACGGACCAGGCGACCCCGAACAGCAGGCACAGGCGGTGAGTGATCGCGCCAGGTCACTGCAACCGCATGTGTTCGAACGCCAGCGGCCCGACGGCACCGTGATCGAAATTCGCGGTACCCCCTTACCCACCGGCGGATTCGTCTCGATCTACACCGACGTCACCGAACGCAAGCGCTCCGAGCAGGAATCCCGCCGCCTGGCGGTCTATCTGGACGCCGTGATCAACGCGCTGCCGCAGGGTGTGACGGTGATCGACGAGCACCTGGTGATACGGCTGTGGAACCGCAGTTTCGAGCAGCTGCTGGACCTCCCCGAGGGTCTGATGAAACCGGGGGTGACCTTCGAGGATGTGGCCCGCAGCAACGCCCAGCGCGGCGAGTACGGTGAAGTGGACGTGGAGGCCAAGGTGGTCGAAGCGGCTGCGCTGGCGCGCCAGTTCCTGCCGCACCGGCTGATCCGCCAGCGCCCGAACGGGCGCACGCTGGAGATCGTGGGCAGCGCCCTGAGCATCGACGGGCAGATCCGCGGCTTTGTCACCACCTACACCGACGTCACCGAGCTGCGCGAAGCCCAGCAGGCCCTGGAGCGACTGAACGCCGAGCTGGACCAGCGGGTGACCGAGCGCACACGGGCGCTGCAGGACCTCAACAAGGAGCTGGAGTCGTTCACCTACTCGGTGTCGCACGACCTGCGCACGCCGCTGCGCAGCATCCAGGGCTTTTCCACGCTGCTGCTGGAGACCGAGGCGGAGAAGCTCAGCGAGCAGGGCCGCACTTCGCTCCAGCGCATCCAGTTCAACGCCGGCCGCATGGGCTCGCTGATCACCGATCTGCTGTCCATGGCCCAGCACAGCCGGGGGGATCTGGACCTGCAGCAGGTGAACCTGAGCGCCATGGCGCAGGGGGTCGCCAACGAGCTGCAGCGGGCCGACCCGGACCGTCAGGCCGACTGGCGCATCGTGCCCGGGTTGTGGGTGCAGGCCGATCCGGGGCTGCTGCGGCTGGTGCTGCAGAACCTGCTGGGCAACGCATGGAAGTACACCGCGCGGCGGGACATGGCGGTGATCGAACTGAGTGGCAGCGGCGAGATCGACCGCATGTGCTGGTTCGAGCTGCAGGACAACGGCGCCGGGTTCGACATGCAGTACGCCGACCAGCTGTTCCAGCCCTTCCAGCGGCTGCACCGTCCGCACGAGTTCGAGGGCACGGGCATCGGGCTGGCAATCGTGCAGCGCATCCTGCAGCGCCACGGGGGCTCGATCAACGGACAGGCCGAGATCGGCCAGGGTGCACTCTTCCGCTTCTGCCTGCCCTGCGTGCAGGCCCAGGCGCCCCGGGGACTCTGAATCGCCCGGAACCGGGGTGCTCAGTGCACGAGCACCTTCCTCAGGGCCGACGCCAGCTCCGAAGCCACGAACTTGGCCACGTAGGCGTCAGCGCCCACGGACTGCACATGGGCCTCGTTGGTCGAACCGGTGAGGGAGGAATGGATGACCACCGGGATGGACTTGAAACGCGGGTCCTGCTTGATGTTGCGCGTGAGTGTGAAGCCGTCCATGACCGGCATCTCCAGGTCGGTCAGCACCAGGGCCACACGGTCGGCGGCCGAACGACCCTCGGCGCGGGCTTCGTCGTCGATCGACTGCAGCCGGTCCCAGGCCTCCTGCCCGGTCTTGGTCATGACAAAGCTCACCCCCATGGCACCCAGCCCCTGCTCGATCAGCATGCGCGCGACCGGCGAATCGTCGGCGGCCAGCACGATCGAACCGGGGGGCAGGACCACCTGGTCGCCCACGGCGTCGAGGGCGGTCTCGTTGGCAGCTGCCGGCATCACGCTGCGCAGAATCTGCTCCACGTCCAGCACCTGCACCAGACGCGTGCTGCCGTTCTCGCCCGCCAGCTTGGCAATGCTGGTCACCAGGTCACCGCCATTGCCTTCGGCGGCCAGCACGTCGCTCCACTCCAGCCGCACGATCTCATCCACTTCCTCCACGGCAAAGGCCTGGGTGGTGCGGGCGTACTCGGTGACCATCAGGATGCTGTGCCCGCGCTTGGGCGTGCAGCCGACCATGGCGGGCAGGTCGATCACAGGAATGATCTGGCCACGGATGTTGGCCACGCCCAGCACCTGTGGCGGTGCGTTGGCGATGCCCGTGATCTTGGGCATGACCAGGATTTCGCGCACCTTGAAGACGTTGATGCCGAACAGCTCGCGGCGGTCGCTGCCGGGCGCCTCGCCCAGGCGAAACAGCATCAGCTCGAACTGGTTGTTGCTGGTGAGCTGCGCGCGCTCGTTGACGTCGTGCAGCGTGGTACTCAGGCTCATGGGGGGCTCCGGAGGGAATATCACTTGCAGGATACGAAGCAAGCGCCCAAGCCTAAGTCCGGATCAGCGCGGCGAAAACCCGCTTATTCACTCGCCCTGTGCACCAGCCGCAAAACGGAGGACACTTGATTCACAGTTCATGCCCGCCGCCAACCCACCCGCTCCCGCCATGACCCGACGCCCCCGAAAAGCCATCGACGCGGAACCCGCCAGCATTCCGGACGCTTCGCCCATCGGTCGGGCGCTGCTGTCGCTGATCGGCAAGGTGCCCTCCTCCCGGGAGCCGGTGAGCAGCGCACCCATGGACGACGCCCGCAAGGCGGCCAACGCTGCGGCGGCCAAGGCCGCGCTGGCCGCAGGCGCGCTGGCGCTGCCACCCGGCGTGGTGGGCTGGCTGACCATCCTGCCGGAGATGATGGGCGTCTGGAAGATCCAGCGGCAGATGGTGGCCGACATCGCAGCGCTCTACGGCAAACACGCCACGCTCACGCCCGAGCAGGTGGTGTACTGCCTGTTCCAGCACACAGCGGCGCAAGGGGTGCGCGACCTGGTGGTCCGTGTCGGCCAGCGCACGCTGGTGCGGCGCGCCTCGCCGGTGCTGATCCGCACGATCACGCGGCGGATCGGCGCCAGGCTGGCACAGAAGGCCGCGGGCAGAGGCGTGGCGCGCTGGATTCCGGTGGTCGGCGCTGTCGGCATGGGGGCCTACGCGTACTACGACACCGCACAGGTCGCAGCCACGGCCATCGACCTGTTCGAGGGCGTGATCGAGGTGGAAGCGGTGGAGATCGACGGTTAGCCACCCCGGCTGGCGAGTGCGAAGCTGATCGCTGCGCGCACTGCCGTGGTCTGCGCCAGATTGCATTGGGACGGTGTCGCCCGCGGGCTGTCCGGGTACACCTCGGTGGTCGTGGTGTAGCGCGCGCCCGTGATGCTGGCGCACAGGCCAAGCTCGCGCAACGGATACCGGATCACACCGGGCGCCACCAAGGGCGAGCCGATGATGCCACCAGCCGCATCTGCGGGCGCGATGTGCGTGACCCTGGAGACCTCGTCGATGATGGCCTGCTGGAACCCGGGTTGGGGGTTCTCGGTGTCGTCCACCAGATAGAAGCCATCGGGAATCGTGCCGGGTTCGAAGGCCTCGCCGTCGCGGGCCGCCTTGGCCGGCCGGAACTCGGATTCGTCGCTGTCGGTGGTTTCGTGCAGGTCGATGTGAGCGATGAACCGCCCTTTGAACGGCGCGACCAGACGCATCAGCGCCGCCGACTCGGGCGCCGGGCTCGGCTCGCGGAACGAGCGGTTGGGGTCGACGGCATCGTGGTTCCAGCGCTGGACGCGCTCATAGGCCCATGGACTGACGCAAGGCACCACCAGCAGGTTGACCCGGTCACTGAACGCCGCGGCATCCTGCGCCAGGAACTGCAGGGCGCCATGAACGCCACTGGTCTCGTAGCCATGCACACCGCCGGTGACCAGGACGACCGGCAAGTCGCTGCCCCACCCCCGACTGCGAACGGCCAGCAACGGCAGACGCCCGTCGCCGGACTCCACCTCTCCATAGGTCTGCACGTCGAAATGACCGCGCAACCGGTCCACCGCCGCCACCACGTCGTCGCGGTGGGAGCGCTGTCGCCGCTGGCGCGAGCGCCAGAGGGCCCGCTCTTCCGGGCCCCAGGGCTTGCCCGGCGTTCCGATGGGATAGAAGGATGTGGTGGCCTCTGAAGACGTCATGGACGGACTTTCTGTGGTGCGGTGGCACAGCGACAATGCAGCCATGAATTTTGCCGAACGCCTCAGATCCCTTCCGTCGGTCGCCCACCTTGCGTCGCTGGACCTGCTCGACGCCAGCGGCGCCCTGGTGGCCAGCATCCACAACCAGCCTGGTCAGACCGGCTCGCTGGCGGTCTACCACGCGCTCGCCAAGCAGTACGGCGGCACCATCACGCCCGAAGCCGCGGTACTCGGTCTGCAGTGGTATGGCGAACACACCGCAGACGCCATGGCGAACCCTGGCAAGCACCCCAACATCGACCGGCTGCTGGCCTGGTCGCAGGGAACGGCCATCTATCTGGTGCGGCCACACAACGCCTGACCGGCGGTCAGATTCACGTCAAGGGGCGTGAACTACAATTGCGGGCTATGTTTGACGCCAGCCCGTTCTCCCTGAACACCGCACCCGCCGCCATGGCCGGTGTTGCTGCGCGCGCAATCTCCATCAAAACCACGACCATTAAGGGCTGATCCAGCCTGGTTCGTCGTGCGCCCTCCCCGGCCAGACGAGCCGGGCAAGTCGGTCTGGTCTGGACCTGTTTATTCACTTGAAAGGGCATTCTCAATGAGCAAGTTGGTTGGTCTGGTCGGCTGGCGCGGCATGGTCGGCTCCGTTTTGATGGATCGCATGGTCGAGGAAAAGGACTTCGACCTGATCGAGCCGCTGTTCTTCTCCACCTCCAACGCCGGCGGCAAGGCGCCTGCCATGGCGAAGAACGAAACCACGCTGCAGGACGCGAACAACATCGACGCCCTCAAGCGCTGCGAGATCATCATCACCGCCCAGGGTGGCGACTACACGAACGAGGTCTACCCCAAGCTGCGCGCCGCCGGCTGGAACGGCCACTGGATCGACGCCGCCTCCGCCCTGCGCATGGAAAAGGACGCCGTCATCGTGCTCGACCCGGTCAACATGCCGGTGATCAAGAACGCCTTGGCCAAGGGCGGCAAGGAATGGATCGGCGGCAACTGCACGGTCTCCTGCATGCTGATGGGCGTGGGCGCGCTGTACAAGGCCGGTCTGGTCGAGTGGATGAGCACCCAGACCTACCAGGCAGCCTCGGGCGGCGGCGCCCAGCACATGCGCGAACTGCTGACGCAGTACGGCACGCTGAACGCCGAGGTGAAGGCCCTGCTGGACGACCCCAAGAGCGCCATCCTGGAAATCGACCGCAAGGTCATCGCCAAGCAGCGCAGCCTGAGCGGCGCCGAGACCGCCAATTTCGGCGTGCCGCTGGGCGGTTCGCTGATCCCCTGGATCGACAAGGACCTGGGCAACGGCATGTCCAAGGAAGAGTGGAAGGGCATGGCCGAGACCAACAAGATCCTGGGCATGGGCGAAGGTTTCGGCTCGGCGCCGATCCCGGTGGACGGGTTCTGCGTGCGCGTGGGCGCCATGCGCTGCCACAGCCAGGCCCTGACCTTCAAGTTGAAGAAGGATGTGCCGGTGGCCGACATTGAGGCCATGATCGCCGCCGACAACCCCTGGGCCAAGGTGGTGCCGAACACCCGCGAAGCCACCATCAGGGACCTGACGCCGGTGGCCGTGACCGGCACCATGAGCATCCCGGTCGGCCGCATCCGCAAACTGGCCATGGGCCCCGAGTACGTGGGCGCCTTCACCATCGGCGACCAGCTCCTGTGGGGCGCCGCCGAGCCGCTGCGCCGCATGCTGCGCATCCTGCTCGACGCCTGATTCGTCACTACTTCTTACTTACATTCACAAAAAAGCCGGCCTGCGCGCCGGCTTTGTCGTTGTGACGCCGCAACGCGAACAACGCCCGTGGGCCGACCAAAGGCCACCCCGGAAACTCAAGCGGATTCTCAGCTTGTCACCGTAATGCGTTGATGTTAAGGTCAATTCTCGGTTTTTTACGTCGAGGTTCAAGTGCCCAAATCCACCCGCCATACCCCCTTGTTCGGGACCATGACCACCCTCGGGGGCGTCGGTCGCAGAGGAACTTCGCGGTTACATGCCGTGGCAGCAGCTGCACTGCTGTCTGCCGGCCTCATGCAGCACGACGACGCGCTCGCTCTCGCGCTTGGTCGCGTGGCGGTGCAGTCTTCGTTGGGCGAGCCTTTGCGGGCCGAGGTGGATGTGCTCGAAATCACGCCCGAAGAGGCCTCCAGCCTGCGCGTCGGACTGGCAGCACCTGAAGCCTTCAGGTCCTCGGGCATGGACCTCAGTTCGGCCATCGCCGGACTCCAGATCACCCTGCAGCGCCGGGCAGACGGCCGTGCATACCTGAGCGTGGTGGGCTCGCGCCCTGTCAACGAGCCCTTCGTGGACATGGTGCTAGAGGCCAATTGGTCGTCCGGCCGGCTGGTGCGGGAATACACACTGCTGCTGGACCCACCCAAGACCACGGCGGCGCCACCAGCACCGCTCAACGCTGCCGCGGCAGCACCTGCGCCAGCCCCGGCGGCTCGCAGCAATGCCGCCGCAGCACCCGCTGCCCCGAGCCGAGCGGCCACCCCATCGGCGGCCGCAACCCCCAAGGCAGACAAGCCCGCTGCGGCAGCCCCTGCGGCGGCCAAGCCGGCAGCAGCGCCCTCCGCCGACGGCCCGTCCAAACAGGTCACCACCAAGGCTGGTGACACCGCTGGCCGCATCGCAGCGGCCAACCTGCCCGCCAATGCATCGCTTGACCAGATGCTGGTGGCCATGCTCCGCGCCAATCCGCAGGCGTTCATCGGCAACAACGTCAACCGGATGAAAGCCGGCGCGATCCTGAACCTGCCGACCGAAGCAGCATCCATCGACGTCTCTGCCGGAGAAGCCAAGCGCATCGTGGCGGCCCAGAGCCGCGACTTCAACGAGTTCCGTCGCCGGCTGGCGGGTGCAGTCCCCGAAGCACCTGTGGCGGCCGCCGACCGCCAGGCGTCCGGCAAGGTGCAAACCGAAGTCGAAGACAAGAAGCCGGCCCAGTCGGCTCAGGACAAGCTGACGCTGTCCAAGGGCGCGGTTGCGGGCCAGGATGCCAAGGAAGACAAGATCGCCCAGGAACGCCAGGCCAAGGAAGCATCGACCCGGGTGGCAGAGCTTTCTCGCAACATCGACGAGCTGTCCAAGCTGGGACCGGCCGCGGCATCGGGTGCGCCAGCGGCTCCTGCAGCCAAACCCGCCGCCAGCACCCCGGCCCCGTCTCTGCCTGTGGGGGCTCCAACCGCACCAGCTGCGGCGCCCGCACCTGTGGCCGCCACACCTGCCGCACCCTCCCCGGAACCGGCCGCAGCCCCGGCCACCCCAACCCCTGCCGCGGAATCTGCACCTGCTCCGGCGCCCGAGGCACCTGCCGCCGCTGAGCCTCCTGCTCCCCCTCCGGCACCAGCCCCAGCTCCTGCACCGAAACCACGTCCAGCGCCTGCCCCCGCGCCTGTCGAAGAGCCGTCGTTTGTCGGCCAGCTGATGGACAACCCCATGGTGCTGCCTGGCGCGGCCGCCCTGCTGGCGTTGCTCGGAGGCTTCGCGTTCTACCGCGCGCGCCAGAAGAAGAAGGGCAGCGGCGTCGACAGCTCCTTCCTGGAAAGCCGCCTGCAGCCCGACTCATTCTTTGGCTCCAGCGGGGGGCAACGCATCGACACCAACGAAGCCGCGGCGTCCGGATCGTCCATGGTGTATTCGCCCAGTCAGCTGGACGCCGCCGGTGATGTCGATCCCGTGGCGGAGGCCGACGTTTACCTCGCCTACGGCAGGGACCTGCAAGCCGAGGAGATCCTCAAAGAAGCCATGCGCAGCGCACCCACCAGGGTCGCCATTCACAACAAGCTGCTCGAGATCTACGCCAAGCGCCGCGACTCGAAGGCTTTCGAGGTGGTCGCCACGGAGGCCTATGCACTCACGCAAGGCCAGGGACCGGAGTGGGAGCACGCCTGCGAACTGGGCAAGGAACTGGATCCTGCCAACCCGCTGTACCAGCCCGGAGGAAGTCCGGCGGTCAAACCCGGCGCGGCCGTGCCGATGGCCACCGGCGCCACCATCCCGTTTGGCAGCAGCACGCTGGGAGACAACGCCAAGTCGGGAGACGCAGGCGATCTGGATCTCGATCTGGACTTCATGGAAGAGTCCTCGCGCTCGCCGCTGGCTGCCGCCAACGGCAAGGCCGACGCTCCGGTGTCGGCAATGGACGACCTGTCCCAGACCGACGCCCTGACCCCTGAGCCCGCCCAGTTGGCCGACCAGGCGTCGCGGCCCATGGATTTCGATCTTGACTTCCCGTCGGACCCCATGCCGCTGACCTCAATGCCCGCGGCAGAGCAGCCTACTTTCGACCATGCGGAAGTCCTGCCCGACTTCGACATCGACACCCCGGCGAGTGCACCCGCAGATGCACCAGCCTCTCCGGAACTGATGTCCTTTGATCTGGGCGACCTGAGCCTCGACCTCAATGGCAAGCCCGAGGCAGGCGATCCGCTGGCGGGCAACGAGCTGGGCGCGGAAAGCCCGCTGGAAACCAAGCTCTCGCTGGCAGAGGAGTTCCGCGCCATCGGCGATCTGGAAGGCGCGCGCTCCCTGGCCGAAGAGGTGCTGGCAGAAGCATCGGGCTCGCTCAAGACCAAGGCCAGTGCTTTCCTGGCAGACCTCTCCTGATCCTCGCCCCCTCTGCCCCCCTCCCCGACGCGCCCACACCGGCCCCGCTGCCGGCCGGTGGGCGCATCGCATTGGGCGTGTCCTACAACGGCCGGAACTACGACGGCTGGCAGAGCCAGCCCAGCGGCCAAACAGTCCAGGACAAGCTCGAAAGGGCCCTGGCCCGCTTTCTGGATGTGCCTGCGGTGAATACCCTTTGCGCCGGGCGCACCGATGCTGGCGTGCACGGACTGAACCAGGTGGTGCATTTCGACAGCCCGCTGGTGCGGCCTGAAAACGCCTGGGTGCGCGGCACCAACAGCTTCCTGCCGCCCGACATCGCCGTGCAATGGGCGCGCAAGGTGCCACCAGGCTTTCACGCACGGGCCAGCGCCACCGGCCGGCGCTATGCCTACGTACTGCTCGAATCGCCCGTGCGCCCCAGTGTGGACCATGGACAGGTGGGCTGGGTGTTCCGCCCGCTGGACCTGGCCGCCATGCAAAGCGCTGCCAACGCGCTGCTGGGCGAACACGACTTCACGTCGTTCCGAGCGTCGTCCTGCCAGGCTCACAGCCCGGTCAAGGACATGCGCCGCATCGAGATCGCCCGGCGCGGTGCCTACTGCCGCTTCGAATTCGAAGCCTCGGCCTTCCTGCACCACATGATCCGCAACATCATGGGTTGCCTGATTGCTGTCGGGACCGGGAACCGCCCGCCGTCGTGGATGGCCGAGGTGCTGGCCGCCCAAAGCCGCGACGCCGCCGCGCCCACCTTTGCACCCGACGGCTTGTATTTCCTGGGTCCGGTCTACGATCCGTCCTGGAACATCCCGGACCGCACACCCGCTTTCGACTGGTTGCCCTGAGCCCCATGCCCCACCGCACCCGCATCAAGATCTGTGGCCTTACGCGCGAAGGTGACGTGGACGCGGCTGTCCGGGCCGGCGCCGATGCCATCGGCTTCGTGCTCTACCCGCAGAGCCCGCGCTTCGTCAGCCCCGAACGAGCCGGCGAACTGGCACGCCGGCTACCGCCCTTCGTCACGCCCGTGCTGCTGTTCGTCAACGCCAGCCCCGAGTTCATCACCCAGGGTCTGGCCGCTGTGCCCAACGCCCTCCTGCAATTCCACGGCGACGAGACACCGGCCGACTGCGCCGCTGGCGGCCGCCCGTTCATCCGCGCCGCGCGCATCCCGCCGGGACCTGCCGGCACGGGCTTCGATCTCCTAAAATACGCGTCTGATTTCGCTGCCGCGCAGGCCATCCTGCTCGACGCCCATGTCGAGGGCTATGGTGGCGGAGGTCAATCTTTCGACTGGACGGCTTTCCCTTGGTCACACCCCACACTAAACGCCAGCTCTCGCCTCGTTTTGTCTGGTGGACTCACGCCTGCAAACGTGACCGATGGCATTGCGCTCGTACGGCCCTGGGCCGTTGACGTGAGCTCTGGGGTCGAAGCCGCCAAAGGCATCAAAGACCCCGACAAGATGCTCGCTTTCGTGGCCGCCGTGCGGGCGGCCGACGCGCCACACCCCCGCCCCAGCTGACCCTTGATTCCAATGTGAACGGGTGGCTCGGGCCCAGCAACGAGACCCCTCACATGGACACCAGCACCTACCAGCAACCCGACGCCCGCGGCCACTTCGGCATCTACGGCGGCAGCTTCGTGAGCGAAACGCTCACCCACGCCATCAACGAGCTCAAGGCCGCGTACGCGAAGTACCAGCACGACCCCGAGTTTCTGGCCGAATTCCGCAAGGAACTGGCCCACTTCGTCGGCCGGCCCAGCCCGGTCTACCACGCCGAGCGCATGAGCCGCGAACAGGGTGGCGCGCAGATCTTCCTCAAGCGAGAGGACCTGAACCACACCGGTGCCCACAAGATCAACAACGTGATCGGCCAGGCCATGCTCGCCAAGCGCATGGGCAAGCCGCGCGTGATCGCCGAGACCGGCGCCGGACAACACGGCGTGGCCACCGCCACCATCTGCGCCCGCTACGGCCTGGAGTGCGTGGTCTACATGGGCAGCGAGGACGTCAAGCGCCAGAGCCCCAACGTCTACCGAATGAAGCTGCTGGGCGCGACCGTCGTGCCCGTCGAGTCGGGCAGCAAGACGCTGAAGGACGCGCTCAACGAAGCCATGCGCGACTGGGTCGCCAACGTGGACAACACCTTCTACATCATCGGCACCGTGGCCGGCCCGCACCCCTACCCGATGATGGTGCGCGACTTCCAGAGCGTGATCGGCAACGAATGCCTGGTGCAGATGCCGCAAATGCTGAAAGAAGCCGGCTGTGTGGGCGAGCAGCCCGACGCCGTGGTCGCCTGCGTGGGCGGTGGCAGCAACGCCATGGGTATCTTCTATCCCTACATCAACCACACCGGCACGCGCCTGATCGGCGTGGAGGCGGCGGGGGAAGGCCTGGACAGCGGCAAACATTCTGCGTCGCTGCAGAAGGGCAGCCCCGGCGTGCTGCACGGCAACCGCACCTACGTGCTGCAGGACGACAACGGCCAGGTGACCGAAACGCACAGCGTCAGCGCGGGCCTCGACTATCCCGGCGTCGGCCCCGAGCATGCCTTCCTCAAGGACATCGGCCGCGCCGAATACGTCGGCATCACCGACAAAGAGGCGCTGGAGGCCTTCCACTACCTCTGCCGCACCGAGGGCATCATCCCCGCGCTCGAATCGAGCCATGCGGTGGCCTACGCCATGAAGCTGGCCAAGACCATGAAGCCCACGCAGTCGGTGCTGGTCAACCTCTCCGGCCGCGGCGACAAGGACATCGGCACCGTGGCCGACCTGTCCAACGCCGACTTCTACTGCCGCCCCAGCTGCCGCGGCCAGTCCGTCAAGGGCGGCGCCGATTCCGTTGTGAAGGTGTCCAAATGAGCCGCATCGAAAAAACTCTGGCCGACCTGAAGGCCAAGAACCGCAAGGCCCTGATCCCGTTCGTCACCGCTGGCTTCCCGTATGCCGACATCACGCCCAAGCTGATGCACGGCATGGTCGAAGGCGGTGCCGACATCATCGAACTGGGCGTCCCGTTCTCCGACCCGTCCGCCGACGGCCCGGTGATCCAGAAAGCGGGCGACCGCGCGCTGTCGCTGGGCATCGGCCTGGCGCAGGTGATCGCCATGGTGCGCGAGTTCCGCAAGGAGAACGACCGCACGCCGGTGGTGCTGATGGGGTATGCCAACCCGATCGAGCGCTACGACCAGAAGCACGGTGCGGGCAGCTTCGTGCGCGACGCCTCGGCCGCCGGCGTGGATGGCGTGCTGGTGGTGGATTACCCGCCCGAAGAATGCGAGGAGTTCGCAGCCGCGCTGCGCGCCGCGAACATGGACCTGATCTTCCTGCTGGCCCCCACTTCCACCGACGAGCGCATGGCGCAGGTCGCGCGCGTGGCGAGCGGTTATGTCTACTACGTCTCGCTCAAGGGCGTGACCGGCGCCGGCACGCTGGATGTGGGCCAGGTCGAAGCCATGCTGCCGCGCATCCGCGCGCATGTGAGCATCCCGGTCGGCGTGGGCTTCGGCATCCGCGACGCCGAGACCGCCAAGGCCATTGGCAAAACCGCCGACGCAGTGGTGATCGGCAGCAAGATCATCCAGCTGATCGAGGACGAGCCCTTCGAGAAGGTGGTGCCGGTGGCAGCCCACTTCATGCGCACCATCCGGAAAGCGCTGGACGCATAATCCGCCATCTTTAAGCCGGCCCCAGAGTCCGGCCCATCGTTAGGAGTTTCCGATGTCCTGGCTTGAAAAACTGCTGCCGCCCAAGATCACGCACACCGACCCGGCCGAGCGCCGCAGCGTGCCCGAGGGTCTGTGGATCAAGTGCCCCAGCTGCGAGGCCGTGCTCTACAAGACGGATCTCGAGAAGAATCAGAACGTCTGCCCGCACTGCAGCCACCACCACCGCATCGGCGCTCGCGCACGCCTGAACGCCTTCCTGGACGCCGAAGGCCGTTACGAGCTGGCGCAGGAAGTGCTGCCGGTCGACGCGCTGAAGTTCAAGGACAGCCGCAAGTACCCCGAACGCCTGAAGGAAGCCCTGGAAACCACGGGCGAGACCGACGCGCTCATCGTCATGGGTGGTGCGGTGCAGGGCATCAGCCTGGTCGTCGCCTGCTTCGAGTTCGACTTCATGGGCGGCTCCATGGGTTCCGTGGTCGGCGAGCGATTCGTGCGTGGCGTCGAGGAAGCCATCGCCCAGAAGGTGCCCTTTGTCTGCTTCACCGCCACCGGCGGTGCGCGCATGCAGGAAGGCCTGCTGTCGCTGATGCAGATGGCCAAGACCAACGCGGCGCTGACCCGCCTGGCCAAGAAGAACCTGCCCTACATCAGCGTGCTGACCGATCCGACCATGGGCGGGGTCTCCGCCGGCTTCGCCTTCGTGGGCGACGTGGTGATCGCCGAGCCCAAGGCGCTGATCGGTTTTGCCGGCCCGCGTGTGATCGAGAACACCGTGCGCGTGAAGCTGCCCGAAGGCTTCCAGCGCGCCGAGTTCCTGCAGACCAAGGGCGCGGTCGACTTCATCTGCGACCGCCGCGAACTGCGCAAAACCGTGGCCAGCACCCTGGCCATGCTGCAGCGCCAGAGCGCCGACGCGGTGGTGCCGGATTGAGCGAGACGCCGCTGACGCTGAACCAGCTGCCGCTGTTTCCGCTGCAGACCGTGCTGTTCCCCGGCGGCTGGATGCCGCTGCGCATCTTCGAGGTGCGCTATCTCGACATGATCAAGCGTTGCCACGCGGCGGGAGCGCCGTTCGGTGTGGTCTGCCTCAGCGAAGGCAGCGAGGTGCGGCGCGCCGACCCGGCTTCGCCCGACGGCTTTGCGCACGAGGCGTTTCACCAGGTCGGCACCATCGCCCGCATCGAGCAGATCGAGCACCCGCAGGCCGGCCTGATGCTCATCCACTGCCGCGGCCAGCAGCGCTTTCACATCACCGCCAGCCGTCGCCTGCCCCACGGCCTGTGGGTGGCCGACGTGCGGCTCGATGAGCCTGAGCGGGTCGTGGCGGTGCCGGAACACCTGCGCAGCACGCGGGACGCTCTGCAACGCGTGCTGGCCAACCTGCGCGAGCGCGAACCCGGATCCATGAACGAGCTGCCGCTGCAGCCGCCCTACCAGTGGGACGACAGCGGCTGGGTCGCCAACCGCTGGGCCGAACTGCTGCCCGCACCGGCCGAACTCAAACAACGGTTGATGGCGCTGGACAACCCGATGCTGCGGCTGGAGCTGATTTCGGATCTGCTGGACAAGCTCGGCGTCGAGCGGTAGTCAGGGAATCAGCGACAACGCCTGCATGTAGCGCGCGCTGACCATCAGGCGGTCCCAGTTCATGGCCGGGCCCTGCGGCAGCAGGGCCTGCCGACGCTCTTCGCTGGCGGGGCTGGGCACCCAGTCGCCTTGCACCAGTGCCTTGGACAAGGCCTCGATCGCTTCGTCGATGGGCGCGCCGCCGTCCACGACGCTCTGGTTGCACAGCAGCACCATGTCGCCCCCCGCACCGAGCGCTGCCAGCGCCGCCTCGGTGAAGCTCACGCCCCGGCCGTCGATGTGGCGCGCGGCTTCCATGCTCAGGTCGTCGCTGAAAATCGCGCCGGTGAACCCCAGGCGGTGCCGCAGCACCTCCTGCAGCCAGCGTGCTGAAAAGCCTGCGGGCCGGCTGTCCACCTTCGGGTAGATCACATGCGCCGGCATCACCGCGTCCAGACTGGCCGACAGCCAGCCGTAGGGCGCCGCGTCGTCGGCCAGGATGGCTTTGAGACTGCGCCGGTCGACGGGAATAGCCAGGTGCGAATCGGTCTTCACAAAGCCGTGGCCCGGGAAGTGTTTGCCACAGTTGCCCATGCCACTGGTGCGCAGGCCATGCATCAGCGCCTGTGCCAGCACCGCCACCATCCGCGGGTCGCGGCCGAACGAGCGGTCGCCGATCACCGAGCTTTCGCTGTAGTCCAGATCCAGCACCGGCGTGAAGCTCAGGTCGACACCGCAGGCGCGCAGTTCGGCGCCGAGCACGTAGCCGGCCGCGGTGGCCGCATTGGTGGCCCGCATCGCAGAACCGCCCTCGCACTCGCCCCGCGCGGGAGCCGAGAGCCACAGCTGTCCGAACGCCGCCATGGGGGGCAGGTGGGTGAATCCGTCTGTGCGGAAACGCTGCACGCGGCCGCCCTCGTGGTCGACAGCGATCAGCAGGTCCTCTCGCACCGCCTTGACCTGGGCGCACAGCGCCGTCAGCTGCTCCCGGCTTTGCCAGTTGCGGCCGAAGAGGATGATTCCGCCGACCAGGGGGTGTGCCAGGCGCTGGCGGTCGGCGTCGGTCAGCTCGAACCCGGCGACGTCGATGATCAACGGGGCGTGTGTGTGCATGTCAGTCTCTCTCCACCACCACGAAGCTCGCGGCGTAGTCGGTCTCGTCGGTCACGGTCACGTGTGCGCGCAGGCCCTGGGCCTCGAACCAGGTTTTCAGCGTGCCATGCAGCACGATCACTGGCTGACCACTGGGCATGTTGAGGATTTCGCAGGCCCGCCAGGTCATGGGCATGCGCATGCCCAGGCCGATGGCCTTGGAGAACGCCTCCTTGGCGGAAAACCGCGTCGCCAGGTAGCGCAGTCCGCGCCCGGGCCAGCGCTCGCTTCGGCGCTGCCAGATCGCCAGTTCCTGCTCGCCCAGCACCTTCCGCACGAAGCGCTCGCCCTGGCGCTCGAAGGTCGCTTCGATGCGCCGGATATCGCAGACGTCGGTGCCGATGCCGAAGATCATCGGAACGCTTCGGCGATGCAGCGGTTGTAGTCGGTCACGGTGGCGGCGTAGCCCAGCTCCAGCGCATCGGCGATGAGCGCGTGACCGATCGACACCTCCGCCACACCCGGCACCGTGCGCAGAAACTCGGTGAGGTTCTCGCGGTTGAGGTCATGGCCCGCGTTCACACCCAGCCCTGCTTCCAGGGCCGCCTGCGCCGCAGAGCGGTAGCGTTCGAGCTGCTGCCCACGGTTAGGGGTGTGCCAGGCGGCGGCATAGGGCTCGGTGTAGAGCTCCACTCGGTCAGCCCCCACGGCCCGGGCCGCCGCCATCTGTCCGGGCTCCGGGTCCATGAACAGACTCACACGAGCGCCCAGGGCTTGGGCCTGCGCGATCACGGGCCGCAGCCGGTCGGCGTCCTGAGGAAAGCTCCAGCCGTGGTCGCTGGTGAACTGGCCTTCGCTGTCGGGCACGAAGGTCAGCTGGTGCAGCGGCAGGCCACGCGCCCGGACCTCGCGCGCGACATCCATGAGGTTGTGGAACGGATTGCCTTCGATGTTGTATTCGCGGTCCGGCCAGTCCTGCATCAGCTCGGCGAGATCGAACACGTCGTGGCTGCGGATGTGGCGCTCGTCCGGCCGGGGATGCACCGTGATGCCTCGCGCACCGGCTTCGAGGCACAGGGTGGCCGCGCGGGTGACGGACGGAATGCCCAGGTGGCGCGTGTTGCGCACCAGCGCGACCTTGTTGAGATTGACCGACAGCGCGGTCGGGTGGTGAGCAGCGTGGGCCATGGTCAGGAGGATGTGGGGCCGGAAGAAGCAACCGGATCAGGAACCGCTTTCGGCCGGACCAGCGACTGCAGGTCCAGCAACAGCTGGCGGGTCCGGAACACCCGGACGCCACTATGGTAGTGCAGCAGTGCGCGCAACTGAGGCTGCAGGCTCTGCTGGCAGCCAGCGCAGGCGCGCAGGCTGGCTATCAGCGGGTCACGGTCATTCAGCGCGGTCTGCAACAGCAGCCACTGGCTGGCTTCGAGCGAGTGCACATCGTCGCCGTGCGCCACACGCAGTCCGGACTCGGCGCCCAGCACATAGGAAGTCCCCTCCTGCAGAGGCGCCAGCGTGCTGCCTTCGCAAGACAGATCGGGCAGCAGTCCGGTGTCGCGCAACAGCAGCAGCTCGAAGGCGCGCAGGACCAGCTGCTGCGCATCGGACCGCTCGGCCAGCAGCTGCACCGCCAGCGCGTAGTGGTCAAACAGGCCGGGGTGCGGGTCGTCGCGCGCCAGCAGGCGCATCAGCAGCTCGTTGAGATAACTGCCCGAAAGCAGCGCATCGCCGGTGGGCATGACGTGCCCGCCCTGCCACTGTGCCGCCTTGAGCGTGCGCACTTCGGCGTCTCCACCCCAACTCAGGGCCAGCGGCTGCAAGGGCAGCAGCACGGGACGGAACTGCGAAGTCGGCTTCTTGACCCCCTTGGCCACCAGGGCGATGCGTCCGTGGTGGCGGGTGAAGACTTCCAGGATGAGACTGGACTCGCTCCAGTCGTAGCGGTGCAGGACGAATGCGGGTTCTTCAGAAGTCCGGCGCGTGGCCATGACCCGTCACTCGTAACCGAACGACCGGACGCGCGCGTCGTCGTCGGCCCAGCCGGAGCGCACCTTGACCCACAGCTCCAGGAACACCTTGCAGTCCCAGATCTTTTCGAGCTCCTGGCGGGCCTCCGTGCCGATGCGCTTGAGCTTCTCGCCCTTTTCGCCGATCACCATGCCCTTGTGTCCCTCGCGCTCAACCACGATGGTGGCCGCGATGCGCTTGAGCCCGCCCTCTTCCTCGAACTTGTCGATCACCACGGTCGACGTGTAGGGCAGCTCGTCGCCGGTCAGTCGGAACAGCTTCTCGCGCACCATCTCGGCCGCCATGAAGCGCTCGCTGCGGTCGGTCAGCTCCTCGGGATCGTGCATCCAGGCCTGTTGCGGCAGGTACTTGGCACAGATAGCGAACAGGCGATCGACATCCCGGGCGTTCTTGGCCGACATCGGCACGAACTCGGCGAACGGGTGCTTCTCCTGCATGGACTTGAGCCAGGGGGCCAGTTCGCCACGCCTGTGCACCAGATCGAACTTGTTGGCCAGCAACACCACAGGCACGTTCGAGGGCAGCAGTTCCATCACCTTGGCGTCCGCCGGATGGAAGTGCCCCGCCTCGACAACAAACAGGATCAGGTCGACATCGGTCACCGCGCCGAGCACGGTCTTGTTGAGCGCACGGTTCAGCGCGTTGCCGTGCCGCGTCTGGAAGCCAGGTGTGTCGACGAACACGAACTGGTTCGGACCCACGGTGCGGTAACCCGTGATGCGGTGGCGCGTGGTCTGCGCCTTGCGCGAAGTGATGCTGATCTTCTGTCCCACCAGCGCATTGAGCAGCGTGGACTTGCCCACGTTGGGCTTGCCGACGATGGCCACATAGCCACAGTGCTGCTGCTCCGGCGCCACAGGTTCGTGCTCCTGTGCCGGGTCGGCGACGGCCTCTGCTGGCGTCTTGCGCAAGGCCTTGGCCAGCATGGCCTCGAGCGATGCGTCGGTGGGAACAGGGGCCGCAGGGGCACTGGAGGGAGGACGGGAGGATTTGCTCATGAATGGATCCGGACAGAAACCGGCCAAGCGCCGAGATCGTCAGCCGCCCGCCTTGGTGGGTGCGGGCTCGGCGGCCCGCAAAAACGTCAGCATCGCAGCCGCTGCCGCCTGCTCTCCAGCCCGCCGCGACGCACCGATGCCGCGCTCGCTGCGACCGGCCTCCGGGACCGTGCACTCGACGTCGAAGGTCTGTCGATGCGCCTCACCCATGGTGGCCACCACCCGGTACTGAGGCAGTTGCATCTTGCGCGCCTGCAACCACTCCTGCAAATCGGTTTTGGGATCCTTGCCCATGGCCCCCATCTGGGCACTGAGCTCGATATCACCATACAGGCGCCGCACCAGCAGCGAAGCAGTCTCGAAACCGGCGTCCAGATACACCGCCCCGATCAAGGCCTCCAGGGCATCCGCGAGAATGGAGGGGCGCTTGTGTCCTCCGGACCGCTTTTCGCCGTCACCCAGCCGCAAACAGGCCGAAAGACCCAGGCGTGTCGCGATCTGATGCAACGTGTCCTGCTTGACCAGGTTGGCCCGCACACGTGAGAGATCACCCTCTGGCAACTGACTGAGTTTTTCGAACAGCAGACCAGACACAGCCAGACTCAGCACCGAATCGCCCAGAAACTCCAGCCGTTCGTTGTGGTCCGCCGAAAAGCTTCGGTGCGTCAACGCGCGTTCAATCAGGCGCGGACTGGAAAACACATGTCCCAGGCGTTTTTGCAACGCCGTCAATTCCTGGCTCAAAGGCGTGCGCCCCCGGCCGGACAGCCACCCAGTGTCATTGAGAGGACCCGTTGTACTTCATCACCAGGTAGGCAGGACCCGCCAGCGGAATTTCACGAACATAGTCGAACGACACCACCACTTTGTCACCCTGCTTGCCGATCTCCAGATCCTTGCCAGAGATGCTGCTGATGTCATCAATCTGGGCGGCCTTGTCGAACAGGGAACGCACCTCGGCAACGGTCGATCCGTCCGCAGCCTTCTTCACGGCCTTCTGCACCGCCAGATATTCGATGTAGGTGGGCACCACCTGGGCGACCACCACACCAGCGAAGGCCAGCAAAATGCCCACGAACAACAACCCGAAAAACGTCAGGCCGCGTTGCCGCTGTTTCTGCTTCATCACCCCACCTCCAGTAGTTGCGTGTCTTACTCGAACGAACCGATCCGCCCGAAATCGCCAAAATTCATCCAGACAAAGAAGGCCTTGCCCACAATGTTGGACTCTGGGACAAAACCCCAGAAACGCGAATCGAGCGAGTTGTCCCGATTGTCACCCATCATGAAATAGTGCCCAGGGGGTACTTTGCACACGACGCCTTCGGCCGGATAGCGACAATTTTCACGGAACGCAAAATCCGTGATGGGCGACACGAACGGCGGCCGCATGTCGTCGTTGAGGGTGTTGTAGCGCCGACCACCCAGCTCCTCACCGAACTGTTTGGTATAGCGCATCTGCTCGCCATCAAAATAGTCGGGCTGGTTGATGCGGGGCACGGGCTGGCCGTTGACCGTGAGGCGCTTGTTCAGATAGGCCACCTCGTCGCCTGGCACGCCAATCACCCGCTTGATGTAGTCCAGGCTCGGTTGCGGGGGATAGCGAAACACCATGACGTCCCCACGCTGCGGTTCGTTGTTGGCAATCACCTTGGTGTTGATCACCGGCAGCCGCACGCCGTAGTGAAACTTGTTCACCAGAATCAAGTCCCCGACCTGAAGTGTCGGAATCATCGAGCCCGACGGGATCTTGAACGGTTCGAACAGAAAGCTCCGCAGCACAAACACCGCCAGGATCACCGGGAACAGGCCGGCGGTCCAGTCCAGCCACCAGGGTTGCGCCAGCAGCTTGTGGCGCGCCATCGACAAATCTTCGTCCGAGGACTGTGCAAAACCTTGGCGAGCCAGTTCAGCCGCACGTTCGTTGCGCGTCGACACCAGCCGCTCGGCGTCTCGCCTACGCTTCGGGAAAAAATAGAACTTCTCGGCCAGCCAGTAAACACCCGTGACCGCCGTGGCCAGAAAAAGCAGCAGCGCGAAGTTCCCCTCGATGGCGCCAAAGAAAAACGCCGCCGCGTAGGCCCCGAAAGCCGCCAGGATCACCGCGGTGATCGCGCCCATGGTCTGTTGCATCACTCCTCCACCTGCAGGATGGCCAGAAAAGCCTCCTGGGGCACTTCGACCGAGCCGATCTGTTTCATGCGTTTCTTGCCTGCCTTCTGCTTTTCGAGGAGCTTGCGTTTGCGGGTGATGTCACCGCCGTAGCATTTTGCCAGCACGTTCTTGCGCAGCGCCTTGATGGTCTCGCGTGCGATCACGTTGCCACCAATGGCCGCCTGGATCGCCACGTCGAACTGCTGGCGGCTGATGATCTCGCGCATCTTGGCCGCCACGGCTCGGCCGCGGTACTGGGACTGGGAGCGGTGCACAATGATGGACAGCGCGTCCACCTTCTCGCCGTTGAGCAGGATGTCGACCTTCACCACGTCGGACGGCCGGTATTCCTTGAACTCGTAGTCCATCGACGCATAGCCGCGGCTGACCGACTTGAGCTTGTCGAAGAAGTCCAGCACGATCTCGCCCAGCGGCATGTCGTAGGTCAGCATGACCTGCTTGCCGTGGTAGGCCATGTTCAGCTGCACCCCGCGCTTCTGGTTGGCCAGCGTCATGACCGCACCCACGTATTCCTGCGGCATGTACAGGTGCACCGTCACGATGGGTTCGCGAATCTCTTCGATGCGGCCCTGGTCCGGCATCTTGGACGGGTTCTCCACCATGATGACTTCGCCGTCGGGCTTGACCACCTGGTAGACCACGCTGGGCGCGGTGGTGATCAGGTCCTGGTCGAACTCGCGCTCCAGCCGCTCCTGCACGATCTCCATGTGCAGCAGCCCCAGGAAGCCACAACGGAAACCAAAGCCCAGTGCCTGCGACACCTCGGGTTCGTAGTGCAGCGCGGCGTCGTTGAGCTTGAGCTTTTCGAGCGCGTCGCGCAGCGCGTCGTACTCGCTGGCCTCGGTCGGGTACAGGCCGGCAAACACCTGCGGCTGCACCTCCTTGAAGCCGGGCAACGCTTCCTCGGCAGGGCCGAGGTTGTTGGGCAGCTTCTTTTCCAGCGTGATGGTGTCGCCCACCTTGGCGGCCTGCAGCTCCTTGATACCGGCAATGATGTAGCCCACCTCGCCCGCCTCCAGCGACTCGCGCGGCTGGTTGGCCGGCGTGAACACGCCCAGGTTGTCGGCGTTGTAGGCGGCGTTGGTCGCCATCATCTTGAAACGCTCGCCCTTTCGCAGGCGGCCATCGACCACGCGCACCAGCATCACCACGCCCACATAGGTGTCGAACCAGCTGTCCACGATCATGGCGCGCAGCGGTGCGTCCGGGTTGCCCTTGGGGTGGGGAATGCGCGCGACCACGGCCTCGAGGATGTCCTCAACACCCATGCCCGTCTTGGCCGAGCAGGGAATCGCATCCGTCGCATCGATGCCGATCACATCCTCGATCTCGGCCTTGGCGTTGTCCGGATCGGCGTTGGGCAGATCCATCTTGTTCAGCACCGGCACCACCTCGACACCCAGGTCCAGCGCCGTGTAGCAGTTGGCCACGGTCTGCGCCTCCACCCCTTGGCTCGCGTCCACCACCAGCAGCGCGCCTTCGCACGCCGACAGCGAGCGCGACACTTCATAAGAGAAGTCCACGTGGCCGGGTGTGTCGATCAGGTTGAGGTTGTAGACCTTGCCGTCGCGCGCCTTGTACTGCAACGCTGCGGTCTGCGCCTTGATGGTGATGCCGCGCTCTTTCTCGATGTCCATGGAGTCGAGCACCTGTTCGCTCATCTCGCGGTCGGACAGGCCGCCACAGCGGGAGATGATGCGGTCGGCCAGCGTGGACTTGCCATGGTCGATGTGCGCGATGATCGAAAAATTGCGGATGTGGTGCATCGGAAAACAGCCAGAAACCAGGCCCCGCCACTCTCTGGAAGGCCATAAAAAAGGGCGCGTCAACTGGTGACGCGCCCGTAACCAACAATCAATGGCAACTGCGATAGTTGGGATTTCATTGTAGGCAAAAAGCCCCGGCTGCACAGCCCGAAACCACCCTCTACCGCCTGTTGCAACGCAGCAACGGGAAACTTATTCACAGGTCGTCCACAACAAAATGAACATGTTGTGCGCCACCTGTGGAGCAAGCGAGAACAACTTGAGGGCGCTCTCACATCGTGAACGCTGAACATTGTTCGACACTGCAATCAAGGTCTTGGAGCCCCGATTTTATCGAAATCAGTCAACTTGCACCTCAAGATTGTGAGTGTTCACAAACTTTCGGTTCAAACGGAAGACCCAAATCGATAGCGGGTAACCTGTGGCAAAACAACCAACTCCCAGAACAAGCCCATAAACCCAAGCGGGATCAAGGGTTTATTCGGGGCAGCTCAGAGGATTTCGAGCTTTGCGCTGGCTCAGCGCTGAGGCCGGATCACCGCGTACTGGGCCCACTCACCGCGCCGGAAAAGAACATTCACCGGCTTGGACTTGTCCAGCTTGGCCAGCACCGCCTCCAGTTCCTTCACGCTGCCCACTTCGGTGTTCGCGACCGCCACAATCACGTCGCCCTCCTTGAGCCCGGCACGCGCCGCCACCCCTTCCGCCGTCTCGACACGCACCCCCGACTTGATGTTCAGTTCTTTTTTCTCTGCAGCATTGAGATCACCCACGGTCAGCCCCAAAGAGGGCAGGCTGCTCGAAGCGGGCGGCTTGGCCTCCGGTGCTGCAGCCTTCCGGTCGCTGCGCTCAGGCTCCAGCTCGGCCACCGTGATACTCAGATCGCGCTGGGCGCCGCGCCGGAACACCGTCATCGAACTGCGATTGCCCGGCTTTGTATTGCCGACGATGCGCGGCAGGTCGACCGACCGTTCGATCTCCCGGCCATCAAATTTCAGGATCACGTCACCCGGTTCGAGTCCGGCCTTGGCGGCAGGTGAGTTCGCTTCCACCGCGTTCACCAGAGCACCACGCGCCTGCCCCAGACCGATGGATTCGGCCACCTCTTTGCTCACCTGACCGATTTGCACACCGATGCGACCGCGGGTCACACGACCACTGGAACGCAACTGATCGGAGACCCGGACGGCCTCATCAATGGGGATGGCAAAGGAGATGCCCTGAAACCCACCCGAGCGGGAATAGATCTGGCTGTTGATGCCCACCACCTCACCGCGCATGTTGATCAGAGGCCCTCCCGAGTTGCCCGGATTGATGGCGACATCGGTCTGGATGAACGGAAGGAAATCCCCGGTGTCACGCTTCTTCGCACTCACGATACCGGCGGTCACCGTGTTCTCAAGACCGAAAGGGGAGCCGATGGCCATCACCCATTCACCGACCTTGAGCCGGTTCACATCACCGATGCGGACAGCGGACAGCCCGCTGGCGTCGATCTTCACCACAGCCACGTCGGTTCGCTTGTCGGCGCCCACCAGCTTGGCCTTGAACTCGCGTTTGTCGGGAAGGGTGACCACCAGTTCGTCGGCGCCATCGACCACATGCGCGTTGGTCATGATGAGGCCATCGGAACTGAGAATGAACCCGGAGCCCACCCCGCGGGGTTGGGCCTCTTCACCGGATCCGCCGCGCTCCTGGCGTGGACCGCGCGGCACCGCCCCAGGCGGAACCGGTATGCCGAAACGACGGAAGAACTCAAGCATCTGTTCGTCGGTGCTGCTTCCCCCATCGGCGTTGGCTCGCTCCAGCGTCCGGATGTTGACCACGGACGGCCCCACCTGGTCAACAAGATCTGTGAAATCAGGCAGCCCGCGCATCTGCTGCGCATGGGCGGGGGCAGGCAATGCAGACGCCCCGACCATGACCAGCCCGATCAGTGAGGCACTCAGCAGCAACGACATCGCTCGACGGGAACGGAGAACGGCCATATTCATGTTCATCCTTGCGGTGAGAGAGTTTTTGCAGACACAGGAAACACCCGGCAGCCACACCATGGTGGCTGAGTCTCAGGTTTCAACGGGTTCGTTCGAGAGCCGAAGCAAACCGCTTGAGAGTGGCCGGTGGCACCTCACCGAGCGCGGTCAGCCAATAGGAGCCAATGCGCCTGCTGAGGGAATGGGTCGCGCCGGTCACGGCCGACTTCTCCGTTCCATGGCGCTGCGGATCAAACGG
>NZ_BCWQ01000011.1 GCF_001592285.1 Hydrogenophaga pseudoflava NBRC 102511 | reverse complement strand
TTAACCGGATCCGGAGAACCGCATGTCTACCAAGCAAAAAATCCGCATCCGCCTGAAGGCGTTTGATTACAAGCTGATCGACACCTCGGCCGCCGAAATCGTCGACACCGCCAAGCGCACCGGCGCGATCGTCAAGGGTCCCGTGCCCCTGCCGACCCGCATGAAGCGCTTCGACATCCTGCGTTCGCCGCACGTCAACAAGACCTCGCGCGACCAGCTGGAAATCCGTACCCACCAGCGTCTGATGGACATCGTCGACCCGACCGACAAAACGGTAGACGCCCTGATGAAGCTGGACCTTCCGGCCGGCGTGGACGTCGAAATCAAGCTGCAGTAAACGCTGCGCGCAGGTCCGGCGATGGTCGGGCTTGCACAAACAAAGCCCGCTGGTTATACTGGCGGGCTTTTCGGGCTTCTGGCCCTTAACCGCGTTCGTCTTTCGGTCATGTGACCGGTGGGCTGCGCACCATCAGCCCCGGCCAATTGCAGTCGGGAACGGAGAAAACAATGAGTCTTAGCAACTCCCTCGGGTTGTTGGGTCGCAAGGTGGGCATGATGCGTCTGTTCACCGATGACGGGGACGCAGTGCCTGTCACGGTGGTCGATGTGTCGAACAACCGTGTGACGCAAGTCAAAACCCAAGCCAACGATGGCTACGACGCGCTGCAGGTCACCTTTGGCCAGCGTCGCGCCTCCCGCGTCACCAAGCCCATCGCGGGCCACCTGGCCAAGGCCGGTGTCGAAGCGGGTGAGATCATCCAGGAATTCCGCGTTGCCGCCGATGTGGCTGCCCAGTACCAGCCAGGCGCTACCGTGGCCGCCAACGCCATCTTTGCCGCCGGCCAGAAGGTCGACGTGCAGGGCACTTCGATCGGTAAGGGCTACGCCGGCACCATCAAGCGCCACAACTTCAGCTCGCAGCGCGCGTCGCACGGCAACAGCCGTTCGCACAACGTGCCAGGCTCGATCTCCATGGCCCAGGATCCGGGTCGCGTGTTCCCGGGCAAAAAGATGACCGGTCACATGGGCGATCAGACCAAGACCATCCAGAACCTGGACATCTTCCGCGTCGACGAAGCCCGTCAGCTGCTGATGATCCGCGGTGCCGTGCCTGGCGCCAACGGCGGTTTCCTGACCGTCCGTCCCGCCGTCAAGGCCAAGAAGGGGGCTAACTGATGCAAGTTGAACTCCTGAACGACCAAGGTCAGGCCGCGTCCAAGCTGGACGTGCCCGAGACCGTCTTCGGCCGTGATTACAACGAGTCCCTGATTCACCAGCTCGTGGTGGCGTATCAGGCCAACGCCCGTCAAGGTACGCGTGCCCAGAAGGACCGTGAGCAGGTCAAGCACTCGACCAAGAAGCCGTTCAAGCAGAAGGGCACCGGCAACGCCCGTGCCGGTATGACTTCCTCGCCGCTGTGGCGCGGGGGCGGTCGCATCTTCCCGAACAGCCCGGACGAAAACTTCACCCAGAAGCTCAACAAGAAGATGTACCGCGCCGGCATGGCCTCCATCTTCTCGCAGCTGGTGCGTGAAGGCCGCCTGGCCGTGGTCGACTCCATCAAGGTGGACTCGCCCAAGACCAAGCAGCTCGCCGCCAAGTTCAAGGCCATGAACCTGAGCAATGTGCTGGTCATCGCCGAAGAAGTCGACGAGAACCTGTACCTGGCTTCGCGCAACCTGGCCAACGTGCTCGTGGTCGAGCCGCGCTACGCCGACCCGGTGTCGCTGGTGCACTACAAGAAGGTCATCGTCACCAAGGGTGCCATCGACCAGCTCAAGGAGATGTTCGCATGAGCGTCACGAAATACGATGAAGGTCGTCTGATGCAGGTGCTCGTGGCACCGATCGTGTCGGAAAAGGCCACTCAAGCCGCCGAGCAGTCCAATGCGGTGCTGTTCAAGGTGCTGCAGGACGCCACCAAGCCCGAAATCAAGGCCGCCGTTGAACTGATGTTCAAGGTCCAGGTCAAGGGCGTGTCCGTGCTCAACCAGAAGGGCAAGACCAAGCGCTTCGGCAAGACCGTGGGTCGCCGTGACCATGTGCGCAAGGCCTATGTCACGCTGGCCGAGGGTCAGGAACTCAACTTCGGTGGGGAGGCCTAATCATGGCAGTGATCAAGATGAAACCGACTTCGCCAGGCCGTCGCGGCATGGTGAAGGTCACGCGCGAGAACCTGCACAAGGGTTCGGGTTTCGCGCCGCTGCTGGAGCCCCAGCACCAGAAGTCCGGCCGCAACAACAACGGCCACATCACGGTTCGCCACAAGGGCGGTGGTGCCAAGCACCACTACCGCGTGGTCGACTTCCGTCGCAACAAGGACAACATCCCGGCCAAGGTCGAGCGCATCGAATACGACCCGAACCGCACGGCGCACATCGCGCTGCTGTGCTACGCCGATGGCGAGCGCCGCTACATCATCGCCCCGCGTGGCGTTGAAGTCGGTGCCACGCTGCTGTCCGGTTCCGAGTCGCCGATCCGCGTGGGCAACACCCTGCCGATCCGCAACATTCCGGTCGGTTCGACGATCCACTGCATCGAGCTGCAAGTCGGCAAAGGTGCCCAGATCGCCCGTTCCGCCGGTGCTTCCGCCGTGCTGCTGGCCCGCGAAGGCATCTACGCCCAGGTTCGCATGCGTTCGGGCGAAGTGCGCAAGATCCACGTGGATTGCCGCGCCACCATCGGTGAAGTCTCCAACACGGAACACAGCCTGCGCCAGATCGGCAAGGCCGGTATCAAGCGCCACATGGGCATCCGCCCGACCGTGCGTGGTACCGCCATGAACCCGATCGACCACCCGCACGGTGGTGGTGAAGGCAAGACCGGCGAAGGTCGTGCACCGGTGGATCCGTGGGGCAACCTGACCAAGGGTTACCGCACCCGCAACAACCGCCGCACGCAGAACATGATCGTGTCGCGTCGCAAGAAGTAAGGGGTTGACGAAATGACTCGTTCTCTCAAAAAAGGTCCCTTCGTTGACCACCACCTGATGGCCAAGGTCGAGAAGGCTGTGTCCACCAAGGACAAGAAGCCGGTCAAGACCTGGTCGCGCCGCTCCATGATCCTGCCCGAGTTCATCGGTCTGACGATCGCCGTGCACAACGGCAAGCAGCACGTGCCCGTGTACATCACCGACCAGATGGTGGGACACAAGCTCGGCGAGTTTTCGCTGACGCGCACGTTCAAAGGCCATCCGGCCGACAAGAAAGCCAAGAAGTAAGGACCAACCATGAGTACAGAAACCCGCTCCGTCGTTCGCGGCGTGCGCCTGTCGGTGGACAAAGGCCGTCTCGTGGCCGACCTGATTCGTGGCAAGAAGGTCGACCAGGCCCTGAACATCCTGTCGTTCACGCAGAAGAAGGCCGCTGGCATCGTCAAGAAAGCCCTTGACTCCGCCATCGCCAATGCCGAGCACAACGACGGCGCCGACATCGACGAACTGTTCGTCAAGTCGATCTACGTCGAGCAAGGCACCACGCTCAAGCGTTTTGCTGCCCGTGCCAAGGGCCGCGGCAACCGCATCAGCAAACCCACGTGTCACATCTACGTGACGGTTGGCAACTGAAGAGGCTAGAGGACATATGGGACAGAAAATCAACCCCACCGGCTTCCGCCTTGCAGTTTCCCGCAACTGGGCCAGCCGCTGGTACGCCTCCAATCGTGACTTCGCCGGCATGCTGGCCGAAGACATCAAGGTCCGCGAGTACCTCAAGGGCAAGCTGAAGAACGCCGCCGTTTCGCGCGTCGTGATCGAGCGCCCCGCCAAGAACGCCCGCATCACCATCTACTCGGCGCGTCCGGGCGTGGTGATCGGCAAGAAGGGTGAGGACATCGAGAAGCTGAAGAAGGATCTGGCCGCCAAACTGGGCGTGCCGGTCGCTGTGAACATCGAAGAGGTGCGCAAGCCCGAAATCGATGCCAAGCTGATCGCCGACTCGATCACCCAGCAGCTCGAAAAGCGGATCATGTTCCGCCGCGCCATGAAGCGCGCCATGCAGAACGCCATGCGTCTGGGTGCCTTGGGCATCAAGATCATGTCTGCCGGCCGTCTGAACGGCATTGAAATCGCCCGCACCGAGTGGTACCGCGAAGGCCGTGTGCCGCTGCACACCCTGCGCGCCGACATCGATTACGGCACTTCGGAAGCCAAGACCACCTACGGCGTCATTGGCGTCAAGGTCTGGGTCTACAAGGGCGACACCCTGGGCCGCAACGACGCGCCTGTGGTGGAGACCCCGCGTCCGGAAGAGGAGCGCCGTCCCCGCGGTCCGCGCCGTGAGCGCCCGGCTGGCCCGGCTGCCCGCGCCGCCGTGCGCCGTGGTGGCAACGCCGCCCCGACCGATGGCTCCGACAAGCCCGCCGAGGCCACCGACAAACCCGCCGTTAAGCGCGTTCGCAAAGACGCACCCGCAGGGGCACCTGCGGACGGCAAAGGAGAATAAACATGCTGCAACCCGCTCGCCGCAAGTACCGTAAAGAGCAGAAAGGCCGCAACACGGGCGTCGCCACCAGCGGCGCCACCGTGGCCTTCGGTGATTTCGGTCTGAAGTCCACCGACCGCGGCCGCCTGACGGCCCGCCAGATCGAAGCCGCACGCCGTGCGATTTCCCGTCACGTCAAGCGTGGCGGCCGGATCTGGATCCGCGTGTTCCCGGACAAGCCGATCTCTCAGAAGCCTGCCGAAGTCCGTATGGGCAACGGCAAGGGTTCCGTGGAGTACTACGTGGCCGAAATCCAGCCCGGCAAGGTGCTGTATGAAATCGTGGGCGTGCCCGAGCAACTCGCTCGCGAAGCCTTTGCCCTGGCCGCCGCCAAACTTCCCCTGCGCACCACCTTCGTGGCGCGCATGCTGGGTCAGTGATTCAGGAGAACATAGATGAAAGCTGCTGAACTGCGCCAGAAGGATGTGGCCGGCCTGGAAGCCGAAGTGAAGTCTCTGCAGAAGGCCCATTTCGGCCTGCGCATGCAGAAGGCCACGCAACAACTCAACAACACCGCCACGCTGGGCGACACCCGCCGTTCCATCGCTCGCGCCAAGACCATCCTGGCCGAGAAGCAACGCGCCGCCGCCAAGTAAGGAGTGACGAAATGACGGAAGCCAAAACATCCCTCAAGCGCACCCTGATCGGCAAGGTGGTCAGTGACAAGCGCGCCAAGACCGTGACGGTTCTGGTCGAGCGCCGTGTGAAGCACGAGCTCTACGACAAGATCGTCGCCAAGTCGAGCAAGTACCACGCCCACGACGAAAAGGGTGAGTACAAGCTCGGCGACGTGATCGAGATCACCGAAAGCCGCCCGCTGTCCAAGACCAAGAACTGGGTGGCTACCCGCCTGGTTCAAAAGGCCGCCGTGGTGTAAGCCTGTTTGCGCCGATTCCTGCGCAAGCCCGGAAAGCGACCGAGAATCTCGGTCGCTTTTTTCATTTCCGGCCCACGGGTCACCACAAACGAGGAGAACACACCATGATTCAGGTAGGCGACAAGATTCCGGCGGTCACGCTGATGGAATACAGCGAAGTCGAGGGCAACGGCTGCAGCATCGGCCCTAACCCGGTGGACACGGCCACTGCCAGCGCCGGCAAGACCATTGCACTGTTCGCCCTGCCTGGCGCGTTCACGCCCACCTGCTCGGCCAAACATGTGCCGGGTTACGTGGAGCAGCACGACGCACTGAAGGCGGCCGGTGTGGACGAAATCTGGTGCGTGAGCGTCAACGATGCCTTCGTGATGGGCGCGTGGGCACGCGACCAGAAATCAGGCACCAAGGTGCGCATGCTTGCAGACGGCAGCGCCGATTTCGCCAAGGCGACCGGCCTGACGCTGGATCTGACCGCCCGGGGCATGGGCTTGCGCAGCAACCGGTACTCGATGCTCGTCAAGGACGGCGTCGTCAAGACACTGAATGTGGAAGGCCCGGGCAAGTTTGAGGTCAGCGACGCAGCGACGCTGCTGGCACAGGCCCGCGGCTGAAGTTCAGGCGCCGCCCAAGGTCAGGGTGCGCAGATCCAGCTTGAGGTAGTGCGCGCCCGCCAGGGGGTTGTGGTAATAGGGCTCAGTCTCGACAAAGCCCACTTCCTGGTAGAGCGCGCGTGCTGCCTCCATGTCGGTCAGGGTGTCCAGCAGCATGGTCGTGTAGCCGGCTTGCTGGGCAGCAGTAATCACGGCATCCACCAGTTGCCGGCCCAGACCAAGCCCGCGGAAAGCCGGACGAACGAACAGGCGCTTCATCTCACACGCATTGAGATGGTCGCTGTTGGCCAGAGGCCTGAAGGCGCAGCAACCGGCCGGTGCGCCATCGACCTGTGCGAGGAACAGTCCACCGGACGGTTCGGCATAGTCGCCAGGCAAGGTCCGCAGTTCTTCTTCAAATCCCTGGAAACAGAGATCGATGCCGAGTCCTGCCTGGTAGTCCAGGAACAGCGAGCGGACCGCCGCCAGTTCTACGGCCGAGCGGGCGTGCATGAGAGACAGCTGGGAGGTGTGACGGGGGTCGGACATCGGCGGCAGGATCGAGCGGTGCAGGCGAGCGGGCACTATACGACAGTGACGGGCGTCGGCCACGCGGGGTCTCATCCCCAGCTGGTCTGACCTAGGCCGACAAGCCAGTACACCGCAGCGCCACAGACCGCCCAGATCACCAACGCGAGCAGCCGCGATGCCGTGCTGTCCGGTGCGCTGGGCAGCGGTGCCTCGACTTGCTTGTCGCCCAGCACCATCGGTCGTACCAGGTTGTCCTTTTTGACCCATTTGTAGAACAGGATGGCCAGCACGTGCAGCGCGACCAGCGCGATGAGCAGGAGCTTGCCGATGGACTTGTGATACCGGGTGGCCTGGGTCACCGTGTCGCCAGACACTAGGCTGACCAACGGGCCGGTGAACGCAATTTCGTCGTCGGCGACCAGGCCGGTGCTCACCTGCAGCAGCAGCACCGCGATCAATGCGAACACCGATAACATGCCCAGGGGGGTGTGACCGACGCGGTGCTCCGGCCGGTCGTTGCCCCGGAGGTAGGCCAACACGTTTGCAGGGCTGTAGAGGAAGCTGCTGAACCGGGACCAGTGTCCGCCGACAAAACCCCAGGCGATGCGAAACAGCAGCAGGCTCAGAACCACGTAGCCCAAGCGCCCGTGCCAGGTCATCCAGTTGCCTCCCACATTGGCGGTGATGACCAGACCGATGACGCAGAGGACCAGCGCCCAGTGAAACAGACGGGTTGGCAGATCCCAGACGCGGATGGTGTGCATGGTGAGGGCCAAGTGTTGACGCGAGGAACAGGTAGAGAAGATAAACCCTGACAGGTTCCTGCGGAACTTTTCCCCGTGCGGGAAGCTCCCGGCTCGGGTAGCCCCAGCGGCTGCACCTTCATCCATACAGTCAACCCTGCGCAGGAGTCCTCATGAAATTGCTTGCTTCACTCACGCTGGCCGCCGTGGTGTCCACACTGTCGGTGCCCGCGATGGCCCAGTTCCAGAAGCCGGAAGACGCCGTCAAGTACCGCAAGGCAGCGCTCACGGTGATGGCCGCTCACTTCGGACGCCTCGGTGCCATGGCCAGCGACAAGGCACCGTTCGACGCCAAGGTGGCGGCAGAGAACGCGGCGATTGTGGAGACCATGAGCAAGCTGCCCTGGGCCGGGTTCGTGGCCGGCTCCGAGAAGGGGGAAACCCGAGCCAAGCCGGAAATTTGGACCGACGGGGCCAAGTTCAAGAAGGCGTCGGAAGACATGATGGCGTCGGTCGCCCAGCTCAATGCGGCTGCCAAGACGGGCAATCTGGACAACCTGAAAAAAGCGTTCGGCGAATCTGCCAAGACTTGCAAGGCGTGCCACGACGCATTCCGCAAGGAGTGAGCGAGCACTTCATTGGCACCTCAATAACAGAAATGGGCGGGCACCCGTGAAGGTGTCCGCCCATTTCGTTGATGGCTCGGGTCTCGCTTGGTCAGCTCTTGGCGAGCAGGTCCTCGATCAGGTTGTGCAGCGCGGCAAAGTCGGGTTCGCCGACGAAGCGCTTGACGATGCGCCCCTGCTTGTCGACCAGGTAGGTGGTCGGGGTCAGCTTCACGTCGCCCCAGTTCTTGGCGAGTTCGCCGGTGTTGTCCAGCGCCACCTTGAACGGCAGCTGGCGCGACTGGGCGTAGTTGGCCACCCAGGCCGGCTGGTCGTAGCTCATGGCGACGGCGATGGTTTCGTACCCTTTGTCCTTGTATTTCTGGTGGGTGCTGACCAGCGAGGGCATCTCCTTGACACAGGTGACGCAGGTGGTGGCCCAGAAGTTGACCAGGGTCACCTTGCCCTTGAGGTCCGCGGTGGTGGTGGTGCTGCCGTCCAGCAGCACGAAACTGGAGGCAGGCGCCTCGTCACCGGAGGCGCAGCCGGACAGGCCAAGCGCACCGGCAACCAGAAGGGCGGCGAGCGAGCGGCGGCGGGAGAACAAAGTGGAGATCATGGGCGCAGGGGGAATTTCGGATTGGCCGAGGTCTGATCGTCCAATTGTCCCGGAGTTCATTCCGATCCCGCAACCGTTTCAGCGCAAACGGGCGCGAGCCTGCTGCAGGCGGGCATCGAGGTACTCCCCGTAAAAATCCGGAACCGCCACGCCGACCAGCCGCTCCGCCAGGTCTTCTCCCTTGGCGCCCAGGAACAGCACGGTGGGCGCGAAACGGGCTTTCCAGGCCTTGGCCTGTTCGGCGGGCGTGGTCATCGAGCCGTCGAATCCCTGCAGGTTGCTGGTGCGGTCGCGGACGTCGAGCTGGACGGCATGCAACTGCCCCTGCCTCAGCATGGGCAGCAGGTGGTGGTTGCGCACCAGGTCGCAGTACGGACAGCCGGCGAGGGTGGTCATCACGACCAGCGGTTCGCCACGCGCCACCGCCGCCAGGGCGCTGCCTCGCAGCGAAGTCGGGGTGGGGAGGGCGGATGAATGGCCGGGGGTGTTCATGGAAAACTCAGGGGAGTATGTTGGCGCGCCTCGGAAGATACCGCGATTGCGGCATTCCTCCAACCGTGTCGGATGCTCCGGGCCGTTTGCGGATGCAGATACCATCCGGGGCTTTCCCAGGGCCTTGAGCCCTCCATGGTGGCATCACTCTGCCGCGCCTTCCGGAGACTCCTTTGTTGCACCCTTTGCGCGCCGCTGGCCTGGCGGCGCTGCTGGCCCTTGGGGCCTGCAGTCCCACGTTCAACTGGCGTGAGTGGCCGGTCGCTGGCACGCCCTTGCGTGCGCTGATGCCCTGCAAGCCGGAGAGTGCGAGCCGGCCGGTGCCGATGCTGGGGACGCCGGTGGAACTGCACATGCAGGCCTGCGAGACCGGTGGCATGCGGTTCGCCCTGGCCTGGGCCGACGTGGGCAGGGCCGACCAGGTGCCCGCCGCGCTGGCGGCCTGGCGTGTGGCGAGCCTCCAGACGCTCCGGGTGCCTGCGGCTTCGCCGGACGATCCAGGTCTGGCCTGGTCGGTCGGGGTCAAGGGCGCGCCGCAGGCACAGGGCGTGCAGGCCCGGGGCACCGATCCCCAGGGGCAGCCGGTGGTCATGCAGGCCGCGTATTTCGCCCGCGGCACACAGGTGTTCCAGGCCGCGGTCTATGGCGCCCGGCTGGATGAAGGGGCTCGCGAAGCCTTTTTCGCCGGGCTGAGCCTCGCGCAGCCATGAGAAGCACCGGGACCGAGTCGGGTAACCACCTCTTGCCGCCACTGGTGGCGGTTTCGGTGTTTCTGGCCTTCGCGCTGACGTACTTCCTGTCGGCGCTGATCCGTGCGGTCACCGCCACGCTGTCGCCGGTGCTCAGTGCCGAACTGTCGCTGCAGGCGAGCGACCTCGGGTTGCTGGCCGGTGGGTACTTCTTCGGCTTCGCCCTGACCCAGCTGCCCCTGGGCTCGTGGCTGGACCGATTCGGCCCGCGGCAGGTGATCCTGGCCTTCCTGGGGGTGGCGGTGGCGGGCTGTGCGGCCTTTGCCATGGCCACCAGCTTTTCAGGTTTGCTGGCCGCCCGCGTGCTCACCGGCATGGGCGTGAGCGCCTGCCTCATGGCGCCACTCACCGGCTACCGCCGCTGGCTGCAGCCGGCCACGCAACTGCGTGCCAACTCCTGGATGCTGATGACCGGGTCCATGGGCATGGTGGCGTCCACCCTGCCGGTGCAGTGGCTGATGCCGATGCTGGGATGGCGTGGGCTGTTCTGGTCGCTGGCAGCGCTGGTGCTGCTGTCCATGCTGGTGCTGGCGGCGCTGGTGCCGCGCTGGCGCAAGGAGCCCTCATCCGTGGTGGCTGCGCCCGAAGCGTCGGGCTACGGTGCGATCTGGCGCCACCCGTACTTCCGGCAGATGGCGCCCATCGGCTTCATCAACTACGGCGGCATGGTGGCGGTGCAGACCCTGTGGGCGGGTCCCTGGATGGTGCAGGTGGCCGGCTACACGCCGCAGCGCGCGGCCGTCGGGCTGTTCGGGATCAACCTGTGCATGCTGCTGAGCTTCTGGCTGTGGGGCATGGTCAACCCCCATCTGTCGCGGCGGGGCATCCCGGCCGAGCGGCTGATCGCCTGGGGTCTCCCCCTGAGCTTCGTGGTGCTGGCGGCCATTGTGGTGCTCGGGCCCCGTGCCGGCTGGCCCTTGTGGGCAGCGTTCTGTGTGGGCAGCACCTTCGTTTCTCTGTCGCAGCCCGCCGTGGCGCTGGCGCTGCCTGCGGCGGCGGCCGGGCGCGCGCTGTCGGCCTACAACCTGGTGATCTTTGCCGGCGTGTTCCTGGTGCAGTGGGCGATCGGCGGACTGGTGGACGCCTTCGCGCTGCTGGGCTGGGACATTGTGGCGCGCTTTCGGGGCGCGATCGCGGTGTTCGGGCTGTGCTGCGTGTCGGCCTATGGGGTTTTCCTGTTCGGATACCGGCGCCAGCGCGCAGCCCCCGGGGGATAAACTCCGAACGATGAACGGCATCCTCATCGTTGCGCACGCGCCGCTGGCTTCGGCCCTGCGGGCCTGCGTGCTGCACGTGTTTCCCGACAGCGCGAATGCGGTGTCGGCCCTGGATGTCATGCCCAATGCTCCCCCCGAAGAGTCGCTGGCCCAGGCGCGCATCCTCATGCGGCAGCTGGACACGCCGCAGACGCTGGTGCTGACCGACGTGTTCGGTGCCACGCCCTGCAACGTGGCGCACAAGCTGGTCGACGGTGTGCGCTCCAAGCTGATCGCCGGCGTGAATCTGCCGATGCTGCTGCGCACCGTGTCGTACCGGCACGAGTCGCTGGACGCGCTGGTCTCGCGCGCCATGGTGGGGGCCACGCAGGGTGTGATCCAGGTGGCCGTGACGGCACCACAGAATCAGGCGAGAAGAACCACACATGATCAAGACCACCGCGACCATCAGCAATAAGCTGGGCCTGCACGCCCGCGCTTCGGCCAAGCTCACCAAGCTGGCCGGCAGCCACCAGTGCGAGGTGTGGATGTCCAAGGGGGACCGCCGCATCAACGCCAAGAGCATCATGGGCGTCATGATGCTGGCCGCCGGGGTGGGCAGCCAGGTCGAAATCGAGACCAGCGGCCCGGACGAGCAGGCCGCGATGGATGCCATCGTGGCGCTGATCAACGACAAGTTCGGGGAAGGCGAGTGAGCTTCACCGTCCACGGTCTGGCGGTCTCCCGGGGCATTGCCATCGGGAGGGCGGTGATCGTGGCGTCCAGCCGCATCGACGTCGCCCACTACTTCGTCAAGCCTGATCAGGTCGAGGCCGAGATCCAGCGCCTGCGGCGGGCCCGCAACGGTGTGGTCGAGGAGATCGAGAAGGTCCAGGCCAGCCTGGATGAGCTGGGTTCACAAGACGCGCACCCGGAGCTGAGCGCGCTGCTGGATGTGCACCTGATGCTGCTGCAGGACGAGCAGCTCACCAGCGGCGTCAAGCACTGGATCACCGAGCGCCACTACAACGCCGAGTGGGCGCTGACCACCCAGCTGGAGGTGATCGCGCGCCAGTTCGACGAGATGGAGGACCCTTATCTGCGCGAGCGCAAGGCCGACCTGGAGCAGGTGGTCGAACGCATGCTGCGCATGATGCGCGGTGTGGCTTCGCCCGTCGCCGCGCCACTGCCTCCCGCGGACGAGGGCGAGCCCAACGGTACCCTCTTCGATCCCTCGGTCGACGTGCCCCTGGTGCTGATCGCGCACGACCTGTCGCCGGCCGACATGCTGCAGTTCAAGCAGAGCGTGTTCGCCGGCTTCGTCACCGACGTGGGCGGCAAGACCAGCCACACCGCCATCGTCGCGCGCAGCATGGACATCCCCGCGGTGGTCGGGGCGCGCTCGGCCAGTCACCTGATCAACCAGGACGACTGGGTCATCATTGATGGCGACGCCGGTGTGGTGATCGTCGACCCGTCGCCCATCCTGATGGCCGAGTACGGCTTCAAGCAGCGCCAGGGTGAGGTCGAGCGCGAGCGGCTCTCGCGTCTGAAGAACACCCCGGCCGTGACGCTGGATGGCCAGAAGATCGAGTTGCTGGCCAACATCGAGCAGCCCGAGGACGCCGCCGCGGCGCTCAAGGCTGGCGCCGTGGGCGTGGGACTGTTCCGAACCGAGTTCCTGTTCATGGGCCGCAACGGCAAGCTGCCCGACGAGGAAGAACAGTACGCCGCCTACCGCCGGGCCGTCGAGGGCATGCAGGGGCTGCCGGTCACGATTCGCACGGTCGACGTCGGTGCCGACAAGCCGCTGGACCGCACCCCGGTGCGCGCCGGCGAGGACCACCTCAACCCCGCGCTGGGCTTGCGCGCGATCCGCTGGAGCCTGGCCGACCCGGCGATGTTCCTGGCGCAGCTGCGCGCCGTCCTGCGAGCGGCGGCGCTCGGCCCGATCAATTTGCTGGTGCCCATGCTGGCCCACGCCAGCGAGATCCGCCAGACGCTGGCGCTGGTCGACAAGGCGCGGGCACAGCTCGACGCCCTGGGGGTGGTTCACGGCCCGGTGCGGCTGGGCGCCATGATTGAGGTGCCTGCCGCGGCGCTGACGATCCCGCTGTTCCTGCGCCACTTCGATTTTCTCTCCATCGGCACCAACGACCTGATCCAGTACACCCTGGCGATCGATCGCGCCGACGAGGCGGTGGCGCACCTCTACGACCCGGTGCACCCGGCGGTGCTGCATCTGGTGGCCAACACCATCGCGCAGGCCCGTGCGCAGGGCAAGGGCGTGAGTGTGTGCGGCGAGATGGCGGGCGATGTCGGCATGACGCGTCTGCTGCTCGGGCTGGGCTTGCGCAGCTTTTCGATGCACCCCTCGCAGATTCTGGCCGTCAAGCAGCAGATTCTGCGATGCGACACCGGCAAGCTGACGGCCTGGGCGCAGAGCGTGCTGGCGGCCGAAGATCCGGCCGCGCTGATGGCCGACTGACCCCTCAGGCCGCCGACCGCCGCGTGGCCAGCACCGCCGCGCCAATGATCAGGGCAGCGGCCATCCCGACCGACAGACTCGGTGCCTCGCCGCGCACCCCCAGCAGGGTCAGCGTGGACAGCAGCGGGGTGAGAAAACTGAGCACACCGATCTGGCGCGCGTCGCCGCGCTTGAGCGCCGCGTCCCATAGGAAAAAGGCACCGCCCAACGGCCCCAGGCCGAGCAGGGCGATCAGCACCCAGTCCTGCGTGGTCAGCGACACCGCCGGTTCCATGAGCGCGTGGCACAGCAGCGAAAGCAGGCCCGACACCAGGGCGAAGCTGCCAATGGCGGCGGTCGGAAACGGCGCGACGCGCTTGGTCAGCAGCGAGTAGCTGGACCAGATGAAGGCCGAGCCGGCGGCGGGCAGGTAGCCCCACGCCCAGATGGCATCGGCCGTGCCGCTGCGTCCGAGGATGGCCAGTGCGGCACCTCCGAAACCCAGCAGGGCGGCCAGGATGTGGCGTCCGGTGAGCGTCGTCCCGGGCAGAAACAGGGGCGCCATCACGACGATGCCCAGCGGCCACAGGTAGTTCACCAGGTTGGCCTGCACCGGCGGCGCGTGCCGCAGCGCGATGAAGAGCAGGAAGTGAAAGCCGAACAGGCCGTACACGCCCAGGGCCAGCGTCGCCGGCGGCACCCGCCAGCGACGCCAGTCGAAGCGCGAGAGCGGCAGGGCGATCAGGCTGCCGATCAGCAGCGACAGGCCGGTCAGCAGGAAGGGCGGGACGTGGGACAGCGCCACGCCCAGCGCGGCCAGAGAGCCCCAGAGGGCGACGGCGCCCAGCGCGAGCAGGTTGGCACTCATTGGCTCACGCCTTTCCGACCGGTTGCTTGATCAAGGACAAGGTCAGGGACATGGGACTTATTTGATACTGCATGGGGTATTTTTTACAGGACCTGCACGTGAGCACTTTCAATCACAACGACCTGATGCGCGACATCAATGCCAGTCTGGCGCCGTTCCGCAAGACCCAGGGCAACGCAATGGCCGGCTTCGGACAGCTGGCCAAGGCGGCCATTACCGACGGCGCGCTCAGTGCCAAACACAAGGAGCTGGTGGCGCTGGCGATCGCCGTCACCCAGCGCTGTTCGGGCTGCATCGGCTTTCACGTCAAGGCGCTGGTGCAACTGGGTTGCACGCGCGCCGAACTGGAAGAGATGCTGTCCGTCTGCGTCTACATGGGCGGCGGTCCGGCGCTGATGTATGCGGCCGAGGCCATCGCCGCCTGGGAGAAGATGGCGCCTCAGGACCTGCACGCGAGAGCTTAGTCAGGCTGTCGTCGCGCGGCGCGGGTCAATCGTCGGCGTTCGAGGGTGTCGGCTCGCCTTGCTTCCGCAGCGCCGCGGTGAGGGCGGACGGGGAGCGGTAGCCGCAGCGCCGGGCGACCTCGGCCACGGGCAGTCCTTGCGCGCGCAGGTGCCGCGCGCGGTCCAGCCGCAGGCTGCGCAGCCAGGCCATGGGGCTCTGGCCGAGTTCCTGCTGGCAGCGTTCGGTGAACTGGGCCGGGCTGAGATGGGTGCGCGTGGCCAGATCGGCCACCGACAGCCGCTCGTCGACTGCCTTCAGCGCCCAGGCCTGAAGACTCTGCCAGTCGATGGCGCGCCGGGAGCGTCTGGGCAGCGCGGGCGGCGCCCAGGCTTCCAGCAGCAATGCCGGCCCCAGCTGGCGGGCCCGAACCAGACCCGATGCGCAGGCCGACGCCAGGTAGCGAGCCAGCGGCAAGGTGTCCGGCAGGGGGGCGGTGCGGTCCAGCCGGGTCCAGCCCATGTTGGAAGAGTCCAGCACCAGGCAGCGGGCGCCCCGGGTCGATTCAAAGTCGTGCCGCAGGCCTGGCGCAATCACCACCCCGTCGCCAGTGCCGACACGTCGCCCGCGGCCGTCGACCTCCAGCTCCAGCCAGCCCTCCAGACCCAGCAGGATCTGGAAGTGGTCGTGCGCATGGCTACCCGGCGAGGCGCCGTAGTGGCGCACCGACAGAGCGTCGTGCGCGCCGGCCATGTCAGGTCCTGGGGTTGTTCAGCACGTCGTGCGCCTGCTGGTCGGCGTGGTAGCTGGACCGAACCATGGCGCCGACGGCGGCGTGGGTGAAGCCCATCTCGTAGGCCTTTTCCTCGAACATCTTGAAGGTGTCGGGGTGCACGTAGCGGCGCACCGGCAGGTGGTGCCCGCTGGGCGCCAGGTACTGGCCGATGGTGAGCATGTCGATGTCGTGCGCGCGCATGTCGCGCATGACGTCCAGGATCTCTTCGTCGGTCTCGCCCAGTCCGACCATCAGGCCGCTCTTGGTCGGGATGCCGGGGAAACGCTGCTTGAATTTCTTGAGCAGGTTCAGGCTGAACTGGTAGTCCGAGCCCGGGCGCGCTTCCTTGTACAGGCGCGGCACGGTCTCCAGGTTGTGGTTGAGCACGTCGGGCAGGCCGGCCGCCATGATGTCCAGCGCCTTTTCGTCGCGACCGCGGAAGTCGGGCACCAGCACCTCGATCTGTGTGCCGGGAGAGAGCTCGCGGGTGCGCTGGATGCAGGCCACGTAGTGGCCCGCACCGCCATCGCGCAGGTCGTCGCGGTCCACACTGGTGATCACCACGTACTTGAGCTTGAGCTGGGCGATGGTTTTGGCCAGGTTCTCCGGCTCGTCCACGTCCAGTGGATCGGGGCGTCCATGGCCGACATCGCAGAACGGGCAGCGGCGCGTGCACTTGTCGCCCATGATCATGAAGGTCGCCGTGCCCTTGCCGAAACACTCGCCGATGTTGGGGCAGCTCGCCTCCTCGCACACCGTTACCAGCTTGTTGCTGCGCAGGATGTCCTTGATTTCATAGAAGCGCGTGGTCGGCGAACCGGCCTTGACGCGGATCCACTCCGGCTTCTTGAGCACCTCGGCCGGCACGATCTTGATCGGGATGCGCGCCGTCTTCGCCTGGCTCTTCTGCTTGGCGGTGGCGTCGTACTGGGCGGCGGGCTGGGCTTCGCGGACGGTGTGGGCGTCGGCCGCGGGGGTGTCGGGGCGGGTCATGGCAGGGGCGCGGTCGGCGCGCGTTGGTGGTCAGGGGCCGAGAAGGGCGCCGAGCTGGTTGCTCAGCACCCTGGCCGCTTCATCCCATGAAACGGCAACCCCTATTGTAGAAAGATCGACCGTCTGCAGGCCTGCATAACCACATGGGTTGATGCGCCAGAAGGGCTGCAGGTCCATGGTCACGTTCAGAGCGACACCGTGGTAGGTGCAGTGCCGGCTGACCTTGATGCCCAGCGCTGCAATCTTGCCCAGGCCGGTGAAATCGGGTTCTGGGGCTGGTGAACCTTGCGTGCGTTTCTGCGGCCGCTGCGGCAAAGGGGTATGGCCGGTTGGGTCGCCCAGCCGCACGTAGATGCCGGGGGCGCCCGCAACACGGTGGCCAGTCACACCGAAGTGGGCCAGCGTGCGGATCACCGCCTCTTCGATGCGGTAGACGTACTCCTTCACGAAGTAGCCCGCGCGCTGCAGATCGATCAGCGGATAGGCGACGACCTGGCCATGGCCGTGGTAGGTCACCTGGCCACCGCGGTTGGTCTTGACGACCGGAATGTCGCCCGGCGCCAGCAGGTGGTCATCCCTGCCCGCCAGGCCTTGCGTGAACACGGGTGGGTGCTCGCAGATCCACAACTCGTCGGGTGTCTGTGCCGACCGCGATTCGGTGAAGGCCACCATGGCGTCGAAGGTGGGCGCGTAGTCCACGCGCCCCAGCGGTCGGACGATCATGAGCGGATCAGAGGACGACCTTGACCATGGGGTGGGTGGTCAGGGTGCGGTACACCTCGTCCAGCTGCTCCCGGCTGGTGACGTACACCGTGAGCGTCAGGCCCAGGTAGTTGCCGGCCTTGCTCGGACGGTGTTCGATCGTGGCCTCGTCGAAGCCGGGGTCGAAGGCTTGCGCCACCGCAACCATGGCCGAGACATAGCCCTCGACGTTGGCCCCCATCACCTTGATAGGAAATCGGCAGGGGTACTCGATGAGCGACTGTTCTGGCGGAATGTCTCGTGGCAGGTCCATGGGGCGTGCGCAGCACGGGCTCGGCCCTGGCTGCATCAAAGTGAGAATTTTTCAGATCGTCCTTCGGCGCATGTGCTGGCGGGCACGGGGCCAGCAGAGGTCTGCCCGAGGGACGCGCACCATTATGGTCGCGCGCGTCAAGTCCTTGGTCAGCGCAGAACGATTGACGTTGGTTTGGGGTTTCTACGTATAATGAGAGGCTTTGCGAACCTTCGCACACCTGTAAACCGTTTGTAATCTGCCATGCCGACAATGCCCGGGCCCGACAAAGACGGGCAGCCATTGCCGGCCGATCAGACAGAGGCCAAATCGGGGCACGGATGGGAAGATGGGGAGCAAGAACCCGAATTCAAGCCACTGACGCGTGAACAGGCGCATCAGTGGCGCGCTGGTCAGCCGGAACTATCTGTCTGGCGTCTGGTGGGGGTGCAGGTGCTGGTGGGGGCGATGTCGGGGTTGCTGGTCTGGCTGTTTTTGCGCCAGATGTCGCTGGCTCTGTCGGTGCTCTACGGCGCGGCTTCGGTGTTCATTCCGACGGCATTGATGGCCTACGGTCTGACCTCCAGTGCGTTGTCCCGTCTGATGCCGGGACATTCGCGGGCCACGTTCGCTGGCTTCCTGTTGTGGGAAGGGGTCAAGGTGTTGCTGGTGGTGGCCATGCTGTGGTCGGCGCCGGTGCTGGTCCCTGATCTCAGTTGGCTGGGTTTGCTGGCCGGGTTGGTTTTGACGCTGAAGGTGTACTGGTTTGGGCTGTGGTTCCAAACCAGGCGCCCACATTAATTTCCGTTGATTGGTGCAACGAACATGGCTGCTGAAGGTATCGGTCCTACCCCTGGCGAGTACATCCGCCACCACCTGACCCATCTGACGAACCACAAGCAAGGGTTCATCGTTGACTTCTCGGTGATCAACATCGACTCCGTGGTTTTCAGTTCGGTGCTGGGCGCCTTTGTCTGCTTCATGCTGTGGCTGGCGGCGCGCAAGGCGCATGCGGGCGTGCCGGGGCGCTTTCAGGCCGCAGTGGAGATGCTGGTCGAGATGGTCGACAGCCAGGCCAAGGGTGTGATCCACAACGCCAACAGCCGCAAGCTGGTCGCCCCGCTGGCGCTGACTGTGTTCTGCTGGATCTTCATGATGAACTTCATGGACATGCTGCCGGTGGACTTGCTGCCCCGCCTGTGGACCGAGTACTACGCAGCGACCGGCCACGATCCTCATCACGCCTACCTTCGGGTAGTGCCGACCGCCGATCTGTCGACCACGCTGGGTCTGTCCGTCTCTGTGCTGCTGATGTGCCTGTTCTACAACATCAAGATCAAGGGCCTGGGTGGCTGGGCGCACGAGTTGGTGACGGCTCCCTTTGGTACTTCCAAAAATCCTGTTTGGGCACTGCTGCTGGGCGTGACCAACTTCCTGATGCAAATGATCGAGTTCGTGGCGAAGACGGTTTCGCACGGCATGCGGTTGTTTGGCAACATGTTCGCGGGTGAACTGGTGTTCATGCTGATTGCGCTGCTGGGTGGTTTCGCCGCCTTCTCGCTCTCGGGTGGACTTTTCTTCGTCGGACACTTGATCGCAGGCACGGTGTGGACCTTGTTCCACATTCTGGTCATCACCTTGCAGGCGTTCATTTTCATGATGCTGGCCCTGATTTATCTGGGTCAAGCGCATGACGCTCACTAAGTTGCGCGGTTTCACCTCGCTCTCTAGTTCTTTCGGTTCCTTCCTTTCTTTTCAACTCTCAATCTCTTAAGGAGTCATCATGGAAAACGTTCTGGGTCTGGTTGCTCTGGCTTGCGGTCTCATCGTCGGCCTGGGTGCCATTGGCGCCTCTATCGGTATCGCCCTGATGGGTGGCAAGTTCCTGGAATCCTCCGCTCGCCAACCCGAGCTGATGAACGACCTGCAGACCAAGATGTTCATTCTGGCCGGTCTGATCGACGCCGCCTTCCTGATCGGCGTGGCCATCGCTCTGCTGTTCGCCTTCGCCAACCCCTTCCAGCTGGCTGCTTAATGGGTCTTGCTGCCGTGCGCGGCGGCATGCGGTGGGGCGATGAACATCGTCCCCTCCTTCCGGATGTCGTCGGTGCCGCAGCAATTGCGTCTCCACTCCCGTTCACACACAGAAAGGCGTTGCGATGAACATCAATGCAACCCTCTTTGCGCAGGCCATCGTCTTTGCGATCCTGGTGTGGTTCACGATGAAGTTCGTGTGGCCCCCGATTGCCAAGGCGCTCGATGAGCGTGCGTTGAAGATTTCCGAAGGTCTGGCCGCTTCCGAGAAGGCCAAGTCCGAACTGGCCGTGGCCAACAAGCGTGTCGAGGCTGAGTTGAGCCAGTCCCGCAACGAGGCAGCCACCCGTCTGGCCGACGCCGAGCGCCGTGCACAGACTGTGATCGAGGAAGCCAAGGCCCGTGCGACGGAAGAGGCTGCCAAGATCGTCGCCGCCGCCCGTCAGGAAGCCGAGCAGCAGGTCGTCAAGGCCCGTGAAGCCCTGCGCGAGGAAGTCGCCGCGCTGGCCGTCAAGGGTGCCGAGCAGATTCTCAAGCGCGAAGTCAACGCCGGTGTTCACGCCGAGTTGCTGGGGCGCCTGAAGACCGAGCTCTGACCCCAGGCCCACGTTCCGATTGAACCCCGGCATACGAAGGTAGAACATGGCCGAAATCGCCACCATTGCCCGTCCCTACGCTGACGCCCTGTTCAAGGCCGCTGGCGCCGATGCTGCGGGCGTTGCCTCTTGGCTCGACGAGTTGGCTGCTGTTGCTGGTAACGAGCAGCTGCGCCAGTTCGCCGAAGCGCCTCAGTCTTCGCCGACCCAGGTGTTCGACGTCATCACCGGCGTGCTCAAGAACGCGCTGCCGGAGATGGGCCAGAACTTCCTGCGCACGGTGATCGAGAATGGTCGCGTCGCGGCGCTGCCTGAAATCGCTGCCCAGTTCCGCGTGCTCAAGAACGCCCAGCAGGGCCGCTTTGATGCCGTGGTCTACAGCGCCTTCGACATCGAACCGTCTGCTCTGGCCGAGTTGTCGGGTGTGCTGGAGAAGCGCTTCGGGCGCCAGCTCAACCTGCAAGTCCAATTGCAGCCCGAGCTCATCGGTGGCGTGCGTGTGGTGGTGGGTGACGAAGTGCTGGACACCTCCATCAAGGCCCGCCTGGAACAAATGAAAGTAGCGCTGACGGCTTGAAGCCGTCTGCCCCGCCGCTCGGACGCGACCTCATCCCAATTAACGAAAGAAGGAAAGAGTCATGCAGCTCAATCCCGCCGAAATTTCTGAACTGATCAAATCCCGCATCCAGGGTCTGGGCGCGTCCAGCGATGTGCGCAACCAGGGCACCGTGGTGTCCGTCACCGACGGTATCGTTCGCATCCACGGCCTGTCGGACGTGATGCAGGGCGAAATGCTGGAATTCCCGGCCAACAAGGACGGCGTACCTTCCTTCGGTCTGGCCCTGAACCTCGAGCGCGACTCCGTCGGCGCCGTGATTCTGGGTGAGTACGAGCATATCTCCGAAGGCGACACCGTCAAGTGCACGGGCCGCATCCTGGAAGTGCCGGTGGGTCCCGAGTTGGTGGGCCGCGTGGTCAACGCCCTGGGTCAGCCGATCGACGGCAAGGGCCCCATCAACGCCAAGATGACGGACGTGATCGAGAAGGTCGCTCCTGGCGTGATCGCACGCAAGTCGGTGGACCAGCCGGTGCAGACCGGTCTGAAGTCGATCGACTCGATGGTGCCCGTCGGCCGTGGCCAGCGCGAGCTGATCATTGGCGACCGCCAGACCGGCAAGACCGCTGTGGCGATCGATGCGATCATCAACCAAAAAGGTCAGAACATGACCTGTGTGTACGTCGCCATCGGCCAGAAGGCGTCGTCCATCAAGAACGTGGTGCGCGCCCTGGAACAGGCCGGCGCCATGGAGTACACCATCGTGGTCGCCGCCTCGGCTTCCGAGTCCGCCGCCATGCAGTACCTGTCGGCCTACTCCGGCTGCACCATGGGCGAGTACTTCCGCGACCGCGGCCAGGACGCCCTGATCGTGTACGACGACCTGTCCAAGCAGGCCGTGGCCTATCGCCAGGTCTCGCTGCTGCTGCGCCGTCCGCCGGGCCGCGAAGCCTACCCCGGCGACGTGTTCTACCTGCACAGCCGCCTGCTGGAGCGCGCCGCCCGCGTGAACGCCGACTACGTCGAAGCTTTCACCAAGGGTGAAGTCAAGGGCAAGACGGGTTCGCTGACCGCACTGCCGATCATCGAAACGCAGGCCGGCGACGTGTCCGCTTTCGTGCCGACCAACGTGATCTCGATCACCGACGGCCAGATCTTCCTGGAAACCAACCTGTTCAACGCCGGTATCCGTCCCGCCATCAACGCCGGTATCTCGGTGTCGCGCGTCGGTGGTGCAGCCCAGACCAAGCTGATCAAGTCGCTGTCCGGCGGTATCCGTACCGACCTGGCCCAGTACCGCGAGCTGGCTGCGTTTGCGCAGTTCGCTTCCGACCTGGACGAAGCCACCCGCAAGCAGCTGGACCGCGGCGCCCGCGTGACCGAACTGCTCAAGCAGGCCCAGTACAGCCCGCTGCCCATCAGCCTGATGGCCGCTTCGCTGTTCGCGGTGAACAAGGGCTTCATGGACGACATCGATGTCAAGAAGGTGCTGGCCTTCGAAGGCGGTCTGCACGCTTTCCTGAAAGACAAGCACGCTGCGCTGGTGGCCAAGCTCGACAACGACAAGGCCATGGACAAGGACGCTGAAGCCCAGCTGCTCGCCGCCATCGCCGATTTCAAGAAGACCGGTACCTACTGAACCGTCCATTGACGAGCTAAGGAGCAGCAATGGCAGCAGGCAAGGAAATTCGCGGCAAGATCAAATCGGTGGAAAACACCAAGAAGATCACCAAAGCCATGGAAATGGTGGCCGCTTCCAAGATGCGCAAGGCGCAGGACCGCATGCGTGCGGCCCGGCCTTACGCCGAAAAGGTGCGCCAGATCGCTGGCAACCTGAGCAAGGCCAACCCCGAGTACACGCACCCCTTCATGGAGACCAACGACGCCAAGACCGCCGGTTTTGTCGTCGTGACCACCGACAAGGGCCTGTGCGGTGGCATGAACACCAACGTGCTTCGCGCGCTGACCAACCAGCTCAAGGACTTCCAGGGCCGGGGCGTTGGCGCGGAAGCCGTGGCCATCGGCAACAAAGGCCTGGGTTTCCTCAACCGCATCGGTGCGAAAGTGGTCTCCAGCGCCGTCGGCCTGGGCGATACCCCCCACCTGGACAAGCTGATCGGCCCGGTGAAGGTGCTGCTGGACGCGTACACCGAAGGTCGCATCAACTCGGTTCACGTGTGCTACACCCGCTTCATCAACACGATGAAGCAGGAAGCCGTGATCGAGCAGCTGCTGCCTCTGTCGGCCGCTGACCTGCAGGAAGGCAACAAGGGTCGTGACTGGGACTACGTCTACGAACCCGACGCGGCCACCGTCATCGACGAGCTGCTGTTGCGCTACATCGAAGCCCAGGTCTACCAAGCTGTGGCGGAAAACATGGCGTCCGAGCAGTCGGCCCGCATGGTGGCCATGAAGGCTGCCACCGACAACGCCGGTAACGTCATCAGCGAACTCAAGCTGGTCTACAACAAGACCCGCCAGGCCGGCATCACGAAAGAGCTGTCGGAAATCGTGGCCGGCGCTGCGGCGGTCTGACCCCGGCGCTCAACTGAAATCTAGAGAAACTCAAAGGTACACATCATGTCTCAAGCACAAGGCAAGATTGTTCAGTGCATCGGCGCCGTCGTGGACGTGGAATTCCCCCGCGACCAGATGCCGCGCGTTTACGACGCCCTGAAGATGGAAGGTTCCGCACTGACGCTGGAAGTCCAGCAGCAGCTCGGCGACGGCGTGGTCCGCACGATTGCACTGGGTTCGTCCGACGGTCTGCGCCGCGGCATGGTGGTCACCAACACCAACGCCAACATCACCGTGCCGGTGGGCAAGGCCACCCTGGGCCGCATCATGGACGTGCTGGGCCAGCCCATCGACGAGCGCGGCCCGGTCGACCAGAGCCTGACCGCTCCAATCCACCGCAAGGCCCCGGCCTACGACGAACTGTCCCCCTCGCAAGAGCTGCTGGAAACCGGCATCAAGGTGATCGACTTGGTCTGCCCGTTCGCCAAGGGTGGCAAGGTGGGTCTGTTCGGTGGTGCCGGTGTGGGCAAGACCGTGAACATGATGGAGCTCATCAACAACATCGCCAAGGCGCACAGCGGTCTGTCCGTGTTCGCTGGCGTGGGTGAGCGCACCCGTGAGGGCAACGACTTCTATCACGAGATGGCCGACTCCGGCGTCGTGAACCTGGAGAACCTGGCTGAATCGAAAGTGGCCATGGTCTACGGTCAGATGAACGAGCCCCCGGGCAACCGTCTGCGCGTGGCCCTGACCGGTCTGACCATCGCCGAGTCCTTCCGTGACGAAGGCCGTGACGTGCTGTTCTTCGTGGACAACATCTACCGCTACACCCTGGCCGGTACCGAAGTGTCCGCCCTGCTGGGTCGCATGCCGTCCGCCGTGGGCTACCAGCCGACACTGGCCGAAGAAATGGGCCGCCTGCAAGAGCGGATCACGTCCACCAAGGTCGGCTCGATCACCTCCATCCAGGCCGTGTACGTGCCGGCCGATGACTTGACCGACCCGTCGCCCGCCACGACCTTCGCCCACCTGGACTCCACCGTGGTGCTGTCCCGTGACATCGCTGCGCTGGGTATCTACCCCGCCGTGGACCCGCTGGACTCCACCAGCCGTCAGCTGGACCCGCTGGTCGTGGGTCAGGACCACTATGAAACCGCCCGCGCCGTGCAGGGCACGCTGCAGCGCTACAAGGAACTGCGCGACATCATCGCCATTCTGGGCATGGACGAACTGGCGCCGGAAGACAAGCTGGCCGTGGCCCGCGCCCGCAAGATCCAGCGTTTCCTGTCGCAGCCGTTCCACGTCGCTGAGGTGTTCACCGGCTCGCCCGGCAAGTACGTGCCGCTGTCCGAAACCATCCGCGGCTTCAAGATGATCACCGCCGGTGAGTGCGACCACCTGCCCGAGCAGGCCTTCTACATGGTCGGCACCATCGACGAGGCCTTCGAGAAGGCGAAGAAGGTCGCCTGATGGCGCAGGGCGCCGTCCGCCGGCGCCCGCCCACCGAGCCACCTTTTCCCTTTTCACAGGAGTCAATATGAGCACCATCCACGTCGATGTGGTCAGCGCCGAAGAGTCCATCTTCTCCGGCGAGGCCAAGTTCGTGGCCCTGCCGGGTGAGGCGGGTGAACTGGGCATCCTGCCCGGCCACATTCCGCTGATCACGCGCATCAAGCCCGGTGCCGTGCGCATCGAAAAAGCCGACGGCGGCGAAGAGTTCGTGTTCGTGGCCGGCGGCATTCTGGAAGTGCAGCCCAACTGCGTGACCGTGCTGTCGGACACCGCCATCCGCGGCCACGACCTGGACGAGGCCAAGGCGAGCGAGGCCCGCAAGGCCGCCGAAGAGGCTGTCAAGAACGCCAAGAGCGACATTGATCTGGCCAAAGCCACCTCGGAGCTCGCGGTCATGGCGGCGCAGATCGCGGCGCTGCGCAAGTACCGTCAGAAAAAGTGATCTGCCCCGCGGACGCCTCATGAAGAAAACCGGCATCAGCCGGTTTTTTTTTGTCGCCCTGTGGCCTGTCGGGGATGCTGGTGAAATCATCTCCACTCTGAATTCCGGACGCCCATGCCCATGTCCTCGATTTCCGAACGACCGGACCTGCCGCCTCAAGAGGTGGCCGCCCGCCTGCTCGTCACGCCTTCGGCCCTGGATGACCTGAAGCTGGCCGATGCCAAGCGGGTGGTGGGTTACATGAAACCGCAGCTGATTTCCGCGGGGACGGTCTTCATCCACGAGGGGGAGCTGCGCGGCAACGACTACATGATGCTGATCCTGGAAGGCGACATTTCGGTCGAGAGCGAGATGCCCGGCGCCGATGGCAGCATGGTGGTCAACGTGATCGGTCCGGGGCATCTCATCGGTGAAATGGGGGTGCTGGACGGCTCGCCACGGTCGGCCACCTGCGCAGCCATCACCGATGTGGCGGCCGCCGTGCTGTCCCGGGCTGCATTGCGGCGCCTGCTCAAGGCCGACCCGGCGGTCGGGGCCCGCCTCTTGCTCGCGATCTCCAAACGCATGGCCGACCGCCTGCGCGAGACCACGCGCAAGCTGCGCACCTTCGCTCAGATGAACAAGGCCCTGCAGCAGGAGCTGCAGGTGGTGATGAACAGCCGCACCGGTCGCGGTGGCCGCAGTTCCGGGGAAGGCTGAGTCTCAGGCCCGAACCACCAGATCGGGCAGTTCGTTGGGGTTGGGCCCACCGGCCTGGGCCGGAAAAAACTCCACCAGCAGCGCCGACACTTCCTCCAGGGCCTGGGTCAGGCCGTCTTCGAAGGCCCCCTGGTGCAGCCGACCGGCCAGCCGGTCCACCATGGCCTGCCAGCGCGCCTGGTCGACCCGTGCACTCAGACCGCGGTCGGCCACCAGTTCGATCGACCGTTCGGCCAGCAGCAGGTAGATCAGCACGCCGTTGTTGTCCTGCGTGTCCCAGACGCCCAGCCGGCCGAACCAGCTCACGGCCCGTTCCCGCGCCAGCACGCGAACGGAGGTCTCGTTCCCGAGCCGCCAGAGGTAGGACAGCGGCAGGGCGGCCTCGACGCACAGGCGGATCTCGCCACTGTGGCGCGCCTCGCTGGCGGTGATGCGTCGGGACAGCCGATGCGCCATGTCGTCGGGAATCAGTCGGCGCGAATCGCGGCTGTCCAGCCAGCGGTGCCGGAGGATCCGAAACAGCTTGTTCATGGCCGTCACCAGCTGCCGGAGGCGCCGCCGCCACCGAAGTTGCCACCACCGCCCGAGCTGAAGCCTCCGCCGCCGCTCCATCCTCCACCATGGCTGCCCCCGCCGAAACCGCCGCCGCCCCAGTCGCCACCGCGTCGCCCGCGCCCTGACGATGGCATGGACGGCAGCATCTGGAGGAACAGCGCGGCGAGCATGGCGAGCAGGCCGGCGCCCACGGCGATCCAGACCACCGCAGTGAGCACCCAGGCGATGGCGCCCGCGCCCGCGCCGGTGAGCAGGGTGCCCAGCTTGTTGCCGAACAGGCTGCGCAGCACGGCCGAGAACATCGGCACTGCAAAGACCAGGAAGATCAGCAGGTCCATGGGCGCGAAGCCCGTCTCTTCAGCGCCACCCCCGGCCTCGGGCAGGGGCAGGTTCTCGCCGGACAGGCGGACCATGATCTGGTCGATGCCGGCTTCGATGCCGCCCGCGAAGTCGTTGCGGCGGAAGGCGGGCGTGACCGCCTGGTCGATGATGCGGCGGGCCACCAGGTCGGGAATCGCCCCCTCCAGCGTCTTGCTGGTGGCGATGCGCACCCGCCGGTCGTTCTTGGCCACCACGAACAGTACGCCGTCGCCCACGTCCTGTCGCCCGAGCTTCCAGGCATCGCCCAGCCGCTGGGTGTAGTCGGCGATGTCTTCGGGCTGCGTGGTGGGCACCAGCACCACCACGATCTGGGTGCCGCGCTGGGTCTCGAAAGTGGCCAGCCGGGACTCAAGCGCGGTCTGCTGGGCGGGGTCAAGCGTACCGGTCTGGTCGATCACGCGGCTGCGCAGCTCGGGCACGGGCAGCACGGCCTGTGCCCAGGCCAGCGCCCCCCACATTAGCCAGAGCACGCCCAGGCCGAGCGCGCGGACCCGGCGCAGCGTCATGGCTTGTTGAAGTCGACCTTGGGCGGCGCGCTGATGGCGGCCTCGTTCTCGACCTGGAAGCCCTCCTTGGTCTTGTAGCCAAAGACCATGGCGGTGAGGTTGGTCGGGAAGCTGCGGGTCAGCACGTTGTAGGACTGGACCGCTTCGATGTAGCGGTTGCGCGCCACGGTGATGCGGTTCTCCGTGCCTTCGAGCTGCACGCGCAGATCGGAAAAGCCCTGGTTGGCCTTGAGGTTGGGGTACTGCTCGACCACCACCATCAGGCGGCTGAGCGCGCTGCCCAGTTCACCCTGCGCGGCCTGGAACTTCGCCATGGCCTCGGGGTCGCTGAGCATCTCGGGCGTGACCTGGATCGACGTGGCCTTGGCGCGCGCCTCGACCACCTTGGTCAGCGTCTCCTGCTCGAAGTTCGCCTCGCCCTTGACGGTGGCGACGATGTTGGGAATGAGGTCGGCGCGGCGCTGGTACTGGTTGAGCACCTCGGCCCAGGCCGACTTGCTCTGTTCGTCCAGGCTCTGGAACTCGTTGTATCCGCAGCCGGACAGTGCGAGGGTGGCGGCGAGCACGAGGGAGGCGAGGGACAGACGGCGCTTCATGGTCACTCCTGCGGGGCAAAGACCTATCATAGTGCCCGCATTTGAGTCTCTGACCACGTCCCTGCACCCTCCATGCCCCGCCCCAAGTTCTCCCCCGGCACCGCGGACGACACCGAAGCCGCTTTCTACGAGGCCCTGCACCAGGGCGACCTGGAGCGCCTGATGGCCTGCTGGGCCGATGAAGAGGACATCGTCTGCGTGCACCCGGGCGGACAGCGCCTGGTCGGCCACTCTGCCGTCCGGGCGGCGTTCGAGGCCCTGCTGGCCAATGGCGGCGTGCGCGTGCAACCCGAGCGGGCGCGCCGCATCGACGCCGGTGGCTGCAGCGTGCACAGCGTGATCGAACGCATCGAGGTGATGAGCGACGACGGACCGGCACACGCCTGGGTGCTGGCCACCAACGTGTATGCCAAGACCGTGCACGGCTGGCGCATGGTGGCCCACCACGCCAGCCCGGGCAGTCGCAACGAGCCGGCGGACGCCCTGAGCACGCCGCCGGTGCTGCACTGAGCATGGCGGCCCCAGCTTTCGACTACACGGCTCCCTGGTGGCTGCCGGGTGGCAACGCCCAGACCCTGTGGGCAGCGCTGTTTGCGCGGCGCCATGCGGGTGCCGCCCCGCAATGGCGGCGGGAACGCTGGCAGACCCCCGACGGCGACTTCGTCGACGTGGACACCACCACCCACGCGGCGTCGCCGGATGCGCCTCTGCTGGTGCTGTTCCACGGGCTGGAGGGCTCCTCGGCCAGCCAGTACGCGGTGGCCTTTGCCGACTTCGCAGCCCGCGAAGGCCTGGTGCTGGCCGTGCCGCACTTCCGGGGCTGCTCGGGCGAGCTGAACCTGGCACCGCGCGCCTACCACTCGGGCGATTTCCAGGAAATCGACTGGATGCTCCGCCGCTTCGCCACCACACACCCGGGGCGCCCGCTGCTGGCGGCCGGGGTGTCCCTGGGGGGCAACGCGCTGCTGCGCTGGGCCGGCGAGATGGGCACCGAGGCCGGGCGCACGGTGCGGGCGGTGGCCGCCGTCTGTTCGCCGCTGGATCTGGCCGCGGGCGGTCACGCCATCGGGCGCGGCTTCAACCGGCTGGTCTACACCCGCATGTTCCTCTCCACCATGGTGCCCAAGGCGCTGAAGAAGCTGGAGCAGCACCCGGGCCTGTTCGACCGCGAGGCGCTGCTGGCCGCGAGCGACCTCTACCAGTTCGACAACCTCTTCACCGCACCGCTGCACGGCTTTCGCGACACCGACGACTACTGGGCCCGCGCGTCGGCCAAGCCGGTGCTCAGCGACATCCGCGTGCCGGCGCTGGCGCTCAATGCGCTCAACGACCCTTTCGTGCCCGCCGACTCCCTGCCCACACCGCGCCAGGCCGGTCCCCAGGTCACGCTCTGGCAGCCGGCGCAGGGCGGGCACGTGGGATTTCCCGTGTCCCTGCCGCCCCTGGGCCTGCCCGGCCACGTGATGGCCATGCCGGCGGCGGTCGGTCACTGGCTGCTGGCCCACCGCTGAGGACACCCCGTGGACGACATCGTCAAGGCCGCGCTCGCCAAATGGCCCAACGTGCCCGACTGCCATGGCTGGCTGGGGCTGGACGCGCGTGGCGACTGGTACATGCGCGACGACCGCTGCCAGCGCGCCGGCCCCTTCGCCGCTGAACCAAGCGAAGGCGTGGCGCCGGTCAAGGGCTCGCGCCTGCTGCACGACAAGCTGATCGCCTTCATCGGCCGCAACTACATGCCCGACGAACAGGGCCGGTGGTTTTTCCAGAACGGACCGCAGCGGGTCTATGTGGAACTCGAAGCCACACCCTGGATCTGGCGCCTGCAGCCCGACGGCTCGGTGCTGGCCCACACCGGTGCGCCGGCCGGCGCCGTGGAGCGCGCCCTGCTGGACGAGGCCGGGCGCCTGTACCTCGTGACCGCCCTCGGCCTGGGCCTCGTGCACACCAGCGACATGGCGCAGGCCGCCGACCAGGTGGAGCAGGGTCTCTGGCAGCCCGAGCCGGTGGCGGCGGACAGCATGCCGCAGCGCTGGGCGTTCGTGAGGAGCCCGCAGCGCGCCCTGGGGCCGGGCCCCTGGGCCTGAGCACGGCGCGGGCAACAAAAAAGCCGGTCAAGTGACCGGCTTGTTCGTGGGGCGCTGCGTCTTACTTGACAGCGGCCAGCATGTACTCGACGGCGGCCTTGATGTCGGCGTCGGAGGCGGTGGAACCGCCCTTGGGCGGCATGGCGTTCTTGCCCTTGATGGCGCTGGTGGTCAGACCGTCCAGACCCAGGCCGACGCGGGCCGACCAGGCGGCCTTGTCGCCGAACTTGGGCGCACCGGCCACACCGGCGGCGTGGCAGACCGAGCAAGCCTGCTTGTACAGAGCCTCGCCAGCACCGGCGACAGGCACGGCCGCAGCAGCGGGCGCGGCGGCCACCGGGGCGGCAGCGGGCGCAGCCGTGGGAGCGGCTTCAGCGGCCGGAGCAGCCGCGGCGTCGGCTGCTGCCGGGGCCTGCGGCTCGGCGAACTTGCCGCCGGCGGCATTCGCCAGGTGGACCACGGCGCGACCGATCTCGACGTCGCTGAACGCGCCACCACCCTGGGCACCCATGGCATTCTTGCCCTTGAGGGCCGAGTTCAGCAGGGCCTCATAACCGGTGGCGATGCGGGGGGCCCAGGCGGCGGCGTCGCCGAACTTGGGAGCACCGGCGGCGCCGGTGGCATGGCAGGCCGAGCACTGGGCGGTGTAGACCGCTTCGCCAGTGGCCAGCGGACGGTTGGCGTCGCGCAGCTCGACCGAGCCGATCTTCTGGATGCGCATGGCCGTGGCCAGCTCGGGGTCGACCGCGCCGGCGGCCGGCTTGGTGTCCGAGGTGACGTAGTACACCAGGCCGATGATGACGAAAACGGGTGCCACGAAGAAAAAGAACGACGTCCAGAGCAACTGGGCGGGGGTTTTGATCGGGCCGGTGTGGGAGTCGTGCGCGTGGTCGCTCATGGGTTCCTCGGATGGCGAGTCGGTCTGTTGGGGGTGGGGCCCCTGCACAGGGCAAATAGCCGCGAATTATAGCCAGCCGACCCTGACGGCCCGCTGCCTGGCGGCCCCGCTGGGGCAGGGGATCAGGTCATGACGGTGGGTTGCGCCATGCCGGTGTGGTGTTCGATGCGGGCCAGGGTGCGGGCGAGTGCGACCAGCGGCGCCAGCGCCTCCTGCGCGGGCACGTCGTGGCGCGACGCGTCGGGTTCGTGGCGTTCCAGGTAGACGCGCAGCGTCGCGCCTTCGGTGCCGGTGCCCGAGAGGCGGAACACGACGCGCGAGGAGTCTTCCAGCACCACGCGCACGCCCTGTTTCTGGCTGACCGAGCCGTCCACCGGGTCGGTGTAGGCGAAGTCGTCGGCCCACGAAATGGTCACCCCCACGCTCCCCGCTTCGCGAGGTTCGCTGCCCCCCGAGGGGGCGCCGTCTGTCTTGGGGCGGCCCGGCGACAGACGATGCCCATCGAAGGTCTGGCCGGCCAGCGTCGGCAGCTGCGCGCGCAGTTCGGCCATCAGCGCGTTGGCCTGTTCGGTGGGGATGCCGTCGTAGTCGTGCCGCGAGTAGACGCAGCGGCCGTGTTCGGTCCACAGCCCGCGCACCAGCTGCTCGACCGACTGGCCGGTGGTCGCCACCAGGTTGAGCCAGAACAGCACCGCCCAGAGGCCGTCCTTCTCGCGCACGTGGTTGGAGCCGGTGCCGTAGCTCTCTTCACCGCAGAGCGTGGCCTTGCCGGCGTCCAGCAGGTTGCCGAAGAACTTCCAGCCCGTGGGCGTTTCGTAGCAGGCGATGCCCAGCGCCTTCGCCACCCGGTCGGCGGCGGTGGAGGTAGGCATGGAACGCGCCACGCCGGCAAGGCCGCTGGCGTAGCCCGGCACCTTGGTGGCGTACGCGGTGAGCACGGCCAGGCTGTCCGACGGTGAGACGATGAAGCCGCGGCCGAGGATCATGTTGCGATCGGCGTCGCCGTCGGAGGCCGCCCCCATGTCGGGCGCGTCGGGCGCCATCAGGTGGGCGATCAGGTCGTCGGCGTAGGCCGGGTTGGGGTCGGGGTGCAAACCGCCGAAATCCTCCTTCGGTTCGGCGTTGACCACGGTGCCGGCCGGGGCGCCGAGCTCGCCCTCGATGATGGCCTTGGCATACGGCCCGCCGACCGCCCACATGGCGTCGTAGCGCAGGCGGAAACCGCTGGCAAACAGGCGGCGGATGGCGCCGAAATCGAACAGCTCCCGCTGCACCGCGGCGTAGTCGGCGACGGGGTCGATCACCTCGATCGCCATGCCTTCCATCATGTGCGTGCCCAGGGCGTCGAGCGGGATGTCGGGGGCGTCGCTCAGGCGGTACTGACCGAGCGTCTGCGTGCGTTCGTAGATCGCCTGGGTCAGCTTCTCGGGCGCTGGGCCGCCGTTGGTGGCGTTGTATTTGATGCCGAAGTCGCCGTCGGGGCCGCCGGGGTTGTGGCTGGCCGAGAGGATGATGCCGCCGCTGGCGCCCCGGCGGCGGATGACGGCGCTGGTGGCCGGCGTGGACAGGATGCCGCCCTGGCCGACCAGCACCCGGCCGTAGCCGCGCGCGGCCGCCATCTTCAGGATGGTCTGCACCGCCGCCCGGTTGTGGAAACGCCCGTCGCCGCCGAGCACCAGGGTCTGGCCCGCGGCCGGCGCGTCGCCGTGCAGCACGTCGAACAGGGCCTGGACGAAGTTCTCCAGGTAGTGCGGCTGCTGGAACACGGTGACCTTCTTGCGCAGGCCGGAGGTGCCCGGCAGCTGGCCGGCAAACGGGGTGGTGGCGACAGTCTGGATGCTCATGGGGGCTCCTGAGGGGATGGCAATGGCGTTCCGGCCGGTGATGGCCGGCCACAGCCGCCAGTGTCGCCCAACTCGGGAGCCTGTCCCGCGGGTCAGGTGCGGTGCAGGAACAGGCCCCCGTAGGGTTCGCAGCGCACGCAGTCGCCTTCCAGCCGGGCGCCCGGCAGGCCGCTGCCGTCGAGCACCGTGGCGCTGCGCCAGTCCTCGGGCAGCGCCAGCTTGGCCACCTGATCGCTGAAGTTGAAGACGCACAGCAGCGTCTGGGTGTCGTGTTGCCGGATGAAGGCCAGCACCTGCGGATGCGCGGGCAGCAGGGTGAGGCGGCCTTCGCGCAGGGCGACCTGCTGGCGGCGCCAGTGCAGCAGGTGGGTGAAGAACGAGAGCATCGAGTCCGGCGCGCCGGCCTGGCGGTCCACCGCCAGCGCGCGATGCGCCTCGGCCACGGGCAGCCAGGGCCTGTCGCCGGTGGTGAAGCCGGCATGCGGCGCGTCGCCGGACCACGGCATGGGCGTGCGGCAGCCGTCGCGGCCCTTGAACTCGGGCCACATGGTGATGCCGTAGGGGTCCTGCAGGTCCTCGTAGCGCAGCTCGGCCTCTGGCAGGCCCAACTCTTCACCCTGGTAGAGGCAGACCGTGCCGCGCAGGCTGGCCTGGAAGGCGGCGGCCAGGCGCAGCAGGCGCGGGTCGGGGTTCGGTCCGCCCCAGCGCGTGGCCGAGCGCACCACGTCGTGGTTGGACAGCGCCCAGCAGGGCCAGCCGTCGCCCACGATGGTGTTGAAGCGGGTCAGGAAGCCGTGCAGGAAGGGCGCGTCGTGCGCCTCGCCCAGCAGGTCGAAGCAGTAGGCCATGTGCAGCTTGTCGCCGCCGGCGGTGTACTCGGCCACGCGGGCCAGGCCGTCGTCGTCGCCGATCTCGCCCACCATGGTGGTGTCGGGGTACTGGTCGAGCAGGGCGCGCAGGCGCTGCAGGAAGGGCAGGTTCTCCGGCCGGCTCTTGTCGTAGACGTGGCGCTGCCAGCCGTAGGGGTTGAAGGGGTTGACCGCCGGGTCGGGGTTGCTGCGGTCCGGTGCGCCGCGGCCGGGGTTGTCGCGCAGCTGGGCGTCGTGGAAGAAGAAGTTGACCGTGTCCAGCCGGTAGCCATCCACGCCCAGGTCGAGCCAGAACTTCACTGTGTCCAGCAGCGCGTCCTGCACGGCGGGGTGGTGGAAGTTCAGGTCGGGCTGGCTGGTCAGGAAGTTGTGCAGGTAGTACTGGCAGCGGCGCGTGTCCCACTGCCAGGCGCTGCCGCCGAAGATCGAGAGCCAGTTGTTGGGCGGGTTGCCGTCGTCCCTGGGGTCGGCCCAGACGAACCAGTCGGCCTTGGGGTTGTCGCGGCTGCTGCGGCTTTCCACGAACCAAGGGTGCTGGTCGCTGCAGTGCGAGAGCACCTGGTCGATCATGACCTTCAGGCCGAGCGCGTGGGCGCGCGCCACCAGCGCGCGGAAGTCGTCCAGCGTGCCGAACATCGGGTCGACGTCGTTGTAGTCGCTGACGTCGTAGCCGAAGTCCTTCATCGGGCTCTTGAAGAAGGGCGAGATCCAGATGCCGTCGGCGCCCAGTGCCGCGATGTGGTCCAGCCGCTGCGTGATGCCCGGCAGGTCGCCGATGCCGTCGCCGTTGGAGTCCTGGAAGCTGCGCGGGTAGATCTGGTAGATGACGCCGCCGCGCCACCAGCCGTTGTTGGGTGCCTTGTTGCTCATGTCTGCGAGGAGGAAATCAGTTGCTGGAGCCAGCGCGCGCTGGCCTTGGCCGTGCGCTGCTGGGTGGAGTAGTCGACGTGTACGACGCCGAAACGCTGGGTGTAGCCGTGCGCCCACTCGAAGTTGTCGAGCAGGCTCCAGACGTAGTAACCGCGGATGTCCAGGCCGCTGGCCACCATCTGGGAGAGCTGGGTGAGGTGCGATTGCAGGTAGCCCAGGCGCAGGTGGTCGTCGCAAGCGCCATCGGCCACCGGCGTGTTGTCGGCCGCGCCGTTCTCGGTGATCCACACCGGTGGCAGCGGCCACTGTGCGAGCAGATTGCGCGTCACGCGCTCCAGGCCTTGCGGGTAGATCTCCCAGCCGATGTGGGTGAGGTCGGGGCGCTGCGGGTCGGGCGGCACGAAGCGGTAGCCGCGGCGCTGCTCGTCGGCGCTCTGCGGCGCCTGCGCGATGGAGCGGGTGTAGTAGTTCAGGCCGATGAAGTCCAGCGGCTGGGCGCAGATGGCCAGGTCACCGGGGCGGCGCTGGTCGGCGAGCGCGCCGATCTGCTCGATCATCTCGGCCGGCCACTCGCGGCCGAACAGCGGGTTGAGGAACACATCGTTGCGCTCCAGCTCCGCCAGGCGCGCCGCAGTGATGTCGGCCGGTGCGTCGCTGGCCGGGTCGCACAGCTCGGGGTTGAGCACGATGCCCAGCTGCGTGTCGCTGCGCACGCTGCGCCAGGCCTGCAGGCCCAGGCCGTGCGCCAGCATGAGGTGGTGCGCCACCAGCAGCGACGAGGACCGGTCCTGCACGCCGGGCGCGAACACGCCGAGGTCGTGGCCCAGGAAGGCGCTGCACCAGGGTTCGTTGAGCGTGGCCACGCGCGGCAGCCGGTCGCCCAGCTCGCGGGCCACGATCTGTGCGTACTCGGCGAAGCGCTGGGCGGTGTCGCGGTGCAGCCAGCCGCCGTGCGCGCGCTGCAGCTGCGCCGGCAGGTCCCAGTGGAACAGCGTGGCGTTGGGCGTGATGCCCTTGTCGTGCAGGGCGTCGAGCAGGCGGCGGTAGAAGTCCAGCCCTTCGGGGTTGGGGCTGCCGTCCTCGCGCACCACGCGGGTCCAGGCGATGGAGAAGCGGTAGTGCCGGAACCCGAGATCGGCCATCAGCGCCACGTCCTCGCGGAAACGGTGGAAGTGGTCGCAGGCCACCAGGCCGTCGCTGGCATCCTTGATGCGGCCGGGCTGGGCGCAGAAGTCGTCCCAGATGCTGGGGAGCTTGCCGCCTTCGAGGGCGCCGCCCTCGATCTGGAAGGCAGCGGTGGCACAGCCCCATTCGAACGAAGGGGGAAACTGGAGGGAATCGGTCATGGGTTATTTGACGGAGCCTGAGAGCAGGCCGCGCACGAAGAAGCGTTGCAGCGAGAAGAACACGGCCACGGGCACCGCGATGGAGACGAAAGCACTGGCGGTCAGGATTTCCCAGCTCTCGCCGCGCGAACCCAGCAGGTCGTTGAGCTTGATGGTCAGCACCACCTGGTCGGGCGACTTGCCCAGGAACACCAGGGCCACGAGGAAGTCGTTCCAGACCCAGAGGAACTGGAAGATCGCGAAGCTCGCCAGCGCCGGCACCGACAGCGGCAGCACGATGCTGGTGAAGATCTGGAAGTGCGTGGCGCCGTCCATGCGCGCGCTTTCGATGATGTCGCGCGGCAGCGAGGCGATGTAGTTGCGCAGCAGGTAGATCGCCAGCGGCAGGCCGAAGGCCGAGTGCGCCAGCCACACGCCCAGATAGGACTTGGACGCCACGCCCATGCTCTCGCCCACGTCGTTGTAGAGCCGCAGCAGCGGGATCAGCGACATCTGCAGCGGCACCACCAGCAGGCCCACCACCACCACGAACAGCCAGCGCCGGCCGGGGAACTCCATCCAGCTGAACGCGTAGGCCGCGAAGGCCGCGATCAGGATCGGGATGAAGGTGGCGGGGATGGTGACCTTGAAGGTGTTGAGGAAGGCGTTGCCCACGCCCTCGGAGTCGACCACCTTCTGGTAGTTGGTGGCGGTGAAGCTCGGCGGCGTCTCGGCCACGTAGAAGATGCGCACGCCGCGCTCGCTCTCATACGGCTGGTTGAGCACCAGCCGGTACTGGCCGTCGGCGGCCACGGTGACCGTGCCGTCGGGTTGTCCGTCTTCGTCGTCGAAGATCTGCGCGTCGCCCAGCTCCACCGTGGTGCCCACCGGGTGCTCGCCGGGGTTGGACGATTTCATCGAGAAGCGCTGCAGGCGCGTGGCGTTGCCCTCGGGGAACAGGCGCCCGGCGATGACAAACTTGTCGCCGTCCTTCACCACGCTCTGCTCGCCCGCGGTGCGGCGCATGTCGGGGCGGGTCTGGGTCGACAGCGCGGTCCACCAGCCGCTGCTGACGATCTGTTCGCGGTCGCGGAAGCTGGAGACCAGCAGGCCGAAGGTGGGCAGCACCCAGGCCAGCACGATGACCAGCAGCAGCGCGTGGGCCGCCAGCGCGGTGGGAGAGAGTTTGAGTTTCATCGCTGGGCCTCCTCGGCACGGAAGCGGCGGATGTTGAAGGCCATCACCGGGATCACGGCGAGCATGAGCACCATGGCCAGGGTGGAGCTGCGGCCGTAGTCGCCGCCGCCGCGGAACATCCAGTCGTACATCAGGTTGGCCAGCACCGAGGTGTCCCACTGGCCACCGGTCATGGCCATGACGATGTCGAACACCTTGAGCACGGTGATGGTGATGGTGGTCCAGACCACGAGGATGGTGGACATCACCTGCGGGATCATGATTTCAAAAAAGATCTGCAGCTCGGTGGCGCCGTCGATGCGCGCCGCCTCGATGGTGTCGTTGGGCACGCCACGCAGCGCGGCGGAGAGGATGACCATGGCGAAGCCGGTCTGGATCCAGATCAGGATCGCCATCAGGAAGAAGTTGTTCCAGAACGGCAGCGTCACCCAGGCCTGGGGTTCCAGGCCCATGCCCTGCACGATGGCGTTCAGGATGCCGATCTGGTCGTTCTCGGGGCCGCGGAAGTCGTAGACGAATTTCCAGATCACGCTGGCGCCGACGAAGCTGATCGCCATCGGCATGAAGACCAGGGTCTTGGCGGCGTTGCCCCACCAGACGCGGTCGGCCAGCACGGCGACGATCAGGCCCAGCGCGGTGGCCGCGGCCGGCACCACCAGCAGCCACAGGAAGTTGTTGCGGATGGTGATGAGGAAGTTCTCGTCGGTGAACACCCAGGCGTAGTTGGACAGGCCGACGAAGCCCTCGCCGGTGGCGTCCATGAAGCTCAGGCGCAGGGTCTCGAAGAACGGGTAAACCAGGTACACGCCCAGCAGCAGCAAGGCCGGCGCGATGAACAGCCAGGGCCGCACGCCCGCGCGCAGCCGTTCGCGGCGCTGGCGCGGCATGGACGGCCGCGCCAGCACGTTGTCGAGCAGCCAGTTGCTGCCCGCGAAGTACAGCAGGCAGACACCGACGCTGACCGCCACGGCCAACAAGGTCTGGAAGATGGAGTCGGTCATGGTGGTCCGTCCGTGTCTGTTCTGCTCAGGGGGTCACTTCAACGCGTCCCAGCTCTTCTGGATGTCGTCGGCCACGGCCTGGGCCGACTTGCCGCCCGAGTAGTCGACCATGCCCTTCCAGAAGCTGCCGGCACCGACGGCGCCGGGCATCAGGTCGGAGCCGTCAAAGCGGAAGGTGGTCGCGTTCAGCAGGATCTCGCCCTGCTTGCGCTGCGCCTTGGTCTTGTACTTGGCCAGGTCCGTGCCCTTGTGCGGGGTCAGGAAGCCGTCCTCGGCCATCCAGATCTCGTGGGCCTGCGGGTGCTGCAGGTACTCCATGAAGGCGCGGGCGCCCTTGCTGTCCTTGGTGATCGTCATGATCGTGCCGCCGCCCAGCACCGGGTTGCCCAGGTTCTTGGACTTGTAGGCCGGGAAGTAGAAGAAGTCGGCGTCGGCCGCCTTGCCCTCGGGGAAGAAGGCCGGGATGAACGAGGCCTGGCGGTGCATGTAGCACTTGGGCGGCGAGCCGAACATACCCTTGGGGCTGTCCTTGAAGCTCACCGTGGCCACGGCCTTGGCGCCGCCGTCCACGTAGGCGTCGTTGCGGGCGAACCAGCCGTAGGCCTCGATGGCCTCGACGACGCGCTTGTCGTTGAACTTCATCTTGTTGCTGGTCCAGTCGTCGTAGACCTGCGGGCTCTGGGTGCGCAGCATCATGTCCTCGACCCAGTCGGTCGCGGGCCAGCCGGTGGCGGCGTCCGAACCCAGGCCGATGCACCAGGGCTTGCCACCGTCGGCGGCGATCTTCTTGGTCAGGTCCTGCAGCTCCTCCATGGACTTGGGCACCTTGTAGCCCTTCTCCTTGAAGTTCTCGGGGATGTACCAGACCAGGCTCTTGACGTTGACGTTGAAGAACAGGCCGTAGAAGTTGCTCTTGCCGTCCTTGCCCTTGTAGGTGCCCAGGTCGGCCCAGGAGCTGCCCGCGGCGTAGTTGGTCTTGACCCAGTCGCGCGCCTTGTCGCCCAGCGGCACCAGGCCACCGATGGCGGCCATGTTGGCGGCCAGGCCCGGCTGCGGGAACACCGAGATGTTGGACGGCGAACCGGCCTTGATGTCGATCACGATCTGCTGCTCGGAGCTCTGCGAGCACGAGTGCTTCACCGTCGCACCGGTGGCCTTCTCGAAGTTCGCGACCACCTTCTTGAAGAAGCCTTCCTCCGCGCCCGTCCAGGGGCAGGTGACGGTGATCGTCTCGCCCTTGAGGTCGGGGCCCTTGTAGTCGGCGGCGTGGGCGGTGGCGCCCAGTGTGCCCAGCGCCAGCGCGGCGGCGCCGGCGATCGTGGTGGTTTTGAACATCGTGCTTGTCTCCAGAGTGAAGCTTCGCGGCCCATCCGCAAAGCGGGGTGAAAACGGGGGTGAGGTCAGAGCCGCAGGCCGGCGGCGTCGAAGCGGTAGAGGTGCTCGCTGCGGTGGCCCAGGCGCAGCGTCTCGCCCGGCCGCACCGCCACCGAGCCGTCGACGCGCGCCGTGAGCTCGCCCAGCGCACCGGCGTCGATGTAGGCGAAGGTCTCGTTGCCCAGCTGCTCGGCGTGGCGCAGCGTGCCTTCGATGGGGCCGTCGGCCGCCAGGTGCAGGTGCTCAGGCCGCACGCCCACGCAGTGCGCGCCCAGCGCCTGGGCGTAGGCGCCTTCGATGAAGTTCATCTGCGGCGAGCCGATGAAGCCGGCCACGAAGCGCGTGGCCGGGCGGTGGTAGAGCTCCAGCGGCGCGCCCACCTGTTCGATGCGGCCCTTGTTGAGCACCACGATCTTGTCGGCCAGGGTCATGGCCTCGACCTGGTCGTGCGTCACGTAGACCATGGTCGCGCCCAGACGGCGGTGCAGGGTCGCCAGTTCCACCCGCATCTTGGTGCGCAGGGCGGCGTCCAGGTTGGACAGTGGCTCGTCGAACAGGAACACCTTGGGGTTGCGCACGATGGCGCGGCCGATGGCCACGCGCTGGCGCTGACCGCCCGAGAGCGCCTTGGGCAGGCGCTGCAGGTAGTCGGTGAGCTGCAGGATGCCGGCCGCCTCGCGCACCCGGCGGTCGATCTCGTCCTTGGGCAGCCTGGCGATCTTCAGGCCGAAGGCCATGTTGTCGTAGACCGTCTTGTGCGGGTAGAGCGCGTAACTCTGGAACACCATCGCGACACCGCGTTCGCTGGGCGGCAGATCGTTGACGACCTGCTCGCCGATGGACAGTTCGCCGCCGGAGATGTCCTCCAGGCCGGCGATCATGCGCAGCAGCGTGGTCTTGCCACAGCCCGAAGGGCCGACGAATACCGCGAATTCCCCGGGCTGGATGTCCAGGTCGACACCGTGGATGACGTCCACGCGCCCGTAACTTTTTTTGATGCCTCGCAAACGCAAGCCGGACTGCGCCATGGGTAGAAACCTTTCGTGTCGGCCGTCGTGAAGCGACTGGCCGGAACCGGTCAGCACGCCTGACCGTCACAAAATTACATCACCAATGCAATCGATTGCATTATGGGGTTTGCCCTAGGTACGTGGAACAAGCGGGTTACGAAAACAGCCGCGCAGCGGCGGAGCGTGGGGGCACGAGCGATCCGGCGCCGGGCCGTCCCCAGCCGGATCAGCCCCCTCGGGGGGCAGCGACCCGCGTCAGCGGCGGAGCGTGGGGGCCATACACCTCTTCAGGCGCTGCTCTCGCGCACGATGAGCGAGGCGGGCAGGACGATGGAGCGCCGAGGCTGGCCGGCCAGGGCCTCGAACAGCAGGTCCACCAGCGCGCGGCCGGCCTGTCCGGTGGGCTGGCGGATGGTGGTCAGGGTGGGGTGCACGTGCTCGGCCAGCGCGATGTCGTCGTAACCGACGAGCTTGACGTCGGCCGGCACGGTGATGCCGCGCTCGTTGAGCGAGCCCATGAGCGAGATGGCCGTGACGTCGCTGGAGGCAAAGATGGCGTCGAAGGGGGTGGCCTGGTTGAGCCAGCCGTCGATCACCTCGCGGATGCGCGAGTCGCCGAACAGGAAGGACTGCAGCAGGCGGGGGTCCATGGCGATGCCGGCCTCGTCCAGCGCACGGGTGTAACCCAGGTACCGCTGGCCGGCCTCGGGGTGGGTGATGTCGCCGAAGAAGGCGATCCGGCGGCAACCCTTTTCGATCAGGTGGCGCGTGGCCAGGTAGCCGCCCATGGCGTTGTCGCCGCCGACCACCGGGTACAGCGCATCGGGCAGGGGCGCGCCCCAGACCACCATCGGGAAGCCGTTGCGCGTCAGTTCGTTGAGGTAGTCGTGCAGCGTCAGCTGGCCGATGACGATCAGGCCGCCGACCTGGCCGCTCTCGACCAGGTCCGACAGCACGTGCTGGCGGTCGGCCTTCAGGCGCGTCAGCAGCAGGCTCATGCCCCGCTCGTCCAGGGTGTCGGCCACCGAGCCGAGGATGCTCAGCAGGAACGGGTCCGAGATCATCTGCATGCTGTCGCCCAGGATGACGACGCCGATGGTCTGCACCCCGCGCTTGCGCAGGTTGGCCGCGCCGACGTTGACGCGGTAGCCCAGGGAATTGGCCAGTTCGGTGATGCGCTCGCGGGTGGCTTGCGGAATCAGCGGGCTGCCGCTGAGGGCACGCGAGACGGTGGACGCCGACACACCGGCCAGGCGGGCGATGTCGGCCATCTGCATGCGCTTGCGGCCCCGGGCGGGTGCCTGTGCAGAGGGCGCGGAATCGTCGGGGGCGGGGGCGGCTGGCTTGCGAGGCATCGGCAGATTATTTCACCCGATAACGATCGGGCGGGTGAAGCGGAAAAAAAGCCCGGGAGCCTTGCGACGCCCGGGCCAACTCTGATTGCCGAGAGGAAATGGGATCGGTCACCCTTTCAGGATCTCTCACCCCGGAAAGATCGGGAACCCCCGATCAAAACGCGTAATTGATGCGCACGCGGGCCGCGGTCTGGCCCTTGGTGCCGGAGCCGCCCTTGGCAAAGCTCAGGGCTGGCGTGATGGTCGCGCCCTTGACGCCGAACAGCGGCAGCGAGTAGGCGGCGTAGAAGGTGTTGTTCTTCGCGCCGTTGGCGCCCTTGTCCAGGATCAGGCCGAAACCGGCCGGACCGAAGGTGCCGTTCAGGCCGACGGACTTGTCGTCTTCCATCTTGGCGAAGTTCACGTTCATGCTGCTGTCCGAAGACAGCGCGTAGCCCAGGGACACGCCGGCGCCGTTGGTGCTCTCGGTGCCGCCGACCACCTTGACGGACTCGACACCCACACGCACGGTCACCGGGCCGGAGCCGAAGCTCACGGCCGGGCGGACACCGCGGGCCTCACCGGCTTCCTTGCTGTAGACCAGGCCGACTTCGATGCGTGCCGGGCCGGCGTTGAAGCCGGGGGCGATGTGCACCGTGTCCTTGCCGAAACGGCCGCGCAGGCGGTTGGCGCGGTAGCCGCCGTAGCCGCTGTTCTCGACCAGGGTGTCCTTGCCCAGGGGGAACAGGTCCATGGCTTCGAAGCGGCCCATCTTCACGTCGCCGGCGGCGTTGCCGAACTGGACCCACATGTCATCGGTGGCGGTGTCGCCGTCCTTCTTGATCAGCAGGCTGGCACGGGCTTGCACGAAGGCGTCGCCGTTGGTGGCCTTGCCGCCCACGTTGAACTCCACGCGGCCGCCCATGTTCAGGTCGCTGTCGCGGGCGTTGGAAGCGTCTTCCACCTTGTTCTGGTAGGTGGTGTCCAGTTCCAGGTTGGCGTCCATGGTCATGTCGGCATGGGCGGCGAAAGCGGTGGCGCAAAGGGCGGCGGCGGCCGCAAGTTTGAAGCTCTGTTGCATGAGGTACTCCGGAGTGTGAATGTTGTGAACCACTCTCTCCTGTACCGATGTTTCATGTTTGAACGTACAACACCGGTCGGGAAAGCCACCGAATTCGACCATTGATGCAAACGGTTGCATTCGGTAGAAACCCTGAAGAAATGCCCCGTAACTGTTACGTAACTGCTTAAAAACAACAAATATCCGCCTCGGGAAAACCCGACTGGTGCAATGGTTTGCACAGTAATAAAGATACAAAAAATACAGGCAATCGGGCCTCGCATGCGGGTCTTGTGCCGGTGGCGCGGCGCGGAGGCGGTGAGCCGGTGCCGCCGGGCGCATGTGAGACAATGGCGGGCTTTCCAAGCATGCGCGGCTGTAGCTCAGTGGATAGAGTATTGGCCTCCGAAGCCAAGGGTCGTGGGTTCGATCCCCGCCAGCCGCGCCACCTCAATGACTTGCGTGGGTTTTTCATGGCCCGCGGCCCGATGAGTGGCCTTTCTTCATGAGCCAACTCAGCTTCGAATTCGAGCCGCCGCAGGGGCGCAACGCCCCGCCCGCTGTGGCCGACGCCGCCCAGCCGCTCACACCCGAAGACATGGCCCGGCTGCTGGATCAGCACCCCGACTTCAAGGTGCTGCGCCGTCTGGTGCCGGTGCTGGACTACGGACCGCTGGTTCCAGTGGGCACCGACGGCCAGCCGCAGGCCGCTGTGCGCGTGCTCATCCTCGACACCGAAACCACCGGCCTGTCCCATGCCAGCGACCGCATCATCGAGCTGGCCCTGCTGCTGGTGCAGGTGGACCCGGTCACGGGCCGGCCTTTCGGCCCGGTCGACACCTTCGAAGGTTTTGAAGATCCGGGCATGCCCATTCCGGAGGTGGCGAAACAGGTCACGGGCATCGACGACGATATGGTTCGCGGTCAGCGGCTGGACGATGCGCGCGTGCAGGCCCTGATCGATCGCGCCGATCTGGTGGTGGCGCACAACGCCGGATTCGACCGGCCCTTTGTCGAGGCCCGGTTTCCCGGCTTTGCCCACAAGCGCTGGGCCTGCTCGTTCGCCGACATCGACTGGAAAGCACAGGGCGCCGATTCGGCCAAGCTCAGCGCGCTGGCGCAGGACCAGGGATGGTTCTACGACGCGCACCGGGCGCTGGTCGACTGCCACGCGCTGCTTCAGGTGCTCGCCAGCCCGGCGGCCGATGGCGTCACGACGGGCCTGACCCGCCTGATGGCCGCGGCCGCCCAGCCCAGCTACAAGCTGCGGGCCACCGGCTCGCCCTTCGAGAGCAAGGACCAGCTCAAGGCCCGCGGCTACCGCTGGGATGGCGACGCCAAGGTCTGGTTCTGCAGCCTGGGCAGCGAAGCGGCGCTGGCCGAAGAGCTGGTCTGGCTCAAGGCCGAGGTCTACGGCAGCCGGCGCGCGCAGGTCGACGTAGAAGCCCTGGATGCGCTGACGCGCTATTCACCGCGCCCGGGGCGGATGGAGAGACGGGCGCTCTGAAGCGCGCAGTGGCCCCAACGGCCTTTTTCTTTCCGGCGGTGCCGGACCTCAGGCGCCGAAGCGCGCGAACAGCACGTTGTTCTCCAGGTGGATGTGGCTGATCAGGTCGTTGGTCAGCTGCGCCGTGCCGGCATAGAGCGCGCACCAGGTGTTGCAGGCGCCCTGCGGCGGGGTGTGGTCGTGGGTCAGCGCCGCCAGCCGCTCCAGATGTTCACCGTGGCCGATGTGCTCGTCGCGCATCACGGTGATCGGGCCCGCCAGACCGGAGCTGCCGCCTTCGATGGCCGGGAACAGCACCTGCTCTTCCTTCTCCATGTGCTCCAGCAACTCGACCTCCATGATCTCCAGGTGCTCGGCCAGGCCGTGCGGTGCGTCCGGGTGGTCGCTGTGCACCGCCTCGACACGGCGCGCCATGCGCACCAGCTCGGGCAACTGCTCGCGGTGCACCGCGTGGTAGCGGGTGAGGATGTGGTCGATCAGCGCGTTGGCGTCCGGCGTTTCCGGCGCGGCGTCGTCGCGGCGCAGCGCGGCCAGTTCGGCCACCACGCGGGCGGTGTCCAGCCCCTTGCGTTCGCAGGCCTCGCCCAGGCTGACCTGGCCGCCGCAGCAGAAGTCCAGCTTGAGGCGCCGGAAGATGGCGGTGGCGCCGGGCAGGTCGACGGCGATCTGGCCGATGGCCTGCTGCTCGATGGGGCGTTCGGTGGTGGGGGTGTTCATGGGCGTCCTTTAAATATTCATTTCTGATGCATGTATTGAGCCATAAAACGCATCGAAGATGCATATTTCCTTTGGACGAGTCCGGGCTTCCGGAAGAACGAGCCCGGCGCAGGCCTCAGCGGGGAACGATGAAGGCGGCGTCGATGCGCACCGCCCGTTCGTTCCCGTCCTCCGCCCCCTCGGGGGTCACCGACACCGTGGCGCGCAGGGTCTGGCCGGCGTGTGGCTGGGCCGCCTCGGCCGGCAGCACCAGGCGCAGGGGCACCGAGGCGCTGCCGGCGGCCTCCACCGACAGTGTGGTGGCCGAGTCGATGCGCAGGCCGGGCACGCCGTCCACCGCCAGGCGGAAGCGGCGCGCCGTCTCCTGGCTGTTGGTCACCTGCAGCCGGTAGGTGTTCTCGATCGCACCGCGGTCGACCATGCGCGCCAGCGCCCCGCGGTCCTTGATCAGCACGGCATCGACGTCGCTGCGATGCCCCAGGCTCCAGAGCCAGGCGCCGGTGAGGCCGGCGAGCAGGGTGCCGTAGATCAGCACGCGCGGGCGCCAGACCCGGCGCAGCATCTGGCGCGCGCTCCAGCCCTTCGCCACGGCATTGCCGGTGGTGTAGCGGATCAGGCCCTGGGGGTAGCCCATCTTGTCCATCACGTCGTCGCAGACGTCGATGCAGGCGGCGCAGGCGATGCACTCGTTCTGCAGTCCGTTGCGGATGTCGATGCCGGTGGGGCAGACCTGCACGCACAGCGTGCAGTCCACACAGTCGCCCAGGCCGGCGGGGCGCTCCTCGGCCTTGCGCGAGCGCGGGCCGCGGTTTTCGCCGCGCACACTGTCGTAGGCGATGACCAGCGAATCCATGTCGATCAGCGCGCTCTGGAAGCGGGCGTACGGGCACATGTATTTGCACATCTGCTCGCGCAGGTAGCCGGCGTTGCCGTAGGTCGCCGCGGCGTAGAACAGCACCCAGAACCACAGCCAGGGCGACTGCGCCGGGTTCAGCAGGGCCGGGGCCAGTTCGCGGATGGGGTGGAAGTAGCCGACGAAGGTGAAGCCGGTGAGCAGCGCCAGAGAGATCCAGCCGGCCTGCTTGGCGCCCTTGCGCGAGAGCTTGTTCAGCGACCAGGGCTGGGCGTCCAGGCGCATGCGCGCCGAGCGATCGCCCTCGGTCTTGCGCTCGATCCACAGGAACATCTCGGTGTAGACCGTTTGCGGGCAGCTGTAGCCGCACCACAGGCGCCCGGCGATGGCGGTGAAGAAGAACAGCGCCAGCGCGCTGATCACCAGCAGGGCGGCGAGGTAGATGAAGTCCTGTGGCTGCAGCACCAGGCCCAGCACGTAGAAGCGGCGCTGCTCCAGATCGAACAGCAGGGCCTGGCGGCCGTTCCACTGCAGCCAGGGCATGCCGTAGAAGAACAGCTGCGTCACCCAGACCATGACCCAGCGCCAGCGCGCGAACACGCCGGTGACCGAGCGCGGGTAGATCTTGATGCGGCTCTCGTACAGCGAGCCGCCGGGCTGCGCATTCGCGGCGGGGGAAGGGATGCTCATGGGAATGGCCGGTGCCACCTAAAAGATGCAGAGTACATGAATCTTAATGTCTGCCGTGCAAAGACCCTGTTGCTCCCGCTGATCGAACGGGTACAGTGCCGTTCCATGCGCCCCAGTGCCTCGCTCTCCACCAAACTGATCCGCATCGGGGCGGCGCTGCTGGTGCTGGCGCTCGCGTCCATCGGGCTCACGCTGTGGGTGACCTGGCAGCTGGAGGGCGGTGCGGCCGCGGTCAACGAGGCCGGCCGCATGCGCATGCAGACCTGGCGCCTGACCAGCGCGGTGCAGGCCCAGCGGCCGGCGGCGGAGGTGCAGGCGCTGGTGCAGCAGTTCGACCAGAGCCTGGGCGTGCTGCGCGAGGGCGATCCGTCGCGCCCCCTGTTCGTGCCCTGGGACCCGGACGTGGCGCGCGAGTTCGCCGCGGTGGAACAGCTCTGGCAGGCCCAGCGCGCCCTCTGGACCTCGCCGCTGCAGCCGGGCGATCCGGTGCTGCTGCGCTCGGCCGACGAATTTGTCATGGCCATTGACCGGCTGGTGTTGTCCATCGAACACCAGCTCGCCGGTTTCACCGCGCTGCTCAACCTGTTCCAGTTCGCCATGATGGCGCTGGCCATCGCCGGGGCGGTGGTCATGCTCTACACCGGCTATCTCTATGTGATCAACCCGCTGGCCCATCTGCGGCGGGGTCTGGCGCAGGTCGAGGGCGGGCAGTTCGGTGCCCGCATCGACGTGGACACGCAGGACGAGTTCGGGCAGGTGGCGGCGGGCTTCAACCGCATGGCCGCCACGCTGCAGTCGCTCTACCAGGGACTGGAGGCCAAGGTGCAGGCCAAGACGCAGCGCATCGAGGCGCAGCGCGCGCGGCTGGAAGCGCTCTACGAGGTCAGCGCCTTCCTGGCCAAGGCCAACACCATCGAGGAACTGTCCAGGGGCTTCTCGCAGCGCGTGCGCGCGGTCATGAAGGCCGATGCCGTGGCGGTGCGCTGGTCCGACGAGGCCAACCAGCGCTACCTGATGCTCGCCTCCGACTGCTTTCCGCAGGAAATGCAGGCCGAGGAGCGCAGCCTGATCGCGGGCGCGTGCGCCTGCGGCAACCTGCAGCCCGATGCGCGCATCCGCGTCATCCCCATCCACAGCCACGAGGCCGCGCCCATGCGCCACTGCGCGCGCGTGGGCTACCAGAACCTGGTGAGCGTGCCGGTGCGCCTGCAGCAGCGGGTGATCGGCGAGATCGACCTGTTCTTCCGCAGCGAAGTGGCACTCAATGCCGACGAGACCGAGCTGCTCGACGCGCTCGCCAGCCACCTGGCCAGCGCGCTCGAAGGCCTGCGCGCGGCGGCGCTGGAGCGCGAGGCCGCGGTGGGCGAGGAGCGTGCGCTGCTGGCGCGCGAGCTGCACGACTCCATTGCCCAGTCGCTGGCCTTCCTCAAGATCCAGGCGCAGCTGCTGCGCAGCGCGGTGCAGAAGCAGCAGCCCGAGAAGGTGCAGTCCACGCTGGACGAGCTCGACACCGGTCTCAAGGAAAGCATCAGCGACGTGCGCGAGCTGCTGGTGCACTTCCGCACCCGCACCAACACCGGGGACATCGAGGCTGCGCTGCAGGAGACGCTGCAGAAGTTCCAGCACCAGACCGGCCTGCCCACGCGGCTGCATCTCGACGGCGAGGGCCTGCCGCTGCCGGCCGACGTGCAGGTGCAGGTGCTGCACGTGGTGCAGGAAGCGCTGTCCAACGTGCGCAAGCACGCCGGCGCCAGCCACGTGAGCCTGGACGTGCACAAGGGCGAACAGTGGCGCTTCGTGGTGCGCGACAACGGCAGCGGTTTCGACACCGCGCAGCAGCGCGGCGAGACCCATGTCGGCACGAAAATCATGCGCGAGCGGGCCGACCGCATCGGCGCCACCGTGCAGATCGAATCCCGCCGCGGCCAGGGCACCTCCGTCACGCTCACGCTGCCCAGGAACCCGGTGACCGCCGTCGGGACGGGCACGGCGGGCCTGGACCTCTCCGAATCCGTACTGACCACCCCATGACCTCTTCCATCGAGCTGCTGCTCGTCGACGACCACACCCTGTTCCGCCGCGGCCTCAAGGCGCTGCTGGAGCAGGACGAGCGCTTCACCGTCACCGCCGAGGCTGGCGACGTGGGCGAGGCCCTGCGCTGCCTGCAGCGCAGGCCTCCGCAGGTGATCCTGCTGGACAACCACCTGCCCGGCGTGCGCGGGGTGGACGCCATCCCCGCGCTCAAGGAGGCCGCGCCCGAAGCGCGGGTGCTCATGCTCACCGTGAGCGAGAACGAGAACGACCTGGCCGCCGCGCTGCAGGCCGGGGCCGACGGCTACCTGCTCAAGACGGTGGAGTCCGACCAGCTCTGCGAGACCATCATCAAGGTCATGGACGGCGAGTCGGTCATCAGCCCCGAGATGATGACCAAGCTGGTGGCGGTGTTCCGCTCGCGGCCGTCGGTCGCAAACGCCGCCCCGCCCGCGGCGGCCCCGGTCAGTGCGCCGGTGCCGCTGGAGGCGCCGCGCGAGGCCGCCTCCGGCGCCGACCTGCTGTCGCCGCGTGAGCGCGAGATCCTGCTGCTGATCGCGCGTGGCGATTCCAACAAGCTGATCGCGCGCGAACTGGACATCGCCGAGACCACGGTGAAGATCCACGTGCAGCACATCCTGCGCAAGCTCGGCCTGAGCTCGCGCGTGCAGGCGGCGGTGTTCGCGACCAGCCAGGGCCTGGCCTGAGCCTCAGGCCCCGGCGGCCCGGCGCCAGCCCACGGCGGCCACCAGGACCCAGAAGCCCAGGCGCAGCGCCAGCGCACCCAGCGTGCGCATCTCGAAGGCGCCGCCCGCCAGCACGTGCGCGCCAAAGGCGATGGCCACCAGCGCGGTGCCCAGCGCCAGCGCGGTGGCCATCCAAAGGCCCCAGCGCCGGCCGAACCACAGACCCAGTCCGGCCACCACATAGACGAAGCCGGCCAGGAAGTTGAACCACAGCACGAAGCCCACCGTGTGGCCCAGGGCCGCGCGGGTGTCGGCCGGGCCGAACAGGCCCTGCCCGCCGCTGAACACCGTGAGCGCGCCGAACACCATGGCCACGGCGGCGAGGACTTTCAGGGGGCGGTGGGAAGTCATGGCGGTTCTCCCGTTCAAGAGGGGGTGTCGTTCCCGTGGTCATCCAGGGCGAGGCCTTCGCCGGCTTCTTCCACTGTCTGGCCGTCGCGGATGTGGTAGATCCGTTTGAAAGTCGGGATGATCTTTTCGTCGTGTGTGACGACGATGATCGCGGTGTGGGCCCGCCGCGCCATCTGGTTGAGGATGCGCATCACACCCAGCGCGCGCTCGCTGTCCAGGGGCGCGGTGGGTTCGTCGGCCAATATGACCGGAGGCTTGTTGGCCAGCGCGCGGGCGATGGACACTCGCTGCTGCTCACCACCGGAGAGCTGCGATGTCTCGGCGCTGGCGCGGTGCTGCACGTCCAGCGCGGTCAGCAGTTCCAGCGCGCGTTTGCGCGCATTCGCATTGGACAGGCCTGCCAGCATCGGCAGCAGCGCCACGTTGTCGGTCACGTCCAGGAACGGAATCAGATACGGCGCCTGGAACACGAAGCCGATGCGGTCGCGCCGCAGCGCGCGCAGGTCTTTGACTTTCCAGCCGTTGTCGTAGATGACTTCGTTGCCCAGCGTCATCCTGCCGCTGGTGGGTTCGATGATGGCGCCCAGGCATTTGAGCAGTGTGCTCTTGCCCGAACCCGAGGGGCCGACCAGGCCCACTACCTCGCCGGGCGCCACCTGCATGTTCACGTGCCTCAGCGCTTCCACGGCCGTGTCGCCGTGACCATAGACCTTGCGCAGGCCTTCGATACGGATGCCGCCCAGGGGGGTGTCGTTCATGGCTTCATCCGATCGCTGCGCCGGGGTCGACCTTGAGCGCCACGCGAATCGCCAGCGTGCTGGCCAGCGCGCACATCAGCAGCGTGGCCACCAGGCCGGCCACCGCGTCGCCCGGCAGCAGCAGCACGTATTTCGGGAACGCCGGTCCCCACACCGTGGCCGCCACCTTGCCCACGGCGAAGCCGATCAGGCCAAGGCCCAGGGCCTGCTGCAGGATCATGCCGGCGATGGTGCGGTCGCGTGTACCGATGAGCTTGAGGACCGCGATCTCGCGCAGCTTGCCCATGGTCATGGTGTAGATGATGAAGGCCACGATGGCGGCGCTCACGATGGCCAGGATCACCAGGAACATGCCGATCTGTTTGGCCGAATTGGCGATCAGCTTGACGATCAGGATGTCTTCCATCTGGTCGCGGGTGTGCACGCTCAGGTGCTTCCAGCGCCGGATCGGCCCGGCCACTTGCTCGGGTGTGAAGCCCGGTGCGATCTGTACGAGCACCGCGTTCACGCTGCGGCTGCTGGTCTGCAGGCTTTGCACCGCCTCCAGCAGGCCGGGGCTGCCCGGGCGGTTGAAGGCCGGATTGGCGGCGGTGCGCGCGCGGTCGTTGACGATGGCGTCGTTGTCTTTCAGGAACTGCGTTTCCTGCGCGTCCTTCATCGGCACGAACAGCATCGGGTCGCCGCCCGAGGACACCATGCGCCGCGTCAGTCCCACCACGGTGTAGTCGTGGCGGCGGATGCGCACCACATCGCCCAGCGCGAACCCTGTCTTCACATCGGCCACCGCCTCGTAGTGGTTGCGCGTGATGTGCCGTCCCGCCACCAGGTAGCCCGGCGCGCCGGGCATGCCCGGCTCCATGCCCACCACCATCACGCGCTGGTCTCGGCCATTCCTCTGCACCTGCATCGTCAGATAGGCCACATTGGCCGCCGCGGCCACCCCCGGCATGCCGCGCATGCTGCGCACCACGTCGTCCTTGATGCTCGACGATTCCGCGTACGGGCCCTGCGTGTCCTTCTGCACCACCCAGAGGTCGGCGCGGCTGTTGGCCAGCAGCGCGTGTGCGTCGTCCACCATGCCTCGGTAAACGCCCGCCATCGTCAGCGTCACGCCGATCAGCAGCCCCAGGCCCAGCCCGGTCAGCACGTACTTGCTCCAGCCGTGCAGGATGTCGCGGCCCGCCAGGCTGATCACCTTGCTGCTCCCGACGGAACCAGCCTGTCCACCACTGCGATGCGTGCCCCCGGCTTCAGGGCGCTCTGGCTGTACAGCACCACCGTGTCGCCTTCGTTCAGGCCTTCGAGCACCTGCACCTGGCCATCCAGACCCTGCGCCCCCAGCACCACCGGCGAGAAGGCGGGAACGCCATCCGTGAGCCGCCACACCCCGGTTTTTCCCTCGTGCTGCACCACGGCCGCATTGGGCAGCAGCAGGCGCTCGGGGGCAGCGGGCAACTGCACCGTCACTTCCGCCATCTCGCCCACCGACACGCCGGCGGGCAGGCTGTCAAATGCCACCATCGCCAGCCGTTCCTCCGTCACGGCATCGGCCAGCGACTCCACCCGGGCCACTTTGCCGATCAGCGTCTCGCCCGGGCGCGAGCGCAGGGCGATGCTCGCCACCAGTCCTGGCGCCAGTCCGGCGCTTCGGCCCTGATCCACCCGCAGCTTCACCCACAGGCTGGCCGGGTCCATCAGCCGCAGCACGGCCTGGCCCGCCACGACTGTGGTGCCGGCTTCGGCCTCGCGCGCCGTGACCACCGCCGCGCCGGGGGCCAGCAGCCTCAGGTTGCTGCGCTGCTGTTCCAGGGCTGCGCGCTCGGCGCGCAGCCGCGCGATGTCCTGTGTGCTGCCACCGAGGTTGGCCTGTGCGGCGGCCACGCCCGCATGGGCCGACGCCACCTCTTGTGTGCGTGCCTCCAGCGCCCCGGGGCTGATGAAGGCTTGCCGCGCCAGTTCCTCGTTGCGCTTCAGGTTCGCCATCGCCAACGTGCGCCGCGCCTGCGCATCGCCAAGCTGCGCATCGGCGGCTCGCTGCACGCTCTGCGCACGGGCCAGCGAGGCGTCCAGTGCCGCCAGCCGCTGGTCCAGGTCCACCGGGTCCATTTCTGCCAGCACCTGACCCGGTTGCACCGTCTGACCCGCGTCCACCCGCACGCCGAGCACACGGCCGGCCGTGGTGGGCCCCACCATCCAGCTGCGCTGCGCCTCGACCAGGCCGATGCCAAAGATCTCGGGTGTCACGCGGCCCTTGGTCACTGGCGTCACCTGCACCTTCACCGGCGCCAGCGGCCCGGTGCGCAGCGCCACAAACGCCAGCGCACCCACCAGGGCCAGCGCCAGGCCGCCCAGCAGCAGCCGGCGCGAGGTTTGTGGATTTGTCTTCATTCGGTGGTCTCCGGGGGGCGCCGTGTGGGGTTGGTGGGTGCGGCAACAGCGTGCTGGAACAGGTCGAACACCGCGGGTGCCAGCGTGCGGATGGCCCCGACCTGTCCGCTCAGCAGCGACTGCATCACCAGCCCCTGCACCGAGCCGATGAACAGCACCGCACTGGCCTGAAGGTCGGTGCCTGGTGCCAGCTGCCCCGCCGCCTGCGCCTGCTGCAGCAGTCGGGTGACCAGCGAGCGGTAGTCCTGCATCAGCACGCGCACGCGCGCCTTCAGTGCTGTGTCCTCCGGGTGCTGCAGCTCCTGAAAGATCACCCGCGGCACACCCGGCTGTTCCACCACGAAGTCCACGTGCGCCATGAACACCGCACGCAGCGCGGTCAGCGGCTGCACATGCGACTGGGCCGCGGTCTGCAGCCGTGCCAGCAGGACCTGGTGCGCGAAGTCGATCACCGCCAGCCAGATCGCTTCCTTGCTCTCGAAGTGGCGGAACACCGCGCCCTGCGTGAGCCCCACCGCTCGGGCCAGGTCGGCGGTGGTCACTCTGGCCGGGCTGTGCTGTGCGGCCAACGCGAGCGCAGCCGACACCAGGCTGGCCTGGCGCTGTTCGGTGGCTTGTTTGGGGGTGTTCGGGAGCGGCATGGTCACCAATGTAATTTATTAATTACTTATATTCAAGGTGATTCCTGCCTGGTTCCGGCAGGACGCTGTCCGACATCGACTTGATGTAAATCAAGTCACACCGCAAAACACGGAACATAGTTCTTCAGGACGATGCCGATGGGGTGACCCCTCGTCCTTCTGCCGCGGCCACGTGTGCCTCCGGCGGATGTTCAGCCCTCCCCTGAAAAGGGACATTCATGCCACGTCTTTCGGAGAGAAAACATGGCTTCAGAGCTGAGAAATGAAAGAAAGGCCTGGTCCGTCCTGATCGTCAGCACGCTGGCGTTCACGGTCTGCTTCATGGTCTGGATGATGTTCGGCGTGATCGGCATCCCGATCAAGAAGATGCTGAACCTGAACGCGACCGAGTTCGGTCTGCTCACCGCGATGCCGGTGCTCACCGGCTCGCTGATCCGGGTGCCCCTGGGCATCTGGACCGACCGCTACGGCGGCCGCATCGTCATGGCCACCCTGATGGCGATCACCGTGCCGGCCATCTACCTGATGAGCTACGCCACCGAGTACTGGCACTTCCTGGTCATCGGCCTGTTCGTGGGTCTGGCCGGCGGCTCCTTCTCGGTCGGCACGCCCTACGTGGCGCGCTGGTTCCCCAAGAGCCGCCAGGGCATGGCCATGGGCGTCTACGGCGCTGGCAACTCGGGCTCGGCAGTCAACAAGTTCGTGGCGCCGGTGCTGCTGGTGGCCTTCGGCTGGACCATGGTGCCGCAGGTGTACGCGGCCATCATGCTCGGCACCCTGGTGCTGTTCTGGCTGTTCAGCCACAGCGACCCCGCCCACCTGGTGCCCAGCAACGTGAAGTTCAGCGACCAGCTGCAGGCGCTCAAGGACCCCAAGGTGCTCAAGTACTGCCAGTACTACAGCATCGTGTTCGGCGGCTACGTGGCGCTGGCGCTCTGGATGGTGCAGTACTACGTCGGCGAATACGGCCTGGACATCCGCGTGGCCGCGCTGCTGGCCGCCTGCTTCTCGCTGCCCGGCGGCGTGCTGCGCGCCATCGGCGGCGTGCTCTCCGACAAGTACGGCGCGCACAAGGTCACCTGGTGGGTGCTGTGGGTGAGCTGGATCTGCCTGTTCCTGCTGAGCTACCCGCAGACCGACTTCACGGTGCAGACCGTCAACGGCCCGACCACCTTCCACATCGGCCTGAACGTCTACACCTTCACCGGCCTGATGGCGATCCTGGGCGTGGCCTGGGCCTTCGGCAAGGCCAGCGTCTTCAAGTACATCAGCGACGACTACCCCAAGAACATCGGCGCCATCAGCGGCATCGTCGGCCTGGCCGGCGGCCTGGGCGGCTTCGTGCTGCCGATCCTGTTCGGCGTTCTGATGGACCTCACCGGCATTCGTTCCAGCGCCTTCATGCTGATGTACGGCGTGGTCTGGGTCTCGCTGATCTGGATGTACTGGACCGAGGTCCGCCAGACCGAGGTCATGGGCACCAACGCCAAGTCCTTCTCCCTGCAGAACTGATCACCTCGGGTCATCCCCATGAACACCCATACCAAACCCATCGCCTCCCCCGGCGCGCCCACGGGCGCGGATGTGCAGGACTGGCGTCCCGAAGACGAAGGCTTCTGGGCCACCACCGGCAGCAAGATCGCCTACCGCAACCTCTGGATCTCGATCCCCGCCCTGCTGTGCGGCTTCGCGGTCTGGGGCATGTGGGGGATCATCACCGTGCAGATGCTCAACCTGGGCTTCCCCTTCACCCAGGCCGAGCTGTTCACGCTGACCGCCATCGCGGGCATCTCCGGCGCCACCATGCGCATCCCGGCGTCCTTCCTGATCCGCCTGGCCGGTGGCCGCAACACCATCTTCCTGACCACCTCGATGCTGCTGGCCCCGGCGATCGGCACCGGCATCGTGCTGCAGCACCCCGAGTGGCCGCTGTGGTCCTTCCAGCTGATGGCCCTGTGGTCGGGCGTGGGCGGCGGCAACTTCGCCAGCTCGATGTCCAACATCAGCACCTTCTTCCCCAAGCGCCTGCAGGGCACGGCGCTGGGCCTGAACGCCGGCCTGGGCAACTTCGGCGTGACCACGATGCAGATCGTGATCCCTGTGGTCATGACGCTGCCGCTGCTGGGCGCTTTCGGCGGTGAGCCCATGACGCTGGTGAAGGACAGCGGCTGGCTGTTCGGCAAGATCGCCGCCGGCACACCGACCTGGGTACAGAACGCCGGCTTCGCCTGGGTGTTCTCGCTGGTGCCGCTGGGCGCGCTGTGCTGGTTCGGCATGAGCAACCTCAAGACCGTCTCGCCCAACACCGGCAGCCCGATCGTCGCGTTCGCCAAGATCACCTACCTCTACACCCTGGCCTTCGTGCCCACGGTGTTCATGCTCTGGCTCTACCTGCCCAAGCCCACCGGCCTGGGCGTGCTGAGCATGTGGGTCGCGATCCCGCTGGACATCGTGATGGCCCTGGCCGTGATGCGCCTGGCCGCCTTCGGCGAGATGAAGGAAGGCGTGAAGAAGCAGTTCGCCATCTTCAGCAACAAGCACACCTGGTCGCTGACCGCGCTCTACATCGTCACCTTCGGTTCCTTCATCGGCTTCTCGATGGCGCTGCCCCTGGCCATCACCGTGATCTTCGGCTTCCAGCACATCCCCGACGCCGCCGGCGTCATGCAGCACACGCTGAAGAACCCCAACGCCCCCTCGGCCCTGACCTACGCCTGGATCGGCCCCTTCGTCGGCGCCGCGGTGCGGCCCATCGGCGGCTGGATCAGCGACAAGATCGGGGGCTCCATCGTGACCCAGGTGATCACCGCGGTCATGGCCGCCGCCGCCGTGGCCGTGGGCTACGTGATGATGCAGGCCTACAGCTCGGCCACGCCCGAGCAGTACTTCCCGATGTTCCTGGGCCTGTTCATGGTGCTGTTCTTCGCCAGCGGCATCGGCAACGGCTCCACCTTCCGCACCATCGGCGTGATCTTCGACCGCGCCCAGGCCGGCCCCGTGCTGGGATGGACCTCGGCGGTCGCCGCCTACGGCGCCTTCATCGCGCCGGTGCTGATCGGCCAGTACATCAAGGCCGGCACCCCGCAGCTCGCCTTCTACGGCTTCGCCGTCTTCTACGCCCTGTGCCTGGTGCTGAACTGGTGGTTCTACCTGCGCAAGGGTGCCGAGATCAAGAACCCCTGAGCGCCCCCAAGACACGCTTTTTTCGGAGACCCCCACGATGAGTCACTTCCTCGACCGCCTGAGCCATTTCACGGCTCCCACTGAAAGCTTCTCCGGTTCGCACGGCATCACCACCGGCGAGGACCGCACCTGGGAAGACGCCTACCGCGACCGCTGGGCGCACGACAAGATCGTGCGCTCCACCCACGGCGTGAACTGCACGGGCTCCTGCTCGTGGAAGATCTATGTCAAGGGTGGCATCGTCACCTGGGAAACCCAGCAGACCGACTACCCGCGCACCCGCGCCGACCTGCCCAACCACGAGCCGCGCGGCTGCGCCCGTGGCGCGTCCTACAGCTGGTACCTGTACTCCGCCAACCGCGTGAAGTACCCGATGGTGCGCGGCAAGCTGCTGCAGCACTGGCGCGCCGCGCTGGCCGTGGCCAGGAGCCCGGTGGACGCCTGGGCCGCCATTGTCGAGAACCAGGATGCCCGACGCGAATGGCAGCAGCAGCGCGGCCTGGGCGGCATGGTGCGCAGCACCTGGGACGAAGTGAACCAGCTGGTGGCCGCCGCCAACGTCTACACCGCCAAGAAGTACGGCCCGGACCGTGTGATCGGCTTCTCGCCCATCCCGGCCATGTCCATGATCAGCTACGCCGCCGGCTCGCGCTATCTCTCGCTCATCGGCGGCGTGTGCATGAGCTTCTACGACTGGTACTGCGACCTGCCGCCGGCCAGCCCGCAGGTCTGGGGCGAACAGACCGACGTGCCCGAATCGGCCGACTGGTACAACTCCACCTACATCATCGCCTGGGGCTCCAACGTGCCCCAGACCCGCACGCCCGACGCCCACTTCTTCACCGAAGTCCGCTACAAGGGTGCGAAGACCGTGGCGATCACGCCCGACTACGCCGAGATCAGCAAGCTCTGCGACCTCTGGATGCACCCCAAGCAGGGCACGGACGCGGCGATTGCCATGGCCATGGGCCACGTGATCCTCAAGGAGTTCTATTTCGACAAGCGCTCGTCGTACTTCGACGACTACGTGCGCCGCTACACCGACATGCCCAACCTGGTGCAGCTGGAAGAGCGTACCCTGCCCGACGGCCGCAAGGTCGTGGTGCCCGGCCGCTACCTGCGCGCCAGCGACTTCAACGGCAAGCTGGGCCAGGCCAACAACCCCGACTGGAAGACGGTCGCCATCGACCAGGACGACAAGGTCGTGCTGCCCAACGGCTCCATCGGTTTCCGCTGGGGCGCCGAAGGCCGCACCGACGCCGGCAAGTGGAACCTGGAAGACAAGGAAGCGCGCGGCGACGAGCAGGTCAAGCTCAAGCTCAGCCTGATGGAAGGCGAGGGCAGCGAATACGAAGTGGGCGAGGTCGCCTTCCCGTATTTCGGCGGTATCGACACCCCCAACTTCACCGCCAACAAGCAGGCCAGCGCCACCGACGACGTGCTGGTGCGCCAGGTGCCGGTGCGCCGCATCAAGCTGGGCAAGGCCGGTGAAGAGCGCTACGCGCTGGTCGCCACCGTGTTCGACCTGACGGTCGCCAACTACGGCGTGAACCGTGGCCTGCCGGGCGACACCGGCGCCACCAGCTACGACCAGGACACGCCCTACACGCCCGCCTGGCAGGAGAAGATCACCGGCGTCAAGCGCGACCAGGTGATCGCCGTGGCGCGCCAGTTCGCCGACAACGCCGACAAGACCAAGGGCAAGTCCATGGTCATCATCGGCGCGGCCATGAACCACTGGTACCACAGCGACATGAACTACCGCGGCATCATCAACATGCTGATGATGTGCGGCTGCATCGGCCAGAGCGGCGGTGGCTGGGCGCACTACGTGGGCCAGGAAAAGCTGCGCCCGCAGACCGGCTGGACCGCTCTCGCGTTTGCGCTGGACTGGGTGCGTCCGCCGCGCCAGATGAACTCCACCAGCTTCTTCTACGCCCACACCGACCAGTGGCGCTACGAGAAGCTGGGCGTGGACGAGATCCTTTCGCCGCTGGCCGACAAATCGAAGTTCGGCGGCAGCCTGATCGACTACAACGTGCGCGCCGAGCGCATGGGCTGGCTGCCCAGCGCACCGCAGCTGCAGACCAACCCGATGCAGGTGGTGAAAGACGCCACCGCCGTCGGCATGGACCCCAAGGACTACGCGGTCAAGGCGCTCAAGGACGGCTCGCTGAAGATGAGCTGCGAGGACCCGGACCACCCGGCCAACTGGCCGCGCAACATGTTCGTCTGGCGCTCCAACATCCTGGGCTCCAGCGGCAAGGGCCACGAGTACTTCCTCAAGCACCTGCTGGGCACCACCCACGGCGTGCAGGGCAAGGACCTGGGCCCCAACGATGCGAAACCGACGGAAGTCGAGTGGCACGCCCAGGCGCCCGAAGGCAAGCTGGACCTGGTGGTCACGCTGGACTTCCGCATGAGCACGACCTGCCTGTATTCGGACATCGTGCTGCCCACCGCCACCTGGTACGAGAAGAACGACCTCAACACCAGCGACATGCACCCCTTCATCCACCCGCTGTCCACCGCGGTGGACCCGGCCTGGCAGAGCAAGAGCGACTGGGAGATCTACAAAGGTTTCGCCAAGGCCTACAGCGAGGTCTGCGTCGGCCACCTGGGGGTCGAGAAAGAGCTCATGCTCACGCCGCTGATGCACGACACCGCGTCCGAGCTGGCCCAGCCGTTTGACGTCAAGGAATGGAAGAAGGGCGAGTGCGATCTGGTCCCGGGCGTCACTGCTCCGAGCATCTCGGTGGTCGAGCGCGACTACCCCAACACCTACGCCCGTTTCACCGCCCTGGGCCCGCTGATGGACAAGGTGGGCAACGGCGGCAAGGGCATCGGCTGGAACACCCAGACCGAGGTCGGCCAGCTAAAGGAACTCAACGGCACCGTGCACACCGAGGGCGCGGCCAAGGGCCTGGCCCGCATCGACAGCGACATCGACGCCTGCGAGGTGGTGCTGCAGCTGGCGCCCGAGACCAACGGCCACGTGGCCGTGAAGGCCTGGGAGGCGCTGTCCAAGATCACCGGCCGCGACCACACCCACCTGGCCCTGCACCGCGAGGACGAGAAGATCCGCTTCCGCGACATCCAGGCCCAGCCGCGCAAGATCATTTCTTCGCCCACCTGGTCCGGCCTCGAATCGGAAAAGGTCTCGTACAACGCCGGCTACACCAACGTGCACGAGCTGATCCCATGGCGCACCCTCACCGGCCGCCAGCAGTTCTACCTGGACCACCCCTGGATGCTCGCCTTCGGTGAGGGCCTCTCCAGCTACCGCCCGCCGGTCGACCTCAAGACCGTGGGCGACATGATCGACCGCCGTCCCAACGGCAACAAGGAGATCAGCCTCAACTTCATCACGCCGCACCAGAAGTGGGGCATCCACAGCACGTACAGCGACAACCTGCACATGCTCACGCTCAACCGCGGCGGCCCGGTGATCTGGCTGAGCGAGGACGACGCGAAGAACGCCGGCATCGAAGACAACGACTGGGTCGAGCTGTTCAACACCAACGGCGCCATCGCGGCGCGCGCGGTGGTGAGCCAGCGCGTGAACCCGGGCATGGTGCTCATGTACCACGCGCAGGAAAAGATCATCAACACCCCCGGTGCCGAGATCACCAACACCCGCGGCGGCATCCACAACTCGGTCACCCGCATCGTGACCAAACCGACCCACATGATCGGCGGCTACGCGCAGTTCAGCTACGGCTTCAACTACTACGGAACCATCGGCACCAACCGCGACGAGTTCGTCATCGTGCGCAAGATGCGCAAGATCGACTGGCTCGACGGCGAAGGCAACGACACGGTCCAGGCTTGATCAGCACAGGAGAAAACAAGATGAAAGTACGTGCCCAAATCGCGATGGTGCTGAACCTGGACAAGTGCATCGGTTGCCACACCTGTTCGGTCACCTGCAAGAACGTCTGGACCAGCCGCCCCGGCGTGGAATACGCCTGGTTCAACAACGTGGAAACCAAGCCCGGCATCGGTTACCCCAAGGAATGGGAGAACCAGGACAAGTGGAACGGCGGCTGGGTCCGCAAGGCCGACGGGTCCATCGTGCCCAAGCAGGGTGGCAAGTGGTCGCTGCTGATGAAGATCTTCAGCAACCCCAACCTGCCGCAGATCGACGACTACTACGAACCCTTCACCTTCGACTACGACCATCTGCAGTCGGCGCCCGAAGTGAAGGCCGCGCCCACCGCACGGCCGCGCAGCCTGATCACCGGCCAGCGCATGGAGAAGATCGAGTGGGGCCCGAACTGGGAAGAAATCCTGGGCGGCGAGTTCAGCAAGCGCAGCGCGGACGCCAACCTCGCGAACTTCGAGCAGGTCCAGAAGGACATGGTCGGCCAGTTCGAGAACACCTTCATGATGTACCTGCCGCGCCTGTGCGAGCACTGCCTGAACCCGGCGTGCGTGGCATCGTGCCCCTCGGGCTCGATCTACAAGCGCGAGGACGACGGCATCGTCCTGATCGACCAGGACAAGTGCCGCGGCTGGCGCATGTGCGTCAGCGGCTGCCCCTACAAGAAGATCTACTACAACTGGCAGACCGGCAAGGCCGAGAAGTGCATCTTCTGCTACCCGCGCATCGAGGCCGGCCAGCCCACCGTGTGCAGCGAGACCTGTGTGGGCCGCATCCGCTACCTGGGCGTGGTGCTGTACGACGCCGACCGCATCGCCGAGGCCGCCAGCGTGCCCGACGAGAAGGACCTCTACCAGGCCCAGCTCGACCTGTTCCTCGACCCCAACGACCCGGCCGTGATCGAGCAGGCCCGTGCCGACGGCATCCCCGAGAGCTGGCTCGAAGGCGCGCGCAAGAGCCCGGTCTACAAGATGGCCATCGACTGGAAGATCGCGCTGCCGCTGCACCCCGAGTACCGCACCCTGCCCATGGTCTGGTACGTGCCGCCGCTCTCGCCGATCAGCGCCGCCGCCAACGCCGGCCAGATCGGTGCCAACGGCGAGCTGCCCGACTTCAGCCAGATGCGCATTCCGCTGCAGTACCTGGCCAACCTGCTGACCGCGGGCGACACCGCGCCGGTGGTGCGCGCGCTCGAACGCATGCTGGCCATGCGCGCCTACCAGCGCGGCAAGCACGTGGACGGCGTGGAGAACCTCAAGGTGCTGGAGCAGACCGGCCTGAGCCGCGCCGAGGTCGAGGAGATGTACCAGATCATGGCCATTGCCAACTACGAAGACCGCTTCGTCATTCCCAGTTCGCACCGCGAGTACGCCGAAAACGCCTTCGACCTGCGCGGCGGCTGCGGCTTCTCGTTCGGCAACGGCTGCTCGGACGGCGCCTCGGAAACCAGCCTGTTCGGTGGCAGCAAGCGCCGCACCATCCCGATCCAGTCGGTGGTCTGAAAGGAAACGCCATGAAGAACACCCGCTATTCCCTGCGCGCGCTGGCGCGCCTGCTGGCCTACCCCGATGCGCAGCTGCGCAGCGATCTGGCGCCGCTGATCGCGGCCATCGACGAAGAGGCCGCGGTGCCCGCCGCGCGCCGCGCCGAGCTGCGCGCGCTGGCCGCCGACCTGGTGCGCCGCGACCCGCTGGAGGTGGAAGCCCGCTACGTCGAGACCTTCGACCGTGGCCGCGCCACCTCGCTGCATTTGTTCGAACATGTGCACGGCGACTCGCGCGACCGCGGCCCGGCCATGATCGACCTGGTGCAGACCTACGAGAAGGCCGGCCTCTACCTCGGCCCTGAGGAGCTGCCCGACCACCTGGGCGTGGTGCTGGAGTTCGCCTCCACCCAGCCGCCCGCGCTGGCCAAGGCCTTCCTCGGTGAGGTGGCGCACATCCTGAACGCCATCTTCAGCGCCCTGCTCAAACGCGAGAGCCCCTACGCCGCCGTCGTCGCCGCCGTGCTGGAGCTGGCCGGCCAGAAGGCCGAGGCCGTGCCCTTCAAGGCCGACGAGGCGCTCGACGAGGCCTGGGCCGAACCCGAGGCCTTCGACGGCTGCGCCACCCGCGGCCAGAACCGGCCCGGCCAGGCACAGCCCATCCACATCGTCCGCCAGAAATCCAACGCTTCTCAAGGAGTCGCAGCATGAACGGCTTCCACAACTTCGTCTTCGGCATCTATCCGTACATCGCGCTCACTGTCTTTTTGCTGGGCAGCCTGATCCGCTTCGACCGCGACCAGTACAGCTGGAAGAGCGATTCCTCGCAGCTGCTGCGCAAGGGACAGCTGCGCTGGGGCAGCAACCTGTTCCACGTCGGCATCCTGTTCCTGTTCTTTGGCCACACGGTGGGCATGCTCACGCCGCACGCGGTGTACGAGCCCTTCATGACCGCGGGCGCCAAGCAGCTCATGGCCATGGTCTCGGGCGGCCTGTTCGGCCTGTTCGGCTTCATCGGCGTGAGCCTGCTGCTGCACCGGCGCCTGTCGGACGCGCGCATCCGCGCCACCAGCAAGACGAGTGACATCGTGCTGCTGTGGCTGCTGTGGGCGCAGTTCGCGCTGGGCCTGGCCACCATCCCGCTGTCTGCCCAGCACCTGGACGGCGGCATGATGATGCTGCTGGCCGAATGGGCGCAGCGCATCGTCACCTTCCGCGGTGGCGCGGCCGAGCTGATCGCTGATGCCAGCTGGGTGTTCAAGGCCCACATGTTCCTGGGCATGAGCATCTTCCTGATCTTCCCGTTCACCCGCCTGGTGCACGTGTGGAGCGGCTTCGGCACGCTGGCCTACATCACGCGTCCCTACCAGGTGGTGCGCAGCCGCCGCGTCGGCATGACGCCCCAGCAACCCCTGAGCCAGCGGGGTCGCTGAACATGCAACAAGGAATGACCATGAGCGACAGCACCTCCCAAGGCTGCGGCAGCGCGCACTGCGCCTGCTCGGGCCAGATGCAGATCGTGCCCGCCAGCATCAACGGCATCGCGCTGCACGAGCCGGGCGAGGCACTGGACGCCGAGACCCTGCGCGAGCGCGCCTACACCGAGCTGCTGCGCCAGCGCGCGGTGCACCAGGGCCTGCTGCCCCGCTTCAGCGGGCTGGTGGCGCCCACGCTCAACGAGGCCGAGCGCCACGTGATTGAGGCCATGACCGACGACGAGGTCGTCTCGCCCGATCCGACCGACGACGAGTGCCAGCGCTACTACGAAGCCAACAAGAACCACTTCATCGTTGGCCAGGCACTGCATGTGCGGCACATCCTGTTCGCCGTCACGCCGGGTGTGAACGTGCACGCGCTGACGCAGCGCGCCGAAGCCGCGCTGCTGGAACTGATCCGCAAGGACGTGCCGCCCGGCCGCTTCGAGCAGCTGGCGGCCGAGCTGTCCAACTGCCCGTCCAGCGCCGAAGGCGGCGACCTGGGCTGGGTCACGCCCGAAGACTGCGCGCCCGAACTGGCCAACGAGCTGTTCTTCCAGAGCGACTCGCGCTGGGGCATGGGCGTGCACCCGCGCCTGGTGCACACGCGCTTCGGCCTGCACATCATCGAGGTGCTGGGCCGCAAGAAGGGCACCCTGCCCGCCTACGAAGAGGTGGCCGACGCGATCCGCCAGCGCCTGCAGCACCAGTCGCGCGCGACCGCGCTGCGGCAGTACATGCGGCTGCTGGTGGGGCAGGCCAAGGTTGAAGGCATCGAACTCGAAGGTGCGGACTCGCCCCTGGTGCAGTGACGCGCTGAGCCGGAGACCGCCATGCCCGACGACCTCCTGCTGCGCCTGCGCGATTTCCACGAGGACTACTTCCCCCGCCACCAGCAGCGCTTTCAGGACCTGGTGGCGCAGGGCCAGCACCCCAAGACCCTGTTCATCGGTTGCAGCGACTCGCGCCTGGTGCCCTACCTGCTGACGGGTGCCGCCCCGGGCGACCTGTTCATCGTGCGCAACGTGGGCGCCTTCGTGCCGCCCTACGACCAGTCGCACGGGCTGCATGGAACGATGGCGGCGATCGAGTTCGCGGTGCTCGGCCTCAAGGTCGAACGCATCATCGTCTGCGGCCACAGCCACTGCGGCGCCATCCGCACCGCCTACGAAGGCGCACCGGAAGAGGCGGTGGCCCTCAAGGCCTGGCTGCGGCTGGCCGACGAGGCCCTGCTGCCGGTGCAGCCCAGCCCCGAGGCGCTGTGCCGCACCGAGCAGCGCGCCGTGGTGCTGCAGCTGATGCGCCTGATGGACTACCCCATGGTGCGCCGCGCCGTCGAGGCCGGCCACCTCACGCTGCACGGATGGCACTACGTGATCGAACAGGGTGAGGTGCATGTGTTCGATGCGGTGCGCGGCGCCTTCGTGCCGGCCTCGGAGTCGGACCACAGCGGCACCGGCCCCTACCTGCCCTATGTGGAGCACGACGGACAGGTGCTTGAATGATCCCTTTGCTGGAGCTGATGCAGACGCGGCGCACCACGCTGCCCAAACGCCTGGTGGCGCCTGGCCCGTCCGAAGACCAGCTGCGCCAGTGCCTGGCCGCCGCCGCCACCGCACCCGACCACAACCAGCTGCTGCCCTGGCGCTTCGTGCGCATCCCGACAGCGCAGCGCGGGCGGCTGGGCGACGCACTGGCGCAGGCCCTGATCGAACGCGACCCCGACGCCACCGCCGAACAGCAGGCGCAGGCGCGCGAGAAGGCCGAGCGCGCGCCCGAGCTGCTGTTGCTGGTGGTGGACGACGACCGCGGCGACCCCGAGGTGGACGTGCTGGAGCGCACCCTCTCGGCCGGCTGCGCGGTGCAGAACCTGCTGCTGATGGCCACCGAGCTGGGCTACGGGTCGGCGCTGACCTCGGGCAAGGGCTTGAAGTCCCGGGCGGTGCGCGAACTGTTCGGCCTGGGCCCGGGGGAGCACGCAATCTGCTTCGTCAGCCTGGGCACCCCGACGCGGGCGCCGCAGGGGCGGGCGCGGCCGGAGGTGGAGGCGTTCACGGGGGTGCTGGGGGCGCCAACCAGTCAGGGCACCAACACGTAGATGGCGCTGAACAGCATGAGCACGACTTCAAGCGCTGCGAAGAAGAGGTTGTCCATGTGGTCCAAGCCGCAAATGGCTAGCTGGAGGCGTGCTGCGTCAAGCGACGGCGCAGGGTCACCAGCAGGCCGATGAGCACCACGTACGTGGCCAGGTAACACCAGGGTGCAGGCCCCGAATGACCCAATGCCTCGACCCCGGTGACAGACTCGAACCAGCCCCAGAATGGCCAGACGAGAACCGTGATGGCGACTGCAACTGGCGCACAAAGCACGGCCCAGGCAAGAAGGCGGATGGCATCGCGAAGTGGCATGCGAGTGCGGCTTACTGATCAGCCGCCGCGGTCGATGCCTCTCTCGCCTTGACGGCGGCTTCAAGGTCCTGTTTGAGTTTGGCCGCCTGCGCCTGGGCGCGCTCTGCGCTGTCGGCCTGCAGCTTGGCGGCCGTGGCTGCCGCCCCCACCGTATCGGGGCCGCAACCGGCGAGGCCCACGCAGAGACCAAGCGCCCACAACCAGTGGGCGGACATGGGGCAAAGAGAGGGCAGACGCTTCATGGGGTGAGGACGATGCTGGGGGACACGGGGGCCATACATGTGAGGGCAGCTGGGCATCTTGCCTGACACTGGCCCGTTGAGCGCCAAGGAGCCGACAGCCTGTGGCGGTTTGCTGTCCGAACGGGTTGGATCGACCATCATGGGTCTATCCCACGGTCCCCAATCGGTCAGTCCCTTGCCGTTGAGGGTGAGTCAATGGGGCAAGCGAACCCTCATCAACTCACTCTAAAACGGGCCTGCTTCGCAGGTTCATGAAGGCAGCTTTGCGATCACCTTGATCTCGAACTGGAAGCCAAAGAGCCAGGTGACGCCGATGCCGGTGAGTGTGGGGTGCGGGGCCTCGCCCCAGTGCTCTTGCACCACGGGCCACGCCGCCTCGAAGTTCTGCTCCGGGTTCACCATGAATACGGTCACGTCGATGACGTCCTTGAAGCTGCAGCCTGCGGCTTCGAGGATGCTGTTGAGGTTCTGGAACGCCAGGCGCACCTGCGCGGGCAGATCGTGCTCGGGCGAGCCGTCTGGCCGGCTGCCCACCTGGCCTGAGACGAACAGAAAACCGTTGGAGCGGATGGCGGGCGAGTAGCGGTTCTGCTCGTACAAGGCCTGGCGGCTGGCGGGGAAAACAACGTCGCGTGGGCTGGTCATGGATCGGCTTTCTGAAACAATGGTTGAGAAGGTCGGGGAGTCTAGGAACGCCACCCGCGCGCATCAACCGGCCACCACCACAAACACTTTTTGCGGAATCCGAACAATCACGGAGGCCCTGGGAAACGCCATGGACCGATTCGATGCCATGCAGGCATTTGCGCGTGTGGTGGAGGCCGGCAGCTTCACCAAGGCGGCCGAAACGCTGCGCCTGAACAAGACCAGCGTGACCCAGCTCATCCAGCAGCTTGAGGCGCACCTGCGCGTGAAGCTGCTCCACCGCACCACGCGCAAGGTGCAGGTGACGGCCGACGGAGCGGCCTACTACGAGCGTGTGGTGCGTCTGCTGGCCGAGCTGGACGATGCCGAGACCAGCCTCTCCAGCGCCAAGACCTCGCCCCGCGGCCGGCTCCGCGTGGACGTGCCCAGCCCGCTCGCGCGCTTCGTGCTGGTGCCCGCGCTGCCGGGCTTCCATGCGATGTACCCCGACATCCAGATCGACATGGGCGTGAGCGACCGCATGGTGGATTTGATCGGTGACAGCGTGGACTGTGTGATCCGCGGGGGCGACATCACCGACCCGTCGCTGGTCGCGCGCCGGGTGGGCGAACTGCAGATCGGCGCCTACGCCGCGCCCGCTTATCTGCAGCGCCACGGCACGCCGGAACACCCCAAAGACATGGAGAACTCGCACCACCGCGTCGTGGGGTTCGTGAACATGCGCAGCGGCCGCGTGCCGCCCTACACCCTGCAGCGCGGGGACGACGAACGCATCACCGTGCAGGGCCGCCATGTGCTGGCGCTGGACGACGGCAACGCCTATCTGGCGGCGGGCCTTGCCGGGCTGGGGGTTCTGCCGCTGCCCACCTACATGGCCGATGAACACGCGGCCCGCGGTGAGCTGGTGCCCGTGTTCAAGGGCTGGCGCTTCGATCCGATGCCGCTGTACCTGGCGTACCCGCCGAACCGGTACGTGAGCGCGAAGCTGCGCGTGTTCGTGGACTGGGTGGTGGACGTGGTGGGCGAGAAGGCGCCGGTGGGCGTGCGCCGCCCGCGTCAGCCGGCCGCCACCGCCCCGAAGCGGAAACTCGAAGCCGCCACCACGCCCATGAACAGGTCCTCGTGGTAAACGCAGGTGCCGGCCTCGTCGTGCGCCGCGCCCACCGCCACCATCAGCGGGATCAGGTGGTCTTCGCGCGCATGCGCGATGCGTGCCGATGGTGCCTGCTCCCATTGCAGCAGCTGCGCTTCGCGCTCGTCGGGTGTGGCCGCGGTCAGTGTCTGCTGCAGCCAGGCGTCGAACTGCTGCGAGGGCACGGTGCCGGCCGCGTTGAGCAGGCGCAGGTTGTGGTAGCTCAGGCCGCTGCCGATGATGAGCACGCCTTCGTCGCGCAGCGGCGCCAGCAGGCGGCCGGCGGCGATGTGGGCGGCGGGGTCGAAGCTCTGCAGCACCGAGAGCTGCACCACCGGAATCTGCGCCTCGGGGTAGGCGGCCTGCAAGGCCGAGAAGGTGCCGTGGTCGAAGCCGCGTTCGGGGTCCAGGTGGGCCGTAGCGCCGCCGGCCTGCAGAAGCTCCAGCGCGTGCTGCGCCAGCTCGGGCGAGCCGGGCGCGCGGTAGTGGACCTGGTAGGTGTGGGGCGGGAAGCCGTAGTAGTCGTAGAGCATGCCCGGCTGGGGCGAGGACGACAGCGTGAAGTCGGGCGTCTCCCAGTGCGCGGTGACCATCAGGATGGCGCGCACCTGGCCCTGGTGGGCCTGGGCCATGGCCTGCAGCGAGGCTTCGAGCCGGTCGTAGCGGCCGCCGGTCTGCTCGCGCATCCAGGGCCAGGGGCCGCCGCCGTGCGAGAGGTAGTAGGTGGGCAGACGGGACATGGTGCAGCTCCTTGCGTCGGGGGCCGATCCAGCCGTCGGCCAGCACCGATGCTACCGGGCGGTGGCGAACCGTGGGTCAGCGCTGGGGCATGTCCTTGGCGCCGTAGCCCAGACTCACCGTGGCGTCGGCCGGAATCGGCGGCAGGCTGGCGTCCCAGTCCAGCCAGCGCTGGCGCATGTCGGCCAGGCGCTGCGGTTCCAGCGGCGCGCGGTTGGCGCGCTCGCGCGCGTCGGCGGCGATGTTGAACAGGTACTCGTGGCCGTCCACCATCAGGTACTTCCAGTCGCCCTCGCGCAGCGCGCGCTGGCCCCGGTGGTTCATGCGCCAGGCCATGGGCCGCTCGAAGCGGTGGGCCGGGTCGTGCAGCAGCGCCGCCAGCGACACGCCGTCCAGCGGGTAGTCGGGGTGGGGCTGGCCGCCGCCGAGTTCGAGCATGGTGGCCGACCAGTCCATGGTCAGGCAGTGTTGTCCGCTGACCGAACCGGCCGGGACCACGGCGGGCCAGTGGGCGATCCAGGGCACGCGGATGCCGCCTTCGGTCAGGTCCATCTTGCCGCCCACCAGCGGCCAGTTGTCGCTGAAGCGCTCGCCGCCGTTGTCGCTGGTGAAGACGATCAGCGTGTCCTCCAGCAGGCCTTCCTCGCGCAGCGCCGCCACCAGCCAGCCGATGCCTTCGTCCATGTGGTGGATCATGCGGCGGTAGGCCTCGACGCTGCCGCCGTGCAGGTGGAACAGGTTCTTGGCCACCTCGGGCGCCACGTGCGCGTCGTCGCGCGTCTCCCAGGGCCAGTGCGGCGCGGTGTAGTGCAGGCTCAGGAAAAACGGCGTGCCGGCGCGGGCCTCGGCAGCGCGCGCCTTCACGTGTTCCACCGCCTTGTTGGAGAACACGTCGGTCAGGTAGCCGACCTCCTTGTGAGTCTCGTCGCCGATGTAGAGGTCGTGGTCGCCGCTGGACGAGCAGTGGGTGAAGTAATCCACCCCGCCAGCCATGATGCCGAAGAACTCCTCGTAACCCGAGCGCAGCGGGCCGAAGTGCGGCGGGTAGCCCAGGTGCCATTTGCCGATCAGCGCGGTGCGGTAGCCGGCGTCCTTCAGCAGCGAGGGCAGGGTGGGGATCTCGGGGGGCAGGCCCAGCGTGTCGCTGCCCTTGCTGCGGCTGTTGATGGGCTCTTCCAGCGCGCCGCGCAGCCGGTACTGCCAGCGCATGGTGGCCATGGCAAAGCGCGTGGGCGAACACACGGGCGAGTTGCTGTAGCCCTCGGTCAGGCGCAGGCCGCCGGCGGCCAGGGCGTCGATGTTCGGCGACACCGCGCCGAAGCCGGCGGGCCGGCCGCCGTAGCAGCCCAGGTCGGCGTAGCCCAGGTCGTCGCTGACGATGTAGATGATGTTGGGACGTTTCATGTCAGTGGCGCCCGGCCGCCCGAAGGCACTGACGCCCCCCTCGGGGGGCAGCGGACCGCGCGCAGCGGGGGAGCGTGGGGGCAGGTTCATCTCAGTCCGCCTTCATGCCGGTGGCGCGCACGATCTGGCCGTAGCGCGTGTTCAGGTCGGCCAGCCGCTGGGCCGCGGCGGCGCCGGTCTGGCCTTCGAAGAACAGGTCCAGGCTCTTCATGCGTTCTTTCACGTCGGGCCGCTGCAGCGCGTCGGTGATGCCCTTGGCCAGGGTCTGCACCACGGTGTCGGGCGTGGCGGCCGGCACCATCACCAGGTACAGCACCTCGGATTCGAGCGCCTTGAAGCCCAGCTCGGCCACCGTGGGCAGCTGCGGCGCCAGCTGCGAGCGGCGCGCGCTGGTGACGGCCAACGCAGTGATCCGGCCGCTCTGCACATGCGGCAGCATGCCGGGCGTGGCCAGGATGCCGCCGTCCACCTCGCCGCTGAGAATGGCGGTCACGGCCGGCGTGTTGCCGCGGTAGGGCACGTGCAGGGCCTTGACCGGCGTGCTGTTGCCGAGCGTGGCCGCCGCCAGGTGGCCCGGGCTGCCGTTGCCGGCCGAACTGAAGCTCAGGCCTTTGCTGCGGCCCTGGCTCAGCAGGTCGCCAAAGCTCTTGATGCCAGTGCCGGGGTTCACCCCCAGCAGCAGGCCCGACGAGGCCATGATCACCACCGGTTTGAGGTCCCCCGGCTTGAACGGCATGGTCGGGTACAGGTGCGGGTTGATGGTGAACGTGGTGTCGATGCCGACCAGCACGGTGTGGCCGTCGGGCGCGGCCTTGGCCACCTGCGCCGCGCCGATGTTGCCGCTGGCACCGGCCTTGTTCTCCACCACGAAGGGCTGCTTGAGGCCCGCCTGCAGCACGGCGGCGACCGAACGCGCCAGCAGGTCCGACGGGCCGCCGGGCGGGAAGTTGTTGACGAAGGTGACGGGTTTGGCGGGCCAGGCCGGGGCCTGGGCGTGCGACGCGGCGAAGGGCAGAAGGGCCGCGCAGGCGAGCGCGGCCACGGTGTGGCGACGGAAGCGGTTCATGGAAATCCTGAGAAAAAAACGGGAAGGTCAGTCCAGCTGCACGCCGGTGGCCTTGATCGGGCCTTCCCAGCGCTTGAGGTCGGCGGCCTGCGCGGCGGCCAGTTCGGCCGATGTGGAGCCCACCGGCTCGTAGCCCTGCTCGACCAGCTTGGCGCGCAGCGTGGGCGTGCGCACCGCCTTGGCCACGGCGGCGCTGATCATGTCGCGCACCTCGGGCTTGAGCCCGGCCGGGCCGTACATGGCGAACCAGGCGGTGGCGACCATGTCCACGCCCTGTTCCTTGAGCGTGGGCACTTCGGGCACCTGCGGGTCGCGCTGCGCGCCGGTCACGGCGAGGATGCGCACCTTGCCCGAGCGGTGCAGCTCGGCGGTCTCGGTGACCACGTCGAACTTGTACTGGATGTGGCCGCCCAGCAGCGCGGTGTTGGCCGGGCCGCCGCCCTGGAAGGGCACGTGGGTCAGTTCGGCGCCGGCCTTCTGGCCGAACATCACGCCCATGAAGTGCGGCAGCGTGCCCGAGCCGGGCGTGCCGTAGGTGGCGCTGCCGGGCGCGGCCTTGGCCTTGGCCAGCATCTCGGCCACGCTCTTGGCGCCTGCGGCCGGGCCGGCCACCACGCTGAACTGGAAGTGCGCGATCTGCGAGATCGGCGTGAAGTCGGCCACCGCGTCGTAGTCCAGCTTCTTGTAGACGTGCGGGAACAGCACCATCGGCCCGCTGGGCAGCAGCACCACGGTCTGGCCGTCGGCGGGTGCGCGCTTGACATGAGAGAGCGCGATGCGGCCGCCCGCGCCGGGCTTGTTCTCCACGATCACCGACGAGAAGTCGTTCTTCAGGCCCTCGGCCAGCAGGCGCGCGAGCAGGTCGGCCGAACCGCCGGGCGGAAAGCCCACGACGATCTTCAGGGGCGGCTTGTCCTGCGCCAGCGCGGGCAGGGGCAGGGCACCGAGGGTGGCGAGCGCGGCGGCGGCGCCCAGCAGGTGGCGTTTGTTCATGGCGTGTCTCCGGTTTGTCGTATGTCAAACGGGTTTGCCCCGCTGCAGGTCCGCATGCTAGGCAGCGACAATCAATTGCAGAAATCAATCGTTCCCGGTGTTTTCCCTGAGCCCTCTGCCGACCCGCCACCCATGAGCGCCGACGACCCGCTCCAGCACCCGCAGCAGCAGAACGACCTGCTGCTCTACCGCCTCTACCGCATCCACGCCACGGCCGGGCCACTGGTGGTGCGCATGTGCGAGCGCGACTACGGCATCACGCGGCGCGAGTGGCGCGTGCTGTCCTGCCTGGCCGACGTGGAGGGTGTGCAGTCGTCCGAACTGGCGGTGCGCGCCATGCTCGACCGCGCCCGCACCTCGCGCGCCATCACCAGCCTGGCGGACAAGGGCCTGCTGCGGCGCGAACCCAAGCCGTCGGACCGGCGCGAGGTGCACGTGTACCTGACCGACGAGGGGCGGCGCGTGTATGGCGAGGTGTTCCCGCGCATCGCGGCGATCCAGCGCGAGCTGCTCTCCCCGTTCAGCGACGCGGAGCGCCGGCGGTTCAGCGAACTGATGGCGCGGCTGCAGGCCAGCGCTTCGCGGTTGAACCCAGGAGGCGACCTGCTGCCGCCCCTCGAAGACGCGCCCGACTGAACCGCCTCAGGTCAGCCGGTTTTGAGCGCCGCCTCGATCGCCTGTATCAGCGGTGCACTGCCGGGCTCCACCTCGCTGGCGAAGCTGCGCACGGTCTGGCCGTCGCGCGCCACCAGGTACTTGTGGAAGTTCCAGCGCGGCGCAGCACCGGTGGCCCTGGCCAGCTGCTCGTAGAACGCATTGCGCCCGGCGCCCTTGACCACGGTCTTGGCGAACATCGGGAACTTCACGCCGTAGGTGTTGAAGCACAGCTCGGCGATCTGCTTCGCGTCGCCCGGCTCCTGCTGGCCGAAGTCGTTGGACGGAAACCCCATCACCACCAGGCCGCGCGCCGCGTACTTCGCGTGCAGCGCTTCCAGCCCTTCGTACTGCCGCGTGAAGCCGCAGTAGCTGGCGGTGTTCACCACCAGCAGCACCTGGCCCGCGTACTGGCACAGCTCCTGCGGTGCTTCGTCCTGCAGGCGCGGGAAACGGTGTGCGAGCAGGGGCGGGCAGGCGGCGGGGCGGGTGGTCTGGGCGTGGGCCACGGACCCGAGCGGGGCGGTGAGGGCGGCACCCAGTGCCAGGACAGTGCGGCGGTTCAGCGTCATGGCGGCATTGTCCGGTCGGGTCCTTGACCCTGCGGCCAGCGCGGGTGACGGTCTCAGCCGCGCGACTCGCTCACCAGAATCGCGGCGGCCAGGTCTTCCAGCGCGTTGCCGACCGACTTGAACACGGTGCGTTCGCCCGCGCTCTTGCGGCCGATGGCGACGCCGCGCGAGAGCGTGGTCAGCGTGCCGCGCACCTCGTTGGCGCTGAACACGCCGTGCTGCATCGGCACCAGCAGGTCGCCGCTCTTGGTGAGTGCCTCGTCGGTGTCGACGAACACCCGTGCGTGCTCGAAGCAGGCGTCGTCGGCCTCGCGCATGGCGGGGGTGAACGAGCCGATCAGGTCCAGGTGGGCGCCCGGCGCGAGCCAGCTGCCGCGCACCACCGGCTCGTTGGCCATGGTGGCGCAGCTGACGATGTCGGCCGAGGCGCAGGCGCCGGGCAGGTCGGTGGTGGCGCTGGCCGAGAAGCCTTCGCGCGTGAGCTGCGCCGCCAGCGCCTGCGCCTCGCTCTCGCGCCGCGCCCACACGGTGACGTGTTCGATCGGGCGCACGGTCTTCCAGGCCGCGGGCAGCAGCCGCGCCACGCGCCCCGCGCCCACCAGCACCAGGTGCTTGGCCTCCTCGCGCGCCAGGTAGGAACCCGCCAGCGCGGAGGCCGCCGCGGTGCGGCGCGCGGTGATGACGTCGCCATCCATCTGCGCCAGCGGCACGCCGGTGCGTGCGTCGAACAGCAGGTAGGTGGCGTGCAGGCCGGGCAGGCCGCGGCGCGCGTTGCCGGGCGCGATGTTGACGATCTTCACGCCGTAGTGCTTGCCCGGAATCCAGGCCGGCATGATCAGCGAGGTCACGCGCCGGCCGGCGGCGTCCTGGCCGGCCTCGCCCAGCGGGTTGACGATCTCGTGCACATGGCGCGGTGGCGCCTCGCAGCCGCCCGCGAAGCGTTCGCGCAGGGCGGGGATGAGGCGGTCGAAGGGCAGGGCGGAGCGGGTGGCGTCGGCGTCGAAGAAGTGCATGCGGCGATGGTAGCGGGGCCGGCTGCCTTGAAGATGAAACGGGATAATCCGGCGCTTCTCTGCGGCCTGCTCGCGCAGGCTGAGTCCCCATGAAACGCCACACCACCCGGGCCGCTCTGGCGGTTTTTCTTTTTTCAGTCCTTGGCAGCGCCCAGGCCGCCGCCCCCAATGGCTACACCCTGCCCACGCGCGACGGCCGCTGCGCGATGTGGATCACCGCCGAGGCCGACCCGCCGCCGGGCGAAAGCACCACCTGGAGCGGCGACTGCCGCAACGGCCTGGCCCAGGGCGTCGGCATCCAGGAGTTCGTGCGCGCCGACGGCAGCCGCCTGCGCTACACCGGCCCCGTGCGCGACGGCCGCTGGCACGGCCGGGGCCGCCTGCAGCAGTTTGCCGCCGACGGCCGGCTGTTGCACGTGGTCGAAGGTGTGTTCGAGCACGGCGTCGAACAGGGTGTGTTCAACGAGCTGTTTCTGGAGCATCCGCAGAACGGTTCGCTCGACGCCATCCGCCAGACCGGGCGCGCGGTCGGGTCCGACGGTGTGGAGGTGCAGCAGTTCTACGTCGACGGTGCCGCCGTGCTGATGTGCGCACCCGACGCCGACTGCCTTCGGGAGGCTGCGGCCGAAGGCTACGAGATCCGGGAGGCCGGCCCGGGCGAAGCACAGCGCTGAAGCAGCAGGCCGCCCAGCGCCAGCGCGCTGAACACCGCGCCGGCGTGGAAGGTGAAGGACGCGCCCAGCCGGTCCCACAGCACACCGGCCACCACGCTCGCCAGCAGCAGCGCCCCGCCGCTGACCAGGTTGAAGAAGCCGAAGGCCGTGCCGCGCAGGTCGGCCGGCGCCGTGTCGGCCACCATGGTGGCCAGCAGGCCCTGCGTCATGCCCATGTGTACGCCCCACAGCGCCACACCGGCCAGCAGCGTCCACCAGTGCGTGCCGCTGGCCAGCACCAGATCGGCCGCGATCAGCACCACCAGGCCCAGCGCCAGCAGCGTGCGGTGGTCCATGCGGTCGGCCAGCCGGCCGAAGGGATAGGCCGAGGCCGCGTACACACCGTTCATCGCCACCATCACCAGCGGCACCAGGGCCAGCGGCACACCGCTCTGCTCGGCCCGCAGCACCAGAAAGGCCTCGCTGAAGCGCGCCAGCGTGAACACCGCGCCCACGCCCACCACCCACCAGTAGCCGCCGCCCAGGCGGCGCAGGTTCTCGCGCCGGATCGGGTTGTCGCGCCGCTGGCCCGCGGGCCGATCGGGTTCACGCACCCCGGTCACCAGCAGCGCCACCGCCAGCAGGCCCGGCACCACGGCGACCCAGAACACGGCGCGGAAGTCGTTGGCCCACAGCAGCATCAGACCAACGGCCAGCAGCGGCCCGAGAAAGGCGCCCACCGTGTCCAGCGACTGGCGCAGGCCGAAGGCGGCGCCGCGCATGTCCGGCGGTGCGATATCGGCCACCAGCGCGTCGCGCGGCGCGCCGCGCACGCCCTTGCCCACGCGGTCCAGCAGGCGCGCGGTGAGCACCAGGCCCATGCCCGGGGCCAGCGCGAACAGCGGCTTGCTCAGCGCGCCCAGCGCGTAGCCGGCCACCGCCAGCCCCTTGCGCCGGCCCCACCAGTCGCTGAGCACGCCCGAGAACACCTTGACCACCAGCGCCGTCGCCTCGGCCAGCCCTTCCACCAGACCCACCACCAGCGCGCTCGCGCCCAGCGTGCCCACCATGAACAGCGGCAGCAGGCTGTGGATCATCTCGGAGGAGATGTCCATGAGCAGGCTCACGAAGCCCAGCACCCAGATGGCGGCGGGCAGCTTGGTTCGGGCTGAGGTGTGGGGCTTCATGGGCGCTGTGCTGTGTCGTTCAGCGCGGCTGGAACGCGACGATGGCCATGCCCGCCAGCGCCACGGCGGCGCCGGCCGCGTCCCAGGCCGTGGGCCGCACGCCGTCCACCGCCCACAGCCAGGCGATGGCCGCGCCGATGTAGACGCCGCCGTAGGCCGCGTACACCCGCCCCGAGGCGGTGTCGTGCAGCGTCAGCAGCCAGGCGAACAGGGCCAGGCTCGCGGCGGCCGGCAGCAGCAGCCACACCGGCGCACCCTGCCGCAGCCACAGCCAGGGCAGGTAGCAGCCGACGATCTCGGCGAGTGCGGTGGCCAGGTAGAGCAGCAGGGTTCTCATGCGCCGGATTGTCGCGCCCGGTGGCGACTCACACGGCCACGAACAGCACCAGCCAGAACACGCTTGCGCCCAGCACGATCTTCGGCCGCTGCGGTGCCGACCAGATCGAGGACACGATCAGCAGGTTGTAGGGCAGCGGCAGCAGGTGCGCGAGCAGCACCCACTGGATGGGCGCGTCCTGCGACAGCAACGCCAGTGCCAGCCCGGTCATGAGCAGGTTCAGGCTGGTGCCGACGACCAGCAGGTCGCGCCAGAACAGGGTGCGCCAGCCGACGAGGCCGTGCCAGCGCTGTGCAATGAAGGTCTTCACGGCAGGCAGTATGGCCTCAGCAGGTGCTGGGCAGGTACTCCAGCAGCCACTTCATCTGCGTGGCGGTGGTCCACGGGACGCCATGCACCACGGTGTGCCCCGGGTCGCCGGACCCGCGTGGGTGCAGCGTGACGCGGTAGCTGTCGCTGTCCGGGGTCCTGGTGGCGACCGCCCGCACGTCCCTGAGCGGCAGTGTCCGCGATTCGCGGCCGTCCAGCGGGCGGCGCGCATGCACCTCCAGCACGCAGTCCTCCAGCATGGCGAAGCGGGCCGGGCTCTTCTGCTGCTTGCCCTTGACGACCTGGTTCATGGCCCTGATCGCCTCGGTCTGCCCCATGCCGTAGTGCAGGGTCACGACCTCGGAGCGCTCGGGGTAGCCCTCGGCGCAGGCGGCCAGCAGCAGGGCCGCCGCCACGGCCACGGACCCAGTGTGGGTGCGTCGGGTCATGGCGCCACCACCTCGTCGGTGCCTTCCGGCGCGTCCGGGTCGTGGCGCGTGGCCAGCACCTTGTCGATGGTGCGGCCGTCCATGTCCACGATCTCGAAGCGCCAGTGTTCCCATTCCACCTGGTCGCCTTCCCGGGGCAGGCGGCCGGTCAGCAGCATCATCAGGCCGCTGAGCGTGTGGTAGCGGCCGCGCTGCTCGTCGGGCACGGTGTCCAGACCCAGCCGGTCCTTCAGCTCGGGCACCGGGATGTGGCCGTCCAGCAGCCAGCTGCCGTCCTCGCGCTGCACCGCCCACGAGGTTTCCGGGTCGCGCGGGCTGAACTCGCCGGTGATGGCCTCGATCAGGTCCTGCAGCGTGACGATGCCCTGCACCTCGCCGTACTCGTCGATGACGAAGGCCATCTGGCCGCCCGACTGCCGGAAATTGTCCAGCAGCTCCATGCCGGTGATGGTCTCGGGCACGTACAGCGCCTCCTGCAGCGGCTGGTTCGCCAGCTCGCGCTCACCGCCGCGCAGCGCCTGCGAGAGCCACTTGCGCGCGTTCACCACCCCCGCCACGTGGTTCATGTCGCCGCGCACCACCGGGAAGCGCGCATGGTCCGAGGCCTCGACCCGCGCCATGTTGACCTCGAAGCTCTGGTCCAGGTCGAGCACCACCACGTCGCTGCGCGGCACCATCAGCGAGCCGATCTGCCGGTCGTCCAGCCGGAACACGTTGCGCACCATGGTGTGCTCGTGCGACTCGATCACGCCCGCGCTGGTGCCTTCTTCGAGCATGGCGTGGATCTCTTCCTCGGTCACCGCCGCGCCGCTGTTGTCCTTGATGCCCAGCAGGCGCAGCAGCGCCTTGGTGGAGACCGACAGCAGCAGCACGAAGGGCTTGGTGGCGATGGCCAGGGCGTTGATGGGGCGGGCCATGAAGCGGGCCAGCATTTCCGGGTTGGACTGGCCGATGCGCTTGGGCACCAGCTCGCCGACCACGATGGAGAAGTAGGTGATCAGCACCACCACCAGGCCGGTGGCGCCGAGCTGGGCGACGTTCCCGGCCACGCCCAGTGAGACGAGCCAGTGCGCCAGCGGCCCGGCCAGTGCCGCCTCGCCGACGATGCCGTTGAGCACGCCGATGGAGGTGATGCCGATCTGGATGGTGGAGAGAAAGCGAGTGGGGTCTTCGCCCAGCTTCACGGCGGCGACCGCCGCGCCGTCACCTTCGTCGATGAGTTTCTGAAGCCGCGCTTTGCGGGCGGTGACGAGCGCGATCTCGGACATGGCGAACAGGCCATTGAGCACGATGAGCGCAAAAAGCAAGGCAATTTCCATGAGGCATGGGTTCCATGAGGCACGCCCGCGGGCGTGCGGGCGTGCGGACGTGCGGACGTGCGGACGTGCGGACGTGCGGGCGTGCGGGCGTGCGGGCGTGCGGGCGGACGGGAGCAGGGAGAGGGGCGGGCGGCCGGACGCCGCGCCCGCGGTCAGGCGCGCGCGGAGCGCCGGGGCGGCCGGTCGAGGCCCATGGGCAACGGGTCGTCCCGGGAGCCGAACACCCAGGGCGTGGCGGGCAGTGGCGGGTGGGACACCCTGAGCACGGGGAGGGCGCGCAGCGGGCCGTCGGGCATGTCGGGCGCGTCGTCGGTGAGCCCGTGCTGCACGCTGGAGCCGAGCCCGTCGACGTCGGCGGTCAGGGCGGACTCGGTGAGTTCCGGCGAGGGCACATGCAGCGTGAAGCCGCCCAGGCTCAGCAGGAAGTGCAGGGCAAACAGGGCAACGAGGCACCGGCGGAACATCGCGCAATTATAGAAATGGGGTGCGGCACCGTCTGGGCTCGGTGGGGCGCCGATACACTGCGGCGCGTGATCCCCGCCACCCTCTCCCCCGTGCTGCGCGGCGGCCTGCTGGCCCTGCTGGCGGCGGCCCTGTTCGGTCTGAGCACACCGCTGGTGCAGCGTTTCGGCCAAGGTCTGGGACCGTTTTCCACCGCGGCGCTGCTGTATGGCGGCGCGGCGCTGGTGGCGGTCTTCACGCGACGGCGCGCTTCGGTGGAGGCGCCGCTGCGCCGCAGCGACTGGCCGCGTCTGCTGGCGATGGTGGGGGCTGGCGCGGTGCTGGGGCCGGTGGCGCTGGCCTGGGGGCTGCAGCGCACCAGCGGCGCCAGCGCCTCGCTGCTGCTCACGCTCGAAGCCGTGTTCACCGCGGTGCTGGCCTGGCGCTGGTACGGCGAGGTGCTGGACGGGCGGGTGAAGTCGGCGGTGGCGCTGCTGCTGGCCGGCGGCGCGCTGCTGGTGATCGACCAGGGCCTCACGGGCCAGGTGCAGTTGCTCGGCCTGCTGGCGGTGGCCGTGGCCACGGTGGCCTGGGGCGTGGACAACACGCTCTCGCGCGGCGTCGCCGACCGCGACCCGGGGCAGGTGGTGCTGGTCAAGGCGGCGCTGGGGGCGGTGGTCACGACGGTGCTGGCGCTGGCCCGGGGCGAACCGCTGCCGACCGTGCTTGCGGTGCTCGCATTGCTGGCGGTGGGTGCGACGGGGTATGGCCTGAGCCTGCGTTTCTATCTGCTGGCGCAGCGGCATTTCGGCGCGGCGCGCACCGGCTCGGTGTTTGCGTTCGCACCTTTCATCGGCGCACTCGGCGCGTTCGCGCTGGGCGAACGTTCGGGCAGCGTGTTGCTGCTGGCGGGCGGGGCGCTGATGGTGGCGGGGATGCTGGTGCACCTGGCCGAGGAGCATGGCCATGCCCACGACCACGAGGCGCTGGACCATGAGCACGCCCACACCCACGACGACGGGCACCACGACCACGCCCATCCGGTGATGCCCCAGGGCGCACACAGCCACCCGCACCACCACAGCCCGCTGCGCCACAGCCACCCGCACGCACCGGACCTGCACCACCGGCACAGCCACTGAGCGGGCCGCATCTCCGTGCCGGCCACTCAGGTATGTGAGCACAGGCTCACGCGCTGAAGCGCATCCGCGCACAATACGGACTTCGTTCATGACGGCATGGCCGGCGCCCCCCTTGCGCTGGCGGTGCCGGTCCTTGCTGACAGCCCCGGCACAGCGTGCTGCAATGGCACCGCTGCCACCGCCCCGAAGCGCCCCGCATGGGCCTTGCGGGCCGGGCGACACCGTCACATCGGGCCGGACCGCCGCCGTCTTCTGGCTTGATTCCCCGGCTGCGCCGGCACCCGCACCGCCCAGGCGCGCACCTGAGCGGTGCCGTGCTGTCGTCCTGAGTTGCAGCCGAAGGGCGGGCCGTTTTCCCGGAGGAGAAATCTCATGCAACTCATCGTGTCGGCCGGTCTGATCCTGGCCATTGTCCTGTGGGGTGTCATTGCCCCCGCGTCGCTGGGCGGCGTGTTCGACACCGCGCTGGCGGGCATCACACGCAACTTCGGTTGGTTCTACCTCTGGGTGGTGCTGGGCCTGGTGGTGATGGCGCTGATCCTGGCCGTCAGCCGCTACGGCGATCTCAAGCTCGGCGGCGAGGACGACGAGCCGGAGTTCTCCATCGGCGCCTGGTTCGCCATGCTGTTCGCCGCGGGCATGGGCATCGGCCTGGTGTTCTGGGGCGTGGCCGAGCCGATCTCGCACTATGGCGCACCGCCACCCGGCATTGCTGCCCACACGCCGGAGGCCGCCAACGCGGCCATGCGCTACAGCTTCTTCCACTGGGGGCTGCACCCCTGGGCGGTGTACAGCATCGTGGCGCTGGCGATCGCGTTTTTCCAGTTCCGCCACGGCGGCTCTGCGCTGGTGAGCACGGCGGTGGAAGCGCTGCCCTGGGCGCCGATGAAGAAGCTCGGCCCGGTGGTGAACGTGTTGGCGGTGATCGCCACGGCCTTCGGTGTGGCGGCCTCGCTGGGCATGGGGGCACTGCAGATCAACAGCGGCCTGGCGGCGGTGATGGGGGTGCCGGTGAACAGCACCGCGCAGGTGGCCATCATCGTGGTCACGACGGTGCTGTTCCTGACCTCGGCCGTGACCGGGGTGAGCAGGGGCATCAAGTGGCTTTCAACCTTCAACCTGATCGTGGCGGGTGTGCTGGCGCTGGCGGTGTTCGTCCTGGGGCCGACGGTGGCGGTCATCGACACTTTCACCAACACGCTGGGCAGCTACCTGAGCGAGTTCGTGCGCATGAGCCTGCGCATGACGCCGTTCCGCGACAGCGGCTGGGTGGGTGGCTGGACGGTGTTCTACTGGGCCTGGTGGGTGAGTTGGTCCCCCTTCGTGGGCCTGTTCATCGCGCGCGTTTCGCGCGGACGCACCATCCGCGAGTTCGTGCTGGGCACGGTGCTGGCACCCACGCTGGCGGCGTTCGTGTGGTTCTCGGTGTTTGGCGGCACGGCGCTGCACCTGGAAATCCTGCAGGACCTGCCCATCGCCGAAGCGGTGAGCGCCGACGTGTCCACCGGTCTGTTCGCCATGTTCGACCACCTGCCGCTGGGCGGGTTGATGAGTGGCGTCGCCACGGTGCTGGTGCTGGTGTTTTTCGTGACGTCGGGAGATTCGGCCACGTTGGTGCTGGGCATGATGAGCACCGGCGGTCAGGAAAACCCGGGCGCGCGGGTGAAGATCGTCTGGGGCTTGCTGGTTTCGGGCATCGCCATCAGTCTGCTGCTGGCCGGTGGCGTGAAGGCGGTGCAGACGGCGACCATCGTGTTTGCGCTGCCGTTTGCCGTGGTGATTCTGCTGATGGCGCTGGCGCTGTGGCGCGGCGTGCGCGAGGACTGGAACGAGGAACAGCGGCGCGACCGCGCGATGCGGCGGCGCATGCGCGACATGGTGGACCGCACGCCCGCGCCCTGACAGACGGACTCAACTTGCACCACTTCGTGACGAAATGAACGGTAGGGGGCGCTGATATCGGCTGCGCGTAAGGTTCGCGCACCAGAATCGGCCCCGCTCGCCAGCCGCCGGGTTGGTGTTCGTACATATAAAGAGAGATCGTCGTTGTGGATTGGTGCATTGCGTCCGCGCGCCCCGTGGGGTGCCGGGATCGTGGCGTGAGGGTGTCGCCTTGAAGGCGCTTTCCCGCTCCTTTGCGCTGCTGGTCGCGTTGTTCACGGTGGTGGCGGCCGGTGTGCTGTGGTGGCAGTCGCTGCGCTCCCAGAACCAGCTGCGCGATCAGGTGCTGTTGCAGGCCGAGCAGCGCAGCCTGCAGGTGGCCGATGCGATGGCCGGGCAGGTGCAGGCGCACCTCAACACCATGGACGTCACGCTTCGCACGCTGCGCGAACACTGGGTGCGTGAGCCGCGGGAGCGTTTCGACCTGCTGGCCAAGGACGCGCTGGCCAGCCTGCCGCCGGGCCTGGTCTCGCACGTGTCGGTGGCCGATGGCAGTGGCCACCTGGTCTACAACAGCCTGGGGCTGGACAACGGGGGCTATGTGGGCGACCGCGAAAGCTTCCAGTTGGCGCGCCTGGGCTCCGACCTGATGCGGGTGTCGGCGACGGTGCGTTCGCGCCTGACCGGGCGCTGGGTGTTTGCGGTGGACCGGCCGGTGCTGCGCCAGGGGCGCTTCGACGGCGTGGTCTACCTGGTGGTGGAGTCGGCCTACATCGCCCGCGAGCTGGGCAAGCTGGAACTGTCGGATCAGGACGTGGTGTCGCTGGTGCACGCCGACGGCCGCTACGTCGCGCGCAGCGAGGCCAACGAGGCGTCCGTGGGCAAACTGGTGCCCGCCGACCGGCCCTACCGCGCGCAGCCGGCGCTGATGCACGGCACCTACCGGGTCGACGATGTGATGGACCACGCGCCGCGCACCTACGGCTGGCACCGGCTGCCCGATTCGGGGCTGGTGGTGTCGGTCGGCCTGGCCGACGACTCGGTGCTGGCGCCGCTGGCGCCCGCGATGTGGCGCAACCTGCTGGTGACCGGGGTCCTGTCCCTGCTGCTGCTGGGTTTTGGCGGCGTGATCGTGCGCGACCAGCTGCGCATGGCGCGCAGCCAGCGCGCGCTGGCGCGCAGCGAGGCCGGGCTGAAGGAGGCGCAGCAGCTGGCGGGTCTGGGCAGCTGGGAATGCAATCTGGCCACGGGCCAGCTGCACTGGTCCGACGAGGTCTACCGCATCTTCGAGGTCGATCCGGCCACGGTGCGGCCCTCGTTTGAACGCTTCCTGGAGTGGGTGCATCCGGACGACCGGACGATGGTGAAACAGGCTTTCGACGGCTCGATCCGTGACCGCCGGACCTACAACGTGGTGCACCGGCTGGTGCTGCCTGGTGAGCGCATCAAGTACGTGCGCGAGCGCGGCGTGACCGAATACGAAGGCGACCGCCCGGCGCGCAGCAGGGGCACGGTGCTGGACATCACCGAGGTGCGCGAGGCGCAGCTGGCGCTGCAGCAACTCAACGATGAGCTGGAGTCGCGCGTGAGCCGGCGCACCAGCGAACTGGCCCAGGCCAACCGCGAGCTGGAGGCGTTCGCCTACAGCGTCTCGCACGACCTGCGCACGCCGTTGCGCAGCATCCACGGCTTTGCCTGCGTGCTGGAAGAGGAGGAGTCGGACCGGCTCTCCGACGCCGGTCGCCGGCACCTGCGCCGCATCCAGGACGGGTCGCGCCGCATGGGTCAGCTCATCACCGACCTGCTGTCGCTGGCGCACCTGGGTCGCGCCAAGATGGACCTGGCACTGGTGGACCTGAGCGAGATGGCGCTGCAGCTGGCGGCCGAATTGCACCGCTCGGAGCCCGGGCGCGAGGTGGACTGGGACATCCAGCCGGGCCTGCGGGCCATGGCCGATCCGGGCCTGATGCGGGTGGTGCTGCAGAACCTGCTGGGCAACGCCTGGAAGTACACCGGGCAGACGCCGCAGCCACGCATCAGCCTGACCCGCGAACACAGCGCCGATGGCCTGGTGACTTTCTGCGTGCGCGACAACGGCGCGGGCTTTGACATGGCCTATGCCCCCCAGCTGTTCCAGCCCTTCAAGCGCCTGCACGCCCACCACGAATTCGAGGGCTCGGGCGTGGGCCTGGCCACGGTCAGCCGGGTGGTCCGCCGCCACGGCGGGCAGGTGCGCGGCGAGGGGGTGGTGGGGCAGGGTGCCGCGTTCTACTTTTCGCTGCCCGAGGCGCCGGTGTTGGCGCCCGTGACGACCTGGTGACGCCGCACCGGCAAAAACAGAGTACAAATCGATACATGTCCGTGGGCCCAACCTGCCGCGAGAGCCGGGGAGCCGTCTTCATCGGACGCTACAGGGGGTGACTTGATTTATCGCCTGCGTTCCATGGTCACGGCCGTGGCGCTGTTCACCGCGCTGGCCGTGCTGCTGCTCTGGGGACTGAGCCTGCAGTTGCAGCGTCAGTTGCGCGATCAGGTGCTTGAGCGCGCGCAGCTGCGCAGCCAGCAGCTGGCCGACGCCATGGCCGGGCAGATGGACACCAGCCTCGCGGTGCTGGACCTGGGGTTGCTGAGCCTGCGGACGGCATGGCCCAAGTCCCGCGAAGCGTTCGACGAGGTCGAGCAGCAGGTGCTGGCCACCCTTCCCAGGGGGCTGGTGTCCCACCTGTCGGTGATCGATGCGGGCGGTACGGTGATCTACAACAACCTGGGGGTGGCACCGGGCACCTTTGTCGGTGACCGGCCCCATTTCCAGGCGCTGCGCCAGGGCGGCGACCGGCTGGTGGTGGGGGAGCCGGTGCGTTCGAGGCTCACCGGTGAGTGGCTGGTCATCGTGGGGCGGCCCATGTTCCGCGACGGGGTGTTCGCGGGTGCGGTGCATTTCAATGTGCCGTCCGAGCACCTGGCCCGGCTGTTGGGCCGGCTGGCGCTGTCGGGCAACGATCTGGTGGGTCTGGTCCACCCGGGCGGGGCGTTCCTGGCGCGCAGCCTGGACAACGCCTCTGCCATGGGCCAGAAGGTGCCGCCAGACCGCCCCTTTCTGCAGGACCCCGAGGCAAGCCGGGGCACTTTCCGGGTCGATGGTGTGGTCGATGGCGTGTCGCGCCTGTTCGGCTGGCAGCGTCTGTCCAACAGCCGTGTGGTGGTGGTGGTCGGCCTGTCGCATGCCTCGGTGCTGGCACCGCTGGAGCACACGCGCCGGCAGGCGCTGCTGCTGACGGCGCTGCTCTCGATGGCGCTGCTGGCTGCGGGGGGCTGGATCGGCTGGCTGCTGCACAACCTGGAGCGCCAGCAGGAACAGGCGCGGGTGAACCGCCAGCAGATGGAAGAGGCGCAGCGCCTGGCACGGGTGGGGCACTGGACCTACGACCCGGACACCGGGGCGACGACCTGGTCGCAGGAAATCTGCCGGATTTTCGGTCGGGACCCGTCGACGTTCCGGCCGAGCTTCGAGGGCTACTGGCAGCACGTGCACCCGCAAGACCGTGGCCAGCTGGAAGCGGCCGTTGCCCGGTCGCGGGCCTCGCACACCGACCTCGACGAGGTGCACCGCATCGTGCTCGCCGACGGCAGCGTGCGCTGGGTGCGCCTGCTCGCGCAGACCGATCCGGTCGCCAAGGGAACGAGCTACAGCGGCACCCTGCAGGACATCACCGAGTTGCGCGAGGCGCAGCTTGCGCTGGAGCGGCTCAACACCGAGCTGGACCGGCGGGTGAAATCGCGCACGCGCGAGCTGACCATGCTCAACCGCGACCTGGAGTCTTTCACCTATTCGGTCTCGCACGACTTGCGCACGCCGCTGCGCAGCATTCATGGCTTTGCGACCCTGCTGCAGGAGAGCGACGCGGACAAGCTCAGCGACGACGGGCTGGACGCGCTCAAGCGCATCCAGAGCAGCGCACGCCGCATGGGGCTGCTGATCAACGACCTGCTGTCGATGGCGCAGCAGAGCCGGGCCGAGCTGCGCACGCAGCACGTCGACCTTTCCGAGCTGGCGCGGTCTGTGGCCCGGGAACTCAGGCAGACCGATCCCGAGCGCCAGGTGCGCTGGGAAATCGCCGACGGCCTGTCGGCACAGGCCGACCCGGGTCTCATGACGGTGGTGATGCAGAACCTGCTGGGCAACGCCTGGAAGTACACCGGCCGCACCGAGGCGGCGCACATCGAGTTCTTCGGGCTGGGCGAGGCCGAGGGCATGGCGAACTTCTGCGTGCGCGACAACGGTGCGGGCTTCGACATGGCCTACGCCGACCAGCTGTTCCAGCCCTTCAAGCGGCTGCACCGGCTGGAAGAGTTCGAGGGCACGGGCGTGGGGTTGGCCAGCGTGCAGCGCATCCTGCAGCGTCACGGCGGCAGCGTGCGCGGCGAGGGAGCGGTCGGGCAGGGCGCGATGTTCTGCTTCAGTCTGCCGCTGGAGCCGGTGCGGCAGTTCCTGGATTCCTCCCCGCGCCAGCGTTGACGCCGCCCGCCCGCTTCAGCCGGAGTGCGTCGATGGCAGCGGGCAGGTCGAGCGGCGACCGATGTCCTGCGCGTGCGCCAGCAGCCAGTCGTGGGCGGCCTGGTGGCCGACGCGGTGCAGCTCCAGCAGGAAGCTGCGGCCGGTCTGCAGCTTGCTCGAGGCGCCGAACCGCGAGAGTTCGGCGTCGGCGTCCAGCCGGTGCAGGCGCAGGTCGTCGATGCGGCGGAACAGCGGCCGCTGGTAGCAGGCATCGGGCCGGCCGGCGTCCTCGATCAGCTCCTTGATCAGCGCGATGGTGCGCAGCTCCTTGAGCAGGCTGGCGTTGAAGACGACTTCTTCGGCGCGGTCGAGGATGTCGCTGGCCCGCGTCGGCACGGCGTCGCGCCGGCTCGGGTTGATCGGCACCAGCAGCAGGTCGTCGGCGTCGGTCTCGCTGATCAGCGGCATCAGGGTGGGGTTGCCGGCGTAACCGCCGTCCCAGTAGGCCTCGCCGCCGATCTCCACCGCCTGGAACAGCAGCGGCAGGCAGGCCGAGGCCAGCACCATGTCGGCGGTGAGTTCGTTCTGCCGGAACACGCGCAGCTCGCCGGTGGCGACGTGGGTCGCGGCGATGAACAGCTGGGTGTGGTGGCAGCTGCGCACACGGTCGAAGTCGATCGTGTGCTGCAGGATGTCGCGCAGCGGGTTGAGGTTCAGCGGGTTGAGCTGGTAGGGCGAGAACTGGCTGCCCAGCGCCTGGGCCGCCTGCCGCCAGGGCGCGATCCAGGGCTGCAGCCAGGGGTTGTCGGGGCCGAGCACCGTGGCCAGCGGGCCGTGGTGCAGCGGGCCGAAGGGCGCGGCGTCGGCCACCTTCATCCAGAAGCGGCGCAGCGCGGCCTGGGCGCCGACGCGGCCGCCCTCCATCAGCCCCGCCGCCAGCGCGACGGCGTTCATCGCGCCCGCACTGGTGCCGCTGACGCCGGCGATCTCCAGCCACTCCTCTTCCAGCAGGCGGTCGAGCACGCCCCAGGTGAAGGCCCCGTGCGAGCCACCGCCCTGCAGGGCGAGGTCGATGCGCTTGCGGGGCGGTGTTCGGTGGCTGGTCATGCGGTCAGTGTCCTCCGGACGGGGGGGCGGGTTTGCGGCCCAGCAGCGCGACCACCAGGGTGATCACGGTCAGCGGCACGACGAAGCCCATCATCGCCGCCGAGTAGGCGCCCAGCGCGGCGTGCTGCTGTGCGGCCAGGATCAGGTAGGCCACATAGGCCACGTAGTACAGCAGGAACACGCCACCTTCCCAGCGCGCGATCTCGCGCCCGGTCATGAACACCGGCACGCAGGCCAGCGCCACCGCCAGCATCACCCAGATGTCGAAGTTCATCACCGATTCGGGCACGGCCAGCCCGGTCGCGCCGGCGGCCACGCCGGCAATGCCCAGGCAGCCCAGGATGTTGAAGATGTTGCTGCCCACCACGTTGCCCACCGCGATGTCGCGCTCGCCCTTGACGGCGGCCATCACCGAGGTGGCGACCTCGGGCATCGAGGTGCCGGCCGCCACGATGGTCAGGCCGATCACCACGTCGCTCACGCCCAGCGACTGGGCGAACACCACCGCCGCATCCACCAGCCATTGCGAGCCGAGCACCAGCAGGCCCAGCCCGGCGGCCATCAGCACCAGCTGCACCGGCAGCCGGCTGTCCCAGCTGCCGGGTGCGGCGGGCTGCACCTCGGCTGCGTACTCGTCGACCGCCGCCTGCGTCTCCCGGCGCGACTGCACGATCAGGAACCCGGTGTAGGCCACCATCAGCGCGCACAGCATCACGGCGTCCCACAGGCCCAGCGAGCGGTCGAGCGCCAGCACCAGCAGCAGCAAGGAGATGCCCAGCATGATCGGCACCTCCTGGCGGATCAGCTGGATGTTGACCACCAGCGGCGTGATCACCGCCGACAGGCCGAGGATGAGCAGCACGTTGAAGATGTTGCTGCCCACCACGTTGCCGATGGCCAGGTCCGTCCGGCCGTCCAGCACCGCACCGACCGAGACGGCCACCTCGGGGGCGCTGGTGCCGAAGGCCACGATGGTCAGCCCCACCACCAGGGGCGAGATGCCGAACGAGAGCGCCAGTTTCGACGAACCGCGCACCAGCAGTTCGGCGCCGGCGATCAGGGCCACGAGGCCCGCCACAAACATGCCCAGTGTCCACATCGGTTGCGCTCCTTGGGTGGTTGGTCCGGACGGCATGTTGCCACGGCGGCGGGCAGGCCCCAGGCGTGGGGTCTCCGGGCGGTCGGAGACAATCGGGGTCCTTTTTTCCTGGCCCGATGCCCTTGACCGACGAACCGACCGACCGACCCTCCGGACCGCTGGCGCGCGAAGCCCTGGCGTTGGGCGCTTTCGACCACGTGGTCTCGCGGCTGGACGGTTTCCGCGCGCGCGCCGGCCAGCGCGAGATGGCGGCCCACATCGCCGAAACCCTGAGCCTGGTCGACTGGCCTGCCAAACCCGAGAAGGGCGACGACCCGCCGCCTGCCGGCCCGCGCGCCATCGCGGTGGTGCAGGCCGGCACGGGCGTGGGAAAGTCGGCCGCCTACGCCTCGACCGTGATCCCGTTGGCGCTGGCCCAGGGCAAGCGCGTGATGATCTCCACCGCCACCGTGGCGCTGCAGGAGCAGCTGATCGCGAAAGACCTGCCGGCGCTGGCCGCGGTGCTGCCGCAGCCCTTCGCCTTCACGCTCGCCAAGGGGCGCGGGCGCTACGTGTGCCGCCTCAAGCTCGACCAGATGGCCGGCGGTGATGCGGCCACCTCGGACCTGTTCGGCGACGAGCCCGACGACAAGCCTTCCAGCGCTGACAAAGGCGACGCGCTGGAGCGCGTGTGGGCCGAGCGCGGACGGATCTACGAGCGCTGGGGCCAGATGCTCGACAGCGGCGACTGGGACGGCGACCGCGACCGCCTGGCCGAGCCGCCCGAGGGCGATGTCTGGACCCCGGTCGCGGCCGAGCGCCACACCTGCACCGCGCGCCACTGCCCCAGCTACAACGGCTGCAGCTACTACCGCTCGCGCGCCAAGCTGGCGCAGTCGCAGGTGATCGTGGTCAACCACGACCTGTTGCTCTCCACGCTGGGCCTGCACGCGCTGCCCGACCCGTCCGACTGCTACCTGGTGTTCGACGAGGCCCACCACCTCGGGGCAGTCGCGCAGGGCCAGTTCACCGAAAGCATGGACCTGATGCGCGGCGGCTGGCTGGACAAGCTGCCGCGCGCCGTGACCGACGTGGCTGGTGCCATCGCCCACCCGCTGGGCGTGGACGTGACCACGCTGGCGCGCGAGCTCAAGGCCGCGCAGGCCGAGCTGGCGCGGCGCGCGATGGCGCGGCTGGCCGAGTCGCCCGAGTGGCTGGCGCTCTCGGGCAAGCAGGGCGGCATGCGCCCGCGCAACGGCCGCGACGGCGGCGCCGGCTTCGAGTTCAACCTGCCCAATGCGACCGAACGGCTCGAAGGCGGGCTGCTGCCGGCCGACTGGGAAGAAACCGTGGGCCAGATTGCCACGCGCGCCGGGGCGCTGCTCAAGGAGTTCGAGTTGATCGCGGCGCAGCTCAAGGTGCTGGCGCGCGACGACCCCGGCGACGCGCCGCGCTGTGCCCAGCTCTACAGCCGCATCGGCACGTTCGCCCCGCGCCTGCAGCACATGGCGGCCACGGCCGAGCTCTGGCTGCAGGCCCCGGTGGAGGGCCAGGCGCCGCTGGCCAAGTGGCTCGAAGCCGGCATCCAGAACGGCCTGGTCACGCTCAGCGCCCACGCCTGCCCGCTCAACCCGGGCGGCCTGCTGCGCGCCCACCTGTGGAGCAAGGTGCGGGCGGCGGTCGCGACCTCGGCCTCGCTGGTCACCTGCGGCGGCTTCGACCACTTCCTGCACGAGAGCGGCCTGGCCTTCGATGACGACGTGCGCGCGCGCGAGGTGCAGAGCCCCTTCGACCACGCCAGCCAGGGCCGGCTGGTGGTGGTGCAGACGCAGCACGACCCGAAAGACGTCGAGGGCTATTCGCGCGAGATGCTGGACATGCTCATGGACGACCTGCGCCACGTGAAGCGCGGCGCCCTGGTGCTGTTCACCTCCAAGGCGCTGATGAAGCGCGCGCAGGACCTGCTGGAGCGGGGCCTGCACAGCGAGCTTCGCGAGAAGGTGCTGGTGCAGGGCGAGTCCTCGCGCACGCAACTGCTCAAGCGCCACGCCGAGCGCGTGGCCGACGGTGGCGCCTCGATCCTGTTCGGCCTGCAGTCCTTCGGCGAAGGGCTGGACCTGCCGGGCGAGCTGTGCGAGTGGGTGTTCATCACCAAGCTGCCGTTCGCCTCGCCCAGCGATCCGGTGGGTCAGGCGCGCGCCGACTGGCTCAAGGCCCAGGGCCGCGACCCGTTCAGCGAACTGGTGGTGCCGGCGACCGGCGCGCGCCTGCTGCAGTGGACCGGCCGCGCCCTGCGCACCGAGACCGACGAGGCGGTGGTGGTTTGCTACGATGCGCGCCTTTTGCGCCAGAGCTACGGCCGGCGCATGCTCAAGGGCCTGCCGCCGTACCGGCTGCAGCGGCGCGACGGCGACCGTCTGACCGAGGTGGCGCGTTGACCCCCTTCGCCGTGAAACAGCCCGTGCATGCCGCGCGGGCCTGAAGGAAGTTTGTCTCCGTGGTTTTCAGCAGCTGGCCCTTCATCTTCGTCTTCCTGCCGGTGACGCTGCTGGTGTATTTCCAGCTCAACCGCGCGCGCCGCACGGTGCTGGGCAAGGCCTGGCTGGTGCTGGCCAGCCTGTTCTTCTACGCCTACTGGAACTGGGTCCACCTGCCGCTGATCCTGGTGTCCATCGGCCTGAACTTCCTGCTGGGCCGGCGCCTGGCGCGCTGGCCGGCAGGAGGTGACCTGCGGCACAAGCGCCGCTGGCTGATCGCGGGCATCGCCGCCAACCTGCTGGCGCTGGCCTACTACAAGTACATCCACTTCATCACCGAGAACCTGGCCTGGCTCTGGGGCCTGCCGGTGCAGATGGACCCGGTGGTGCTGCCGCTGGCGATCAGCTTCTTCACCTTCACCCAGATCGTCTACCTGGTGGACAGCTACCGCGGTGAAACCGGGCACTACGACCTGCTGAACTACGCCCTGTTCGTGACCTTCTTTCCGCACCTGATCGCAGGCCCGATCGTGCAGCACAGCCAGATCATGCCGCAGTTCAATTCGCGCTGGACCTGGCTGCCGCGCGAGTCGAACCTCGTCAAAGGCCTGCTGTTGTTCGGGCTGGGGCTGTTCAAGAAGGTGGCCATCGCGGACGTGTTCGCGGTGTGGGCCGACGCCGGTTTCGATGGCACCGGTCCGCTGGACCTGGTCGGCGCCTGGGTTGCCAGCCTGTCCTACACCTTCCAGCTCTACTTCGACTTCAGCGGCTACTGCGACATGGCCATGGGCGTGGCCCTGCTGTTCAACATCTGGCTGCCGATCAACTTCAACTCGCCCTACCGCGCCACCAGCATCCAGGACTTCTGGCGCCGCTGGCACATCACGCTCAGCCACTTCCTGCGCGACCACCTCTACATCCCGCTGGGCGGCAACCGCGCCGGGCGCTGGCGGACCCACCTCAACCTCGTCATCACCTTTGCGCTCGGCGGCCTGTGGCACGGCGCCTCGTGGATGTTCGTCATCTGGGGCTTGCTGCATGGCCTGGCCCTGGTGGTCCACCGGCTCTGGGGCGGTCTTGGCTGGCGCATGCCGCGCGCGCTGGCCTGGGGCCTGACCTTCCTGTTCGTCAACGTGGCCTGGGTGTTCTTCCGCGCCAAGGACTGGGACAGCGCCCGGCGCGTGCTCGCCGGCATGGTGGACTTCTCCTCTCTGCGCGCCGTGCCGCTGGCGGAAGTGCCCACCGAGGCCCTGGCCTGGTCGGGCTGGCTGGGCGATGCGCTGCTGCGCGCCATGCCCGCGCAGCTCGTCGCGCACCTGCCGGCGCTGCTGATGATCGCGCTGGCGTTCTGCATCGTGCCCCGGCCCAACGCGATCCACTGGGCCACCACCGGTGTGACCGATGCCAAAGTGGTGGCGGGCACTCTCGTGCTGGTCGCCGCCCTGGTCGCCACCCTCGCAAGCACCAGTTCCGTGTTTCTTTACTTCAACTTCTAGATGCTGCCCCGGCGCCGATCCCTTCGCATGCTGCTGGCCACCTTGCTGGGCCTGGCGGTGCTGCCGCTGCTCAACGGGTGGCTGGTGACACCGCCGCCGGGTGCGGCCTGCTGCAGCGTCGAGCGCTGGTTCTCGTCGGAGCCCTTGCTGCGCGTGGCCAGCGCGGTGCTGCACCGGGTGGGCATCAGCGTCGCGCCCCGGCAGGTGGTGGTGGGCCGCGACGGCTGGTTGTACCTGGGGGACGACCAGGCCGTGTCGCTGTCGACCCACCGGCGCGCCGGCCAGGCCAGCGACATCCGCATGGGCACGTCCTACGGCGAGGGCGCCCGCCGGTGGGACGCGTACCTGCGGAGCCGGGGTGTGAAGGCCTTCCGCATCCTGGTGGCAGCGGACAAGGAGTCGGTGTACCCGGAGCACCTGCCGCAATGGGCTTCGCCGCCGGCCGTGCCCGGCGTGGCCGACACGTTGCTGGCCCACGCCGACGCGGACCTGTTTGTCGACACCCGCGCGCTGCTGCGGCGCGCGGCGGCCACATCGCCGAGCCCGCTGTTCTATCGCCACGACACCCACTGGAACACCCTGGGCGCATCCCATGCCTTTGACGCGCTGGCGCGCTCGCTCAGGGCCGATCTGCCCGACGTGGTGTGGCCATCCGCGGAGGAGCGCCGCCTGCTGGGGCTGAGATCCCGAACCGGTGGCGACCTGGCGGACTTCTTGCGACTGGAGACCTGGCTGACCGAAACAGAACCGGTGCTTGCGGTCTCCGAAAAGCTCGGTGCGCGCGTGCACCGGCGGTATGCCAGCAGTGACCAGCTGGACCCGGCCCGTGTGGCCGACTCGCGGGTGGCGCTGACCTTTCCCATCCAGACACAGCACGACCGGGCCCTCAATGCGCGGCGTGTGCTCTGGCTCACCGACTCGTTCGGCAGAGGCATGGACGACCTGATGCACCGGACCTTTGCCGAGGTGGTGAGCCTGCACTGGCGGGACGTGCACAAGGACGGCGGCCAGCTGATCCGGCTGATTGAGGAGGTCCACCCCGAGGTGGTGGTGGTGACCGTGGTCGAGCGCGCGCTCACCACTCCCACCTTTGCCGGCATCCTGCAGTACCCGCCTGGCCCGGATGCCGGCGAGGCCGGTGGTGTCTCCCACACGGCGGAGCTGGTCGAGATGAGCGGCGTGGAGCGTCACGATGAGGGCTTCCGCGCCACATCGGGGGCCGCCTCGATGATCTTCCGTCTGCCCCGGCCGGCGGCAGGGGTTGGCGGCGTCTCGCTGCACCTGGTCTGCGCGGACGGGGCGGCCTCGCTGCCCGTCCAGCTGTTCTGGCGCGGCACGAACGAGCCGCGCTTCCACCGCGACCACAGCGTGCGCTGGTTGCACGTCGGGGACCGCAGCGCTCTGGACGGGCTGACCACGGTCGACGGGCGATCGGCCGGCGAGATGGCGGTGTTGCGTCTGGACCTGCGCGGGCAGGGGCATTGCCGCGAGTTCCGGCTGCAGGAGCTGGCGCTGCGGCCCAGCCACTCGGCGGTGGGGCGACCGCAATGAAGACTGGGCCAGCAGGACCGATCTCCGTATGATGGCCGCATGCTCTACGCCACCCTCAAACTGCTGCACGTGCTGTCCATCGTCGTCTGGGTCGGCGGCATGGTGTTCGCCCACTTTTTCCTGCGCCCGGCCGCGATGCAGTTGCCGCCGCCACAGCGCATCCCGCTGATGCATGCGGCGCTGCAGCGCTTCTTCCGCGCCGTGGTGGTGGCGGTGCTGGTGGTGTTCGTCACCGGCGGCTGGATGATCGGCCGCGCCGCGAAGGAAACGGTGCAGGCCGGGCTGGCGTTCAACATGCCGCTGGACTGGACGCTGATGGCGGCGTTGGGCGTGCTGATGATGGCCATCTTCGCCCACATCCGCTTCGCGCTCTACAAGCGCCTGGACAGGGCCGTGGCCGCGCAGGACTGGCCCGCAGGCGGCTCCGCGCTGGCCTCGATCCGCACCTGGGTTGGCGCCAACCTGGCCATCGGTGTGGTGATCATCGCCTTCACCCTGCTGATGGCCTGAGTGGCGGTCGGCCAGGCCGCTCAGGGGTTGCGACCCTTCCAGGGCGGGGGCAGATCCAGCCCCCACATGCGCCGACCGATCCAGCGCAACGCCGGGCCCACGAGCGGGCGTTCGCTGACCTGCTTGGTGGGCTCCGAGCCCACCGCGTGCAGCGGCCCGAGGTGGAAATTGAATACGTAGTCCGGCTCCTGGCCCATGCGCAGGTCGGTGATGCGCAACTGGCCGTCGGGCGTGGTCGAGAGTTTCACGAAGCCGCCGGCAAAGGCCGCGAGTCGCGAGATCGGAGCCGCCTGGCCGTGGGTCGCCATCAGCTTGGTGCCGCGGTCGTGGGCGGTAAAACGCACCGGCTCCGGTCCATCGAACAGCGACACATAGGCCTCGTGGAAATGCGGATCGGCCGGGTCGTCGGGCAATGCCACGACGCGCCAGAGCAGGGTCTGGAAGGGCGCCGGCGTGACCAGCATCTGCTCGGCCGAGATGCCCTGTTCGCGCAGCGAAGTCCGCGCCTGTTGCTCCACGTGTTCCTGTGCGAGGACGCTCCACGCGAGGTAGGCGGTGGACAGCACCAGCCCGACCGCGTTCCAGCGCAGACCGCGCGCCGCGTCCTTCATGCGCAGGGCCGCGACCACGCCCACGACCAGCGGCAGGGTGTAGGCCGGGTCGATGATGAACATGCTGCCCACACCGAAGGGGTGGTTGGTGAACGGCAGCAGCAGCTGGGTGCCGTAAACGGTCATTGCGTCCAGCAGAGGATGGGTGATCAAGACGAGCAAAAGCGCCAACCACCAATGCCTGAACAAGGGCCCCTCGCGATGGACGCGCGACACGATCCACGCCAGCAGCGGCGCGAATAGCGTCAACCAGAACAGCGCGTGGCTCTCGGCGCGGTGCAGCACCATGTTGAGCAGGGCGTCGCCGTGGTCGATGACCACGTCCAGGTCGGGCAGGGTGCCGGCGATGGCGCCCCAGGTGGCGGCCTTCCAGACCGCGGTGCGGCGGCCCATGACGCCGATGGCGACGGCGGAGCCGAGGGCGATTTGTGAGAGGGAATCCATGCGCCGAGCTTAGGGGCCGGCGATTCAAATATGGTGTTGTGGGGTCATGCCTGGACGACGACGGCGTACTCCGCCTTCATGCCGTCCGGGCCATTCACAAAGGGCCGCGTCAGGGCTGCCTGTCCCTCCTCGCCCAGCCGCCGCCAGAGAAAGTCGCGCGCGTTGCCCGGGTCGCCTTGCACATAGAACTGCGTCGTCAGCAGCTCCTGCCCGTCGAGCTTGACCTTGACGTGGATGTGCGGCGTGCGGCCGCTGTAGGGCGCGGGCTTGAGGGTGCGGAAGCGGTAGCCGCCATCTTTCCCGAGGGTGACCTTGCCGAAGCCCTGGAAGGTCGGATCGGCGCGTCCGCCGTCGCCGGGGTGGTGGTAATGGCCGTCCTGATCGCACTGCCAGATCTCGATCACACCGCCGGCCAGCGGCACGCCGCGGGTGTCGGTCACCGTGCCGCTCACCCAGGCGGGCTGGCCCTTGCCGTAGGCTGCGGCGCCGGTGCGCAGCAGGTCGAAGTCGGTGTCGGGGGGAAAGGCCACCGGGTAGTAGGGGCCTTCGGTCTGGCCTGGGGTCGGGCGCAGGGTCTTGCCCTGGGCCCGGGCGGGCGTGAGCCAGGCGGGTGCGGCGGTGGCGGCGATCAGGCCGGCGCCGCCCTTGAGCAGCGATCGGCGCGAGGACAGCGGGGCGGTCGGCATGGCAGGCTCCATGGAGAGGTGGCCCGCCACCGGTTCAGGTGCGGGACGGGTTCTGAAGATCCAGCGAGACGAAGCGCAGGCTGAGGTCGTCCGGTTCGCCGGGGTGGGCGCCCTCTTGGAAGCCCAGCGCGCGCGCAAGTTCCAGCATGCCGGCGTTTTCGCGCAGCACCACACCCACCAGGCGCTGCGTGCCGCGCTGGCGCAGGTGGCCGATCATCTTGTCCATGAGCCGGCGCCCGAGGCCGCCGCCCTTGAGGTCGCTGCGCACGATCACGCCGAACTCGGCGTCGCGGTTGTCCGGGTCGATCGCCACCCGCACCGCGCCCAGCGTTTCCTCGCCGCCACCCTCCAGCAGCCGGGTGGCGATGAAGACCATCTCGCGCGCGTAGTCGATCTGCGTCAGCCGCGCCAGCTCGCTGTGCTCGATGTGGCGGCGGCTGTAGAACACGCGCAGGCGGATGTCCTCCGGGTCCAGCTGTTCCAGGAAGGCGCGGTGCTGGGGCTCGTCCTCCGGCCGGATCGGGCGCAGGGTGATCGCCTGACCCCGCCAGTCCCAGATCTCGACCAGCTCGACCGGGTAGGGCTGGATGGCGAAGTTCGCCGCGCCGGCCGGTCGCTGGGCCGACACCCGCACGCGCGCATCCAGCGCGATGGCGCCCTCGTGGTTGGTCAGCAGCGGGTTGATGTCCAGCTCGGCGATCTCTGGCACCTCGGCCAGCAGCTCTGAGACGCTCACCAGCACCTGCGCCACCGTGTCGATGTCGGCCGCCGGCTCGTCGCGGTAGCCCTGGAGCAGGCGGTGGATGCGGGTGCGCGCGATCTGCGCCAGCGCCAGCGGCGTGTTCAGCGGCGGCAGCCCCAGCGCCCGGTCGGCCAGCACCTCGACCGCCGTGCCGCCGGCGCCGAACAGGATGACGGGGCCGAACAGGCTGTCGACGCTGGCGCCCACGATCAGTTCGTGCGCGTGCTTCTTGCGGATCATGGGCTGCACGGTGAAGCCCTGGACATCGGCGTCGGGCCGCAACTCGCGCACGCGCTGCAGCATGGCGGTGCAGACCTGCGCCAGCTCGGTCGCGCTGCCGATGTTCAGGCGCACGCCGCCAACATCGCTCTTGTGCGAGATCGCGTGCGAGAGGATCTTGACCACCACCGGGTAGCCCAGCGCTTCGGCGGCGGCTTCGGCCTCGGCGGCGCTCGGTCCGACCACCCGGGTGGGGACCACCGGCAGGCCGGCCGCGGCCAGCAGCGACTTGGCCTCGGGCTCGGTGAGGATCTCGCGGCCATCGGCCAGCACCGCGTCCACGATGGTGCGCACGGCGGGCAGGTCCATGGCGTGCGAGGCGTCGCGCGCGGGTGGCGTCTGCAGCAGCTCGGCCTGGTGCTGGCGGTAGCTGCGCAACATCGAGAACGCGCGCACCGCGTCCTCGGGCGTGGCGTAGTCGGGCACGCCGGCATCGCGGAAGGTCTGGCGCGCCTGCGCCACCGCGCTGTCGCCCAGCCAGGAGCCCAGCACGCGCCGCGGCTTGGCCGTGACCTGGTGCAGCACGGCCTGCGCGATCTCGGCGCTGGGCACGATGGCGGTGGGCGCGTGAATGAACAGCACCGCACTGGCTGCGTCGCCCGCCAGCGCCTCCAGCGCCGCCACATAGCGTTCGGCCGGGGCGTCGCCGATGATGTCCACCGGGTTGGCGCGCGACCAGTTGGCCGGCAGCACCGCGTCCAGCCGCGCCAGCATGGCGTCGTCCAGCGGCGCCAGCGGCACGCCCAGGGCCGAGGCCTCGTCGGCGGCCATCACGCCGGCACCACCGCCGTTGGTGAGCACCACCAGTTTCTCGGAGGGACCATCGCGGAAGCGCGCCAGCGTCTCGGCCGCCAGGAACAGGTCGTCCAGCGTGAGCACGCGCAGCATGCCGGCGCGCGCGATGGCGGCATCGAACACCGCGTCGGAACCGGCCAGGGCGCCGGTGTGCGAGGCGGCTGCGGCCTGGCCGGCGGCCGAACGGCCCGCCTTGACCACGATGACCGGCTTGTTGCGCGCGGCGGCGCGCGCGGCCGACATGAACTTGCGAGCCTCCTCGACCGACTCGATGTAGAGCAGGATGGCGCGCGTGTGCGGGTCGCTGCCGAGGAAATCGAGCATGTCGCCGAAGTCCACGTCGGCGTGCTCACCCAGCGAGACGAAGTGCGAGAAGCCGATGCCGCGCGCCGAGGCCCAGTCGAGCATGGCCGTCACCAGCGCGCCCGATTGCGAGACGAAGGCCAGTTCGCCGGGCTGGGCGCCGATGTGGGCGAAGCTGGCGTTCAGGCCCAGGTGCGGCACCAGCATGCCGATGCAGTTGGGGCCGAGGATGCGCAGGGTGTGGGGCCGCGCGGCGTCCAGCATGGCCTGCCTGGTGGTCTTGTCCAGGCCCGCGGTGACCACCACCGCCGCCCGGATGCCGCGCTCGCCCAGCTGGGCGATCAGGCCGGGCACGGTGGCGGCCGGGGTGCAGATGACCGCCAGGTCCGGCGCCTCGGGCAGGGCCGCAACGCTGGCATAGGCCCGGGCATCGCCGATGTGGCGGTGTTTGGGGTTGACCGGGTAGAGCCGGCCCTTGAACCCGTTGGACAGGTTGCGCCAGACGGTCGCGCCCACGCTGAAGGGCCGTTCGGAGGCACCGAAAACCGCCACCGAGGCGGGCGAGAACAGGGCGTCGAGGTGGCGGATGCTCATTGGATGGCCCTCATGCCGCGCCCTTGCCGTTCTGGTTCGACGCCATGAACGCGATCAGCGCCATGCGCATGGCCTCCTCGACCGACATGTCGACCGGCGTGGTCCAGCTGCGGGGCACGAACACGGTATAGCCACCGATCATGTAGCCCATGGGGAGGTAGACGGCCACCTGGTCGTCGAGTTCGGCCAGGCCCCGGGGCAGGCCTTTCATGCTCTGGCGCGTGACCAGCCCGACGGTGCTCAGCTCGTGCCCGGGCATCTTGAGCAGCACCACCTGCTGTGCGTCCTGTTCATGCGGGGCAAAGTAATCGGCGAAGTTCTTCAGCGAGGAATAGATGCTCTTGACCACCGGGAGGTTGGTGAAGGGCAGCTCGACATAGGACAGCAGCTTGCCTGTGACGCGCATCGACATCAGACCGCCCAATGCCACGATCAGCAGCGCCCCCAGCGCGATGCCCAGGCCGGGCAGGTAGAACTCGCCGGTGAGCGGGCGCAGCAGCTGCATGGCGGTGCGCTCGGTCCAGGTGATGAAGATCACCAGCACGTAGACCGTGATGGCCAGCGGCAGGAAGGTGATCAGCCCGCGGAAGAAGTACTGCGACAGGCGGTTTGCGAGCGGGGGGCGCGGTTCTGGCGCTGGGGCGGGCGGTTTCATGGATTCAGCATAGCAGCGGCAGGCGACAACCGGTTGACCTGGCGGAACTTGCAGGCGCGCAAAATGTCCCTATCTGATGCCTCACATGAATCCTGTGTCCGATCTGTTGTCCCGAATTTTCCGTGGTGCCCTCAAGCTGGTCCTGGTGCTGGCTGCGATGGTGTTCGTGCTGAGCTTTCTGCTCGCGGCCCTGGTGGCGGTGCTGGTGATGTCTGCGTGGTCGCTGATCACCGGGCGCAAGCCGGCGCCGGTGGTGATGTTTTCCCGCATGCGCGAGCAGTCTCGTCAGTACACGCAAGGCATGTGGCCAGGCCGGGCACCGGTGGGCGACGTGGTCGACGTGGACGCGACCGAGGTGGGCGAGCGCCCGGGCGCCGAGTCGCCGCTGCAGCGCCTGCGCTGAGCTTCAGTCTTCCTGTGCGCCCTTGCGCCGGGCCAGGGCGGCTTGGTACAGCGCATTGCGCGGCGCGCCGCTGATCTCGGCGCACAGCTTCACGGCGGTTTTGACGGGCAGCTCGGCCAGCAGCAGGTCGAGCGTGCGCAGCGTGGCCTCGTCCATGTTGTCGTCGATGGCTGCGGTGGCGGGATGCACCAGCAGCACGAACTCGCCGCGCGTGCGGTGGGCGCCTGCCTGCAGCCAGGCCGGAAAGTCCCGGGCCGCCACCTGCGCCACTTCCTCGAACTGCTTGGTCAGCTCACGGCCGATGGTGAGCGGCCGCTCGCCCAGCGCGGCCAGGTCGCGCGCCAGGGCCTCGATGCGGTGCGGCGCCTCCAGCAGCACGCAGGCGCTCGGGTCGGCCGCGATGGCCTGCACCTCGCGCTGACGCTCGGTGGTCTTGGGCGAGAGAAAACCAGTGAACACAAAGCCCCCGTCGTGGCCGCCGGTGCCGGCCACGCTCAGCAGCGCCGTGATGCTGCTGGCGCCCGGCAGGGGCAGGGCGCGCAGGCCGGCGGCGTGCACGGCGGCGCACAGTCGCGCGCCCGGGTCGCTCACCCCGGGCGTGCCGGCGTCGCTCACATAGGCCACGCGCTGACCCTCCCGCAGGCGCTGCACCACGGTCTGCGCGGCCTCGGCCTCGTTGTGTTCGTGCAGTGCCAGCAGTGGCTTGTGCAGGCCGTAGCTCTGCAGCAGGGCCGCGGTGTGGCGCGTGTCCTCGCAGGCGATGCAGTCCACCAGGTCCAGCACGTGCAGCGCGCGCAGGCCGATGTCGGCGAGGTTGCCGATCGGGGTGGCGACCATGTAGAGCGCGCCCTGCGGATAATGCTGCTGCCCCGCCATGTCACGGGCGGCGGCCAGCAGGGAAGGGGAGGGTGCGGACAATGTGGGATTCCCGGAAACAGGGGACTTCGGTCACGACCAAGCAGCGCGGCGATGCGGCCGAAGACGCCGCCCTGCGGCATCTGCTGCGACACGGATTGCGGCTGGTGCAGCGCAACTTCCGCACGCCCGGCCGCGGCGGCGGCGAGATCGATCTGATTATGCGTGAGCCCGATGGCACGCTGGTCTTCGTCGAGGTGCGCCAGCGGGCGAGCGCCAGCCGCGGCGGGGCGGGTGCGAGCATCACCGGGGTCAAGCAGCGGCGCATCGTGTTCGCCGCGCGGCACTTTCTGCTGCGGCTGGGGTCGGAACCCGCGTGCCGTTTCGACGTGGTCCTGATCCAGGGGGCACGGGACGGCGCGGAGGCTCCGGACATCCAGTGGCTGCGCGCGGCCTTTGATGCATCCGGTACCTTTTGATACCCTGCACGCCGCTATCATCGCCCCATGCTCCTGCAACGCATCCAGCAACAGTTCATCGACAGCGCCGACCTCAAATACCAGTGTGCCCAGGCGCTCGCGCCCATGGTGGAAGCCGCCACGGCGGCGGTCCTGGCCAGCGTCACAGGTGGCGGCAAGGTGCTGTCCTGTGGCAACGGGGCTTCGGCGGCGGCGGCGCAGCTGTTCGCGGCCAGCTTCGTGGGGCGCCACGAGCGCGAGCGGCCCGAGCTGGCGGCCTTCTCGCTCTCGGCCGACGCATCGGTGCTGACCGCACTGGCCACCGATTTCGACGTGCGCGCCGTGTTTTCGCGCCAGGTGCGCGCCCTCGGCCAGGCCGGCGACGTGCTGCTCGTGCTCTCGACCTCGGGCAACTCCCAGAACGTCATCGCCGCGGTCGAGGCCGCGCACGAGCGCGACATGACCGTGGTGGCGCTCACCGGTGCGCGCGGTGGCCGGCTGGCCCAGTTGCTGCGCGACACCGACGTTCACATCTGCGTGCCACACGACGTGCCGGCACGGATTCTCGAGGTGCATCACCTGGTGCTGCACTGCATCTGCGACGGAGTGGATGCCCAGCTGCTGGGCCTGCCCGAAGCCCTGCCCAATGAAACGGAGAACCTCGCATGAAGACCATTGTTTCCCATGGCCGTCTGACCCTGGCCGTCCTGAGCGTGGCTGCAGCCGCAGCGACCCTCTCGGCCTGTGCGCCGCTGGCGGTGGGCGGGGCGGCACTGACCGGCGCCATGGTGGCCGGGGACCGCCGCAGCTCGGGCTCTCAGCTGGACGACCAGGGCATTGAACTGCGCGCCGCCAACCGGCTGCGCGAGCAGATGGGGTCGCGCGCGCGCATCAGCGTCACCAGCTACAACCGCCGCGCGCTGCTGACCGGCGAGGTGGGCAGCGTCCGCGACAAGGAACTGGCCGAGTCCATCGTGAAGCAGGTGGACAACGTCGCCGTGGTCCACAACGAATTGGACGTGGCCAACAGCCCGACCTTCACCGAGAAGGCCGAGGACACGCTGCTGACCGGCAAGGTCAAGGCCGGCCTGATCGACACCAAGCAGATCTCGGCCAACGCCTTCAAGGTGGTCACTGAACGCGGTACCGTGTTCCTCATGGGCCGCGTGACCCAGCGCGAGGCCGACATCGCCACCCAGGTCGCGCGCACCACCAAGGGCGTGCAGCGCGTGGTCCGTCTGCTGGAGATCATCAGCGAGGAAGAGCTGGCGCGCATCGCGCCCAAGTCCTGAGGCCGCTTTCCTGCACCGCGGTGCAGGGAGCTGGTCACTTCAAGCGTTTGATCAGGCTGGAGGTGTCCAGCCGGTTCCCGCCCATGGCCTGCACGTCGGCGTAGAACTGGTCCACCAGGGCGGTGACCGGCAGGCGGGCGCCGTTGCGCTTGGCTTCGTCCAGCACCAGACCGAGGTCCTTGCGCATCCAGTCCACGGCAAAACCGAAGTCGAACTTGTCGGCCACCATGGTCTTGCCGCGGTTGTCGAGCTGCCAGCTCTGGGCCGCGCCCTTGCCGATCACCTCGAGCACCTGGTTCATGTCCAGTCCGGCTTTCTGCCCGAAGGCGATGGCTTCGGACAGGCCCTGCACCAGCCCGGCGATGCAGATCTGGTTGACCATCTTGGTGAGTTGGCCGGCACCGCTCTCGCCCATCAGCGTGAAGGCGCGCGAGAACGCCATGGCCGCGGGCTTCACGGCGTCGAACGCAGTGGCATCACCGCCACACATCACCGTCAGCGCGCCGTTCTGCGCGCCCGCCTGACCGCCCGACACGGGCGCATCGACAAAGGCCAGTCCGAGGTTCCTGGCCGCACCGTACAGCTCGCGCGCCACATCGGCCGACGCGGTGGTGTGGTCCACGAAGAGGGCGCCCGGCGCCATGCCGGCGAAAGCACCGTCGGCACCCAGCGCGACCGAGCGCAGGTCATTGTCATTGCCCACGCAGCAGAACACGATGTCGGCACCGGCCGCCGCTTCGCGGGGGGTGGGTTTGGCCGCACCGCCGAACTCGGCCACCCAGGCCTGCGCCTTGGCCGCCGACCGGTTGTAGACCGTCACCGAATGTCCGGCCCGGGCCAGATGCCCCGCCATCGGGAAACCCATCACACCCAGACCGAGAAAAGCCACCTTCTTCGGTGTCGTTGATTCGTAGGTTTTGGAGGCGATGCTGCTCATGTGAAGTCATCCGCGAAGGGAAGGGGAGTCCGTCGAGAAATGCCGCGGAACCGGCTTCGCCGGGCCGCAGGCATTGCCCCCTTGAGGGGGTGACGCACCGCAGGCGCGGCGCGGGGGTGGTCAAACGATCGTGAGGTGTTCGGTGCCCGCCGCCAGATCTTGCGTCTTGGCGCGCTGGCTGTTGAGCTTGATCTGCAGCCGCAGGTCGTTGAGCGAGTCGGCGTTGCGCAGCGCATCCTCGTAGCTGATGATGTTCGCCTCGAACGCATTGAACAGCGCCTGGTCGAAGGTCTGCATGCCGATGTTGGTGCTTTTCTTCATGATCTCCTTGATCTCGGCGACTTCGCCCTTGAAGATCAGGTCGGCGATCAGCGGAGAGTTGAGCATGATCTCCACGGCCGCGTGGCGTCCCTTGTTGTCCTGGCGCGGCACCAGCCGCTGCGAAATCATGGCGCGCAGGTTCAGCGACAGGTCCATCAGCAGCTGCGGACGGCGCTCCTCCGGGAAGAAGTTGATGATCCGATCCAGGGCCTGGTTGGCGCTGTTGGCATGCAGGGTGGCCAGACACAGGTGACCGGTTTCGGAGAACTGGATCGCGTACTCCATGGTCTCGCGGTCGCGGATCTCGCCCATCAGGATCACATCCGGGGCCTGCCGCAGCGTGTTCTTCAGCGCCACCCCCCAGTCGTCGGTGTCCAGCCCCACCTCGCGCTGCGTGATCACGCAGTTCTTGTGGGCGTGGATGAACTCCACCGGGTCCTCGATGGTGATGATGTGGCCGTGGGTGTTCTCGTTGCGCCAGTCGACCATGGCGGCCAGCGACGTGGACTTGCCCGAGCCGGTTGCGCCGACCACGATGCACAGCCCGCGCTTGGACAGCGTGATGTCCTTGAGCACCTGGGGCAGGTTGAGCGAGTCGATGGTGGGCAGCACCGCGGGAATCGTCCGCATCACCATGCCGACCTTGCCCTGCTGGACAAAGGCGCTGACGCGGAAACGCCCGATGGCCGGCGGCGAGATTGCAAAGTTGCATTCCTTGGTGCGCTCGAACTCGGCGGCCTGCTTGTCGTTCATGATGGCGCGCGCCAGGGCCAGCGTGTGCACGCCGTTGAGCGGCTGGGGCGAGACCTTCACCACCTTGCCGTCGACCTTGATGGCGGGCGGGAAGTCGGCCGTGATGAACAGATCGCTGCCGCCGCGGCTGAGCATCAGCTTGAGCAGGTCGTTGATGAATTTCGATGCCTGATCGCGTTCCATGAGGTCGTACCTTCTGGGCTCAGCCGGGGAAGTTCTCGGGGATTTTTGCCTTGCTGCGCGCTTCGGCCGGGCTGATGACGTTGCGCTTGACCAGCTCGGCCAGGTTCTGGTCGAGTGTCTGCATGCCGACGTTCTGGCCGGTCTGGATGGCCGAGTACATCTGGGCCACCTTGGCTTCGCGGATCAGGTTGCGGATGGCGCTGGTGCCGATCATGATCTCGTGCGCCGCCACACGGCCGCTGCCGTCCTTGACCTTGCACAGCGTCTGAGAGATCACGGCCACCAGGGACTCCGACAGCATGGCGCGGACCATGTCTTTTTCTTCGGCAGGGAACACGTCGATGATCCGGTCGATGGTCTTGGCGGCGCTCGAGGTGTGCAGGGTGCCGAACACCAGGTGACCGGTTTCGGCGGCGGTCATGGCCAGGCGGATGGTTTCCAGGTCGCGCATTTCACCCACCAGGATCGCATCCGGGTCTTCCCGCAACGCCGAGCGCAGGGCGTTGGAGAAGGAGAGGGTGTGCGGGCCGACCTCGCGCTGGTTGATCAGGCACTTCTTGGATTCGTGCACGAACTCTACCGGGTCTTCCACCGTCAGGATGTGGCCGTACTCGGTTTCGTTGAGATGGTTGACCATGCCGGCGAGGGTGGTCGACTTGCCCGAGCCGGTCGGCCCCGTCACCAGCACCAGACCCCGCGGACGCAGCGCCAGATCCGCAAAGATCTTGGGCGCGTTGAGCTGTTCCAGCGTGAGGATCTTGCTCGGAATCGTCCGGAACACCGCGCCGGCACCGCGGTTGTGGTTGAAGGCGTTCACACGGAAGCGGGCCAGACCCTCGATCTCGAACGAGAAGTCGCATTCCAGAAACTCCTCGTACTGCTTGCGCTGCGCGTCGTTCATGATGTCGTACACCATGCTGTGCACCATCTTGTGGTCCAGCGGCTCGACGTTGATGCGCCTGACATCGCCATGCACCCGTATCATGGGCGGCAGCCCGGCCGAGAGGTGAAGGTCGGAGGCTTTGTTCTTGACGCTGAAGGCGAGCAGTTGGGTGATATCCATCCCGTGATCCCGTGCAGTGTTGGTGTAACAGACTGATTATGACGACGATTGAAGGCAATCTCCAACAAGTGCGGGAGCGGCTCGCCAGGGCCTGTGAAGCGGCAGGTCGCGATGCGAACGCCGTCACATTGCTGGCGGTTTCCAAGACCTTCGGGCCGGAACAGGTGGCGGACGCAGTGGCGGCAGGACAACGCGCCTTTGGCGAGAACTACATCCAGGAGGGTGTCGAGAAGGTGCTGGCCCTGCAGGCCCTGCTCCCTGGAGCCGATCTGGAATGGCACTGCATCGGCCCGGTGCAGAGCAACAAGACACGGCTGGTGGCCACCCACTTCGACTGGGTGCATTCGGTGGACCGGCTCAAGATCGCGCAGCGCCTGTCCGAACAGCGGCCCGAGGACCGCGCGCCCCTGCAGGTGTGCCTGCAGGTGAACGTCGACGGAGGGGCGAACAAGTCGGGTGTGGCGCCGGACGAACTGTCTGTTCTGGCCCACGCGGTGGCGACCTTGCCCCGCCTGCGTCTGCGGGGGCTGATGTGCATCCCCGAGCCGAGCGAGGACATGGCGGTGCAGCGCGCGGCGTTCCGGCGGGTGCGTGAGCTGCAGCAGGCGCTGACGGACCAGGGGCTGGCGCTCGACGTGCTGTCCATGGGCATGAGCGACGACCTGGAGCCAGCGGTGGCCGAGGGGGCCACACTGGTGCGCGTCGGCCGGGCCATCTTCGGTCACCGGCCGCGCAAGGAGCCGGTCACTGCTTCGGCGGCTGGATCGGCTTGATGGCGCCGCAGTCGGCCGAGAGCCACTTGCCCTGACCTTCCATGGTCATGGTCTCGGGTTTGCCGTTGCGGACTGTCTGCATGACCATCTTGGTGGCAAAGGCCTTGTCGCCGCTGAAGGTGTAGGTGCCTTCGCCCGTGGTCGGCGGGTTCTTGCAGGCGAACTTCGACTTCAGGGTGTTGCCCGTGCGCGAGATGATGGTCGAAGTGCAGTCGCCTTCGGTCTGGCTGGGCAGTTCCGACCGCGCAGCCATTTCGGGGGTGATGCACACCTTGACAGTCACCGCGCCGCCAGCGCCGACGCTCATGCCGTTCTGGCCCATCATGGCTTCCATCTGCTTGCGCTGCGCGGGCGGCATGGCGGCCAGCTGCTTCTGCATCTCGGCCATGGCCTTGTCCAGCTCCGGGTTGCCTCCCATCTTGTTCTGGATGGCCCACAGGCCGGGCGCGGTGGTCTGGGCGAAGGCGCTGGCGGAACACAACAGAAGGCAGGTCAGCAGTCGGGACGGGGCACGCATAAGAACTCCGGTGGGTGAGGGATCGTTCTATTGTGCGTCGCCAAGGCCTCACAGCGGCAGCCGGCTGCTGTTCTTCACCTCTTCCATCACTGCGTAGGTGCGCGTCTCGCGCACGCCCGGCAGCTGCCACAGCACGCTGCCGGCGAAGTCGCGGAAGGCGGCCATGTCGGCCATGCGGGTCTTGATGAGGTAGTCGAAGCCGCCGGCCACCATGTGGCATTCCAGGATCTCGTCGCGCACCTGCACCGCGGCCTTGAACTCGTTGAACACGTTGGGCGTGGTGCGGTCGAGCAGCACCTCGACGAAGACCAGCATGCCGCGCCCGAGCTTGAGCGGGTTCAGCCGCGCCTCGTAGCCCAGGATGTAGCCCTCGCGCTGCAGGCGCTGGGTGCGCGCCAGCACAGCGGTGGGCGACAGCGACACCGCCTCGGCCAGTTTGAGGTTGGAGATGCGGCCGTCGGCCTGCAGGACGTTCAGGATGCGCAGGTCGATGCGGTCGAGGTCGGGGGCGGCTTCGCTCATGGATAGTGAATTATCCTGTTTTATGCCGAAAATTAGACAAAAATTCGTCGAATGGTTCTTCAGACTCCGGGCATTCACCAATTTGTCCTGTTTCAGGAGACCCGCCATGCCCCGCAGCACCGACCGCCTGCCCTTCCCCTACCGGCCCGAGGCCGAGACTGTTGCCCAGCGCCTGGCCGCGCTGCAGGGGGCGCTGGATTGGGCCGCCGCCGCCCACGTCGCGGCGCCCTGGGTGCGCGCGGTGCGCGAGAACCCGCCGCCGTTCTGGGCCATGGAAAGCCTGCTCAAGGAATACCCGATTTCCAGTGCCGAAGGCCTGGCCCTGATGCGCCTGGCCGAGGCCCTGCTGCGCGTGCCCGATGCCGAAACGGCGATCGCGCTGACGGCCGACCAGCTGGGTCGCGCCGACTTCGACGGCGCGGCCGACTCGACACTGGCGAGGCTGTCGTCGACGGCCATCGCCATGTCCAAGCACTTCCTGCCCGAGTCCGGCCACGAGCCGGGCCTGATGGCCAAGCTGGGCGCGCGCACCGTGGTGGCCGCCACGCTGCGCGCGGTGCAGCTGCTGGGCCGCCAGTTCGTGCTGGGGCAGACCATCGGCGAGGGCATGAAGGAGGCGACAGCGGCGCGCAGGAAGCAGCCCAACCTCCAGTTCAGCTACGACATGCTGGGCGAAGGTGCGCGCACCGCGGCCGACGCGCTGCGCTACCAGGCCAGCTACGAGAACGCCATCGCCGCCATCGCCCAGGGCGCGGACCCGGCGCGCCACCCGGCTCAGAACGACGGCATCTCGATCAAGCTCAGCGCGCTGCACCCGCGCTACGAAGATGCCCAGCACGAGCGCGTGATGAACGAGCTCGTGCCGCGCGTGTGGACTCTGTGCCGCGCGGCCGCGGCGGCCAACCTGAACCTGACCATCGACGCCGAGGAGGTGGACCGGCTCGAACTCTCGCTGGACGTGTTCGAGGCGCTGGCCGCGCTGGTGGCCGAACATTGCCCGCAGTGGCAAGGTCTGGGCCTGGCCATGCAGGCCTACCAGACGCGCGCGGTCGAGCTGATCGCGCACATCGCCGCGCTGGCCCGCCAGTACCGTATCAAGTTCATGTGCCGCCTGGTCAAGGGCGCCTACTGGGACGCCGAGATCAAGCGCGCGCAGGAACAGGGCCTCCCCGCTTACCCGGTGTTCACCCACAAGCACCACACCGACGTGAGCTACCTGGCCTGCGCCAAGACGCTGCTGGACGCGCCCGACGCGATCTTTCCGCAGTTCGCCACGCACAACGCCGGCACGATTGCGGCCATCCTGCAGATGGCATCACGGCAGATCGGTGCCGAAGGTTTCACCGCCGGGCCGCCCCAAGGTGAAACGCGCCCCCTCGGGGGGCAGCGACCCGCGCAGCGGTGGAGCGTGGGGGTGCCCAGCTTTGAACTGCAGCGCCTGCACGGCATGGGCGAGGGCATCTACCGCGAGGTGCTGAAGAACCCGCTGGTGAGCTGCCGCGTCTACGCCCCCGTGGGCGCGCACCGCGACCTGCTGGCCTACCTGGTGCGGCGCCTGCTGGAGAACGGCGCCAACTCTTCCTTCGTGCACCAGCTGGCCGACGAGTCGGTGGGCATGGACGAGCTGCTGATCTCGCCGCTGCGGCTGGAGCCACAGGCCTCGTTGCCGCTGCCGATGGACCTGTACGGCACGGCTCGCGCCAACAGCAGCGGCCGTGACCTGACCGTGATTGCGCAACGCGACGAACTGCTGGCGGCGCACGCGGCCTGTGTCGTTCCCGTGGTGGCGGAGGCGATGGCCAGTGACGCCACCGCCGCCGTGGCACGCGCCGTCGCTGCCTTTGGCGCCTGGAACCACACGCCGGTGGCGCAGCGCGCCGCCGTGCTGCGCTTTGCCGCCGATGCGCTGGACGCCGCGCTGCCGCGCTTCTGCGCCCTGCTGGTGAAGGAGGCGCACAAAACCTGGGCCGACACCGTGTCCGAGGTGCGCGAGGCGGTGGACTTCCTGCGCTACTACGCCAACGAAGCCGAGCGCGTGCAGGCGCCGCAGACCCTGCCCGGCCCCACGGGCGAGAGCAACACATTGCGGCTGGAGGGCCGCGGCGCCTGGGTTTGCATCAGCCCCTGGAACTTCCCGCTGGCCATCTTCCTGGGCCAGGTGGCGGCGGCGCTGGCCACCGGCAACACGGTGCTGGCCAAGCCGGCCGAGCAGACGCCGGCGGTCGCGCTCGAAGCGGTGAAGCTGCTGCACAGGGCCGGCATCCCCGCCGATGCGCTGCAGCTGCTGCACGGCCCGGGCGAGACGGTGGGTGCGGCCCTGGTCGCGGCGCCCGGCGTGGCCGGCGTGGTGTTCACCGGCTCGACCCAGGTGGCCAAGATCATCCAGCGCGCACTGGCGGCCAAGGACGGCCCCATCGTGCCGCTGATCGCCGAGACCGGTGGCATCAACGCCATGCTGGTCGACAGCACGGCCCTGCCCGAGCAGGTGGCCGACGCGGTGGTGCAGAGCGCCTTCCGCAGCGCGGGCCAGCGCTGCTCGGCCCTGCGCCTGCTCTGCGTGCACGAGGCGATCGCCGACGGCGTGATCGAGATGATCCAGGGCGCGGCGAAGGAGCTGGTGGCCGGCGATCCGTCGCTGTTGTCTACCGACCTCGGCCCGGTGATCGACGCCGAGGCCTTCGACAACATCCAGCGCCACGTCGTGCGTCTGCGTGGCAATGCCAGGGCCTTGCTGCCCGAAGCCGCCCCGGCGCAGGCCCTACCCAATCTCGTGCCGCCGCAGATGTTCGAGGTCGGCCCCATCGCCGAAGTGACGCAGGAAATCTTCGGCCCGGTGCTGCAGGTGGTGCGCTGGGGCGGCGACCCGATGGACGTGATCCGCCAGATCAACGCCCTGGGCTACGGCCTGACGCTGGGCATCCAGACCCGCATCGACAGCCGCGCCCAGGCGCTGGCCGCGGCGGCGCGGGTGGGCAACGTCTATGTCAACCGCAACATGATCGGCGCCGTGGTGGGCGTGCAGCCCTTCGGCGGCGAAGGCCTCTCCGGCACCGGCCCCAAGGCCGGCGGGCCGAACTACCTGCAACGCTTCTGCGCCGAGCAGACCCTGACCATCAACACCACCGCGGCGGGCGGCAACGTGGCGCTGTTCGCCGGCTGAGCTTTCTGTCGCGTGCTTGACCCGGGGGCGCAGGGGCCGGCGGAACAATGCCGGCATGACACCCTTTTGCGCCCCGTTGCAGTCCCAGGTCGTCGAGGTTTGCGTGTCTGTGGGAGATGCGGTGCGCGCCGGCGACCCGCTGGTGATCGTCGAGGCCATGAAGATGGAGCACGAGCTGCGCGCCGTGGCCGATGGCCGTGTGACCGAGCTGTGTTGCGCGGTCGGGGACGTGGTTCAGGAGGGCGATGCGCTGCTGGTGCTCGCACCGGTGGTGATTGCCCCTGAAGCCGCTTCAGTGCCGGCGGAAGTGCCGGCAGGAGCGCCGGTGGCCGGGGGCGCCGGGCGGGCCGATCTGGCGCGGCTGCGCGAGCGCGAGCGCTTTCTGCTGGACGCTGCAAGACCGGAGGCGGTGGCGAAACGCCATGCGCTGGGCCTGCGAACCGCGCGAGAGAACATCGCCGACCTGTGCGACGAGGGCTCGTTCATCGAATACGGCGCGCTGGCCGTGGCGGCGCAGCGCAACCGCCGCAGCGCCGAGGACCTGATCGCGAACACGCCCGCCGACGGCATGGTGACCGGCATCGGTTCGGTCAATGGCGCCGAGTTTGGCGCAGGGCGTTCGCGCACTGTGGTCATGGCCTACGACGCCACCGTGCTGGCCGGCACGCAGGGCATGCGCAACCACGCCAAGACCGACCGCCTGCTGGGCGTCGCGCTGGCGCAGAAGCTGCCGGTGGTGCTGTTCGCCGAGGGCGGTGGCGGGCGGCCGGGCGACACCGACATGCCCATCGTCGCGGGCCTGCATGTGGGCACCTTCGCCGCGTTCGCCCGGCTGTCCGGCCAGGTGCCGGTGGTCGGCATCGCGGCGGGCCGCTGCTTCGCAGGCAACGCGGCGCTGCTGGGCTGCAGCGACGTGGTCATCGCCACACGCAGCAGCAACATCGGCATGGGCGGCCCGGCCATGATCGAGGGCGGCGGGCTGGGCTTGTACCGGCCCGAAGAAATCGGCCCGTCGGAAGTGCAGCACGCCAACGGCGTGATCGACATCCTGGTCGAGAACGAAGCCGAGGCGGTGGTGGCCGCAAAACACTACCTGTCGTTTTTCCAGGGCTGCACGATCGGCTGGGCGGCGCCCGACCCGCAGACCTTGCGCGACGTGGTGCCCGAGAACCGGGTGCGCGCCTACGACAGCCGGGCCGCGATGGCAGGGCTGGTGGACGTGGGCAGCCTGCTGCCGCTGCGCACCGGTTTTGGCGCCGGCATCCACACCGCGCTGGGCCGCATCGAGGGTCGGCCGGTGGGGCTGATGGCCAACAACCCGCTGCACCAGGGCGGCGCCATCGACGCCGACGCGGCCGACAAGGCGGCGCGCTTCATGCAGCTGTGCGATGCGCACGGCCTGCCTCTGGTCAGCCTGGTGGACACGCCAGGTTTCATGGTCGGACCGGCCACCGAGGCCACGGCCCAGGTGCGGCACGTCAGCCGTCTGTTCGTGCGCGCCGCGCATCTGCGCGTGCCGGTGTTCGCGGTGGTGATGCGCAAGGGCTATGGCCTGGGGGCGATGGGCATGAGCGCCGGGGGCTTCCACGCACCGGTCTTCACGGTCGCCTGGCCATCGGCCGAGTTCGGCGCCATGGGGCTGGAAGGCGCGGTGCGGCTGGGCTACCGCAAGGAGCTGGAGGCGGTGCCTGAGGGCCCGCAGCGCGAGGCGCTGTTCCAGTCGCTGCTGGCGCAGATGGTGGCGCGGGGGGCGGCCACCGAGATGGCCAGCACGCTGGAGATCGATGCGGTGATCGACCCGGCCGACACGCGGGCCTGGCTGGTCCGGGGGCTGGCCGGCTCAAGGGTGGCCGCACCGCCCGCACGGGGCGGCATCGACACCTGGTAGCAACGCGCCGCGGGCAAGGCGGCGGTCAGTGCAGGTCGCCGAACGAGGTGGAGCGCACGCCGGCGCTGGGGGACTGCGGCGCGGTCTGGTTGATGTTGATCCAGAACTCGCAGACGTGCTTCATGGCGCTGAGGAACTGCGCGAATTCGGTGGGTTTGGCGATGTAGGCGTTGGTGCCGGCTTCGTAGGCCCGCTGCAGGTCACTGGGTTCGGTGGACGAGGTCAGCACCACCACCGGGATGTTGTGCAGCGTGTCCGAACCCTTGATTTCCTTGAGCACGCCGATGCCGTCGAGCAGTGGCATCTTCAGGTCCAGCAGCACCAGCACGGGGTTGCCGCCCGGGCGGTCGGCAAAACCGTCGCGCCGGTACAGGTAGTCGAGCGCCTGCATGCCGTCGGAGACGTGGGTCACGCGCCCGTCCAGTCCGTGGCGGGCCAGCGCCAGCTTGGTCAGTTCTGCGTCGTCCGGGTTGTCCTCGACCAGCAGGATGGCTTCAGCGTTCTTGTTCATGGTTCCAGGACCGAAGGTATGGAGTCGTGCGACGAGTCTGACGGGCTGCAGCCTTCAAAAGGCAGCGAGAAGTGGAACGTGCTGCCCTCCCCCTGTTGGCTCTCTGCCCAAATGCTACCACCGTGGCGTTCGAGAATGCGGCGGGTGAGGGCCAGCCCGATGCCGGTGCCTTCGAACTCCGAGGCCCGGTGCAGGCGCTGGAAAACGCCGAACAGCTTCTGCGCGTACTTGGTGTCGAAGCCGACGCCGTTGTCCTTGACGTAGAAGGTGTAACCCACGGCGGGGTCGACGCTCCAGCCGACCTCGATGCGGGCGCGTTCGCGGGGGCGGGTGTACTTGAAGGCGTTGCCCAGCAGGTTGGCCCAGACCTCGCGCAGCAGCAGCGCGTCGCCCTGGACCACCGGCAGGTCGGGTGCGATCACCCAGTCGACCACGCGGCCTTCGGTGTCGTGCGCGATCTGGCTGACCACCGCCTCGACCAGCATGGTGAAGTCCACGGGCATCACGTTGACCGCCGAGCGGCCCAGGCGCGAGAACGCCAGCAGGCCGTCGATGAGCTGGCTCATGTGGCGCGCCGAGTTGCCGATGGTGCCCAGATAGCGCTGCGTGGTGTCGTCGACCTTGTCGGCCAGGTGCTCTTCCAGCAGGCTCACGAAGCTGGAGATGTGGCGCAGCGGCGAGCGCAGGTCGTGGGAAACCGAGTAGGAGAAGGACTCCAGGTCCTTGTTGGCGGCCAGCAGCTGTTCGGTGCGCTCGACGACCCGGTTCTCCAGCTCGTCGTTGATGTTGCGCATCAGGTCGTCCAGCCGCTTGGCGTCGGTCATGTCGCGGCTGATCTTGGAGAAGCCGCGCAGCTCGCCGCTGTCGTCCCGCAGCGCGATCAGGATCGAGTGGGCCCAGTAGCGCGAGCCGTCCTTGCGCGTCTGCCAGCTGTGCAGCTCGTGCTGGCCCCGGGATGCCGCCATGCGCAGCATCTGTGCGGCGATGCTCGATGCCTCGTCCGGGTTGTCAGGCTGCAGCAGCTTGGCGTAGTGCTGCCCGAGCATCTCGGAGGGCGAATAGCCTTCCATGCGCTGGGCACTGTCGGTCCAGTCGGTGATGCAGCCCTGGGCGTCCAGGAAGTAGATGCTGTAGTCGCGCAGGTTGTCCGCCATGAGGCGGAAGCGCTGCTCGCTCTCCAGCAACTCCATCGACCGTTCACGGATCCGCATCTCCAACTCGTCGTTGAGCTGGTGCACGCGTTCCTCGACGCGCTTGCGTTCGGTGATGTCGATGATCTGGACGATGATGCCTTGCACCAGGCCTTCGTAGATGTCTGGCAGCAGGGTGGCCCGGATGTAGATGTCCTCTCCGCTCACGGTGTGGCGCCAGGATTCGTAGTGCTGGACCTGTCCGTCAAGGGCCGCCTGGTACCGGGGCTGGACCTCCTGCCAGACCAAGGCCGGCAGGCACTCGCTGATGTGGAGTCCGAGAATGCGAGCCGGGTCCAGACCATAGAGCCGGCGGTGTTCTTCGTTGGCGAACCGGAACCTGAGCATGGCGTCCAGGTAGGCGATCACGCCGGGCACGTGGTTGGTCACCGTCTGCAGGAAGCGCTGGTTTTCCTGCAGCGCCAGCTCCGCCTGCCTGCGCTGGGTGATGTCCACCACCGTGGTGTTGCTGCGCAGGAAGCGTCCCTTTTCGTCGCGCACGGCTGCGGATGACAGCAGTGCGTGGAACACCGAACCGTCCTTGCGGCGCATCTCGTATTCGGCACCCGCCAGCGAGCCCTCGCGGATCAGCCGCTCCATGCGGTCTTCCAGCAGAGGCACGCGCGAGGGCAGGACCACATCTCGGTAGCTCAGCCGGCCGATGACCTCGTCGCGCTCGTAGCCCAGCCAATGCAGCTCGGTGTCGTTGATCGACTCGTACACACCGTCGGCATTGAGCGAGTGGTAGCCGCAGGGGGCCTGGTTGTAGAGGGCCTGCGCCTGCTGCAGGGCGTCGGCCAGCTGGCGGTTGGTGCTCTGCACACGGTCTTCAGAGGCCTTGCGCTCGGTGATGTCGACCATCTGGATGATCAGCCCCTGCACCTGGCCGTTCTCAATGTATGGCGTGTACCCGATGCTCGCGTAGAACTCGTGGCCGTCCGGGAAGCGGCGCAAGCCTTCAAATTGCTGGGGTTCGCCGTGCAGCGCGGCTTCCAGGCGCGCGCCGGCCGTGGCAAAGTCCTCGGGCCTGGCGATGTCGCGCAGGTGCAGGCCGATTAGGCTGGCCGGCTCGGTGCCCACCCAGCGGGCGTAGCTGGCGTTGGCGAAGCGGCAGATCAGGTCGCGGTCGTAGAAGGCGAGCTGCACCGGCACGGTGTTGGTGACAGTCTGCAGGAAATTGCGTTGGACGTGCAGGGCGTGTTCGGCCAGCTTGCGCGCCGAAATGTCCACCAGGGTGTTGTTGGTCCGGACAAAGCGCCCCTGTTCATCGACCACGGCCGTGCTGCTGAGCAGGGCCACGAAGGTCGTGCCGTCACGGCGGCGCAGGCCCAACTCGACCGATTCCAGCTTTTCGCCTTTGATCAGGCGCTGAAGCCGGTCCCTGATCATGGGCCGGTCTTCGGGCAGCACCTGGTCACGGAAGGTCATCTTGCCGATGACTTCCTCCCGGGTGTATCCCAGCCAGTCCAGTTCGGTCTGGTTGATCAGGACGAAGATGCCGTCGGCGTCCACCGAGTGGTAGCCGCAGGGGGCCTTGTTGTAGAGCGTCTGGGCGTCGTGCAGCGTCTGCCGCAGCCGCTCGTTGACCGTCGCCAGCTGGCTGGTCCGTTCCTGGACCCGAGACTCCAGCTCGCTGTTGAGCCGCTGGATCTGGTGCTGCTGCTCGTGGGTCTCCGTGATGTCGCGCGACACCGCCAGCAGCATCACCGGCTGGCCGCTGCTGTTGGTGATCGGTGAGACCACGGTGTCCCACCACTTGGGTGTGCCCTTGAACGTGTTGCCGAAGGCCACAAAGCGCGCGCCGCCAGCGGTGCGCGCCTGGTCGAGTGCCGAGCGTGCGAGGTTCTGTCCTTCTTCGGGCCACCAGGTGGTCCAGTCGCTGCCGCGGACCTGCTCAAAATCATCGACCTCTACCAGCTTGCAGCCACGGGCGGTCATCTGGAGCACGTGGCCCTGCAGGTCCAGCACCTTGGTGCAGTCCGGGCTGCTGGCAATGATCTGGCGGTTGAGCTCGTCCTTGATGCGTGCTTCTGCTTCCAGCTTGCGCAGCTGGCTGATGTCCTGCACGAAACCCAGCTGTCCGGTGAGCCGGCCCTGTTCGTCAAACTGGGGGATGTTTCGCGCAATCACATGGGCGATGTCCTCGCTGCCTGGCCGGATGATGCGGAATTCAAGGCTCGTGCTCGTGCCTGTGGCCACGCCGCGTTCCCAGTATTCCTTCACAACCGCCACGTCGGCCGAATGAACGCAGCGCATCCAGCCGAAATTGAAGAAATCCTGCTCTTCCAGGCCGAAGATCTGCTGCAGCATCTGATCGACCTGTATCAGAGAACCATCGGGCTGGATGCGCAGCATGCCAATGGGGAACACGCTGTTGAGGGCCGCGAACAGAGAGCTGTAGGGGTCCGGCGATTCGCTGCGGAGACCATGGGCGGGGCCGGGCGATGCGGCGGGGCGCCGCAACTGCGCCAGCTCGGCGCGCAGGGCCTGCACCTCGGCTTCGAGCGCGCGCTCACGATCGGACACCTGCTCTTCGTCAGGTGTCTTTCTGGCTTTGTTCCCAGGAAACGGGTGGATCGCGCTCATCGCGGACCCACTTTACCGCAGGGGGCCGCAGCCCAGATGTGAAATCTGACCGTCAGAACCGGGGCAAATCCGGGTGGCTGATCTGGCCTGCGCGCACCAGCATCTTTCCGTATTCGGCACAACGTTGCAGCGTCGGAATCACTTTTCCGGGGTTCAGTAGCTCTTTGGTATCAAAGGCACGTTTGACGGCGAACATCTGTGCGTTTTCCTCTGCGGAAAACTGAACGCACATGCTGTTGACTTTTTCCACACCCACGCCGTGTTCGCCTGTCACCGTGCCGCCCATGGCGACGCTGGTTTCCAGGATGTCGGCGCCGAACAGCTCGCAGCGGCGCAGCTGGTCCGGGTCGTTGGCATCGAACAGGATCAGCGGGTGCAGGTTGCCGTCGCCGGCATGGAACACGTTGGCGCAGCGCAGGCCGTACTTCTTCTCCATCTCGCCGATGGCGATCAGGATGTCGGCCAGGCGCTTGCGCGGGATGGTCGAGTCCATGCACATGTAGTCGGGGCTGATGCGGCCGCTGGCCGGAAAGGCGTTCTTGCGGCCGCTCCAGAAGCGCAGGCGCTCGGCCTCGTCGCGGCTCACGGCGATGGCGGTGGCACCGCAGCCGCGCAGCACCGTGCTCATGCGGCCGATTTCCTCTTCCACCTCTTCGGGTGTGCCGTCGCTCTCGCACAGCAGGATCGCCTCGGCGTTCAGGTCGTAGCCGGCCTTGACAAAGTCTTCCACCGCGGCGGTCATGGGCTTGTCCATCATCTCCAGCCCGGCCGGGATGATGCCGGCCGCGATGACCGAGGCCACTGCGTCGCCCGCCTTCTGGATGTCGTCGAAGCTGGCCATGATGCAGCGCGCCAGCTGGGGCTTGGGCACCAGCTTGACCACCACCTCGGTCACGACCGCCAGCATGCCCTCGCTGCCGATCACCAGCGACAGCAGGTCCAGGCCCGGCGTGTCCAGCGCGGTGCCTCCGAAGGTGACCGGTTCACCCTCGACCGTGAAGCCGCGCACCTGCAGCACGTTGTGCACCGTCAGGCCGTACTTCAGACAGTGCACGCCGCCCGAGTTCTCGGCCACGTTGCCGCCGATGGTGCAGGCGATCTGGCTGCTCGGGTCCGGCGCGTAGTACAGGCCGTGCGCCGCGGCCGCTTCGCTGATGGCGAGGTTGCGCACGCCGGCCTGAACCACCGCGGTGCGCGATCGGGCGTCGAGCGACACGATCTTGTTGAACTTGGCCAGCGACAGCGTCACGCCCATGGCGTGCGGCATGGCGCCGCCGGAGAGGCCGGTGCCGGCGCCGCGCGCCACCACCGGCGCATTCAGTGCGTGGCAGGCCTTGAGCACAGCCGCCACCTGGGCTTCGGTCTCGGGCAGGGCCACCACCAGCGGCCGCTGGCGGTAGGCGGTGAGGCCGTCGCACTCGTAGGGCACGGTGTCCTCGGCGTGCCAGAGCAGGGCGTGGGCCGGCAGCACGGCCTGCAGGGCGCGCACCACCTCAGCCTGGCGGGCGGCGCGTTCGGCGCGGGTGACTTCGGCGGGGGAGGTGGGGGCGTTCATGCGCGGCAGTGTACGGCTGGCTGGCCGCTTGTGCATTGAAGAAACTTGCAGCCCGATGTGAGAGGACTTGAGTGGTTTTGACCCGCGTCAAATGCCGGGGTCTTGAAAAGCGCAGGATGGGAATCTATCTGTCTGGCACGGGAGCGGCGATGACCGGTCCCCCGAATGCACCACCACCTTCAGGAGTGAACGCCATGAACCATCTGATCGCACGCACCGGCCTGTTCGACGACTTCTTCAAGGACGTCGCCCCCGGTTTTTATGTCCGTCCGCTGCACGGAGACTCGTTGCCCTCGCCCTCGCAGATCAAGATCGACGTGAAGGAAACGCCGTCGGCCTACACCGTGGTCGCCGAGGTGCCTGGCGTGGCCAAGGAAGACATCCACGTGACCGTCGAAGGCAGCGTGGTGACGCTGCGCGCCGAGATCAAGCAGCAGGACAGCCAGACCCAGGACGAGAAGGTGCTGCGCACCGAGCGCTACTATGGCGCCGTGGCCCGCAGTTTCCAGCTGGCCACCGACATCGACAACGAGAAGTCGAAGGCGAAGTACGAAAACGGCGTGCTGACGCTCACGCTGCCGAAGAAGCTGGCGCTCGCGGGCCAGCGGCTGAACGTCGAATGATCAGCTGAGGGAGTTGCGCAGCCACTCGGCGAAGGCGGCGCACTCCCAGCGGTCCATGGTGCCGGTCCGCCAGCACAGGTAGTGCGCGTGCGGGCTGGGCACATGGCGCGGGTAGAGCGGCACCAGCGTGCCGTTCTCCAGCCAGGGCGCGGCCAGCTTCATGCGCACCAGGGCCACACCCATGCCGGCTGCAGCGGCGTCGCACATCAGGCCGATGTCGTTGAACTGCGAGCCGTCCACCGGCTCGGGCCAGTCCAGGTCGTGCGCCGCGAACCAGGTGCGCCAGGGCTCCAGCGGGCTGCGCAGCAGCGGTTCGCCCTCCAGATCCTGCGGCGTCTCGAACGGGCCGTGCTCGCGCACGAAGGTCGGCGAGGCCAGTGGCGTCACCTCGTCCTTCATCAGGCAGACATGTTCCACGTCGGCGTAGCGCCCGGTGCCGAAGCGGATCATCAGGTCCGCGTCCTCGGCCACCACGTCCAGCAGCGGAATGCTGACCTGGAGCGTCAGATCGATCTCGGGGTAGGCGTCGGAAAACTGCTTGAGGCGCGGCAGCAGGATGGAGCGCGCAAAGGTCGGCGTGACCGCCAGCCGCAGCTTGCGCCGGCCCGGTGAGGCGGCGCTGCTGGGAAACTTCTGCAGCGAGGCCAGGCCTTCGCGCACCTGCGCCAGGTACTCGCTGCCCTCGGTGGTCAGCGAAAAATCCGCCCGCCCGAACAGCTTGGTGCCCAGGATCTGTTCGAGCTGCTTGATGCGGTGGCTCACCGCGCTGGGTGTCACGCACAGCTCTTCCGCTGTCTGCGTCACGCTGCGCAGGCGCGCCAGCGCTTCGAACGTCAGCAGACACTGGATGGGCGGAATCCTGATCGCCATCTGGTTTATTTGAAGACAACGGTCTTGTGGCCGTTGAGCAGCACGCGGTGCTCGCTGTGCCACTTCACCGCGCGCGCCAGCACCTGGCTCTCGGTGTCGCGGCCCAGGGCGGTGAGGTCTTCCACCGTGTCGGTGTGGTCCACGCGGGCCACGTCCTGCTCGATGATCGGGCCCTCGTCCAGATCCGCCGTCACGTAGTGAGCGGTGGCGCCGATCAGCTTCACGCCGCGGTCGTGCGCCTGGTAGTAGGGCTTGGCGCCCTTGAAGCTGGGCAGGAAACTGTGGTGGATGTTGATCGCCTGGCCCGAGAGCTCGCGGCACAGGTTGTCCGACAGGATCTGCATGTAGCGCGCCAGCACCACCAGCTCCGCGCCTTCGCTGCGGATCACCTCCAGCTGCTTCGCCTCGGCCAGCGCCTTGGTGGAGGCCGTCAGCGGAATGTGGTGGAACGGCACGTTGTAGCTGGCCGCCAGCTGGTAGAAGTCGCGGTGGTTGCTGACGATGGCCCGGATGTCCAGCCGCAACAGGCCACTCTTCCAGCGGAACAGCAGGTCGTTCAGGCAGTGGCCTTCCTTGCTCACGAAGATGACAGTCTTCATCGGCTCGGCCAGGGGGTGCAGTCCCCATTGCATGCCGAACGGTTCGGCAAACAAGCTCAGGTGGGTGCGCAAGTCGTCCTGGGTCAGTTGGCCGCAAGTGAACTGGACCCGCATGAAGAACAGGCCGGTGCCGTGGTCGTTGTACTGGGCGGCTTCTTCGATGTTGCCGCCACGCTCCAGCAGGAAACCGGAGACGGCGTGCACGATGCCGGGACGGTCCTGGCAGGAGAGGGTGAGAACGTAGGTGTGGATCATGGTCGGGCGGATTGTCGCAGGGTGGCTGGGGGTGGGTCCGGGTGGTCCGAGGTCAGTGGACCTCACGATTCGATGTTTCCGGTGCCAGAATCCGTCCACTTCATTGTCTGCGCACGCTGCGCCCGCCCAGGAGACCGACCATGGCCTACAACGACTTCCGCATGGACAACCAGTGGTTGCCCTTCACGCCCAACCGTGCTTTCCAGAAAGACCCGCGCGTCTTCGTCGGCGCCGACGGCATGTACTTCACCACGCACGACGGCCGCCAGATCATCGACGGCATTTCCAGCCTGTGGTGCGTGGGCGCGGGCCACAACCGCAAGGCCATCAACGAGGCCATCAAGGCCCAGCTGGACACGCTGGACTACTCGACCGCCTTCAGCGTCAGCAACGACAAGGCCTTCCGTGCCGCCGAGATGATCGCGGCCATGGCGCCCGGCGACCTGAACAAGGTGCTGTTCTGCAACTCCGGCTCGGAAGCGGCCGACACGTCCCTGAAGGTGGCGCTGGCCTACCATCGCGCGCGCGGCGAAGGCCACCGCAACCTCTTCATCGGCCGCGAGCGCGGCTACCACGGCGTCAACTTCGGCGGCATGAGCGTGGGCGGCATTCCGGCCAACCGCAAGGTCTACGGCGCCGCGCTGCTGCCACGCGTGGACCATCTGCGCTTCATCCACGACCCGGTGAACCACGCCTACATCCACAACCAGGAACCGGTGTGGAACGAGGACATCCTGCTGGAGCTGGAGAACCGCATCCTGCCGCTGCACGACCCGAGCAACGTGGCGGCGGTTATCGTCGAGCCGGTGGCCGGCAGCGCGGGCTGGTACATCCCGCCGCAGGGCTACCTCAAGCGCCTGCGGGAGATCTGCGACAAGCACGGCATCCTGCTGATCTTCGACGAGGTCATCACCGGCTTCGGCCGCCTGGGCACGCCGTTTGCCTCCGACTACTACGGCGTGCAGCCCGACATGCTGAACTTCGCCAAGGCGGTCACCAACGGCGTGATCCCCATGGGCGGCGTGGTCTGCAGCGACCGCATCTACAACGCCATGATGGGTGCCCACGGCAGCGCGCCGGAGCACGCCATCGAGTTCTTCCACGGCTACACCTACTCCGGCCACCCGGTGGCCTGTGCCGCGGCCATTGCCACGCTGGAGCTGTTCCAGCAGGAAAACCTGTTCGCTCGCGCGGGTGAAATGGGTCCGGTGCTGGGCGACGCCGCCCACAGCGCGATCAAGGGCCTGCCCAACGTCATCAGCATCCGCAGCCTGGGCCTGGCGGTCGGCATCGAACTGGCGTCCATCCCCGGCCTGCCGGGCAAGCGGGCCTACGACATCTTCCTGGACTGCTACCACCGCGGGGTGCTGGTGCGCAATGCGGGCGAAAACCTGGTGTTTGCGCCGCCCTACATTGTCGAGCGCGAGCAGATTGATACGATGGTCAACGTGCTGGCCGACGCGATCAAGCGCCACGCCTGACACCCGTCCACCCTTTCCGCCGCAAGGAGGCTCCGCATGGCCATCATGGATTTCCTGAACCGCCAGTTCATCGATGTCATCGAATGGACCGACGACTCGCGCGACACGCTGTCGTACCGCTTCCCGGACGACGACAAGCAGATCAAGAACGAGGCCCAGCTGATCGTGCGCGAGAGCCAAGTGGCGCAGTTTGTCTACGTCGGCCAGTTCGCCGACACGCTGGGGCCGGGCCGCCACACGCTCAAGACCGAGAACATCCCCATCCTCTCGGACCTGCTGGGCTGGAAGTACAAGTTCCAGACGCCGTTCAAGGCCGATGTCTACTACGTCGTCACCCGCGTCTTCACCGGCAACAAATGGGGCACCTCCAACCCGGTGATGATGCGCGACGCCGACTTCGGCGTGGTGCGCATGCGCGCCTTCGGCACCTACGACTTCAAGATCGTCGACCCGGTCAAGTTCCTCAAGGAAGTCGCGGGCACCGACCACCATTTCCGGCTGGACGAGTTCAACGACGTGATGCGCTCGCGCCTGGTGAGCGTGTTCAGCGAGACCCTGGCCAAGGCCAAGGTGCCGGCGCTGGACGTGGCCACGCGCTACGGCGAGTTGGGCGAGGCGCTGCTGGAGCCGATCAACGTCGCCACGCGCGAGAAGTACGGCATCGAGATGACCGCCTTCGTGGTGGAAAACGTGTCGGTGCCGCCCGAGCTGGAGCAGGCGATCGACAAGCGCGGCTCCATGACCGCCATCGGCAACCTCAACGACTACATCAAATACAACATGGGCAACGCCCTGGCCGAAGGCAAGGCGGGCACCGCCGGCATCGGCGCAGAGCTGGCGGCCGGCCTGGCCATGGGCCAGTCGATGATGCAGGGCATGGCCGGCGGGACCGCCCAGGCGCCTTCGCAGCCGGGTCTGGTGCCCCAGGCCCCCGCGGCGGCCGCGGCCCCGGCGTCGGCGCCCATCGCGCTGATGACCCCCGAACAGGTGGCCGAGGCCCTGGGCGTGAGTCCGGCCGACGTGCTGCAGGAGCTGGAGGCGGGCAACCTCAAGGGCCGCAAGATCGGCAGCCAGTGGCGCGTGCCGCAGGCGGCGCTCGATGATTTTCTCAAGGGTTGACGCCACAGGCCCATGCAGCTGAGCGAAGTCACCGCACGCCAGAAGCTGGCCTGTCCGGCCTGCGGCGGCGAGGCGCAGTGGAACCCGGCGAAGAAGGCGCTGATCTGCGCCTACTGCGGCACCGAGTCGCCTTACGAGGTCCAGACCGACGGCGAGATCGTCGAGCACGACCTGGTCGCGGCGCTGCAGTCGATCCCGCAGAGCGCGCGCGGCTGGCAGGACCAGCGCCGGCCCGTGCGCTGCCAGCACTGCCAGGCGATCAGCACCTTCACCAACGCCCAGCAGGGCAAGGCCTGCGATTTCTGCGGCTCGACGGCGCTGGTGGCGTTTGAGGAGACCGGCGACATCATCCGGCCCGAAAGCCTGCTGCCGTTCGACGTCAGCGAGCCCGCCGCGCGCGACAAGCTGCGCAGCTGGTACAAGTCGCGCTTCTGGGCGCCCAACAACCTTGGCGGCAAGGCGCTCACCGACACCGTCAAGGGCGTCTACCTGCCGTACTGGACCTTTGACGCCGAGGTCAGCGCGCGCTACACGGCCGAGGGCGGCGAGTACTACCAGAATCAGAAGGGCGAACGGCAGGTCCGCTGGTTCCCGGTCAGCGGCCAGGTGCGGCACTTCTTCGACGACACCCTGGTCTGCGGCTCGCGCGGGGTGCACCCGCGGCTGGTGGAGGCGGTCGAACCGTTCCCCACCGCCTCCGAGCGCCTCAAACCCTACGACCCGGGCTACCTCAGCGGCTGGACGGTGGAGCGCTACCAGCTCGACCTCGTGGCCGCCGCCCAGCGCGGGCGCGAGCGCATGGTCGAGGCGATCCGGCGGATGTGCGCGCAGGACATCCGCACCGACACCCACCGCAACCTGCAGGTCGCACCGAGCTTCGACCGCCAGACCTTCAAACACGTGCTGCTGCCGGTCTGGCTGGTGGGTTACCGCTACGGCGCGAAGGACTACCAGGTGGTGGTGAACGGCGCCACCGGGCAGGTGGCGGGCGAGTACCCCAAGAGCTGGGTCAAGATCGCGCTGGCGGTGATCGCCGGGCTGATCCTGCTCTACATCCTGATGTCGCTCGAAGGAAGCTGAGCGCCGGGCCTCGGGCCGGCTCAGCGGCCCATCTGCTGCCGCATCTCGGCGCAATGGTCCTTGGGGGGACGCCGTGGCGTGCCCCACTGGCGATCGGCCACGGCCGGATCGACCGGCCTGGCCACGTCGCCGGTCAGCGCCATCACCACGCGGTGCGGCTGCCCGGCGGGCAGGTGGCGCGGCACCCCCAGGTCGCGCTGCACGTGGCCGTTGCCCGCGATCAGCAGCACGGTGCGCCCCGGCTGGAGCGCGTCCACGGCAGTCTGGGCCATGGCCCGGTCGCGGGCGATCTGGATGCGCGTCATCGGTGCGATCTGGGTGTCGGGCAGCAGCTGACAGTGGCCGTCGCGGATCGCCTCGCGCTGCCGCTGCAGGGCCGGCGCAGGCAGCGTGCCGTCCAGGGAGGCATCGGCCATGGCCGTGCGCATCCCGGCGCGGGGCAGGTTGCCGCCCAGCACCGGCGCCCCGGCGCGCACCGCCGACAGGATGGTCGGGCCGTACACTGCCCAGGGCCAGGCGCCCGTGTTGCGTTCGGCGGTCCAGTCCAGCGCCTCCCGCACCTGGGCTTCGGTTGCGTCGGGCGGCAAATGGCGGGTGTCCCGGCCCTGATCGACCATCTCCAGCACCAGCGCCCCCAGTTCGCCGCGGGCGGCCAGCTGATGCACGGTGTCGCGCTGCAGGGCCTGGTGTTCGGGTGCGTCGTGCTGCTCCCCGACCAGCAACAGCGGCGTGGGCAGCAGGCCCTCGAGGTCCGCCGTGGCCAGGGGCATGGCACTGCAGGCACCAATCGCCAACGCCATCAGGGCGACGGTGAACCGGCGGACGATGACAGCGGGGCGACAGATCATGACCCGATACTACGCGTCCTGCTGTTGTTGCGTCGGCGCCTTACCGGTGCCCTGCCCGTGTCGCCCGTTCCCGATCCTGAGGCCCCGACCACCCGGGGCGCCCCCTTCGTCCTTCGTGTCTTGCTGACCCTGGTGCTGGCCTTCGGGGCGGCGCGCCTGTGCGTCTGGCTGAATACGCCCATTCCCTGGATGCTGGGACCGCTGCTGGCGACGGCGCTGGTGTCGGTGTTCGGTGCGCCCACGGCGAGCTGGATCCCGCTGCGCAACGGCGGCCAGTGGGTGATCGGCGCCGCGCTGGGCCTGTACTTCACGCCCGCGGTCGGGGTGCTGGTGGTCGGGCTCTGGTGGGCGATCGCCCTGGGCATCGTCTGGGCGCTGGCACTGGGCCTGGGGTTCGGGGTCTGGCTGCGGCGTGTCCATGCACAGCAGCTCGGGCATCTGAGCCCGGCACAGCTGCGCAGCACCACCTATTTCGCCGGCGCCATCGGTGGTGCCTCCGAGATGACCCTGATCGCGGAGCGCCACGGCGCGAGCACCGATCTTGTGGCGGCGGCCCACAGCCTGCGCGTGCTGCTCGTCACCGTGACCATCCCGTTCGCCATGCAGGCTTGGGGCGTGTCCGGTCTGGAGCCGGCACCTCCCGGTGCGCGCGCCGTGGACATCGTGGGACTCGCCCTGCTGGGCGGCCTGACCCTGGCGGGCATTCTGGTGATGCGCCGGCTGGGCCGCGCCAACCCCTGGTTCATGGGGGCCCTGGTGGCCACCATGGTGCTGACGCTCGGCGGCGTGACGCTGTCGGCAATCCCGCCTGCGCTCAGCGCCGCGGCGCAACTGGTGATCGGCGTGAGCCTGGGGGTGCGGTTCACGCCCGCGTTTGTACACACCGCGCCGCGCTGGCTGGGCTCGGTGGCGCTGGCCAGCCTGTTCATGATGGCGGTCTGCGCCGGCTTCGCCTGGCTGCTGTCCCTGATGACCGGACTGCACCCGGCCACCATGGTGCTCGGCACCTCGCCGGGTGGCATCGCCGAGATGTCAATCACCGCCAAGGTGCTGCAGCTGGGCGTGCCCATGGTGACGGCGTTCCAGGTCTGCCGCCTGGTGGCGGTTCTGATCCTGGCCGAGCCGGTCTACCGCTGGTGGGTGCGCCGGCTCAGTGCCGGAAGCGACCCTCGCGGGTGACGATCGCCAGGTCGACCAACGACATGCCGGTGTGGGTCCCGTCGCGGTAGCTGATCTTCATGCCCTCGATGGACAGCTCGGTGTTGCGCAGGCCGGCCAGGAACGAGTCGCGGCTCGGGTTGGGCCCGGCGCGCCGCAGGGCTTCGATCAGCGCCCGCGCGGTGAGGTAACCCTCCAGGCTGCCGTACGAAAAGGGCTGTCCCGGCTGGCCACTGGAAAAGGTGTCCTGGTAGGCGCGCGTCAGCGCCGTCTTGCGTTCCCACGGGCTGGGCATGACTTGCGCAAAGATCATGCCGTGCGCCAGTTCCCCCAGATGGCTCGCGAGTTGCGAAGAGCCCGAGTTGACGCCGTAGAAGGCGGCCTTCACGCCCGCCTGCCGCGCCTGACGGATCAGCTTCTCGTACATGCCGGCCCCGCCATGGTTGAACACCATCTGGGCCTTGCTGTCCGCCAGCTGCCGGACCATGGCCGCGATGTCCGCGTCGCCGATGTCCGATTTGAACGGCAGGTCGGTCACCGCCTCGATGCCCGTTTCCCTGGCCAGTCGCTGGACGTTGGCCAGGTGCAGCTGACCCGTTTCCGAGTCCGAGCGCACGAAGGCCACGCGGCCCATGCCCAGGCTCCGGGCGTGCAGCATCAGGGCCCGAAACTCGTCCTTGTGTTCGGCCCGCACCGGGAATACCAGGGGCTGGTGCGGCGTGCGCAGGGTCGGCGATCCCGCCATCGGGCCGAAAAACGGCACCTTGAGGTCGACTGCGGCCTTCATGACGGCGGTGGACGGCCCCCCCTCGATCGATCCGAACAGCAGGAACACCTTGTCCTGGGTCACCAGCTGCCGGGCATTGGCCTCGGCCAGCGCCGACTTGTTGTCGTCGTCCATCACCTTGAGGACCAGCTTGCGACCCGCGACGCCGCCGTTGCGGTTGGTCTGCTCGATGGCCGCCTGGACGCCGGCCAGCACGGCGGTGCCATATTCGTTCTTGCCGCCCTGGAGGGTCAGCGTCTGTCCGATCAGGATCTGCTCGGGGGTCACGCCGTCGGCGGCCGCCTGGGTGAGGCTTGGGGAAAGACCCAGAAGGACCAGGGGCAGCAGGGCGGCGGCCAGGGGCGGACATTTCATCGGATACTCCTCTGTGTATTTCGCCAGTGTATGAACATGCCCCGCCAGCGGACAACAAAAAAGCCGGTGCAGGGCACCGGCTTTGTGTTGAAAGTCAACGGTTTCGCTGAATTTCAGTGCATGACCACCGGCATCTGGGCCAGCGAGGCATAGCCTTCGAGCGTGTCTTCCACTTCTTCCTGAGAGGGCGTGTTCTGTTGCCAGGCCTGGATCTGTTCCTGGAACATCTCGGCCCAGGAGCCGTCGAGGTAGACCTCCTTGCCCGAGCGCTTGTCGACGATTTCAAAACCGTGGCGGGGAATCTGCGGGCCCAGGAGGCGCTGCGCTTCGCCGTCTTCCGGCGCATTGGCCAGGATGTGGACCACCGCAAAGGCATCGGAGTCGTAGAGCATGTGCATGGCTGTATTTCCTTCCACAGGGCGAAACGGTGCGCCTGTTGTCACTTATATCGGCAATTCGCCGCCGGGCTTCAGGCCCATTGCACATTTAGATGGTCCTGTGCGCCGAAGTTTCAAGATGCGTGTGTTTTCCGGCACAGTTCGGACGATCAGGGGGGATCGTTTCTCTGCGGCAGCGCGGGCAGGTCCTGCAGGACCATGTCCAGGTAGTCGCCGTTGGGCTCGGTGATGCGGATGCGGCCGGGCAGGTGGGCGTAGGCCGGCATCAGCCAGACCTCCACCTTGCGGTCGTATTCCTTGCGCGGCGATCGGGTCAGCCGCACGGTCTGCACTTCGCCGGCGGGCAGGGTTTCGCTGGCGACCGGCCCGACCTGGAACAGCCAGACCTCGGCGGTGTCCACGCCGCTGACGGGCAGCCGCAGCACCTTGCCCTCGGTGTAGGCCTCGGGCCGTGCGTTGAAAAGGGCCGAGAGCTGGAAGTTCACCGACAGGCGGTCCTGCGCGCCGGGCAGCAGCTTGGCGTCCGGCGCGTTGTTGCTGAAGCGCAGCCGCTGGCCCTCGCGGTCGAAGTGTGCGGCGCGTTCGCTGCTGCGGCGCTGGTCGGTGAACCGGTCGGGCGCCAGACCCTTGGCTCCGAGCTGGCCCTTGCTGCCCTGCGAGAGCACAGTGAACACCAGCACGCGCACGGTCAGCCTGGCTTCGTACGTATTGCCGTCGTTGGACCATTCCAGCTGCGCAGAGCCGTTGTAGGTCTTGCCTTTGGAGATGGATGTGGCGGAGAAGCGCAGATCTGCGCCCGGCGGCGGCAGGGCCGGCGGCAGGCCGGCGTCGGCCAGTCCCGCGCCCTGGCCCTGGACCGTGCTGGCAGCGACCTCGGTGGCTGCAGGCAGGTCCGACACCGGGGCGGGCGGATTGACAGGCGTGGCCTCGACCGGCGGCGGAGCGGGCGGCTCCGGAGGCGGCGCAACGGCCACTTCGACCGGCGGGGGCTCGGCCGGAGGTTCGGCGGGGGGCTCCACCACGACCGCTTCCACCGGCGGGGGCGGCGGGGGTTCGACCACCTTGGGCGGAGGGGGCGGTGGGGGAGGTGGCGGCGCCGGTTCGGGCGCCGGCGGCTTGGGCAATATCCAGCGCACGCGGCTGCTGCGCACGGGCGGCGGCAGTTCCTCGCTCATGGCGGCGGCCAGTTCGGGTGGTGGCGGCGCACCGGTCGCATCGGGTGCGCTCGCGGGATCGGAGGCGGTCGCGGTGAACATGTCCAGCGACAGGCCGGACAGGCCGCCGCTGAGCAGGCTCAGGTGTGCCAGCAGCACGCCCGCACCCAGCGCGAACAGCACGCGCCGGCGTGGCGCCGCGCGCTCGACGGGAAAGTGCGGCACGGCAGCGGTCATGGCGTCGGCCGGTGGCCCAGATCGTCGCTGAGCTGGCGGGCGCAGCGCCGCAGCGCCTGGGCGGGTGCGCCGTTCCAGTCGGTGTCCAGCGTCGCCACCGAGCCCAGCACCACGAGGCCCAGCGCCAGCCGGCCCTGGGCGTCGAACACCGGCGCGCAGAAGCCGCCCACGCCGGGCAGCAGGCTGTGCACCACCCGGCCCAGGCCCTGGGCGCGGGTTTCATCGAGCATGGCCTGGACATCCTGCAGGGTCTGAGGCACGTCTTCCAGCGGCAGGCCGTTGCGTGGCAGTTTTTTCACCCGGGCCAGTTCCTCGCGGATCATGGGCGCGATGCGCTGGGCGTCGCGGCCTTCCTGGCCCATGAACGCGGCGAAACAGCGCCCGGTGGCCGAGGTCAGCAGCGGCATCACGTCGCCCAGGCGCAGGGTGACCGGCACGGTCTGCGGGGCCTCGGCCCAGTGCACCATGGTCGGCCCCTGGTTGCCCCAGACGGCAATCGCCAGCGTGTGGCCGGTCTCTGCCAGCAGCGCGGGAACGCGGTCGCGCGCCAGTTTCACGGCGTCCAGCCGGCTCAGGCTGGCCAGCCCCAGGCGCAGCGAGGCCGGGCCCAGGTCGTAGCGGGTGCTCACCGGGTCCTGCATCACCAGGCCCATGCGCTGGAAGCTCACCAGGTAGCGGTGGGCCTTGGCCGCGCTCATGCCGGCGGCGGCGGCCAGGTCGCGCAGCATCAGCGCGCCGGGGGCCTGGGACAGGGCGTTGAGCAGCTCGAATCCGACCTCGACCGACTGGATGCCGGCGCGCAGATGCTCGGTGTCCGTTTCGGTGGTGTCGCGTCGGTGGGAGGCCTCGGAGGCAGGGGTTTTCGCGGCGGGCATCGGAACAACGTCGGGAGCGCTGGGGTGGAATGAGGGGCTTTCACACGCAGATGTGCGCCGTGAACTAGAATGCGATTTTTACGTATAGGTTAACGAATTTCACTATTCGTAATCATGTAAACCCCACACACCGCAGGAGACTCGCATGAAACTCGCCACCTACAGGGACGGCTCGCGTGACGGACAACTGGTGGTCGTCTCGCGCGACCTGACGACCGCCCATTATGCGACGGGCATCGCCACCAGGCTGCAGCAGGTGCTGGACGACTGGAACTTCCTGGCGCCCCAGCTGCAGGACCTGTACGTCACGCTCAACCAGGGCAAGGCGCGCCACGCCTTCCCGTTCGACCCGGCCATGTGCATGGCGCCGCTGCCGCGCGCCTACCAGTGGGCCGACGGCTCGGCCTACATCAACCACGTGGAGCTGGTGCGCGCCGCCCGCAACTCCGAGGTGCCGGCCAGCTTCTACGAAGACCCGCTGATGTACCAGGGCGGCAGCGACGACTTCATCGGCCCGCGCGACGACGTGGTCGTGCCCAGCGAGGACTACGGCATCGACTTCGAGGCCGAGATCGCGGTCATCACCGGCGACGTGCCGATGTGCGCCACGCCCGAACAGGCGCTGGACGGCGTGCGCCTGCTGATGCTGGCCAACGACGTCAGCCTGCGCAACCTGATCCCGGCCGAGCTGGCCAAGGGCTTTGGTTTCTTCCAGAGCAAGCCGGCCACCGCGTTCAGCCCCGTGGCCGTGACGCCCGACGAGCTGGGCGACGCCTGGCAGGGCGGCCGCGTGCACCTGACCCTGCAGAGCACCTGGAACGGCCGCAAGGTCGGCATGTGCGACGCCGGCCCCGACATGACCTTCCACTTCGGCCAGTTGATCGCCCACATCGGCAAGACGCGCAACGTGCGCGCCGGCTCCATCGTCGGTTCGGGCACGGTGAGCAACCGCGGCGTCGAGGTCGACGGCAAGAAGGACTGGCCCAAGGGCTATTCCTGCATCGCCGAGAAGCGCGCCATCGAGACCATCCTGGACGGCAAGCCCTCGACCGAGTTCATGAAGTTCGGCGACACCATCCGCATCGAAATGAAGGGCAAGGACGGCCAGAGCATCTTCGGCGCGATCGACCAGAAGATCGCCCCCCTGGCCCGGAGCTGAGCCGCTCGCACCGCCCTTATGATCGGCCGCACCATGCGAAGGGTGCGGCCGATTTCTGTTGTGCAGTACGAGACGGCGGCACCCGTCGGCAGTGGCCATGGCTGAGGGCACCCAGCGTCGCTACGAGGCACCTTGCCCGGGTTGCGGCGCTCCGGTGCCGTTCCAGAGCGCCCAGTCCACCCACGCCGTCTGCGCCTACTGCCACTCCAGCGTGGTGCGCCAGGCCGATGCGCTGGCCCGCCTGGGCCGCATCGCCGACGAGTTCACCGACTACAGCCCACTGAAGATCGGCGCCACCGGCCAGTGGCGCGGCAAGGCCTTCACCCTGGTCGGTCGCCTGCAGCTGGGCAACGCCGCGGCGCGCTGGACCGAGTGGCAGGCGGTGTTCGACGACCAGAGCCTGGGCAGCCTGAGCGAGGACAACGGCAGTTTTGTCTTCAGCGTGCCACGCAAGGTCTCGGGCAGCCTGCCCGCGTTCAAGGACTGGCGCGTCGGCCGCAGCCACGTGCTGGGCGGCGAGACCTTTGCCGTCGGCGCGGTCACCGAGGCCTCGGTCCTTGCGGCGCAGGGTGAGCTCTCGCACCTGCCGGAGCCCGGCAAAGTGTTCGGGGTGGTCGAGCTGCGCAACGACGCCGGGTCGGTCTGCAGCATCGACTACGCCAGCGAGCCACCCGCGGTCTGGCTGGGCGCGCAGGTCCCGCTCGACGAACTCCAGCTCGCTGGTCTGGCCGGCGATTCGGTGCGCAAGGACGAAGGGCGGCACTTCAACTGCCCGAACTGCGCGGCGCGGCTGGAGGTCAAGCTCGAAACCACCAAGAGCATGAGCTGCCCCTCGTGCGACGCGCTGATCGACCTGTCGGCCGGCATCGGCGGCGAGCTCAAGCATGCGATCCAGGACGAGCCGGTGCGCCCGCTGATCCCGCTGGGCACCGTCGGCCAGCTGCGCGGTGCGTCCTGGCAGGTCGTGGGCCACCAGCACCGCAGCGGCACCGAGCCGGGCGAGGACGAGGTGTTCGCCTGGCAGGAGTACCTGCTCTACAACCGCAAGGAAGGCTTCCAGTTCCTGGTGGACGCCGAAGACGGCTGGAGCCTGGTCAAGCCCGCCACCGGTGCACCCAAGGTGTCGTCGGGCGGCAAGACCGCCACCTACCTGGGCAAGCGCTACCAGCTGCAGTACAGCTACCGCGCCGAGACGCAGTACGTGGCCGGCGAGTTCTACTGGAAGGTCGAGCGCGGCCAGGTGACCGAGAACTCGGACTACGCCAGCGGCCAGCACCTGCTGTCACTGGAGAAGTCGCGGGACGAGTGGACCTGGTCGGTGGGCGAGCGGCTGGACAGCGCCACGGTGGCCAAGGCGTTCAAGCTCGACCAGAAGAAAGACCTGTTCAAGCGCGGCGATGCGACGCCCCTGAGCAGCGACGGCTGGTCGGTCGGCAAGGTGGTCCTGTTCGTGGTGGCCGTGCTGATCGTGGTGATGCTCGAGCGGGGCTGCGACGACTGCGATCCCCAGGTCGAGAACTGCAGCTCCACCTCCGGCCGCTGGGGCGGCGGCTCCTACGGCGGCAGTTCCAGCGGCGGCTGGCACAAGTAAAACGGATATTCCCTTTCCCCATTTCGACAGGAGCAAGCACATGGACATTGAATGGCTCAGGCCCGCAGCGTTTCTGGGATCGATCCTGTTCGCGCTGATCGGCGTGCTGGTGTTCTGGATCAGCTTCATCGTGATCGACAAGCTCACGCCCTACGACCTCTGGAAGGAGCTGGTCGAGAACCGCAACATGGCGCTGGGGCTGGTGGTGGCGGCGATGTCGCTGGGCATCTCGATCATCGTGGCCGCCGCGATCAGTGGGTGACCCCCCGCGCCGCCTGCGGCGTCACCCCCCAGGGGGCGTCGTCTGCGGCCCGGCGGAGCCGGTTCCGCGACGACCTTGACCGCTCGTGCCTGCGCGACCGCCAACGAACGTGACCACTGAAACCGAACCAACCAGCCACGCCCCCGGCCCGGTGGAGATCGCGCTGCTGGCCAGCGTGTTTCTCGTGGCCGCTTGCGGCCTGGTGTACGAGCTCGCGGCGGCGGCGCTGGCGTCCTATGTGCTCGGCGACTCGGTGTTGCAGTTCTCCACCGTCATCGGCACCTACCTGTTCGCCATGGGCATCGGCAGCTGGCTTTCGCGCCACATCGAGCGCCAGCTGCCCGCGCAGTTCCTGCGCATCGAGCTGCTGATCGCGTTGATCGGCGGCCTGCTGCCGGCGCTGCTGTTCCTGGCCAACGCCTACCTGCCCGGGGCCTTCCGCGGGCTGCTCTACGGGCTGGTGCTGCTGGTGGGCACGCTGGTGGGGCTGGAGATCCCGCTGGTGATGCGCATCCTGCGCCGCCACGTGGTGCTCAAGGACCTGGTGTCGCAGGTGCTGACCTTCGACTACCTGGGCGCGCTGGCGGTGTCGATCGCCTTCCCGCTCTGGCTGGTGCCGCAGCTGGGCCTGGCGCGCACCGGCCTGCTGTTCGGCCTGATGAACGCGGCCGTGGCTTTCTGGGCGCTGTGGCTGTTCCGGCACGAGATCCGTGCGCGCGCGGCGCACGCGGCGTCGGCCGTGCTGGTGCTGGCGGCGCTGCTGGTGGCCTGGGCGCTGGCCGACCGCATCACCACCGCCGCCGAAGAACGCTTCTTCGAGGACAAGGTGGTGCTGGCCGAGACCTCGCCCTGGCAGCGCATCGTACTCACGCGGGGCGCCCAGGGTCACCGGCTGTTCCTCAACGGCAACCTGCAGTTCGCCGAAAGCGACGAGTACCGCTACCACGAGGCCCTGGTGCACCCGGTGATGTCGGCCTACGCGCGCGGGGGCGGTGCGCCGCGGCGCGTGGCGGTGCTCGGCGGTGGCGACGGCATGGCGGTGCGCGAGGTGCTGCGCTACCCGGGCGTGCAGCAGGTGACCCTGGTCGAGCTGGACCCGGCCATGACGCGGCTGTTCTCCAGCGATCCGGCGCTGCAGCGGCTCAACGGTGACGCGCTGCGCTCGCCGCGCGTGCAGATCGTCAACACCGACGCCTTCCGCTGGCTGGAGGAAGGCACCGAGATGTTCGACGTGATCGTGGTGGACTTTCCCGACCCGACCAACTTCTCGGTCGGCAAGCTCTACACCGAGTCCTTCTACGCGCTGCTGTCGCGGCGCCTGTCGGCCAGCGGCTTTGCCGTGGTGCAGACCACCTCGCCGCTGGTGGCGCGCCAGAGCTACTGGACGGTGGCGACCACCATCGAGGCCGCCGGCCTGCGCACCGCGCCGTACCACGCGCACGTGCCCAGCTTCGGCGAGTGGGGCTTCATCGTCGCCAGCCACCGGCCGTTCACGCCGGCCGTCACACCGCTGCCCGAGGGCCTGCGCTTCCTCACGCCCCAGACCCTGCCGCTGCTGTTCGACTTCCCGGCCGACATGGGGCGCGTGCCGGCCGAGGTGAACCGCCTGTCGAACCAGGTGCTGGTGCACACCTACGAAACGGAATGGGGAAAGGTCTCGAAGTGAAGGGCCCATGTCACTGACGCGGCGCGACTGCCTGGGCTGGCTGGGCGCGTCGGCGGGGGCGGGCCTGCTCGGCTGCCAGCCGGCGCCGAGCGAGGTGACGGGCGGCTTCACCGGACCCGACCCGGCGCGCGGCCACCGCTGGCGCGATGCGGCGCTGGCCCAGCCGGCCGAACAGCGCCGCGCCGACGTGCTGGTGCTCGGCGGTGGCGTGGCCGGGCTGGCGGCGGCGCGGGCGCTGACGATGGCCGGGATCGAGGACTTCGCGCTGCTGGAACTGGAGCCCGAGGCCGGCGGCAATGCGCGCGCCGGGCGGCTGGGTGGTCTGGCCTGTCCGCTGGGCGCGCACTACCTGCCCGTGCCCTCGGACGACGCGCCCGAGCTGCAGGGCTGGCTGGAGCAGATCGGCCTGCGCCAGCGCGTGGCTGGCCGCTGGGTCTACGACGAGCGCCACCTCTGCCACAGCCCGCAGGAGCGTCTGTACTGGAACGGCGCCTGGCACGACGGCCTGCTGCCGCTGGACGGCGTGGCGGCGTCCACGCTGGAGCAGTACCGGCGCCTGAGCCGCCTGATCGACGAGGCCCGGCGCGCGCAGCGCTACGCCATGCCGGCCGTGCGCCTGCCCGTGACCGACGCCGTGCGCGCGCTCTGGGCGCAGAGCTTTGCGCAGTGGCTCGACGGTCATGGCCTGAACGACCCGCACCTGCGCTGGTACCTCGACTACGCCTGCCGCGACGACTACGGCGCCGGCGCCTCGGCGGTGTCGGCCTGGGCCGGCATCCACTACTTCGCCAGCCGCCACGGCTTTCCCGCGCCGGGCGAGGAGGGCGGGGCCGAGCCGCTGCTGACCTGGCCCGAGGGCAACGCCTGGCTGGTGCAGCGGCTGGCCGCGGAGCTGGGGGAACGTCTGCATGCAGGGCAGGGCGTGCTGCGCGTGCGCCCGGGGCGCGAGGGCGTGACGGTCGACAGCCTGTCGATGGCCGACGGGCGGATCACCCGCTGGCAGTCGCGCGCCGTGGTGGTGGCGCTGCCGGTGTTCATCGCCCGACGCGTGATCGATCCGCTGCCGCCGGTGGTGGCGGCGCGCGCGGCGGGTCTGCAGCTCGCGCCCTGGGCCGTGGTCAACCTGCTGCTCCAGGAGGCGCCGAAGGACCGCGGCGGCGCGCACCCGGGCTGGGACAACGTGACCTACGGCAGCGCCGGTCTGGGCTACGTCGACGCCAGCCACCAGTCGCTGCAACGCGTGGCTGGGCCGCGCGTGTGGACCTGGTACCTGCCCCTGGGTGACGAGCCGCAGGCGCGACAGGCGCTGCTGGACCTGCCCTGGACCCACTGGCGCGACCGCGCGCTGGCCGAGCTGTCGCAGCCGCACCCGGACCTGCCGGCGCTGGTGCGCGAGGTGGCGGTGACGCGCTATGGCCACGCCATGGCCATGCCGGCGCCAGGCTCGCTGTACGAGGGGCCGTGGCACGACGACCGGCTGGCGTTCGCCCACGCCGACTGGGCGGGCTATTCGGTGTTTGAAGAGGCCTTCACGCGCGGCCACCTGGCCGGGCAACACATCGCACGCCGCCTGCGCGGCTGATCGGTCCTGGGCGGGTCAGGCCGGGGGCGCCGCGCCGCGTTCGACCGCACGCCGCAGCGCCTCGTCCGGCTCGAACAGCGCCAGCAGCGCATCCATCAGCTGCTGCGCACGCGCCGAGTGGTCGGCGCCGAAGTTGCAGACGTACACGTCCAGGCTCACGCTGCGCGACTCGGGCCAGGTGTGCACGCACAGGTGCGACTCGGCCAGCAGCACGGTGGCGGTGACGCCGCCCGGGCCCTGTAGCGTGTCAGGAAAGCGGTGGCCCAGCTGCGCCACGGCCTGCAGGCCGCTGGCCTGCACCCGCTGCACACAGGCGGCCAGCAGCCGGTCGGCGTCGGTCAGCCAGGCTTGTTCACAGCGGCAGCCGCGCAGATCGGCGGTCAGGTGCAGGCCGTTCACGTCGCTCAGGCGGCGAAGATGGCCTCGGTGCAGGCGAAGCCCTTGACTTCGATCGGGTTGCCGAAGGGGTCGCAGAAGAACATGGTCCACTGCTCGCCGGGCTGGCCCTCGAAGCGCACCTGCGGCGGCAGCACGAAGTCCACGCCGGCGGCGGTCAGGCGCTCGGCCAGCGCGCGCCACTCGGGCAGCAGCAGCACCAGGCCGAAGTGCGGCATGGGCACCAGGTGCTCACCCACCCGGCCGGTGCGCGTGGTCTTGAAGGGCTCGCCCAGGTGCAGCGAGATCTGGTGGCTGAAGAAGTCGAAGTCGACCCAGGTATCGGTGCTGCGCCCTTCGGTGCAGCCGAGCACGCCGCCGTAGAAGCGCCGGGCCTCGTCCAGGTCGGTGACGTGGAAGGCGAAGTGGAACAGGCTTCGGGCGGGCAGCGTGCTGGAGGTCATCCGCGCAGGATATCAGCGCTGTGTCGGGTCGGCGGCCTTCTGGTCGAACTTCAGGAAATACTGGCGCGCCATCGCGACGAGCTGGGCATCGCTGGGGTGGTCGCTGTTGACCACATCGACCACGGCCTTGTCCGTCGCGTGCGCGTTGTGCTTGCACCAGTCGCGGAACTCGATCTTGGCGCTGGCCGGACCGGTCAGCAGCACCTCGGACACACCCTCCAGCGAGTCCGCGATGGCCTTGAAGAAGTCCTTGTCGGCGCCGACGTGCCCGTGCTTGGGCGTGTGCTGCTGGCGCGCCTTGACGCGCTGCGCCTCGATGTGCTCCTTGTCGAACATCAGCACGTGGGCCTGGCTGTGGTCCATCCAGACGACGGCGTGGAATGTGGTCATGCAAAGTTCTCCTGAAAAAAGTGAGGAAAGAAAAAAGATCAGTAGCCGGCCGGCTTGGTGGCGCCGCTGGCCTGTTCGGCCTTGTCCTGGCAGGCCACACAGCGCAGGGCCACCGGGTTGGCGTGCAGGCGGGCGGTGGCGATCGCATCGCCGCAGTCCACGCACAGGCCGTAGCTGCCGTCGGCCACGCGCTGCAGCGCCTCGTCGATGGCGACCAGCTCGGCCGACTCGCGCTCTTCCATGGCAAACGCCAGGTCGCGTTCGGCATCGGCCTGCGCCCAGTCGTCGCTTTCGGTCTCGCGCGCGTTGGCCGCGGCCTCGGCGCGGCCGATCTTGCCGCCACGCTGCGCCCGCAACTGCGCCAGCACGTCGGCGCGCATGGCCTGCAGCTGCTGCCGGAAGGTGTCGGAAATGGGGGTGTTCATGGGTTCTCCTCGTGTGTGGGTTCTGGGTCGAGTGGGTCCTGCGACCACGGTTTCATGGTGCGCCCGACTGTGTGTGACTGCCTTGATCGACGTCAAGCCCGCCACCGTTCGGGCCGGTTGCCAAAGGGAAATCCCCGGCGGAAAACGCCGCGTTCCCCCGCAGAATCGACGCTTTCATTCTCAAAAATCTGCAGGAGAAAGAACGATGTCCGCTGTCGACTACAGCCGCTACCAGACCCTCGACATCACGCGCCGCGGCCCGACCGTGGACGGCGTGCCCTCGGTGCTGGACATCCGCATGAAGGCCGACGGCCCCGGCGGCAACGGCAAGCTGCCCACCGCCGGCCACGAGGGTCACTGGGAACTGAGCGAGATCTGGCGCGACGTGGGCCGCGACGACAGCGTGCGCTGCGCCGTACTGCGCGGCAGTGGCATGGGCTTCTCGGGCGGTGGCGACCTCGCGCTGGTGCAGGACATGGCGACCGACTTCGAGGTCCGCACGCGGGTCTGGAAGGAGGCGCGCGACCTGGTCTACAACGTCATCAACTGCGACAAGCCCATCGTCAGCGCCATGCACGGCCCGGCCGTGGGCGCCGGCCTGGTGGCGGGCCTGCTGGCGGACATCTCGATTGCCGCGAAAAGCGCGAAGATCGTCGACGGCCACACCCGCCTGGGCGTGGCAGCGGGCGACCACGCCGCCATCGTCTGGCCGCTGCTGTGCGGCCTGGCCAAGGCCAAGTACTACCTGATGCTGTGCGACCCGATCAGCGGCGAGGAGGCCGAGCGCATCGGCCTGGTGTCGCTGGCCGTCGACGACGACGCGCTGCTGGACAAGGCCTGGGAGGTCGCGGATCGCCTCGCCTCGGGCAGCCAGACCGCCATCCGCTGGACCAAGTACTCGCTGAACAACTGGCTGCGCCAGGCCGGCCCGGCCTTCGACACCTCGCTGGCGCTCGAATTCATGGGTTTTGCCGGACCGGATGTGCGCGAAGGTGTGGCATCCTTGCGCGAGCGCCGTGCGCCGCGTTACGGTGCCGACACCTGACCATGTTCCACCAGGAGACCGCCATGAGCGACACCAGCGGATTCGGCAAGTTCGTCCCCGGTTTCGAGTTCCTGCAGAACCTCGCGGGGCAGGCCGCCGGCGGCGTCGCGGAGGGCCTGGGCAAGAGCCTGCCGCAGATGCCCAACCTGGGCCACTGGGTGGCGCCGACCTTCAACGTCGAGGACCTGGAAAAGCGCATCGAGGAATTGAAGGCGGTGCAGTTCTGGCTGGACCAGAACGCCAAGGCCCTGGGCGCGACCGTCCAGGCGCTGGAGGTGCAGAAGATGTCGCTGGCCACGCTCAAGGCGATGAACTTCAACCTCGGCGATGTGGCCAACGCGCTCAAGCTCAAGGCGGCCGACACGGTGTCGGGCCTTACCGGCAAGGTGCCGACACAGTTCGCGGGGCTTGAGATTCCCGAGCGCACCTACGGTAACCCCGGCGCCCCGTCCGAGGCGGCCGAACCGGCTCCGGGGCCCGCCGCGCAGCCCAAACCCCGCAAACCCGCCGCCAAGGCTGCGCCGCCAGCCGATGCTGCGCCGGGCGTGGTCGATCCCATGGCCTGGTGGGGCGCGCTGTCGCAGCAGTTCCAGCAGATCGCCAGCACCGCGATGAAGGACATGGCCAAGCAGGGCGCACTGGACGCCACGCGCAACGTGGCCAGCGGGTTGACCGAGCAGGCGGTCAAGACCGCCACGGGCATGGCCGCCAAGGCGGGCCGCTCGGTGGGCGACACCGTCGGCCGCGCGGCCGGCATGGGCTCGGCGGCGGTGCGCGCCGTCACTGGTGGCTCGTCGGCGGCGGACAAACCGGCGGCCGCCAGAAAGCCCGCACCGAAGGCCCGCCGCGCCGCACCCAAGAAGGTTGCCGCGAAGAAACCAGCCACGAAGGCTGCACCTGCCGCGCCCACACAGCCCCTGGGTGCGGGCGACTGGCCCATGCCCACCGCGTTCTTCCCTGGCTTCCTGCCGGCGTCCGGTGCGGCCGCGAAAAAATCGCCCGCCGCCAAGGCCCCTGCGACCAAGAAGACCGCTGTCCGCAAGACCGCGGCCAAGAAGGCCCCGCGCCGTCGCTGAACTCCGGGAAGGTCTGCCACCGCCATGAAGCTGTTTCCCTACGCCCACGCGACCCACCCGCAGTGGCGCATGGCCGCGGCCCTGGTGCTGGCCCAGCTGCGCGCGCAGATGGCCCTGCCAGCCTACGCCGCCACGCCGTCGCTCGGTCTGCTCTACATCACCGACCACTACGCCGGCCAGGCGCAGGCCATCCTCGACCACCTGAGTGCCGAGCTGCCAGAAGTCACCGACTGGTCCGGCACCGTGGGGGTCGGCATCGCGGCCAACAACGTCGAGTACTTCGACGAGCCTGCGCTGGCGGTCATGCTGTGCGACCTCAGCCCCGACCAGTACCGCGTCTTCAGCGGTGTCGCGCCGCTGCCGGCCAGCGGCAGCGAGCCGTCGGGCTTCGTCGCACACACGGCGCTGCTGCACGCCGACCCGGGCGCGCACGACCTGGGTGAGCTGGTGGCCGAGGTCGCCGACCGCACGCAGTCGGGTTACGTCTTCGGTGGCCTGGTGGGCAGCCGCTCGGCCAGCGTGCAGTTCGCCGCCAGCAGCGCCGGCCACCTGCGGGGGCAGGGGGCGGTGGGCGGGGTGTTCAGCGGCGGCATCAGCGGTGTGGCTTTCGGTCCGGAGGTGGAGCTGATCTCGCGCGTGACCCAGGGCGCGCAGCCGATCGACCGCGAACGCACGATCACCGCGGTCGAGGGCAACCTGGTGCTGGAACTCGACGGCGAACCCGCGCTGGACGTGCTGCTGCGCGAGCTGGGAGTGTCGCTGGCGCAGCCGCAGCAGGCGATGGAGCGGCTGCGCCGCACCCTGGTCGGTCTCACGCTGCCGCAGCACCTGCTGGCCGATGCGCCCGCGCAGCGCCATGCGCGCGGCCAGTTCGGCCCGGAGGTCATGGTGCGCCACATCATCGGGCTGGACCCGGCCCGCCACGGCGTGGCGGTGGCCGAGCACCCGCCGCTGGGCGCGCGGCTGGCCTTCTGTGAGCGCCACATGCAGGCAGCGCGCGCCGACCTGATCCGCGTCTGCAGCGAGATCCGCGAAGAACTGGAGCCCGAGACCCTGGGCATGGGCTCCAGCATGGTGGCGGCCGACCCCGAACCGGTGGCGGCGCGCCACATCGTCGGCGCCCTCTACGTCAGCTGCTCGGGCCGTGGGGGGCTGCACTTCGGGGCGCCCAGCGCCGAGCTGCAGATCGTGCGCCGCGCGCTGGGCGACGTGCCGCTGGTGGGCTTCTTCGCCGGCGGCGAGATCGCACACCAGCAGCTCTACGGTTACACCGGTGTGCTGACGGTGTTCACGGCGCCGGCGGTTTAGCGGCTGCCTGACGCGCCCGCGCGCGTTCGAGCGAGCGGTTGGCATCCAGCACGTGCAGGCCGTACATGTCGGCAAACTCGTTGATGCCCTTGCCACTGGCCTCGAAGGCGCGCAGCAGGGCGTCTTCGCGGGCAGCGCGGGCGCTGACCTCGGCCAGCGCGTCGCGGCTGATCTGGTTCACCTCTTCGTCGCGGCCATGCACGCGCTGCAGGTACTCGTCGGGTGAGAGGCCCGAGGCCTCGTAGGCCTTGAGGATGCGCTGGCGCAGCTTGGGGCGCAGGTCCTCGCGACTGCGCGCGCCGCGGCGGCGGAACACCTCGATCAGCGCGTGGTGCACCTGCTCGGGCGTCAGCGCCTCCACCGGCTGGCCGCTGAGATCGTGGCGCTGCTGGCCCGAGGCGATCACCGTGAGGTAGCGGGTGGAGCGCGCGTGCAGCGCCAGCGCGGCCTTCAGGCTGTCCTTCTCCAGCACCCCGGGGTGGGCGGCCAGCAGGTCTTCAAAGATGCCGCGCTTGAGGGGCAGCGGTGTCTCGCCGAACAGCACCGGGCAGAGCGAGGCCAGCTGGTCCAGCACGGGGTGCTGGCGCGCAGGTGCCGCCTGGGCGGGACGCTCGGCACTGGCCGCTCCTGGGGCCTGCGGGCGCCGGCCACCGCCGTTGCGGCCGCCTTGATTGCCACCATTGCGGCCGCCGCGTGGCCGATCGTTGCGGCGCGGCGGGCGGGCGTCACTGGGGGGCTGGGTGGCAGGGCTTTCTGCGGGCGCCGCAGCGGCGTTGTCGGGCGTGTCGTGGTCGGCGGAAGCGGTCATGTCGAAGCAGAAATGAAACAGCCCGGGTTCCGGGCAAGCCCGACATCATGCCAGCACGGGCAAAGACAGCCTTCACCGTCGCAGCCGACTGAAGGCCTCGAACTCCCAGCTGCGCATCGCCAGCACCAGCGTGTAGCCCTCGCGGTCCTTCTGCGCCAGCTTCTGGTCGGTCTGGTGCTGCTGCGCGAAGTCCTGCGCCACCTTCTGCAGTCTTTCAAGGAACACCGGCGCCAGTGCGCGGCTGACCGAGCCGTGCACCAGCATCACGCCCTCGCCCGCGCCGTCGAAGCCGCCTGCGAAATAGTCCAGCAGGGCATGCTCGCGGAAGTAGTTCATCACCGGGCCGTGCGGGCGCCAGCGGAAGGTCTTGGCCAGCTTGAGGCGGTAGCGGTTGAGCGGGCGCAGCTCGATGATGCCGATGCGGTCCAGCTGCGCGAGGTACTTCACGCACTCGGCCTCGCTCAGCCGGTAGGCCGCGGTGATCTGCTCCAGCGTCCACTGGCTGAGCACGCAGATCGCCACCAGCAGCAGCTTCTTGTCGGCCACCACGGCGCGCTCCTGCTCGGCCGTCATCTCCTTGAGCAGCGGCTGCGCATCGGCCACGCGGCGCGCCAGTTCGGCGAAGTCGATCTTGAGCGCGCGGCAGATCTCGTCCACCCGCGAGAGCGACATGTCGCCCTTGGCCAGCATGCGCTTGACGCTCGACTCGGCCATGCCGAGGGCCTGCGCCAGGTCGGCGTAGGTCATCTGCGCGGCCTTGAGTTCCTTCTTGATGGTGGCGACGAGGTCGAGGGTGGTGCTCATGCGGTGCGGGTACCGCATGGCGATACCGGTGGTGAAGAGGACGGCCACTGTATCGCACGGTGCGCCCTGATCTGAGGGGTCGGCCGGGACACTGCGCCCGCCGTTCCACCGACCCACGAGTGTCCTTCCATGCGCCTTCCCGCCGTTGCTCCCTCTCCCGCCTTCGGGCGCTGGGCCGCCGCCCTGCTGCTGCTCTGGCTGATTGCGCTGACCGCCGGCCCTGCGCTGGCCGAGGCGCTGGGCCTCGCGCTCAACGCCCACGGCCATGCGCAGCTGCACGCACACGGCCACCCCTTCGTCGATGCGCGCATCCTGCTGGGTGTTCCGAACGCGATGGACGTGCTGACCAACGCCCCGCTGGCGCTGGCGGGCCTCTGGGGCCTGCTGGTCATGCGGCGCCGCGCGCGGCCCGCCGCAACGCGGCAGGCAGCCCGGGTGTTCTTCGTGGGTCTGCTGGTCACCGGCCTTGGCTCGGCTTGGTACCACTGGGCGCCCGACCCCGCTGGCCTGGTCTGGGACCGCCTCGGCATGGCGGTGACCTTTGCCGGTGCGCTCGCGATGGCGGTGGCCGAACGCGTGGGCCAGGTGCCGGCGCGGCAGGCGCTGCGCGTGCTGCTGCCGCTGGCGCTGCTCTCGGCCATCCTGCCAGCGTCCAACGGCAACGTCCTGCCCTGGGCCGTGCTGCAGTTCGGCGGCATGGCGCTCATCGTCCGGCTGGCGCTGCTCACGCCGGTCGCGGGCGCCATCGGCATCCGCCTGGGCGCCCTGATCGGCCTGTACGCGCTGGCCAAGCTGCTGGAGCTGGGCGACGAAGCCATGTTCCGTGCGACCGCCGGCGCGGTTTCTGGCCACAGCCTCAAGCACCTGGTCGCGGCCCTGGCGGCCTGGCCCGTCATCGCCGCGCTGGTGCCTGGACGCGAGGGCGGATCTCCGGACGGCCTGCGGCAGAATGCAGCGGGCCGCGCCGCGTGAACCCCACCCGCAGGACCCCACAGGAGGAGACCCGAATGTCCACCCCGCAAGCGGCGATGAGCGCCGACACCGGCGCACACGCCGCACACAGCAACCAGTTCGCCCTGCTCACGCAACGCCGATTCGGCCCCTTCTTCTGGGTGCAGTTCCTGGGCGCGGGCAACGACAACGTCTTCAAGTTCGCCTTCACCGTGCTGGTGACCTACCAGCTGCAGGTGCAGTGGCTGCCGGCCTCGATGGCCGGCCTGGTCATCGGCGCACTCTTCATCCTGCCCTTCCTGCTGTTCTCCGCCACCAGCGGCCAGCTGGCGGACAAGTACCCCAAGGAGGTGCTGATCCGCTTCGTGAAGAACCTGGAGATCGCCATCATGCTGCTGGCCGGCTGGGGCTTCATGCAGCAGAACGTGCCGGTGCTGCTGGGCTGCGTCTTCCTCATGGGCCTGCACTCCACGCTGTTCGGTCCGGTCAAGTTCGCCTACCTGCCGCAGCACCTGAACGAGCGCGAACTCACGGGCGGCAACGGCATGGTCGAGATGGGCACCTTCGTCGCCATCCTGCTGGGCAACGTCGCGGGCGGCCTGCTGATCGCGCTGCCCCTGGTCGGCCCGAGCTATGTGGCCGCGGCCTGCCTGCTGCTGGCCCTGCTGGGGCGTGTGCTGGCGCAGGCCGTGCCGGTCTCGCCCGCCACCGACCCGGCGCTGCGGATCAACTGGAACCCGTTCACCGAAACCTGGCGCAACCTCAAGCTCGCGCACGGCAACGTGGTCGTGTTCCGTTCGCTGCTGGGCATCAGCTGGATGTGGTTCTTTGGCGCGGTGTTCCTGGCCAACTTCCCGGCCTTCGCGCGCGACACGCTGCACGGCAACGAACAGGTCGCCTCGCTGCTGCTGGTGGTGTTCTCGGTGGGCATCGGCGTGGGCGCACTGCTGTGCGAGATCCTGAGCCGCCGCCATGTGGAGATCGGCCTGGTGCCGATGGGCGCGATCGGCATGACCGTGTTCTCGGTCGACCTCTACTTCGCCTCGCGCGGCCTGCCACCGCACACCGTGTCGCTCACGCTCGGCCAGTTCCTGGGCGAAGCGGCGCACTGGCGCGTGCTGGCCGACCTGGCGCTGCTCTCGCTGTTCGCGGGCATCTACAGCGTGCCGATGTACGCGCTGATCCAGATGCGCAGCCAGCCCACGCACCGCGCCCGCATCATCGCGGCCAACAACATCCTCAACGCGCTGTTCATGATCGCCAGCTCGCTGCTGGCCGGCGCGCTGCTGAGCGCGGGCTTTTCCATCAGCGAGCTGTTCCTCATCATCGGCCTGGCCAACGCGGTGGTGGCGTTCTACATCTTCATGCTGGTGCCCGAGTACCTGCTGCGCTTCGTGGCCTGGATCGCCTCGCGCTTCGTCTACCGCTTCAAGGTCACCGGCGACCTGAACATCCCGACCGAAGGCGCTGCGGTGCTGGTGTGCAACCACGTCAGCTTCGTCGACGCCGTGCTGCTCATGGCCGCCAGCCCGCGCCCGATCCGCTTCGTGATGGACCACCGCATCTTCAAGGTGCCGGTGCTGGGCTGGCTGTTCAAGCTGGCCAAGGCCATCCCCGTCGCGCCGCAGAAGGAGGACCCGGCTGCCTACGAAGCCGCGTTCCGAGAGTCGGCCCAGGTGCTGCGCGAAGGCGACCTGCTGGGCATCTTCCCCGAAGGCGCGATCACCAAAGACGGCACGCTGCAACCCTTCAAGGGCGGGATCATGAAGATCCTCGAAACGGCGCAGGCGGATGGCGTGCAGGACGTGAAGGTGATCCCCATGGCGCTCACCAACCTATGGGGCTCCTACTTCAGCCGCATCGAACTCAGCGGCGGCCAGCCGACCGCGATGGTCAAACCGTTCCGGCGCGGGCTGTTCAACCGGGTGGGGCTGAACGTGGGGGATGCGGTGCCGGCGGAGCGGGTGACGCCGGAGGGGTTGCGGGAGCGGGTGGCGGGGTTGATGCGGGTTTGAGACGAACGCGGGTTAGCCCAGACCTACTCTGGCTACCCGCTCGTTGCTGCCTCGATCTCGATGACCACAGGTCCGAGCCTTGAGAAGATGGAAACGCACTCCTGGTAGCCAGCGATCAGAAACTCCCGAGTCGGGGCTTCATGCTTTGTGTAGAAGTCGTCGCGCTGAGCCTCCAGATCAAACCAGCCACCCGCTCGCACTTCAAACAGCCAGGTGGTTTTCAGCGTGGCAGGGTCAGTACCCAACCAAAATCCGGCCAGATCGAGCTCTCCAAGAATCCGGACGCCCTCCGCGTCCTGAAACTCGACCGTTGCCTGGCGACCGGATCGTCGCGAATGCACTGCGATGTGCGTAGGAGCGTTGTCGCACCAATGAACGCCAGTGACTTTCACAGCGTCGTCCCGAAAGGGGACTGGGAGGGGAATCAGTTCGATGGCGCGCATCGGCAAGGCATTCGTCGTTGATCGGTAGAGGATACCCATCTCTTCACCATTCTTTGCGTGGCACTCACAGGTCCACGGGTATCGATGGGCAGTACCCACAGGACCTTGCATTGATGCCGCGGATCAAATGCAGAGCCCAACCCAGAAGCCCGCCCCACCATCCGCCCCGTGTTCAACAACCCACCGAGGTTTCACATGGTCAGCGGTTCCCGTTCTCCCCTCATCGTGATGCGCGACACCCGCGCCTGGCAGCTCCAGGTCTGGGTCTCGTTCGGGCTGGCAGTCTTTCTCTGCGCCACGGGTCTGGCGTACCTGCCGGGCCAGGCGCTGGACCGGGCGTTCATGGTGATGGGCTATGTGTTCTGCCTGTCGACTGTGTTCGTGCTGGCCAAGGCCGTGCGCGACCAGCAGAAGGCCCAGCGGACCGGTGAGGCCGAGACGCCGATGTGGCGCTTCGTGGTCTGGGGCGGTTTTGCCGTGGCGATGGGCCTGACGCTCTGGGGCCTGCTGCGCATGCAGATCGACGAGACCTACAAGGCCTACCTGGGCGTGAGCTGGCTCTACCTGGTGACCTCGGCGTTCACGCTGGCCAAGACGCTGCGCGACCGCCACGAGGCCGACCTGATCGAAACCCGCCGTGTCACGGCCGCTGCCGAGGAGCAATGAGATGAGCCGCGTTTTCTTCAAACAGTTGCTGCTGGCCGCCAGCCTGAGCGCGGCCCTGGTGAGCGCCCCGGCGCGGGCGCAGAGCGAGGCCTCGCTGGTGCTGTCGGCCCTGCCGGTGGCGTCGGTGGTGGGTGCCGGGGCGGCGGTCGCGGGCAGTGCGGTGGCCGGTGCGGCGGCGGTGAGTGCCGTGCCGGCGGCGCTGGCCGTCAGTGGCGCGGTGCTGGTGGTGAAGGCGGTCGAGGTGTCGGCGCGCGGTACGGTGATCGTGCTGGAGCGGGCGTCCGACGGTGCGCGGGTCAGTCTGGAGCTGAGCGGGCGAGCGGCCTCGGGTGTGGTGGCTGGTGTGGGCGCGGCGGTGGCCGTGAGCGTGATCGGCGCGGGCGTGGTGCTGTCGGCAGCGGGTGAGGTGCTGTGCTTCATCCCGAACGAGCTGGGCCGCGCGTTGTTGCACAACGAACGGCTGACTTACTGAGGCCCGACCATGAAGAAGACACTGAATGTGGCTCCCCATGCGCTGGCCATCGCCGTGCTGCTGCTCGGCGCCACCACCGCCCACGCCGGCCGCTCCTGCGAGCAGCGCCCGCTGACGCCGCAGACGCTGACCCAGGGTCTGGAGCTGGCCCAGCGCACGGCGCAGGCGCTGGACGCAGAGTTCGCGCGCAGTGGCGCGCGGGTCGTGGTGCTGGGCCGCGCGGGGCAGGACCTCTCCAAGTACCAGCTGCGCTACTCGCACCTGGGCTGGGCCTACAAGACACCGGAGGGGCCGTGGCGGGTGCTGCACAGGCTCAACCAGTGCGGCACGGCCACCGGCTCGATCTACCGCCAGGGCCTGGGCGAGTTCTTCCTGGACGACCTCTGGCGCCACGAGGCGGTGTGGTCGGTGCCGGCGCCCCAGCTGCAGGCGCCGCTGTACGCGCTGCTGAACGACCGAGGCCGCAGCCTGCGCCTGCACGAGCGCGACTACAACATGGTGGCCTACGCCTGGGGCACGCGCTACCAGCAGTCCAACCAGTGGGCGATTGAAACCATGGCCATGGCCGCCGAGCCGGGTGTCACCACCCGTGCGCAGGCGCAGGCCTGGCTGGGCTTCAAGGGCTACCAGCCGAGCACGCTGCGCCTGGGGCCGCTGAAGCGGCTGGGCGCGAGCGCCGGTTCGGCCCACATCCGCTTCGACGACCACCCGAACGAGAAGCGCTTTTCTGACCGCATCGAGACCGTGACGGTGGACTCGGTGCTCGACTGGCTGGCGCGCAGCGGCCTGGGCTCGGCGCCGCAGCGGCTCGCGCTGTGAGCGGGTCCACAATCACCTTCAACACAAAACCATCGAGGGAAACACCATGAGCAAATCCTTGCGCCTGTCCGAAAAATGGTTCCGCCGCGGCCTCTGGCTGGTGGCCTTCCTGTTCGCCTGGTTCCTCACCGGCCTGGGCAGCACCATCGTCGGCGACCTGCCGCAGGTGGAGCAGACGCGCTCGCTGGAAGACTTCATGGACCCGCAGCGCACGCCTGTGCTCAAGGAGTCCATCAAGACCGCCGAGAAGGCCGCCGAAGAGGCGCAGGCCGCGCTGGAGCAGGCGCAGCTGAAGCTGCAGACCGCGCGTGCCGACAACCGCGCCGCGCGCGAGACCTTTGACAACTGGCTGGCCACGCGCAGCGTGACGCAGCGCGCCGAACAGGACGAGGAGGTGCTGCAGCGCACGCGCGAGCTCGATGGCCTGCGCAAGGCCGAGCGCGATGCGTTCGCGGCGGTGGAGAAGCAGCAGCAGGTGGCGCTGGACGCGCGCCAGGCGCAGCAGCGTGCGCAGGCCGAGCTGAGCAGCCTGGAAGATGCGGCGCGGGACACCTACATGGAGGAACAGCGCGCGCAGGAGCTGCGCGTGTTCGGCTACCGGTTGGCGCTCACGCTGCCGCTGCTGGCGGTGGCCGGCTGGCTGTTCAAGAAGCACCGCAAGGGATCGTCCTGGCCCTTCGTCTGGGGCTTCATCTTCTTCGCGCTGTTCGCGTTCTTCGTCGAGCTGGTGCCCTACCTGCCGAGCTACGGCGGCTATGTGCGCTACATCGTGGGCATCGTGCTCACGGTGATCGGCGGGCGCTACGCCATCGCTGCGCTGCAGCGTTACCTGGAGCGGCAGAAGGCGGTGGAGGCGCTGCCGGACACGCAGCGCCGCAAGGAGATGGACTACGACCTGGCACAGGCGCGGCTGGCCAAGAACGTCTGCCCCGGCTGCGAGCGCGCGGTCGACCTCAAGGACGGCAAGACCGACTTCTGTCCGCACTGCGGCCTGTGCCTGTTCGACCGCTGCGGCCACTGCAGCACGCGCAAGAGCGCGTTCGCGCGCTACTGCTTCGCCTGCGGCACCGAGGCCCGCCGGGGCGACGCGCCGGATGCCGGTCTCACGCCCGCTCCCGCAGCAGCGGCCGCAGCGCCCACAGGCCCAGCGCCGGACCCAGCGCCAGCCCTGTCAGCAGCCAGCCCAGCGGCACCGTCCGCGTGAGTTCGACGAACAGCAGGATGCTGGCGATGCTGATGGCAAAACCGATGCTGTTGGTCAGCGTCAGCACGCTGCCCACCGCCTGCGGCGGCGCGTTGCGCGCGGTCAGTGTGGAGAACTGCGGCGAGTCGCCCGAGACGGTGATGCCCCAGACCAGCAGCCAGCCGTAGAACAGCGCATCGGGCGCGCCGATCAGCACCGGCGCCAGGACACAGCACAGGCCGCTGATGGCCAGTTGCACGCCGGCCACGCGGGCGCTGCCGAAGCGCGGCGCCAGCCAGCCGCCACCGACGCAGCCCAGCACGCCGGCGCCCAGCATGGCGAAGGCGGTCCACGACAGCGTGGTGCCTTGCAGCCGCGTCGCGAGGATCAACGGCATCAGCACCCACAGCGTGTACAGCTCCCACATGTGGCCGAAATAGCCGAGCACCGAACTGCGCACCCGCGCGTCGGTGACGATGGTGGCGAGCGCGCGCCACTGCAGCGTGGTCACACGCGCCACCGCGCCGGGCGGGTCGGGCAGCAGCGTGTAGAGCGACACCCCACCCGCGGCCGCCAGCGCCGCCACGCCCAGCATCAGCGTGGGCCAGGGCAGCGTGTCGCCGAGCGCGCGCAGCGCGTGGGCGCTGGCCGAGCCGAGCACAAGCGCGCCGATCAGCAGGCCCAGCGCCGGCCCGAGGCCGCGCGTGTACCACTGCGCGGCGATCTTCATGCCGACCGGGTAGATGCCCGCGAGGAAGAAGCCGGTGGCAAAGCGCCAGGCCAGCAGCGCGCCGAAGTCCGAGACCATGGCCCACGCGCCGACGGTGCAGCCCGCGCCGGCCAGCGCGCAGACCAGGAACACGCGGCGCGGCGGAAAGCGGTCGGCAATCGCCAGCAGCGCGAACACCAGGGTGCCGGCGATGAAGCCGGCCTGCAGCGCCGATGTCAGGGTGCCGACGGCGGTGGCGGGCCAGCCGAAGGCGCGCTGCAGGTCGGGCATGACCGCATTGACCGCGAACCAGAGCGAGGTGCCGGCGAATTGCGCCAGCACCAGCACGGGCAGGACGTGACGGGGAACGAAGGACTGGGTATTCATGGGTGATGCCGCCGGTGCCGGTTCACGGTTCTTCACCGGAAGACAGTGGTTTCTTGACAGTGGTCACGCAGGATCGCCGCACAAGCATGTGCTTGGGCCTGAAGGATCCACATGGATATCTCCTCTGTTGTTCGTTCGTGGCGCCGCCCGGCCGGTTGGCTGGGCGCCGTTGCCGCCGTGTCCACACTCGCCGCCTGCTACGTGGTGCCCATCGATCCGCGCACCGGGCAAGCGGTGCCGCCACCCCAGGCGGCCGCCGCGGTGGCGCCCGCGTTGCCCCTTAGCTTCCAGGCCCGACTCTATCCGGCCAACGAGCTGGCCAGCGGTCACGGGGTCATCAGCGCGACCGTCACCAACGATCTGCAGGGCCGTGGCACCTTTTCCACGGTGATCGGCGGTGAGTCGTTCTCGGGCGAGGCCACCCGCAAGGCTGGCTCCAGCCGCGAAGGGCTGGCGAACGGTGCCGGTAACCGTGGCGGCTACATCACCTGCGCCTACACCATGAACTCGGCCACGCTGGGCTCAGGCACCTGTCGCCTGTCCAGCGGCGCACTTTTCAGCATGCATATTGGTTCGTGAGCCCTCACGCTCCACCGCTTCGCGGGTCGCTGCCCCCCGAGGGGGCTGATCCGCCTTGGGGCGGCCCGGCGGCGGCTCGCCACTGACCGCCTGGAGGCGCTCAGTCGGCCAGGCCGACGGCCATCTCATCGGACGGCATGGGCGCTGTCTTGAGGTGGCCGACGTATTGCAGCGCCTGCTCGGTGCGCACCGAGGGCACGTCGCCCTCGCGCATGTGCAGCAGGTCGGCCGGGCTGATCAGGCGCGGGTCGGCGGTGGTCAGCGGCAGCCTGGCGTGGCGGTAGGCTTCGAGCACGAACTGCGAGCAGAAGAAGCGGTCGTTCTTGACGGCGCCGAGCTGGATCGCCGCCAGCCCGCGGATGCAGTAGTCGCGCACCAGGCCGGGAATCAGCGGCAGTTCGCAGTACTGCCGTCCGATGCTGAAGGGCGCCTGCAGCACGATGCCGGCGGTGTTGTACTTCTTGCCGGCGTGCTGCCGGGCGAAGGCGTTGAGGGCAGCGACCTGTTCGTCGCCAACGCCTGGATGGCGGAAGGCGACGATGGTCGATTCGCCGTCCATGTACTCCTGGGTGCTGCGCAGTCGCACGCCCGAGCCGACCGCCTCGACGAACTGGCCGTCGCCCAGATAGAGCGCGGCGTGGCTGACCGGCGCCACGGTGATCAGGCGCACGCCCATCGAGACGATGCTGTGGGTCGAGCTGAGCACGATGTCGCCCGCGCGCAGGTCGTCGGGCGTGATCTGCAGGCCGCCGTTGCTGGGTGTGAGCGCCAGCCGCTGCTGCACGCGCAGCGCGGGCTGGCCTTCGTCGGGCGCCAGGTCGACGTGGGTGGCGCAGCCGGCCAGGACCAGGGCCAGCGCAGTGGAGAGGACCCGAAGCAGACGGTGCGTCATGGATGGCGACGGGTCAGACGCCGCGCGCGCGGTCGGACTTGAACTGCTGGCGGAAGGCCTCGAAGCGGCCGGCGTCCAGCGAGGCGCGCACCTCCTGCATCAGGTTCAGGTAGTAGTGCAGGTTGTGGATGGTGGAGAGCATGGGGCCCAGCATCTCGCCGCAGCGGTCGAGGTGGTGCAGGTAGGCGCGGCTGAAGCCGTCGCGCCCGCCGTCGGCCCAGCTCACGCCGGCCTTGCCGGCGCAGGCGTAGCAGGTGCAGGTCGCGTCCAGCGGCTGGTGGTCGGTCTTGTGGCGCGCGTTGCGGATCTTCAGGTCGCCGTAGCGGGTGAACAGGGTGCCGTTGCGCGCGTTGCGCGTGGGCATGACGCAGTCGAACATGTCGACGCCGCAGGCCACGCCTTCGACCAGGTCCTCCGGCGTGCCCACGCCCATCAGGTAGCGCGGCTTGTTGGCCGGCAGGCGGTGCGGCGTGTGCGCCATGATCTGCAGCATCTGCTCCTTGGGCTCGCCCACGCTCACGCCACCGATGGCGTAGCCGGGGAAGTCCATCTCCACCAGCGCTTCGAGCGACTCCTGGCGCAGGTGTTCGAACATGCCGCCCTGCACGATGCCGAACAGCGCGTTGGGGTTCTCCAGCCGCGCGAATTCATCCTTGGAGCGCACGGCCCAGCGCCGGCTCATCTCCATGCTCTTGCGGGCTTCGGCCTCGGTGGTCAGGTGGCCGTTGGTCTCGTAGGGCGTGCATTCGTCGAGCTGCATGACGATGTCGCTGTTCAGCCCGGTCTGGATCTGCATGCTGACCTCGGGCGACATGAACAGCTTGTCACCGTTCACAGGGCTGGCGAAATGCACGCCTTCTTCGGTGATCTTGCGCATCGCGCCCAGGCTCCAGACCTGGAAGCCGCCCGAGTCGGTGAGGATGGGCTTGTGCCACTTCTCGAACGCGTGCAGGCCGCCGAAGCTGGCCATGACCTCGCGGCCGGGGCGCATCCAGAGGTGGAAGGTGTTGCCCAGGATGATCTGGGCGCCCATGTCTTCCAGGCTCGCGGGCGTGACACCCTTGACGGTGCCATAGGTGCCCACGGGCATGAAGATGGGGGTCTCAACCACGCCGTGGTTGAGGCTGAGGCGGCCACGGCGCGCGTGGCCCTCGGTCTTGAGAACGTCGAACTGGAGCATCCGGCGATTGTCGCCGAGCGTTCCAGAAGTCTTTACTTCTTCACCTCGAGAGCAAGGATCCAGGACACCAGCTTGGCCGCGTCGGCTTCGGCGATCGCGACCTTGTTGGGCGGCATCGCCAGGCCGGACACCTTGTCCTTCCAGTGGCTCTCGTAGGGGCTGGAGCCGGCCATCACGGTGGCGGTCAGCTGCTGCTGGGCGCCTTTGACGCTCTTGTACTTGGCGGCGACATCGCGCCAGGCCGGGCCGATGGGCGCCATGCCGTTCGGGCCCTTGGCTCCGGGCTCGATGTTGTGGCAGGTCATGCAGCCGGCGCCGGTGGCGAGCTTGAGGGCGGCCTGGTCTTCGGCCGGGCCGGCCCAGGCGGTGGCGGCCAGCAGGGTGGCCGAGAGGGCGATCAGGGTGCGTTTCATGGGAGGACTCCGTGGGTTTCTGGGGGGAACGTCCTCAGGCTATCAGCGCTCCCGGGCCGCGGATTGATCCTTGTCAAGGCGCCGGGGCTCCGTCTCAGGATGAGACGGGCGGTGGCTGCGGCGCCACAGGTGTTGCTGTCTCAGGAACCGCCGCTGCTTCGCGTCTCGGGCGCCACCACCAGCACGGTGCGGTTGCGGTCCTCGACGATCCACAGCCAGCCCCGGTGATCGACCGTGGCACCGGCCGGGTTGCCCTGCGGGCGGATGCCGGGCATGACCCGCCAGCCGGAGACGATGTTCTCGCGCGCGCCGGTCGGGCGGCCGTCGGGGCCGAGGCGCCAGGCCACGATGCGGTGGCCCTGGGCGCGGTAGCCGTGCCAGACCGCCAGCAGCCGTCCGCTCCACGGGTGTTCGGGCTGGCCGGCGGCCGCGGGTGGCACGGCCAGCAGCTGCAGCGGCGCCACATGGGCCGGCCAGGCCTGGAACGGTGGGCGGTGGGCCTGTCGGCGGGCGCACTGCGCGCGCTGCTCGTAGCCGCGCGCCACCACGCTGCGGCCCTGCGCATCGCTGACGCAGTAGGGCCAGCCGTGGTGCGCGCCGCGTTCGAGTTCGTTGAGCTCCTCGGCCGGGGCTTTGGCGTCGCTGTAGTCGACCGAGTTCTCTGCCTGCCAGATGCGTTCGGTCCTGCCCGCCGCGTCCTGGGTGAGCGCCAGGCCCAGCGAGTTGCGCAGGCCGGTGGCAAAGGGCTTCGGTGTCTGCGGTTTCAGGTCCGGGCCGACCAGGGTGGTTTCGTACACCGCGGCCCGGGGAAGGGGTCCCGCGGTTTCCGGGCAGGGCAGGGGCTGCTGCTGGTGCTCGTCCCGGCAGGCGTCGCTGGCCGACCCCATATTGATATAGAGGCGCCCCTTGCGGCCGAAGGCCAGCTCCTTGAGCGGGTGCGCGCCGTCGGCGGGCAGGTCCTTGAGCAGGTCTTCGCGGGCGAACACGGCGGTGGGCGTGCGCCAGACCGTGCCGGCCTCGCCCACATAGACCTTGCCATCGGGGCCGCGCGCGAGCCCGTGCGGGCGGTCCAGCCCTCGGGCCAGCACCGTCACCCGGTCCGCGTCGCCCGGCTGTCCGTCCACCCGCAGCTCCAGCAGGCGCCCGCGGCGGGGCTCCCAGTTGCCCATGTCGGTGATCCAGAAGCGGCCGGGGGACACCTCGACCAGGCGGCGCGGCATCTGCAGGCCGTCGCGCGCGTCGGCCACCAGGCCCACGCACCAGCCCTTGGGTGCGGTCAGTGCAATGCGGGGATAGCCGGCGCAGCGGCCCTGGGTGGCGTAGCGGGAGGCCTCGGGCTCCGCCCGTCCCGCGACGGGCAGGGCGATGAGGCCAGCCAGCGCCAGCGGGAGGCAGCGACGTCGTTTCATCGGGCCATTGTGAACCGCGTGGCGGCTCGCCCAGCCCACGCCCAGGTCAGTGAGCCGGTGTGGAGGATTCGGCCGAGGGCTCGACTGTGACCGCCGCCGACTCGGTGCGTTCGTCCGAACTGGACCAGCCCCAGGCCAGCAGCAGGGCCAGGCTCACGGACAGCAGCAGGGCGATACCCAGGCGGAACAGCATTTCGATCACGGACAGACTTTCGGCGGCGGGAAGGTGGGCGGTATTGTGCCCGTGCGACCGGGTCCTGCAGTCGGGCGTGTTCACGGCTGCTGCACAAAAGTCACATCCGAAGGCCGGGTTGTAGCACTTTTGTAGCGAAGCCTGTGACCACTGGATACCTTGTCGCCGCTTCAGGGGCTGTCCACGGCCCCGGCGGCGGTGCCGAAGTGCTGCGCCACCAGGCCGCGCAGCCACTGGTGGCCAGCGTCGCGGTGCAGGTGGGCGTGCCAGAGCTGGGCGATGGTGCTGGCCGGCAGGCGCAGCGTCAGCGGGCGCGCCACCAGCGCGTGCGGGCCGGCCAGGCGCTCGGCCAGCCGCTCGGGCACGGTGGCCACCAGGTCGGTGCTGCCCAGCACCTGGCCCAGCGCCACGTAGTGCGGCACGGTCAGCTGCACCTGCCGCGCCACGCCCAGGCGCTGCAGGGCCTCGTCGACCTGGCCGTGGCCGGTGCCGGCCGAGACCACGCGCACGTGGGCGGCCTGCCGGTACTGGGTGGCGTTCAGCGGCGCGTCGCCCGCCGCCAGCGGGTGGCCGGCGCGCATCAGCGCCACGTAGCGCTGGCGGAACAGCGCCTGCTGGAAGAAGCCGGCCTGCAGCTGCGGCAGCGAGCCCAGCGCCAGATCGACCCGGCCGGCCGCCATGTCCTCGCGCAGCGCCGCGTCGGCCACCGGCACGCAGCGCAGCGTCACGCCCGGCGCCTCGCGCGCCAGCGCGTCCATCAGCACCGGCAGGAAGTAGATCTCGCCCACGTCGGTCATGGCCAGGGTGAAGCAGCGTTCGCTGGTGGCCGGGTCGAAGCTGGCGCGCACGTTCAGCGCGCCCTGCAGCCCCCGCAGCGCCTGCGCCACCGGTTCGGCCAGCTGCAGCGCGTAGGGTGTGGGCGCCATGCCGCTGGGCGTGCGCAGGAACAGCTCGTCGTCCAGCAGGTCGCGCAGCCGCCGCAGCGCGTTGCTCACCGCCGGCTGGCTCAGGCCCAGCGACTCGGCCACGCGGGAGACCCGGCCGTCCTGCACCAGGCGGTCAAACACCACCAGCAGGTTGAGGTCGATGTCGGTGAGCTTCATGGGTCTGAATATTCAGGTGGTGAATACAGCGTATCACGCCGATTCCCTTGCCGGATGGCCGGCCGGCCGCGATCATGCGGCTCACAAGAACACCTCCGGAGACAGCCATGTCCGTTTCCCCCGACGCCCTGCACTGGGAGGCCGGCGGCACCAGCCGCATCCCGTTCGCCGTCTACACCGACGAGCAACGCCACCAGCGCGAACTCGAACGCCTCTTCTACCAAGGCCACTGGTGCTACGTCGGCCTCGAAGCCGAGATCCCGAACCCCGGTGATTTCAAGCGCACCGTGGTCGGCGAGCGCTCGGTGATCATGACCCGCGCGGCCGACGGCCAGATCCACGTGGTGGAGAACGTCTGCGCGCACCGCGGCATGCGCTTCTGCCGCAAGCGCCACGGCAACGCCACCGAGTTCGTCTGCCCCTACCACCAGTGGAGCTACCAGCCCGACGGCACGCTGCAGGGTGTGCCGTTCCGGCGCGGCGTGCGCCAGGACGGCAAGGTCAACGGCGGCATGCCGGCCGACTTCAACCCCAAGGACCACGGCCTGACGCGGCTGAAGGTGGCCGTGCGCGGCGGCGTGGTGTTCGCGAGCTTCGACCACGACGTGGAGTCGCTCGAGGACTACATGGGGCCGACCGTCCTCCAGTACTTCGACCGCCTGTTCAATGGTCGCAAGCTCACCATCCTCGGCTACAACCGCCAGCGCATCCCGGGCAACTGGAAGCTGATGCAGGAGAACATCAAGGACCCGTACCACCCGGGCCTGCTGCACACCTGGTTCGTCACCTTCGGCCTCTGGCGCGCCGACAACAAGAGCGAGCTGCGAATGGACGCACACCACCGCCACGCGGCCATGGTCTCCACCCGGGGCAGCATGGGCCAGGCCAGTGGCCAGGCGGCGCAGGTGACCCAGGTGTCGAGCTTCAAGGAGAGCATGCAGCTGGAAGATCCGCGCTTCCTGGACATCGTGCCCGAGCCCTGGTGGCAGATGGACGACCAGATGCCGACCGCGGTGATGACGACACTCTTTCCGAGCGTCATCTTCCAGCAGCAGGTCAACAGTGTGAGCACGCGCCACATCCAGCCCGACGGCCACGGCGCCTTCGACTTCGTCTGGACGCACTTCGGCTTCGAGGACGACACGCCCGAGATGACGCAGCGCCGCCTGCGCCAGGCCAATCTCTTCGGCCCGGCCGGTTTCGTCAGCGCCGACGACGGCGAGGTGATCGAGTTCTCGCAGCAGGCCTTCGACAGCAAGCCGCAGCACCGGGCACTGGCCGAGCTGGGCGGGCGCGAGGTGGGCGAGACCGACCACATGGTGACGGAGACGCTGATCCGCGGGATGTACGAGTACTGGCGGAAAGTCATGGAAGCGCCTGAAAAATGCGATGGAGGTGCCGCATGAGCACCCTCGACTTCGAGACCTTCCAGGCCCTGCAGGCGCTCTACAGCGACTACGCCTCGGCCGTCGACAGCGGCGACTGGGACCTCTGGCCGACCTTCTTCACGACGGACTGCGTCTACAAGCTGCAGCCGCGCGAGAACCACGAGCGCGGCTTTCCGCTGTCCACACTGGCCTTCGACAGCCAGGCCATGCTGCGCGACCGTGTCTACGGCATCAAGGAAACGCTGTTCCACGACCCGTACTACCAGCGCCACGTGGTGGGCGCACCCGTCGTCCGTCAGATTGACGAGCAGGGCCGCCTGCACTGCGAGGCCAACTACGCGGTGTTCCGCACCAAGCTCGACGGCCCCAGCACGGTGTTCAACGTCGGGCGCTACCTGGACATCGTGGCGAAGACGCCCGACGGACTGAAGTTCGCGCAACGTCTCTGCGTCTACGACAGCGAGATGATCCCGAACTCGATCATCTACCCGATATAGGCCCACCCCTGCGCCGCCTGCGGCGTCACCCCCTCAAGGGGGCGATGCGAGTGGCCCGGCAGAGCCGGTTCCACCGCATCCCCGAACAGGCATTTCGCGCTGGACATGACTTTGACAATGCAGGAGCACTTCATGAGCAACTGGACCGACGTGGCCGCCGAGGCCGATCTGTTCGAAGGCGCGGGCATCCCGGTGGCGCCGGGCGGGCGCGACATCGCGCTGTTCTCGGTGGAGGGCGAGGTGTTCGCCACCGACAACCTCTGCACCCACGGCAACGCCAAGCTGTGCGACGGCTTCGTGGAGGGGCACGAGATCGAGTGCCCGTTCCACCAGGGCCGTTTCGACCTGCGCACGGGCGACGCCACGCTGCCGCCCTGCACCCAGCCGATCAAGGTCTGGCCAGCGAAGGTCGAGGGCGGACGCGTCTACTTGAATCTCGGCGCCTGACCCTCAGGCGGTGCGCCGCGCCAGCAGCATCGCGTCGCCGTAGCTGAAGAAGCGGTAGCCCTGCGCCACGGCGTGGCGGTAGAGCGCCATCACATGGTCGTAGCCCGCGAAGGCGCTGACCAGCATCATCAGCGTGCTCTTGGGCAGGTGGAAGTTGGTCACCAGCACATCGACCACGAGGAACTCGAAACCCGGCGTGATGAAGATGTTGGTGTCGCCCTGCAGCTCGCCGGTCTTCGCCCAGCTCTCCAGCGTGCGCACCGTGGTCGTTCCCACGGCGACCACGCGGCCGCCGCGCGCGCGGCAGTCTTCGATCGCCTGAACGGTGGCGGGCGGGATGGCGTAGCGCTCGTGGTGCATCACGTGCTCTTCGATGCGCTCGGTCTTCATGGGCGCGAAGGTGCCGGCGCCCACGTGCAGCGTCACGTTGGCGCGCCGCACGCCGCGCGCCTCCAGGGCGGACAACACGCCCTCGTCGAAGTGCAGCGCAGCGGTGGGCGCGGCGACGGCGCCGGGCACGCGCGCGAACACGGTCTGGTAGCGGCGTTCGTCGTCGGCTTCGTCGGCGTGGGTGATGTAGGGCGGCAGCGGCACATGGCCGTGGCGCGCCATCAGCGTGTACGGGTCTTCGCCCGCCGGGCCTTCGAGCCGCAGGCGGAACAGCTGGCCGTGTTCGTCGGGCCAGCGGCCGATGAACACCGCGTCGAAGCCGCCGCCTTTCAAACCGCCCGCCAGGTGCAGCCGCCCGCCGGGCAAGGGCTTCTTGCTCACGCGCAGGTGGCCGACGACCTCGTTGGGCGAGCCGTCCAGTGCCTCGTGCGGCAGCAGCACGCGCTCGATCAGCAACTCCAGCTTGCCGCCGCTGGCCTTCTCGCCGAACAGCCGAGCCTTGACCACCTGGGTGTCGTTGAACACCAGCAGGTCGCCCGGCTGCAGCAGGCCGGGCAGCTCGCGGAAGATGCGGTCCACCGGCAGTTCGCCGGTGCCGTCGAGCAGGCGCGAGGCGCTGCGTTCGGCGGCCGGGTGCTGGGCAATCAGGTGTTCGGGGAGGGAGAAATCGAAGTCGGCGACGGTGAAGTGGCGGGCCGAAGAGGACGAAGAAGAAGTCATGCTGCTTGAGGGCCGGACAGGGCCCGTTCCAAGTGGGGATATGGATGGAAGTACAGGCAGAATTGTCCCATGCCCGACGCCCCGTCCACCGTACCGCGCAAGGAACTCTCTGCTCCGCAGAAAGCCATGCACAAGCTCGGCCTGGTGCGCGACATCGACCTGGCGCTGCACCTGCCGCTGCGCTACGAGGACGAGACCCGCATCGTCGCCCTGCACGACGCGCGCGACGGCGAGGTGGTGCAGGTCGAGGGCACCGTCACGAAGCAGGACATCCAGTACCGGCCGCGCCGCCAGCTGCTGGTCACTCTGGACGACGGGTCCGACACCTGCACCCTGCGCTTCTTCAGCTTCTATCCCTCGCACCAGAAGACGCTGGCGGTCGGCGCACGGGTGCGCGTGCGGGGCGAGGTGCGCGGCGGCTTCATGGGCAAGACCATGATGCACCCGGCCTTTCACGTGGCCGGCGGCGAACTGCCCGAGGCGCTGACCCCCGTCTACCCCACCAGCGCCCAGCTCCCGCAGGTCTACCTGCGCAAGGCCGTGGTGTCGGGCCTCAAGCGCGCCGACCTCAGCGAGACCCTGCCGCAGCCGGTGCTGACCTCGCTGCAGGAGACGCTGCGGGGCCTGCGCGCGCCGCTGATGTCGCTGCGCCAGGCGCTGGAATACCTGCACCACCCGGGGCCGGACGTGTCGCTCGGGGCGCTGGAAGACCGCAGCCACCCGGCCTGGCAGCGGCTCAAGGCCGAAGAGTTGCTGGCCCAGCAGCTCTCGCAGCTGCAGGCCAAGCGTGAGCGCGACGCCTTGCGCGCGCCGGGTCTGTCGGCCAAGGTGGGTGGTCTGCACGAGCAGTTGCTGACCGTGCTGCCGTTCGCGCTGACGGCCGCGCAGCGCCGCGTCGGCGAAGAGATCGCGCGCGACCTGCAGCGCCAGGTGCCCATGCACCGGCTGCTGCAGGGCGACGTGGGCTCGGGCAAGACCGTGGTGGCCGCGCTGGCCGCCGCCATCGCCATCGACAGCGGCTGGCAGTGCGCGCTGATGGCGCCGACCGAGATCCTGGCCGAGCAGCATTTCGCCAAGCTCATCGGCTGGCTGAAACCGCTGCTCGAACCGCTGGGCAAGCGCGTGGCCTGGCTCACCGGCAGCCAGAAGAAAAAGCAGCGCACGGAGATGCTGGCGCTCATCGCCAGCGGCGAGGCCGCGCTGGTGGTCGGCACGCACGCGGTGATCCAGGACCAGGTGCAGTTCAAAAACCTGGCCCTGGCCATCATCGACGAGCAGCACCGCTTCGGCGTGGCGCAGCGGCTGGCGCTGCGGTCCAAGATGGGTGGCCCTGAACTGGGCGCGGGGGAGCCCCACCTGTTGATGATGAGCGCTACTCCGATCCCCCGAACGCTGGCGATGAGTTACTACGCCGACCTCGACGTTTCGACCATCGACGAGCTGCCGCCGGGCCGCACGCCCATCGTGACCAAGGTGGTGTCCGACAGCCGCCGCTACGAGGTGATCGAGCGCATCCGCGCACAGGTGGCCGAGGGCCGGCAGGTCTACTGGGTCTGCCCGCTGATCGAAGAGAGCGAAGCCATCGACCTGTCGAACGCCACCGAGACGCACGCCGAACTCTCCCAGCTGCTGCCGGGTGTGCTCGTCGGGCTCTTGCACTCGCGCATGCCGGTGGCCGAGAAGAAGGCGGTGATGGGCCTGTTCAGCGGTGGCCACATGGGGGTGCTGGTCTCGACCACGGTGATCGAGGTGGGCGTGGACGTGCCCAACGCCTCGCTGATGGTGATCGAACACGCCGAGCGCTTCGGGCTGTCGCAGCTGCACCAGCTGCGCGGGCGGGTGGGTCGCGGCGCGGCGGCCTCGGCCTGCGTGCTGCTCTACACACCCAACGAAGGCGGGCGCCTGGGCGAGACTGCGCGCGAACGGCTCAGGGCCATGGCCGAGACCAACGACGGCTTCGAGATCGCGCGCCGCGACCTGGAGATCCGCGGCCCCGGCGAGTTCCTCGGCGCCCGCCAGTCGGGCGCGCCGCTGCTGCGTTTTGCCGACCTGGCCACCGACACCCATCTGCTCGAATGGGCCCGCGAGGCGGCGGCGCAGATGCTCGTCAGGTTCCCCGAAGCCGCCGAGCGGCATGTGGGCCGCTGGCTCGGCACCAAGGCCGAGTATCTAAAGGCCTGACGCCGCCGGGCGGGGCGTGCGGCCCACGAACATGGACAGCACGAGCAGTCCGGCCGCGGCCCCGAACGTGACCTGCACACCGTGCAGCAGGGTCGCAGGCGATGCGGCGGCGGGCTCCGTGGTGACCCAGGCAAACACCCAGCCCATGACCGAGGCCCCGGCCATCAGGCCCAGGTTGCGCGCCAGGTTCAGCAGGCCGGAAACCTCGCCCCGGCGCGCCGCGGGCAGCCGGGTCAGGGTGGCCGTGTTGTTGGCGGCCTGGAACAGCTGGTAGCCCGGGGTCAGGACCGAGATGGCGAGCAGGTAGCCCGCCAGACCCCACGGACCGGGCAGCACCGCCAGCCCCAGCGCGCCGGCCAGCATGACCAGCAGGCCGATGCGCAGCGTGTGCGCCGCGCCCCAGCGGTCCACCAGTTTCCCGGCCACGAAGCCGAACACCATGGACATCATCGGTCCGGCCGACATCGCGGCCCCAACCCAGACTGTCTCCAGCCCCAGGCCACCGGACAGGAAGAACGGGCCGATCACCAGTGTGGCCATCATGACCGTGGCCACCAGCGCGTTCATGACCAGGCTGGCACCCAGCGCGGTCCCTTGCCAGAGCGCCGCGCCCCCCGCCGGCGTGCCGCTTCGGGACGCAGACACCGGGGCGGGCGCCGGCAGGTGCCGGTGGACCAGCCAGAGGGTCAGCAGGCTCAGGGGCAGCGTGGACAGGAACATGGCGCGCCAGCCCAGCCAGGCGATCAGCAGGCCGCCGACCGACGGCCCGAGCGCGGTGCCCACCGCCGACATGCTGGCCAGCCAGCCCATGGCGCTGCCGGTGCGCTCCTTGCCTACGGTCTCGCCCGTCATGGCCATGGCGAGCGTCATCATCGTCGCGGCCCCCAGGCCCTGGAGGGCACGGGCCGCCACCAGGGCTTCCAGGTTCGGCGCGCGGGCACACAGGACCGAGGCCAGGGTGAACAGTAGCAGACCCGCCATGAGCAGGCGGCGCCGGCCCAGGCGGTCGCCCAGCCGCCCGGCCACGACGACCAGCGCCGTCATGGCCAGCAGGTAGGACAGCACCACCCACTGCACCTGCTGGAACGATGCGCCGAACGCCTGCGTCAGGCTGGGCAGGCTCACATTGGCCATGCTGGTGCCCAGCGACGACAGCAGCACCGAGAGCGAAAGACCGGCCAGGGCGCCTGTGGGGCCGGGCCGGTGGGAAAGAAATTGGGACATGGTGGCGTTTCCTCAAAAGTCCTGCACAGCAGGCGTGAGGGCACTGTATTTTTTTGCATGACATGGCGGAAGACGCATGGGTTGCATTGATATGTTGCGTCTGACGCCATGTATGACGGGTTTGCGCTATGGTGCGGCCATGCCCACGCCCGATCTCAACCTGCTGTTCACGCTGGATGTCCTGCTGCAGGAAGGCAGCGTGGCGGGGGCGGCCCGCCGGCTGCGCCTGAGCGCCTCGGCCATGAGCCGGGCGCTGGCGCGGTTGCGGGCCACCACGGGAGATCCGCTGCTGGTCCGGGCCGGGCGCAGCCTGGTGCCCACGCCCCGTGCCCTGGCGTTGCGGGAGCAGGTCCGCCAACTGGTGCAGGACAGCGTGGAGGTGCTGCAACCCGCGGAGGTACTCGACCTTCAGCAGTTGCATCGGACCTTCACCCTGCGCAACCGCGAGGGCTTTGTCGAGAACTTCGGCGCTGCGCTGGTCGAGCGTGTGGCGGCGCAGGCGCCGGGCGTGCGCCTGTGCTTCGAGCAAAAGACCGATCGGGACAGCGCGGCCTTGCGGGAAGGTCTGGCCGATCTGGAAACTGCGGTGGTGGGGCCGGCGCTGGCGCCGGAGTTGCGGGCCCAGGCGCTGTTCAGCGACCGGTTTGTCTCGGTGGTGCGCCAGGGGCATCCGCTGGCCGGCCGGCTTCACGAGCCGCAGTCCTACGTCGCCGGCCGTCACATCGGCGTGGCCCATCGCACGGGCGGGCAGGAGGGTGTGGACCTGGCGCTGGAGCGTCTGGGGCTGCGGCGCCAGGTCGACCTGAGCGTGGGCAGCTTTTCCGCGGCACTGGCGCTGGCGCGTGCCACCGACTACATCGCCAACGTGCCCGAGCGCCACACCCACAGCCTGCGCGAGGGCATGCACAGCGCAGCCTTGCCGGTGCAGGTGCCGGCGTTCTCCGTGTCCCTGATCTGGCACCCGCGGTACAGCGCCGACCCGGCGCACCGATGGCTGAGGCACTGCGTGCGCGAGGTGGTGCTGGACCGCCTGGCGGACATGCCGGTGCTGGACGGGGGGCTCCCGGGCCTGTCCGGGTTGGACGACATGCCCATGGGCGCAGGCGGCGCGGCGTCCGAGAGCAAAATACAGCCATGACCCTGACGGAACTGAAATACATCGTGGCCGTGGCGCGCGAAAAGCACTTCGGCAAGGCCGCCGAGGCCTGTTTCGTGTCGCAGCCTACGCTGTCCGTGGCGATCAAGAAGCTAGAAGAAGAGCTGGAGCTCAAGATCTTCGAGCGCAACGCCAGCGAGATCGCCGTCACGCCGCTGGGCGAGCAGATCGTGCGCCAGGCGCAGACCGTGCTGGAGCAGGCCGCCGCGATCAAGGAGATCGCCAAGCGCGGCAAGGACCCGCTGGCCGGGCCGCTCAAGCTGGGCGTGATCTACACCATCGGCCCCTACCTGCTGCCCAACCTGGTGCGCCAGGTCATCGAGCGCACGCCGCAGATGCCGCTGATGCTGCAGGAGAACTTCACCGTCAAGCTGCTGGAGCAGCTGCGCCTGGGCGAGATCGACTGCGCCATCCTGGCCGAGCCGTTCCCGGACACCAACCTCGCCATCGCGCCGCTGTACGACGAGCCCTTCATGGCCGCCGTGCCGGCCAGCCACCCGCTGGCCAAGCGCAAGGCCATCACCACCGACGAGATCAAGAACGAGACCATGCTGCTGCTGGGCACGGGGCACTGCTTCCGCGACCACGTGCTGGAGGTCTGCCCCGAGTTCGCGCGCTTCTCCAGCGACACCGAGGGCATCCGCAAGAGCTTCGAGGGCTCGTCGCTGGAGACCATCAAGCACATGGTGGCCGCGGGCATGGGCGTGACCCTCGTGCCGCGCCTGTCGGTGCCGCGCTCGGCGCTCGACGGTTCGGCCGACAACTCGCAGGACCTGGGCGACGCCTCCTTCGTGCATTACCTGCCGTTCGACGGCGACCCGCCCACGCGGCGCGTGGTGCTGGCCTGGCGGCGCAGCTTCACCCGCTACGAAGCCATCGCCGAACTGCGCAACGCCGTGTATGCCTGCGAACTGCCGGGTGTGAAGAGACTGTCATGAGCTCCGCTGCATTGCCCGAACCGCGCCCGTCCAAGCTGGCGCTCTACCTCGACCTGATCCGCTGGAACCGGCCCGCCGGCTGGCTGCTGCTGCTCTGGCCTTCGCTCTCGGCGCTGTGGATTGCTGCGCAGGGCTTTCCGGGCTGGCACCTGCTGGTGGTGTTCGTGCTGGGCACCATCCTGATGCGCAGCGCCGGCTGCTGCGTCAACGACGTGGCCGACCGCGAGTTCGACAAACACGTCAAGCGCACCGCGCAGCGGCCCGTGACCAGCGGGCGCGTGGGCGTGAAGGAGGCGCTGGCGGTGGGTGGCGTGCTGGCCTTCGTGGCCTTCCTGCTGGTGCTGACCACCAACACCGCGACCATCGCCTGGTCGGTGCTCGGTCTGGTGCTGTCGCTGATCTATCCGTACGCCAAGCGCCACGTCTCCATGCCGCAGGCGGTGCTGGGTGTGGCCTTCAGCTTCGGCATCCCGATGGCGTTCGCCGCCGTGACCGAGGTCGTGCCCTGGCAGGCCTGGGCGCTGATGGCGGGCAACCTGTTCTGGGTGCTGGCTTACGACACCGAATACGCCATGGTGGACCGCGACGACGACCTGAAGATCGGCATGAAGACCTCGGCCATCACGCTCGGCGACGCCGACGTGCCGGCTGTGACGGCGTTCTATCTGGTGTTCCTGAGCGTCTGGACGGCCGTGCTCTGGGAGCAGGTGAACCCCGTGGTCTGGGGCGCCATGCTGGTGGTGGCGCTGGCCCAGGTGGCCTGGCACTGGCGGCTCATCAAGGACCGCACGCGCGACGGCTGCTTCAAGGCCTTCCGTCTGAACCACTGGCTAGGGTTCACGGTGTTTGTGGGGGTTGTGCTCGGGTTGGTTTGAGCGGCTAGCGTTTTAGTCGGGGCGCTGCTTTAGCCTGCACAAGCGGCGCGCTCTGCTCCGCGGCTGTCCTCCGGCCGGCTGCGCCTTCCTCCCCCTTTATGCCGCTGCGCAGAGCGCACCGCTTGTGCGAGTGAGGCGGGACTGTTTGGGGGCGGCTTTGTGACGGCTTGCGGCCAGAAGCGGACCTTTAATTTGGAGGTGGCCGGCCCGCAGCGACAAACTAGGGCTCATGCGGCGAAGCGCAACTTCCCGACCAATGAGGAAACTCACCGTTCTGTCTCCCAGAAGGAACGGCTCGCCTCTCGTTGAAGCTCGTTCGCCCGGAGTACAACGCATACGAGAACAACCAAAACACCGACCAGCGCTGTGGTCAGTGCCAAGATGATGCGAAGAGAGAACAGCAGTTCAGGGGCCGCTGGGAGGAACGACGGCGGCAAGAGAGATGGCAGGTTGTAGGCGCCTGCCACCGAGAGAAGTGTGAGTCCGGCGATCCGCCGAGCCCATTTAGTGGGTAGGAGATCTGCGAACCAAGCGTCAGTGGACATGAGCTGAGATTTGTTTAACCCGCAATTCGGCGGGGAGCACTTTTCGCAGTCTTTAAACAAAGTCGCATGACACCTCCTAAATTTCTTTGAAATCAGTCCTATAGCGCACTCAGCTGGATACACGGACAGGTACAGCCGAATCGACAAACCTGACTGGCCATGTTTGCGATCTGCGAAGCAGAGCGCACTGCGTCCGTGAGCCGAGCGACGACTACTTGCCGAACTCCGCGCCCAGTTCGGCGGCGCGAATCTGCGCGGCGACCAGAGCCTTTTCAAACAGCGCCTTCATGTCCGACGCATCCATCGAGGTGATGGCGGCGTAGGTCGTGCCGCCCTTGGACGTGACGCGCTCGCGCAGGGTCTGCAGCGGATCGTTTGAGCGCTGGGCGAGGGTGGCGGCGCCGATGAAGGTGCCGATGGCCAGTTGCTGCGCCACCTCGGGCGCCAGGCCCATGCGGGCGCCCGCGTCGCGCATGGCTTCGAGAAAATAGAACACGTAGGCGGGGCCGGAGCCCGAGAGCGCGGTCACGGCGTCCAGGTCGGCTTCCACATTCACCCATACCAGCTCGCCCGTGGTGCGCACCACGCGCTCGACCAGCGCCTTGTCGTCGGCGCTCACGGCGGCGCGCGCCATCAGGCCGGTCATGCCCAGGCCGACCAGGGCCGGGGTGTTGGGCATGGCGCGCACGATGCGCTCGGTGCCGAGCCAGGTGGCGATGCTCTCGCTGGTGATGCCGGCGGCCACGCTCAGGTGCAGCGCGCCGTCCACATGGTCGCGGGCGGCCGCGGCGGCGTCCTTGAAGGTCTGCGGCTTGACCGCCCAGACCACCAGGTCGGACGGTTTCAGCTCGGCGCTGGCGGCGGGCAGCACGGTCATGCCGGGGAACTGCTGCGTCAGCTTCGCGCGCTGCTCGTCCCAGGGCTCGACCACCTGCAGGGCGCTGGTCGGGTGGCCCTGGCGGACCAGGCCGCCGATGATGGCGCTGGCCATGTTGCCGCCGCCGATGAAGGTGATGAGGGGGTGGGTGGAGGTGTTCATGCCGCCATTGTCCCCGAGGCGTTGAGCGCTCAGGGCGCGGTGGTCTGCCGCACCGCGTGTTCCCATTCGGCCATCTTTTCCGCCGCCCGCTCGCGCGAGAGCGTGGGGTGGAACACGCGCTCGGCGCGCCACTGTTTCGACAGTTCGTCCAGCCCGGCGTACACACCGCACTGCAGACCCGCGAGGTAGGCGGCGCCCAGGGCGGTGGTCTCGATCACGGCCGGCCGCACCACGGGAATGCCCAGCAGGTCGGCCTGGATCTGCATCAGCAGGTCGTTGACGCAGGCGCCGCCGTCCACGCGCAGCTCGGCCACCGGCACGCCGCCACTGGCCACGGCATCGCGGCTCATGGCGTCGAGCAGGGCGGCGCTCTGGAAGGCGATGCTCTCCAGCGCGGCGCGCGCGATGTGGGCGATGGTGCTGCCGCGCGTGAGGCCGACGATGGCGCCGCGGCTCTCGGGTTGCCAGTAGGGCGCGCCCAGGCCGGTGAAGGCTGGCACCATGATCACGCCGCCGGCGTCGGGCACGCTCTCGGCCAGCGCCTGCACCTCGCTGCTGGACGGGATGGCGCGCAGCCCGTCGCGCAGCCACTGCACCACGGCGCCACCGATGAACACGCTGCCCTCGAAGGCGTATTGGGGCGGACCGGGCGGCTGTGCGGCGGCGGTGGTGATCAGGCCGTTCTGGCTGGTCTGGAAGCGCTCGCCGTTGTGCATCAGCATGAAGCAGCCGGTGCCGTAGGTGTTCTTGGCCATGCCGGCGGAGAAGCAGGCCTGGCCGAACAGCGCGCTCTGCTGGTCGCCGGCCACGCCGCCGATCACCAGCGGGCCGCCCAGCCACTCGGGCCGCACCTCGCCGAAGTGGGCGCTGGAGGGCAGGGCGGTGGGCATCATGGCCGCGGGGATGGTCATGGCCGCCAGCAGTTCCTCGTCCCAGCGCTGGGTGTGCACGTTGAACAGCATGGTGCGCGCGGCGTTGCTGTGGTCGGTCACGTGGGCCGCGCCGCCGGTGAGCTGCCAGATCAGCCAGCTGTCGACGGTGCCGAAGGCCAGCTCGCCGGCCTCGGCCTGCGCGCGCGCGCCGGGCACGTGGTCCAGGATCCACTGCAGCTTGGTGCCCGAGAAATAGGCGTCGATGCGCAGGCCGGTTTTCTGCAGCACGGGCTCGGACAGGCCACGTTCGCGCAGCGCGGCGCAGGTGGATTCGGCGCGGCGGTCCTGCCAGACGATGGCGTTGTAGACCGGCTCGCCCGTCTTGCGGTTCCACACCACCGTGGTCTCGCGCTGGTTGGTGATGCCGACGGCGCGGATGTCGGCGGCCTTCAGGCCGGCCTTGGCCAGGGCTTCGCGCGCCGTCTCCAGCTGCGTGGTCCAGAGGTCGCGCGGGTCGTGTTCGACCCAGCCCGGCTGCGGGTAGATCTGGCGGAACTCGCGCTGCGCCATCGCGACCACATGGCCGGCCTGGTCGAACACGATGCTGCGCGAACTGGAGGTGCCCTGGTCCAGGGCCAGCAGGTAAGTCATGGGGTGTCTCGTCTCTGATTCTTCGAAGGTGTCAGCTGGCCTCGCGACCCGCGACGACGCATTCCACGTCGCCCTGGGTCAGCAGGGTGTCGAAAGGCGGTGGCGGCGGTTCGTCGGTGAACAGCACGTCCACCTCGTCCAGCCGCGCCAGTTCCACCATCGCCGGGCGGTTGAACTTGCTGTGGTCGGCCGCCAGCCAGACCTCGCGCGACTGGCCAATGATGGTGCGCGCGACCTTGACTTCGCGGTAGTCGAAGTCGCGCAGCGTGCCGTCGGCCTCGATGCCGCTGATGCCGATCAGGCCGATGTCGACCTTGAACTGGCGCATGAAGTCCACCGTGGCCTCGCCGACGATGCCCTGGTCGGCGCCGCGCACCTGTCCGCCGGCCACGATCACCTCGCAGCTGGGGTTGGCGCTGAGCAGGGCGGCCACGTGCAGGTTGTTGGTGATGACACGCAGGCCGCGGTGCTGCATCAGCTCGCGCGCCACGGCCTCGATGGTGGTGCCGATGTTCAGGATCAGCGAGCAGCCGTTGGGCACGCGCTGGGCGATGGACCGGGCGATGCGGGTCTTGGCCTCGGACTCCATGGCCTGGCGCTGCCGGTAGGCGATGTTTTCGGTGGTCGAGCCGGGCAGGCGCACGCCGCCATGAAAGCGCGAGAGCAGGCCGGCTTCGGCCAGGCGCTGCACGTCGCGGCGCACGGTCTGCAGGGTGACGCCAAAGCGCTCGGCCAGGGCTTCGATGGTCTGCGGGCCGTGGGTGCGCACCACGTCCAGCAGGTGGGTGTGTCGGGGGGCCAGGTTCATGGACATCGTGCGGTCGGGGATCGGGGTGCTCCGAACATAACGGAAAAGGATATGCGACTGTTAAGGGTAAATACCGAATCAAGAAGAACAAAAACGAACAATAGAATCGGCGAAACGAAAATAAAACAACAGGCCCGCGGGCCCTCTTCTGGACATCGAATGCAGCTATCCCTGGAGCAGGTGGGCAAGACGGTCGGGCCTTCGGTCCACCTCCACCCGATGAGTCTGAGTCCGGCGCCGGACGCCGTCACGGTGCTGCTGGGCGCCACGCAGGCGGGCAAGACCAGCCTGATGCGCCTCATGGCCGGCCTGGACGTGCCGACCTCGGGCCGTGTGCTGGTGGACGGGCGCGACGTCACGGGCACCCCGGTGCGCGAGCGCAACGTGGCCATGGTCTACCAGCAGTTCATCAACTACCCGTCGATGACGGTGTTCGACAACATCGCCTCGCCGCTCAAGCTCGGTGGCCGGCCGCGGGCCGAGATCGACCGGCGCGTGCGCGAGCTGGCCGCGCGGCTGCACATCGAGGTGTTCCTCGAACGCCTGCCGGCGGAGCTCTCGGGCGGGCAGCAGCAGCGCGTGGCGCTGGCGCGCGCGCTGGCCAAGAACGCGCCCCTGATGCTGCTGGACGAGCCGCTGGTGAACCTGGACTACAAGCTGCGCGAGGAGCTGCGCGAAGAGCTGACCCAGCTGTTCGCCGCTGGCGACTCCACCGTGGTCTACGCCACCACTGAACCGGGCGAGGCCCTGCTGCTGGGCGGCTACACCGCGGTGCTCGACCAGGGCGAGCTGCTGCAGTACGGCCCCACGGCCGAGGTGTTCCACCGCCCGAAGTCGCTGCGCGTGGCGCGCGCCTTCAGCGATCCGCCGATGAACCTGCTGGCCGCCGAGGTGGCCGAGGGCGGCGCGCAGCTCAAAGGCGGCCCGCTGCTGGCCGTGGAGCTGCCGCAGCGCGCCACCCGCGCGCTGACCCTGGGCGTGCGCGCCAGCGCCGTGCGCGTGGCGCCGCGCCCGGGCGACGTGGCGCTGGCCGGCCAGGTGGAACTGGCCGAGATCTCTGGCTCCGACACCTTTGTGCATGTGCACACGGCGGTCGGCGAGATCGTCGCCCAGCTCACCGGCGTGCACGACTTCGCCCTGGGCAGCGCGATCACCCTGCACGTGAACCCGGCGCAGGTGTACGCCTTCAACGAATCCGGCGACCTGCTGGTGGCGCCGCAACGCGCGAAGGGAGTCTGAGATGGCCCGCATCGATCTCGACCTTGCCCACTCCTACCGGCCGAACCCGAAGGAAGACAGCGACTACGCGCTGCTGCCGCTGAACATGAGCTTCGAGGACGGCGGCGCCTACGCGCTGCTCGGCCCCTCGGGCTGCGGCAAGACGACCATGCTCAACATCATGTCGGGCCTGCTGGTGCCGTCGCACGGCACAGTGAAGTTCGACGGACAGGACATGACGCGCGCCACGCCGCAGCAGCGCAACATCGCCCAGGTGTTCCAGTTCCCGGTCATCTACGACACCATGACCGTGGCTGAGAACCTGGCCTTTCCTCTGAAGAACCGCCATGTGCCGGCGCAGCAGATCAAGGCCAGGGTGGGCCAGATCGCCGAGATGCTGGAGATGAGCCACCAGCTGGACATGCGCGCCGCCGGGCTCAGTGCCGACCAGAAGCAGAAGATCTCGCTGGGCCGCGGCCTGGTGCGGCCCGATGTGTCGGCCGTGCTGTTCGACGAGCCGCTGACGGTGATCGACCCGCACCTGAAGTGGCAGCTGCGGCGCAAGCTCAAGCAGATCCACCACGAACTGAAGCTCACGCTGATCTACGTCACCCACGACCAGGTGGAGGCCCTGACCTTTGCCGACCAGGTGGTAGTGATGACACGCGGCAAGGTGGTGCAGCTGGGCACGCCCGACGCGCTGTTCGAGCGCCCCGCGCACACCTTTGTTGGCCACTTCATCGGCTCGCCGGGCATGAACTTCCTGGAGGTGCAGGCCATGGGCGGACAGCTGCAGCTCGGCGGCCGGCAGCTGGCGGCGCCGCAGGCGCTGCCCGAAGGCTCGCTGCGCCTGGGTATCCGCCCCGAGTACCTGGCGCTGGCGCCCGCCGGTGCCGCGGCCACGCTGCCCGCGACGGTGCAGAAAGTGCAGGACATCGGCACCTACTTCCTGGTCACGCTGGACGCGGCCGGCCAGACCCTCAAAGCCCGCCTGGCGCCGGATGCGGCGCTGCCCGCCGTGGGCGACGAGGTCGGTGCGCAGGTGCTGGGTGAGCACACCTGTTTCTACAAAAACGAGGAGCTGGTGGCATGAGCACCACGACCAAACCCGTCAACCAGAAAGCCTGGTTCCTGATCCTGCCCGTCTTCATCTGCGTGGCCTTCTCGGCCATCCTGCCGCTGATGACGGTGGTGAACTACTCGGTGCAGGACATCATCTCGCCCGAGCGCCGCGTCTTCGTGGGCACCGAATGGTTCGCCAGTGTGATGCGCGACGAGGACCTGCACGCCGCTCTGTGGAACCAGATGAAGTTCTCCATGGCGGTGCTGGCGGTCGAGATCCCGCTGGGCATCGCGCTCGCGCTGGCCATGCCGGCCCAGGGCTGGAAGGCCTCGGCCACGCTGGTGATCGTCGCCCTCTCGCTGCTGATTCCCTGGAACGTGGTCGGCACCATCTGGCAAATCTTCGGCCGCGCCGACATCGGGCTGATGGGCCACGCCCTGCAGAACCTGGGCATCGAATACAGCTACACCGGCGACGCCACGCACGCCTGGCTCACGGTGCTGCTGATGGACGTGTGGCACTGGACGCCGCTGGTGGCGCTGCTGGCCTACGCCGGCCTGCGCAGCATCCCCGACGCCTACTACCAGGCGGCGCGCATCGACGGCGCCAGCAAGTTCGCCGTGTTCCGCTACATCCAGCTGCCCAAGATGCGCGGCGTGCTGATGATCGCGGTGCTGCTGCGCTTCATGGACTCTTTCATGATCTACACCGAGCCCTTCGTGCTCACCGGTGGCGGCCCCGGCAACGCCACCACCTTCCTCAGCCAGTACCTGACACAGAAGGCGGTCGGCCAGTTCGACCTCGGTCCCGCCGCTGCGTTCTCCCTGATCTATTTCCTCATCATCCTGCTGTTCTGCTTCGTGCTCTACAACTGGATGCAGAGCCTCGGCCAGACCGAGAAAGAGGTGCAATCGTGAACGAGCGTCGATTCAAGAAGAGGACGCTGTTCCTCATCGCCTACCTGGTCTTCGCCCTGTTGCCCATCTACTGGATGGTCAACATGAGCTTCAAGACCAACCAGGAAATCCTCAGCAGCTTCAGCCTCTGGCCCCAGGCGTTCACCTGGGACAACTACAAGCTCATCTTCACCGACGAGAGCTGGTACTCGGGCTACATCAACAGCCTGATCTACGTGTGCATCAACACGGTGATCTCGCTGACCGTGGCGCTGCCCGCGGCCTATGCCTTCAGCCGCTACAGCTTCCTGGGCGACAAGCACGTCTTCTTCTGGCTGCTGACCAACCGCATGACGCCGCCGGCGGTGTTCCTGCTGCCCTTCTTCCAGCTCTACACCACGGTGGGCCTGATGGACACGCACATCGCGGTGGCACTGGCGCACCTGCTGTTCAACGTGCCGCTGGCGGTGTGGATTCTGGAAGGCTTCATGTCGGGCATCCCGCGCGAGATCGACGAGACCGCCTACATCGACGGCTACAGCTTCCCGCGCTTCTTCATCACCATCTTTCTGCCGCTGATCAAGGCGGGTGTGGGCGTGGCGGCGTTCTTCTGTTTCATGTTCAGCTGGGTGGAACTGCTGATGGCACGCACGCTCACCAGCGTCAACGCCAAGCCCATCGTCGCCACCATGACGCGCACCGTCAGTGCCAGCGGCATGGACTGGGCCACGCTGGCCGCGGCGGGTGTGCTGACCATCGTGCCGGGGGCGATCGTGATCTGGTTCGTCCGGCACTACATCGCCAAAGGCTTTGCCATGGGGAGGGTGTGATGTTCGAGTGGATGGCATGGACCACGCCGGTGGCCGTCTTTTTTACCTGCATCGTGCTGATGCTGATCGGCATGACCGTGTGGGAGATCCGCTCTCCCACGACTTTGCGCAAGGGCTTCCTGCCGATGGCCACCACGCGCGGCGACCGGCTCTTCATCGGTCTGCTGCTGGCGGCCTACATCAACCTGGTGTTCGTCGGCGCGGCCGAGTGGATGGCCGAGCTGATGTCGCTGGAGGAGGAGCCCAGTGTGTGGATCAGCTTCGTGCTGTCCATGCTGGCCCTGGCGCTGGTGATGCGCAAGGGCTGAACCGTTTCGAGGGAATACGGCCCGGCGCTGCCCCGGGGCCGTGGTCACCCAGAACCATGAGGGGCAGCGTTCACATCAACCCGAGAGAAGGAGACACGATGAAATTGCGATACAACGCGCTCGCGCTGGCCGCGCTCTGCGCCCTGGGCAGCCACGCGGCCTGGGCCGACGAGGCCGCCGCCAAGAAGTGGATCGACAGCGAGTTCCAGCCTTCCACGCTGAGCAAGGACCAGCAGCTGGCCGAGATGAAATGGTTCATCGACGCCGCCAAGAAGCTGCAGGCCAAGGGCGTGAAGGAGATCTCGGTGGTGTCCGAGACCATCACCACCCACGAGTACGAATCGAAGACGCTGGCCAAGGCCTTCGAGGAAATCACCGGCATCAAGGTCAAGCACGACCTGATCCAGGAAGGCGACGTGGTCGAGAAGCTGCAGACCTCGATGCAGTCGGGCAAGTCCATCTACGACGGCTGGATTTCGGACTCGGACCTGATCGGTACCCACTACCGCTACGGCAAGATGATGAACCTGACCGATTACATGGCCGGCGCGGGCAAGGAGTGGACCAACCCCGGTCTCGACATCAAGGATTTCATCGGCACCAAGTTCACCACCGCGCCCGACGGCAAGCTGTACCAGCTGCCCGACCAGCAGTTCGCCAACCTGTACTGGTTCCGTGCCGACCTGTTCGAGCGCAAGGACCTCAAGGACAAGTTCAAGGCCAAGTACGGCTACGACCTGGGTGTGCCGCTGAACTGGTCCGCCTACGAGGACATCGCCGAGTTCTTCACCAACGACGTCAAGACCATCGACGGCAAGCCGATCTACGGCCACATGGACTACGGCAAGAAGGACCCGTCGCTGGGCTGGCGCTTCACCGACGCCTGGCTGTCCATGGCCGGTACCGCCGACATCGGCGCGCCCAACGGCCTGCCGATCGACGAATGGGGCATTCGCGTGGCGGCCGACAAGTGCACGCCGGTGGGCGCTTCGGTCGAGCGCGGTGGCGCCACCAACTCGCCCGCGGCCGTCTACGCGCTGACCAAGTACGTCGACTGGATGAAGAAGTACGCGCCCAAGGAAGCCACCGGCATGACCTTCGGCGAAGCCGGTCCCGTGCCGGCCCAGGGCCAGATCGCGCAGCAGATCTTCTGGTACACCGCCTTCACGGCGGACATGGTCAAGCCCGGCCTGCCCGTGGTGAACGCCGATGGCACGCCCAAGTGGCGCATGGCGCCAGGCCCGAACGGCCCCTACTGGAAGCAGGGCATGCAGAACGGCTACCAGGACGTGGGTTCGTGGTCCTTCTTCAAGGGACATGACGCCAACAAGACGGCCGCTGCCTGGCTCTACGCCCAGTTCGTGACCGCCAAGACCACCTCGCTCAAGAAGACCATCGTCGGCCTGACCCCGATCCGCGAGTCCGACATCCAGAGCAAGGCCATGACCGACATGGCGCCCAAGCTGGGTGGCCTGGTCGAGTTCTACCGCAGCCCGGCCCGCGTGGCCTGGTCGCCCACCGGCACCAACGTGCCCGACTACCCCAAGCTGGCCCAGCTGTGGTGGAAGAACGTGGCGCAGGCTGTCACGGGTGAGAAGACCCCGCAGGGTGCGATGGACAATCTGGCCAAGGAGATGGACGAGGTGCTCGCGCGCCTGGAGCGCGCCGGCATGGCGCAGTGCCCGCCCAAGCTGAACAAGAAGGAAAGCGCCGACAAGTGGCTTTCCGACAAGTCGGCGCCGTGGAAGAAGCTGGCCAACGAGAAGCCGAAGGGCGAGACCATCGCCTACCAGACCCTGCTGGACGCCTGGAAGGCCGGCAAGGCGCGTTGACCGGATGCTGTCTTCCGGTCTGATGTAAAACCTCCGCACGCACCCCTGGTGGGTGTGTGCGGTCACCCTCTGATTCATGAATCCCGTAGAACGCCTTCAGTCCCTGGCCCGCCAACCCCGGTTTGATCTGGTGGTGGTCGGCGGGGGCGCCACCGGCCTGGGTGTGGCGCTGGACGCGGCGCTGCGTGGGTTCTCCGTCGCCCTGTTCGAGTCGCACGACTTCGCGGGCGGCACCTCTTCGCGCTCCACCAAGCTGCTGCACGGTGGCGTGCGCTACCTCGCGCAAGGCAATGTGGCCCTGGTGCGTGAGGCGCTGGCGGAACGGGCCACCGTGCTGCGCATCGCGCCGCACCTGGCGCAGCCGCTGCCGTTCGTCATGCCTTCCTACGCCTGGTGGCAGACGCCGTTCTACGGCGCCGGGCTCAAACTGTACGACCTGATGGCAGGGCGCGCCGGCCTGGGGCGCACGGAGTTCCTCAGCCGGGCGCAGACCCTGCAGGCCCTGCCCGGCGTCAATCCCGAAGGGCTCAAGGGCGGTGTGCAGTACTGGGATGGCCAGTTCGACGACGCCCGGCTTGCGCTGGCGCTGGCCCGAACCGCTCAGAACGCCGGGGCGCAGCTGTTCAACTACGCCGAGGTGGAGGCGCTGGAGCGGACGGAGCCCGGTTTCTCCGTGACCGTCCGCGACCGCCTGTCCGGGCATTCTCGCCGGGTCGAGGCCGGATGCGTGATCAACGCCACCGGCGTCTGGGTCGATGCGCTGCGGGCCCGCGCCGGTCCGCCGGGCAGCGCGGGCGCCGACCGCATGGTCAGCCCCAGCCAGGGGGTGCACGTGGTCGTGGACCGCGAATTCCTGAACGGCCACCACGCATTGCTGGTGCCGAAGACGCGCGATGGCCGCGTCCTGTTTGCAGTGCCCTGGCTGGGCAAACTGGTGCTGGGCACCACCGACACCCCCCGCCAGGACCTGCCGCGTGAACCGCAGCCGTTCGCGGAAGAACTGGATTTCATCCTGGGTGAAGCGGCCCATGTGCTGCGCCGTCCGGTTCAGAGGCACGACATCCGCAGTGTGTGGGTCGGGTTGCGCCCCTTGGTGGCGCCGCCCAAGGACGACGGAGGAGGCACCAAGGTGCTGTCGCGGGAACACACCATCGTGGTGGAGCCCAGCGGGCTGCTGACGGTCACCGGCGGCAAATGGACCACCTACCGGGCCATGGCGGACGATGTCATGGAGCGCTGTTTTGCCGCGGGCCTGCTGACGCGCAGGCCGGGGGGGCAGACAGAACGCCATGCGCTGGACGGCGCGCCCGTCGCGGGGCGGGCGGTGGTGCCGCTGCATGCTGGCCCCGGTCTGCACCTGTACGGGCAGCACGCCGATGAGGTGCAGGCCTGCCCCGGCGCGGATCAAACCCTGGGGCTGGGGCTCACCGAGGCGATGGTGCGGTATGCTGTCAGAAGTGAGTATGCGCACACTGTTGAAGATGTGCTTGCCCGGCGCTGGCGCGCTTTGTTTCTGGATGCCCTCGCCGCCGCTGCCATGGCGCCGCGTGTGGCGGAGATCCTGGCAGAGGAGGGCTGTGACCGGCCTTCGCTGGCCGAGTTCGAGTCGCTGTGCGCCAGCTACTTGCCACCGGCCGCCGCGACCTGAGGCCGGCTGTGACCAAAGAACAGTTGACAGACTGATCTCGCAGTGCAATAATCCGCGGCTTCGCTGTAAAAGGCGAAGCTTTCTGCCCAGCGACGCGGGCCATCCTTTCGGGGTGGTTGGCTACGACGGGCCCAAGACTGATCACTTCCAGCCGTGGTGGCCGGAAGGATTCAAGTTGGGACTTAAATCAAATGATCCAAACGCAATCTCGACTCGATGTTGCTGACAACACGGGTGCCAAGTCCGTGATGTGCATCAAGGTGCTCGGTGGTTCCAAGCGCCGTTACGCCAGTGTGGGCGATGTCATCAAAGTCAGCATCAAGGAAGCAGCGCCCCGTGGCCGCGTCAAAAAAGGCGAGGTTTACAACGCTGTGGTGGTTCGCACCGCCAAGGGCATCCGTCGCCAGGATGGCGCCCTGATCAAATTCGACGGCAATGCCGCCGTGCTGCTCAACGCCAAGCTGGAGCCGATCGGCACCCGCATCTTCGGCCCGGTCACGCGTGAACTGCGTACCGAGAAGTTCATGAAGATCGTGTCCCTGGCCCCCGAGGTTCTCTGAGGATTCATCATGAACAAGATTCGTAAGGGCGACGAGGTCATCGTCATCGCCGGGCGCGACAAAGGCAAGCGCGGCAAGGTGCTTGAGCGCGCATCTGACGACCGTGTGGTCGTCGAGGGCGTCAACATCGTCAAGAAGCATGCCAAGCCCAACCCCATGAAGGGTGTGACCGGCGGCATCGTGGAAAAGACCATGTCCATCCACCAGTCCAACGTGGCCATCTTCAATGGCGCCACGGGCAAGGCTGACCGCGTGGGCATCAAGCAGCTGGCCGACGGCAACAAGGTGCGCGTCTACAAGTCCAGCGGCGAAGAAATCAAGGTGGCATGACCATGACACGCTTTCAAGAAATCTACCGCGACAAGGTTGCGCCCGAGCTGACCCAGAAGTTCGGCTACAAGTCCCCGATGCAGGTGCCCCGCATCACCAAGATCACCCTGAACATGGGTGTGAGCGAGGCGGTCGCCGACAAGAAGATCATGGACAACGCTGTTGGCGACCTGACCAAGATCGCTGGCCAGAAGCCCGTGGTGACCAAGGCCAAGAAAGCCATTGCTGGCTTCAAGATCCGCGAGCAACAGCCCATCGGCTGCATGGTGACCCTGCGTGGCGCCCGCATGTACGAATTCCTGGACCGTTTTGTCACTGTGGCTCTGCCGCGCGTGCGCGACTTCCGTGGTATTTCGGGCAAGGCATTTGACGGCCGTGGCAACTACAACATCGGCGTCAAAGAACAGATCATCTTCCCCGAGATCGAGTACGACAAGGTCGATGCCCTGCGCGGCCTGAACATCAGCATCACGACAACCGCCAAGACCGACGAAGAGTGCAAGGCACTGCTGGCTGGTTTCCGTTTCCCGTTCAAGAACTGAGGTGGCGCGTGGCTAAACAAGCACTACTCCAACGTGAACTCAAGCGCGAGAAGCTCGCCGCCAAGTTCGCCAAGAAATACGCCGAACTGAAGGCGACCGCCAACGACGCCAAGCAAAGCGACGAAGCGCGCGATGCGGCCCGTCTGGCGCTGCAGAAGCTGCCCCGCAACGCCAATCCGACCCGTCAGCGCAACCGCTGCGAGATCACCGGTCGTCCGCGTGGCACGTTTGCCTACTTCGGCCTGGCCCGTGCCAAGGTCCGCGAGATGGCCTTTGCCGGCGAGATCCCCGGCATCACCAAAGCCAGCTGGTAAGCCCTAGGAGAACCACAAATGAGCATGAGTGATCCTATCGCTGACATGTTGACCCGCATCCGCAACGCGCAGATGGTCGAAAAGACCACCGTGTCGATGCCGGCGTCCAAAGTCAAGGCGGCCATTGCCCAGGTCCTGAAGGACGAGGGTTACATCGACGGCTTCCAGGTGAAGACCGAAGGCGGCAAGAGCGAACTCGAAATCGCCCTGAAGTACTACGCCGGCCGTCCTGTGATCGAGCGCATCGAGCGCGTGAGCAAGCCTGGCCTGCGCATCTACCGCGGCCGTGACGCGCTGCCCCAAGTGCAGAACGGCCTGGGCGTCGCCATCGTCACCACTCCCAAGGGCGTGATGACCGATCGCAAGGCCCGCGCCACCGGTGTCGGTGGTGAAGTCCTGTGTTACGTCGCCTGATGCGGGCATTGAGGAGCAACTGAAATGTCGCGTATTGGTAAGCAGCCAGTCTCCGTCCCCGCAGGGGTCGAAGTGGCCATCAAGGACGACCTGATCAACGTCAAGGGCACGCTCGGTGCCCTGGCTCTGGCGCAAAACGCGCTGGTCAAGGTCGAGAACAACGCTGGCTCGCTGTCGTTCATCCCTACGAACGATTCGCGGGAAGCCAATGCCATGTCCGGCACCATGCGTCAGCTGGTGAACAACATGGTGGTCGGTGTGAGCAAGGGCTTCGAAAAGAAGCTGTCCCTGATCGGTGTGGGTTACAAGGCCCAAGCCCAGGGTGCCAAGCTCAACCTGAGCGTCGGTTATTCGCATCCGGTTGAGATTGAAATGCCTGCCGGCATCAAGGTTGAAACCCCGACGCCGACCGAAGTCGTCATCAAAGGCGCTGACCGTCAGCGCGTGGGCCAGATCGCTTCCGAAGTGCGCGCCGTGCGCCCGCCCGAGCCCTACAAGGGCAAGGGCATCCGCTATGCGGATGAGAAGGTCGTGATCAAGGAAACCAAGAAGAAATAAGGACCAGGATCATGTTGACCAAAAAAGAGCAACGTCTCCGTCGGGCCCGTCAGACGCGCATCCGCATTGCGCAGCAAGGCGCTGTTCGCCTGACCGTGAACCGCACCAACCTGCACATCTACGCCAACGTCATCTCCGGCGATGGTGCCAAGGTGCTGGCTTCCGCTTCGACCGCCGAGGCCGAAGTGCGCGCCCAGCTGGGCGCCGCCGGCAAAGGCGGCAATGCCGCCGCTGCGGCCCTGATCGGCAAGCGCATTGCCGAAAAGGCCAAGGCCGTTGGTATCGAAAAGGTGGCGTTCGATCGTTCCGGTTTTGCCTACCACGGCCGTGTCAAGGCCCTCGCCGATGCGGCTCGTGAAGCCGGTCTGCAGTTCTGATCAGACGGGATACACAAAATGGCTAAATTTCAGGCAAACGTAAAGAACGAAGGCAACGACGACGGTCTGCGCGAAAAGATGATCGCGATCAACCGCGTGACCAAGGTGGTCAAGGGTGGTCGTATTCTCGGTTTTGCTGCGCTGACCGTGGTTGGTGATGGCGACGGCCGTGTCGGTATGGGCAAGGGCAAGGCTCGCGAAGTGCCTGTGGCCGTCCAGAAGGCCATGGAGCAGGCTCGCCGCAACATGATCAAGGTGTCGCTCAAGAGCGGTTCACTGCACCATGCGGTGCATGGCGAGCACGGCGCCTCCAATGTCATGATGCTGCCCGCTGCCAAGGGTACCGGCATCATCGCCGGCGGTCCGATGCGTGCCGTATTCGAGGTGCTGGGTATCACTGACGTCGTGGCCAAGAGCCATGGTTCGAGCAACCCCTACAACTTGGTGCGTGCCACGCTGGACGCTCTGAAAAATTCCACGACTCCTGCCGACGTGGCCGCCAAGCGCGGCAAGTCGGTTGAAGAGATCCTGGGCTGATGGGAACGATCATGACCACTCAAAACACCGTCAAGGTTCAACTGGTGCGCAGCCCGATTGGCACCAAGCAGTCGCACCGCGACACCGTTCGTGGCCTGGGTCTGCGCAAGCTCAACAGCGTCAGCGAACTGCAGGACACGCCCGCCGTGCGCGGCATGATCAACAAGATCGCCTACCTGGTGAAGGTGCTCTGAGCACCCGACCGAAGAGGACTCATTCGTCATGGAACTCAACACCATTCAACCCGCAGCGGGTGCCAAGCACGCCAAGCGTCGCGTCGGCCGTGGCATTGGCTCCGGCCTGGGCAAGACGGCCGGTCGCGGCCACAAAGGTCAGAAATCGCGTTCTGGTGGCTATCACAAGGTCGGTTTCGAAGGCGGCCAGATGCCGCTGCAGCGTCGCCTGCCCAAGCGTGGTTTCAAGTCTGCGCAACTCCAGTTCAATGCCGAAGTGACCCTGGCAGACCTGAACACGGTGGATGCCGCCGAGATCGATCTTCTGGTGCTCAAGCAGGCTGGCCTGGTGGCTCAGCTGGCCAAGCGCGTCAAGGTCATCAAGACCGGTGAAATCAACCGCGCGGTCAAGCTCAAGGACATCGGCGCAACCGCCGGTGCCAAGGCTGCCATCGAGGCCGCTGGCGGCTCGCTGGCCTGATTCAGATCGCAAGCAAAAGGCAATCTGTGGCTACTGGCTCCACGACCCTGGCCAAGACAGGCAAGTTCGGCGACCTGCGTCGCCGGCTGGTGTTCCTGTTGCTGGCCTTGGTGGTTTACCGGATCGGCGCACACATCCCTGTGCCCGGGATCGACCCTGCCCAACTGGAACAGCTGTTCAAGGGCCAGCAGGGCGGCATCCTCAGCCTGTTCAACATGTTTTCGGGTGGCGCTCTCTCGCGCTTCACAGTCTTCGCTCTGGGGATCATGCCGTACATCTCGGCGTCGATCATCATGCAGTTGATGACCTATGTGGTCCCGACATTCGAGCAGCTGAAAAAGGAGGGTGAGGCCGGTCGTCGCAAGATCACCGCGTACACCCGATACGGAACGCTGGGTCTGGCTATATTCCAGGCTATGGGCATTGCCCTGGCGCTGGAAGGACAGGCGGGGCTGGTGATCGATCCGGGCATGGCGTTCCGCCTCACGGCGGTGGTGAGTCTGGTGGCTGGGACCATGTTCCTGATGTGGCTGGGCGAGCAAATCACCGAGCGCGGATTGGGCAATGGCATTTCCATCCTCATCTTTGCTGGTATTGCGGCGGGGCTGCCGAATGCGATCGGTGGGCTTCTCGAGCTCGTGCGCACGGGCGCCATGAACATCCTGGTTTCGCTCTTCATCATCGCGCTGGTGATTCTGGTCACCTATTTCGTGGTGTTCGTCGAACGCGGCCAGCGGAAGATTCTGGTGAACTATGCACGGCGTCAGGTCGGCAACAAGGTATACGGTGGTCAGTCTTCGCACCTGCCCCTGAAGCTGAACATGGCCGGTGTAATTCCGCCCATCTTCGCGTCGTCCATCATCCTGCTGCCGACCACGGTGGTGAGCTGGATCAGCACAGGGGATTCCACGCGCTGGCTGCGTGACATCGCGTCTGCTCTATCGCCAGGACAACCGATCTATGTTGCCTTGTACGCCGCAGCGATCGTGTTTTTCTGCTTCTTCTACACGGCGCTCGTGTTCAACAGCCGCGAAACGGCCGACAACCTGAAGAAGAGTGGCGCGTTCATTCCCGGGATTCGTCCCGGTGACCAGACAGCCCGCTACATCGACAAGATTCTGCTTCGTTTGACACTGGCTGGCGCTATCTACATCACTGCAGTCTGCTTGCTGCCGGAATTCCTGATCCTGAAGTACAACGTGCCGTTCTACTTCGGTGGTACTTCATTGCTGATCATCGTGGTGGTCACCATGGACTTCATGGCCCAGGTGCAGAACTACATGATGTCCCAGCAGTACGAATCACTGTTGAAAAAGGCCAACTTCAAATCCTGATGTCGGCGCTGTCGTATGGCCAAAGACGATGTGATTGAAATGCAGGGGGAGGTGGTTGAAAACCTCCCAAACGCAACCTTCCGGGTCAAACTGGAAAACGGACATGTGGTGCTCGGGCACATCTCCGGCAAGATGCGGATGCACTACATCCGGATCCTCCCCGGCGACAAGGTCAAGGTGGAGCTGACTCCCTATGACCTGACCAGAGCACGAATTGTGTTCCGGGCGAAGTGACCAGTCGGCATTGAATGTTTTGGAATATCTAGGAGAAGACTATGCGAGTTTCGGCTTCGGTCAAGAAAATGTGCCGCAACTGTAAGATCATCAAGCGCAAGGGTGTCGTGCGGGTCATCTGCACCGACCCGCGCCACAAGCAGCGTCAAGGCTGATTCGGAAGTTCAGAGGAACCAACATGGCTCGTATTGCAGGCATTAACATCCCGCCGCACAAACACGCCGAGATCGGCCTGACGGCAATCTTCGGTATCGGTCGTACCCGCGCTCGCAAGATCTGCGAAGCCTGTGGCATCGACTACAGCAAGAAGATCAAGGACCTGACCGACGCGGAACTCGAGAAGGTGCGCGATCAGGTCGGCACCTTCACCATTGAAGGGGACCTGCGTCGCGAGACCACGATGAACATCAAGCGTCTGATGGACATCGGTTGCTACCGTGGCTTCCGTCACCGCCGTGGTCTGCCGGTGCGCGGTCAACGCACCAAGACCAACGCCCGCACGCGCAAGGGTCCCCGCAAGGCTGCCCAGTCGCTCAAGAAATAATCGGTTGAAAGAGAAACATGGCTAAAGCTCCAAGCAGTTCGGCAGCGGCCCGCGTCCGCAAGAAAGTCCGCAAGAACGTGGCGGACGGCATTGCGCACGTGCACGCGTCCTTCAACAACACCATCATCACCATCACCGACCGTCAGGGCAACGCGCTGTCGTGGGCTTCGTCGGGAGGTCAGGGCTTCAAGGGCTCGCGCAAGTCCACCCCGTTCGCTGCTCAGGTGGCCTCGGAAGTGGCTGGTCGTGCCGCCATTGAGCAAGGCATCAAGAACCTGGATGTCGAGATCAAGGGGCCGGGTCCTGGCCGTGAATCGTCCGTGCGCGCCTTGGGTGCCTTGGGTATCCGCATCAATTCGATTTCCGATGTGACGCCCGTGCCGCACAACGGTTGCCGCCCTCAGAAGCGCCGCCGCATCTGATGGGGCGCTTCCTGCCTCTGTGACGGAGGACAGGAAAGCGTTACAATCAAAAGCTTTTTTTGAGCGCCACCGCAGTCGCCTGCGGTGGCATTTTTGCTAAGCCCACCGCTTCTCCCGTCAGGGAAGAGCTCCCGCAATGACACCGGCTGGTGTGGGTTGCGGCAGACTATCAACAAGGAAACCAACGTGGCACGTTACCTCGGCCCCAAGGCCAAACTTTCCCGCCGTGAAGGCGCCGACCTGTTGCTCAAGAGCGCACGCCGTTCCATCAGCGACAAGGCAAAGTTCGACTCCAAGCCCGGCCAGCACGGCCGTACCTCTGGCCAGCGCACCTCCGACTTCGGTCTGCAGCTGCGTGAAAAGCAGAAGGTCAAGCGCACCTACGGCGTGCTGGAGCGCCAGTTCCGCCGCTACTTTGCCGAGGCGGACCGCCGTCGTGGCAACACTGGCGCCAACCTGCTGTTCCTGCTGGAATCGCGCCTGGACAACGTGGTGTTCCGCATGGGTTTTGCATCGACCCGTGCCGAAGCACGCCAGATCGTGTCGCACAAGGCCATCACCGTCAATGGCAGCCCGGTGAACATTCCTTCCTACTCGGTCAAGCCCGGTGATGTGATCGCCGTGCGCGAGAAGTCGAAGAAGCAGGCCCGCGTGATCGAAGCCCTGGAGCTGGCCAAGCAGATTGGCTTCCCCGCATGGGTGGAAGTCTCGGCCGACAAGGTCGAAGGTGTCTTCAAGAAGACGCCGGACCGTGACGAGTTCGGTGCTGAGATCAACGAATCGCTGATCGTCGAACTGTACTCGCGTTAATTTCGTTCCCGGTCGTCGTCGTTTCTGGCGAGGCCGGGCCATGCTCCGTCTGCCTTATCGGTGTAACGAGCCGAGGGAACTGAAGGAAGTTTGAATGCTGAACAATCTGCTCAAGCCCAAAACCATCAATGTCGAGCAAGTCTCGACCAACCGCGCCAAGGTGACGCTGGAGCCTTTCGAGCGCGGATACGGCCACACCCTGGGCAACGCCCTGCGCCGTGTGCTGTTGTCGTCGATGGTGGGCCACGCGCCGACCGAAGTGACGATCGCTGGTGTGGTGCACGAGTACTCCTCCATCGATGGCGTCCAGGAAGACGTCGTCAACATGCTCCTGAACCTCAAGGGTGTGGTCTTCAAGCTGCACAACCGCGACGAAGTCACCCTGAGCCTGCGCAAGGACGGTGAAGGTGTGGTCACCGCCGCCGACATCCAGACCCCGCACGACGTCGAAATCGTCAACCCCGGCCATGTCATCGCGACGTTGTCGGCGGGAGCCAAGCTGGACATGCAGATCAAGGTCGAAAAGGGCCGCGGCTACGTGCCTGGCAGCCTGCGCCGCAACGACGACGCATCGCGTTCGCTGGGTCGTATCGTCCTCGACGCCTCGTTCTCCCCGGTCAAGCGTGTGAGCTACACCGTCGAGAGCGCCCGCGTTGAACAGCGCACCGACCTGGACAAACTGGTTCTGGAGATCGAGACCAATGGCTCCATCGGTCCCGAGGAAGCTGTGCGCGCATCGGCCAAGATTCTGGTCGAGCAGCTGGCGGTGTTTGCCCAGCTGGAAGGCGTGGAGTTGTCGGCGTTCGATCAGCCTGCACAACGCAGCTCGCAGCAGTTCGACCCCATCCTGTTGCGTCCTGTGGACGAACTCGAACTCACTGTTCGTTCGGCCAACTGCCTCAAGGCGGAGAACATCTACTACATCGGTGACCTGATCCAGCGCACCGAGAACGAGCTGCTCAAGACCCCCAACCTGGGCCGCAAGTCGCTCAACGAAATCAAGGAAGTGCTCGCTTCGCGCGGCCTGACCTTGGGCATGAAGCTCGAGAACTGGCCGCCGGCTGGTCTCGACAAGCACTGAACCGTCATCAACGTCTGACGAACCCCCAGTACCTGATCCGGCTGGGGGCAAAACACTGAAAGGAAATCACCATGCGTCACGGACACGGACTTCGCAAACTCAACCGCACCAGCGAGCACCGCCAGGCGATGCTGCGCAACATGATGAACTCGCTGCTCACGCACGAAGTCATCAAGACCACCCTGCCCAAGGCCAAGGAACTGCGCCGCGTGGTCGAGCCCATGATCACTCTGGCCAAGGAAGCCACCGTGGCCAACCGCCGCCTGGCCTTCAACCGCCTGCGCGACCGCGATGTGGTCGTCAAGCTGTTCGACGAACTGGGCCCGCGCTTCAAGGCCCGTCCTGGTGGCTACACCCGCATCCTGAAGATGGGCTTCCGCGTGGGCGACAACGCTCCCATGGCCTTGGTCGAACTGGTGGATCGTGCAGAAGATGCTGCACCTGCCGCCGACGACGCAAAAGCGTGATAGAATACAAGGCTTGACGCGGAGTGGAGCAGCCTGGTAGCTCGTTGGGCTCATAACCCAAAGGTCGCAAGTTCAAATCTTGCCTCCGCAACCAATAAAATCAAGCAATTAGCTTGTCTTAGAACCCGCCGCGAGGCGGGTTTTTTGTTTCTGTGTCGAGGTTTGTGACGAGGTCTGTGCCGTCACAAGATACCCGTTTTGGTTTGTGACCTTTGGGCAGATGGATACAGGTCGCAGATTTAGTGACCGTTGGGCATCTATTTTTGCGCTCAAGCTGTGTCGACCCTACCTCGTCACAAGGCCAATGGAGCTCATTGGCGTTCCTAAGCCCTGACCACCGGCACATCCTCCAGCCGCGTCGTGTACTGCGGCGTGCGCCTTTCCTGCTTCATGCCCCATGTCCGCGACGGTGCCGTCTGCCCGGTAGAGCCGACATGCAAGGTCCCTTTGCCGTAGCGCTGGTTGATGACATCCATGGCCACCATCAGCCGTGACCGGTCTCTTGGGGTCTCCAATTCCTGCACTGGCTCCATGTCCG
>NZ_BCWQ01000010.1 GCF_001592285.1 Hydrogenophaga pseudoflava NBRC 102511 | reverse complement strand
GGCCAAGAACGTCGACGGCCTGATCGTCGGCGGCGGCATCGCCAACACCTTCATGCTGGCCGCGGGCCTGAAGATCGGCAAGAGCCTGGCCGAGCCCGACCTGCTGGGCGAAGCCACGGCGGTGATCGCGGCCATGAAGGCGCGCGGCGCCGAGGTGCCGATCCCCGAGGACGTGGTCTGCGCCAAGGCCTTCGCCGCGGATGCACCCGCGACGGTCAAAGCCGCCACCGAGGTGGCCGACGACGACCTGATCCTGGACATCGGCCCCAAGACCGCGGCCAAGCTGGCCGAGAAACTGAAGCAGGCCGGCACCATCGTCTGGAACGGCCCGGTGGGCGTGTTCGAGTTCGCGGCCTTCGAGAACGGCACCAAGGTGATCGCGCAAGCCATCGCCGAGTCCAGCGCCTTCAGCATCGCCGGCGGTGGCGACACGCTGGCGGCGATTGCCAAGTACGGCATCGAGAAGGACGTGGGCTACATCTCCACCGGCGGCGGCGCCTTCCTGGAAGTGCTGGAAGGCAAGACGCTGCCGGCGTTTGAAGTGCTCGCGCGCCGCGCGGCCTGACCGGCTCAGTCGGCGGCCATGTTCAGGCGCAGGCCGGTCTGACGCACCACGTCCTGCCAGCGCTCGCCCTCGGCGAGCAGCAGGTCGTGCAACTCGCCCGGCGTCGAGGTCTGCACCTGGGCGCCTTCGGCCTGCATGCGGGCCGCCACCTCCGGGTCGCGCAGCACCGTGTTGAGCGCGGTGTTGAGCTGGCGCGTGACGCTGTGCGGCGTCTTGGCCGGCGCGAACAGCGCGTACCACTGGGTCATGGCCACACCCGGCACCCCGGCTTCCGACAGCGTCGGCACATCGGGGCAGGCCGCCAGCCGCTCGGTGCCCGCCACCGCCAGGGCCTTCAGCCGCTTGCTGCGCAGGTAGGGCAGGGCCGTGAACAGGCTCGGGAACATCAGCTGCACCAGGCCGTTGGCCACATCCGCGATCGCCGGCCCGGCGCCTGAGAAGTCGGCCCGGGTCAGTCGCGTGCCGGTCTGCAGCTGGAACAGCTCGGCCGCCAGGTGCGGCACCGTGCCTTCGCCGGCCGAGGCGTAGGCCATGGGCGCCGGCGCGTCGCGCAGCAGCCGCACCAGCGAGGCCACATCGTCCACCGGCAGCGCCGCCGGCACCACCAGCAGCGTGGGCGAATAGCCGATCAGACCCACCGGCGAAAAGTCCGCCACCGGGTCGTAGCGCAGCTTCTGCAACGCGGGGTTGATGCCGTGGGTGGCGATGTAGCCGAACATCAGGGTGTGGCCGTCGGGTTCGGCGGCGGCCACGTATTCGGCGGCGATGCTGCCGTTGGCGCCCGCCCGGTTGTCCACCACCAGCGGCTGGCCCAGCAGGGGGCCCAGCTTGCGCGTGAGCGTGCGCGCCATGGTGTCGTTGCCGCCGCCCGCGCTGGTCGGCACGATGATGTGCAGCTCGTGCTGCGGAAAGTTGCGCACCGCGCTGGACGCCGACGGCGCCACGCTGCCGGGCACCGCCGCCGCGGGCGGGAACACATAGCCCGGCAGGTGCAGCATGCCCTGCATGATCTTGCGCGCGGTGCGCACCAGGGCGGCGCTCTTGACCTCGATGGCCTCGCCTTCGCCTTCGATGTCCACCGCCACATCGATCTGGCCGGCCGGGTGCAGCACCACCAGCGCATGGCGGCCCGCCTGGCGCGCGATGCCGCTGGCCACCGTGCCCGGCAGGGCAAACGCCGTGGCCACGCCGATGGCGCCGGTGACCGCGTGCGAGGCGTGGCACTTGTGCGGCGTGAAGTAGCGCGAGGTGATGCTCTCCAGCGTGTCGCCCGCGCTCACCAGCACCGGCTTGGGCACCACGCTGTTGGACACGTCGCCCAGGCCCATGCGCCGGCCGGCCTCCAGCCGCAGGGCCTCGATGCGTTCCAGCAAGGCTTTGTTGGCGTCCAGCTCGGCCGGGCGTTCGCGGCCGGTGAGACCCAGATCGAAGGCGCGCAGGATCATCAGCGGCATGGCCGCGTCGATGCAGGTCACCTCCAGGCCGTCGATGGTGTCGATGCGCTGGCCGGTGGGAAACACCTGGCCCGTGACCGCGCCCCAGGCGTCGAGGAAGTTCAGCAGGATGGGCGCCGCGGTGCCGGCCACGCCGTCGATGCGCGCGTCGCCGTCGTAGCTGACCTTGCCGCCCGGCGTGCGAACCGTGGCCTCGATCTGCGAGCCGGTGTTCACGTTGTGGATGCGGACCGTGGTGCTGCCGTCCTGCGCGGCGATCAGCCCCTGCTCGATGGCGAACGGCGCCACGCCCGAGAGCATGTTGCCGCAGTTGGGCCGCGTGTCCACCGAGCGGTGGCCGACGCCGACCTGGGCGAACAGGTAGTCGAGGTCACAGCCCGGCACGCTGGAACGCGAGACGATGGCGACCTTGCTGTTGAGCGTGCTGCCACCGCCCAGGCCGTCCAGCTGCAGCGGGTCGGAGGCGCCGATGGCGCCGATCAGCGCCTGGTCGCGCGCCTCGTCGCCTTCGGGCAGCCAGTCGCGCAGGAAGAACGGCCCGCGCGAGGTGCCGGCGCGCATCAGCACGCAGGGGATGGAGAGGGCCATGGTGTGCTCAGTCTGCGGTGATCCTGGCCTTGACCACCACGTTCTTCCACTTGGCGAGCTCGGTCTTCACCAGGCTGCCCAGCTGCTCGGGCGTGCTGGTCTCGACATCCGCGCCGTGGTCCTCCATGCGCTTGATGACCTCCTTGTCGGCCAGCACTTCGTTGATGGACTTGTTGAGCTTGGCGATCACGTCCTTCGGTGTCTTTGCGGGCGCGAAGATCGCGTACCACTGCTGCACCTCGACGCCGTCGACACCGGCTTCCTTCATGGTCGGCACGTCGGGCAGCAGCGGCGAGCGCTTCGGACCGGCGATGGCCAGCGCCTTGAGCTTGCCGCCCTTGACGTGCGGCAGGGCCGAGAACAGGCTGGGGAACATGAACTGCGTCTGACCACCCAGGGTGTCGTTGATCGCGGGCGACGAGCCCTTGTAGGGCACGCCGATCATCTCGACGCCCGCGTTGAGCTTGAACAGCTCGCCCGCAAAGTGCGGCGCGGTGCCGTTGCCGGCGGTGGCGTAGACGTAGCGCTCGGGTTTGGCCTTGAGCTGGGCCACCAGGTCCTTCACATCCTTCACGCCCACAGCGGCGTTGGCCACCATCAGTGTGCCCGAGTAGCCCACCAGGGCCACCGGCTCGAAGTCGGTCACCGGGTCGTAGCGCAGCTTCTGCAGCGCCGGGTTCATGGCGTGGGTGGCGATGTAGCCCAGCATCAGCGTGTGGCCATCGGGCGCGGCGCGGGCCACGAACTCGCTGGCGATGGCGCCGTTGGCGCCGGCCTTGTTCTCCACGATCACGCTCTGGCCCAGCATGGGTGCCAGCTTCTGCGCGATGGTGCGGGCCATCAGGTCGTTGCCGCCGCCGGCGGCGGTGGGCACGACGATGGTGACGTTCTTGCTGGGGAAACCCTGGGCGGCGCTGGTGAGGGCGGTGAGGGCGAGGGCGATGGCGGTGAGGGTGGACTTCATGGATTTGTCTCCGGTGTTGGGGAAAGTGGGCGAATGATCCGTCGCCCGGAGATGTCTGTGAATTGCATAGTTGGGATCGATTGATCCACAATGTGCATCAATCAGAAACCCCGTGTCCAGCACCTCCCATGTCCGTCCATTTCGATCTCAACGACCTCATGGCGTTCCGCGCGGTGGCCGAACTCGGCAACTTCCGCAAGGCGGCCGAATCGGTCCACATCTCGCAGCCGGCCTTCAGCCGCCGCATCGACAAGCTGGAGCAGGCGCTGGGTGTGCGCCTGCTGGAGCGCAGCACGCGGCGCGTCAGCCTGACGGTGGTGGGGCGCGACTTCGACCGCCAGCTGCGCCAGATCCTCGACGCGCTGGACACCACGCTGCTGGGCATCCGCGGCGTGGCCGCCACGCGCATGGGCGAGGTCACCATCGCGGCTGTGCCCTCGGCGGTGAACTACTTTCTCTCCAGTGTGATCGCGCGTTACCACGAGCGCTACCCGCGGGTGCGCGTGAAGATCATCGACGAGAGCGCCAACACGGTGCTGCTGGCGGTGGCGCGCGGCGAGGCCGACTTCGGCCTGAACTTCGTGGGCTCGCAGGAGGGCGATGTGGAGTTCAAGCCGCTGGTGGAGGAGCAGTTCGTGGCGGCCTGCCGGCGCGACCACCCGCTGGCGAAGAAGCGCCAGGTGCGCTGGGCCGAGCTGGCGCAATACGACTACATCGCGGCCGACAAGGTCTCGGGCAACCGCCTGCTGCTGGACCAGGCCCTGGCCGGCATGGCCGAGCAGCCGCACAGCCTGTACGAAACGCGGCACGGCACGACCATGATCGGCCTGGTGGAGGCGGGGCTGGGCGTGGCGGTGGTGCCCTCGATGGCCATGCCCGCCAAGGACCACCCGCTGCTGGCCAGCGTGCCGCTGGTGGACCCGGTGGTCAAGCGCATGGTGGGCCTGATCAAGCGCCGCTCGACCGTGCTCACACCGGCGGCGCAGGAGTTCTACAACCTCTGTGCCGAGATGCAGACCGGCAAGCCGCGCCGGCGCGCGCGCAAGGCCGCGGCCTGACACGGCCTGCAGTGGCTCAGGGCTTGCGGAGTTTCAGGGCTTGCGGAGTTTCAGGGCTTGCGCGTGGGAATGCGCAGCACCACCCAGGCGCCGACCGCGCCCAGCACCACCAGCACCACCTGTGCGATCCAGCGGTGGCGGAAGCTCCAGATCGAGAAGCTCACCATCACCAGCATCGAGACCACGGCGATGGTCTTGGTGCGCCGCGTGAGGCTGCGGTTGGCCTCCCAGTCGCGCAGCATCGGGCCGGTGAGCCGGTGGTTGAGCAGCCAGGCGTGCAACCGCGGCGAGGCTTTCGCATAGCAGGCCGCGGCCAGCAGGATGAAGGGCGTGGTGGGCAGTCCGGGCAGCACCACGCCGATCAGGCCCAGCACCAGCGACACCGAGCCGGCGACCCAGAGCAGGCCGCGCACCAGGCGAGAGTGGTGGACCGGCGCCGCGCCCTGGTCGCCTTGGCTCATGAGGCGAACAGGCCCAGCGGGTGGTGTGCCACGGCGATGCTGGCCATGAAGCCGACCACGGCCAGCGCGGCGACAAAACAGAGCGCCTTGGCGCCGCGCGTGGGGGCGCGCTTGAGCGCCAGCGTGCCGAGCACGATGTAGACGATCAGCAGCACCAGCTTGGCCAGCAGCCAGTGGTTCTGCGTGGGGTTGAGCTGCAGCAGCCACCACAGCGTGCCGCCGGCCAGCAGCAGCAGCGAGTCGATGACCGGTGCCAGGCCGCGCGCCCAGCCGGTCATGGGCCAGGCCTGCCCCGCCAGCACGCCCAGACCGCGCAAGGTGAACAGCGCGACGCTGAGCGTCACCAGGGTGATGTGCAGGGTCCGCACCGTGGGGTAGAGAACGGCGATCAGTTCGGGCGAGGGCATGGTCCGCGCATCATAGGCGGCTGCAGCGGCAGAGCGTGGTTGCGTCAGTTCAGGAAGGGGTAATCGGTGTACCCCTCGGCGCCACCACCGTAGAAGGTCATCTTGTCGGGTTTGTTGAACGGACCGCCGGCCTTCAGGCGCGCCACCAGGTCGGGGTTGGCGATGTAGGGGCGGCCGAAGGCCACCAGGTCGGCGCCGTCGGCCAGGGCCTGCTGCGCCAGCGCCAGGTCGTAGCCGTTGTTGACCATCCAGGCGCCGCTGCCGCCGGCCGCGCGGTAGGCGGCCTTGAACGCGGCGTAGTCGAAGGGCCGATCGGCCAGCTCGCGGGGGCCGCCGGTGGCGCCTTCGATCACGTGCACATAGGCCAGGCCCACCGGCCCGAGCGCGCGCGCCACGTGGTCGAACAGCGGCTGAGGGTCGGCGTCGACGATGTCGTTGGCCGGCGTGACGGGTGAGAGGCGGATGCCGGTGCGGCCGCCGCCGATGGCCTCGGTCACCGCGGACACCACCTCCAGCAGCAGGCGCGCGCGGTTCTCGATGGAACCGCCGTAGGCGTCGGTGCGCTGGTTGGCGCCGGTCTTGAGGAACTGGTCGAGCAGGTAGCCGTTGGCGGCGTGGATCTCGACACCGTCGAAGCCCGCTTCAATGGCGGCCTGCGCAGCGCGGCGGTAGTCGTCCACGATGCCCGGCAGCTCGTCCAGTTGCAGCGCGCGCGGCGCCGAGGTGTCCACGAAGGTCGGCACGCCGTCCTTGAGCAGCACGGTCTTGGTCTTGGCCGTCACAGCCGAGGGCGCGACGGGTGCGCCGCCGCCGGGCTGCAGCTCGTTGTGCGAGACGCGGCCCACGTGCCAGAGCTGGGTCACGATCTTGCCGCCGGCCGCGTGCACGGCGCTCGTCACGGCCTGCCAGCCCGCGATCTGCTCGGGCGCGTACAGGCCGGGCACGTCGGCGTAGCCCTGGCCCTGGTGGCTGATGGCGGTGGCTTCGGTGACCAGCAGGCCGGCGCTGGCGCGCTGGGTGTAGTAGGTCGCCATCAGTGGCGTGGGCACCGCGTTCGGTGCGCGGTTGCGCGTGAGCGGGGCCATGACGATGCGGTTGGCGAGCTGCAGGTCGCCGGCGGTGGTGGGGTCAAAGAGGGTGGTCATGTGAACAACGGTGTGTAAGACGGACAAACGGCGCACAGCCTAGCGCGGGCCGGCTGGGGTGCCGGTCCGGCCGGCGACAAATCCCTTCGGTGCCCCGGCCATCGCGCCGGCGACCGCACACCGCGCACGACAGGCGGACAATCCCGCGCATGAAACCTCTGCATTCCATCCGCCTGTCCATGCTCGACCTGGTCGCCGTGCGCGAAGGCGGCACGGTGGCCGACGCGCTGGCCATCGCGCTGCGCACCGCACAGCACGCCGAGCGCCTGGGCTTCACCCGCTACTGGCTGGCCGAGCACCACAACATGAGCGGCATCGCCAGCTCGGCCACCGCCGTGCTGGTCGGCCACATCGCGGGCGGCACGCAGACCATCCGCGTCGGCTCGGGCGGCGTGATGCTGCCCAACCATGCGCCGCTGGTGGTGGCCGAGGCCTTCGGCACCCTGGCCGAGCTGCACCCCGGCCGCATCGACCTGGGCCTGGGCCGTGCGCCCGGCACCGACCCGCTGACCATGCGCGCGCTGCGCCGCGACCGCGTCGAGACCGAAGAAGACTTCCCGCGCGACGTGGCCGAGCTGCAGCGCCTGCTGGACGACCCGCAGCCCGGCCAGCGCCTGATCGCCATGCCCGGCGCGGGCACCAAGGTGCCGATCTGGCTGCTGGGCTCCAGCCTGTTCTCGGCCCAGCTGGCGGCCGAGCGCGGCCTGCCCTACGCCTTCGCCTCGCACTTCGCGCCGCGCTACCTGCTGCAGGCGCTGCAGATGTACCGGCAGAACTTCAAACCGTCGAAGGTGCTGGACAAGCCCTACGCCGTGGTCGGCGTGCCGCTGATCGCCGCGCCCACCGACGACGAGGCGGAGTACCTGGCCAGCAGCACCTACCAGCGCGTGCTGGGCATCCTCACCGGCCGGCGCGGCCAGCTGCCGGCGCCAGTCGAGGGCTTCATGGACCGGCTGGACACGCAGGCGCGCGCGGCCATCGCCGACTTCCTGGCCTGCGCCGTGGTGGGCGGGCCGGAGACGGTGCGCGCCGGCCTGCAGCAGCTGGCCGACGCCACCCAGGCCGACGAGTTCATGCTGGTGAGCGACGTGTTCGACCCCGCGCTGCGCCTGCGCTCGCTGGACATCGCGGCCGAGGCGATGGGGCTCAGTTCAGCGGTGGCGCCGGTGGTGCAGGCGGCAACGATCCCCTGAGCCATTCGCGCGGCGAGTGCCCGGTCTTGGCGGCGAAGGCGCGGCTCAGCGCCGAGGGGTTGGCGTAGCCCAGCTCGCTCGCCAGCTGCTTGATGGAGCTGCCCCGCGCCAGGCCCGTCTGCGCCAGCCCGATGCGCCAGTCGCTCAGGTAGTCCGCCGGCGTCTGGCCCACCAGCTGCCGGAACTGGCTGGTGAAGCTGGTGCGCGACATGCCGGCCACCACCGCCAGCTGCTCCACGCTCCAGGGCTCGCCGGGCGCGTCGTGCATGGCCACGATGGCCCGCGCCAGCCGCGGGTCCGACAGGCCCGTGACCAGACCGGGCGGTACGCCGGCCTCGCGCGGGTGGTCGAGCAGCCAGCGCAGCGTCTGGATCAGCACCACCTCGAACAGCCGGTCGGCCAGCAGGCGGTGGCCGCAGCGCACACGGGCGGTCTCGGCGAACAGCAGCTCCAGCGAAGCCCCCAGCCCCTCGACCTCGTCCAGCGACAGCACGATGGCGCCGGGCAGGGTGCGCACCAGCGGGTGGGCCGGACCGCCCTCGAACCACAGCTGCGCACAGGTGAAGTCGGCGCCTTCGATGGGCGGGTTGTGGAAGTGGTGGGCGATGGCGCGCGGGTAGAACAGCAGCGCGGGCGCGCTCAGGTGCAGGCGCAGCGGCACAGCCTGCCGCGGCGGGTGCGTGACATCGAGCGTGCCCCGGCGCAGCAGGTGCAGGTAGCCCATGCCCGGCGGCGGCGTGAAGCTCTGCACCCCGCAGAGCGTGCCGGTGAACGACAGCTCGGCGCGCACGGGAAAACGCTCCAGCAGGCCGGACAGGCGGTCGATGGGCGGGGGCGGGACGGTCATGCCAGGGTTTGGACGAAAGGGTATGAATTCTGTACGAAATGATCCCATCTGAACAGGTTGCAACCCGACACTGGGTGTCACGGATCGCCGCCCGGCGGCCCGCCCTCCATCCCCTACCCAGGAGTCTTTCATGCGTTCTGTCCGTCTGCACACCCCCCTGAACACCGCCCTGCTGGCGGCCGCCCTCGCCGCCGCCGGCCCTGCCCTGGCCGACGGCTCCCACGGCCACACCGGCGGCATCGCGACCGCGCCGGCCAAAGCGGTCCACGCGCCCTTCGACGTGGTGCACACCCGCATCACCACCGAGGACAACGCCCTGGTGTTCCACATGCAGGTCTCGGGCAAGGCCGGGCGCACGCGGCCCACGAAGTCGGGCCAGCTGGCCGGCAGCAAGGTGTTCTCCTACGTCTGGCCCACCAGCCTGGACCCGGCCGAGGTCGGCTTCGAGCCCAAGACCGGCATCCTGGCCTTTGCCGTCACCGCCCACCCCGACTTCGACGACACGCCGCTGTTCGACGAGAACGGCGACGGCCACCTGAAGAACGACGGCGGCGTGTGGCACTCGCACTGGGTGGTGCTGCAGCCGGACGAGGCCTGCGGCAAGGACTCGCTCAAGGTGGTCGACATTCCCGAAGGCAGCCGGCCGCGCCTGCCCAGGACCTGGCCGGGTCTGCCGCTGCTGATCGACAGCCCCGGCTGGAGCCCGTCGTTCGCGCGCGGCAGCGTGAGCGTGCGTGTGCCCTTCGACAACGTGTCGGCGCTGCAGGCCACGAAATTCGACGGTGTCACCGCGGCCCTGCGCGTGAACGCCAGCGTGCACGCCCCGCTGCTGTGCGTGGCCCAGGTGTTCAAGGTGGCCTCGGGCGACCTGTCGCTGCCGGGCCAGGTGGACCGCTGAACAAACACCGGCGCGGTTACAGCCTCGGTGGCGTGCGCATCTGCTCCGGCGTCGTGAAGTAGGCCGACAGCGAGCCCAGCCGCTCGCGCGCCTGCGCGAACTCGTGCCGCGCCACGCTGCGCAGGTGCACCTCGTCCGGGCCGTCGAGCAGGTGCAGGGCGCGGCCCCAGGTCCAGAACTGCGCCAGCGGCGTGTCGGGCGACAGGCCCATGGCGCCGAAGACCTGCATCGCGCGGTCCACCACGCGGGTCTGCAGGCCGGCGGCCACCACCTTGATCGCCGCGACCTGCGCGCGCACGGCGGCCGGCTCGGCCTGTTCGGGGTGGTCCAGCAGCCAGGCGCAGCGCAGCACCAGCAGACGCGCCTGGTCGATCTCGATGCGCGAGTGCGCAATCCACTCCTGCACGTTGGCGTAGTCGGCCAGGTGGTGGCCGAAGCTGCGCCGCTCCAGCGCGCGCTCGGTGGCCAGGGCCAGCGCCAGCTCGCACTGGCCGATGGTGCGCATGCAGTGGTGCACCCGGCCGGGGCCGAGCCGCGCCTGCGCCATCGCGAAGCCGTGGCCCCAGTCGCCCAGCAGGTGGTCGGCCGGCACGCGCACGCCGCGCAGCACAATTTCGCAATGGCCTTCGGGCGCGTGGTGGTGCACCACCGGGATGTTGCGCACCACCTCCAGCCCCGGCGTGCCCATGGGCACCAGCACCATGCTGTGCTGGTGGTGGGCATCCTCACTGGCGTCGTCGTCCCCGTCGGCGTTGCGCGCCATCACGATCAGCACGCGGCAGTTGGGGTGCGCCACGCCGGTGATGAACCACTTGCGGCCGCTGAGCACGAGGTCATTGCCCTCGCGCCGCACCGTGGTCTGCAGGTTGGTCGGGTCGGACGAGGCCACGTCGGGCTCGGACATCGCAAACGCCGAGCGGATCTCGCCGTGCAGCAGCGGCATCAGCCAGCGTTCGCGCTGCGACGGGGTGGCGAAGCGGTGCAGCAGTTCCATGTTGCCGGTGTCGGGCGCGCTGCAGTTGAACACCTCGGCCGCCCAGCTCAGTTTGCCCATGGCCTCGGCCAGCGGCGCGTAGTCGAGGTTGGCCAGGCGCGTGCCCGGCTCGTCGGCGCGCAGGCCGGGCAGGAACAGGTTCCACAGCCCTTCCTCTTTCGCCAGCGTCTTGAGGTCTTCCAGGAAGGGCGGCGGGTACTGCCCGTCCTGCACCGCCTGGTGCCAGGCCGCGTTGTGCGGCAACACATAGGTCAGCAGGAACTGGTCCAGCTGGCGCAGCAGCGCCTGTGCGCGGGGGCTGTGTTCGAAGTCCATGGCGGGATTGTTCGCCCGGGTGCGGGGCGCCGTCCGCACCTGGGCGACACACCGGCCCCGGTCGGTCACGGGCTTGATGCAGGTCAAGCCGTTTCGGAGCGGAAAAAGGGGCTGGCGATGGCCTTCTGATGCAGCCGACCTTGCGGCAAATCAAACTACCTATGGTGTCTGGTGGGTACCTTAGACACCATAGGTAGCGTCCAAGGAGGATTTGCATGAACGATTCGATGGTGTCCGGCTGGCCGCGCGAGGTGCTCAAGCGCTCGGGGCTCCGGGAGGCCTTCAACGCCGACAAGATCCGCTCCGCGCTGGCGCGCGCGGGGCAGGCCAGCGGGGAATTCGACGGGGCCGAGGCGCAGCTGCTGTGCGCGCAGGTGGTCAAGGTTCTGGGTCACCGCTTCAATGGCGCGGCGCCGACCATCGAGCAGATCCAGGACGTGGTCGAGCAGACCCTGATCGCGGCCAACCACCTGCGCACGGCGCGCGGCTACATCGTCTACCGCGAGCAGCACGCCCAGCTGCGCAGCGACCGCCAGACCCTGGTGGACGTCGAGGCCTCGATCAACGAGTACCTCACGCGCGCCGACTGGCGCGTCAACGCCAACGCCAACCAGGGCTATTCGCTGGGCGGCCTGATCCTCAACGTGGCCGGCAAGGTCACGGCCAACTACTGGCTCTCGCACGTCTACACGCCCGAGATCGGCGCGGCCCACCGCGACGGCGACATCCACATCCACGACCTCGACATGCTCAGCGGCTACTGCGCGGGCTGGTCGCTGCGCACCCTGCTCAACGAGGGCCTCAACGGTGTGCCGGGCAAGGTGGAGTCGGGTCCGCCGAAGCACCTCTCGTCGGCGGTCGGGCAGATCGTCAACTTCCTGGGCACGCTGCAGAACGAGTGGGCGGGCGCGCAGGCCTTCTCCTCCTTCGACACCTACCTGGCGCCCTACGTGCGACAGGACCGCATGGACTACGCACAGGTGCGCCAGTGCATCCAGGAGCTGGTCTACAACCTCAACGTGCCCTCGCGCTGGGGCACACAGACGCCGTTCACCAACCTCACCTTCGACTGGGTCTGCCCCGAAGACCTGCGCGAACAGGTGCCCGTGATCGCCGGTGTGGAAATGCCGTTCTGCTACGGCGAGCTGCAGGCCGAGATGGACCTGATCAACCGCGCCTACATCGACGTCATGACCACGGGCGACGCCAAGGGCCGCGTGTTCACCTTCCCCATTCCCACCTACAACATCACGCCCGACTTCCCCTGGGAGAGCGAGAACGCGCGGCGCCTGTTCGACATGACGGCCAAGTACGGCCTGCCGTACTTCCAGAACTTCATCAACTCCGAGCTGCAGCCGAACATGGTGCGCTCCATGTGCTGCCGCCTGCAGCTGGATTTGCGCGAACTGCTCAAGCGCGGCAACGGCCTGTTCGGCAGCGCCGAGCAGACCGGCAGCTTGGGCGTGGTCACGGTGAACTGCGCGCGCCTGGGCCACCTGCACGCAGGTGACGAGGCCGGCCTGCTGGCCGCGCTGGACCGCCTGCTGGAACTGGGCAAACAGAGCCTGGAGACCAAGCGCAAGCTGATCCAGCGCCTCATGGACCAGGGCCTGTTCCCCTACACCAAACGTTACCTGGGCACGCTGCGCAACCACTTCAGCACCCTGGGCGTGAACGGCATCAACGAGATGGTGCGCAACTTCAGCGGCGACGCGCACGACATCACCACCGACGAGGGCCACGCCTTCGCGCTGCGCTTCCTCGACCACGTGCGTGCGCGCATCGTCGCGTTCCAGGAGGAGACTGGCCACCTATACAACCTCGAGGCCACCCCGGCCGAGGGCACCACCTACCGCTTCGCGCGCGAGGACCGCAAGCGCTGGCCCTGCATCCTGCAGGCCGGCACGCCCGAGCAGCCCTACTACACCAACTCGTCGCAGCTGCCCGTGGGCTTCACCGACGACCCGTTCGAGGCGCTGGAGCGCCAGGCCCCGCTGCAGCGCCAGTACACCGGCGGCACCGTGCTGCACCTGTACATGGGCGAGCGCCTGAGCAGCGGCGACGCCTGCCGCGCCCTGGTGCAGCGGGCGCTGACGAACTTCCGCCTGCCCTACATCACCGTCACGCCCACCTTCTCCATCTGTCCCACCCACGGCTACCTGGCCGGCGAACACCCGTTCTGCCCGAAATGCGACGCCGAGAAACTGGCCGCCAAACGCCAGCTGCAGGCGGCCTGACACACCGTTCTCCAACCACCCCACAAGGAAACCACCATGAACGCATCCACACCCGCCACCGTCCCCGCCCATGCCCAGGACGTCGCCCTGCGCGACGACGAGCGCCAGCCCTGCGAGGTCTGGACCCGCGTCATGGGCTACCACCGTCCGGTGAGCAGCTTCAACCGGGGCAAGCAGGGTGAACACGCCGAGCGGCGCTTCTTTGCCGAACCCGGCCGTGCCGCCTGAGGCGTCGAGTGCGGCGCGGCGCGGGGCCGACGCCCTGCGCATCGGCGGGCTGACGCGGCTGACCGGGATCGACTTCCCCGGCCGGCTGGCGGCCGTGGTGTTCCTGCAGGGCTGTCCGTGGCGCTGCGTGTACTGCCACAACCCGGCCCTGCTGGACGCGGCGGTGCCCGGTGCCCTGTCCTGGCCGGCGGTGCGGGCCTTCCTGCAGCAGCGCCGCGGGCTGCTCGACGGCGTGATCTTCTCGGGCGGCGAGCCGACCCTTCAGGCGGCGTTGGTGCCCGCCCTGGCCGAGGCGCGGGCCATGGGCCACGCCACCGGTCTGCACACCGGCGGCATGTACCCGCAGCGCCTGGCGCAGGCGCTGGCGCACCTGGACTGGGTGGGGCTGGACGTCAAGGCGCCCCGGCACCTGCACGACACCGTCACCGGCGCGCGCGGGGGTGCCGGGCGCGCCGCGCGCAGCCTGCGCCTGCTGCTGGACAGCGGCGTGGCCCTGGAGTGCCGCACCACCTGGCACGCCGGCCTGTTCGGGCGCGACGACCTGTTCCGCCTGGCCGATGAGCTGGCCGCACAGTCGGTGCGCCACTGGGTGCTGCAGACCTGCCGCGGCCCGGCGTCCTCGCGGGACGTGCTGGACGCTTCAGACCTGGCGGCGCTGGCTTTGCGCTTCGAGCGCTTCGAGTGCCGCTGAGCGCATGCCGCAGGTGGTCACGCACGCGAGCGCAGCTGGCGCCTCATTTCCGCTCGCTGCTGCGCCTGGCGCATGCCCAGCGCAGCTGGGTCTCCACCTGTCAGAAAGGAGGCCAGCGCCGGTGCGGTGGGAAAGCGGTAGATGTCCACGACCTGCACATCCCTCCCCAGCAGGGGGCGCAGATGCTGTGCAAGTTCCAGCGCCTTGAGCGAGTTGCACCCGAGCTCGAAGAAGTTGCCGCTTCTGTCCAGCTCTCCGGCGCCAAGCACGTGCACAAGGGCCTTGGTGATGACGGCTTCGATGTGGGCGCTGCCCGCGCCGGCGATGCTTGATGACGGATCGTCTGGAAAGTCCGGCTGCAAGCCATGGGCTTCCATCGAACCGGACGGCGCGTGGTGAGGTGTTGCGCTCAGAACCTGGGCGGCCACGCCCATGGCCGTCGCTCTTTCCGGCACGTCGGTGTAGACCATGCAGTTGGCTCCGATCGTCGCTCCGGCGCCGATGCGCAAGTCGGGCAGGATGCTGGCGTTGGAGCCCACGTACGCCCGGTCCCCGAGCGTCACCCGGGCATTGATCACGGCGTTGGGCGCAACCACGCAGCCTCGGCCGATGCGGGCGCCGTGACCGGCCACCGCTCCGATCAGCAGCACGGACGCTGGTCCGATGCGGGCTTCGGCACCAACGGACGCATGCGGGTAGATGGTCACGTCCGATGCCACCTCTGCTCCGAACAGGTCGACACCGGGGTGGATCAGCGAGGTGAACGGAATGCCGTACTGCCCGATTTTTTCCTGTGCCCGGGCGCGCCCATCGGTGGTGCGGGTGACCAGGTTCACGACCTCGGAGCAGTTGGCATCCACACCGGCCAGATGGCTGATCGGTCCTGCGACCTCCAGGCCGAGACGCGTCGTGCCGTGCTTGGACGGGTCGTCGTCGAGCAGCACGATCCTCTGCCAGCGCGGAGATGTGCGGTTGACGGTCAGTGCCAGACGAATGCCCTCGCCATTGCCCACGCCACAAAGGAAAAGAGCGTCTTTCATGGCGCTCTCACGTGCGCGAGCAGACGGGCTCAAGGGGGACCGCCCCGGATTCCGGCCGCACACGCTCGGCGGCGCCCGTCATCCAGTCCGTGCAGGTCTTGCAGCGCTCGGGCAGGGCGTCAAAACTGCGTGCCAGATGAAGATCCCGATAGCCACCCAGGCGGGCCCAGAGATCGCTCAGAGACGCGTGCCACGCGTTGCCTTCGCCTTCCTCGCCCTCGGTGTCGCCCGGGCAGCGCGGAATCCGTCCATCCCAGAAGACATGCATCATCGTGATCGCCCATGGGCAGGGGATCCGGTTTTCAGGCGTGATGGCCAGGCCCGTATCGAACTTGCCGCCCCAGCTGAGCTGACGGCGGACCTTGACGACCGCATTGCGCTCCAGCCAGTGCGCCTTGTATGCATCGACTTCAGACGCGTTGTCGTCCATCACGATGAACTGCGTCTGGATCGCGACCGGCAGACCGCGCGCATCGCGGCGGGCCAGCAGCCGCTCGGCGTTGGCGTAGACCACGTCCCGGTTGGCTTTCACCCGGTATTTTTCGAAGGACTGCTTGGAGAACCCGTCGATACCGAAGACCACCAGGTGCACGCCCGAATCCAGCAAGGCATCGTCCAGCTCCGGTGTGAGCAACATGCCGTTGGTGTTGACATTGAGCGACTGGAGGCCGACGGATCGGCCGTAGCTCAGGCAGCGAAACAGCAGTGCGGGTTCGAGCAACGGCTCACCGCAGAAAGAGAACCAGCACTCGGTGTCTGGCGCCGTCGCAGCGATCTCGTCGGCGCACTTCTTCCAGAGCTCGAAGGGCATCACGCCTTTGGGGCGTTTCATGTTCGGGTGGTGGCACATCGAACACGCCAGATTGCACTCGGCGCACAGCTCGACGGCAAACTTCTTCGGGAACGGAAACCGCCGGAGCGTTCTTGCGATGTTTTCAAGATCAGCATGGGCCATGGCGTTCTCCTGGATCAGGAAGGCGGGGCCTTGGTGGCGAAACCGACCAAGTCCGCGAACGTTAGTGGTGGCCGATCGGCCCGCTGTTGATCTGGCTCAATGGCCCATGGCTTGATCTGACTCAAGCCGGATCAGGTCTGGCGCCTCACCGTTTGCCAGACGAAGCCCGCGCGACGTCAGCGGTACAGCTCCTGCACCGCCTGCTCGTACAGGCCGGTCAGCTGGTCCATGACCTCGTACATGCGTTCGCTGGTGGTGGCCACCGTCTGCAGGGCATCGCCCTGGCCGGGCTTGCGCAGGGCCTGGTCGAAGAACAGCCACTGGCCGCGCGCCAGTTCCAGCTGCTGGCGGATCGACGGGGTGGACAGGGGGGCGCTGGCCAGATAGGTCAGGCCCTCGTCGAACTCGCGCCGGGCGGCCTCCAGCTGCTGCGCCTGGCCGGCCGCCGCGGTGCCGCCGGCGGCCTGCAGGAAGTGGGCGCGGGCGGCGCGCTGGGACAGCATGCGCTGGCGTCCGGCCACGTTGACCACCCGGGCGCCGCTCTGCTTGCTCTGTTTCTCGAACGCGGTGGTGAGCTCGTCGGCGGACTTGAGCATGTCGTCGGCCGAGCGCACCACGTCGTCGATGCGGGGCGGCGCTCCGCTGCCGGCCGTGAGCACGAGCAAGCGCTCGGCATGGCCCTGCAGGCGCGGCATCAGGGGCTGGGTGTCGGCGCTCAGGGGCTGGCGTCTCAGCTCGTCCAGGCTGCTCCCGATCAGCTGGCGGCACTGGCGCATGACATCGCTGGCGCGCTCGGGCAGCACGCCCAGGGTGGACTGGACGTGCAGCTTGGCCACGCGCTGCGACAGTGCGCGCAGGCGGCCGGCGCGGTTGATGGCGGTGCCCAGCGGCAGTGCCGGGCCGGACGGGGTGTTTTGGGTGTGGCCGGTGCCGGCGAGCAGCGAGGTGCCCAGCAGGGCCAGAAGGTGACGGCGTTGCATGGTTCGTTCAGGTGTTGGTCGGAAAACGTCAGAGCCCCAGGCCCTCGGCCAGCGCGTCCATGCGCGCGGTGACGGCCGGGTCCATGTGCATCGTGCGGCCCCATTCGCGGCTGGTCTCGCCGGGCCACTTGTTGGTCGCGTCCAGGCCCATCTTGCTGCCCAGGCCGCTGACGGGCGAGGCGAAGTCGAGGTAGTCGATGGGTGTGTGTTCGATGGTGAAGCTGTCGCGCGCCGGGTCCATGCGCGTGCTCATGGCCCAGACCACGTCCTTCCAATCGCGCACGTCGATGTCCTCGTCCACCACGACGATGAACTTGGTGTACATGAACTGGCGCAGGTGGCTCCAGACGCCCATCATCACGCGCCGCGCGTGGCCGGCGTAGGCCTTGCGGATGCTGACCACGGCCATGCGGTAGCTGCAGGCCTCGGGCGGTAGGTGGAAGTCCACGATCTCGGGGAACTGGCGCTGCAGCAGCGGGATGAAGAGCTCGTTCATCGCCACGCCCAGAACGGCCGGCTCGTCGGGCGGCTTGCCGGTGTAGGTGGAGTGGTAGATCGCGTCGCGCCGGCGTGTGATGCGCTCGACCGTGAACACCGGGAACTCGGCGCGTTCGTTGTAGTAGCCGGTGTGGTCACCGTACGGGCCTTCGAGCGCGTGCTGATAGCCGCTGGGGTGGGCCGGGTCGGGGTGGATGTGGCCTTCGAGCACGATCTCGGCCGTGGCCGGCACGCGCAGCGGCACGCCGATGGCGGGCGCCACCTCGGTGCGCGCGCCGCGCAGCAGGCCGGCGAACTGGTACTCGCTCAGGCTGTCGGGCACGGGGGTGACGGCGCCGAGGATGGTGGCCGGGTCGGCGCCGATGGCGACGGCCACCGGGTAGGGCTGGCCGGGGTGCAGGCGGCCGTGTTCGCGGAAGTCCTGCGCGCCGCCGCGGTGCGCCAGCCAGCGCATGATGAGCTGGTTGCGCGAGAGCAGCTGCTGGCGGTAGATGCCCAGGTTCTGTCGCGGCTTGTGCGGCCCCTGGGTGATGACCAGGCCCCAGGTGATCAGCGGCGCCACGTCGCCCGGCCAGCAGTGCTGGATCGGCAGTTGCGCCAGGTCCACGTCCTCGCCCTCGATCACCACGGCCTGGCAGGGCGCGTGCCGTACTTCGCGCGGACTCATGTGCCAGAGCGATTTGACGAGATCGCCCAGGCCGGCCATCTCGCGCAGGCCGCGCGGCGCCTCGGGCTCTTTCAGCCGCGCCAGCACCTCGCCGAAGCGGCGCAGATCGCCCACGTCGGCCACGCCCATGGCACGCGCCACGCGCGCGGTGGTGCCGAACAGGTTTGCCAGCACCGGCATGGTGTGGCCGGTGGGGTTTTCAAACAGCAGGGCCGGGCCGCCGGCGCGCAGCACGCGGTCGCACAGCGCGGTCATCTCCAGCTGCGGCGACACCGGTTCGCGCACGCGCCTGAGTTCGCCCGCGGCTTCGAGTTGCGCGACGAAATCGCGCAGGTCCTTGTAGGTCATGCGGATTCGGCTTCCAGCCCCGCCCAACGCTCGCTCAGCGTGTGCGGTACATCCAGCAGGTCGAGCACGCGTGCCACGCTGGCGTTGACGATGTCGTCCACGCTCTGCGGCCGCAAGTAGAAGGCCGGCACCGGCGGGCAGACGATGGCGCCCATCTCGGTGACGGCGGTCATGTTGCGCAGGTGGCCCAGGTGCAGCGGCGTCTCGCGCGCCATCAGCACCAGCCGGCGGCGCTCCTTGAGCATCACGTCGGCGGCGCGCGTGACCAGGTTGTCGCTCAGGCCGTGCGCGATGGCCGCGAGCGTGCGCATGGAACACGGCGCCACCACCATGCCGCCGCAGCGGAACGAGCCGCTGGCCGGGCCGGCGCCGATGTCGGCCGCGTCGTGCAGCGTGTGCACCAGCGGGCGCAGCGTCTGCGGGTCGGCGTGCAGTTCGTGGCGCAGGGTCTGCCAGCCGGCGTCGGAAACCACCGCGTGGGTTTCGACGTCGGACACGGTCTGCAGCGCCTGCAGCAGGCGCAGGCCGTAGACCGCACCGCTGGCGCCGGTGATGGCCACCAGCAGGCGGCGTGTTTCAGTCGGGGGTGGGTTCATCGGGTGCGGGTGCGGGCAGCTTCTGCAGGTCGCTGCGCACGCGGAACAGCACGGCCTCGGCCTGCTCGGGGTCGAAGTCCTCGTGCAAGCGCTTGCGCACGCCGTACAGGTTCAGCTGGTGGTGCTGGGTGGGGTTGACGCCGTGGCGCTGCAGGCAGTGGCGCGCGCATTCGAGCGGGCAGCCGTCGAGCACCACGATGGCGCGGCCCGATTGCGCGGTCTTGATCAGCGACGGCACATCGCCGCCCACGCCCGCGATGCAGGACATTTCCGCGATGCCGGTGCGGTCCAGCCGCACGGCGACGTGGTTGGCCAGCTGCGCGGCGCTGGAGCAGCCCGAGCAGGAATAGACGATGGGCAGCGCCTTGCGCTCAGCGGGGTCCATGGGTCGGGCCAAAGGGGCGCAGCCGCTGCAGCCGCGCGAACACGGCCGACGGCGCCCACTGTGCGGGCTCGAACACCGGCAGCTCCAGCGCGTCGAGCGCGTTCTTCACCACCAGGCCGAGCTCGGTGTCGCCTTCCATGGACAGGCGGCGGTTGAAGAACAGGGTGTCGGGGTCGTCCAGCCGCCGGGCCAGGCGCAGGAAGTCGTGCGCGTTCGCGCTCAGCGTGAGGTCGGGGGACTGCTGTGGCGCGCAGGCGCGGAACTGGCCGTCCTGTCCGCGGAAGTCGAAGCGCAGGCCGGCGTCGCGCACCTGGATGCGGATGCGCCGGCCGTTCAGGTGCGCGCCCACGTCGGCCGGCAGCTGTCGCGCCAGCACCAGGTTCAGGCCGGTGACCAGCAGCAGCGAGCCGGGGTAGGGCGGCAGGCGGGTGAGCAGACCGGCCAGTGGGGGCGGCACGGTGAAGCGGCGGTCGGATGGGGCAGCAGTCATGGTGGGCGGCATGGCCTCAGGCCACGTAGAGCAGGAAGGTGAAGAAGTGGCAGGAACTGCCACCGAGTACGAACAGGTGCCAGATGCCGTGGCTGTGGCGCAGGCGTTCGTCGGCCACGTAGAAGGCGACGCCGCCGGTGTAGAGCGCGCCGCCGGCCGCCAGCCAGGCGAATCCGCCCGGCCCCAGCGCCTGCCACAGCGGCACCACCGCGGCCAGCGCCAGCCAGCCCATGAGCACGTACAGCGCCAGCGACAGGCGCCGCGCGCCGCGGGCCAGCCAGATTTCCTGCGCGATGCCCAGCACGGCCAGCGACCAGACCACGCCCAGCAGCGTCCAGCCCCAGGGGCCGCGCAGCGACACCAGGGCGAAAGGCGTGTAGCTGCCGGCGATCAGCAGGTAGATGCTGCAGTGGTCCAGCTTCTGGAACACCGCCTTGGCGCGGCCGCGCAGCGCGTGGTAGAGCGTGGAGGCGCCGTAGAGCGCGATGAGCATGGCACCGTAGATGCTGAAGGCCACGATGCGCCAGGCATCGCCCTGCAGCGAGGCGTGGGTGATGAGCACCGCGGCGCCGGCCACGGCCAGGAACACCCCGACCAGGTGGCTGATGCTGTTGAAACGTTCGCCGTGCACCATGGCGTCAGGCGGGGACCGCGTGGTGGGGCTCGACCCGGTCCAGCCCCGGACGGCCATGCCAGTAGCCGTTGCAGTCGGGCTGGTCGTCGCCCGAGGCCGGCAGCAGGGGCAGCAGCGCGTCGCGCGCGGCTCCGGGTGTGAGGGTGCCCTGGCGCAGCGCGTCGTACAGCGCCACGATCTCGGCCGTGTGCTGCGCCTGCGGGCTGATGCGGGCCACGTCCACGCCGAGCGCGGCCAGATCGTCCCAGGCGTCGATCAGGCTGTGCACCCGGGCCGACTGGGTCTGGATGCCGTTGAGCACCAGGAAGTCGGCCTGCTCGCGCGTCTGCATCATCAGGCCGTCGGGGTGGTCGATGCAGCTGAAGCGGCAGTCGTCCTTGGGCAGGTTGCGGTGGCGCGCGGTGAAGCAGCGGGCCGAGAACGCCAGCGGCAGGCGGCCGTGCGCGAACACCTCGGTCTGCAGGCCTGCGGGGCGCTCGCGCTGCAACAGGGCGAGGTCGTCGCGCTTCATCTCCAGCGGCGCGACCCAGCGCGTGGCGCCTTGTTCCGCCATCCAGTGCAGCGCCGGCGCGTTGTAGATGTTCAGGTGCGGCCCGGCCACGAAGGGCTTGTGCCCTGCCAGCGCACCGACCGCACCCATGTCGTTGGCCTCTACAGGGAAGTCCCCGTTCGCGGCGATCTTCTGCATCGCGCCCACGTCCGAGCCCGACTCCAGCAGCACCAGGGTCGAGAGCACGGGCGTCTTGCCCGCCTCGCGCAGCAGCTGCGCCACATCCAGCCAGTCCGACAGCCGCAGCTCGTGCCGGCGCGAGCAGGTCACTTCGCCGAGGTAGACGATGTCCACCGCCGTCGCGGCCATGGCCTCGTAGAAATCGAACACCGTGCTGCGCGGCCAGTAGTACTGCAGCGGCCCGAGAGAGAGTTGCATGGTCATTTCCAGGGGCGGTGGTAGGCACCGAGGGTGTGTTGCTGGCCTTCGGCCACCTGGTCCAGCGCGGCCATCCACTGGCCCTTGGGCGTGTAGTGCTGGGGCTGGGCCGCGCAGCTGTCGATGGCCTCGCGCCAGACCTTGGTGACCTGCGCCACATAGGCCGGGCTGCGCTGGCGGCCTTCGATCTTGATCGCGCGCACGCCCATCTGCGCCAGCTGCGGCAGCAGCGACAAGGTGTTCAGGCTGGTGGGTTCCTCGATCGCGTAGTAGCTGTGGTCGTCCTCGACGTCGAAGCGGCCCTTGCACAGCGTCGGGTAGCCGGCGCTCTCGCCGGGCGCGTAGCGGTCGATCAGCACGCCGTTCAGGCGCGACTCCAGGCCCTTGGGGGTTTCCTGCCAGCGCACCGCCTTGGCGGGCGAGCACACGCCGTGCGTGTTGGGCGATTCGCCGGTCACGTAGGACGAGAGCGCGCAGCGGCCTTCGACCATCACGCACAGGCTGCCGAAGCCGAACACCTCGATTTCCACCGGCGTCTTCTGCACCAGCAGGCGCACCTGTTCGAGCGAGAGCACACGCGGCAGCACGGCGCGCGAGATGCCGAACCGCCGGTGGTAGAAGTTGATCGCCTCGTGGTTGGTGGCCGAGCCCTGCACCGACAGGTGCAGCCGCAGCTGCGGGTGGCGCTGCACTGCGTAGGCCATCAGGCCGGGGTCGGCCAGGATGACGGCGTCCACGCCCAGGGTGACGGCCTTGTCCAGCGCCTGCTGCCAGCGCTGCGGCTGGCCGGCCTGCGGGTAGGTGTTGATGGCCATGAAAACCTGGCGGCCGCGCTGGTGCGCGTAGGCGATGCCGCTGGCGATGCCGGCGTCGTCGAAGTTCAGGCCGGCGAAGTTGCGCGCGTTGGTGGCGTCGCGCAGGCCGAGGTAGACACAGCTGGCGCCGTGGTCGATGGCGGCCTTGAGGGCGGGCAGGCTGCCGGCGGGGCAGACGAGATCCATGGGTGGTGAACGGGTTGGTGGCCGACGGACGGCGAAAGGAAGGCGCGACCTTAGCCGCGCGCCGACGGTCGGCGATTGACCCGCGTCAAGGGCGTCATGGCTTGATCTGGCGCAAACCGGTCGGTCCGGATCACCCTGCCGGTGACTGGGTTTTTTCCCAGGCCGTCGCAGAAATTCTTGACACAGAACAAGGCGGCGTGACGGCGTCGCCGGTAGTCTCCACCAGCGGTTTTTTGCGCCGTCCTATGGGAAATCAGACGATGAATGCACGAGATGTGATGGGGGCGGTGGCGCCTGGAGACGGCGAGACCGCCGAACGCGCGCGGGCGCTGCTGCGCCAGGCGGGCGACAACGGCATGCACCCCTGGCGGCTGCGGGGCCGCGAGTTGCTGCCGATCGTGCAGGGCGGCATGGGCGTGGGCGTGTCGGCGGGCGGCCTGGCCGGCGCCGTGGCGTCGCTGGGCGGGGTGGGCACCGTGTCGTCGGTGGACCTGCGCCGCCTGCACCCCGACCTGATGGCCCAGACCCGCCACCTGGAAAGTGGCAAGGAACCCGACGCGCGAGAGCGCATCAACGCGGCCAACCTGGTGGCGCTGGACCGCGAGATCCAGCGCGCGCGCCTGATTTCGCAGGGGCGCGGCATGGTGGCGGTGAACATCATGAAGGCCCTGTCGGCCTACGAGATCTATGTGCGCCAGTCGCTGGAAAGTGGTGCCGATGCGGTGGTGGTGGGCGCCGGCCTGCCGCTGGACCTGCCCGAACTGGCCAAGGACCACCCCGAAACAGCCCTGATCCCCATCCTGTCCGACGCGCGCGGCGTGCAGCTGATCGTCAAGAAATGGGAGAAAAAAGGCCGCCTGCCCGACGCCATCGTGATCGAACACCCCCGGCTGGCGGGGGGACATCTGGGCGCGGCCAAGGTCGCCGACCTGCAGGACCCGCGCTTCAATTTTGAGAACGTCATCCCCCAGTCCCTGGAATTTTTCAAATCGGCCGGGCTGGAAGGAAAGATTCCATTGATCGCCGCCGGCGGCATTTCCAGCCGCGAGGACATCATCCGCCTGCAGGGTTTGGGCGCCAGCGCGGTGCAGATGGGCACGGCCTTCGCGGTGACGCTGGAATGCGACGCCGACCTCGCCTTCAAGCAGGTGCTGGCCAACGCGACGCCGGAAGATGTGGTGGAGTTCATCAGCGTGGCCGGGCTCCCCGCGCGAGGTGTGCGCACACATTGGCTCAACAAATACCTGCGCGTGGAGCCCAAGCTGAAGGTCGTGGCGCACGTGAAGGACCGCTGCAACATGGCCTTCGACTGCCTGGCGCATTGCGGATTGCGGGATGGCAAGGCGGACATGGGCCAGTTCTGCATCGACCAGCAATTGGCCCACGCCTGGGAGGGTGATCAGCAGCGGGGCCTGTTCTTCCGCGGGGCGGGTACTCTCCCGTTTGGCAAGGACATCCGTTCGGTCCATGATCTGGTGTCCTGGATGGTGACCGGCGCCCTGCCGGCAGAGCCTGTACCATCCGACGCCTTCAAAACCGGAGCCCTTGCATGAAGCGTGACCCCCAACCCGGAGCCCAGAATCTCCGGGAACCCCAGCCGATCAGCCTCGATGTGCTGGAAGAAAAATACCTGAAACCCGGGGAGACCGGCATCGACGACCTCTACCGCCGCGTGGCCCGCGCCCTGGCCTCGGTGGAAAAAGAGCCGATCCGTGCCGAGTGGGAAGCCAAATTCCTCGACAACCTGTACGCGGGTGCCATCGGCGCCGGCCGCATCATGAGCGCCGCCGGCACCGACATCCAGGCGACCCTGATCAACTGCTTCGTGCAGCCCGTGGGCGACTGCATCCAGGGCTTCGACGACGAAGGTTTCCCGGGCATTTATGAAGCCCTGCGCGAAGCCGCCGAAACCATGCGCCGCGGTGGCGGTGTGGGCTACGACTTCTCGCGCATCCGCCCGCGCGGCGCCGAGGTCAAGGGCACGCACTCGATGGCCTCGGGCCCGTGTTCCTATATCAACGTGTTCGACCAGTCGTGTTCGACGGTCGAGAGCGCCGGTGCGCGCCGCGGCGCCCAGATGGGCGTGCTGCGCATCGACCACCCGGACGTGCTGGACTTCATCACCGCCAAGCGCACGCCCGGCCGCTGGAACAACTTCAACGTGTCGGTCGGCGTGAGCGACGCCTTCATGGAAGCCGTGGCCGGCGACCAGCCCTGGGAGCTGGTGCACAAATCGAAGCCCGGCAGCAAGGTGATGGACAAGGGCGCCTACCAGCGCTCCGACGGGCTCTGGGTCTACCAGAGCGTGTCCGCGCGCGAGCTGTGGGACACCATCATGAAGTCGGCCTACGACTTCGCGGAGCCCGGCATCCTGTTCCTGGACAAGATCAACCAGGACAACAACCTGCGCTACTGCGAAGGCATCGCCGCCACCAACCCCTGTGGTGAACAGCCGCTGCCGTCCTACGGCTGCTGCGACCTCGGCCCCATCATCCTGACCAACTTCGTGCGCAACGCCTTCGGATTCGGCGGTGTGCCCTCGTTCGACTTCGCCGCCTTCGAGAAGGCCGTCGCGACCCAGGTGCGGGCGCTGGACAACGTGCTGGACGTGACCTTCTGGCCGCTGGAGCAGCAGCGCAAGGAAGCGCAGGACAAGCGCCGCATCGGCGTGGGCTTCACCGGCATGGGCAACACCCTGGCCATGCTGTGCGTGCGCTACGACCGCGAAGAAGGCCGCAAGGTCGCCGCCCAGATCGCCGAGCACATGCGCGACGCGGCCTACCGCGCCTCGATCGAGCTGGCCAAGGAAAAGGGCGCCTTCCCCAAGTTCGACGCCAACGGCTACCTGGAGCGCGGCACCTTTGCCAGCCGCCTGCCCGAGCCCATCCGCCAGGCCATCCGCAAGCACGGCATCCGCAACAGCCACCTGCTCTCCATCGCCCCCACCGGCACGGTGAGCCTGGCCTTTGCCGACAACGCCTCCAACGGCATCGAGCCGCCGTTCTCCTGGATGTACCGCCGCAAGAAGCGCGAGCACGACGGCTCGACCCGCGAGTACGCGGTGGAAGACCACGCCTGGCGCCTCTACCGCGACCTCGGCGGTGACGTGGACCACCTGCCCGAGTACTTCGTCAACGCGCTGGCCATGACGGCCGGCGAGCACATCGCGATGATGGAAGCGGTGCAGCCCTTCGTGGACACGGCGATCTCCAAGACGGTCAACGTGCCGGGCGACTACCCCTACGAAGACTTCAAGAACCTGTACCTGCAGGCCTGGCGCGCCAGCCTCAAGGGCATGGCGACCTACCGGCCCAACACCATCCTGGGCTCGGTGCTCGACACCGGTGCGCCGGTGGCCGAGGCCAAGCCGGCCCCCGCGCCTGTGGTGGCGCCGGTCGACCCGATGCGCACCGTGATCGAGAGCCGTCCCAAGGGTGCGCTCTCGGCCGTGGCCGACAAGATCGAGTACTGGACGCAGGAAGGCCACAAGACGCTGTACATCGTGGTCTCCTTCCTGCCGGTGCCCGCCGCCGACGGCAAGGGCACGGTCGAACGCGCCATCGAGTTCTTCATGCCCGTGGGCCAGAACGGCGAGTCGCAGCAGTGGATCACCTCCACCATGCGCATGCTCTCGCTGGCCGCGCGCGGCGGCTTCCTGGGCCGGGCGCTGTCCGACATGCGCAAGGTCGCTTGGGACCGCGGCCCGGTGCGCCTGGGCACCTACGAGAAGGCCGACGGCACCCACGTGCCGATGTGGCACGACTCCGAGGTGGCCGCCATCGCGTTCGCGCTGCAGAACATCATCGCCCGCCGCAAACAGCACACCGACACCGCCGCGGTCGCCACGCCCCATGCCCCGGCCGCGCCGGAGCTGGTGGGCATGTCCTCGGGTGTCATGGCCGGCAAGAAGTGCCCCGAGTGCGGCGCGCACGCCATGATCCGCAAGGACGGCTGCGACTACTGCACCTCCTGCGGGCACCTGGGCAGCTGCGGATGAGCGTCGAGGGGCGTGGGACGTTGCCGGTGCGGCCGAAAGGTTCGCCGGTCGCCACGCCCTGGCAATGGGCCAGCCTGTGGCGCGCGCCACACCGGCTGGCCTTTTTTTCGGGGGTGCTGCTGCTGGTCGCCTCGGCCGCCTGGTGGGCCGTGGTGCAGGTCGACCGCGCCAGCGGCGTGTTCGGGCTGTCCTACGCGGTCTCGCCCACGCTGACCCACGCCGCGGTCATGACCCTGGGCTTCATGCCGCTGTTCTTCGCCGGTTTCCTGTTCACCGCCGGCCCCAAGTGGCTGGGCGTGGACGCACCGGACGCCCGCGCCATCACGCCCGCGCTGGCCCTGCAGGTGACCGGCTGGCTGGTGTGGCTGGCGGGCGCGCACCTGCACCAGGACGTGGCGGTGGCCGGAGCCCTGCTGGCTGCGGCCGGCCTGGGGACGCAGAACCTGCGGTTCTGGCGCCTGTGGCGCGCCAGCCGCGTGCCCGACCGGGTGCACGCCACGGTGGTGGCGCTGGGCGGCACGCTGGGCGCGCTGTGCGCCGCCGGCATCGGCGTGGCGCTGCTGATCGGTGAGTGGTCTGTGGCGCTGGCCCTGGTGCACACGGCGCTGTGGGGCTTCATCGTCGCCACCTTCGTGGCCGTGGCCCACCGCATGATTCCCTTCTTCACCTCCGGCGTGCTGCCCATGATCGAGGTCTGGCGCCCGTTCTGGGTGCTCTGGCTGATGCTGGCGGCCGTGGTGCTGGAGGTCGCTTCGGTGTGGCTGATGCTCGCCGGCTGGGGCGAAGGCACGGCCTGGCGCCTGCTGCGCGGTGCGCTGGAACTGGGCATCGGCGGCGTGCTGGTCTGGCTGGCCTGGGTCTGGGGCCTGGTGCAGAGCCTGAAGATCCGACTGCTGGCCATGCTGCACGTGGGCTTTGTCTGGTTCGGCCTGTCGCTGCTGCTCTCGGGGCTGTCGCAGTGGCTGCTCGCCGCCGGGGGCGTGCCCACACTGGGCCTGGGCGCGCTGCACGCGCTCACCATGGGCTTCCTCGGCTCCACCATGCTGGCCATGGTCACGCGCGTGGCCTGCGGCCACAGCGGCCGCGCCCTGGTGGCCGACGCCACGGTGTGGACCCTGTTCTGGATGCTGCAGGTGGCGGTGTTGCTGCGCATCGCGGGCACGCTGCCGGGCGCGAGCGGCCTGTGGCTGGCCGCGGCCGCGCTCACCTGGGCCGGCGTGGTGCTGGTCTGGGGCGGGCGGCTGGCGAACTGGTTCGGCAGGCCGCGCGCCGACGGCCGGCCGGGGTGAGCCATGGACGCCTGCGCACCTGATGGAGTCGGCACCGCCGACTGGTCCGAACTGGCGGCCGAGCTGATGTCGGCGCGCCGCACGGTGCTGCCGTTCCGCCTGGGCGAACCCGGCCCCGACGCCGCGCAGCTGCAGGCCATCCTGTCCGCCGCGGCCTCGGCGCCCGACCACCGCTGCCTGCTGCCCTGGCGCTTCATCACCGTGCCGGCCGACCAGCGCGAGGCGCTGGCCGAGGTGTTCGTGCAGGCCCTGCTGGAGCGCGACCCGGAGGCCGGGCCGCACGACATTGCCAAGGCGCGCGAAAAAGGTTTCCGCTCGCCCTTTCTGGCCCTGCTGGTGGTGGACGAAACCAAGGGCGACGCCGAGATCGGCCTGGCCGAGCGGCTGATCTCCGCCGGCTGCGCGGCGCAGAACATGCTGCTCATGGCCACCGCCCTGGGCTACGGCTCGGCGCTCACGGCCGGGCAATCGGTGCGTTCGGCTGCGCTGCACCGCTTCTTCGGCCTGCGCGAGAGCGAACAGGCCGTGTGTTTTCTGAGTATCGGCACCGCGCTCTCGCACGGCAAGACCGCCGTGCGCCCCGCGGTGGCCGACTACGTCAGCACCCTGAACCCCGTCGGCCCTGGCTGACACGTTTTTCCACACCGGATTTTTCATGGACATCAGCAACTTTGACGACCTGCTCGCCGCCGCGCGTGCCCAGCCCCTGCCCCAGCGCCTGCTGATGGTGTTCGCCGCCATCGAACTGCCCGACGACGCCACGCCTGCCGAACGCGCGGCCTTCGAAAAAGGCCAGGGCGGTGCGCTGGTGCCGCAGATGTGCGTCGACAAGAGCCCCGACGAGCTGAGCTCGTTCGAGCAGCTCAAGGAAGAGGCCGCCGGCTTCGGCCAGCCCTGGGGCATGGTCTTCGCCGCTGCCATGTCGGGCAGCGCCGGCAAGCCCCCCACCAGCGCCGACGCCGATGCACCGCTGCAGAAGATGGTGGAGTCCATCCGCCAGGGCCGCATCCAGACCTTCATTCCGTTCGACCCGCAGGGTCGCGCGGTGCTGCTGGACTGACGGCCATGGCCGGCATCCACCTGCACCAGATCACGCAGCCCGGGCAGCACGCGGCGGGGGTGGGGTTCGAGCAGCCGTTCGAGATGCTGACCGCCTGCCACGAGCGGGTGCACCGCATGCTGCGGCTGCTGGGCAAGCTGCGCGAGCACCTGGCCACGCGTGGCCACGACGAACAGGCGGCCCAGGCGGCGCGCGATGTCATGCGCTATTTCGACCAGGCCGCGCCGCTGCACCACGAGGACGAGGAACTGCATGTGTTCCCGCTCCTGCTGCAGCGCGGCGACGAGGCGCTGCGCCAGGCGGTGCGCCGCCTGCAGGCCGACCATGTCGCCATGGGCGAGATCTGGCCCCAGGCGCGGCGCTGTCTGCTGGCCGTGGCCGACGCTGCGGCAACGTCTTCCTGGGCCGGCTGGACGCCCGGCGATGAGCAGCTGCTGGACCGCTTTGCCGGCCAGTACGACGAGCACATCCGCCTGGAGGAGAGCCTCGTCTATCCGGCGGCGCAAGGCCTGCTGGACGCCCAAGCCCTGAGCGCCATCGGCGAGGAAATGCAGCACCGGCGCACCGACGGAAGGGTGCGGGGCCGATGAACCCTGGTGCCGACGAGGACGCGGACGGGCCGCTGGTCTGGGACGACCGGCTGGACAGCGGGGTGCTGGCCATCGACCTGCAGCACCGGGTGCTTTTCCAGCTGCTCCAGCGCGTGGCCAGCATCCAGCCCGCCGATTCGGGGACGGCGCTGGACGAGGTGCTTGCACAGCTGCAGACCTATGCGGACTACCACTTCCGGTACGAGGAAGCGTGGATGCTGCGCCAGCAGGCCGACGCCACCACCCACGCCCAGCACCTGCGGCTGCACAGCGGCTTTGTGGAGCGGCTGTCGGCCATGAAGCTGCAGCTGGAGCAGGGCCGGCTGACGATCCTGGACCTCGAACGCTTCCTGCGCCGCTGGCTGATCGGGCACATCCTGGAGCAGGACATGCCGATCATCCGCCGTGTGCAGGCCCAGGCCCCGGCGACCTGAGGCGCAGGCGCCCGGGTCAGCGCCTGTGCGCGGCCCGTCGCTGGGCGCTCACCCGGGCTGGCCGATGGTCAGCGCGACCTCGGCGACGCCTTCGACGCGGCCGGTGATCCGGTCGCCCGGCACCACGGCGCCCACACCCTCGGGCGTGCCGGTGTAGACCAGGTCGCCGGGTTGCAGGTGATAGAACAACGACAGGTCGGCGATGATTTCGCGGATGTTCCAGATCAGCTTGTCGACGTCGGACGACTGCTTCGTTGCCCCGTTGACCTCCAGCGCAATGGCGCCGCGCCCGATCACCACGCCTTCCATCGGCACGACCTCGGAGCAGACCGAACCTTCTTCGATGTCCTTGCCCAGGTCCCAGGGCCGGCCCTTGTCGCGGGCCAACAGCTGCAGGTCGCGGCGCGTCATGTCCAGGCCGGCGGCGTAGCCGTAGATCACTTCGTGCGCCTTGTCGGCGCTCACGCGAAAGCCGGATTTGCCGATCGCCAGCACGAGCTCCATCTCGAAGTGGTAGTTCTTCGTCTCAGGCGGATAGGCGACGGTGACGCCGCTCTCCACCAGGGTCTGCGGCGACTTGGTGAAGTAGAACGGCCGCTCGGCGCTCTTGTCCACCGGCTTGCCCATCTCGACGGCGTGCGCGTGGTAGTTGCGGCCGACGCAGAAGATGCGGTTGACGGGGAAGCGCTCGGTGCGGCCACGGATGGGCAGGGAGCGGACGGCGGGTGGGGGGAAGAGGTATTGGGTCATGGTGATCGGAATGGAAGGTTGAGTGCCAAGGGCTCAAGCCGGGAACACCGCAGAACCGGCTTGGCCGGGCCGCAGGTGTTGCCCCCTGCAAGGGGGTGACGGGCGAAGCCCGGCGCGGGGGCTAGCGTGTTTCATACACACCGAGCTTGCGGTGCAGCGGGGATTCGTCGGCGATGAAGACGAAGGCGGACTGGTCGGCCGAACGGTTGCTCAGCGTCACGGGTTCGTAGCCGGGCGCGCAGCAGGTGTCGGCCTCGACCAGGCCGAAGGTCTTGCCGCAGGTGGACACGTCGACGCCGCCTTCGATCAGGTGGAACACCTGCGCCGGCGAACGCGCCGGCAATGTCAGTGTCTGGCCGGGTCTGAGCATCAGCGCGTAGAAGCCCAGGATGTTCTCGGCGTCGTCGCCCGTTTCGGGGTTCACGTAGGTCACCTGCACGCAGTCGAGGTCCGGCTGGTTGGCGGCCATGGCCTGCAGCGCGGCGCGCGTGTCGACCCAGGGGTAGCGCAGCATCGGGTAGCGCTTGCCGCTGCGCGAGAACACCTGCGTGGGCACCACGCCGGCGCGAGTCCAGGCGCGGTCGCCGCTGCCCTGTTGGACCTGTTGGCGCGAGCCGTTGATGTGGTAACTCGCCTCCATGTAATAGACCAGCGGCAGGTCCAGCACGTCCAGCCACACCACCGGGTCGCTGCCGTCGTGGCCGTGCTCGTGCCACAGGCCGGTGGGCGTGAGGATCAGGTCACCGCGGCTCATCGGGCACTGCTCGCCATCGACGGTGGTCCAGGCGCCTTCGCCCTCGACCACCATGCGCACCGCGTTGGGCGTGTGGCGGTGGCTGGGCGCCCACTCACCCGGCAGCAGCAGCTGCATGCCCAGGTAGATGGCGGGGCTGGCCTTCATGTTCTCCAGCCCGTGGCCGGGGTTGGCCAGCACGAGCACGCGGCGCTCGGCCTTCTCGATCGGGGTCAGCTCGCCGGCCTTGAGCAGCAGCGGCTTGAGCGTGGCGTAGGGCCAGTGCACGGCCTGCGTGGCGCGCTTGGGCACGCCCGGCGGCAGCACGGCGCGCAGGCTGGGCCACAGCGGCACCAGGTTGAGGTTCTTCAGGTCGTCGCGGTAGTCCTGCGGCAGGTCTTCCAGTCGGCCGAGTGCGTGGCTCATGTCTTGTCTCCTTGGGCCGGATCTGCTCCCGCCGCATGCTAATAATCAGTGTGCTGATGATAAGAGGGCGGTTAGACTGGGTCAATCATCGAATCTCCGTTGCCCACCACCCTTGCCCTGTTTGCCATGGACACCCCCGAACCCGCCGGAATCCAGATCGACCAGCAGCCCGGCTACGCGATCCGGCGCCTGCACCAGATCTCGGTCGGCATCTTTCTGCAGGAGGCGGGCGAGCTCGGTGTGACGCCGGTGCAGTACGCCGCCCTGCAGGTGGTGGGCAACCAGCCCGGCATCGACCAGCGCACGCTGGCGCGCAGCATCGCGCTGGACACCTCCACCACCGGCGGCGTGGTGGACCGGCTGGAGGCGCGCGGCTGGCTGGAGCGGCGCCTGTCGCCGCAGGACCGTCGCGCGCGCCAGCTGTTCCTGACGCCCGCGGGCGAGCAGGGCCTGGCCGACACCGTGCCCGCCATGCTGCGCGCGCAGGAGCAGATCCTGGCGCCGCTCACCCCGCGGCAGCGCACCGAGTTCATGCGCCTGCTGCTGGTGCTGGTGACGCAGAACAACGACCTGAGCCGGGCACCGGCCGAGGTCGCTGGCCGATAGTGCCTGACGCCCCGTCAGGCCAGGTCTTGGTGGAAGTCGCTGGCGCCGGGCTTCCAGTAGGCCGAGACCTTGACGTGGCTGCGTGGCCGTCCGCGTTCGTTCAGCAGGATGTCGCGCAGCCGCCCCATGCATGCGGCTTCGCCCGCGCACCAGACAAATCCGTCGCCTGCGGGCAGGTCCACCGTGCGCATGGCGTCGCACAGCGCCTCGCCGGACGGCAACCAGCGCAGGTTCAGACCAGGGCGCTCAGGCAGCGCCTGTTGGTCCTGCTCGTGCGGGGTGTGCAGCAGCACCGTGGTGGGGGTGCCCGCCGGCAGTTCGTCGAGCCGCCGCGCGATGGCGGGCAGCGCCGTCGCATCACCGGCCAGCAGGTACCAGGGCAGGTCGTCCGCAATGACGATGGAGCCGCGGGGGCCGCCGATCACCGCCGCGTCGCCCGCCCGGGCGCGCTGCGCCCAGGCGCTGGCCGCGCCCCCTTCGTGCAACGCGAACACCAGGGTCAGCTCCTGGCGGACCGTGTCGAAATGGCGCGGCGTGTAGTCGCGCCGGTGTTCCTGTCCGTCGGCGTCGGTGAAGATGAACTTGACGTGGTCGTCGAAGGAGAGCGAGACGAAGCTGGCCAGCGCCGGCCCGCCGAAGGTCACGGCCAGCAGGCCTGGGCCGAGCGGCCGGACATGGCGCACGCGCACGTCGCGGCGCAGCAGTTCGTGGCGCACGCGGCGCGTCGGGCCGGGTGGGTGCTCGGTGGGAACAGGATGGGACATGGGATGGGTGAATTGATTGATAATGTCATCCATTCTGTCAAAGCAAGTTGATGGAGTCAACCAATATGTCGAAGCTGTCCGATGACGATCTGATGGAGGCGGTGCACGACCTGATGCACCTGGCCCGCGCGCAGCTGCTGCGCCACATGCCCGACGATGGGCTGGGGCCGATGGAAGGGCGGGCGCTCGGCTTCTTCGTGCGCCACCCGGGCAGCACGCAGACCGATCTGGTGCAGCACGCGGGGCGGGACAAGGGCCAGCTGGCGCGCCTCATCGCGGTGCTCAAGGACAAGGGCCTGCTGGTGGCCCGGCCGGACGGGCACGACCGCCGGGTGATCCGGCTCTATCCCACCGAAGCGGCGCAACACCGGCACGAGTCCGTCATGCGCCACCGCCGCCAGGTGGCGGCCCGAGCCGCCCGCGGGCTGGAGGCGCCGGAACGGCAGGCGCTGCTGCGCGCGCTGCGCCACATGCAGGACAACCTGCGAGACGGCGGGCCTTGAAGGGCGCGCGCGGGCGCCGCGCTGGCGTCTGCGAAACAGAGGCGCCGGGTACACTGCGCGCGGAAAAAAAGCCGGCATGAAGATCACCATCGACACCGACGCCCAGTCCCTGGAGTACCAGGCCGGCGATGAAACCCCGAAGCGACTGCCGCTGTACTCGTCCGAGGCCTTCCGGGTGGTGTCCCAGGTCTGGCTCAGGCAGGAGTGGAACCTCCTGCACTGGCAGTCGTTTTCCTGGCTGGGCTTCCAGCTCTGGCAGCTGCCGGAAGATGTGCTGCGGCTGCAGGAGGTGATCGCCAGCGTGCGTCCCGACGTCATCATCGAGACCGGCGTCAACCGCGGCGGCAGCGCCGTCTTCTTCGCCTCGCTGTGCCGGGCGCTGGGGCGCGGGCGGGTGATCTCGATCGACATACAGATACCCCCGGAGCTGCGCGAGGCGGTGAACGCCTGCCCGCTGGGTGACCTCATCACCCTGATCGAGGGCGACTCGGCTTCTGCGGCGGTGGTGGACCGGGTGCGCCGTTCCGTGGGGCCGGGCCAGACGGTGTTCGTGTTTCTCGACAGCGACCACAGCAAGGCGCATGTGCGCCGGGAACTGGACGCCTACGGCCCGCTGGTCACACCGGGTTCCTACATCGTCGCGACCGACGGTGTCATGGCCCATCTCGCGGACACGCCCGGGGGCCAGGCGCACTGGCTTGAGGACAATCCGGCCGCGGCGGCGCGCGCCTACGCGGCCGAACACCCCGAATTCGAGCTTCGCCGGCCCGCAGCGCTCTACAACGAGGCCTTTGTTGAAGAGGCGCTCACCTACTGGCCCGACGCCTGGCTGTACCGACTCCATCCCCCCGCCGACTGAATCCATGCACACGAGTTCCCGCGACAAGATGCGCCTTTTTGTTGAACAGTACCTGGGCGCGCGTCGCGGGGAGCCGCTGGTCATCCACGACCTGGGCAGCCAGGACGTGAACGGTTCGTACCGCGACCTGTTCGATTCCCCGAACTGGCGCTACACCGGGCTGGACATGGTGCCCGGCGACAACGTGGACCTGGTGCTCAAGACGCCCTACACGTGGCGCGAGGTGGCCAGCGGCTCGGTCGATGTGCTGGTGTCCGGGCAGGCCTTCGAACACATCCGCTACGTGTGGATCACCATGCTCGAGGTGGCCCGCGTGCTCAAGCCGGGCGGCCTGTGCATCGTCATCGCGCCGTCCAGCGGGCCGGAGCACCGGTACCCGGTGGATTGCTGGCGGTTCTACCCCGACGGCATGGAGTCCCTCGCCCGTTTTGCCCAGCTCGATCCCGTTCAGGTGAAGACCCAGTGGCAGGACGAGGGCCATGACGACGGCAGCGATGTCTGGCACGACTCCGTGCTGGTCTGCCGCAAGCCCGACCATGGCCCCTGGTGGAACCTCAAGAGCGCGCTCAAGCGCTGGCTGCAGCACCGCAGCCTGGTCCAGGGCCTGCCCGATCCGGCACCTCTTCCTGAAGCGGCGGCGCTGCGCGTCGCCATGCCAGCGCCGGCCACCTTGCCGGCTGCACCTGCGACACCCGCAGCAGCGGAACCGCCCGCGCTGTCGCAGTGCCGCTTCTACCACTCGGTGGACCTTCCCGGCGGCGAGTCGGTGAAGGGGGAATGGGACCTGCGCCCGAACGTGGATGCGTATCTCGGCGGTGTCGACTTCGCGGGGCGCTCGGTGCTCGAAGTAGGGCCGGCCAGCGGCTTCCTGAGCTTTCACATGGAGGCCGCGGGCGCCCGGGTCACGGCGTTGGAGCCGCCCATGGAGCACCTCTGGGATGTGGCCCCCGTGCCCGGTTTCGACGTTGCCGGCTGGCGCCAGGAGTTTGCCCACGTCATCACGGGGGTGCGCCAGTCGTTCCAGTACCTGCACCATGCCCGCGCCTCCCGGGTCCGGCTGATCGTGGCGCATCTGGACGCCCTGCCCGAATCGGAGGGGCCATTCGACATCGGCCTGCTGGCCTCGGTGCTGCTGCACTGCCGTTCGCCGTTCTCGGTCATGGAGCAGCTGGCGCGCCGGGTCCGCGACACCCTCATCGTCACCGAGGTGTACGACGCCAACCTCGGGGATCTGCCGGTCTGCCGCCTGCTGGCGGACCCCGCGATCCCGCAGGTGCACACCTGGTGGGCACTGACGCCCGCCTTTGTCATCCAGTCCCTGGGGCTGCTGGGATTTCCCGACGCGCGGCTCAGCATCCACCACCAGAAGCGGGATGTCGACGGCGCCATGGTCCCGATGTTCACCGTCGTGGCGCGGCGCGCCTGGCCGCCGCAGCAACCGACACCAAGGAACCCTGATGCACGATTCTGACGCCAGCCTGCTGGAGCCACTGCTCTCACCTGCGCTGGACAGCCTTTTCCGGACACCCCGGCGCCTGGGCAAACCCAGCGGGTGGTGGGGCCATGTGCCTTTTGCGTTCTGGATCGTCCAGGCGACCGAACCGCGACTGCTGGTGGAACTGGGCACCCACCATGGCGTGTCCTATGCCGCCTTCTGCGACGCCGTGCTGCAGCACCGTCTGCCCACCCGCTGCTTCGCGGTGGACAGCTGGCAGGGCGACGCACATGCCGGTTTTTTCGACGAGGCGGTCTACCGCGACGTCCAGGCCTTCAACGACGCCCACTACGGCGGGTTCTCCGAACTCATCCGGGCCGACTTCGACACCGCGGTCGCGCACTTCGCCGACGGCTCGATCGACCTGCTGCACATCGACGGCTTCCACACCTACGAAGCCGTGCGGCACGACTACGAAACCTGGCGGCCCAAGCTGTCCGAGCGCGCCGTGGTCCTGTTCCACGACACCAATGTGCGCCGGGACGACTTCGGCGTGCACCGCTTCTTCAGCGAGCTGGCGGGCCGCCATCCCCACTTCGAATTCCTGCACGGCAACGGCCTGGGCGTGGTGGCCCCCGGGCGGGCCATGCCGGCGGCTGTCGCGCAGCTGTGCAACGCCGCATCGACGGCACAAGGCGTCGCTATCCGGGAGCGCTTCGCCGCGGCGGGCGCCCGCTGGCTTGGCCACGCCAATGAACGTGAGATGGAGCGTTCCTTCGCGCTGCAGGTCGACGCCCTGGTCGCTGCGCGCGCCCAGGTGAGCAGCGAGCGCGACCGGGCGCAGGCCGCCGTGGCGCGTCTGGACGGGGAACTCGCACGGGAGCGGGCGGCCGTTCAGGCGCAGCGCCAGGACGCTGGCGAGCGGGATGCCTCGCTGCGCAAGCTGGCCCGGCTGGAAGGGGAGATGAGAACCGCGCGCCAGGAGCGTGCGCTGGTGGAGCATGGCCTGACCGAAGCACGCCAGACCATCGCCACCCTGACGCTGCAGCAGCGCGCGCTGGCCCAGACCCTGGAGACCGCCGAGCCCGCTTTGCGCCAGCTGCTGTCCACGCTGCTCGCGCCCCCGGAGCGAGGGCCTGCCGCCGACAGGCCGGGCGTCCTGCAGCGGCTGCAGCGGCGGCTGGGCCGGCGCGAGCCACCGGACCCGCAGCAGCCGGTGATCGACACCGTGCGCCGCTCGGCATTCTTCGACGCGGCCTGGTACCTGGCGGCCCACGCCGATGTGGCCGACGCCGGGGTCGACGCCGCCGTGCACTACGCGCTGTTCGGCGGCCTGTCGGAAGGCCGGGACCCCGGGCCCTGGTTCTCCACCCGGGCCTATCTGGAGGCCCACCCGGATGTGGCGCAGGCCGGACTCAATGCGCTGTACCACTTCGAGGTCCACGGCCGACACGAGGACCGTGGCTTCCCCCTCAGGCCGCTGGACCGGCCGTGGCCGGCCACGCCTGCCCCGGCCCCGGTCGTGGTCGAGCCGCCCGCGGCGGTGCAAGATGCCAAGCTGGCGTTCCGCCAGCGCAGCCAGGACGAGCTCGCGCGGTTTCTGCAGGACGGGCACGAGCTGCACTTGCCCACCGCAGAAACACCCCGCGTCTCCATCGTCGTGGTGCTGCACAACCAGGCCGAACTGACGTTCAAGTGCCTGGCGTCGCTGGTGGAGGCGATCGAGGCCCCTTGCGAGGTGCTCCTGATCGACAACGCATCCACCGATGCCACCGCCACCCTGCTGGCCAGGGTGCGCGGCGCCCGGGTGCTGGCTCAGGACGAGAACCTGCATTTCCTGCGCGCGGCCAACCTGGGGGCCACCCACGCCCGGGGTGAGCACCTGCTGTTCCTCAACAACGATGCCCAGCTCAAACCCGGATCGATCCGGGCGGCGCTGGCCCTGCTCGACGGCCGGGGGCGCGTCGGTGCGGTGGGCGGCAAGGTGGTGCTGATGAACGGCCGCCTCCAGGAGGCGGGCAGCATCGTCTGGGCCGATGGCAGTTGCTCGGGATACGGCCGGGGCGAGGACCCGGACGACGCCGCGTTCCAGTTCCGTCGCGAGGTGGACTACTGCTCGGGGGCCTTCCTCATGGTGCGACGCGCTCTTTTCGAGGCGCTGGGCGGGTTCGATCCGGCGTACGCGCCGGCCTACTACGAAGAGACCGACTTCTGCATGCGCCTGCACCAGGCCGGACACACCGTGGTGTACGAGCCGCAGGTCGAGATCCTGCACTACGAGTTCGGCAGTTCGGAGAGTGAGCAGACCGCGGTGGGGCTCATGCAGGCGCACCGGGCGGTCTTCGTCGACCGCCACGCCCAGGTGCTGGCCCGGGGGCACCGGCCCCACGGAACACGCGCCATCGAGGCACGCCAGCGCCCGGCCACGCAGCCGCGCGTGCTGGTGGTCGACGACCGCATCCCCGTCCCGTCGCTGGGCTCTGGTTTCCCGCGGGCGCGCCAGCTCGTCCACAGCCTGCACGAAGCCGGTGCCTTCGTCAGCCATTACCCGCTGACCTGCCCGCAGGTCGACCTGGTGGAGGCCTACGAGGTGCTGCCGCGCGAGGTGGAGATCATGGCCGGTCGCGGCATCGACGGGCTGGCCGACTTCCTGCGCGAGCGCTGCGGGTACTACGACGCGGTGATCGTCAGCCGGCCGCACAACATGGACCGCTTTCTCCGCGCCTGCCGGGAGGTTCCCGCCTTCCTGCCCGGCACCGCGCTGGTCTACGACGCCGAGGCGATTTTCGCCACCCGCGAAACGCTGCGCGCCCAGGTGCTGGGCGAGCCGGCACCGGAGGAAGACGGTGCGGCTGCGCTGACCCGCGAACTGCAGCTGGCCGAGGCGGCCCGCCACGTCTTCGCCGTGAGCGAGGCCGAAGCCGAGCGGTTCCGCCAGGCGGGCTGCCAGGACGTGCGGGTGCTGGGCAACGGCATTGCCGCGCAGCCCACGCCCCAGGGTCACAGCGAGCGGCGCCACCTGCTGTTTGTCGGCCGGTTGGCGGAGGAGGGTTCGCCCAACGCCGATTCGGTGTGCTGGTTCGTGCGCGAGGTCATGCCCCGGCTGGACCAGCTGATCGGCGAAGGCTATGTGCTCCACCTCGTGGGCAGCCCGTGCGAGAGCCTCCAGCAGGCGCTGGGCGGACCGCGGGTGGTGTTCCATGGCCGTGTCGAGGACATCCGGCACTTCTATGAACAGGCCCGCGTGTTCATCGCGCCCACCCGCTTTGCGGCCGGCATCCCCCTCAAGGTCCAGGAGGCGGCGGCGCAGGGCGTGCCGGTGGTGGCCAGCGGACTGGTGGCGACGCAGCTCGGCTGGGCCGGGCAGGGTGCCCTGCTGGGTGCGGACAGCGCCGAGGACTTCGCCCAGGCCTGCGCGCGGCTCTACTTCGATGCCGCCCTGTGGCAGAAGACCCGCCAGGCGGCGCTGGCGGCCGTGGAGCGGGACTGCGCTCCGCAGGCGTTTGACGCGACGGTGCGGGCCGTGCTGCGCGAAGCGTGTGAGTCGTCGGGCCGGCCGGTCGATCTGGCGCCCGGGAATGAACAGGCGCGCGTGTCGGAGGCCTGGAGCGTGTCACCGTCGCAGCGCCAGGACATCCAGGGCATGAACTGGATGGCGCATCCGAGGGTCATGGCACGCCTCCACCACAAGGCCACCGGCCAAGAAGGCACGGATGTGTACATCCATCTGAAGGACACGCTGACCCGTCTGGGCTGGAGCCTCCCTGTGCCGCGCCTGGTCAGCCTGGGCTGCGGGTTCGGGGCCCTGGAGCGCGGTTTCGCGCAGATCGGGCTGGCCAGCCGGATCGATGGTTACGACATCGCCGAAGGCGCGATTGCCGGTGCGCGCGCACGGGCCGCCGACATGGGGCTGGACCAGCTGCACTACCACGTGGCCGATCTGGAGCGGCTGGAGCTGCCCGAAGCGTCCTGCGACCTGGTGGTCGGCTTCCAGTCGATCCACCACGTCAACGACCTGGACCGCCTGTTCCGCATGGTCCGGCGGGCGCTGCGCCCGGGCGGTATCTTCCATCTGCACGAGTACGTCGGGCCCGACCGCTTCCAGTGGACCGATGCCCAGCTGTCCCACATGAACGCCTTCCTGCAGACCCTTCCCGAGCGCTACCACCGCCTGCCCAACGGCGTGGTGCGGGGGCCCCGGGAGCGTCCGCGTGCGGCCGACGTGATCGCCTGCGATCCGTCCGAGGCGATCCGTTCCTCGCAGATCATTCCCACGCTGGAGAAGCACTTCCGCGTGCTGGACCGGCGCGACCTTGGCGGGGCCTTGCTGCACATCGGGCTGAGCGACATCGCGCAGAACTTCAGCGAGTCCAGCGCCGAAGACATGGCCCATCTTGACCGCTTCTTCGCGCTGGAGGACCAGCTGATGGCCGAAGGTCAGATCGGCTCCGACTTCGCCGTGCTGACGGCGGTTCGGCCGCACGACGAATGATCTTCAGCTCCGTCGAGTTCCTCTTCTACTTCCTGCCGATATTCCTGCTGGTCTACCAGGTCTCGGGCCGCCACAACGCGGTGTTGCTGGTGGGCAGCGCCGTGTTCTATGCCTGGGGTGAACTCCGGAACGCATGGGTGCTGGCAGCGTCGCTGGCCGGGTGCTACCTCGGCGGCCTCGCGCTCGGCCGCGAGGCAGACCGCCGGGACCGCCAGCGCTGGGTGCTGGTGGTGTCGCTGCTGTTCCAGCTCTCGCTGCTCGTGGCCTTCAAGTACCTCGGTTTCCTGGCCGACACCCTGCACGACCTGGGCTGGCAGGTGTCCATCGAGCCCGGGTCGGTGCCCGTCCTGCCGGTGGGCATCTCGTTCTTCACCTTCCACGCCATGTCCTATCTGGTCGACATTTACCGCGGCCAGTTGCCCGTCGAACGCAAGCTCTCCCGGCTGACCAACTACATCCTGCTGTTCCCCCATCTGCTGGCCGGTCCCATCGTCCGGTACGCCGCCATCCGGCGGCAACTGATCCGGCGCCACCCGACCATGGCCCGCCTTCGCTTCGGCATGGAACTGCTCATCATCGGTCTGGGGCAGAAGCTGCTGCTGGCCAACCCGTTGGGCAGCGTGGTCGACGCGATCTACCAGATCGACAGCCATGCGCTGACCACCGCCATGGCCTGGCTGGGCGCAATCGCCTACGCGTTCCAGGTGTACCTGGACTTCTCGGGCTATTCCCACATGGCGCTCGGACTGGCGCTGCTGCTGGGGTTCTCGTTTCCCCGCAATTTCCGTTTCCCGTTCCACGCCCTGTCGGTGCGCGAGTTCTGGCGCCGCTGGCACATCAGCCTCTCGTCCTGGCTGCGCGACTACGTGTACACCCCGCTGGGGGGCAGCCGCCGCGGCGGGGGCAGCACCATCGCCAACATCCTCATCGTGTTCGGGCTTTGCGGCCTGTGGCACGGGGCCGGCTGGAATTTCGTCTGCTGGGGGCTCTACAACGGCGGACTCATCGTGCTGGAGCGGCTGGGGCTGGGCAGGATCACGGCGCGCTGGCCCCGTGTGTGCCAGCAGCTCTACGCCTGGCTGGCCTTCGTCATCGGCATGGTCATGTTCCGCGCCGTGGACTTCGCGCAGGTCGGAACGGTCTATGCCGCCATGGCCGGCGGGTCGTCCGCCGCGGCCGGCGCCCTGCATCCAGGCCGCTTTCTGGACGTATACACGGTGCTGGTGGTGCTGCTGGCCTTCTCATCGATGCTGCCCCTGTCGCGCTGGCTCGGCGGGGGGCACTTCGTGCGCCCGCGCTGGGCTCCGGTGCGCTGGGTTTTCCTCACGCTGGTGCTGGTCCTCGGTGCGATGAGCCTGGCGTCCGGCAGCCACAACCCCTTCCTCTACTTCCGCTTCTGAGCATGAAGGCCCTGCCGACCCGCCGCGCAAATGCCCTGGTGCTGGCCCTGTGGTGCGCCCTGCTGCTGACGCCGCTGCTGGTGCACCTGTTCCGGCCGCCGCACGAGGCGCCGCTGGAAAACCGGACACTCGCACCGGCACCGGGCTGGCCCCGCACCCTGGACGAGGGCAGCACCTTGCCGGTGAGGACGCAGGCCTGGATGCGCGACCATTTCGGTCTGCGTGGCGAACTGCTGGAGGCCAGCCACCGCTGGCGCCATCGGTTGTTCGGCGATTTTCTGTCCGCCGATCTGGTCCCCGGTCAGGCGGGCGAAGTGTTCTACAACGTGTTCGGCGACACCGCGGGCAGCTCGCTGCGGGTGATGTGCGGGGCCGAACGCATCAAGCTGCCGGTGGTCGGCCAGCGGGTCGCGGACCTGCTGGCAGCGACACGTGCCGAGCTGCCCCGGAGCTACCTGATGATCGCCCCCGACAAGTCGCGCCTGCGGCCTCGGTTGTTGCCCCGCTGGCTGCAGGTGGAATGCGCCAGTGGTCAGCCGCCGGCCGAATCCTTGGTTGGCCGACTGGCGCAGCAGCCCGAGATCGCGGACCGGCTGTTCTACCCCATCGATGCGATGCGCCAGGTCGATGGGGTGGACCCGGTCTACCGTCCCTGGAACCTGCATTGGGACTTTCATGGTGCTGCCGTCGCCGCCGACTGGCTGGCACAAGGCCAGTGGGGCATGCCCCGTCGCTACGAGGTCGCGCTTGAGCCGCGGGAGACCGCATTCGACCTCCAGGGCTTGGCGCCCGGCGTGGAGCACCGCGACACCACCCTCGTGCCGGTGTATCCGGATGGGCAGGTGCTGGTGTGCCACAACGACCCGGCCTGCTTCCCCGAGTTCGCCGCCGAGGCCGCCCTGCTGTTCCAGGTCGCCCGTGTGCGCTCGGCCTGGCAACTGCCCGCGGGACAGCGCCGGCCCACGCTGGTCATCATCGGCGACTCGTTTGGCGACAACATCACCGAACCCTTGGCGCGCTACTTCGCCGAGGTCTGGTACCTGTCGATGAACCACCTGTCCCGGCTCAGTCCGGAGCAGCGCCGGCATGTGCGGTCGGTCGTGATCGACCAGTTCCGGCCCGACGTGTTGCTGCACGTGTACAACGAAGGCACGGTGCTGGTCGACCAGGCCCGGTACCTCGGACTGGCCCGGGCGCTGCTGGAACCTGTACCCACCCAGTAACCCGTTTCATGGACAATTGAAACCAAGTTACAACGGAGACACCTCATATGCCCCAGCGCGCCACCAAAATCGTCGCCACCCTTGGTCCTGCGTCCAGCGACCCCGCCCTGCTTGAAGCCATGATCCGCGCCGGCGTGAACGTCGTTCGGCTGAACTTCTCGCACGGCAAGGCGCAGGACCACATTGACCGCGCCAACCTCGTGCGCGAGGCTGCGCGCCGCGCCGGCCGCGAGGTGGGCATCATGGCCGACCTGCAGGGCCCCAAGATCCGCGTCGGCAAGTTCGCCGAAGGCAAGGTGATGCTCGAACCCGGCCAGCCCTTCGTGCTCGACGCCTCGCGCACCGAGCCGGGCGACATCGCCGGTGTGGGCCTGGACTACAAGGAGCTGCCGCGCGACGTGAAGGCCGGCGACACCCTGCTGCTCAACGACGGCCTGATCGTGATGACGGTGGACAAGGTGATCGGCGATGCCGTGCACACCACGGTCAAGCTCGGCGGCGAGCTGTCCAACAACAAGGGCATCAACAAGCAGGGTGGCGGCCTGACCGCGCCCGCGCTGACCGCCAAGGACATGGAGGACATCAAGACCGCCATGAGCCTGATGGCCGACTACGTGGCCGTGAGCTTCCCCAAGAACGCGACCGACATGGAACTGGCGCGCCAGCTGTGCAACATGGCCGCGGCGCAGTACAACCACAAGCCGGGCCTGATCGCCAAGATCGAGCGCGCCGAGGCGATCCCCGAGCTGGCCAACATCCTGCGGGTGTCCGACGGCATCATGGTCGCGCGCGGCGACCTGGCGGTGGAGGTGGGCAACGCGGCGGTGCCGGGCCTGCAGAAGCGCATGATCAAGATGGCCCGCGAAATGGACAAGGTGGTCATCACCGCGACACAGATGATGGAGTCCATGATCGTCAACCCGGTGCCCACGCGCGCCGAGGTGAGCGACGTGGCCAACGCCGTGCTCGACGGCACCGACGCCGTGATGCTCAGCGCCGAGACCGCGGCCGGCAAGTACCCGCTGGAGACCGTGGAGCAGATGGCCGCCATCTGCCAGGAGGCCGAAAAGACCGACCACGACCCGCTGGAAGACGACTTCGTGGGAGCGACCTTCACCCGCATCGACCAGGCCATAGCCATGGGCGCGCTGTTCACCGCGCACCACCTCAAGGCCAAGGCCATCGTGGCGCTGACCGAGTCGGGCTCGACCGCGCTCTGGATGAGCCGCCACAGCGTGCGCATGCCGATCTATGCGGTCACGTCCAAGCTGTCCTCGCAGCGCAAGATGACGCTCTACCGCAATGTGCGGCCACTGCTGGTGGACACCAGCGCCGACCGCGACACCGCGCTGGCCGAGGCCGAGGCCGACCTGAAGGCGCGCGGCGTGATGCAGAAGGGCGACGTCTACGCCATCACCGTGGGCGAGCCCATGGGCACGCCGGGCGGCACCAACACGCTGAAGATCTGCCGGGCGGCCTGAACCGCCTGTCATCGGCACGCAAGGCCGGGCGCCTTAAAATCCCTGGAGTTACAGACCGGTTACCAACTTTGACTAGGGGATCCTCATGGCGCTCGTTTCCATGCGCGAACTGCTCGACCACGCTGCGGCCAACGGCTACGGCATTCCGGCGTTCAACGTCAACAACCTGGAGCAGGTGCAGGCCGTCATGGCCGCGGCCGACGAGGTCGGCGCACCCGTCATCCTGCAGGCCTCGGCCGGCGCCCGCAAATACGCCGGGGAAGCCTTCATCAAGCACCTGATCCAGGCCGCCGCCGAGATGTACCCGCACATCCCGATGGTGATGCACCAGGACCACGGCACCAGCCTCAAGGTCTGCGAAGGCGCCATCGGGCTGGGTTTCGGCTCAGTGATGATGGACGGCTCGCTGATGGAAGACGGCAAGACGCCGGCCAGCTTCGACTACAACGTCGACGTGACCCGCAAGGTGGTCGAACTGGCCCACAAGACCGGCGTGACCGTGGAAGGCGAACTCGGCTGCCTGGGCAACCTGGAAACCGGTGATGCCGGCGAGGAAGACGGCATTGGCGCCGAAGGCAAGCTGGACCATTCCCAGATGCTGACCGACCCCGAAGAGGCCGCCCAGTTCGTCAAGGCCACCCAGCTGGACGCGCTGGCGATCGCCATCGGCACCAGCCACGGCGCCTACAAGTTCAGCCGCCCGCCCACCGGCGACATCCTGGCCATCAGCCGCGTCAAGGAAATCCACGCCCGCATCCCCAACACCCACCTGGTGATGCACGGTTCGTCGTCGGTGCCGCAGGAATTGCGCGCCATCATCAACCAGTACGGCGGCGCGATGAAGGAAACCTACGGCGTGCCGGTGGCCGAGATCCAGGAAGCCATCAAGCACGGCGTGCGCAAGATCAACATCGACACCGACATCCGCATGGCCATGACCGGCGCGGTGCGCAAGTTCATGGCCGAGAACCCCGAGAAGTTCGACGCCCGCGAATGGCTCAAACCCGCCCGCGAAGCGGCCAAGGCGGTGTGCAAGCAGCGCTATCTGGAATTCGGCTGCGAAGGCCAGGGCGCCAAGATCAAGGGCGAGACGCTCTCCGTGATGGCCGCCCGTTACGCCAGCGGCGAGCTGGCTCAGAAGGTGGTCTGATCCCGCCGGGACCGACCTGCGATAATCCGCCGGAATGGTTCAAAGCCCGTTGACTGTTCGGTCACCGGGCTTTTTTCTTGTCTGTCACTTTCTCCGCGACCGATCATGAGCACCGCCCTGCACACCTCCGCCCTCAAGTCCCTGCCCCTGCTCGCACGCGGCAAGGTGCGCGACAACTACGCCGTGGGCGACGACCGCATCCTGATGGTGGCGTCCGACCGCATCAGCGCCTTCGACGTGATCATGGGCGAGCCGATCCCCGGCAAGGGCGAACTGCTGACCACGCTCAGCCTGTTCTGGTTCGACCAGCTCGGCCCCAAGGGCCTGAACATCTGCCCCATCCACCTCACCGGCGACGCGCCCGAGAGCGTGGTCTCGGCCGAAGAGGCGCCCCAGGTCACCGGCCGTTCGATGCTGGTGCAGCGCCTCAAGCCCATTCCGGTGGAGGCTGTGGTGCGCGGCTACCTGGCCGGCAGTGGCTGGAAGGAATACCAGGAGAGCCGCTCGGTCTGCGGTGTGCCACTGCCCGAGGGCCTGCAGAACGCGTCCAAGCTGCCCGAGCCGATCTACACCCCGGCCGCCAAGGCCGAGATGGGCGAGCACGACGAGAACATCACCTACGAGAAGACGGTGGAGATGGTCGGTGCCGACATCGCCGCGCAGATCCGCGACAAGGCCATTGCCCTGTACAAGGCCGCGGCCGAGATCGCGCTGAAGAAGGGCATCATCATTGCCGACACCAAGTTCGAGTTCGGCCTGGACAAGAACGGCACCGTGGTGCTGATGGACGAGGTGCTGACGCCCGATTCCTCGCGCTACTGGCCGGCCGACCAGTACGCCGTGGGCAGCAACCCGCCCAGCTTCGACAAGCAGTTCCTGCGCGACTGGCTGGAGACCGCCAAGGTCAACGGCCAGCCCTGGGACAAGGCACCGCCCGCGCCGCGATTGCCGCGCGAGGTGATCGAGAAGACTGCCGCCAAGTACCAGGAAGCGCTGACCCGTCTGATGGGTTGACCTGCGGGGGCCCGCCCCGGGGCGGGGGCGAAGGGTTGTTCGGCCGGTGGTGCCGGTTACCGCGAGGTTACTGGGTAGAGTGCGGTCACCGAACACCAGGAGACGCATCATGTACACTGCCCACCCCCAGCGCTACGAGCGCATGCCCTACCGCACCGTCGGCAAGAGCGGCCTGAAGCTGCCTAGCATCACTCTCGGCCTGTGGCACAACTTCGGCGATGCCACGCCGATGGAAACGCAGCGCGCCATGCTGCGCACCGCTTTCGACGCCGGCATCACCCACTTCGACCTGGCCAACAACTACGGCCCGCCCGCCGGCAGCGCCGAGACCAATTTCGGTGAACACCTGCGGCGCGATTTCCGGCCCTACCGCGACGAGCTCATCATCTCCAGCAAGGCCGGCTACGACATGTGGCCCGGCCCATACGGACAGGGCGGTGGCTCGCGCAAGTACGTGCTGGCCAGCCTGGACCAGAGCCTGAAGCGCATGGGGCTGGACTACGTGGATATCTTCTATTCCCACCGCTTCGACCCCGACACGCCGCTGGAAGAAACCATGGGCGCGCTGGCCACGGCGGTGCAGCAGGGCAAGGCGCTGTACGTGGGCATTTCCAGCTACTCGGCCGGCAAGACGCGCGAGGCCGCGGCCATCCTGCGGCAGATGGGCGTGCCGCTGCTGATCCACCAGCCGTCGTACAGCCTGCTCAACCGCTGGGTCGAGGAGGCGCTGCTCGACACCTTGCAGGCCGAGGGCATGGGCTGCATCGCCTTCAGCCCGCTGGCGCAGGGCCTGCTGACGAGCAAGTACCTCAACGGCGTGCCGCAGGATGCGCGCATCCACCGCCCCGGGGGCGGATCGTTCAAGCAGGAACACCTGAGCGAACAGAACCTGGTCCATGTGCGCGCACTCAACGACATGGCGCAGGCGCGCGGCCAGAGCCTGGCGCAGATGGCCGTGGCCTGGGTGCTGCGCCATCCGGGCATGAGCTCGGCGCTGATCGGCGCCAGCAAGCCCGAGCAGATCACCGAGCTGGTCGGCGCGCTGCAGAACCTGCACTTCGGCGCCGACGAACTCGCCGCCATCGACCAGCACGCGGTGGACGGCGGCCTCAACCTCTGGAAGAAGCCTTCGACCGACCAGCGGCTGTGACGCCGGGCGCCGCCCGGGCGGGGTCCAGCGACATTTCCTGGGCGAGCGCCAGCGACTCCTGCATCACCGCGCGGGTGGCCGGGCTGAGCGGGCCGGTGCGTGCCAGCGCCAGCGCGATGTGGCGCACGATGGGCGGGTCCACCAGGCGCGCGGCCTGGAAGCGGTGCTGGCTGCGCGCCACGTCGATGGCGTAGGACCCGAGCAGCGCGTAGGCGCCGCCCTGCGAGGCGATGCCCAGCTGCAGCGCGAGCGAATCGGCCTCCAGCACCACGTTGAGCTGCACGCCGCGCTGGCGCGCCACCTGCTCCAGCTGGTCGCGCCAGCTGCTGGGGCGGCAGAAGGCCACCAGCGGCAGGCCGTCCAGCGCCCTGAACTTCACCGTCGGTTTCGCGGTCACCGCGTCGCCCTCCGGGCCGACGAGGTAGGTCTGCGCCTCGGCCAGCGACAGCGCGTCGCTGCCGTTGGGCTGGCCGTGGCGGAACAGCAGGGCCAGGTCCAGGCTGCCGTCCTCCAGCCAGGTCTCCAGCTGCGCGCCCTGGCCCTCGCGCACGCTCAGCTGCACCAGCGGGTGCTGCTGGCGCAGGCGGGCGAACAGCGTGCTCACGAAGGGGTGGGCCAGCGACGGGATGGTGCCCAGGCGCACGCGGCCCATGGTCTGGCCGGCGGTGGCGCGGACGTCGTTCTCCAGCTGCTCGGTGCTGCGCAGCCAGACCCGCACCTTGGGCGCGATGCGCTGGCCGAAGGCCGTGAGTGCGACACCCCGGCCGGTGCGCTCGAACAGGCGCCCGCCGCACCGCTGCTCCAGCTCGGCGATCTGCCGGCTCACATGCGGCTGGCTGGTGCCGTGCAGCAGCGCGACCTTGCTCAGGCTGCCGGTTTCGGCGGCGTCGAGGAACAGCTTCCAGAGCGCAGGATTCATGGACTTGGCATGCGGAAAACGTATGTCTGAAATGTACCGTCAGACAGTTCCGCTATGGGTTGCGTTGGCCGACAGTCCGTTCCACGGCGGCGGACCTGCAGGGCCCCGCCGCCCAGGCGGTCACCGGGCAGAAAGCACGGCGGCTGTGCCGAACGAACCCCTTGCTGAGGAAATGCCATGAAAGCTCCTGATCTGCGCGGCCTGAACCCCGCCCCCGTGACCCCCTTCACCCGCGACGGCGCCGTCGACTACGCGGCCATCCAGCGCCTGGGCCGCTGGCTGGCCAGCGTGGACGGCGTCAAGAGCCTGACCGTGCTTGGCCACGCTGGCGAGGGCACCTTCCTCGAACGCGACGAGCAGTTCAAGGTCATCGAAGCCTTCCGCAAGGCGGTGGACGACAAGCTGCCCATCATCGCGGGCATCACGCTCGAAGGCACCCAGGTGGCGGCCGCCGAAGCCCGGCGCGCTGTGGAGGCCGGCGCTTCGGCCGGCCTGGTCTATCCCTCGCACGGCTGGCTGCGCTTCGGCTACCAGAAGGGCGCACCGCAGGACAAGTACAAGGCCATCTACGAGGCCAGCGGCCTGCCGCTGATCCTGTTCCAGTACCCCGACGCCACCAAGTGCACCTACGACCTGGAAACGCAACTGGACATTGCCGCCCTGCCTGGCGTGTTCGCCATGAAGAACGGCGTGCGCAACATGAAGCGCTGGGACCGCGAGATCCCGGTCATCCGCCAGGAGCGCCCCGACCTGCAGATCCTGACCTGCCACGACGAGTACTTGCTGCACACCATGTTCGACGTGGACGGCGCGCTGGTGGGCTATGGCTGCATCGCGCCCGAGCCGCTGGTCGAGATGATCAAGGCCGGCAAGGCCAAGGACTACAAGAAGGCGCGCGAACTGCACGACCGCCTGCTGCCGGTGACCGCCAACGTCTACCACCGCGGCTCGCACATGGAGGGTTCGGTGGCGCTGAAGTGGGCACTGGTGGCGCGCGGCATCCTCGAGCACGCCACGGTGCGCAGCCCGCTGCTGCCGCTGGCCGAAGGCGCCGAGCACGAAATCGCCGCCGCCATGCGCGCCGCAGGCCTGGGCCTGGCGCAGTGAGACCCCTCAGGCGCGCCGGGCCGGCGCGCCTACCATCCACCCGTGGAGACAAGAAGCATGAAGACCAAGATCTGGATGGCCGCCCTGGCGCTGGGGCTGTCGCTGACGGCGCCGGTGCAGGCGCAGGGCCAGTTCCCGTCGGGCACGCTCAAACTGGTCGTTCCCTTTGCCGCAGGCGGCGGGGTGGACCAGGCGGCGCGCCTGCTGGGCCGGCAGCTGCAGACCGACCTGGGCGTGTCGGTGATCGTCGAGAACAAGGCCGGCGCCAGCGGCACCATCGGCGGCAAGGCGGTGCAGATGGCCCCGCCCGATGGCATGACCCTGCTGTTCTCGGCCGCCACCCACGTGCTGGCCAGGCAGGTGCTGGCCAACCCGCCCTACGACCCGCAGGCCGACTTCGCGCCCGTGGCACGTGTGGGTGAGGCGCCGCTGATGCTGGTGATCCCGCCCGGCGCACCGCAGAAGAACCTGAAGGAGGTGCTGGACGCCGCACGTGCGCAACCCGACAAGTGGACCGCCGCCGTGCCGGCCCTGGGTGCGCCCAGCCACCTGGCGACGCTGCTGCTGGCCCAGCAGGGCAGCCTCAAACTGACCATGACGCCGTACAAGGGCACCGCGCCTGCGCTGGCCGACGTGGCTGGCGGCCATGTGCAGTTGCTGATGGATTCCATCATTTCGATCCAGGCCATGGCGAAAAGCGGCAAGGTCAAGGCCATCGCCACCACCATGGCGCGCCGCAGCAAGGTGGCGCCGGACGTGCCCACCGCGGCCGAAAGCGGCTATCCCGGCATGGTCTACGAGTCCTGGTACGGCGTCTGGGCGCCCAAGGGCACGCCGGAAGACCGGGTGCAGCTGCTGAACAAGGCTGTCAACAAGGCGGTGGACCAGCTGGCGAAATCGGGCGCCCTCGACACCCTGGGGATCGAGCCGGTGCAGGAGAGCACCGAGCAGTTCCGCAAGTACGTGGCCGCCGACGTGACCCGCAGCGCCGAGCTGCTCAAGGGGGCTGGCTTCAAGCCTGAGTGAGGCGGCTCAGTTCAGCGCCATGCTGAGCTTGCGCCGGTACTGCGAGACCAGCTGCGCCTGCGGGTCTTCCTGCACCGCCGCCTTGCCCGCCAGCTCGATGCCGCCGGCGCTCTTGCCTGCGGCGGCCGGGTCGGCCTTGGGTTTGGGCGGGGTCATGAGTTCGAGCAGGCCGACGTAGGTCTTGCGCGGGGCCTCGTCGTCCCACTTCTTGTCGCGCATGATGATTTCCAGCAGCTCTTCCAGCGCGGCGGGCCACTCGCCCATGGCGATCAGCACGCGGCTCTTGGCGAAGCGGGTCTCGAAGTCGCGCTTGTTCTGGCCGATCAGCTCGTCGAACTTCTCCAGCGGCCACTGCCCGCGCGGGTCGGTTCCGACAAATTCCAGTGCGTTGAGCCACTGGGCCAGGGCGTCGAAGCGCAGCGGCACGGGGATGCGCGAGAGCGCGGGCGCCAGCGCCCCGGCGGCCTGTTCGAACAGGCCGTGGCTGATGCACTGGCGGATCAGTTCGAAACGCAAGTCGTCGTTGTCGGGCGCCTGGGCCACGGCCTGGGCCAGCTTCTCCAGCGCGGAGCCGGCCTCGGCCTCATCGGCGCCGTTGGCCAGCATCTGCTGTGCCTCGTCGGCCTCGGCCAGGGCGGCCAGCTCGTCCTCGCTGGGCAGGTGCTTGTCCAGGAAGGCCTTGATCTGGCCCTCGGGCAGCGCGCCCATGAAGCCGTCGACGGGCTGGCCGTTCATGAGCAGCACGCAGGTCGGGATGCTGCGGATGCCGAAGGCCGCGGCCAGCTGCTGCTCCTGGTCCGAGTCGATCTTGACCAGCTTGAAGCGGCCGCCGTACTCGGCCTCGACCTTCTCCAGGATGGGGCCGATGACCTTGCAGGGACCGCACCAGGTGGCCCAGAAATCGACCAGCACCGGGGTGTGCATGGAGGCTTCGATGACCTCGGCTTCGAAGTTGGCGACGGTGACGTTGATCATGGCGTGCAGCGGTGGTGTGGGGGCGGGACGTGGCGGCCGGCGTGGCGCGAAACGTAAAATCCGCACTTTACCGGAGCCGCCCGCCCGCGGGCTCCGGCTTCACCCGAGTCCCTTTCCAACAGCGCCCGCCCGGCGCGCACGAGAGCCTTCCCCATGAGCACACCCCTGGTTGGCGTCGTCATGGGTTCCAGCAGCGACTGGGACACCATGCAGCACGCCGTGCAGATCCTCAAAGACTTCGGCATCGCGCACGAGGCGCGCGTGGTCTCGGCCCACCGCATGCCCGACGACATGTTCGCCTACGCCGAAGCCGCCGCAGGCCGGGGGCTGAAGGCCATCATCGCCGGCGCCGGGGGCGCGGCCCACCTGCCGGGCATGATCGCCGCCAAGACGGTGGTGCCGGTGCTGGGCGTGCCCGTGATGTCCAAAGCGCTGTCGGGCGTGGACTCGCTGCACTCCATCGTGCAGATGCCCAAGGGCGTGCCGGTCGCGACCTTCGCCATCGGCCCCGCCGGTGCCGCCAACGCGGCGCTCTTCGCCGTGGCCCTGCTGGCCAACGAAGACCCGGCCCTGCGCCAGTGGCTGCTGGCTTTTCGCGCCGAGCAGACCGAAGCGGCGCGCAACATGACCTTGCCCGTCTGACCCCATGAGCCTCAAACCCTTGCTTCCCGGCGCCCTGTCCGACCGGGGCCAGCAGATGACCTTGGGCGTGATGGGCGGCGGCCAGCTCGGCCGCATGTTCGTGCAGGCCGCGCAGGCCATGGGCTACTTCACCGCGGTGCTGGACCCCGATCCGGCCAGCCCGGCCGGCCTGGTGGCGCACTGGCACATCGACACCGCCTACGACGACGAGCAGGGCCTGGCCCAGCTCATGCAGCGCTGCGACGCCATCACCACCGAGTTCGAGAACGTGCCCGCGCCCGCGCTCATCACCCTGGGCGCGCACCGCCCGGTGGCGCCGTCGGCCAATTGCGTGGCCGTGGCGCAGGACCGCATCCAGGAAAAGGCGCATTTCGTCCAGTGCGGGCCCGTCAGCGGCGTCTACCCCGCGCCCTACGCCGCCATCGAAACGCCCGAGCTGCTGGCCGCGGTGCCGGCCGACCTGCTGCCCGGCATCCTCAAGACCGCGCGCCTGGGTTACGACGGCAAGGGCCAGATCCGCGTGAAGAACCGCGAAGAACTCGCTGCCGCCTGGGACAAACTCGGCCGGGTGCCCTGCGTGCTGGAAAAGCTGATGCCGCTGCAGAGCGAGTGCTCGGTCATCGTGGCGCGCGGCGCCGACGGGCAGGTGGTCGCCTTCCCGGTGCAGAAGAACACCCACCACGACGGCATCCTGGCCATCACCGAGGTCTACGAGGGCGCCGTGCCGGCCGATCTGGCGGCGCGCGCGCAGGCCAGCACGGTGGCGATTGCGAACCACCTGAACTACGTTGGCGTGCTCTGCGTCGAATACTTCGTGGTCGACAACGGCCAGGGCGGCAGCGACCTGATCGTCAACGAGATGGCGCCGCGGCCGCACAACAGCGGCCACTACACGCAGAACGCCTGCGACATGTCCCAGTTCGAGGCGCAGGTGCGCACCCTGGCCGGCCTGCCGCTGCCCGTGCCGCGCCAGCACAGCCCGGCCATCATGGTCAACCTGCTGGGCGACCTCTGGTTCAACCCCAACGGCGTGCGCAGCGCCGCCAGCGAACAGCCGGTGTCGCCGCCCTGGGCGCAGGTGCTGGCGCTGCCCGGCACCCATCTGCACCTGTACGGCAAGCTCAGCGCCCGCCCGGGCCGCAAGATGGGCCACCTGAACATCACCGGCGACTCGGTGGTGCAGGTGCGCGAGACGGCTTCCAAAGTCCTCGTCCTGCTCGGCCTGCCCGCGCTGGACTGAATCCCGTGCCCCTGACCCTGAACGCCAGCGATCCGGCGGCCATTGAGCAGGCCGCGCAGCGCCTGGCCGCGGGCGGCCTGGTGGGCATGCCGACCGAGACCGTCTACGGCCTGGCGGCTGACGCCGGCAACGCCAGCGCGGTGAGCCGCATCTTCACGGCCAAGGGCCGGCCCAGCGACCACCCGCTGATCGTGCACATCCCCCCGGCCGAAGCCGGCGACTGGCGCGCGTCGGTGGCGCTGCTGGCGCACAGCGTGCCGGACTTCGCCGTGGCGCTGATGGCCGCCTTCTGGCCGGGTCCGCTGACCCTGATCCTGCCGCGCCGGCCCGAGGTGGCCGCGGTGGCGGCCGGTGGCCAGGACTCGGTGGGCGTGCGCTGCCCGGCGCACCCGGTGGCGCAGGCGCTGCTGAAGGCAGCAGGTCGGCACGGCGTGATCGGCGTGGCCGCGCCCAGCGCCAACCGCTTTGGCCGTGTCAGCCCGACCACGGCCGCGCACGTGGCCGAGGAGTTCGCCGAGCTGGGCGACGAACAACTGCTCATCCTCGACGGCGGCGCCTGCCCGGTGGGCATCGAATCGACCATCGTGGACTGCTCGCGCGGGCACCCGGTGCTGCTGCGACCGGGCATGCTCACGCCGGCGCAGATCGAGGCCGCCTGCGGTCAGCCCCTGCGCGAGCGCGACGAGGCGGCGCCCCGTGCCTCGGGCACGCTGGAGTCGCACTACGCGCCGCGCGCCAAGGTGCGGCTGATGTCGGGCGAGCAGATCCAGGCCGCGCTGGACGTACTGGGCCAGGACGCGAAGCACATCGCCGTGTACACCCGCACCACACAGCGGGCCGCGCGCGCCGTGGCGCAGCGCCGCATGCCGGCGGATGCCGCCGCCTGCGCGCAGGAGCTGTTCGCGGTGCTGCGCGAGCTGGACGCCACCGGCGTGAAGCTGATCTGGGTCGAGACGCCGCCCGAAGGCGCCGAGTGGGACGGCGTTCGCGACCGGTTGCAGCGCGCCGCGGCCTGACGCGGGCGAATCTTTCCCTCAAGTTCGGCGGCGGCCGGCCGATAGCCCCTGCAGGATGCCCGTCAGGGCGCCTGCACCTCCGTCCGCCGAACCACCTGCGAGCCCGCCGTGAACCGCAACCACTTCGCTTTCCAGAGCGTCAGCGACGACCGTCTGGCCATCAACGACGCCACGAGACACCAGTACTACAGCACCATGCAGGCCGAGACTTGCGACGACGACCTGCTGCTGGCTGCGCTCAACCGCCGCAAGGCGCGCGCGCTGATCGCCCGCCGCGACCACCGCCGGCTGGGCATCGGGCTGGTGGTCCTGGCGGTGTGTGTCGTGCCCGCACTGGTCTGGTGGCTGGGCTGAACCCCCACCCGCGGCGGCTTCAGTCGGGCAGGGCGGCGGTCCACTCGACCAGGGTGTCGAGCGCCGGGCGTGCCGCCATGGCGTTCGGGTGGTTGATGAACCCGACCACCACGTAACGACCACCGTTGCCCGCGTTCACATAGCCGGCGATGCCGGTCACGTCGCGCAGCGTGCCGGTCTTGAGCCAGGCGTTGCCATAGGCCGGGCTACCGGGCTCCCGGCCGACGCGGGCCGCCGTGCCCTTGACCCCGGCCACCGACAGCGACTGGACGAAGGTCGCGCCGCGGGGGTGGCGGGCCGCGTGCTGCAGCAGATCGCCCAGGGCCTCGGGCGTGATTCGCTCGATGCGCGAGAGGCCGGAGCCGTTTTCCATCACCGGCACGGTGTGGCGGATGCCGAAGGTGGTTCTCCACCAGCGCGCAACGATCTCGCGCGAGCGCTCCAGCCGGCCCTGGCGTTCGGGCGTGAGCCGGCCGCGCGGCACGGTCATCGAATCCACCCGCGCGGGCGCCAGCTGCCCCAGCGTGAGGAACAGCTGCTGCGCCATCACGTTGTTGCTCCACTGGTTGACGTCCGCAATGATCTCCGACAGCGGCAGCGACCTCGCCTCGTGCAGCAGGCGGGCCCGGGCCGGGGTGGCGCCCATGACCACCTTGCCGGTAAGCGCGCCGCCGCTGTTGCGCCACAGCCCTTCGAGCGCGCGCGCCGCGTAGCTGGCCGGGTCCTGGTAGGCCACCGGCCACTCCTTGTCGCCGCAGCCCACCGGGTAGCGGCCGGTGAAGCGGATCGCGTTGACGTCGTCGAAGCGGGCACCGATGGCGCCGCGCCAGTCGCCGCAGCCACCGCTGCGGGTGAGCGGCAGCGTGGCGTCCACCGCCAGCCCCGCCATGGGCGGTTCGCTGAACACTCGCGCCACGCCGGCGGCCGGGTCGGGAAAGAACTTGAGCACCACCGACTTGAAGTTCACCAGCAGCGCGTCGGGCCCGGCGTTGTAGGGCCGCAGCGCCTCGCCGTCGAAGGCACCGGGGTCGCGCGGTGGCAGGTCGAAGGCGCTGTTGTCCAGCACCATGTCGCCCAGCACGACCACCACGCCCAGGTTCTGCAGCGCCTGGAAGGCGCCCTGGATGCGTTCGAGCACCAGCTTGGGGTCGCCGCCGCCCTTGATGTAGAGGTTGCCGCGCAGCGTGCCCCGGTCCACCACGCCGTCGGTGTAGAAGCGGGTCGACCAGGTGAAGTCGGGGCCGAGCAGGTCCATCGCGGCGTAGGTGGTCACCAGCTTCATCACCGAGGCCGGGTTGACCGGCTGTTCGGTGTTGAAGCGCACCCGGGCGGCACCGGGGCCACCGACCGGCAGCACCAGGGCCGACATGGCCGCCGCGGGCACCTGGGCGCGCTGCAGCGCCGCCAGCACCGACGGCGGCAGGCCGGTCTGCACGGGGGGCGGAAGCTCCGCGGCGCGCGGCAGCGCGGTGGGTGCGGTGGGTGCGGTGGTGGACGGTGTGCCGGGGGCATGCAGACCCGTATCGGGGGTGAGGCGCAGCTCGCCGGCCGACAGCTCCTGTTCCTGCGCCTGTGCGAGCGCACCACCGCTGACCAGGGTCAGCAGCAGGCCGGTCAGCAGGGCGGCGTGCAGGGGGTGTCGCATGGAGTGCCGATTATGGGTCCGGGCCCCTCACGGATAATCCCCCGAATGCCTGTTTCCGACCTGCGTTTTCTGGCGATCGACTCCAGCACCGACACCCTGTCGGTGGCCCTGGGCTCGGGCGCGCCCGGCGAGACGCCGCTGGCGTTCACAGGACCGGGCGCGGCCCAGGCCTCGGCCACGCTGCTGCCGGCCGTGCAGTCGCTGCTGGCGCAGGCGGGCTGGTCGCTGGCCTCGCTGGACGCGATCGTGTTCGGGCGCGGCCCGGGCTCGTTCACCGGCCTGCGCACCGCCTGCTCAGTCGCCCAGGGCCTGGCCTACGGGGCCGGCGGCCGGCCGGTGCTGCCGGTGGACACCCTGCTGGCGCTGGCCGAATCGGCCCGGCTGCAGCGGATCGCCGACGGTTTGCCGGTGCCTTCCGTGATTGCCGCCCTGCTGGATGCGCGCATGGACGAGATGTATGTGGCCCTGTACGCCTGCGGCCCCGCAGGCCTGCAGACCGGGCCGCTGCAGGCGCCGCGCCTGTGTGCCCCGCAGGACCTGGGCGGCTGGCTGCGCGCCAGTGCGCCGGGCGCGGCGCGCGACGGCTTGCTGGCCGGCAATGTGTTCGAGGTGTACCGCGACCGGCTCGACCTGCCGGCGCTCCCCCGGCAGCCCGCGCTGCCCACGGCCCAGGCCCTGCTGTCGCTGGCGCCGGCGCTGCTGGCGGCGGGCCACGCGGTGGACGCACGCGACGCGCTGCCGCTGTACGTGCGCGACAAGGTCGCGCGCACCACGCTGGAACGGGAGGGCCGGGCATGACCGCCCTGGCTGCGACCTGGCCTGCGGCGGCCGCCGATCCCCAGCGCGGCCGCCGGGTGGCCTTCGAGCCCATGACGGACGCCGACCTGGACGCGGTCTGCGAGGTCGAGAAGACGGCCTATGCCCACCCCTGGTCGCGGCGCCATTTCGCCGATTCGCTGGCCAGCGGCCACCCCGCCGTGATGCTGCTGGCCGAGCCTCTGCCGGGCGAGGTGCCGCACCCGAAGCGCAGCGACGGCCGGGTGCTGCTGGGTTACCTGGTGGCCATGCCCGGTGTGGACGAGGTGCACCTGCTCAACATCACGGTCGCGCCCGCGCAGCAGCGCCAGGGCTGGGCGCGCTTCCTGCTCGACGCCCTGGTGCTGTGGTCGCGCGGCCAGGGCGCGCAGTGGCTGTGGCTGGAGGTGCGCGCGGGCAACGACCCGGCGCGCACGCTCTACACCCGCTATGGCTTCCAGCAGGTCGGCCTGCGCCGCGCTTATTACCCGGCCGGGGGACTGCAGCGCGAGGACGCGGTGGTGATGAGCCTGGACCTGGCGGTCCGCGGCCCGGGAGACGGCGCATGAGCGACGCCAACGACGACCCCACCTCCTTCGTGCCGCACCTGGACGCGCGCCAGCGTGCGATGCTGGCCGAGATGGGCGTGCGCGTCTGGGCGCCGCGCGCCGAAGCGGCCGTGGTGGAGCCTGCGCCGGCTGAGGTGCCGGCGGTGTCTGCTCCGGTGGCGCCCCCGCCGGCCGAGACCCGCCCCTCAGCCCCTCCTGCACCCGCCACCGCGCCGAGGACGGCGCCGGCTGCACCGGCCGTTGCACCGGTGGCCGTGCCGACACCACCCGCGGCCACCGAGCGCCTGCGCCCGGCCGCCGTGGCGCAGATGGACTGGCCGGCGCTGCAGGCGGCCGTGGCCGGCTGCGAGGCCTGCGGCCTGTGCAAGACACGGCGCAACACGGTGTTCGGCGTCGGCGACACGCAGACCGACTGGATGATCGTCGGCGAGGCGCCGGGCGAGAACGAGGACCTGCAGGGCGAGCCCTTCGTGGGCGCGGCCGGTCAGCTGCTGGACAACATGCTGCGTGCCGTCGGCCGCAGCCGCACGGGCGAGGGCGTCAAGGGTGCCTACATCGCCAACGTGCTCAAGTGCCGCCCGCCGGCCAACCGCAACCCCCAGCCGCAGGAGGTCGCGCAGTGCGAGCCCTACCTGGCGCGCCAGGTCGCGCTGGTGAAGCCCAAGATCATCGTGGCGATGGGGCGCTTTGCGGTGCAGTCGCTGCTGCGCACCGAGGAGCCCATCGGCCGCCTGCGCGGCCGCGTGCACCGCTACGAAGGCGTGCCGGTGATCGTGACCTACCACCCCGCCTACCTGCTGCGCACCCCGGCCGACAAGGCCAAGGCCTGGGAAGACCTGTGCCTGGCGATGGAGACGGCCGAAGGCCTCTGACGGTCCGGGGGCAGGGGTTCCCCCGGGTTGGCGGCCCGCGCCGGTCGCGCGATCCTGCGGTCATCACCAACGACGGGAGACCCCCATGACCCAGCTCTTCGACGCCCCCCTCATCGGCACCGGCCCGCGCAAGGTGCTGTGCCTGCATGGCTGGTTCGGCCATGCCCGCGGCTGGGGCCCCATGGTCCAGCACCTGGACAAGGACGCCTTCACCTACGCCTTCCTCGACCAGCGCGGCTACGGCCACCGCAAGGACAGCGGCGGCCCCTACACCATGGCCCAGATCGCGCAGGACGCGCTGGCGCTGGCCGACGCGCTGGGCTGGGACCGCTTTGCCCTGGTCGGGCATTCGATGGGCGGGCTGGCGATCCAGCAGCTGCTGGCCGACGCGCCGCAGCGGGTGCAGGCCCTGGTGGGCGTGACCCCGGTGCCGGCCTCGGGTGTGCCTTTCGACGATGCGGGCTGGACCTTCTTCTCGGCCGCGGCCAAGGACGTGGGCACGCGCCGCGCCATCATCGACCTGACCACCGGCAACCGGCTCTCGGGCGTCTGGCTCGACGGCATGGCCCGGCGCTCGCTGCAGCACTCGGATGAAACCGCGGTGGCCGACTACCTCGTGGCGTGGGCCAAGACCTCGGTGCTGGACCGGGTGCAGGGCCAGACCCTGCCGGTGCTGGTGATCGCGGGCGAACACGACCCGGCGCTGGGCGCCGAGACCTGCAAGGCCACCTGGCTGCAGCACTACCCGAATGCCACGCTGGAGGTGATGGCCAACGCCGGCCACTACCCGATGGACGAGACGCCGATCGCGCTGGCGACGTCCATCGAGCGCTTCCTGATGAAGGCGATGTGAGTCAGGTGGTTGCGGCGGAGCGTTGGGGCCGCAGACCTGCCGCCGGGCCGCCCCAAGGCAGGGTCAGCCCCCTCGGGGGGCAGCGACCCGCGCAGCGGCGGAGCGTGGGGGCCACAGCACCGTGGCGATCGAGAGCATCACCAGCGCCACGGCGGTCCAGTCCTGCCAGTGCAGCACCTCGTCCAGCCACCAGGCGCCGCTGAACACGCCCAGCACCGGGATGAACATCACCGACAGCGTGGACGCGATGGGCGGCAGCTCGCGCGCCAGCACCAGCCAGGCCACCTGCGCGAAGGCGAACACGCCGACCGCGTTGTAGGCGATGGCCGCCCACTGCGCGGGGTTGGGGGCCAGCCACTGGCCGCGCTCGAACAGCAGCGCCAGCGTCGACATCCACAGCGTGGTCGCCACCGTCATCCAGAAGCTGATCGCCAGCGTGGGCGCAGCGATGCGGGTACGGCGCATCAGCTGCGTGCCGACGGCCCAGGTGGCGGCGGCCACCAGCATCATCGCCACGCCCAGCGGCCGCCCCGAGAGGGTGGTGATCTCGTGCCACAGCAGCAGCACCACGCCCAGCGCGGCGGCGGCCACGCCGGCCCAGGCGCGCGTCACCAGCCGCTGGCCGAACCACAGAGCGCCGATCACGGCCGAGAACACCGGCATGGTGTAGCCCAGGATGGCGGCGCGCCCGCTGGAGAGCGACTGGACCGCCAGGATCGCGAGTGTGTGCCAGAAGAACATGTTGAACACGGTGAGCAGGGCCAGCTCGGGCCAGTGTTCGCGACCGATGGTGAAGGGCACGCGGCGCAGCCACAGGAAGCCGCCCAGCAGTGGCAGCCCCAGCCACATGCACAGGGCGCGGAAGGTCAGCGGTGGAAAGCCGGTGACCCCGAACTTCATGATCGGCCAGTTGATGCCCCAGACCAGGGTGAGCAGGACGAGCAGAACGAGTTGCTGGCGGGAAAGCGACATGTGCAGAGCATCACGGTGATGGGGGCGGTTGTCGATGAAGCGGAACGGATTCTTAAGCGGATTTAATAAAATCGCCCGCTTTGCCCGAATCCGACGCCTCCGGTCGGTCGTGATTGTTGTCCAACCAACGCCCGCCGGCCCATGGAAATCATCTGGTATCTGGAATTCATCGCACGGTTCTCGCTCAACCTGGGCGCAGCCAGTGTGCTGATGTTTGGCCTCTATTACAGAAGGCACCACAACCGCGACACCGCGGTCTCCGCCCTGCTGCTCAACGTGTTCGTGTTCGCCGTGCTCACGGTGCTGGCAGACGTGCAGTTCTCGCTGGCGGCGGGTTTTGGCCTGTTCGCGATCCTGGCGCTGTTCACGCTGCGCTCCGAGCAGCTGTCCCGGGTGGACATCGCCTACTTCTTCGGCAGCGCCTCGATGGCGGTGCTGTTCGCCATCAACGCGATCGACCGCGGCCTGATGGTCATCATCATCCTGGCCATGCTGGCCTCGGTCTACGTGCTGGACCACCCCAGGCTCAGCCGCCCGTTGCGCAGCACGCGCATCAAGCTGGACATGGACCGCAGCTTCGACGTGGGCGACGAGGCCGCGGTGGTCGAGGCCGTGGGGCGCCAGACCGGCCTGAAGGCGCAGCGCGTGCAGCTGGTGCGGGTGTGCGGCATCACCGAGACCGTGGAGCTGCAGGTTGAGTACTGATCGTCCGGGCGCCGTCCCCGCGTCCCGGCTGGCCGGCTTCGCCGCCATCGGCCTGGCCGAGCTGAACGGGCAGGCCGCCCTGCTCAAGCGGCTGGAGCGCAAGTACGTGCTGGACCCGGCGGCGCTGGACGGCCTGTTCGACGTGCTGCGCTTCAGCCACACGGTGCTGGAAATCGACGGCCTGCGCTCGCACGGCTACCAGAGCCGCTACTACGACACGCCCGACCTGCTGTGCTTCCGCGCCCACAACCAGGGCCGGGCCAACCGCTTCAAGCTGCGCATCCGGCGCTACGAAGACAGTGGTCTGGCCTTCTGCGAGCTCAAGGAAAAGACCCGGGTGGCGGCGACCGCCAAGTCGCGCGTCCCCCTGAGCGACCCGTCGGACCTCGGCGACGACTTCGGCGGCCTGCTCGGCCGCATCCGGCAGATCGCCGGCGCCGCGGCCGACCGCCGCTTCCTGCCGACGCTGGACGTGGGCTACCGGCGCATCACCCTGTTCGACGCGCGCGACCAGACCCGGGTCACCATCGACACCGGCCTGTCGTTCGGCCATGCCACCGAACCCGGGGTCCACCAGAGCACGGCCAGCGTGATCGTCGAGGTCAAGTCGGCGCGGCCGATGTCGCTGACCGACCGCCTGCTGCGCGATGCCGGCCTGCGGCCGCAGGCGCAGATGTCCAAGTACTGCATCGGCCTGCTGGCGTGCGGGCTCTGGACCGGTGCCAGCCGCTTCGGCGCCAACCACCGGCGGCTGGACTGCCAGCCGGTGGCGCCTGCCGCCCTGTTGGTGGCCGCGGCGGGGGTGGCGGCATGAGGTTCCTGACCGGTCTGGGCCAGGCCTTGCGTTGTCTGGTGCTGCTGCTGGCCTGCGCGTGCTGGCCGGCGCAGGCGGCCGACATCATCAGCCCGCCGCAGTTCTCGCACGAGGCGGGGTTCCATCCCTACACCTTCAAGCTCAAGCTCTACCATCCCGACGCCGGGGTCTCGATCTTCTACACGCTGGACGGTTCGACGCCCTACGTGCAGTTCCCCTACGAGCGCAGCTTCCAGTACAAGACCGCCTACCGCCGCTCGCCGCGCAGCAAGGACGGTGTGCTGGAAAAAGGGCGGCTGGTGACGCTGCCGTACCGCGGGCCGATCAAGCTCTCCCGCGTGTTGAGCGGCGCGGGCCGCTACGCCCGCATCCCCACCAGCTACGGCGACCAGCCGGTGGCGCATCTGCCACCGGCACCCCCCGGCGCGGACCCCTATGGGTTGCAGCGGGTGTGGGACGAGTTCCTGGAGTACTCGCGCAATGGGATCGACGCCTGGGCGGGTGCAGACCCGGCGCAGGCGCTGGTGCACCCCCGCGCCAGCGATGGCCAGGTGGACCGGGCCGTGGTGGTGCGGGCGGTGGCGGTCGGTCCGCGCGGCGAGCGCAGCCACGTCGTGACCCGCAGCTTCTTCTTCGGCAACCCGGCGCGTTTCAACCTGCCGGTGGTGGTGCTCACGGCCGACCCTGAGGACCTGTTCGGCCACGAGCAGGGCGTGCTGGTGGCCGGGCGGCGCTTCGACGCCTGGCGCGAACGACATCCGCACCACACCGCCACCGCGGGCACGGCCGACGCCAACTGGCGCGACGAGGGCGACAGCTCCGAGCGCGCCGTGCACGTGGAATACCTGGGCATGGAAAACGGCCGGCTGCAGTCCCAGCCGGCCGCGCAGTCGGCGGGTCTGCGGGTGCACGGGGCCTTCAGCCGGGCGGCGACCAACAAGTCCATGCGCCTGCACGCACGCAAGCGCTACGGCCAGGACGACATGGACGTGTTCGGTTCCATGGACCGGCCCTTTCCGGCCAAGCAGGTCATCCTGCGCAACGCGGGCAACGACCGCACGGGGGCGCTGTTCCGGGACGCCGTGCTGCACCGGGTGATGGACGGCCTGCACCTGGAGGTCTCGCGCAGCCGCCCGGTGTCGGTGTTCGTCAACGGCGAGTACTGGGGGCTGTTCAACCTGCGCGAGCGCCTGGGCGATGACCACTTCGCCGGGTTGGCCGGGGTCAAGGACTCGGACATCGAACTCAGCCGGAACTACGGGGTCTCGGAGGAGCAGCCGGGCATGGCGACCGAATGGCTGGACCTGATCGGGCGCATCGAGGCTGCCACGGCGGCGGGCCGCCCGGCGGGGCCGGTGGCCGAGGCCGAGATGGACCTGGCCAGTTACATCGACCTGCACATCGCGCAGATCTATGTCGGCAACATCGACTGGCCCTTCAACAACATGCAGGCCTGGCGGGTGCGTCCGTCGGCCTCGGTGCCCCCGCGGGCCCAGGCGCACCGCAAATGGCACTGGTCGGCCAACGACATGGACGCTTCCTTCCACGTGCCGGGCACCCCCAAGCTGACCGACATGCTGTCGGATCAGGGGCCGCGCGGCCGGCCGGACCTGGCCTGGAGCACCCGGCTGTTCCGCGCGCTCATGAAGGACCCGGCGGTCCGGGCGCGGTTCCTGCAGCGTTATGTGGACCTGCTGAACACCCGCTTCGCACCGGAGCGCGTGCACCGATTTGTCGACCAGTACCGCGGGGAGATCGCCACCGAAGTGCCGCACCACATCAACCGCTGGCGCGTGCCGGCCGACGTGGCGGCCTGGGAGCGCTCGGTCCGCCACGTCAAGGGGTTTGCCAGCCAGCGGGTGGGGGCGCAACTGGCGGAGTTCCAGTCGCTGTTCGGGCTGGAGGCGCCGGTGGCGATCCAGCTGGGGCCGCTGGTGCCGGGCGCGGTGCTGCAGGTCAACGGACTGCGCCACGAGGGCGATCCGTCGCAGCCGGTGACGCTGCGCTACTTCAAGGGCATGGCGCTGAAGATCGAGGTGCTCGAAGGCCCGTGCCGCCGCGTCCAAGGCTGGCAGGGGCAGGGCACCCGTGCGGCGTCGCTGGACCTGGTGGTGGACCAGCCGCTGGTGCTGCGGCCCGTGCTGGGCCCGTCCTGCGAGCCTGCGAGCGCCGCCGCGCGACCACAGGGTTCGTAAAATTCGGGGATGACCTTCCTCGACATGCTGGGCGCGGCAGAGCGCCAGAACCAGTCCCTGCTCTGCGTCGGCCTCGACCCCGACCCCGCGAAATTCCCGGCCGGCCTGAAGGGCGACGCCTCGAAGATCTACGACTTCTGCGCCGCCATCGTCGAGGCCACGGCCGACACCGTGATCGCCTTCAAGCCGCAGATCGCCTACTTCGCCGCGCACCGCGCCGAGGACCAGCTCGAAAAGCTGATGCGGCACATGAAGGCGGTGGCGCCGCAGGTGCCGGTGATCCTGGACGCCAAGCGCGGCGACATCGGCAGCACCGCCGAGCAGTACGCCATCGAGGCTTTTGAGCGCTACGGCGCCGATGCCGTGACCCTCTCGCCCTTCATGGGCTTCGACTCGGTCCAGCCCTATCTGAAGTACCCCGGCAAGGGCGCCTTCCTGCTCTGCCGCACCTCCAACCCCGGCGGCGACGACCTGCAGAACCAGCGCCTGGCCTCGGTGGACGGCCAGCCGCGGCTGTACGAACACGTGGCCGGCCTCGCGCAAGGGCCGTGGAACCTCAACGGCCAGCTGGGTCTGGTGGTCGGCGCCACCTACCCGGCCGAGATCGAGCGCGTGCGCGAACTGGCCCCGACCCTGCCGCTGCTGATTCCCGGTGTGGGCGCGCAGGGCGGCGACGCGGTGGCCACCATCCGCGCCGGTTACCGCACCCGGGGCGGGGCGACCACCGGCCCGGTGATCGTCAACAGCTCGCGCGCCGTGCTGTACGCGTCCGGTGGCGCCGACTTCGCGGCCGCCGCGCGCGCCGAGGCGCTGCGCACGCGCGAGGTCCTGAACGCGGCCAAGGCCTGAACGGAGGCCGACCATGAAGCTCTACGTGTCGCCCCGGGCCCCCAACCCGCGCCGGGTGCAGATGTTCCTGGCCGAAAAGGGCATCGACCTGGCCGCGGCCGGCATCGAACTGGTGAACGTCGACCTCAACGCCCAGGAACACAAGAGCGCCGCCTTCCGCGCCAAGAGTCCGCTGGCGCGCATCCCCGCGCTGGAATTCGACGACGGGCGCGTGCTGACCGAAACCCGGGCCATCTGCACCTGGATCGAAGGGCAGCACCCCGAGCCCAACCTGATGGGCGTGGACGCCACCGAGCGGGCCTTCATCGAGATGGCCGACCGGCGCATCGAGTGGTACTTCCTGCTGCCCATCGCCAACTGCGTGCGCCACACCCACCCAGGCCTGGCGCCGCTGGAGCAGCCGCAGTTCCCCGACTTCGGCCGCTCGCAGGGCGAGAAGCTGCGCGAGACCGCGGCCTGGCTGGATGCCGAGCTGCAGCGCCAGCCCTGGATGGCGGGCGAGCGCTTCACGATCGCCGACATCACTGCGTTCTGTGCCATCGAGTTCGCGAAACTGATGCGCTTCAACGCCGGCGAGCAAGGGTTTTCCGCCTTGCAAGCCTGGCGCGACCGGGTCGCGCAGCGCCCCGCCGCACGGGCCTGAACCCAATGCCGGACGCCCCGCCGGGGCATCCGTGGGGCCCTTCATGTTGGGTGGCTATGATCTGCGCCCATGCTGTCCATTTGTCATCGCTCGGGCCTGGGTCTGGTTTTGTGTGCGTCCGCCGTCGCCGCGTCTGCTGCCGACGATGACTGGCTCACCATCGAAGGCGATTACCTGATCGGCGCCTCGGTCGTGTCCGGCAACGGACACATCGGCGACGCGCCGGTGCGCTACGACTTCAAGCCCATGTGGGCCTTCCAGCTGGGGCCTTTCCGGGTGTCGCGCTCCCGCGCCTCCAGCCTGCTCAAGGCGGGCCGGGAGGAACTGGAAACCGGGGTCAGCGCCGACTTCGGCATCTTCAACGACTGGCGCCTGGGCGCTTCCCTGCGCATGGACAACGGGCGCGACTTCGGTGGCGACCCCCGCTTTCGCGGCCTGCCCGACATTCCGTCCACCCTGCGCGCCCGCATTTCCACCGGCTCGGCGCTGGGCGAGCGCTGGAGCTGGAGCACCAGCATCGACAAGGACCTGCTGGGGCGGCGGGGCGGGTCCCGGCTGTCGGCCGGGCTCGGCTACCGCCACCCGTTGACGGAACACAGCTACTGGGACTTCGGGCTGGGCGCGACCTACGGCAACGAGACCTACCTGCAGACCCATTACGGCATCACGCCCGAAACGGCTCAGAGCGTCGGGCGTTCGCCCTTCACCCTCAGCAGTGGCTGGGAGAACATGCGCACCAGCCTGCAGTACACCCATGTGCTGAGCGAGCACTGGGTGCTGTTCGGTGGCCTGGACCTCTCGCGCATGCTGTCGGCGCCCTCGCGCAGCCCGCTGGTGGGCCGCAAGACGACGCATTCGATCAGCGCCGGCATCGCTTTCCGCGGCAAGCGCTGATCCTCAGCGACTGAGCAAGCGCGCCAGATAGCGCCCGGTGTGGCTGGCCTCGCAGGCCGCCACGTCTTCCGGCGTGCCCTGCACCACCACCGTGCCACCGCCCGAGCCGCCTTCGGGGCCCATGTCGATCAGCCAGTCGGCGGTCTTGATCACATCAAGGTTGTGCTCGATCACGACGATGGTGTTGCCCGCGTCGCGCAGCTGGTGCAAGACCTTGAGCAGCAGCTCGATGTCGGCGAAGTGCAGGCCGGTGGTCGGCTCGTCCAGGATGTAGAGCGTGCGGCCGGTGTCGCGCTTGCTCAGCTCCTGGGCCAGCTTGACGCGCTGCGCCTCACCGCCCGAGAGCGTGGTGGCGCTCTGGCCCAGGCGCACATAGCTCAGGCCCACGTCCAGCAGGGTCTGCAGCTTGCGGTGCAGGGTGGGCACGGCGCTGAAGAACTCGGCCGCCTGCTCAACCGTCATGTCCAGGATCTGCGCGATGTTGCGGCCCTTGTACTGGACCTCCAGCGTCTCGCGGTTGTAGCGCCGGCCGTGGCAGACCTCGCAGGGCACATAGACATCGGGCAGGAAGTGCATCTCCACCTTGACCACGCCGTCGCCCTGGCAGGCCTCGCAGCGGCCGCCGGCCACGTTGAAACTGAAACGGCCCGGCCCGTAGCCGCGTTCGCGCGCGGTCGGCACCTCGGCCATCAGCTCGCGGATGCCGGTGAACAGGCCGGTGTAGGTGGCGGGGTTGCTGCGTGGCGTGCGGCCGATGGGGCTCTGGTCGACGTTGATGACCTTGTCGAAGTGTTCGATGCCCTCGATGGCCTCGTGTTCGGCCGGCTCGTCGTGCGAGCGGTAGAGCGTGCGCGCCACCGCGGCGTACAGCGTGTCGTTGACCAGCGTCGATTTGCCCGAGCCGGAGACGCCGGTCACGCAGGTCAGCAGCCCGACCGGGAAGGCCACGCTCACGTCCTTGAGGTTGTGGCCCTTGGCGCCGCGCACGCGGATTTCCTGCAGCTCGCCCAGCGTGGCCTCGTGCGAGGCCTGGCGTTCGGCGCGGCGCTCGGCGGCCGGGCTCATGGGAAACCTCGACTTGACCGGCGCCGCCTTCACCTCGGGCTTGATCACCGGCAGCCAGGGCGTGCGCCGCGCGGGCACCGCGATCTGCTTGGTACCGCTGAGGTACTGGCCGGTGAGTGAATTCGGATCGGCCATCACCACCGCCGGCGTGCCCTGCGACATCACGCGCCCGCCGTGCACGCCCGCGCCGGGTCCGATGTCGATCACGTGGTCGGCGGTGCGGATCATGTCCTCGTCGTGCTCGACCACCAGCACGGTGTTGCCCAGGTCGCGCAGGTGCTGCAGCGTGCCGATCAGGCGGTCGTTGTCGCGCTGGTGCAGGCCGATGCTGGGCTCGTCCAGCACGTACATCACGCCCGACAGACCCGAGCCGATCTGGCTGGCCAGTCGGATGCGCTGGGCCTCGCCGCCGCTGAGTGTGTCGGCGCTGCGGTCCAGGCTCAGGTAGTTCAGGCCCACGTCGTTGAGGAACTTCAGGCGCTGGCGGATTTCGTTCACCACGCGCGCGGCGATGTCGGCCTTGGCCCCCTGCAGTTCGAGGCGACGGAAGTAGTCCAGCGCCTCGCCCAGGGTGATGTGGCTGACCTTGTAGATCGGCTGGCGCTGTTCGCCGTCGCCCACGAACACATGGCGCGCTTCCTTGCGCAGCCGCGTGCCGCCGCATTCGGGGCAGGGCTGGGTGCTGCGGTAGCGCGCCAGCTCTTCGCGCACCGCGACCGAATCGGTCTCGCGGTAGCGGCGCTCGAAGTTGCGGATGATGCCTTCGAAGGGGTGTTTCTTCGTGACCTTCTTGCCCGCGCGCTCGCCCGATTCCAGCGCGTAGCTGAATTTGATCTCTTCCTCACCCGAACCGTAGAGCAGCACCTGCCGCACCTTGTCCGGCAACGATTCCCACGGCGCCTCGGGGTCGAAACCGTAGTGCGCCGCCAGGCTCTCGATCATCGCGAAGTAGTAGCCGTTGCGCCGGTCCCAGCCCTTGATGGCGCCGCTGGCCAGGCTCAGTGTGGGGAAGGCGACCACGCGCTCGGCGTCGAACACCTCGGTGTGGCCGATGCCGTCGCAGGCCGGGCAGGCGCCCAGGGGCGAGTTGAACGAGAACAGGCGCGGCTCCAGCTCGCCCACGGTGTGGGTGCAGACCGGGCAGGCGAACTTGGCCGAAAACGCCTGCTCGGCGCCGGTGTCCATGTCCACCGTCAGCGCGCGGCCTTCGGCCAGACGCAAGGCCGCTTCAAAGCTTTCGGCCAGGCGCTGACGCTGTGGATTCGCGCCTTCTTCGTCGGCGGAGCGCACCTTGATGCGGTCGATCACCACGTCGATGTTGTGCTTCTCGGTCTTCTTCAGCGCCGGCAGGGCTTCGGCCTCGACCACCTCGCCGTTCAGGCGGAAGCGCACATAGCCCTGGGCCTGCATCTCGGCGAACAGATCGGCGAACTCGCCCTTCTTCTCGCGCGCCACCGGCGCCAGGATCATCAGCCGGGTGCCTTCGGGCAGGGCCAGCACCGTGTCCACCATCTGCGCCACGCTCTGCGACGCCAGCGGCAGGTCGTGGTCCGGGCAATAGGGCGTGCCGGCGCGGGCGTAGAGCAGGCGCAGGTAGTCGTGAATCTCGGTCACCGTGCCCACGGTGGAGCGCGGGTTGTGGCTGGTGGCCTTCTGCTCGATGGCGATGGCGGGCGACAGGCCTTCGATCAGGTCCACGTCGGGCTTGTCCATCAGCTGCAGGAACTGCCGCGCGTAGGCGCTCAGGCTCTCCACATAGCGGCGCTGGCCCTCGGCGTACAGCGTGTCGAAGGCCAGGCTGGACTTGCCCGAACCCGACAGGCCGGTGATCACCACCAGCGACTGCTTGGGGATGTCCAGGTCGATGTTCTTGAGGTTGTGCGTGCGCGCGCCGCGCACCGACAGGGTGGTGGCGGTGGGGTGGGCGGCGGGGGCGGTGAGCTTGGAATCCACGGGAGGGGCATCAGATGGGCAACCCGACATGATAAGAGGCCGGTCCTTTCCCGGCCAAACCCCGGGGCGCGCCATGACCGACAATCACGCCTTTGCCTCGACCGCACATTCCGCCGTGTCCCCGACCACCGCCACCCCGGATTCGACCGACTCCTCCCGCATGACACCCGACGAGCGCCGCGCCAGCGCCTCACTGGCCCTGGTGTTCGCGCTGCGCATGCTGGGCCTGTTCATCGTGCTGCCGGTGTTCGCGCTCGAGGCCGCCCGCCTGCCCGGCGGCGACGATCCGGCGCGGGTGGGCTTCGCCATGGGCCTGTATGGCCTGACCCAGGCCTTCCTCCAGATCCCCTTCGGCACCGCGTCCGACCGCTTCGGCCGCAAGCGCACCATCGTCGCCGGCCTGCTGCTGTTCGCGGTGGGCAGTGCCATCGCCGCCTGGGCGCCGGACCTCACCTGGCTGGCCGTCGGCCGCGCGGTGCAGGGCGCGGGCGCCATCTCGGCCGCGGTCACCGCCTTTCTGGCCGACGTCACGCGCGACGCCGTGCGCACCAAGGCCATGGCCATGGTGGGCGCCAGCATCGCGTTGATGTTCGCGCTGTCGCTGGTGATCGCCCCGCTGCTGGCCGGCTGGGTTGGCCTCTCGGGCATCTTCACCATGACCTGCGCGCTGGCGCTGCTGGGCATCGCCGTGGTGCTGTGGGTGGCACCACCCGAGCCGGTGGTTCACAAGCCGTCGGACATGCAGCAGGTGCGCGGCGGCCTGGGCGAGGTGCTGCGCCACGCCGGCCTGCTGCGCCTGAACCTGGGGGTGTTCGTGCTGCACGCGGTGCAACTGGCCATGTGGATGGCGCTGCCCGCGCTGCTGGTGGACGCCGGACTGGCCAAGGCGGACCACTGGCAGGTCTACCTGCCCGCGGTGGCGGCCTCGCTGCTGGTCATGGGCGGCGTGCTGTTCCCCATGGAGCGCAAAGGCCGGTTGCGCGCGGCCTTCCTGGTGTCCATCGGCCTGATCCTGGCGGTGCAGCTGGGCCTGTGGGCCGTGGCCGGCGCAGCACCGGGCCTGTGGACCCTGGGCGGCCTGCTGTTCGTGTTCTTCATCGGTTTCAACATGATGGAAGCCAGCCAGCCCAGCCTCGTGTCCAAGCTGGCGCCGGCCCATGCGCGCGGCGCCGCGCTGGGGGTCTACAACACGCTGCAGTCGGTGGGTTTCTTTGTCGGCGGCGCCGTCGGCGGCTGGCTGGCCCGCACCCAGGGGCCGACTGGCCTGTTCGCCGCCTGTGCGGTGGCGACGCTGGTCTGGTTCGTGGTGGCCTGGCCGATGAAGGCGCCCGCGCCGAAGGGCTGAAACACCGTTCCGGACTCAGCTGGCGCCGTCCGGCGGGGGCGCGGTTTCCTTCGCCTCCCGTGCGCGGGCCTGTGCTTCGCGCAGGGGCCGCATCATCAGCCCCGACAGCGTGCTGTAAAGCGGGCGGCTGATCAGACGCGCGATCAGGCTGGCGATCATGGCCGAGGCCATCAGGCTCAGCACCATCGGACGGCCGTCGATCATCTCCATCACGATGATGAACGAGGTCAGCGGCGCCTGCGTGGCCGCAGCCAGGAAGCCGGCCATGCCCATGGCGATCAGGCTCGGTGCCAGGGTCTGGAACTGCGCGCCCGCCACCAGCTGGGCCATGTCGTGGCCGACGCCGGCACCAATGGACAGCGAGGGCGCGAAGATGCCGCCGGGCACGCCGCTCCAGGTGGTCAGCCAGGTGGCGACGAATTTGAGCAGCACATACAGACGGGACGCGTCGCTCTCGCCGGCCAGCATGTGCCGCACTTCTTCGGCACCGGCCCCGAAGGTGGCGCCGTCCGTGACCAGGCCGATGATGGCGATCAGCAGCCCGCAGCCGGCGGCAAAGCGCACCGGGTACCGCTTGCGGAAGGCGCTGAAGCGGTCGGGCATGCCCGCCGCCGAGGCGGCCAGCAGCCGCGCAAACAGGCCGCCGAGCACACCACAGGCGATGGCCACCGACAGGCCGGGCAGCAGGGCGCCCCAGCCCAGCCGGGTCACGGCCACCGAACCGAAATAGCTGAGGTTGCCAAAAGCCGAAATGCTCACCAGGCCTGCCAGGACGATGGCCGCGATGATCAGGCCGCTGTTGCGCGACTCGAGTTTCTTGGACAGTTCCTCTATGGCGAACACCACGCCGGCCAGCGGCGCATTGAACGCTGCCGCGATGCCGGCCGCCCCGCCGGCGACCAGCAGGGCGTGATCGTTCATCCCCGAGCCGGGGCGCAGCCAGCGGCGCGCGTTGTGCATCACACCTGCGGCCACCTGCACGGAAGGCCCCTCGCGCCCGGCCGACAGTCCGGCGAGCAGGCTCATGGAGCCGAGCAGCATCTTGGCCACGGTCAGGCGGATCGACACGAACCGCTGGCGCATGTCGCGTGGCAGGTGGGGGTCGAGGGCCGTCATCACCTGCGGAATGCCGGAGCCGGCGGCGCCGGGCGCGAAGCGGCGTGTGGCCCAGACGATGAAGGCGGTCAATGCCGGGGTCCAGATCAGGACCGCCCAGGGCGACCGGGCATGCAGGTGCGCGAACCACTCGAAGGCGGTTTCGCTCATCAGGGTGAAGATCACCACGCACAGGCCGGCGGCAACGGCATAGGCCAGCACGATCGACCGGTCCAGCCAGCCCCGTCCGTCCGACAGCTCGTCCTGCAGGTTCTGGAAAAAGTCCGGCTCACCTTTCATGGGCCCCGCAGTGTAGAAGCAAGCGTGCCCCCGGCCGGTTTATCTCAGTTCACAGGTCGTCTTCGCGGGTCGGACGGCGGGGAAGAAGGGCACTTGCGGCACAATGTCCGACCGCCCCGGCGCCGTCGCGGCGCCTGGTTCCAGTTCAGCAGGGTTCATCCATGGCATCCGTCAACAAAGTCATCCTCGTCGGCAACTGCGGCCGCGACCCCGAAATCCGTTACCTGCCCTCGGGCCAGGCGGTGGCCAACGTGAGCGTGGCCACCTCCAGCCGGCGCAAGGACCGCAACAGCGGCGAGACCATCGAAGACACCCAGTGGCACCGCGTCACCTTCTACGACCGCCTGGCCGAAATCGCCGGCGAATACGTCAAGAAGGGCCGCCCGATCTATGTCGAAGGCCGCCTGAAGTACGGCACCTATGTGGACAAGGCCACCGGCGTGGAAAAGAACACCGTGGACATCATCGCCACCGAACTGCAGCTGCTCGGCGGCCGCGAAGGCATGGGCGGTGGCGACGAGGGCGGTGGTGGTGGCGGCTACAGCCGTCCGGCCGCCGCTCCGCGCCAGGCGCCCGCGCCCCGTCCGGCACCGGCCCCCGCTCCGGCGGCCGCCCGTCCGGCCAGTGGTTTCGACGACATGGACGACGACATCCCGTTCTGATTCGAAGGAGACGGCCCCACCGCTCACCAGGCCCGCTCCCTCTCCGGGGTGCGGGCTTTTTTGTCGGCTCGGCGCCGTATCAGGGTTCAAGTCCGGGGGCGAACTGCCGAGGTAACAGGCTTCATTTGGGTCATCGCATGCATCAGGAACAGCACGTGCTTCGGCAGGGCCTGCTCGAGCTGGCCGGCGACACCTCGGTCGGGCTGCGCTGCTGCGAGAACATGGTGTCCCGGCTCGGGCGGCTGCTGGGCGTCCGGTACGTGTTCGTGGGGGTCATCGGCCCGGGGGAGGATCAGACGGTCCACTCCCTGGCCACCGCCATCGGCGGCGCGCTCTCGCCCAACTTCAGCTACGACCTGTCGGGCTCTCCCTGCGAAAGCATCGTCGGCAAAGGCATGTGCGTCTACTCCGGCGACGTCTGCGCCGAGTTCCCGGAGGACGCGCTGCTCAAGGAGATGGGCGTCAGCAGCTACCTGGGGGCGCCCATCTTCGACACCCAGGGCCAGGGCATCGGGCTGCTGGTGCTGCTGGACGACAAGCTGCTGCCCGACTCCGCGGAGCTGCGGGCGCTGGTCCAGATGCATGCGGCGCGGGCCGGGGTCGAGATCGACCGCATGCGCTACGAGCAGCGGCTCGAATCCCTGTCGGCCTCGCTGACCCAGGAGGTCGCCCGGCAGACGGCCCATCTGGAAGAGGCCAACCGGCAGCTGGCCTCGTTTGCCTACTCCATTTCGCACGACCTGCGCACGCCCCTGCGGCACATGATGGGCTACGGCGAGCTGATGCTCGGACTGGACAGCGTCGGCCAGGACCCCGAAGCCCGAAGCTGTGTCGAGGCCGTGCTGCAGGCGGGGTCGAAGATGGCGGTCATGATGGAGGCGCTGCTCGACTACTCGAGCAACCGCCAGGCCGAGCCCCGTTGCCAGTGGGTCGACCTGCCGGCGCTGCTCGCGGACATCGCCGCCCAGCTGGTGGGCGGCGCCGACCGGCTGCCGCGGCTGGAGTGGCCTGACGAGGCGAGGGTGTGGGCCGATCCGGCGCTCATCCGCATCGTGTTCCAGAACCTGCTGGGCAACGCGATCAAGTACAGCAGCAAGCACCCCAGCCCGCGGGTCTCGGTCACCTGCAGCGCAGGCATCGACATGGACGAGATCGCGGTCGAGGACAACGGCATCGGGTTCGACATGCAGCACGCCGACCGTCTGTTTGGCGTGTTCCAGCGGCTGCATGCCGAAAGCGACTACCCCGGGCACGGCATCGGGCTGGCGAACGCCCTGGGCATCGTCCGGCGGCACGGCGGGCAGATCGGCTTCCACGCCCGCCCCAACGAGGGTGCGCGGTTCGTGGTGTCGCTGCCCAGACCGCCGCAGACCCGGGGCTGAGCCGCCTGTGCCGGGCCGGGTGACAGAGGGGTTTCGGCACAATCGCGCCATGGACACCGCCCAACCCCTGCTGCCAACCAACGACCCCCTGCGCGAGATGCTGCACAACGAGGTGCATGCCCGCCCGCCAGCGCGCATCCGGTTGCCGGCGCTGGTGGTGTTCATCGCCGTGACCAACGATGGCGTGAGCCGCGAGCAGGAGCTGGCGCACCTGCGCCGCCTGCCGGGCCAGCAGGACCTGCAGGCCGAGCAGCTCAGTGGCAGCTTCCTGCGCCTGCGGCTGCCGGGCTACACGCTCAAGTGGGAACGCCACACCGAATTCACCCGCTACTCGCTGGTGCAGCCGCTGCCCGAAGGCGCGCAGCTGGGCGCCCGCGACCCCGAACTGCTCTCGCACATCGTGCTGCCGGCCGACTGGCTGGCCGGCATCCCCGGGCGCACGATCGCGGCCATCAAGCTGGTGATGCTGCACGGCGACCTGGCGGACCCGCACGAGGCCCTGGCGCAGGGCCGCACCTGGCTGGGTGAGCACACCGTGGTGGCCTCGCTCATGGGCAACCAGTCCCATTCGATGGTGATCACCGACCTGATGCTGCGGGAGTCCGGCTACGAACGCATCCTGGTGGTGGCGCCGCCCGACACCACCGAAACCCGGGCCGGCCGCATCTCGCAGCGCCTGTTGGAGATCGAGACCTACCGCCTGCTGGCCCTGCGCGGCCTGCCGGTGGCCAAGCAGCTCGGCCCGTTCCTCTCGCGCTGCGAGGCGCAGCTGGCCGACATCACCGCCCATCTGGAGAGCAAGAGCGCCACCGACCAGAGCCTGCTCGACACCCTGGTGTCGCTGGCCGCGGGGGTGGAGCGCGCCATCGCGGAGCACGCCTACCGCTTCTCGGCCACGCGGGCCTACGACGGCCTGGTGGCGCAGCGCATCGCCGAACTGCGCGAGCAGCCGGTGCCGGGCACCCAGACGATCGGCGAGTTCATGCAGCGCCGGCTGTCACCGGCCATGGCCACGGTGCAGGCCACCGCGCAGCGCCTGGCCTCGCTGTCCGAGCGCATCACCCGCACCAGCGCCCTGCTGCGCACGCGGGTGGACATCGCCACCGAGGTGCAGAACCAGCAGCTGCTGGCCAAGCTGACCCGGGGCCAGGAACTGCAGCTGCGCCTGCAGAGCACGGTGGAAGGTCTGTCGATCGCGGCCATCTCGTACTACGTGATCAGCCTGATCCTCTACCTCGGCAAGGCGGGCAAGGAGATCGGCCTGCCCATCAAGCCGGAGCTGCTGGCCGGCGCGGCGATTCCGCTGGTGCTGTGGTCGGTCTGGTGGACGACGAAGAAGATCCACGAGAAGCTGCACGCGGATCATTGAGCCCCTGCGCCAACCTGGGGCGGCGCGGGGCGTTCAGCTGCACCCGTTGTGCTGCTTCCACAGCGTCTCATGGCCGATGGCCTTGGCGAAGGCCGGCACCTGGCATCGTTCGGCGTCGGCCGCTGACGTCTCGCCCGGCGTGGGCTTGAGGCCCATCTCTTCCAGCGTCGCCATGTCGTCAAAGCCCTGCAGCGGGCCGGTGCGGTCGACCCAGCCCTTGGCCGCCACGAGCACGGCGGCGAAGGCCAGCAGCACGGCCGCCTGCGGCAGCGGCAGGCCCCAGCCCTTCTTCTGCGCCGGCAGCTCGCACACCCCGCCCGGGCACAGCTGGGCCTGCTCCTTGTGGAACAGGTTGTAGAGCTTGCAGCCCAGGCAGATGCCGAAGGCGGTCTCGAAGAACATCAGCAGCAGGCAGCTGCCGCAGATGAGCATGTTCAGCGGCCCCATGTAGCGGTTGAACACCATCAGGTACAGCATGGCCAGGCCCAGCAGCAGGCCCAGGCCCCAGGCGAAGCGCTTCTGCGGCGCGCCCACCCATTCCGGTGCCTGGTGGCGCACGATCCAGCCGCCGGCGATCATGCTCGGCGCCCAGCGCGGGTTGAGCATGCGCAGTGTCATGTCGACCAGGAACACGATGATGAACAGGCGCGTGTACTGGAAGTTGCCCAGCAGGAAGGAGTGCATGAACGACACCACGGCCGGGAAGAACAGCAGGCCGGCGGCGGCGCGGACCATGCGCTCGTTGACGACGCGGACCGGGTAGCCCTCGACCTGCTCACCGAAGGCGAACAGGCTGTTTTCAAGTTTTTTCATGCATGCATCCTGATATTTGAATGGATACCTGGAACTCTAGACCGATCAGGACGTTCCCGCCACCGGGTTTCTGGCGGGGGGCCGGCGTGGGGTGGCCGTGGTGGGACGCACCCCCGCCCCACGAACCTCGATGCGCACCCGGTCCAGCACCTCGCCGCGGGCGTTGAGCAGTTCGATCTGGTGTTTGCCCGGCCAGGGCATCCACGCCACTTCTTGGCCCTTGCCCAGCGGCTGACCGTCGATGCGCCATCGCACGTGGCCGGCCTCGGCCCGGAGCGTCAGGCGCTGGTGGGCGGGCGGGATGTCGGGATCGATGGCGAGGATGGTGCCGGTGGCCGGGCTGAGGATGCGCGGGCGCAGTGCCGGCGCGCCGCTGTCGCTGTCCGTGCCCAGGGCGAACAGCGGCTGTTCGGTGCCGGCGATGAACCACTCGCGCCGCGCGGGTTCGAGCTGCTGGCCGAAACGCACGGCCTGCGCCACCACGCCGGCCGGCGGTGTCGGCGCGCGGCTGGGCTGGCGTTCGTGCAGCCAGCGCATCAGGCCGGCCCAGACCGGCGCCGCGCCGGTGGTGCCGCTCACGTCGCCCATGGGCGCGCCGCTGGCGTTGCCGACCCAGACGCCCACCGTGTAGCGCTGCGACCAGCCCACCGCCCAGTTGTCGCGCATGTCCTTGCTGGTGCCGGTTTTCACGGCGGTCCAGACGCGGGTGGCCAGCAGGCTGTCGGTGCCGAAGGTGGCGGCCCGCGCATTCGCGTCGGACAGGATGTCGCCCACGATGAAGGCAGCGCCGGGGTCGAGCACCGCCTCGCTGCGCACCGCCAGGCGCGGGCCGGCCAGCAGCGGCGCGACCGGTGCGTGGCGGCCCTGGTTGGCCAGCGTGCGGTAGGCGTTGGCCAGCGAGAGCAGGCTCACCTCGGGGCTGCCCAGCGCGAGGCCGAGGCCGTAGTAGTCGCCGCTTTCGCGCAGCGGCAGGCCCAGGCGCAGCAGCTGCACTGCGAAGTCCTCGGGCGAGACCATGGCCAGCGTGCGCACGGCCGGGATGTTCAGCGAGGAGGCGAGCGCGGTGCGCACCGAGACCCAGCCGCGGAAGTGCCGGTCGTAGTTCTGCGGGATGTAGAGGCCGCCCGCGGTCGGGATGTGCGTCGGCGCGTCCTCGATCAGCGAGGCCGCGCTCAGGCGCTTCTCGGCGAGAGCCTGGGCATAGAGAAAAGGCTTGAGCGTGGAGCCGGGCTGGCGCAACGCGGTCACGCCGTCGACCTCGGCCGCCTGGCTCAGCAGGCCCGACGAACCGACCCAGGCCAGCACCTCGCCGCTGGTGTTGTCGAGCACCACCACCGCGCCGTCTTCGACGCGCCGCCCCAGCAGCGAGCGCAGCTGGCGCTGCAGCAGGGTCTGCGCCTCGCGCTGCAGCGGCGCCCAGAGCGTGGTGCGGACCTGTGCCGGCACCGCGCGCGTGCCGGCCTGCTGGCGCCATTCCGCCAGCGCACGCCGCGCCGCGTGCGGGGCGTCGCCCTCGCTGGCGGCCCAGCGGCGGTCGCGCAGCACGCTGCCGGCCAGCAGCCGCACCGACAGGCAGTCGGCCTTCGCACCCTGGGCACGCGCCATGGCCTGCTGCACCTCGCAGGCGCGTGCGGCCACGCGCTCGGGCGCGGCGTTGGGCGCGCGCACCAGGGCGGCGGTGATCGCCGCTTCGTCCGCGTTCAGCCCGTGCGGCGCCTTGGCGAACAGGCTGCGCGCGAGCGCGTCGACGCCGACGATCTCGCCGCGGAAGGGCACGCGGTTGAGGTAGGCCTCCAGGATCTGGTCCTTGCGCCAGCGCGTCTCCAGCCACTGCGCCCACACCGCCTGCCCGGCTTTCTGCGTCCAGCGGCGGCCGTTGGCGCCGGCCTTGAGGTCGCTGTCCAGCAGGCCGGCCAGCTGCATGGTGAGGGTGGAGGCGCCGCGCGTGCGCGTGTTCCACAGGTTGCCCCAGGCGGCGGCCGCGACGGCCTGCCAGTCGACCCCGCTGTGTTCGTAGAAGCGCCGGTCCTCGCTGTAGACCAGGGCGCTGCGCAGCGCGGGCGAGACCTCGGGCAGCGCGACCCAGGCGCCCTGGCGCACCGTCGGGTCGGTGCGCTGGCGCTGCAGCAGCTCGCCGTGACGGTCGAGGAAACGGGTCTCGGAGGTCGGGTGCGCGGCCTTCACTTCGGCGAAGCTGGGCAGGGCGGCTGCCGGCCGCGCGAGGCCGCCGGCCAGCAACCCCACCAGCACCCAGCCCGGCAGTGCCCGCAGCTTCACTTGGCCTCCACCTTCATCGGCGCGTTGGGCAGCTCGCCGAACACCTCGGGCGCGTACATCGCCTCGACGCGCGTCGGTGGCAGCGCGAACAGGCCCACGTTGTTCAGCCGCACCGTGTACTCGGTCCTCAAGGTGCCGGCCGGCAGGTGGTCGTAGTAGCTGCGGAAGGCCTCGAAGCTGCGCTCCTCGAACACCGGCCAGCCGCGGCCCGAGCGCTTCTCGCCCGCAGTGGCGATGGCCGAGTCGCGGCCCAGGCCGCTGCCCAGCAGGGTGGCGCCGCCCGGGATCGGGTCGCTGAGCACCACCCAGGTCATGTCGGTGCTGGCGTTGACCTCGAGGGTGACTCGCAGCACGTCGCCCCGGCTGTAGCGCCCGGCCACGGCCTGCTCGACCGGGGTGATGGTCTTCTTGACCGTGTAGCCGGCCGAGACCGGCGCCTTGAGTTCGGTGGCTGCGAGCGCCTGCAGCGTGACCCAGGGCTTGCCGCTGCCCTGGTGCGTCACCGCGAGCGACGACGCGCCGTCTTTCGGCCAGGCCAGGGTGGCGCTGTTGTTGCGCCACGGGCCGGTGGATGTCTTGGGGTCGGCCTTGAAGGGGCCGACGGTGGCAAAGCCCGCGGCCACCGGCGCCTTGGGATCGGCGCGCGAAACCTTGCTCCAGTCGACCGCGGCGCTGGCGGCGCCCAGCGCGGCGCGGGTGCTGCCGGTCACCGGCACTGCCTCGAACCGCGCCGAGAACTTCTGCAGCGCCAGCCCGCCCCAGAGGTTGGCGGTCGTCGTCGACCAGGCGCCGCGCTGCTGGCGGCCGATGAAGCCGCTGGCGATGCGGCCCATGTCGTCTTTCCAGGCCGGGTCGTCCATCACGGCGAGCAGTAGGCGCGCGGTGTTGACGTCACCGTTCTGCATCAGCCACCACCAGCGGTCTTCGGCCTCGGTGCTGAAGACCAGCTTGCTGCCCTGGTACGACAGCCGCGCGCGCAGGATGTTGTTCGCCTCGGCCAGCTTTTCGTCGCGTTTGGGGATGTCGCTCACGCGGCGCAACACGTTGATCCAGTCGATCACCGCGTGCGTGGGCCACTGGTTGGGCGCAATCTCCACGCTCTGCAGCAGGCGCGCATTGGCCCGGCCGTGGCGCGAGAGCGCTTCCACCGCGGCGAGCTTGCGCAGGTTCAGGTCCTGGCGCGGGCTCCAGAAGCCGCGCTCGATCTTGCCGGTGACGAAGTTCTCCAGCCCGCGCAGCATGGCCGCGCGCGCCGTATCGGGCAGGGTCCAGGCCGGGTCGAGCGACGCCGCCTCGTGCGTGGCCGACAGGAGGTAGGCGGTCAGGGTGTCGCTGCCCGAGGGGCGGTCACCATCGCGCGGCGGGAAGTAGTTCGCCAGGCCGTCGCTGTCCAGGTAGGTCGGCAGCTGCGCCAGCACGGTTTGCCAGAGCCTGGCGTCGCGCAGGCCGATGGCCTTGGAGGCCTTCTGCTCCAGGCAGGCAAACGGGTAGTTGGTGAACCACTCGCGCACCGCCGGCAGGCCTTCGGCCAGCGTGGGCTGCAGGCTCATGCGCAGGCCGCCGCGCAGCGCGCCCTGGGCGTCGGTCAGCGCGTCCGCCGGAGTGGCCACCGGCACGGTCAGCGGGCCGTCGAGCTGGGCCAGCGTGGCCTGCCGCACCGTCAGCGGCACCGCCGGCAGCACGCGCTGGCTGAACTTGGCCGCGTCGCGTGCCTGGCCGTTCTGGTCCTGCGCCGTGACCTCCCACAGCAGCGCCTCGAAGCGGCCCAGGCCCAGCGGCACCGGGGCGGTCACGTCCCAGGCCAGCTCGCGGGTTTCGCCGGCGGGGATATCGACCGTCTGCGCGGGCGTCTCGACCAGGGTCGCGCGCGCGCTCACATTCACCTTCATCGGCCGCGCCGTGGTGTTGCGCAGGCTGAACTGCGCCATGAAGCGGTCGCCCTCGCGCACCAGTGGCGGCAGGCCGCTGATGATCTGCAGGTCCTGGGTGGCGCGGAACTTGGCCTGGCCGGTGCCGAACAGGCCCGGGCCCGAATCGGCGATGGCCACCACCTGGAAGCTGCTGATCGCGTCGTTCAGCGGCACCTTCACCGTGGCGCGGCCCTGGGCATCGAGCACCACCGAGGGCTGCCACAGCAGCAGGGTGTCGAACAGTTCGCGCGTCGGGCTGTGGCCGCCGCCGCCGCCGGCCGATATCGCCTTGCGGCCGTAGTGGCGCCGGCCGATGATTTCCATCTGCGCGGTCGCCGTTTCGACGCTCCAGTTCCGCCGCTGCCACAGGCCGGCCAGCAGGTCCCAGCTGTCGTTCGGTCCCAGCTCCAGCAGGGCCTGGTCGACCACCGCCAGCGCCACCTCGGCGTGGGCCGCGGGCTGGCCGTTGGGCAGCCTGGCCTGGATGCTGACCTGTGCGGTGCCGCGCACCGGGTAGGCCTCGCGGTCGGTGGCGACGCTGACTTTGATCTCGTGCGCCGCCGTGCCGACCTTCAGCTCAGCCACGCCCAGCCGGTAGGCCGGCTTGCTCAGGTCGACCAGCGCGGTCGGCGCCACGTATTCCTTGCCCTCGTACCAGAACGCGGTCCACCACTCGCGCGGCGCCTGGTAGCCCCAGGTGAAGAAGCTGTACCAGGGCACCTCGCGCAGCCGCCCGCGCAGCGCCATCACGCTCACGTACACGTTCGGTCCCCAGCCGGGCTCGACCTTGAGGGCTATGGTCGGGTCTTCGCCGTTGAGCTGCACCACCTTGGTGTCGAGGATGCCCTCGCGCTCGATGCTGACCAGGGCGGTCGCGAAGCGGAACGGCATCCGCACCTGCAGCCGCGCGGTCTCGCCGGGTTCGTAGCGCTTCTTCTCGGGCACCACGTCCATGCGGTCGTGGTCCTCGCCGCCGAACCAGAGTTCGCCCTGGCGCGTGACATAGACCGAGGCGGCGCTCTGGTGGCGGTGGCCCTCGCGGTCCTTGGCCACCACGGTCAGCTCGACCTCGCCCGCGTCGTCGAGTTCGGCCTCGCACAGCAGCAGGCCGCGCGCGTCGCTCTTGCCCGAACAGACGCTGCCCAGGTCCTTGGAGGTGGTCTTGTTGTCGTAGGTGTAGAAGCCGCCGACCATGCGCTTGCGCGTGGTGGTCGTCGTCCGGACCGAGGCGCGCACCTCCAGCGGCACATTGGCCGCCGGCTTGCCGTCCAGCGTGAGCGCCAGCGCCTGGAAGCGCGCCTGCTGCCGGGTCGAGACCCAGCCTTCGGTCTTGATGCCCGCGACCACCGCGGCCGGCCAGAGCGTGGTGACGTGGCGCAGGGTCTGGGTCTCGCCGTTGGGGTCGGCGTAGCTGGCCTCGATCAGCAGCTGCTGAGGCGCGGTCACGGCCGGCAGGTCCTTGATCTGTGTGCGGCCGCGGCCGTTCCTGTCCAGCGTCAGCGGCAGCTTGTCGGCCACCAGCTTCTGCGCCGCGTCGGCGCCGTCCTCGCCCTCGTCACGGCCTTCCTGCACGCGGTTGCTGGCGCGCGGGGGTTCGAAGCTGAAGCCCTCGTAGCCGGGGAAGGACAGCGGCTGGCGGCGCATCAGTGCGGACACCTGGGTGGCGAGGTTGCCCGCGCCGCCGCCCGAGAGGTAGCTCACCTGCAGGTCGACCGGCGTGGCCGTCGCCGCCACCAGCGGCTTCTTGTCGTTGGCGCTGAGCTGGCCCTGCAGCACCGGCAACCGGAACTCCTCGACCCGGAACTGCGCGCTGTCCAGGATCTCGGTGCCCTGGCGGCCCAGCGACTGCGAGAGCTGCACCGTGTAGACGCCCAGCCGCGCCGAGGGCGGGATGGCGAACTCGCTGGTCGCGCTCAGGCCGCCGGTCGGCGTCTTGCGCCAGGCCACGGGCTGGCGGAACTCCTGGCCGCTGCCCTGGTGGGTGATGATCAGTTCGCCGCTCTTGAGCTCGGGCACGTGCAGGCCCTTCATGTCCTCGGTGCGCAGGAAGTGCTTCATCGACAGCGTCTCGCCCGCGCGCAGCAGGGCGCGGTCGAGCACGGTGTGGGCGCGCTGCGTGGCGCTGGCGAGGTCGCCCGTGGGCAGGTCGAAGCGCCAGGCCTCGATGCCGCGGTTCCAGTCGCTCCAGGTGAAGGCCAGGTCGTCCACGCCGTCGGCCGACTTGGCGCGCGCGCTGACGAACCAGGCGCCACCGTACTCGCCGTCTTCGGCCTCGCCGTTCTGGCACACCGGCGCGCGGCCGGGGATGCCGTCGAGCTTCACCACGCCCTGCGCGTCGGTCTGGCCCTTGGCCACCGGCTTGCCGCGGCAGTCAGAGACCTGCACCGCCGCGCCGGCGACCGGTTGGCCCTTGTCCAGCGTGGTGACCCAGGCCAGCGCGTTCTCGCGCCCGAGCTTGAAGTGAACGCCCAGGTTGGTCACCAGCGCCGAGCTGCGCACGTACATCGTGCGGCCCTCGCCGTGGCGCTCGTCCAGCAGCGAACGGCCCAGCCGCGGCGAGGCGATCTCGACCACGTGGAAGCCCGGCGGCAGCGGAATGCCCACCACCTCCATCGGGCGCGGGTCGCCCGCCGCCGCCTGGGGCAGGTCCAGCGGCTTCACGCCCGGCAGGCCCTGCAGCAGGCCGAGCATGCGCGACTCGACCCAGTCCCGGTTGTCCTTGTCGATCACCTGGGGCAGCGGCGTCTTCGCCCACTGCGCGGCCAGCTTGCGCTCCACCGTGCCCCCGTGGAACGTGGCGACGCGCTGGTACCAGGCAATGATGTCGGCGTCGCTGGAGAGCCGGAGGTCGCTGACCTTGCTGCCGGACACCGCCAGGCCCAGGGCCTTGAGCCCGGGCTCGACGTTGCGCACGGTGATGGGCAGCAGGGCGGTGCCGCCGGGTTCGGCCAGCCGCTCGACCACGCCGAAGGGCGCAGCCGCGAACTTCACCAGCGGCGGCATCAGGCCGGTCGCCACCTTGAGCGGGAACTGGCCGGCGTTGGCCGGCGCGCGGCCCGAGGCGTCGACCAGGCCCTTGGGCAACTCGACGGTGTAGCTGGCCTTCTCGGTCAGCGTGGGCGGAAAGTCCACGCCGTCCACCGCGTCCTCGCCCTGTGCGCCGTCCTCCAGCTTGGGCGGGAGCGCCTCGCCACCCGCGGCGGGCCTGAGCCGGATCTCTTGCGCCTGCTGGGCGGTGACTGGGGCGTTGAAGCGCAAGGACATGCCGCGCAGCGGCAGGCAGGGCGACTGCGCGTTTTCGCGCTCGCAGCTGAACGTGACTTTGAAGGGTTCGCGCACGGTGAAGTTCAGGCGCTGGTCCTGGCGCGTGGCCACGCCGCTCGGTGTCGCCACGCCCTTGCCCAGCACCAGCTTCACCTTGGCGGCGGGGGTGAGCTGGCGCTGGCAGGCCAGGGCCACCACCTGGTCGGCTGGAATGTCCTTGCGGTTCCAGCCGCGCGCCCGGACCAGCTGGTCGCGTTCGGCGCCGGTGATCAGCTTGACCGCAAGGCGCTCGCCCAGCCCGTCCATGCCGCACCAGGCGTGGGCCTGCACGCTCTCGGGCGACACCGCGCCGTTGAAGCGCAGCAGGAAGTACTGGCCTTCTTCGATGGTCTGACCGTCGGACGGGACGCTCTGGCGCACCACCGGACCGCCGGTCTCGAAGGCAAAGCTCTGTTGGCCGGCCAGTGGTTTGCCATCCAGCGCCACGAAGCCCGGCGCCACCTGCAGCGTGCACTTCACGCCCGGCGGGAGCATCTGCTGGAAGTCGTGCACCCAGCGGCGCTCGTTGAGCCAGCGACCGGTGCCCGCCGAGGCCTGGGGCTCGTTGCAGCTGAGCTGCAGCGGCGCGGCCGCGTTCGGGTTGCCGAAGGCCACCGCGGGCGCGTCGAAATTCGCCACCACCTGCCGCACCCGGGCCACCTCGCCCTGCGGGCTCAGGCCGGTGATCTGCACCGCCCACGCACCACCGGCCGCCGCCAGACCACCCACGATTCCCACCAGCGCACTGCGCACACGGAACACCATGCTGCCACCCCGACCCTTGTTGGAATGGGTGGGAGCCTAACGCAGATGCCCCGGCGTGGGCAGTCTCGATGGACCACCCTCGGCGCTCATTCCAGGGACTTGAGCTTGCGGTAGAGCGAGCGTTCGCTGATGCCCAGCTTGGCCGCCAGCGCGGCGCGGTTGCCCCGGTGCTCGGCGACGATGGCGCGCAGCGTCTCGCGGCTGGCGGCGCGCACCGTGTCGCCGGCCGTGGCCGGTGCGGGCGATCCTGCGGCGGCGCGGCCCGGCCGCCGGCCGGTCGCGATGGCCTCCTCGACATGCGCCGCCTCGATCAGCTCGCCGTCGCACAGCAGGGCGCTGCGCTCCAGCAGGTTGCGCAGCTCGCGCACGTTGCCGGGGAAGGGCTGGGCCTCCAGCAGGTGCATGGCGGCGGGCGCGAGGCGCAGGCGGCGCGGGGCCGCCACCCGCTCCAGCAGCGCCTCGGCCAGCAGGGCCAGGTCGCCCGCGCGCTCGCGCAGCGGCGGCAGAGGAATCGGGAAGGTCGAGAGCCGGTAGTACAGGTCCTCGCGGAAGCGCCCTTCGGCCATCATGCGGTCGAGGTCGCGGTGGGTGGCCGAGACCACGCGGATGTCGGCGTGGCGCGGCTCGGTGCTGCCCACGCGCCGGTACATGCCGGTCTCCAGCAGGCGCAGCAGCTTGACCTGCATGGCCAGCGGGATGTCGCCCACCTCGTCGAGGAACAGCGTGCCGCCGCTGGCCGCCTCGACCAGGCCGCCCTTGGCGGTGGTCGCGCCGGTGAAGGCGCCGCGCTCGTGGCCGAACAGCTCGGATTCGAACAGCGTCTCGGGCAGGCTGGAGCAGTCCACCGGCACCAGCGGCTTGCTCGCTCGCGGGCTGGCCTCGTGGATGGCGCGCGCCACCAGCTCCTTGCCGGTGCCCGACTCGCCCAGCAGCAGCACCGTGGCCGGCGCGGGCGCGACGCGCGCCACCAGGCCCAGCATGCGCTGGAAGGCCGGCGAGCGGCCGATCAGGCCCTGCGCCGCCGGCTGGCCCTGGGCCACGCGCAGCGGCTCCATCTTCTCCACGAAAAAGGCCGGCTGCCCGTCCGCGCCGGGCAGGGGCGAGAGTTCGATGTTCACGTACTCCTCGCCGCGGCGCGTGTGGTGCAGGTGCAGCACGCGCTCGCGCTGGCCCGAGAGCCGCGACTGCGCCAGCGGGCACGACTCGCCGGCCTGGTCGCAGGGCACGGCGAAGTGGTGCGAGACCTCGTAGCAGCGCCGGCCGACCACGCTGCGCTCGGGGCTGAACTGGCGCCGGTAGGCGGCATTGGCCGCCAGGATGCGGTACTGCGCGTCGAACAGGATGTGCGGCTCGGGCAGGCCTTCGAGGAAGGCGGTGAGTTCGGGCAGGGGTTTCATGGATGGACCCGCTGGGGTGGGGGGTATCCGGGATTGTCTGCCAGATCTGGCAGACAAGGCAGTCCCGGCGGCGTTGCGCCGGGCCGGCTGCGGCGTGCCAGCGCGTGCAAGTGCTTGTTGGCAAAGGCGTTGGCGGGCCGGGCGCGGCTGGCATGGATCTTGGAAGGTTGAGTGCTCCGGACCCGACCCGAACCCCGATGAGCCTGCGCATCCTCTACGACGAACACAGCGGCGCACTGAGCTACCTGCTGGCCGACGAAGCGGCGCGCGAGGCCGCCCTGGTCGACCCGCGCAGCAGCGACCGGCCGGTGCTGATGGCCCTGCTGGACGAGGCCGGCCTGCGCCTGCGCTGGGTGCTGCGCACCCACGACCACGACGGTCACGACGACCAGCCGCCCGGCGAGTTCGAGCGCCTGCTGCGGCTGGGGGCGCCAGTGGTGCAGGGCGCCTGGCGCGAGGGTGCCCGCCGCGTGGCGGACGGCGAGCGGCTGCCGCTGGGCGCGGGTTTCGTGCAGGTGCTGCGCACCCCGGGGCACACCGCCCACTGCCAGAGCTACCTCTGGCAGGACCGCATGTTCTGCGGCGACCTGCTGACCGCCGACACCTGCCCGTGGCAGCCCCGGCCGGCCCTGCCGGCGGCGCTGTGGGACAGCGTGCAGCAGCGCATCTTCACCCTGCCCGACGAGACCCTGCTGTACGCGGGCCATGAGCGCCGGGCGCGGGCGGTGACCACGGTGCTGGAGCAGCGGCGCTGGAGCCCCCACTTCGCCGGTCTCACCCGCGACGGGTTCTTCGCCCGTGTGGGCCCGAAACCTCTGCACCGCCGGACATGAACACCCACCACCAGCCCCCCTGCGGCCCGAACCCCGACCACTTCCCGCTGCTCGACAACGAGCTGGACCTGCTGTCCGAACTCGTGCCGCTGGCGGGCCAGCGCATCATCGAACTGGGTTGCGGCAACGCGCGGCTGGCGCGCGGGCTGCTGGAGCGCCATGCGGACAGCGAGGTGGTGGGTCTGGAGGTCGATGCGGTCCAGCACGCGAAGAACCTGTCGCAGCCGCAGGAGCGGCTGCAGTTCCTGTCCGCCAGCGCCGAGGTCGTGCCTTTTGCGCGCCAGAGCTTCGACGGCGCGCTCATGCTCAAGTCGCTGCACCACGTGCCCATTCCCGCCATGGACCGCGCGCTGGCCGAGGTGGCGCGGGTGCTGCGCCCGGGCGGCTGGTTCTATGTGAGCGAGCCGGTCTATGGCGGCGCCCTCAACGACATCGTGCGCCTCTACAACGACGAGGGCGTGGTGCGGGCCGCCGCGCAGGCCGCGCTGGACCGCGCGCTGGCCAGCGGCGCCCACTGGGAGGCGGCCGCCGAGCGCCGCTTTGCCCAGCCGGTGCACTACCCCGACTGGGCCAGCTTCGCCCAGCGCATGCTCTACCCGAGCTTTGCCGACCACCAGATCACGCCGGAGATCGAAGCGCGCGTGCGGCGCGCCTTTGAGCCGCACCTGGGCGCGGACGGCGCCCGCTTCGTGCGCCCCATGCACGTGCGCCTGCTGCGCCGCAGGGGTTGAGACGGCGGCGGCTCAGATCTGGGCCGCGGGGTCCTGCGCCGGCTCGTCCAGCGCGCTGATGGCCTGGTGGTGGGTGAGGAACACCTGCCCCGAGAGCCGCTCCAGGAAGTCGCTGCGGCGCAGGCGGTCCATCACCGGTCCCTTCACCTCGCTCAGGTGCAGCTGGACGCCAGCGTCCTGCAGGGTTCGGTGGATGCTGCGCAGGCTCTCCAGCGCGCTGGCGTCGATGTCGTTCACCGCAGTGCACTGCAGCACCACATGGCGCACGGCGGGGTGGACGGCCAGCTCGGCGGTGATGCGGTCTTCCAGGTGGCGCGCGTTGGCAAAGAACAGGCTCTCGTCCACCCGCAGGCCCAGGATGTGCGGGCGCGTCACCACCTGGTGGCGCAGCACGTTGCGGTAGTGCTCGGTACCGGGCACGTTGCCCACCACGGCGATGTGCGGGCGGCTGCTGCGCCAGATGTGCAGCGCCAGCGAAGCGATCACGCCGACGGTCAGGCCGGTGACCAGGTCGACCAGCAGCGTGACGGAGAAGGTCAGGGCCTGGGCCGCGAAGTCGGCGCGCGCGTAGCGCCAGTTCAGCGGGAAGCTGCGGAAGTCGATCAGCGAGCCCAGCGAGATCAGGATGGTCGCGGCCAGCACGGCCATGGGCAGGTCGTGCAGCCAGGGCGTGAGGAACAGGGCCGTGAAGGCCAGCAGCACGGCGGTGATGATGCCGGCCGCCGGGGTGCGGCCACCGCTTTCGGCCACCACCGAGGTGCGCGAGAAGCTGGCGCCGACCGCGAAGGCGCCGGTCAGGCCGGCCGCCAGGTTGGCACCGCCCATGGCCCGCATCTCGGCGTTCACGTCGATGCGCTCGCGCCGTTTGGCGGCCATGCCCTGGGCGATGGAAATCTGTTCGATGAAGGTCATCACCGCGATCAGCAGGGCCGGCACCATGAGCGCCCGCACGGTGGAGCCCGGCAGTTCCAGCAGCGGTGCCACCACCAGGCTGGGCAGGCCCTGCGGAATCTCGCCCACCACCGCCAGGCCCTGCTGCGGCCAGCCCAGGGCCGTGGTCAGCGCGATGGACAGCAGGATCACCAGCAGCGGCGAGGCCTTGCCCGCCAGGTCCGCCGCCACCGCCGGCACGCCGAGGCGGCACAGCAGGGGCTTGAGCCAGCGCCGGGCCGCCCACAGCGCCGCCAGCGCGCCCAGGCCCACGGCCAGGGTCAGGCCATGGACCTCGCCGAAATGGGCGGCCAGGCTGCGGGCGAAGCTGGGCACGTCGTCGCCGCTCAGGGGCATGCCCAGCACGTGCTTGAGCTGGCTCATGCCGATCAGCAGGCCCGAGGCGGTGATGAAGCCCGAGAGCACCGGCTGGCTCAGGAAGCTGGCCATGAAGCCCATGCGCAGCGCGCCCATCACCAGCAGCGCCGCGCCCACCATCACCGCCAGCACCGCGCTCGCGGCGATGAAGTCGGCCCCGCCGGCGCTCACCACCGTGCCCACCGTCGCGAACGACATGATCGAGCGCAGCGCCGAGGGGCCGGGGCCCAGCACCGTGCTGCTGCCCATGAGGGCGTAGATGACCATGGGCACGATGCTGGCGTACAGCCCGGTGACCGGCGGCATGCCGGCCAGCATGGCGTAGGCCAGGCTCTGCGGGATCAGCAGCAGCGTGACCACGGCCGAGGCCGTCAGGTCGGCGGCCAGCAGCGGGCGGTCGTAGGTCCGGCCCCAGCGGAGGATGGGGAACCAGTCGGTCAGGGGCAGGCGCATGCGGGGCGGGCGGGGCGGGTGGTCGAGGGCGCTATTTTCAGGGACGACCGATAAACTGGCGGCCACCCAGAACCCCGCGCCGCTCCGGCGGGCGGACCACCACCACAGGCCATCCCATGGAACTGCGTCAGCTGCGCTACTTCGTGCGCATCGTCGAGCTGGGCTCGATGAGCCGCGCCGCGATCGAACTGGACGTGGTGCAGTCGGCCCTGAGCCAGCAGATCACGCGGCTGGAGAGCGAGCTTGCCACCCGCCTGCTGAACCGCACGCCGCGCGGCGTGGCGCCCACCGAGGCGGGGGTGGCCTTCTTCCGCGAGGCGCAGCTGACCCTGCGCCACGCCGAGCAGGCCACGCGGGCCGCGCAGCAGGCGCGGCTGTCGGGTTCGGTCTCGGTGGGGCTGGCGCCCACCACCTCGGCGGTGCTGGGCCTGCCGCTGATGCAGGCCATGCGCGAGCGCTACCCCGACGTGCGCCTGCACATGGTCGAAAGCATGTCGGGCCACCTCACGGCCATGCTGAACGCGCGCCAGCTCGACCTCGCAGTGCTGTTCGACACCCGCCTGCACCAGACCCGGCAGGATGGCGGCGGTCGCGGCTGGAGCGTGATGCCGCTGCTGGAGGAAGACCTGTTCCTGGTGCAGCGCGCGGGTGCGCCGCGCCTGCCGGCCGAGATCGCCATCGCCGGGCTGGCCGGGGTGCCACTGATCCTGCCCACCGGGCCGCACGGCCTGCGCAGCACGCTGGACACGGCCTTCGCGGGTGCCGGCATTGCGCCCAGCGTGGTGCTGGAGGTCGATTCGCTGGCCATGGTCATGGCCGCGGTGGACGCGGGCCTGGGCGCCACGCTGCAGCCCTGGGCGGCGCTGGGGCGCTACCCGGACGCGGCGCAGCGCTTCCAGTGCGCGCGCATCACCGACGCGCCGGCGCGCCGCGTGAACCTGCTGTGCAGCCTGTCGGACGACGAGCTGTCGCCGGCCGCGCTGGCCGCGCGCGTGGTGCTCAAGGACTGCGTGCGCACGCTGCTGGGCGAGGGCCGCTGGTCCGGTGCCACCGCCCTGGCGGCATTGCCAGACACCCATCACATCCCGTGATACCCCCATGACGCGGGCCCGCTGCACAGCGGGCGGCGGTCTTCCTACAGTCCTTCCTGTGCCGGACGAGGTCCGGCGCCCCACGAGCGAACACGAAGGAGACCCATGTCAACGGACCCCGATGTCCTGGTGATCGGTGGCGGCAACGCCGCCCTGTGCGCCGCGCTGATGGCGCGCGAAGCCGGTGCCAGCGTGCTGCTCCTGGAGGCCGCGCCGCGCGAATGGCGCGGCGGCAACTCCGCCCACACCCGCAACCTGCGCTGCATGCACGACGCACCGCAGGACGTGCTGGTCGACGCCTACCCCGAAGAGGAGTTCTGGCAGGACCTGCTCAAGGTCACCGGCGGCAAGACCAGCGAGGCCCTCGCCCGGCTGGTGATCCGCGCCTCGGCCACCTGCCGGCCCTGGATGGTGCGCCACGGCGTGCGCTTCCAGCCCTCGCTCTCGGGCGCGCTGCACACCGCACGCACCAACGCCTTCTTCATGGGCGGCGGCAAAGCCCTGGTCAACGCCTACTTCCGCAGCGCCGAGCGCCTGGGCGTGCAGGTGCGCTACGAGGCACCGGTGGACCGCATCGAGATGGACGGCGACCGCTTCGTGGCCGCCTGGGTGAAGGGTGAACGCATCACCGCGCGCAGCTGCGTGCTGGCGGCCGGCGGCTTCGAGTCGAACCGCGACTGGCTGCGCGAGGCCTGGGGCCAGAACGCCCGCGGCGAGTGGCCGTCGGACAACTTCCTGATCCGCGGCACGCGCTTCAACCAGGGCGTGCTGCTGCGCCATTTGCTGAACGACCACGGTGCCGACGGCATCGGCGACCCGACGCAGGCCCACATGGTGGCCATCGACGCGCGCGCGCCGCTGTACGACGGCGGCATCTGCACCCGCATCGACTGCGTGTCGCTGGGCGTGGTGGTCAACCGCGAGGCGCGCCGCTTCTACGACGAGGGCGAGGACTTCTGGCCCAAGCGCTACGCCATCTGGGGCCGCCTGGTGGCGCAGCAGCCCGGCCAGGTGGGCTTTTCCATCATCGACGCCAAGGCCATCGGCCGCTTCATGCCGCCGGTGTTCGACGGTGTGAAGGCCGACACCCTGCCCGAGCTGGCGCGCAAGCTCGGTCTCGACGAAACCACCTTCATGCAGACCCTCAACGACTACAACGCCGCCTGCCGCGTCGGCACCTTCGACCACACCGCGCTGGACGACTGCCACACCGAGGGCGTGGCCCCGGCCAAGACGCACTGGGCCCGGCCCATCGACACCGCGCCCTTCTACGGCTACATGCTCAAGCCCGGCGTCACCTTCACCTACCTCGGGCTCAAGACCGACGAGACCGCGGCGGTGCACTTCGGCGGCCATGCCAGCCCCAACCTGTTCGTGGCCGGCGAGATGATGGCCGGCAACGTGCTGGGCCAGGGCTACACCGCGGGCGTCGGCATGTCCATCGGCACCGCCTTTGGCCGCATCGCCGGCACCCAGGCCGCGCAGGCCGTGTTGAAAGGAGCGCGCCATGCACACGCTTGAAGCCCTGGCCCGCGACGCGAGCGCCCTGGCCCGGGGCGAGGTCGTGCTGTCCGCGCCCGAGACCGAGGTCGCGCGCCAGCTGCAGATCTGCAACGCCTGCCGCTACTGCGAAGGCTTCTGCGCCGTGTTCCCGGCCATGACGCGCCGGCTCGAATTCGGCAAGGCCGACATCCACTTCCTGGCAAACCTCTGTCACAACTGCGGCGCCTGCCTGCACGCCTGCCAGTACGCGCCGCCGCACGAGTTCGCGGTGAACGTGCCGCAGGCCATGGCGCAGGTGCGCGGCCAGACCTATGTGGACTACGCCTGGCCGCCCGCCCTGGGCCGGCTCTACCAGCGCCAGGGGCTCACGCTGTCGCTGGCACTGGCCGCCGGGCTGGCGCTGTTCCTGGTGCTGGCCGTGGTGCTGCAGGGGCAGGGTCTGGGCGCGCTGTGGAGCGCGCCGGGCAGCGACTTCTATGGCCTGTTCCCGCACAACCTGCTGGTGGGCCTGTTCGCGCCGGTGTTCCTGTTCGCCGCGCTGGCGCTGGGCCTGGGCGTGCGCCGCTTCTGGCGCGAGGTCACGCCCGCCACCAGCGGCGCGCCGCTGTCGGCCCCCGCCACCGCCGAGGCGACCGGCGCCGTGCTGCGCCTGAAGTACCTGGACGGCGGCCATGGCGACGGCTGCCACAACGAGGACGACGCCCACACGCTGGCGCGCCGCCGCTTCCACCACTTCACCTTCTACGGCTTCCTGCTGTGCTTCGCCGCCACCAGCGTGGGCACGCTCTACCACTATCTGCTGGACCTGCCCGCGCCCTACGACCTGCCCAGCCTGCCCAAGCTGCTGGGCGCCGTGGGCGGCCTGAGCCTGGCCATCGGCACGGCGGGCCTGTGGCGGCTGAACCTGCGCCGCCACCCGCTGCACGGCGACGCCGCGCAGAAGCCCATGGACCGCGGCTTCATCGCCCTGCTGTTCCTCACCGCCACCAGCGGCCTGGCCCTGTGGGCCGCGCGCGGCACCCCCGCCCTGGCGCTGACGCTGTGCCTGCACCTGGGCGCGGTGATGGCCCTGTTCGCCACCATGCCCTACGGCAAGTTCGGCCACGGCATCTTCCGCACCGCCGCGCTGCTGCGCCACGCGGTCGAGAAGCGCCAGCCCAGCCCCGTGGGTCTGGGCGCCGACTGAGCGGGCGGCTCTGCCCGCGCCACCCACCCTTTTCCCCCACCCCACGAACCTCACCGAGGAGACCTTGCCATGCACAAACGAGCCTTCCTGCGCGCCACCGCGCTCGCCCTGTCCACCCTGTCGCTGGCGGGCCTTGCCCAGGCGCAGGACTTCCCGCCCAAGAAGCCGGTCACGCTGGTGGTGGGGTTTGCGGCCGGTGGCGCGGCCGATGCCGCCGCGCGCCTGATCGCCAAGAAGCTGGGCGAGAACATCGGCCAGTCGGTGATCGTGGAGAACAAGGGCGGTGCGGGCGGCAACATCGCGCACCAGTACGTGGCCAAGGCGGCGACCGACGGCTCGGTGCTGCTGTTCGGCTCGGTCGGTCCGCTGACCATCGCGCCCCACCTGATGAAGCTGGCCTACGACCCCTTCACCGACCTGGCCCCTATTTCGGGCGGCGTGAACTTCCCCAACGTGCTGGTCGTGCACAAGGGCGTGGGCGTGAAGACGCTGGCCGAGTTCGTGCAGCTGGAAAAGAAGAAACCCGGCAGCGTGGACTACGCCTCCACCGGTCCCGGCTCGGCCTCGCACCTGGCGGGTGAGCTGTTCAACCAGCGCGCCGCCATCGACATGGTCCACGTGCCCTACAAGGGCGGCGCGCCCGCGCTGCAGGACCTGCTGGGCGGCCGCATCGCCGCCTACTTCTCGGCGCCGCCCACGGCCATGCCGCACATCGAGAGCGGCAAGCTGGTGCCCCTGGCCACCACCGGCCTCACGCGCCCCGCCTACCTGCCCAACATCCCCACCGTGGCCGAGGCCGGCTACCCGGGTTTCGAGGCGCTGAACTGGTACGCCTTCGTGGCCCCGGGCAAGACGCCGGTGCCGCTGCTGGACCGCTGGAACCAGGAAATCGTGAAGGTGCTGAACGACCCGGGCGTGAAAGAGGCCCTGATGCACCACGGGCTGACGCCCCAGCCCACCACGCGCGCCGACTTCGCGGCCTTCATGAAGAAGGAATCGGCCCAGTGGGCCGCCACCATCCAGGCGCGCAAGATCACCGCGGATTGACTCGGCCCGCAGGCCGCGCGCCTCAAGGCGCGTTGGCGGCCTCGGTGTGGATCACGCCGCCGCCCAGGCAGACCTCGCCGTCGTACAGCACGGCGCTCTGGCCGGGCGTCACCGCCCACTGCGGCTCGGCAAAGCGCAGCGTGAAGCCGGTGTCGTCCACGGCCAGCGAGCAGGGCGCGTCGCTCTGGCGGTAGCGCGTCTTGGCGGCGATCTGCGTGGTGGCCGGGGCTTCACCCGCCACCCAGCTCACATCCTCGGCGCGCAGGCTGGGCGCCAGCAGCCAGGGGTGGTCGTGTCCCTGCACCACCCACAGGATGTTCTTCTCGACGTCCTTGCGCGCGACGAACCAGGGCTCGTGCTCGTTGCCGCCCTTCTGCGCGCCCTTCTCGCGGATGCCGCCGATGCCCAGGCCCTGGCGCTGGCCCAGCGTGTAGAACGAGAGGCCCACGTGCTGGCCGATGGTGCGGCCACCCGGGTCCTTGATGGGGCCCGGCTCCTTGGCGATGTAGCGGTTGAGGAAGTCGCGGAACGGCCGCTCGCCGATGAAGCAGATGCCGGTGCTGTCCTTCTTCTTCGCGTTGGGCAGGCCGATCTCGGCCGCGATGCGGCGCACCTCGGTCTTGGGCAGCTCGCCCACCGGGAACAGGGCCTTCGAAAGCTGCGCCTGGTTCAGCCGGTGCAGGAAGTAGCTCTGGTCCTTCAGCGGGTCCAGGCCCTTGAGCAGCTCGTGTTTCCCGGTCGCTTCGTTCAGGCGCACGCGGGCGTAGTGGCCGGTGGCGATCTTCTCGGCGCCCAGGCGCATGGCGTGGTCCAGGAAGGCCTTGAACTTGATCTCGGCGTTGCAGAGGATGTCGGGGTTGGGCGTGCGGCCGGCCGAGTACTCGCGCAGGAACTCGGCGAACACGCGGTCCTTGTATTCGGCGGCGAAGTTGACGTGTTCGATCTCGATGCCCAGCACGTCGGCCACCGAGGCGGCGTCCACGAAGTCGATGTTGGACGAACAGTACTCGCTGTTGTCGTCGTCCTCCCAGTTCTTCATGAAGATGCCGATGACCTCGTAGCCCTGCTCCTTGAGCAGGTGCGCGCTCACCGCGGAGTCCACGCCCCCGCTCAACCCGACCACCACACGTTGCTTGTTTGCCATGGGGTGGATTATCCCAGCCGGTGTTGGCGCGGACCCCGGCTTCAAAAAATTGGAACGTGACCGGCGAGGGCTTCGAACGATGGCGGCCATTCGCAGACCTACAGTGATTCCCATGCCGGCGCACCGGCGCCGCCCACCAGGAATCCACCATGTCCACCCGCCTGCCCACGCTCTTCATCTCCCACGGCTCGCCCACTTTCGCCATCGACCCCGGCCAGGCCGGCCCGGCCCTGACCGCGCTGGGCCAGACCCTGCCCCGGCCCAGGGCCATCCTCATCGTCTCGCCGCACTGGACCACGCGCGAGCCGCGCGTGGCCACCACGCCGCGGCCGCAGACCATCCACGACTTCGGCGGCTTCCCGCCCGCGCTCTACCAGCTGGACTACCCCGCGCCCGGCGCACCCGACGTGGCGCAGCGCGCCATCGAGTTGCTGCGCGCCGCCGGCTACGCGGCCGAGGCCGACCCGCAGTGGGGCCTGGACCACGGTGCCTGGGTGCCGCTGATGCACCTGTTGCCCGATGCCGACGTGCCGGTGTTCCAGGTCTCGCTGCCCGCGCGGCTGGACGGCGAGCGCGCCTACGCCTACGGCCAGGCGCTGGCACCGCTGGCCGAGGAGGGCGTGCTGGTGATCGGCTCCGGCAGCCTGACACACAACCTCTACGAGGTGCGCTTCGACGCGCCCGATGCGAACGCCGAGACCTACGCGCTCGAGTTTGCGCACTGGATCAATGGCGTGGTGACCGGCCGCGACCACGCGCGCCTGCAGCAGACCATGGCCATCGCTCCGCACGCCCAGCGCGCCCATCCGACGGCCGAACACCTGTGGCCGCTGATGGTGGCCGCCGGTGCGGCGGGCGCCGAGGTGCCGGCCACGCGCATCGAAGGCGGCATCACGCACGGGGTGCTGTCGATGGACGCGTTCCAGTTTGGCGACATCCCCGTCGATACACCCGACGAGGTGGCGGCGTGAACAGGGAGGCCCACATGAACACCCGCACCGAAGCGCCCACGGGCGACCTTGTCCTGCACCGCCCCACGGCGCCCGCGCGCCAGCTGGTGCTGCTGTTCCACGGCGTGGGCGCGAGTCCCGAGGGCTTCGAGCCCCTGGGCCCCGCGCTGGCGCGCGACGACCGCTGGGTGGTGGCGGTGCGCTCGCCGTTCGCGTCCGACCTGGGCGGCGGCTGGCAGTGGTTTTCGGTGCAGGGCGTGACCGAGACCAACCGCGCCGAACGCATCGCGGCGGTCATGCCGCGCTTTGCCGAGACCGTGCGGCGCTGGCAGGCGCACACCGGACTCGACGCCGCGCAGACCGTGCTCGCCGGCTTCTCGCAGGGGGCGATCATGTCGCTCGAATCGACGCAGGCGGGCGAGCCGCTGGCCGCGCGGGTGGTGCCGATGTCGGGGCGCTTCGCCGTGCCGCCGCAGACCGCGCCAGCGGGCGTGGCTTTCCGTTTCATCCACGGCACACAGGACCCGGTGATCCCGGCGGCGTTCAGTTCGCAGGGCGCGCAGCAGCTGCAGGCCCTGGGCGCCGATGCCCGGGCCGACCTGCTGCCCGGGCTCGCGCACGGCATCGACCAGCGCGCCCTGGCGCTGCTGGCCCGTGCGCTGGACGAGGCGGCGCCGTGAACACCGCCGACACCAGTCCGCGGCTCGCGCTGGACATCGGGGCGCACGAGACCATGATCACCGCCGCCACCGGTGTCAGCTGGACCCTGCCCGTGGGCACGGGCTCGCTGTGGCCGTTGTCGGGGAACGGGCCCTCGGCGCTGGCGGTGGAGAACGGCATCCAGACCGTGGAAGACGCGATCGAGCGCGTCGCGGCCCAGGTGCCGTGCGGTGCGCGCATGGTGTTGAGCGCACGCAGTTTGGCGCCGCTGCAACGCGGCGGTGCCATTACCGCTCTGGCGCAGGGGTCCATTGGGCTGGAGGACATCGAGCGCGAGTACCAGCTGCTGGCGGCCCGGGCGGTGGGTGCGCCCTCGGCGCGTGGCACGGGTTTCGACGATGCGGCAGGAGACGCGGTGCTGCTGATCCTGCGCGAACTGATGCACCACCTGGGGGTGCGGTCGCTGCACGGGCCGGACTGAATCCGCGCGCGCCGTGGCCCGCTGTCACGGGACTTTCACGTGCTTGACATACGCTGGGCTTTGCCGGATTCTGCGTTGCGCCGTTTCCGCCACGTCGGCCGCAATCCCGCGGCGGCGGTTCATGTTTTCGTCATCCACACTGAAAGCACACCCATGAAGAACAAGATCTCCCGCGTGGCCCTGGCCGCGCTGCTGCTGACCGTTGGCGCCGCCCATGCCCAGGACAAGACCCTTCGCCTGATCACCTGGGCCGACTACGTGCCCAAGGACGTGATGGAGCAGTTCACCAAGGAGACCGGCATCAAGGTCGAGGTAACGCTCTCGAACAACGAGGAAATGATTTCCAAGCTGCGCGCCACGGCCGGCGCCGGCTTCGACCTGGCCCAGCCCAGCCAGGACCGCATCGCCGGCCCGCAGGCCGAGTTCGGCATCTACAAGCCGATGGACCTGTCCAAGATCAAGTCCGAGCAATTCATTCCCTCGATGCTCGAAGCCACCCGCCTGAACACGACCGTGGGGGGCAAGGTCTACGCCGTGCCGCACATCTGGGGCACCGACGGTCTGGTGGTCAACACCAAGACCTCCAAGGCCGCCGACTACACCGACCTGTGCGCGGCCGAGAACGCCGGCAAGGTCAGCATGCGCCTGAAGCGCCCGACCCTGATCGCCTTCGCCTTCTCCATGGGCAAGAACCCGTTCGCGCTGTACAGCGACGCCAAGGCCTACGGCGCGCTGATGGACGACGTGGGCAAGGCACTGACCGAGTGCAAGAAGAACGTGAAGTTCTACTGGGACGGCAAGGATCAGCTGCTGGCGGGCATGCGCTCGGGCGAGCTGACCACGGCCATGATGTGGGACACCGGCGGCTGGGGCCTCAACAAGACCAACCCGGACATCAAGTTCGTCGCGCCCAAGTCCGGCGCGCTGGGGTGGGTCGACACTTTCGCCCTGCCGGCCAAGGGCAAGAACGACGAGGCCGCCTACGCCTGGATCAACTTCAACATGCGCCCCGACATTGCCGCCAAAGTCGCCACCTCGGCCGGCAACTTCACCGCTGCCAAGGGCGGTGACGCCGGCATGGACCCGGTGCTCAAGAAGCAGTTTGCCGACAGCTTCCCCGAGGCCGCGCTGAAGAACATCAAGTGGTACCCGGCCGTGCCCGCCGGCATCGAGGACATCGAAGGCCGCGTGCTCGACCGCATCAAGGCCGCCAAGTAAACCGATGACCATCGCCCCCGCCGTGACCGCTGCCACCGCAGCGGACCGCGCGGGCGCCTACGACCTGCAGATCCAGACCGTCCGCAAGCGCTATGGCGCGTTTGCGGCGGTCGACGATCTGAGCTTCGGCGTCCGTTCCGGTTCCTTCTTCTCCATCCTCGGGCCTTCGGGCTGTGGCAAGACCACGCTGCTGCGCATGATCGCGGGCTTCATTGCGCCCGACGCCGGCGACATCGTGATCAAGGGCCAGTCCATGCAGGGCGTGCCGCCCAACCGGCGGCCGGTGAACATGGTGTTCCAGCACCTGGCGCTGTTTCCGATGATGACGGTGGGCGAGAACATCGCCTACGGGCTGGAGCGGCGGGGTGTGAAGGGTTCGACGGCCAAGACCAAGGTGACGGACATGCTGCGGCGCGTCGGCCTGCCGGGCAGCGAGGGCAAGCGCATCGACCAGCTCTCGGGCGGGCAGAAGCAGCGCGTGGCGATCGCGCGCTCGCTCGTGCTCGAACCCGCGCTGCTGCTGCTGGACGAGCCGCTGGGCGCACTCGACCTCAAGCTGCGCGAGCACATGAAGGTCGAGTTGAAACAGTTGCAGGCCGAGGTGGGCACCACCTTCGTCTACATCACGCACGACCAGAGCGAAGCGCTGGTCATGTCCGACCAGGTCGCGGTGATGAACCACGGGCGCTTCGAGCAGCTCGGTTCGCCGCAGGACCTCTATTACCAGCCGCAGACGGCGTTCGTCGCCGGTTTTGTCGGCCACAACAACCGCATCGAAGGCCAGGTCGAGACCCGCAATGGCGACCAGGTGCTGCTGCGCACCGGCGCTGGCCTGGGCCTGTGGGCGCAGCGCGTCGGCGCGGTGGACCAGGGTCAGACGGCCAGCCTGTTCATCCGGCCCGAGGCCATCGAGATCGGGCGCAGCCCGCGCGAACTGCCGGCGGGCGAACCCGCCTGGAGCGCGACCGTGCAGGCCGTGCTGTTCGACGGCGGCAACTCCACCGTGCAGGTGCAGGAAGCGCGCACGGGCACACCGCTGCAGATCGCGCTGCCGCTGACCGGCCGCCTGGCCGACCTGCGGGCCGGCGAGACAGTTCATTTCTCGTACCAGCCGTCGCAGGCCTGGTGCTTCGCGGCCTGAACAGCATGGACGTCGCGACCCACCGCCGCTGGATGCTGCTTTTCCTGCTTGCGCCGGCCCTGCTCTGGCTGGGCGGGCTGGTGGTGCTGCCGCACGTCGAGCTGGCCCTGCTGTCGCTGCAGGCCCGCGTGGGACCGGGCCAGTACGCGGCCAGCCTGGACCAGTACCGCACCTTCGTCGACGAGCCGCTGTACTGGAACACCTTCGTGCGCACGGCCGTGATGTCGGTGCTGGCGACGCTGTTCACGCTGCTGCTGGCCTTTCCCGCCGCCTGGTACATCGCCAAGGTCGCCCAGGGGCGGCTGAAGATGGTGCTGCTGGTGCTGTGCCTGCTGCCCTTCTGGGTGAGCGAGATGGTGCGCACCCTGGGCTGGCTGATTCTGCTGCGCGAGACCGGCGTGGTCTCGGGCCTGCTGCAGGCCACGGGCCTGGCGGACCAGCCGGTCGAGCTGCTGTACCACGACGCCACCATCCTGGTCGGCCTGGTCTACGCCTCGCTGCTGTTCATGGTGATCCCGCTGGTCAACAGCCTGGAGAGCCTGGACGACAGCCTGATCGAGGCGGCCTACGACCTCGGCGGCAGCACGGCCAACATCGTGCGCCGCATCGTCATTCCGCATGCCGCCCCGGGCATCGCCGCCGGCTCCATCGTGGTCTTCATGCTCTGCCTGGGCAACTACCTCACCCCCACGCTGCTGGGTGGCAAGGACTCGCTCTGGTTCACCGAGCAGATCTACACCCAGTTCATCACCCGCTTCAACTGGAACCAGGGCGCGGCCTTCGGCTTCCTGCTGCTGTTCCTCTCCAGCCTGCTGGTGTGGGCGGGTCTCAAACTCACCGGTCAGCGGTTTGGCGCCGTGATGAAAGCATCATGATCCCGAGCCTTCCGCGTCCTGCGATCCAGCGATACGGCCTCGCCGCCTTCGTCGGCGCGTTTTTTGTCTTCCTGTTCGTGCCGCTGCTGGTGGTCGCGGTGTTCGCGTTCAACAACGCCGACTACCCGACGCCGCCCTGGATGGGCTTCACGCTCGACTGGTTCTTCGCCGACAGCGACAGCCGCACCGGTCTGCTGCACGACGCAGAACTGCTCAAGGCCATCGGCGTGAGCGCCTGGGTGGCGCTGTGGGTGACACTGCTGTCGGTGGTGGTGGGCACCTGCAACGCCTTCCTGCTGGAACGCTTCGAGTTCCCGGGCAAGAGTGCGGTGGCGCTGCTGTCCATGGTGCCGCTGGTGATCCCGGGCGTGATCCTGGGCATCTCCATCCTGGCCTTTGCCAGCCGCATCGCCAACTTCGCCGACGCCACCTGGGGGCTCGAACTGGAGTTCCTGCGGCCCGGTCTGCCGCTGGTGATCCTGGGCCAGTTCAGCTACATCGTGACCATCGCCACGCTGACCATCTCGGCCAGCCTGCGCCGCTTCGACCGCACGCTCGAAGAAGCTGCGTTCAACCTGGGCGCCAGCCGTGCGGCCGTGCTGTGGACCATCACGCTGCCCTACCTGCGGCCCAGCATGATCGGTGCGGCGGCCATGGCCTTCCTGATGTCGTTCGAGAACTTCAACACCACGCTGATGCTGGTGGGCTCGGACGCGCCGCTGACCGTGCTGATGTACGGCCGCATGCGCGAGGGCGCGACGCCGGTGCTCAACGCCGTCAGCCTGTTCCTGATGGTGGCCTCGGCGCTGCTGGCGGTGCTGCTGATGTGGCGCAGCGCCCGTGCGCCGCGCCCCAAAGCCGCCTGAGGCGCGGCGGCGGCCGCACTCAAGAACCGTCGTACAGACGGTCACACAATCACACAGCTTAATTAAGGTCGGGCTAATCCGGCGCCGTTTCAATGCCCGCACCAGCACGTGCTGGGGTGCTATTGAAAAGGATGTTTCCGATGAAATCGATTGCTGTCGCCGCCCTCATGGTCGCCGTTTCCGGTGTCGCTCTGGCCGGTCCCAAGTGCGAGCAGCCCAAGGAAAAGTGGATGCCCGAAGCCCAGTTCAAGAAGGGCCTGGAAGACAAGGGCTACCAGATCAAGACCTTCAAGGTTTCCAAGGGCGAGTGCTACGAGATCTATGGCTTTGACAAGGCCGGCAAGAAGGTCGAGATCTACTTCGACCCCGTGACCGCCGCCGTGCTCGAAACCAAGTAATTCGTGTGACGCGATGAAGACCTCCGCACTCTCCGAGTCCAGCCGCCCGGTCTGGGACCTGTTTGTCCGTGTCTTTCACTGGACCCTGGTCGGCACCGTGCTGCTCAATCAGTTCGTGCTCGAAGAGGGCGAAACGCTTCACGAGTGGGCCGGCTACCTGGCCGCCGCACTCGTGGCCGCGCGGATCGTCTGGGGCTTCATCGGTTCGCGCCATGCGCGCTTCTCCGACTTTTTCCCGACGCCGAGTCGCCTGTGGCAACACTTGCGGGCCATGCGTTCGGGCCGACCGGAGCACCACTGGGGCCACAACCCGCTGGGCGCCCTGATGATGTTCCTGCTCATGGGCCTCGTGCTGGGCCTGGGCGTCACCGGCTGGATGCAGGGGCTGGACGCCTTCTGGGGCGAGGAGTGGCTGCAGGAGCTGCACGAGGTGCTGGCGAATGCCCTGCTGCTGTCGGCGGGCCTGCACGCCGCCTCCGCCATCGTGATGGGGCGCATCGAACGCACGCGCCTGGTCAAGGCCATGGTGACTGGCGTCAAAGAACGGTATTGAGCGAGCCCCTACGCTCTGCTGAGCGTGGCACACTGCCGCGCACCATGCTGCGCATCGATCCTTCCGAAGTGGAGTTCACCGCCATCCGCGCCCAGGGCGCGGGCGGGCAGAACGTCAACAAGGTCTCCAACGCCGTGCACCTGCGCTTCGACGTGGCCGCGTCTTCGCTGCCCGAGGCGGTGAAAGCGCGGCTGCTCGCGCACGGCGACCAGCGCATCACCGAGCAGGGCGTGATCGTCATCAAGGCCCAGACCAGCCGCAGCCTGGAGCAGAACAAGGCCGACGCGCTGGCGCGGCTGCAGGCGCTGGTGAACGCCGCCGCCCACGTGCCCAAGGCGCGCAAGCCGACGCGGCCCACGCTGGCCTCGAAGCAGCGCCGCCTGGCGGGCAAGGCCAGCCGGGCGCAGATCAAGCAGGGGCGCGGCCGGGTGCGCGGTTCTGAGTGAATCGGCGCGCTTAAGGTGTTTTTAGGGTTTTCTTAAGTGCTATTTAGCAGCGCATCCGGCCACTGATTTTTAGACTTTCTTCCCATGGCAGGCAACGCATGGGGCGCTGTCGCCAGGCAGCAAAAGCGGACCTGGTCCGCACAAGGAAGTCATCATGAAATTCACCCAACAGGAAATGAAACAGCTGGCCGAAGCCAGCCAGGCCGCCGGTCGCGAGGACCTGTACGCCGGCATCCACAAGGCGCTGCGCGCTGTCATGGCCGAGTGCCTGCTGGCGGTCGGCCGCGCCGACCCGACGGACCCGCAGGACGTGACCGACGCCGGGGCCCGTGTCTGCGCGCTCATGGACCTGTGCGTGTCCCACGTGCACCACGAGAACAACTTCGTGCACCCCGCCATCGAGGCGCGCACACCCGGCCTCAGCGCCGACGTGGCGCACGAGCACCTCGGCCACCTGGAGCAGATCGCCCGCCTGCGCGCGGCGGCGCGGCAGCTGGACACACTGCAGGGCGCGGCGCTGACCAGCGCCCTGCACACGCTGTACCTGGACCTCTCGCTCTTCGTGGCCGAGAACCTGCGGCACATGCACGTGGAAGAAACCGAACACAACGCGGCCCTGTGGTGCGCCTACACCGACGACGAGCTGCGCGCGATCCACGGCGCGCTGGTGGCGACCATCCCGCCGGGCGAGATGATGCTGGTGATGCGCTGGATGCTGCCGCAGATGAACGCGCCCGAGCGGCTGGCGGTGCTGGGCGGCATGCGCCAGGAGGCACCGGAGCCGGTGTTCCGCGCGGTGCTCGATGTCGTGCAGCCGCACCTGTCGCCGCGCGACTGGGCCAAGCTGAGCGGTGGGCTGGGCCTGCCCGCCGTGCCAGGGCTGGTGGACGCGGTGTGAGGCGCCGGTCGACCCTCAGGCCTGCACGGTCTGGAGGTCGACCGCGGCGCCCACCCGCAGGCGGAAGCGCCCGCGGCCCGTCTTCTCGATGCGCAGCGCCGGGCACTGCTCCTGCAGGCGGCGCGCAAGCAGCAGCAGCCGCGCCTCGAGGTTGTCCACCACATCGGGCAGGCCCAGCCCGGGGTCGAGCCGCAGCTCGCGGTTGCAGAACTCCTGGCGGCCCTCGCGGCGGTGCACCTGCAGCAGCTTCCAGAGGATGGCGCCGGCCACGCCCTTGATGAGGTAGGCGTTGTTGATGAAGACGCTGTGGTTGGCCGGGTAGTAGCGCACCTGCAGGGCCGGTCCCCGCGGGGGCGCCGCGACCGGCTCGGGGGTGTCGTCCTCGGGGTGCTCGCCCACCTCCGGCGTTTCCTGCAGCCGGTCGATGGCTGCGGCCAGCTGGCCCGCCAGCGTGACCAGCAGGTCTTCGTCCTCGAAGCTGAAGCGCAGGTCCTGCGGGCTTTCGACGAACAGCACGCCCAGCACCCGGTCGCCCGAACGCAGCGGCACCGCCAGCTGGCTGTGGGGCTCGGGCAGCCCGGGGTAGGGGATTTCGGTCATGTCGGCCGGCGCCAGGCCCCGGTCTTCGAGACCGCTGCGCACCGCCTGGCTGTAGAGGTAGGCGCTGGTCATGTGCATGATGCGCACCGGCGTGCCTTCGCGGGCGGCCACGCCGATGACGCCATCGCCCAGCGCGATCTCCGATCCCACGCCCGAGGTGGCGTAGCCGCGGCTGGCCACGGTGTAGAGGCGCAGCGTGGCCGGGTCGAGGATCAGCACCATGGAATGGGCAATGTCCATGTCGTGTTCCAGCGTCTGCAGCGTCGCCTCCAGCGCCTCGTCCAGCGTGGTGGCGCGGGCCAGCCGCTCGCTGCCGCGGCGCAGCGCGCCCAGCAGGCTGCAGCGCGGCGCGCCGCCGGGCAATGGTTCACCGGGCACCCGTTCGATGTCGAGCACTTCGTAGATGTCGGAGCCGCGCAGCACGAAGACGCTGGCCATGCCGCTGTGCGAGGCGATGCCCGCCAGCTGGGCCTTCATGCTCTCGAACACCGGTCCGCCGGTTTCGGTGCGCAGGTAGCGCAGGTGCAGCCGGTAGAACTGCGCCGTCACCGGGTGCAGCAACAGCACGGTGGCGCGCGGGTGTTCCAGGATGTTGCGGCGCGTCTTGTTGAAGAACTGGAACGACAGCGCCACGTGCCGCTCGTCCACATGGAACACCTGCGAGATGTAGGCCACGTTGGGCGTGCCGTCGGCCGCCGTGGTGGCCATGATGGCCGGGATGGCCCCTTCGAAGCAGGGTCGCACCTCGCCCAGCGTGACTGCGCCGTTCATGCCGGCCCCCGCAGCGGCTGGCCCGCCCTCGGGCCCGGGGTCTGGTCGAAGGCCTGTTCCGGCGCGAAGGTGACGGCGCTCAGGTCTTCCAGGCGGTGCGCCAGCATGGCGGCGGCGAAGTCGGGGGAGAAGCCGATGCGGCCCAGCTCGCCCTGCATGGCCAGCAGGTAGCGCTGCAGCGCGGGCACATCGTCTGGCGTGACCTCGCGCAGGCGCGCGCTGTTCGATTTGAGCTGCACCGTGCGGTGGCTGTGGGGCTCGCTGAACACCACCGCGACCCGACCGGTACGGGCCACGTCGTGCAGCAGCTGCGCCGACTGCGCGCGGTTGAGGAACACCGTGACCTGTTCGCCCTGCGGTCCCACCTGGCTGCCCACCGCGCGCATCAGGCTGGGGGTCAGGTCAGGCCCGCAGGAGCTCACGATGACCGACACGCCGCGCGCCATCATGGCCAGCAGTTCCGGGGGCAGCAGCGGGGGAGTGCCTGGGGTTTCCAAGGGGCAGCGCCTGTGTCGGGAAAACCGTGGGTAGGAGCCGCCGATGATAGTGAGCCGCCCGTGCGCGGCCAAGTGCGGGCCGCGGCGGACGATGGTTTGCTCAGTTGCGTGGCGCAGTTTCCACGAAGCTGCGCAGCGACCACACGAGCGAGGGTTCGAGCACGCCGTCCCAGGGCGGCATGTGCACGATGCCGAACTTCTGTTTGCCGTAGCGGACCGATTTGACGAAGAAGTGGTCGGCGTCCGACAGGCAACGCTGGCGCAAGGCAGGGTCCTTCACGCGCTGGCAGGCCATGCCGATGCGGCGCAGGTCGGGGGCAGGTGAGCGCATGCCGTTGGCGTTCTCGCCGTGGCAGCGGGCGCAGGTCTGGTTGAAGATGGTGCCACCGATGCGGGCTGCGTCGGCGTTGCCGCGCAGGGGGTTGAGGTCGGCCCAGCCGGGTGCGATGGCCGGCAAGGCGGCGGTGTCCACGTCCGGGCGCTTGACGTCGGCGTCGGCCCGTGCCGTCAGGACGGTGAGGGACAGACCCAGCAGGCACAGGGCCCGCGATGCGCTGAGGGGGTGCGTCATGGTCAGTCCCAGCCCTTCGGACAGCCCTGGCAGTCCACCATGTTGGACGATGGGAAGACCGAATAGAGCATGACGTTGCCGTCGAACACCGCGCCCTGCAGGTTGACCTGGTTGAACTTCGCCTCCTGCAGGTTGTTGCCGATGAAGCGGGTGCCCAGGAACCAGGATTTGTCGAGCCGCGCGATCTCCAAGCTGGCGCCGTTGAATTCTGCCCCCGAGAAGTCCGAGCGCAGCAGGCGTGCGCCTTCGAGGTCGGTGCCGTAGAAGCGCACCCTCTTCAGGTTGGCGTTGGACACGGTGGCCTTGGACAGCCTGGCGCCGGTGAGGTTCGCACCTTCCAGATCGGCCACGGCCAGGTTGGCACCGCGCAGGTCGGCCCGGGTCAGGTCGGCCCCGCGGAAGTCGGCACCGGCCAGGTTGCTGCCCACCAGGTTGGCATGGCGAAGGTCGGCGCCGGGGCAGCGGGTGTAGGGCCAGATGGGACAGCCGTTGATGACCAGCGGCTGGTCGGCGTCGGTCGGGGCTTCGGTGCCAGGCGCCTGTGCGCCGGCGCCGGCGCACAGGGCTCCCAGCACCGCGGGCGCCAAGCGCCGGATGAGTGGCGTGAACATAGTGGGTGAAAGAAAAAAAGACCTGACCCGCCCAGAGGATCGGAGGGGGCGTGCCAGGTCAACGCAAAGGGTGAATCAGCGCGAAGCCACCTGTTTGGGCAGCTTGAAGACCCACATAGATCCCCCCTGGGACACCTGCTTGGTCAGCTCGGCCATGTCGCCGCCCCACAGCGGCACCGCGCCGCCGTAGCCCGACTGGATGCCGATGTACTGCTCGCCGTCCATCTCCCAGGTGACGGGGATGGAGACAATGCCCGAGCCGGTCTGGAACTTCCACAGCTCCTTGCCGGTTTTCTGGTCGAAGGCCTTGATGTAGCCGTCGGACGTGCCGGTGAACAGCAGGCCGCCGGCGGTGGTCAGCGTGCCGGCCCAGAGCGGGAACTGCTCCTTGTGCTCCCAGGCAATCTTGCCGCTCACCGGGTCGATGGCGCGCAGCACGCCCACGTGGTCGTTGAACAGCTTCTTGATGCGGAAGCCCTGGCCCAGGTAGGCCGCACCCGGCTTGTAGGTGATCTTCTCCGCCCAGTAGTCCATGGCCCAGTGGTTGCCCGGGATGTAGAACAGGCCGGAGTCCGGGCTGTAGCTCATCGGCATCCAGTTCGTGCCGCCCAGGAAAGGCGGCGAGACGAAGATGCTCTCACCCTTGTCCTGGCCGTCTTTGGGCTGCGGCGGGTACTGTGCGTCGACCACCTGGGGCATGCCGGTTTTCAGGTCGAAGCCCTTGGTCCAGGTGATGCCGTCCACGAAAGGCCAGGCGTTGATGATGGCGTTCTGCTTCCAGGGGTGGCCGCCGCCGGCCTTGGCGAGTTTTTCGCGGTCGGTCACGAAGAAGTAGCCGTTGCGGTCGGCGTGGGCCGAGGCCTTGACCACCTTGCCAGTCTTGGGGTCCTTGTAGTCGAACAGCAGCACCGAGTTGTTGCCCGAGAAGTCCCAGGCGTCGTTGGGTGTGTGCGAGAAGAAGCCTTTGAGCTCGCCGGTGGTCGGGTCCACGTAGGCCTGGCCCGAGGTGTACAGGCTGGGCCAGTTGATCGGCTTGTCGCCAGGGGCGGTGCGCTTCCAGGTGTTCCACGGCGCGGGGTTGCCGGTGCCCACGACGATGGTGTTGGTCTCGACGTCGAAGGACGCCGTCTGCCAGGGAGCGCCGCCGCCGTGGCTCCAGGCCTCGACCTTCCCGGTGGGCGAGTTCGGGTCGTTGGGCCACGTTGGGGCCTTGGGGTCGCCGGTCGGGGTGCTGGGCTGGCCGTTGAGGCGACCCACGTGGCCCTCGACAAAGGGCCGGGCCCAGAGCTCCTTGCCGGTGTCCACGTCGCGGGCGTAGAGGAAACCGACGACGCCGAACTCGTCGCCCGAGGAACCGTGCACCAGCATCACCTTGCCGGTCTTCTGGTCCTTCACGATGAAGGGTGCGCCTGTCATGGTGTAGCCCACGGCGTGGTCGGCAAACTTCTCTTTCCACACCACCTTGCCGGTGGCCCGGTCCAGCGCCACGATGGACGCGTCCAGCGTTCCGAAGAACACCTTGTCGCCGTAGATGGCCGGGCCGCGGTTGACCACGTCGCAGCAGGGGCGGATGTCTTCGGGCAGGCGGTGTTCGTAGCTCCACAGGCGCTTGCCGGTGCGCGCCTCAATGGCGACGAAGCGCGAGTACGACGCGGTGGCGTAGATCACGCCGTCGTGCACCAGCACCTGGCCTTCCTGGCCGCGCTGTTTCTCTCCGCCGAACGAGTAGCTCCACACCGGCAGCAGCCCGGCGACGTTCTGGGTGTTGATGGTCTTGGCCGGGCTGTAGCGCTGGGCGGTCAGGCCCAGGCCGTAACTCAGCACATCGCCGGTGGTCTTGTGGTCGTTCGCGATGTCTTCCCAGGTCACCGGCTTGGCGGCATGGGCGGTCGCGGTCAGCAGGGTGGCCAGTGCGAGCGCAATGTGGCTCGGCCGCGGGGTGAACGCAGGGCGTGCGGTCATGGTGGGTCTCCTCGGTGTGGGTGGTGGCTGCCGGGTCGCAGCGGAACTGCAGAGCGCCGCCAGTATCGGCAGCGCCCGGATCACCGTCGCGGGAGCGCCGCCCCCTCAACCCGGGAAAAATGCCCGACAGGCCCGGGAAAGCCGGACAGGGTGGCATGTGGATTGCGAAGCACGGGTTCCCTGTCGCCTGGAGCAACCCATGGACCTCAGACACCGATTGCTGGCTTGCCTGTCGGCGGGCTTCGCGGCCCTGCTGGTGGCGGGCGCGCTGCTGGTGGCGACGAGCCTGCGGGACGACGTGCAGGACGAGCTGGAAGGCACGGCGCGGCTGGTGGCGCTGGTCCTGCAGGCGGCCCAGGCCTCTCCCCAGGGCAGCGAGGCCGCGCACCGCGCGGTGGACAGCCTGCTGGCCCGCGGCGGGCTGCGCCATGTCCGCGTGGAGTGGGTGCGTTCAGCCGCGGAGCAGCCACTGCTCCATTCCGCAACAACCCGGGACGAGGACGCCGGCTGGGCGGAGCGACTGGCCGGCCTGCAGGATTGGGATTTACCCGAATACCGGCTCGCGGTGGGACCGAACGAACAACTGCTGATCCGCATGGACCCGCGCAGCGAGGTCGACGAGGTGCTGGAGGATGCGGCGGCGATGCTGGCGGTGTTCCTGCTGTTTGCGGGTGTGTCCCTGGCGGCCGCCTGGTGGGCCGCCGATCGGGCCTTGCGCCCGGTGCGCGAACTGGAGGAGGGCCTGGCGCGCATCGGTCGCGGAGAGCTGGACCGGCCGATGCCCCCCATGGCCTTGCGCGAGTACCAGCGGGTGGCCCATGCCATCAATCGACTGGAGCAGACCCTGGCGCAGGCGCACGAGAGCGAGCGCCGTCTGGGACAGCGGTTGATGGCGATGCAGGAGAGCGAACGGGAGGAACTCGCGCGCGAGCTGCACGACGAGTTCGGCCAGGGCCTTGCGGCCATGGGCGCGGCGGCCGCCTTTGTCGAACGGCACGCCGACTCCGCGCGTCCCGACACCCTGGTCGAATGCGCGCGGGACATCCGCACCGCATCGACCCGCATGACCCTGCAGGTGCGAAGCCGGCTGCGACAGCTGCGGCCGCACGGCCTGGAGGCCATGAACCTTCGCGAGGCCATCACTGAGCTGGTGTATGGCAGTCGCCTGCGGGCCGAGGGCGTTGCCATCGAGACCCAGGTGCCGGACGTGCTGCCCAGGTTGTCGGCGGAGGCGGGTCTGGCGCTGTACCGGACGGTCCAGGAGGCGTTGACCAACGTGTTGCGCCACGCCCATGCCGCGCGCGTGCGCCTGGTCATTGCCCTGGGTGCGCAGGGTTTGCAGATGACGCTGGACGACGATGGTGCGGGGCGTGCGAACGACGTGTTGCGGGCAGCCCGGGCCGGCGTGATGGGCATGCGCGAGCGGGCCGCCATGGCGGGCGGTCGCTTCGAATTGGGCACCGCCCCGCTGGGGGGGCTGCGCGTGATGCTGTGGCTGCCGCTGGCAACCCAGGGACAAGGAGACTTCGATGGTGAATGTGCTTTTGCTGGATGACCATGCCGTGGTGCGCACCGGCTACCGCCGGCTGATCGACGCGGAGCCGGACCTGCGCGTGGTGGCCGAGGCCAGCACGGCGGATGAGGCCTATGCCCACCTCCAGCTGGGCGGCATCGACGTGGCGGTGGTGGACCTGAGCCTGCGGGGTGCCAGCGGCGTCGAGGCGATCCGGCGCCTGGTCGCCCGGGACCCTCAGCTGCGTGTGATGGTCTTGTCCATGCACGACAGCCCCGGGTACGTGACGCAGGCCATGCGCGCCGGTGCGCTGGGCTACCTGAGCAAGAGCAGCGAGCCGGGTGACATGCTCGACGGCATCCGGGCGGTGGCGCGCGGCCGACGGGTGCTGGCGCCCGATGTCGCCCGGTCGCTGGCCGACGCCTCGCTGGACGGTGACGGCCTGCTCAACCGGTTGACGCCGCGGGAGTTCGAGGTGTTGCGGCTGGCCGCCACCGGCGAAGCCACGCACCGGATCGCCAGCCAGATGCACCTGAGCCCGAAGACGGTGCTGAACCACCTGTCCATGGTGCGGCAGAAGCTGGGCGCCGACAGCGACTTCAAGCTGCTGCGCCTGGCGGTTCGCCACGGACTGGTGGACCTGACCGGTGAAGCCGCTTGCTGAGGTCGGAACCCTCAACGCGCCACGAACACCGACAGATCCGTCTGCACCGTGTCGAGCGCAAAACGCCGCCCGGCCAGGTGGTCCTCGATGCAGCGCAGCACCAGCGGGCTGCGATGGCGGTCGGCGCTGGCGCGCACCTCGTCGGGCGTCATCCACAGGGTGCGCACGATGCCGGTGTCGAGCCGGCGGTGGGCGTCGAACCCGCCCAGCTCGCCGCAGTAGGCGAAGCGCAGGTAGGTGATGTCCTCGCCCGTGCGCTCGCGCTGGAAGCGCGAGAGGTAGATGCCCACCAGCGCGGTCGGGCGGAAGGCAAAGGCGGTTTCTTCCAGTGCCTCGCGCGCCACGCCCTGTTCGGGGCTCTCACCCGGGTCCAGGTGCCCGGCCGGGTTGTTCAGGCGCAGGCCCTCGGGCGTCTCTTCCTCCACCAGCAGGTAGCGGCCCTCGCGCTCGATGATCGCGGCCACGGTGGCACTGGGTTTCCATCGGGTGTTCATGGCGCCATTATCCCGACCGACCGTTCGGGTGTTCCTTTGAACGGGACATCCTGCCGCATCATGAAATTCGGCAGGGATGCGATGGGTCTGGGGGCATCCGGTGCTTGGTACAAACCCTTGTGCGACAAGGGCTTGCGGCTGGTGAAGGCCTGAAGGGCGTCGGTTAAGCTGGCGCGCTGCCAACGGCGCTCCCGGGCGGGCGCTCGCGCCGACCAGGGACGGCGTCCGTTAGGCGCGAGAGACAACACGGGGCGGAGGGCCCCGGCGCACATGATTGGAAAAAGACGAATGTCCAGAAGGATGTGGAAGGCGGCGGTCTGCGGCTGGATGCTCTGGGGAGCGGTGGCCAGCCACGCGGCCGAGTTCTCGGTCGGGCGGGTGGACATCCGGTTCGCTGACGAGGGCTGGAAGGAAGTGCCCCTGCCGGATGCGGCGCAAGCCTACGGGGGCGACCGGTCGGGCGCGCTGGCGGTCCAGGAGAAGCTGTTTGTCCGGGATGGAGGCGCCAGCGAAACGCCGGTGCTGATCCTGGTGAGCGCCAATTCGGAGGGGCTGGGCGGTGGCCGGGGCGGCCACATGACGTACTCGGTCGAGTGCAAGTCCGATGAACACAACTACCGCGAAGGCAACGAGGGCTTCAGGGCCAGCTTCGCCCAGTGCCTGACGGTGACGCCCCTGTACGACGGCCCCGGCGTGATCAAGGCCCTGGCACCCCAGCTGGAAGGGGCTCTCAAGACCGAAGGCGCCGAGATGCCGCCGTTCTACACCGTGTGGAGCCGTCACGCGATCTCCACGGGTTCGTTCGTGGACGTGCGTGTCTTCACCGTGTTTCCGATCAGCGCCGAAAGCGCCGCTGCTGCAGACGCACTGCCCAAGGACGTGCCACCTGCCCATGTGGTGTGGGGACGCCAGCTCAAGGACGCGGTCAAGAGCAGTGTGTATTCGCTCTCTGGCCGTCTGGACATGCCGCCCATCCGGCTGGTCGCGCCGCCGCAGCCTGCCGCGGCCGGCGGCGGCTGACCGCACGCCCTGCACTGTTTTTTGAACTTCCAGCAATGAGGACCTGCCCATGACTTCTGGCGCCCCGACCGACACCGCCGCTGCCACCCCGCAGCGCATCGGCATCCCCCGTGAAATCTTCCCTGGTGAAAAGCGCGTGGCCACCGTGCCCGACGTGGTCACCAAGCTCGCCAAGCTGGGCTTCGGCGTGGTGGTGGAGACCGGTGCCGGTGAGCTCGCCGACCTCTCCGACGATGCCTACCGCGAGGCCGGTGCCAGCATCGCCGGCTCGACCGCCGAGCTCTGGAGCAGCGCCGACATCGTCTTCAAGGTGCGCCCGCCCACCGCCGACGAGGTGGCGCTGATGCACGCGGGCCAGACCCTGATCGGCTTCGTCTGGCCGGCGCAGAACCCCGACCTGATGCAGCAGCTGGCGGCGAAGAAGGTGACGGTACTGGCCATCGACTGCCTGCCGCGCACGCTCAGCCGCGCGCAGAAGATGGACGCGCTGACCTCGATGGCCGGTGTCAGCGGCTACCGCGCCGTGGTCGAGGCGGCCAACGCCTTCGGCCGCTTCTTCAATGGCCAGATCACGGCCGCGGGCAAGGTGCCGCCGGCCAAGGTGTTCATCGCCGGCGCCGGTGTGGCGGGTCTCGCCGCCATCGGCGCGGCCGCCAGCCTGGGCGCCATCGTGCGCGCCAACGACACGCGCGCCGAGGTCGCCGACCAGGTGGTCTCGCTCGGTGGCGAGTTCGTCAAGGTGGACTACGAGGAAGAGGGCTCGGGCGGCGGCGGTTATGCCAAGGTCATGAGCGAAGGCTTCCAGGCCGCGCAGCGCGAGATGTACGCGAAGCAGGCGCGTGAGGTGGACATCATCATCACCACCGCGCTGATCCCGGGCAAGCCGGCGCCCAAGCTCATCACCGCCGAGATGGTGCGCAGCATGAAGCCCGGCAGCGTGATCGTCGACATGGCGGCCGAGCAGGGCGGCAACTGCGAACTCACCGAACCCGGCAAGGCGGTCGTGAAGCACGGCGTGACCATCGTCGGCTACACCGATCTGGCCTCGCGCATGGCGCGCCAGTCGTCCACGCTGTACGGCACCAACCTGTTCCGCCTGACGGAAGAGCTGTGCAAGACCAAGGACGGCGTCATCAACGTCAACATGGCCGACGACGCCATTCGCGGCCTGACCGTCATCAAGGACGGCGAGGTCACCTGGCCCGCACCACCCATCGCGGCTGCACCCAAGCCGCCGGCCAAACCCGCTGTGGCCGCGCCCAAGGCGCCGGCCCACGGCCACGGCCCGGGCGAGCCCATGTCGGCCAAGACCCTGGCCATCGTGTTCGGTGTCGGCGCGCTGCTGTTCGCGCTGGTCGGCCTCTACGCACCGGCCTCCTTCCTGTCGCACTTCACCGTGTTCGTGCTGGCCTGCTTCGTGGGCTACATGGTGGTGTGGAACGTCACGCCCAGTCTGCACACGCCGCTGATGAGCGTGACCAACGCGATCAGCTCGATCATCGCCATCGGCGCGCTGATCCAGGTCGCGCCGCCGCTGGACGCGGCCGGGGCCGCCGACCGGCCCAACGCCCTGATCCTGGGCTGCGCGGTGGTCGCGCTGGTGCTGACCGCCATCAACATGTTCGGCGGCTTCGCCGTCACGCGCCGCATGCTGGCGATGTTCCGCAAGTAAGAAGAAGAGGACGACACCCATGACCTCCAGTCTGGCCACCATGGCCTACATCGGCGCCACCATCCTGTTCATCCTCAGCCTGGGCGGCCTCTCCAACCCCGAAACCGCCCGCCGCGGCAACCTGTTCGGCATGGTCGGCATGGCCATCGCCGTGCTGGCCACCGTGCTCGGCCCGCGCGTCACCGCGGCCGGCATCCCCTACATCGTCGGCGCGCTGGTCGTTGGCGGCGCCATCGGCCTCTTCGCTGCCAAGAAAGTGCAGATGACGCAGATGCCCGAGCTGGTCGCGCTCATGCACAGCCTGGTGGGCCTGGCGGCCTGCCTGGTGGGCTTCGCCAGCTACGTGGACACCTCCACCGTCTTCGCCACACCGGCCGAGAAGGCCATCCACGAGATGGAGATCTACATCGGCATCCTGATTGGCGCGGTCACCTTCTCGGGCTCGCTCATCGCGTTTGGCAAGCTGTCTGGCCGAATCGGCGGCAAGCCGCTGCTGCTGCCCGCCCGCCACTTCCTGAACCTGGCCGGTCTGCTGGTCGTGATCTGGTTCGGTCGCGCCTTCCTCAATGCACACGACATCCAGTCCGGCATGACGCCGCTGATCGTGATGACCGTGATCGCGCTGCTGTTCGGCATCCACATGGTGATGGCCATCGGCGGCGCCGACATGCCGGTGGTGGTGTCGATGCTCAACAGCTATTCGGGCTGGGCGGCCGCGGCCACCGGCTTCATGCTCAGCAACGACCTGCTGATCGTGGTCGGTGCGCTGGTGGGCTCCTCGGGCGCGATCCTGAGCTACATCATGTGCCGCGCGATGAACCGCAACTTCATCAGCGTGATCGCGGGTGGCTTCGGTGGCGGCGCGCCGGCACCCAAGGCAGCGGCCGGCGCTGCGGCCGAGCCGCAGGGCGAGGTGACGCCGGTCAGCGCCACGGAAACCGCCGAGATGCTGCGCGAAGCCAAGAACGTGATCATCGTGCCCGGTTACGGCATGGCCGTGGCGCAGGCCCAGCACACGGTGTTCGAGATCACCAGACTGCTGCGCGAGAAGGGCGTGAACGTGCGCTTCGGCATCCACCCGGTGGCCGGCCGCATGCCGGGTCACATGAACGTGCTGCTGGCCGAGGCCAAGGTGCCCTACGACATCGTGCTGGAGATGGACGAGATCAACGAGGACTTCCCCGACACTGACGTGACCATGGTGATCGGCGCCAACGACATCGTGAACCCGGCTGCGCAGGACGACCCCACCAGCCCGATCGCCGGCATGCCGGTGCTCGAAGTCTGGAAGGCGCGCACCAGCATCGTGATGAAGCGCTCCATGGCCAGCGGCTACGCCGGCGTGGACAACCCGCTCTTCTACAAGGACAACAACCGCATGCTGTTCGGCGACGCCAAGAAGATGCTTGACGAGGTGCTGGCGGCGCTGCGGGGCTGATCCCGGTCGCCCTGCCAAGGCCCGGCGAGTCCGGGCCTTGTTCTTTTTGTGGGCGGCCTGGCAGACGTTCACTTTTTGTAGCGGGAAAGGTTCAAGGATTGCCGCCCGTGGGCGATGCGTCAGAATCGCGTCAGGGAAAACACGCGCTCGGGGTTCCGGGCCTGAACGGGAAAATGCATGCTGAACGACAACATCGACCCTGGAGACCCTCTCATGACTGAACCGACGCAGGCGTCCGCCGCCCGCCCCTGGCTGGGTGCGTATCCGGACGGTGTGCCGGCCGACATCGACGTCGAGCAATACCCCTCGCTGGTGCACCTGCTGGAAGAGAGCTTCCAGAAGCACGCCGCCAGCACCGCCTACAGTTTCATGGGCAAGGACGTGGGCTATGCGCAGGTCGACAGCCTGTCCCAGGCGTTCGCGGCCTATCTGCAGGGCCTCGGGCTGGTCAAGGGCGATCGCGTCGCGATCATGATGCCCAACGTGCCGCAGTACCCGGTGGCGGTGGCCGGCATCCTGCGCGCCGGCTTCGTGGTGGTCAACGTCAACCCGCTCTACACCGCGCGCGAGCTGGAGCACCAGCTCAAGGACTCAGGCGCCAAGGCCATCGTCATCATCGAGAACTTCGCCGCGACGCTGGAGCAGTGCATCGCTGCGACGCCGGTCAAGCACGTGGTGCTGGCCGCCATGGGCGACCTGCTGGGCCTGGTCAAGGGCGGCATCGTCAACTACGTGGTGCGCAACGTGAAGAAGATGGTGCCGGCCTTCGACCTGCCGCAGGCGGTGCGCTTCAACGAGGCCATTGCGCGCGGCACGCGCGGCACGCTCAAGCGCCCGGACATCCGGCCCGACGATGTGGCGGTGCTGCAGTACACCGGCGGCACCACCGGTGTCTCCAAGGGCGCGGTGCTGCTGCACCGCAACGTGCTGGCCAACGTGCTGCAGTCTGAGGCCTGGAACGCGCCGGTCATGAGCAAGGTGCCGGCCGGCGAGCAGACCACCAGCGTCTGCGCCCTGCCGCTGTACCACATCTTCGCTTTCACGGTGAACATGATGCTGGGCATGCGCACCGGCGGCAAAGTGATCCTGATCCCCAACCCGCGCGACCTGCCGGCAGTGCTCAAGGAGCTGAGCAAGCACACCTTCCACAGCTTCCCGGCGGTCAACACGCTGTTCAACGGCCTGGCCAACCACCCCGACTTCCACACCGTCAACTGGCGCAACCTCAAGGTGTCCGTGGGCGGCGGCATGGCGGTGCAGGGCGCGGTCGCCAAGCTGTGGCTGGAGAAGACAGGCTGCCCGATCTGCGAGGGCTACGGCCTGTCCGAAACCAGCCCGTCGGCCACCTGCAACCCGGTGACCAACACCGAGTTCACCGGAACCATCGGCGTGCCCCTGCCGAACACGTGGCTCAAGTGCCTGGACGACGAGGGCAACGAAGTGCCGCAGGGCCAGCCGGGCGAGATCGCGATCAAGGGACCGCAGGTCATGGCGGGTTACTGGCAACGGCCCGACGAAACCGCCAAGGTCATGACCGCCGACGGCTTCTTCAAGACCGGCGACGTGGGCATCATGGACGCACGCGGCTACTTCAAGATCGTGGACCGCAAGAAGGACATGGTGCTGGTCAGCGGCTTCAACGTCTATCCCAACGAGGTCGAGGACGTGGTGGCTCAGCTGCCGGGCGTGATGGAGTGCGCCGTGGTCGGCGTGCCCGACGAGAAGTCGGGCGAGGCTGTCAAGCTGGTGATCGTCAAGAAAGACCCGGCGCTGACCGAAGCCCAGGTGCGCGAGTTCTGCAAGGCCAACCTCACCGGCTACAAGCAGCCCAAGGTGGTCGAGTTCCGTGAGGAGATGCCCAAGACGCCGGTGGGCAAGATTCTCCGGCGCGAACTCAGAGACAAGAAGTGACGCAGCGCCTGCGACACAATGACAGGGCGGCTTCGGCCGCCTTTGTCATTTCCGGAGCCGTTGCATGACCCGAACCGCCATCGTCGCCGCGCTGCACGACGAACTCGCCAGCGTGCTGGCGCTGATGCCCGACGAGCAGAAAGAGGTGGTGGGCGGGCGCGAGTTCTGGGTCGGTCATCTGCACGGGCAGGACGTGGTGGCGGTGCTGTCGGGCATCGGCAAGGTGTCGGCCGCCACGACCGCGACCCTGCTGATCGACCGCTTCAAGGTGCAGCGCATCGTGTTCACCGGCGTGGCCGGCGGACTGGGCCCGGGCGTGAAGGTGGGAGACGTGGTGCTGGCGCGCTCGTTCCTGCAGCACGACATGGACGCCTCGCCGCTGTTTCCCCGCCACGAGGTGCCGCTGTACGGCCGTGCCCGCTTCGAGGCCGACGCGGCCCTGGCCGACGCGCTGGAGCTGGCCTGCGAGCGCATGCTGCACAGCCTGCCGCAGCAGCTCGGCACCTCGACGGTGGACGCCTTCGGCCTGCAGGCGCCGCGCCTGCACCAGGGCCTGCTGATCAGCGGCGACCGCTTCGTCGCCACCACCGCCGAGAGCGTTGCGCTGCAGCGCGGGCTGCCGGACGCCCTGGCGGTGGAGATGGAAGGCGCGGCCTTCGCCCAGGTCTGCCACGACTTCGGCGTGCCGCTGGCGGTGGTGCGCACCATCTCCGACCGCGCCGACGATGCGGCGCACGTGGACTTCCCGCGTTTCCTGCGCGAGGTGGCCAGCCGCTACAGCGGCGCGCTGATCGACACCCTGCTGCGGACATGAACACCCCGCCTCTCCTGATCGCCGGCTCCGGCAAGCTGGCGCGCGAACTGCTCGCGGGCCTGGCGCCCGACGCCAAGCCATGGAGTGATCGCTCGGACGTGGGCGCGGTGCGGGCCGTGGTGCATGCCGGCTCCGGGCGCGAGCTGCCGGAGATCCTGCGCTTCTGCCGCGAACGCGCGCTGCTGCTGATCGAGCTGTCCACCGGCACCGGCATTGCGGACCTGGCCGATGGCGTGCCGGTGGTGGTCTGCGCCAACGCCAACCTGCTGATGCTCAAGTTCATGGCCATGCTCGCGCGTTGCGGGCCGTGGTTCCGCGGTGAGCCCATGCGCCTGACCGAGTCGCACCAGGCCGGCAAGACCTCGGTGCCGGGCACGGCGGTGGCCCTGGCGGCGTCGCTGGGCCTGTCGCCCGAGGCCATCGTCTCGGTGCGCGATCCGGCGCAACAGTCGGGCGGGCTGGGCATCCCGGCCGCCGACCTGGGGCGCCACGCCTTCCACCGCATCGAGATCGGCGAGGGCGACTGCCGGCTGCGCCTGGAGACCCTGGTGACGGGCGGCGCGCCCTATGCCGAGGGTGTGCGGCGCATCGTTGGCGCGGCGCTGGCCCATCCGCTGGAGCCGCGCTGCCACGACGTGGTCGAGTTCATCGACAAGGGCTGGCTCTGACCAGCCCCGGCCTCACGGCCCTGCATCACTTGAGCCAGCCGCGCTTGCGGAAGTACAGCATCGGCACCACGGCCGACAGCACCATCAGCCCCAGCGCAAACGGGTAGCCCCACTTCTGGCTCAGCTCTGGCATGTACTGGAAGTTCATGCCGTACAGGCTGGCGATCAGCGTCGGTGGCAGCAGCGCGACGCTGGCCACCGAGAAGATCTTGATGATCTTGTTCTGGTTGATGTTGATGAAACCGACCGTCGCGTCCATCAGGAAGTTGATCTTGTCGAACAGGAAGGCGGTGTGGCCGTCCAGCGAGTCAAGGTCGCGCAGGATCTGGCGCGCGTCCTCGAACTGCTCGGCGTTCAGCATGCGGCTGCGCATCAGGAAGCTCACCGCGCGGCGCGTGTCCATCACGTTGCGGCGGATGCGGCCGCTCATGTCCTCGTGGCGCGCGATGGCGGCCAGCACCTCGCCGGCCTTGTTGTCCGTCACGTCGCCCGCGAGCACCTGGCGGCTGACCGTCTCAAGGTCGTCGTAGATGTCTTCCAGCGTGTCGGCGCAGTACTCGGCGTCGGCGTCGAACAGCATCAGCAGCACGTCCTTGGCGTCCTCGATCAGGCCGGGCATGCGGCGCGCGCGCATGCGCAGCAGGCGGAAGACGGGCACGTCCTCGTCGTGGATGGAGAACAGCACGCCCTGGCTCTTGAGCTCGGCGTTGTGCTGGTTGAGGATGAAGGCCACGCGGATGGCGCGCGGGTTCTCTTCGTCATCGATCAGGAAGTCCGAGCGGATGTGCAGTTCGCCGTTGTCTTCCTCGAAGAAGCGGGCCGACTCCTCGATGTCGTCGTCCATCGCGTCTTCGGGGATGGACAGGCCGAAGTGCTGCTTGACCCAGCGCCGCTCTTCGGGCGTGGGGTTCTCCAGGTCGACCCAGATGGGCTTGAATCGGGTCAGCGCTTCGAGCGACTCGATTTCTTCCTGAAACAGGCGGCCATTGGCCAGGGTGAAGACGTTGAGCATGGGGGCTCCCGGGCGGGTGGTCTGGCGAAACCGGGCGCGGGGGCGCACCGGTGGGCGGTTCGGGCGGCGCTTTCAGCCGGCCGGCCGCCTGCGCATCAGACGGTCGCGGGGAGGGCTGAAAGCACACAACTGGGAGGTGTGCTTTCCATGAGGCTCTTTCGGGAACGGGAAGACCGGATTATGGCATCGCCACACCGGGCGAAGAGGCGGCGAGAGGCGCGAAAAAGGCCTTGATTTCGGCCTGGCGGCGCCAGGCATCGTGTTCGCCCAGCTCCATCAGCGCGTTGACGAAGGGTGGCTCGAACATCAGGTAGCTGGCCAGCGAGGCCGCGCTGCCGGCCGCACCGCGCCCGGTGTCCAGCGCGCCCAGGCCGATCAGCGTGTTGCGGGTGGCCGCGGGCAGGCTGGCAATGTGTTTGTGGGTCAGCTCGTCCAGCGAAAAGCTGGGCTGCAGGGCCAGCACGCGCACCGGGTGGTAGGGCAGGGCGGCGGCCAGTCCCTGGGGCAGCTGCGCAATGGTCTGGCTCACGCGCTGGGCCTGTTCGACATCGGCCTGCAGCGTGTCGTGGAACACGCTGGCCATGGCGTGGCCGGCGATGGTGCCTGCGGTGGGCTCGTCGGTCACGCGGACCGCCAGCCCCGAGCGCTGGGGCTGGCCGGCGCCAATGGCCAGGATGCGACGCGCGCCGAAATGGATGGCGGGCGACAGCGGCGAGAGCTGGCGCATCGAGCCATCCCCGAAATGCTCCCGGTGGCCGTCGACCCATAGCGGCACGGCCGGAAACAGGAAGGGGATGGCGCTGGAGGCCATCAGGTGCTCGACCGTGACGGGCTGGAAGTCGGCGCGCCGGCCCGGCCGGTGCCAGGGCGGCACCGGGTGTTTCGGTCGGGTCTGGCAGAAGGTCCAGTGTTCGCCGGTGGAATAGCTGGAGGCGGTCACGCCCAGGGCCTCCAGGTGGCCATCGGCCAGCCCGAGTTCCAGGCTGCGCAGATCGATGGCCCGGTGCAGGGTGTCCACCAGTGGCAGTGTGTCGAGCAGGGCGCGGTGACGGCGCACCTGGCGCGCCAGCGTCAGTCCGGCGACGACGCGGTTGGCCCGCACCCAGGTCGGCGCGTCCAGCCGGTAGACGCGTTCTGACCGCAGGGCGCTCCAGAACGCGGCCAGGTCATGAAAGGCCTGCAGATCCAGCGCGGCACGGCTGGCCAGAAAGGTGGCGTTGAGCGCGCCGGCCGAGGTGCCGAAAAGCCAGCGGAAGGGAAACCCGTGGTCGGTCACCGTTCCGTCGTTGCGCCAGTGGCCGTGCATCACGGCGATGGCCTTGAGCACACCCGCCTGGTAGGCGGTGCGCGCACCGCCACCCATCAGGACCAGCGCACAGGCGCCGTCGTCCGCCGGTGCAGGAGCGGGGCTCAGCAGGTTGTAGGAGATCAGCGTATCGAGGGACACAGAAGAGGGCCTGCGCTTACAGTGGCGGGCTGTTCCGAAAATCATGACACAACATTCCCTCGCTCCCGGCCGCGAGCGCTGGCTGCTGCTGACCATCGCCGGCATCCAGTTCACGCACATCCTCGATTTCATGATCATGATGCCGCTGGGGCCGCAGTTCACGCAGCTGTTCGGCATCAGCGATGCGCAGTTCGGTTTGCTGGTGTCGGCCTACACATTCTCGGCCGGGTTCTCCGGCCTTGCGGCAGCGACCTATGTCGACCGTTTCGACCGCAAGCGGCTGCTGCTGGTGCTGTACGGGCTGTTCGCGCTGGCCACACTGGCCTGTGGCCTGGCGCCCGGCTATGGCTTCCTGATGGCGGCGCGCGTCGCCGCCGGGTTGTTCGGTGGCGTGCTGTCGGCGCTGTCGCAGACCATCGTGGCCGACGTGGTGCCGTTCGAGCGGCGCGGGCGCGCCATGGGTATCGTGATGTCCTCGTTCTCGTTCTCCACGGTGGCCGGTGTGCCGATCGGCCTGTTCCTGGCCTCTCACTGGGGCTGGCAACTGCCGTTCCTGGCCATTGCCGGTCTCAGCGGTGTGCTGGCGGTCGCGGCGGCGCTCACGCTGCCTCCACTGCGCGGCCATCTGCACGCCCACGGCAAGCCGTCGGCCTTGCGCGCCATCGGCCGCGTGCTGGCCAATCGCAACCATCTGCGGGCGTTCGGCTTTTCCGCGCTGCTGGTGTTCGCAGGGTTCTGCGTGATTCCGTTCATCACCATCTACCTGCAGTCCACCGCCGGCGTTCTGCCGGAGCAGGTGCCCTACATCTACCTGATCGGCGGTGTCACCACCCTGGTCACCGCCCGCTGGATCGGTCGCCTGACCGACCGCCGGGGCAAGGTGGCCGTGTTCAGCGCGCTGGCCGCCATCGTCACCGCGCCGATCCTGACGATGACGTTGCTGCCGCCCTGGCCCTTGCCGGTGATCCTGGTGGCCACCACGGCCTTGTTCGTGTTTCTCAGCGGGCGAATGATCCCCGGCATGGCCCTCATCACCGGAGCCGCCGATCCGTCCCTGCGTGGCACCTTCATGGCGCTCAACGGGGCGGTGCAGTCGGCTTCGATGGGGTTCGCCTCGTTCCTGTCCGGCCTGGTCATCGGTCGCGATGCCGCAGGACAGGTGCAGAACTACTGGGTGGCGGGGGTGATTGGCGTCGGTGCCAGTCTGGCGTCCATCGCTCTGGCGCGCCGCCTGGTCATCCATTCGGCCGCACCCGCCGGACGGGCATGAATGCCAAGGTTTTCTTTGATGTCCTTTGTTGCGCTGCGGGCTTGCGCCCCGGCGCAATCGTGGGCATAGTGGGTTCAAGACATCCCCGAGGCCGCAGGGGGGTCCGCCCCACCGGCGGCTTGTGTCAACCCGGAGCATTAGGAGGCTCTTGTATGAACCTGACGATCAGCGGTCACCACCTCGAAGTCACCCCCGCCCTGCGCGGTTACGTCACTTCCAAACTGGAACGCATCTCCCGACACTTCGACCAGGTGGTCGACATCAAGGTGCTGCTGACGGTGGACAACCTCAAGGAGAAAGACCAACGGCAGAAGGCCGAATGCAACATCCATGTCAAGGGGAAAGACCTGTTTGCCGAATCGGCTCACGCCGATCTGTACGCCGCTGTCGATGAACTGGCCGACAAGTTGGACCGTCAGGTGCTGCGCTACAAGGACAAGGCGCAAGATCACCACCACGATTCGGCCAAACGGCTGATGTGAGTCCCCGCTGCGGCCGGCCGCCTTGGCGCCGCGCGTGCTGCAATGCAACAAGCCGCTTGGAAAGTCAAGCGGCTTTTTTGTACCTGCTGTCTAGGCAAGCATCCTCAACTCGGCATAATTTGCGCTCCGAAGAGGCCCCAATGAACCGTCTATCCGTGATCCTGCCTGCCACCCAAGTGCTCGTTGGTGTGGACGCCACCAGCAAGAAGCGTGCTTTTGAAGAGGCGGGCCTTCTGTTTGAAACCCTGCATGGTCTCAACCGTGCGCTGATCACCGACAGCCTGTTCGCCCGGGAGCGCCTGGGCTCCACCGGGCTGGGTCATGGCGTGGCCATTCCCCATGGTCGCATCAAGGGCCTCAAGCAGCCGCTGGCCGCCGTGTTCCAGCTGGGCAACCCGATCGGCTTCGACGCGCCCGACGAACAGCCGGTGCAGCTGATGATCTTCCTGCTGGTGCCGGAAGCCGCCACGCAGAAGCATCTGGAAATCCTCTCCGAGATCGCCGAACTGCTCAGCGACAGCCCGCTGCGCGAGCAGATGAAGAACTCGACCGACGCGGCCGCCCTGCACGCGCTCATCACCGGTTGGCAGTCGGCCCACGCGGCCGCATAAGACTTGCCTGCCCCCACGCTCCACCGCTGCGCGGGTCGCTGCCCCCCGAGGGGGCTGGTCTTGCCTTGGGGTGGCCTTGTGGCAGGCCCTTCCAACGTCGTTTCATGAAGCCCACCGTTGTCAGTGCCGACGTTCTTTTCGAAGACCACCGCGATGCGCTGAAATGGCAATGGGTCGCCGGGCTCGGAGCGTCCGAGCGCCGGTTTGACGAGGTTGCGGTGCGCGAAGCCCGCTCGGGCGCCGACTTGGTTGGCTACCTCAACTACATCCATCCGTACCGTGTCCAGGTGTTCGGTGAGAGGGAGATGGCCTACCTCACCAGCCCCAGCGACGACGACAACCGGCGCCGCATCGCGCGCATCGTGACCCTGGAGCCGCCGGTGCTGATCGTGGCCGACGGCCAGGCGGTGCCTGATCCGCTGATGGCGATGGCCGAACGTGCACAGATCCCGATGTTCGCGACGCCCGAGCCGGCCGCGTTCGTGATCGACGTGTTGCGGGCCTACCTGTCGCGCCACTTTGCCGACCGGTCTTCCATGCACGGCGTGTTCATGGACATCCTGGGCATGGGGGTGATGATCACGGGCGAGTCGGGCCTGGGCAAAAGCGAGCTGGGGCTGGAACTGATCTCTCGTGGTCACGGTCTGGTGGCCGACGACGCGGTGGACCTCTACCGCATCAACCAGACCAGCGTGGAGGGGCGCTGCCCCGAGCTGCTGCAGAACCTGCTGGAAGTGCGCGGCATCGGCCTGCTGGACATCAAGGCGATCTTTGGCGAAACCGCGGTGCGCCGCAAGATGCGCTTGCAGCTCATCGTGCACCTGGTGCGCAAAGAAACCATGGAGCGGGACTACGACCGGATGCCGCACGAGCCCCTGTACCAGGATGTGCTGGGTGTACCCGTCAGGAAGGCCGTGATCCAGGTGGTGGCCGGCCGCAACATCGCCGTGCTGGTGGAAGCGGCGGTGCGCAACACCATCCTGCAGTTCCGCGGCATCGACACCTACCAGGAGTTCGTCTCGCGCCACCGCGCGGCCATGATGCGCAGCGAGTGAATCAGGGACCGCGACGGGTCAGCGGTGATCCGCCGGTGTGGCGCGGTGCGGGCAATCCGCCTTGCTGCACGTGGCGTACAGCGAGAGGGCGTGTTCCTGGAGCACAAACCCCCGGGTTTTGGCAATCATCTGCTGGCGCTTTTCGATTTCCGGATCGAAGAACTCCTCGACCCGACCACAGTCCAGGCACACCAGGTGGTCGTGGTGCTGGCCCTCGTTGAGTTCGTAGACGGCCTTGCCCGACTCAAAGTTGCTGCGCGAGAGCAGGCCGGCCTGCTCGAACTGCATCAGCACGCGGTAGACCGTGGCGAGGCCAATGTCGGAGTGCTCTTCGAGCAGGATGCGGTAGACGTCCTCCGCCGTCATGTGGCGGCGCTTGGCGTTTTGAAAGACTTCGAGAATCTTCAGCCGCGGCAGGGTGGCCTTCAGGCCCGTGCTCTTGAGTTCTTCGATGTTGGACATGGCGGCAGAAGCGGGTGGCAATTGAATGGCCGCCGGATCCTGTCTGGACCCCGGGGCTACAATGGCCGGATCATATCGTCAGCGCGCGGCGGTGGTGCCAATGACCCGGGGATCCCCGCGGTCGAGCGCTTTATCTGAGAGTCGCACATGCGCCTGTCTATCCTGAATCCCCTGATGCAGCCGCAGGCCCGTATCCGCAGTGGCGCATGGCCACGCTCTGCACTGGTGCTGGCTGCCTGCATGGCCCTCGGGGCCTGTTCCAGCGTGGGTGAGAAGATGCCTTCCGCCTCCAGCGTGGCGGGTTTCGTGACGCCCTACAAGGTGGACGTTCTTCAGGGCAACGTGGTGACCCGCGAGCAGGCCCAGGCGCTGCAGCCGGGTATGGCGCGCGACCAGGTGCGTGGCGTGCTGGGCTCGCCGCTGCTGGCCAGTGTCTTTCATGCCGACCGCTGGGACTATGTGTTCACCCTCAAGCGCCAGGGACAGCCGCCGCAGCAGCGCCGGTTGACCGTGTTCTTCAAGGGCGACGTCATGGACCGCATCGAGGCGGACGAACTCCCCAGCGAAACCGAGTTCGTGTCGTCCCTGGATTCCCGCCGCAAGACCGAGAAGGTGCCGCCACTGGAGGCCACCGAAGAGCAGCTCAAGGCCTTCCAGGCGCGCAATGCAGGGTCTGCGCCCGCCCCGGCGCCGGCGACCCCAGCCGCGCCCTCCACTTCTTACCCACCGCTGGAAACCTCAGGGGCACCACGATGAGCCTGGCGACCGACTCCCTGCACCGGGTGTGCATCGCCGGTGCCAGTGGCCGCATGGGCCAGATGCTGGTCGACGCGGTGCGTGGCAGCGGTGACTGCACGCTGACCGGCGCGCTGGATGTGGCGACGAGCACCGCCATCGGCCTCGATGCAGGCGCGTTCTCCGGCAGGTCCACAGGGGTAGCAATCACTGCCGACCTCGCCGCCGGACTGGCGGGCAGCCAGGTGCTGATCGACTTCACCCGCCCCGAGGGCACGATGGCGCACCTCAAGGCCTGTGTGGCCCACAAGGTCAACCTGGTGATCGGGACCACGGGTTTCAGCGATGAGCAGAAGGCCGAGATCGCGGAGGCCACGAAGTCGATCGCCATCGTGATGGCGCCCAACATGAGCGTGGGTGTGAACGTCACGCTCAAGCTCCTGGAGATGGCGGCCAAGGCCCTGTCGACCGGGTACGACATCGAGATCATCGAGGCACACCACCGCCACAAGGTCGATGCCCCCAGCGGCACAGCCCTGAAGATGGGCGAGGTGATCGCCGACGCCCTCGGCCGCAACCTCAAAGACTGCGCGGTGTACGGCCGTGAGGGTGTCACCGGCGAGCGGGATCCGTCGACGATCGGTTTTGCAACCGTGCGCGGCGGTGACATTGTGGGCGACCACACCGTGCTGTTCGCCGGCACCGGCGAGCGCATTGAAATCACCCACAAGTCCAGCAGCCGCGCCACCTATGCGCAGGGCAGCCTGCGCGCGGTGCGGTTCCTGGCCGGCCGGTCGGCTGGCCTGTACGACATGTTTGACGTGCTCGGCCTGCGCTGAGCCGGACGGGACGAGGGAGAACGATTCATGGGTGGCGTCTGGCAAACCATCTGGCAGGGCGATGCGGTCAGCCGCAGTGTGGCCCTGCTGCTGCTGGCCATGTCGGTCGCGAGCTGGGTCGTGATCCTCTGGAAGGGGTGGCTCCTGCGCAGGGCGGTGCGCGACGTTCAGACCTCGACCGCCGCCTTCTGGCAGGCCGGATACCTCGACGAGGCGCAGCAGCGCCTCAAGACCTTCGATCCCCGCCGTCTGGTGCTGCCTCTGCTGGAGGCCGCCCGCACCATCGAACAGGCCGCCCCGCAGACGCTGGCCGCCGCCGGCGACCGCTCGCAGCAGCTCACGCGCGCGCTGCGCGATGCGCTGCACCGGGTGCTGCACCGCCTGCAGTTCGGGCAGGTGCTGCTGGCCACCGTGGGCTCCACGGCGCCTTTCGTGGGCCTGCTGGGCACGGTGTGGGGCATCTATCACGCGCTCACCGAGATCGGCATCGACGGCAAGTTCCGCATCGAACAGGTGTCCGGCCCCGTGGGCGAGGCGCTGGTCATGACGGCGGCCGGACTGGCCGTCGCCATCCCGGCGGTGCTGGCCTACAACGTGCTGGGCCGTCAGATCGCCCGCATCGAGGCGGATCTCGAGGGCTTCGCGCGCGACCTGCGCGAGCTGCTGGTGCACCACCAGGAGCGTGCGCAGTGAGCTTCGGACGACTGGAAAAACCGGGCGGCAACCAGCCGATCAGCGACATCAACGTCACGCCGCTGGTGGACGTGATGCTGGTGCTGCTGGTGATCTTCATCATCACCGCGCCGCTGATGTCCAGCCGGCTGGAGCTGGAGCTTCCCAAGACCGAAGACAAGGCCGCCCAGGTCGAGGAGCCCGAGGCCTTCGTTTCGATCAGCGTCGATGCACAGGGTCAGGTCTACTGGGACGAGCAGCCGGTGGATGCGGCCGCGCTCCAGAAGCGCCTGGAAGAGATCGCCAGGCGCGACCCGGAAACCGAGCTGCAGCTGCGCGCCGACACCGCGGTGCCCTACGGGCGCATGGTGCAGCTGATCGGGATGGCGCAGTCCGTCGGCCTTTCACGCATCGGTTTTGTGGCCGATCCGGCCACGGGCGCACCCTCCGCGCCGGTGCCGGGCCGCTGAACCGCAAGCCCTAAAATCAGGGGCGACGCAGTCCGCTGCCCCTTCCGAACGCCGGCCCAGCCCGGCCCCAGCCCCATGCAAGACAAATACGCCCACCAGGACGTCGAGCGCGCAGCGCACGCCCACTGGACCGCCACCGACGCCTACCGCGTGACCGAAGACGCCGGCAAGAAGAAGTTCTATGCCTGCTCCATGCTGCCCTATCCCAGCGGCAAGCTGCACATGGGCCACGTGCGCAACTACACCATCAACGACATGCTCACGCGCTACCTGCGCATGAACGGTCACAACGTGCTCATGCCCATGGGCTGGGACGCCTTCGGCCTGCCGGCCGAGAACGCGGCACTCAAGAACGGCGTGCCGCCGGCCAAGTGGACCTACGAAAACATCGCCTACATGAAGCAGCAGATGCAGGCGATGGGCTTGGCCATCGACTGGTCGCGCGAGGTCGCCACCTGTTCTCCGGACTACTACAAGTGGAATCAGTGGCTGTTTCTGAAGATGCTGGACAAGGGCATCGCCTACCGCAAGACCCAGGTCGTCAACTGGGACCCGGTGGACCAGACCGTGCTGGCCAACGAGCAGGTGATCGACGGCCGCGGCTGGCGCACCGGCGCGTTGGTCGAAAAGCGTGAGATTCCCGGGTATTACCTGAACATCACGTCCTATGCCGACGAACTGCTCAACCACGTGCAGCTGGGCAATGAGAAGGCGACGCTCAACGGCTGGCCCGACAAGGTCCGCCTGATGCAGGAAAACTGGATCGGCAAGAGCGAGGGTGTGCGCTTTGCCTTCACGCACGACATCCAGGGTACCGACGGCGCGCTGATCGGCGACGGCAAGATGTACGTGTTCACCACGCGCGCCGACACCATCATGGGTGTGACGTTCTGCGCGGTGGCCGCCGAGCACCCGCTGGCACACCACGCCGCCTCGACGCAGCCCGCGCTGGCCGCCTTCATCAACGAGTGCAAGACCGGCGGCACGACCGAGGCCGAGCTGGCCACGCAGGAAAAGAAGGGCATGGCCACAGGCCTGTTCGTCACCCACCCGCTGACCGGCGCACAGATTGAGGTCTGGGTCGGCAACTACGTGCTCATGAGTTACGGCGACGGCGCTGTCATGGGTGTGCCGGCGCACGACGAGCGCGATTTCGCGTTCGCGCTCAAGTACCAGTTGCCGATCAAGCAGGTCGTGGCGGTCGAAGGCGAGACCTTCTCCACCGACGCCTGGGCCGAGTGGTATGGCGACAAACAGAAGTGCGTGTGCGTGAACTCCGGCGAACTCGACGGCCTGGGCCACAAGGCCGCGGTGGACAAGGTCGCCGAGCTGCTGGCCGCCAGGGGTCTGGGCGAGAAGAAGACCACGTTCCGCCTGCGCGACTGGGGCATCAGCCGCCAGCGCTACTGGGGCACGCCGATCCCGATCATCCACTGCGAGTCCTGCGGCCCGGTGCCGGTGCCCGAGAAGGACTTGCCGGTGCGCCTGCCCGAGGACCTGGTGCCGGACGGCAGCGGCAACCCGCTGAACAAGTGCGAGGCCTTCCTGAAGGTGGACTGCCCCTGCTGCGGCAAACCCGCGCGGCGCGAGACCGACACCATGGACACCTTCGTGGATTCGTCCTGGTACTTCATGCGCTATTGCGACCCGACCAATTCTGAAAAGATGGTCGCGGGCGGCGCCGACTACTGGATGCCGATGGACCAGTACATCGGTGGCATTGAGCACGCCATCCTGCATCTGCTGTACGCGCGTTTCTGGACCAAGGTCATGCGCGATCTGGGCCTGGTGAAGGTGGACGAGCCCTTCACCAAGCTGCTGACGCAGGGCATGGTGCTCAACCACATCTACTCGCGCCGCACCGAGAAGGGCGGCAAGGAGTATTTCTGGCCGCACGACGTGGAGCATGTGCTCGACGAAGGCGGCAAGATCGTCGGCGCGAAGCTGAAGAACGCGGTGGGTGACCTGCCGGTGGGCACGGCCATCGACTACGAGGGCGTGGGCACCATGTCCAAGTCCAAGAACAACGGCGTCGACCCGCAGGACCTGATCGAGAAGTACGGCGCCGACACCGCGCGCCTGTACACCATGTTCACCGCGCCGCCCGAGGCCACACTGGAGTGGAACGACGCGGCCGTGGAGGGCAGCTACCGCTTCCTGCGCCGCGTCTGGGGGTTCGGCCACAAGCTCAGCGCCATCGGTGGCCTGGGTGCGCTGGCGGCCGGCGTGTCGGGACAGAGCCTGTCCAAGGCGGCCAAGGCGCTGCGTCTGGAGATCCACACCGTGCTCAAGCAGGTGGACTATGACTACCAGCGCATGCAGTACAACACCGTGGTCTCGGGCGCGATGAAGATGCTCAACGCGCTGGAAGACTTCAAGGGCGATGGCGGCGAGGGCGACAACGCCGCGCTGGCAGAGGGCTTCGGCATCCTGCTGCGCGCGCTGTATCCCGCCACCCCGCACATCGCCCACACGCTCTGGAGCGGGCTGGGCTATGCCGCCGTGTCGGGCGACCTGCTGGATGCGCCCTGGCCCAAGGCCGATGAATCGGCCCTGCAGCGCGACGAGATCGAGCTGGTCCTCCAGGTCAACGGCAAGCTCCGTGGCAGCGTGACCGTGCCGGCCGGCGCCGACAAGGCCGCCATCGAGGCCGCTGCGCTGGCCAGCGAGGCGTTCCAGAAAGCCGCCAACGGCGCTGCGCCCAAGAAGGTCGTGGTGGTGCCCGGCCGTCTGGTGAACGTGGTGGTATAAAACTTCGATTCCCGTCGCATGTCCCCTTTCAACCGAGCGAGAACCCAAGCCATGGCCCCTGCTGTCCTGAAATCACCGGCCCGTCGGGCCGCCCTGCGGGGTCTGGCAGCGGCCGGTTCGGCAGGTCTTCTGGCCGGTCTGACGGGCTGCGGTTTTGCGCTGCGCCAGGCGCCCAAGTTCGCGTTCGAGTCGGTGCAGGTGGCGGGCTTTGAAAACACCTCGGTGTCCCGGTCGCTGCAGCAGGCGCTGGTGTCGTCGGGGCTGCGCGTGGTCAATTCGTCGGCTGGCGCCCGGGCGCCGGTGGATCCCGCGCAGGCCGCGGTGCCGCCGCAGGTGGTGCTCATCGTCACACTGGACCGCCATGAGCGCGTGGTGTCCGGCCAGACCGACACCGGCCAGGTGCGGGAACTGACCCTGCGCGCCCGGTTCCGTTTCCGGCTGGTGACCCCGGCGGGAAAGATCCTGATCGAAGACACCGAGCTGCTGCTGGAGCGCGACATCAGCTTCAGCGAAACGGCGGCCCTGGCCAAGGCCGCCGAAGAGAACCTGATGTTCCGCGACATGGACGGCGACATCGTGCAGCAGGTGCTGCGCCGGCTCGCCGCTGTGAAGACCCTCTGATCCCATGCAGCTTGCCGCCCCGCAGCTGGCCGGGCATCTGCAAAAGGGACTGCGCTCCCTCTACACGCTGCACGGTGATGAGCCGCTGCTGATCCAGGAGGCGGCGGATGCGATCCGTGCCACCGCGCGCGCCCAGGGCTACACCGAGCGCACCGTGCACACCGTGGCCGCTGCCCACTACGACTGGAGCGAGGTGCTGGCCAGCGGCGGTTCGATGAGCCTGTTTGCCGACCGGCAGCTGATCGAGATCCAGATCCCGTCGGGCAAACCGGGCAAGGACGGCTCGCAGGTGCTGCAGCAAGTGGCCGAGGCCGCGCGGGACAACGACTCGACCCTCACGCTGGTGCTGCTGCCGCGGCTGGACATGGCCACGCAGAAGGGCGCCTGGTTTGGCGCTCTGGACAGTTTTGGGGTCACCGTCCGGGTGGACCCGGTCGAGCGGCAGGCGCTGCCCGCCTGGATCGCCCAGCGCCTTCAGGCCCAGGGGCAGCGGGTGTCGGCCGGAGAAGCAGGGCAGCGCACGCTGCAGTTTTTTGCCGACCGGGTCGAGGGCAACCTGCTGGCGGCGCACCAGGAAATCCAGAAGCTGGGTCTGCTGTATCCGGCTGGCGAACTGAGCTTCGAGCAGATCGAGAACGCGGTGCTGAACGTGGCCCGCTACACGCCGTTCAAGCTGGCCGAGGCGGTGCTGGGCGGCCAGGTGCTGCGGGTGCAGCGCATGCTCGATGGCCTGCAGGCCGAGGGGGAGGCTGCGGTGCTGGTGCACTTCGCGCTGTCCGAGGACATCCGCACGCTGCACCGGGTGCGCGCCGCGATGGACGCCGGCCGGCCGCTGCCCATGGCACTGCGCGAGAACCGGGTCTGGGGTGTCAAGGAAAAGCTGATGGAGCGCGCGCTGCCGTTGATCCGGCCCGCACAGCTGGCGCAGTGGCTGCAGGACGCGCACACGGTGGACGGTATCGTCAAGGGGCTCAAGCAGCCCGACTGGCCGGCCGATCCGTGGGACGCCTTGCACCGCATGGCACTGAGGGTGGCCAATGCCTGTGCGCTGAAGTAGGCACTCTGCGAAAATCGCGTGATGAACGCGATTTCCACTTCCGAACTGATGAACACCCTGGGTAGCCAGGCCAAGGCCGCTTCGGCGCTGATGGCCAAGGCCGGTGCCGCGACCAAGATCAAGGTGCTGCGCGAGCTGGCGCGCCTGCTGCGCGAGAACGTCGCCCCGCTGCAGGTGGAGAACGCGAAAGACCTGGAGCGGGCCCGCGCCGCCGGTCTGGCCGAGCCCATGGTGGACCGGCTCAAGCTGACGCCCAAGGTGCTGGAGACCTGCGCCGAGGGCTGTGAGCAGCTGGCGGCCATGCCGGACATCATCGGCGAGATCTCGGGCATGAAGCAGATGCCCAGCGGCATCCGCGTGGGCCAGATGCGGGTGCCCATCGGCGTGTTCGGCATGATCTACGAGAGCCGCCCGAACGTGACCATCGAGGCCGCCAGCCTGAGCATCAAGAGTGGCAACGCCTGCATCCTGCGCGGCGGTTCCGAGGCCATCGATTCCAACCGGGCGCTCGCCGCGCTGGTGCAGCAGGCCCTGGTGGCCGCGGGTCTGCCGGCCGACGCGGTGCAGCTGGTGCCCACCACCGACCGCGCCGCCGTGGGCCAGCTGATCGCCATGCCGCAGTACGTGGACGTGATCATCCCGCGCGGTGGCAAGGGCCTGATCGAGCGCATCAGCGCCGAGGCCAAGGTGCCGGTCATCAAGCACCTGGACGGCAACTGCCACACCTACGTGGACGACCCCTGCGACATCGCCATGGCGGTGAAGGTGGCCGACAACGCCAAGACCCAGAAGTACAGCCCCTGCAACGCCACCGAAAGCCTGCTGGTGGCGCGCGGCGTGGCGGCTGAGTTCCTGCCAAAGATCGGCGCCGTCTACGCCGCCAAGGGTGTGGAGATGCGCGGCTGCCCCGAGGCCCAGGCCATCCTGGCCGCCGTGCCCGGTGCCCATGTGACGACCGCCAGCGAACAGGACTGGAGCGAGGAATACCTCGCGCCCGTCGTCAGCGTGAAGCTGGTGGACGGCGTGGACGAGGCCATCGCCCACATCAACCGCTATTCCAGCCACCACACCGACGCCATCCTCACCACCGACCACGTGCACGCCCAGCGCTTTCTGCGCGAGGTCGATTCGGCAAGTGTCATGGTGAATGCGAGCACCCGCTTCGCAGACGGCTTCGAGTACGGGCTGGGCGCCGAAATCGGTATCAGCACCGACAAGTTCCACGCCCGCGGGCCGGTCGGCGTCGAAGGCCTGACCTCGCTGAAGTACGTGGTGCTGGGCGAAGGCGAAATCCGCACCTGAGCGGGGCTTGCAAGCCGGGCCGCCGCCCCCATTTCCGACCTTTGGCTGTCTTGGCCGGTCCCTACAATGGGGCGGTCGTCTTATTCTTCGCGCAAAGGTTGTCCCATGGTTCCGCACCTCGTCACGGCATTGACCGGTCCGATCAACGAGCTGGAGCAGCGGATCCTCGAGTCCACGCCGGTGATCGAGCGCTGGTTCCGTCTGGAATGGATGGAGCACACCCCGCCGTTCTACACCTCGGTGGACGTGCGCAACGCCGGCTTCAAGCTGGCACCGGTCGACACCAACCTCTACCCCGGCGCCTGGAACCACCTGACGCCCGAGATGATGCCGCTGGCGGTGCAGGCGGCGATGGCGGCGATCGAGAAGATCTGCCCCGAGGCCAAGAACCTGCTGCTGGTGCCGGAAAACCGCACCGACTCCTTCTACCTGGCCAACCTGGCGCAGCTGCAGCGCATCTTCTACCAGGCCGGCCTGAACGTGCGCCTGGGCTCGCTGTCCAACGACATCAAGGCACCGACCACCTTCGACCTGCCCGGCGGCGAGTCGGTCACGCTCGAACCGCTGATCCGCAGCAAGCGCCGCCTGGGCCTCAAGCACTTCGACCCCTGCACCATCCTGCTCAACAACGACCTGGCCGCCGGTGCGCCGGGCATCCTGGAAGACCTGCACGAGCAGTACCTGCTGCCGCCGCTGCACGCCGGCTGGGGCATCCGCCGCAAGAGCAACCACTTCAAGGCCTATGAAGAGGTGGCCAAGCGTTTCGGCAAACTGCTGGGCATGGACCCCTGGCTGATCACGCCCATGTTCAACCAGTGCGGCGCGGTGAACTTCGCCGAGCAGAGCGGGCTGGAGTGCCTGCGCAGCAACACCGACGCGCTGCTGGCGCGCGTGCGGCGCAAGTACAAGGAATACGGCATCAACGAGAAGCCCTTTGTCGTCATCAAGGCCGACAACAGCCATGCGGCGCTGGGCCAGCTGACGGTGCGCGACGCCAAGGAGCTGGACGATGCCTGGTTCCAGGCGCGCGCCAAGGCCACTGCGGGGCACGCGATCGGCGAAGTGATCATCCAGGAAGGCGTGCTCACCAACGAGCGCATCAACGCCGCCGTGGCCGAGCCGGTGGTCTACATGATGGACCGCTACGTGGTGGGGGGCTTCTACCGCGTGCACGCCGACCGCAGCACCGACGAGAGCCTGTCGGCCCCGGGCGCGAGCTTCGTGCCCCTGGCCTTCGAGCAGAGCGCCCAGCTGCCGCAGCCGGGTGCCAAACCCGGGGCCAGCGTGCCCAACCGCTTCTACATGTACGGGGTGATCGGTCGGCTGGCCATGCTGTCGGCCGCCTACGAACTCGAAGCCACCGACCCCGAGGCCGAAACCTACGACTGACGCCGGACGGTTGTTGCGCCGCAACATCCGGCGCCCGGCCGTCCGTTTGAGGCCATCTCCCGGCTGACAGCCAGGTGGGCGCGGGCGCAGAATCGCGGTCTTCCAGACAACGGGTCTGGCCCGCCCGGGCCGGACGGTTTTGTGTCCTCGAACAAGTCGTCGCTTGCTGCGCTCACCCTGGGCGCCATCGGTGTGGTCTACGGCGATATCGGCACCTCGGTGCTGTACGCCATCAAGGAAATTTTCGGGTCGGGCCATGTGCCCTTCACCCACGCCAACGTCTACGGCGTGCTCTCCATCGTCTTCTGGACGCTGACGGTCATCGTCTCCCTCAAGTACGTCACCCTCGTGCTGCGCGCTGACAACGGCGGCGAAGGCGGCCTGATCGCGATGCTGGCGCTGGCCTCGCAGGCGGTGAAAGACAAGCCCGAACTGCGCAAGTGGCTGCTGGCCATCGGCATCTTCGGCACCTCGCTGTTCTACGGCGACGGCGTCATCACACCGGCCATCTCGGTGCTGTCCGCGGTGGAGGGTCTGGAGGTGGTGTCGCCCCACTTCAGGAAATACGTGGTGCCCATCACGCTGCTGGTGCTGTTCGCGCTGTTCTTCGTGCAAAAGCGCGGCACGGGTGGCATCGGCCGGTTCTTCGGACCGATCACCGTGCTGTGGTTCCTGTCCATCGCCCTGCTGGCGGTCCCACACATCGTCGGCCACCCCGAGATCCTGGGGGCGCTCAGCCCGCACCATGCGCTGCGCTTCATGTGGGAGCAGCCGGGCACGACTTTCATCATCCTGGGCGCGGTGGTGCTGTGCGTCACCGGTGGCGAGGCGCTGTACGCCGACATGGGCCATTTCGGCAAGAAGCCGATCCGCCTGGCCTGGTTTTCCATCGTCATGCCCTGCCTCACCATCAACTACTTCGGCCAGGGCGCGCTGCTGCTGGAAGACCCGGAGGCGGTGAAGAACCCCTTCTTCAACATGGCGCCCGACTGGGCCCTGCTGCCCCTGGTGGGCCTGGCCACCATGGCCACGGTGATCGCCTCGCAGGCGCTGATCTCCGGCGCCTTCAGCGTGACCAAGCAGGCCATCCAGCTGGGCTACCTGCCGCGCCTGAACATCCGCCACACCAGCGTCAGCGACACCGGGCAGATCTACATCCCCTTCGTCAACTGGGGCCTGTTCACCGCCATCGTGCTGGCCGTGGTGATGTTCAAGTCCTCGTCCAACCTGGCGGCGGCCTACGGCATCGCCGTCACGCTGGACATGCTCATCACCACGGTGCTGACCTTCTTTGTCATCCGCTACGGCTGGAAGTACCCGCTGGCCCTGTGCGTGGCCGCCACCGGCTGGTTCTTCATTGTCGACCTGGCCTTCTTCAGCTCCAACCTGCTCAAGCTGTTTGCGGGCGGCTGGTTCCCGCTGCTGATCGGTGGCGTGGTGTTCACGCTGATGATGACCTGGAAACAGGGCAGGGCCCTGATGGCCAAGGCGCAGCAGGCCGAGGCGATCGAGCTGGACAGCTTCCTCGAAGCCGTGTTCATGGACCCGCCCACGCGGGTGGCCGGCACGGCCGTGTTCCTGACCGCGGACACCGGCACCGTGCCCAACGCGCTGCTGCACAACCTCAAGCACAACAAGGTGCTGCACGAACAGAACCTGTTCGTCACCGTGCGCAGCCACGAACGCCCCTGGATTGGCCTGGACAAGCGACTGGAAGTGGAGCCGCTGGGCCACGACTGCTGGCAAGTCGTCATCCACTACGGCTTCAAGAACGACCCGGACGTGCCCAAGGCGCTGGAACTGATGCGCGGTCGCGGCTGCGACCTGGAGCCCATGCTGACCAGCTACTTCCTCTCGCGCGACCTGGTGGTGCCCACGCTGGGCGAGGGCATGGCGCTGTGGCGCGAGAAGCTGTTCGCGCAGATGCACCACAACGCGGGTGCGGCGGCCGAGTTCCTGAACCTGCCGGCCAACGCCGTCATTGAACTGGGCTCCAAGCTGGAGATCTGACGCCCGGCACAATCGCCGGATGTCTTTTTTCCGTGACCTGAACCTCTCTGCCGCCACGGCCGGTTTCGTGGCGGTGCTGGTGGGCTTCACCAGCTCGGTCGCCATCGTCTTCCAGGCCGCGCAGGCCTTCGGCGCCACGCCCGAGCTCATCACCTCGTGGATGTGGGCGCTGGGCCTGGGCATGGGCCTTTGTTCGGCCATCCCCTCGCTGATCCTGAAGAAGCCCGTGATGGTGGCCTGGAGCACGCCGGGTGCCGCGGTGCTGGCCACGGCCGGCCTGGCCGGCGGCTTCACGATGGCGCAGGCGGTGGGCGCCTTCATGGCCTGCGCCGTGCTCATCATCCTCTCGGGCGCGACCGGCCTGTTCGAGCGGGTGATGAACCGCATTCCCATGGCGATTGCGTCGGCGCTGCTGGCAGGCGTGCTGGCGCGCTTCGGCCTGCAGGCCTTCGCCGCGGCGCAGACCGCGCTGCCGCTGGTGGTGCTGATGCTGCTGGCCTACCTTCTGGGGCGGCGCTTCCTGCCGCGCTACGCCGTGCCGCTGACGCTGCTGGTGGCAGTGGTGACCGTGGTGGCCAACGGGCAGTTCAACGCCGGTGCGCTCACGCTGCAGTGGGCGGTGCCGGTGTTCACCGCGCCCGAGTTCACCTTCGGTGCCTTCGTCAGCCTGGCGCTGCCGCTGTTCATCGTGACCATGGCCTCGCAGAACCTGCCGGGCGTGGCCGCGATCCGCGCCGCGGGCTACCACATGCCGATCTCCAGGATCATCACCATGACCGGCGTCGCCACCCTGGTGCTGGCGCCCTTCGGCGGCTACGCGCTCAACCTCAGCGCCATCACCGCCGCCATCTGCATGGGCGAGGAGGCGCACGCCGACAAGGACAAGCGCTACACCGCGGCCGTGGCCTGCGGGCTGATCTACATCGCCATCGGCCTGGTGGGCGCGGCGGTCACCGGTCTGCTGCTGGCCTTCCCCAAGGAACTGGTGCTGGCCATCGCCGGACTGGCGCTGCTGGGCAGCATCGGCGGCGGCCTGCATGCGGCGCTCAAGGACGACACCCACCGCGAAGCCGCGCTCATCACCTTCCTGGTCACGCTCAGCGGCGTGGTGATTGCCGGCATCGGCTCGGCGTTTTGGGGTGTGGTCGCCGGCGCGCTGGCGCTGTTTGTGCAACAGTACGGAGCCCGAAAGCACACACCATGAACATCCTCTTCGTTGCCGATCCGCTGGAGTCCTTCAAGACCTACAAGGACACCACTTTTTCCATGATGCGCGAGCTGCAGCAACGCGGCCACGCCATCGCCGCCACCGAGCCACGCCACATGGGCTGGCGCAGCGGCGGCACCGTCAACGCCACGGTGCGCCGCATCCGCCTGACCGGCGATCCGCACGACTGGTTCTCGGTCACCGGCGAGGCGGTCGAATCGCTGAAAGACTTCGACGCCGTGGTCATGCGCAAGGACCCGCCGTTCGACAGCGAGTTCTTCTACTGCACCCACCTGCTGGAGCAGGCGCAGCGCGAAGGTGCGCGCGTGTTCAACCGGCCCTCCGCGCTGCGCGAGCACCCGGAAAAACTCGCGCTGATGGAGTTTGCCGAGTTCGCGCCGCCCACGCTGGTGACGCGCTCGCCCGAGGCCATCCGCGCCTTCCACGCCGAACACCGGGACATCATCCTCAAGCCGCTGGACGGCATGGGCGGCATGGGCATCTTCCGAGTCGGCGCCGACGGCATGAACCTCGGCTCCATCATCGAGACGCTCAACCAGGGCGGCGCCACCAGCGTGATGGTGCAGCGCTACCTGCCCGAGATCGTGGACGGCGACAAGCGCCTGCTGCTGATCGGCGGGAAGGTCGCGCCCTATGTGCTGGCGCGCATCCCGCAGGGCAACGAGGTGCGCGGCAACCTGGCGGCGGGTGGCAAGGGCGTGGCCCAGCCGCTGTCCGACGAGAACCGCGCCGTGGCCGAGGCCATCGCGCCGGTGCTGGCGGCGCGCGGCCTGCTGCTGGTGGGGCTGGACATGATCGGCAACAAGGTCACCGAGATCAACGTCACCAGCCCGACCTGCTTCCAGGAGATTCACGACCAGACCGGCTTCGATGTGCCGGCCATGTTCGCTGACGCCTTGCTCGATGCGCTGGGCCGCTGAGCCCTTGCACCCAAATCGCTAGCGCCAAATGCATGCCGGCCGCCGTCGGTCATGCATCAAGAACCCTTGGTCCCGAAGTCGGCCGATCGTGACAAATTCGATCGGTAGAAAGTACGCACACAAGGGTTAACCCGGTCTTGCTTGGCTTGCGAGGGTGTGGGTGCTGCATTACAAATACGCGGGCCAGGGGAGAGTAAGCATCCGAACAGCACACCATGCCCGAGAACATCGATACGAAGCGCACCATTTTTGCCAAGACCGCCTTGGGCCAGCAGCAGATCCAGACGCGCGACCTGGGACTTTCACCGATCGTGCGCCGCGCCCTGGTGCTGGTGGATGGCAAACGCACCGCCGACGAGCTGTCGGTCTTCCTCGTGGGCAAGGGCGACATCGCAGAGGTGCTGGAGCAGCTTCTGCAGCTGGGTTGCATTGAAGCCGTCGGTCAGGCCCCCGCCGCAACAACGTCCAGGGCGGCCGCGTCCCATGAGCGGATGGCGGCGGCTCACACCGCAGGCGAGCCGGACGACACCGGGGCAGACCTGGCGGGGCTTCCGCCGGCGGACAGCCGCAGCGCCCAGGACAACGAGATGGCGCGCAACTTCATGATCAATTCGATCAACGCCATCATCGGGCAGAACATGCGCGTCACCCTGGTCACCAACATCTTCCAGGCGCAGGGATCGGAAGGCCTGCGCAAGGTTTACCGCGACTGGGAAACCAGCATGGCGGGGCACAGCGCCGGTGCCCGCAGACTGCCAGAGCTGCGCGAGAAGCTGTTCAAGATTCTGTGAGCGACCCGCCGCCCTGAGGCAGGCCGTCAACGAACACCTTGAGTTCCCCGGGCTCGAACGCGGTCCATTGCTCGTCGCTGGTCAGCGGTGTGGTGACGATCACGGCCGCGCGGTCGCCGGGCTGGTTGACCTCGGCGAAGTTGACCGTCCAGTCGTGGTCCATCAGCGTGGCCTTGGAGAACGGGTACTGGCGCACCAGATAGTGGAGTTTCGTGCTGCAGTGCGCCCACATCGCCTCGCCGTTGGACAGCAGGAAGTTGAAGGTGCCGAAGCGGGTGACCTGCGGGATCAGTTCGCGCAGGGTGTGCGTCAGCTCCTCGACGCTGGGCAGGCTGGCGTGCGACTTGGCCAGTTCCTGCATCAGCCAGCAGAAGGCGCGCTCGCTGTCGGTGGTGCCGACCGGGCGGAACGCGCTGTGCAGCTTGGGGAAATAGTCCTTGAGGTCGCCATTGTGGGCGAACACCCAGTGCCGGCCCCAGAGCTCGCGCGTGAAGGGATGGGCGTTCTCCAGGCTCACCTCGCCGATGGTGGCCTTGCGCACGTGGGCGACGATGTTCCTGCTCTTGAGCGGGTAGCTGCGCAGGAACTCGGCCATGCGCGAGTTGGCCGCGCTCTCGTGGTCGATGAACAGCCGCAGGCCCCGGCCCTCGAAGAAGGCGATGCCCCAGCCATCCGCGTGGTGGTCGGTGGCACCACCGCGCCGGCAGAAGCCGGTAAAGCTGAAGGATGCGTCGGTCGGGGTGGCGCAGTTGAGGGCGAGCAGCTGGCACATCCGACTATTGTCCGGCAGCCTTCCCGGTTTTTGCACGCATTTTCACGGCGGCCCCGATGGCAAGCGCACAAATGGCTGCGACCATGAAAAACGTCTCGTTGAACGGCGCGAGGTGGCCGGGCGCGGTGTTGCCCGGGACCAGCTTGAGGCCGTGCGCCGCGGTTCGCCACTCCAGCACGATGCCGCACAGGCTCACCCCCGCGGCGCCACCCAGCATGCGCAGGAAGTTGATGGCGCTGGCGCCCTGCGGGATCTGTGCACGTGCCAGACCGCGCATCGCCCCGACGTTCAGCGAGGGCAGGATGAAGCCAAGACCGAGCCGGCCCAGGATGGCCCAGGCCACCAACAGGGTGAGGGTCTGGGCGCGGTGGTCGGTGTCGATGGTAGGCATCAGCGCGAACGAGCAGGCCAGCAACAGCAGGCCGATGCTCACCAGGCGGTGGGCCGGCTGGCGGTCCGAGATCCGGCCCACGACGGCGATGGTCACGGCCAGCACCAGGCCGGCGGGCAGCAGGATGGTGCCGACGAACGACGCCGACAGGCCCAGGCCCATCTGCATGTAGACCGGCAGCAGGTAGGTCGAGCCGAACAGCGCGACGCCGTAGATGAAGGCCACGATGCTGCCCATTGCGAAGCGCCGGTCGCGGAACAGCGAGAGGTTCAGCAGCGGGTCCGTGCCCTCGTGGGGGTGGCGGGCGCGCGCCAGCAGCATGCGCCGCTGCAGCGCCACGAAGACCAGCAGCGCCAGCGCGGCCCCGCCCAGCAGCCCGGCCGCCGCGAGGGGCGTGCCGCCCTTGAGCTCCACCAGGCCGTTGAGCAGGCACAGCGTGCCGGCCGTGGCCAGCAGCAGGCCGCGCCAGTCCAGCGCGGCGCCCTGCGGATTGGGGGCGGCACCGCCGGGGGCGGTGGTCGGCACGAAGCGCCGTGCCATCCACAGCGAGGCCAGGCAGAACGGCACCACCAGGAAGAAGATGGAGCGCCAGCCGAAGGCGTCGACCAGCAGGCCACCGATGGACGGGCCCAGCGCCGGCGCCAGCACCACGCCCATGCCGAAAATGCCGCTGGCGCGGCCCTGTTCCTGGGAGTCGAAGGCGCGCAGGATGATGATGGCCGGGATCGGCTGCACCACGCCCGCGGCCAGCCCTTCGGCCACGCGCGCGGCCAGCACCAGCGGGTAGTGCTGTGCGAAGCCGCCCACCAGGCCGCCGACCAGCAGCAGCCACATGCAGCCGGTGTAGGTGCGGCGGTAGCCATAGCGCGTCAGCAGCCAGGGCGTGGTGAGCATGGACACCGTCATCGCCGCCATGAAGCCCGAGGAGGCCCACTGCGCGCGCTCCTGGCCGAGTGCGAAGTGGTGGCTCATGTCGGGGATGGCCACGTTGACGATGGTCGAGGACATGACCGAGGCCATGGTGCCGACCATCACCGAGAGCAGCAGCAGCCAGCGGTAGCGCGGCCCGTGGCGTTCGCGCAGGGCGGCGATGGAATGAGGGTCGGGTGGTGTGTTCATGGGGGCGGGTCCAGGCGGCAGCTTATCGGGTTTGTCGGTGCCCGGCGTCGCCGGGGGCATGCCGCGTACCATTGCCGGAACCCGCGCGCGGCACTCAGGCCGGTGCGGCCCGCAATGCGCCTCTTGCTGGTGGAAGACGACTCGATGATCGGCGAATCGGTGCTCGACCTGTTGCGCGCCGAGCAGTACGCCGTGGACTGGGTGCGCGACGGCGACGCTGCTGATACGGCCCTGCGCACCCAGGACTACGACCTGGTGCTGCTCGACCTCGGCCTGCCGCGGCAGGACGGCCTGTCGGTGCTGCGCCGGCTGCGCGCACGCCGTTCCCGCGTGCCGGTGCTGATCGCCACCGCCCGCGACGCCCTGGCCCAGCGCGTCGAAGGCCTGGACGCCGGGGCCGACGACTACGTGGTCAAACCCTATGAGATGGACGAGCTGCTGGCGCGCATTCGCGCCCTGCTGCGCCGCGCCTCGGGCCGGGCGGAGCCGGTCTACGAGCACCAGGGCGTGTGCATCAACCCGGCCACGCGCGAGGTCACGGTGAATGGCGAACCGGTGGTGCTCTCGGGGCGCGAGTGGGCGGTGCTGGAGCCGCTGCTGGCGCGGCCCGGGATGGTGCTCTCGCGCGCGCAGCTGGAAGAAAAGCTCTACGACTGGAAGCACGAGATCAGCTCCAACGCGGTCGAGGTCTACATCCACGGCCTGCGCAAGAAGCTGGGCGCCGACCTGATCCAGAACGTGCGCGGCGTCGGCTACCTGGTGCCCAGGGCATGAGGCTGCGCTGGCCCACCTCCCTGCGCGCCCGCCTGCTGGTGTTCGTGCTGCTGGCCATCCTGGCCACCGCGCTGCTGCAGGCCGCCCTGGCCTGGCGCGCGGCGCGGGCCGAGGCCGACGCCCTGTTCGACTACCAGATGCGCCAGACCGCCCAGACCCTGCGCGCCGGCCTGCCCGAGGGCCTGGCCACCGGCGTGCTGCCGGTGCCGCCGTCGCAGCAGGACTTCGACTTCGTGCTGCAGATCTGGTCGGTCGACGGCTCGCTGCTGCTGCGCTCGGCCGACCGGCCCGAACTGCCCGCACGCGCGGTGCTGGGCTTTGCCGACGTGGTGGCGCATGGCACCACCTACCGCGTCTATTCGGTCATCACCGGTGGCCTGGTGATCCAGGTGGCGCAGGACATGGCGGTGCGCCGGCGCATGGCCGGCGACCTGGCGCTGCGCACGGCCGCGCCGGTGCTGTGGCTGGCGCCGGTCCTGATGCTGGCCGTGGGCTGGCTGGTGCGCCGCACCCTGGCCCCGGTGGCGCGGGTGCGCGAGCAGGTGGCCGCGCGCAGTGCCGACGACCTGGCGCCGCTGGCCGGGCAGGACCTGCCCGACGAGGTCCGCCCGCTGGTGCAGGAGTTCAACGGCCTGCTGCAGCGCCTGGGCCAGGCCTTTGAGGTGCAGCAGCGCTTCGTGGCCGACGCGGCCCACGAGCTGCGCTCGCCGCTGGCGGCGCTCAAGCTGCAGGTGCAGGGCCTGCGCCGCGCCGAGGGCGTCGAGACCCGCGAGCGCGCATTGCAGCGGCTGGACGCCGGCATCGACCGCGCCACCCGGCTGGTCGGCCAGCTGATGGAGCTGGCGCGCCAGCAGGCGCGGCAGGCCGAGGGCGCCCCGGCCGCGCCGCTGGACCTGGCGGCGCTGGCGAGGTCGGTGATCGGCGAGGCGGTGGCCGATGCCCAGGCCCGCTCGCAGGCGCTGGGGCTGTCGGGCCTGGAGACGGCGATGGTGACGGGCCATGCCGACGCGCTGCGCCTGCTGCTGCGCAACCTGATCGAAAACGCCATCAAGTACGCGCCGGCCGCTGGCCGCATCGAGGTCGGTGTGCTGGCCGGCGAAGCAGCGGGCAGGGTGGCGCTGGTGGTGGAGGACAGCGGCCCGGGCATTCCCGAGGCCGAGCGCACGCGCGTGCTCGACCGCTTCTACCGCCTGCCCGACGCGCCTTCCACCGGCAGCGGCCTGGGGCTGGCCATCGCGCAGTCGGTGGCGCAGATGCACGGCGGCGCGCTGCGGCTGGACGCCTCACCCACGCTGGGCGGCCTGCGCGTGCGGCTGGAGCTGCCTGCGGCCTGATCAGGCCAGCGCGCTGGCCAGCACGTTCACCGCCAGCGCCAGCACGGTGAGGTTGAAGGCGAACGACAGCAGGCCGTGCCCCGTGGCCAGCCGGCGCAGCGAGCGCTCGGTGATGGCGACGTCCGAGACCTGCGAGGTCATGCCGATCACCGCGCTGAAGTAGAAGAAGTCCAGGTAGTCGGGCGCCTCACCGCCCGGAAACGCGAGGCCGCCCACATGCGGGCGGTCATGCCCGTCCGGCCGGTAGTAGCGCCGCGCGTAGTGCAGCGCGAACACGCTCTGGATCAGCAGCCAGGCGCCCATCAGCGACAGCACCATCAGCGCCAGGTGGGCCATGCGTGGCGCGCCGCGCAGGTGGGCGCCGGCGTCGGCGGCGATGGCCACGGCCACCAGACAGGCCAGCCCCGCCAGCGTGACCAGCACGAACAGCATGGCCGCGCCCGGGTCTTCCCACTGGGCGCGGCGCCGCGTGTCGGCGGCGTTGAGGCGGTGGGCGAGGTGGGCCATCAGCCCCAGGTAGGTGCAGCAGTACGCGACCCAGCCACAGAGCAGGGCGGTACCGGCCGGCGCCGCCACCAGCCGCGCCACCGCCAGACCGGTCAGCACCCCGGGCAGCAGCGCCAGCGCCTGGCGTTCCAGGGCGCTGAAGCGGGCCGACCAGTGCAGGCCGTGCAGCGGGCGCGATCTCATGCGGCCAGTGTGCCACTGCCGCCCGATTAAGCCCCGTCTAAGTGAACGCGCCCACATTCTTGGCCAGTCCAACCCATTTCACAGGAGCGATCATGCAACTCAACACCCTCACCCCCACCCGTCTGGTGCTGGCCTTGGCGGCCGCCGGAGCGATCGGCGGTGCCGGCGCCAGCTGGCTGCACGGTTCGCACGCCAGCGCCGCCGCCCCTGCGCCGACCGCAGTGGTGGCCGCTGCGCCCGTCTCCAGCGCCGGCCAGGCCGACTTCGCCAGCATCGCCGAGCGCCACGGCGCGGCGGTGGTCAACATCAGCGTCAGCGGCATGAAGAAGGTGTCCGACGAGGAGCGGGCCGGCGTGCCCGGCCTCGACCCGCGCGACCCGTTCTACGATTTTTTCCGCAACTTCCCGGGGTACGCCGGGCCGCGCGGCGGCGCCACGGAGCAGCCGGTGCGTGGCCAGGGCTCGGGCTTCATCGTCAGCAGCGACGGCCTGATCCTGACCAACGCCCACGTGGTGCAGGACGCCAGCGAGGTCACCGTCAAGCTCACGGACCGGCGCGAGTTCCAGGCCAAGGTGCTTGGGGCCGACCCGCGCACCGACGTGGCGGTGCTGCGCATCGACGCGAAGAACCTGCCCGTGGTGCCGCTGGGCAGCTCCCGCTCGATGCGGCCCGGCGAGTGGGTGCTGGCCATCGGCTCGCCCTACGGCTTCGAGAACAGCGTGACCGTCGGCGTGGTCAGCGCCAAGGGCCGCTCGCTGCCCGACGACAGCCTGGTGCCCTTCATCCAGACCGACGTGGCGATCAACCCCGGCAACTCGGGCGGGCCGCTGTTCAATGCGCGCGGCGAGGTGGTGGGCATCAACTCGCAGATTTACAGCCGCTCGGGCGGTTACCAGGGCCTGTCCTTTGCCATTCCGATCGAGGTGGCCAGCAAGGTGCGCGACCAGATCGTCGCCACCGGCAAGGCCAGCCATGCGCGGCTGGGCGTGACGGTGCAGGAGGTGAACCAGGCGCTGGCCGACTCCTTCAAGCTCGACAAGCCCGAGGGCGCCCTGGTCTCGGGTGTCGAACCCGGCGGCCCGGCGGCGCAGGCCGGGCTGAAGACCGGCGACGTGATCCTGAGCGTCAACGGCCAGCCCATCGTCTCGTCGGCCGACCTGCCGGCCTACATTGGCCAGGCCAGCCCGGGCGAGAAGGTCACGCTCGAACTCGCACGCCAGGGGAAACGCGAAACCCTCAGCGCGCAGCTGGGCGATGCGGGCGACAAGAAGGCCGAGGTGGCCCAGACCGACAAGGCCGCAAGCCAGGGTCGCCTGGGGCTGGCGCTGCGGCCGCTGCAGCCGCAGGAAAAGCGCGAGGCGGGTGTGGACGGCGGCCTGGTGATCGAGGACGTGGCCGGTGCCTCGGCCCGCGCCGGTGTGCAGCCGGGTGATCTGCTGGTGGCGGTCAACGGCACGCCGGTGACCAGCATCGACCAGGTGCGTGCGGCGGTGGCCAGGGCCCAGAAGTCGGTGGCGCTGCTGATCCAGCGCGACGGCGACCGCATCTTCGTGCCGGTGAAACTGGGCTGATGGTGCCCGGCACCGCGGGCGCGCGGTGTGCCGGGTTCAGGGCCCGAGACCTTCACCGGCGAAGCGCGCCACACAGGCGGCACAGATGCAGGCCTTGCCTTCGGCTTCCTGAGGCAGCCGGGCCAGCAGGTCGGGCGGGAACGCGGTACCGACGCACCAGCAGGGCGGCTGGGGCTGGCCGGTTGCGCGTTCGAGCTCCATCGCGCAGCGGTTGTCGCCGCCGCAGAGCGGGCAGCGGGTGGGGTCGGAGGTGGGTGTGGTCTGCATGGAAAAGGCCGGTTCTGATCAGTGTAGTCATCCACGCCCTGTGGTACTTTTTGCACTGCTCTGTTCAAGGTCTTCCATGTCGCCCCTGTCACCCTTTCCCCTTCTTGTGTCGTTCGTGCTTGCACTCGCCGTTGGCGGCGCGGCTGCGGCCGATCCGCGCACTGTTCCCCACTCCATGGACCAGCGCGTCCAGGCCTGCACCCTCTGCCACGGCAAAGAAGGCCGCGCCACGCCGGGAGGCTTCTTCCCGCGCATCGCGGGCAAGCCGGCCGACTACCTCTACCACCAGCTGCTGAACTTCCGCGACGGCCGGCGCAACAACGACGGCATGCGCTACCTGCTGGACCACCTGAGCGACGACTACCTGCGCCTGATCGCGCAGCACTTTGCATCGCTGGACCTGCCCTACCCGCCACCGCTGCCGCCGCAGGGCAGCGCCGCCGATCTGGCCCGCGGCGAGGCGCTGGTGCGCCGCGGCGACCCGGCGCGTGATCTGCCGGCCTGCACCGCCTGCCACGGCGCGGCCATGACCGGTGTGCGGCCCGCCGTGCCAGGCCTGCTGGGCCTGCCGCGCGACTACCTGATCGGCCAGCTCGGCGCCTGGCAGACCGGTCTGCGCAAGGCCTTCGCACCCGACTGCATGGCCCATGTGGCGCAGCGCCTCTCGCCCACCGATGTGGCGGCCGTGGCCAGTTGGCTCGCCGCGCAGCCGCTGCCGGCCGACACCCATCCGGCCGCGCCCACCACCGAGCCGCTGCCGCTGCGCTGCGGGCTGACGCCGCCCGCGCCGGGAGTCGCGAAATGAGCCGCCGCCCCCTGCGCTGGATCGCCGCTGTCTTCGTCGCGGGCCTGGCCCTGCTCGGCGCCGTGGTCGGTGTGGAAATGCACGCCCCCGCGCTGCCACCGTCGACAGAGGCCGTGCCCGCCGACCCCACGCTGCTCGCACGCGGCGCCGAACTGGCGCGCGCCGGCAACTGCATGGCCTGCCACACCGAGCGCGGGGGCGCACCCTATGCGGGCGGTCGCCGCATCAGCACGCCCTTCGGCGACCTGTTCGCCGGCAACCTCACGCCCGACGCCGAGACCGGTCTGGGCGCCTGGTCGCAGCAGGCCTTCCAGCGCGCGCTGCACGAAGGCCGCTCGCGCGACGGCCGGCTGCTCTACCCGGCTTTTCCCTACGCGCACTTCACACGCCTGACCGATGATGACGTGGCCGCGCTCTGGGCCCACCTGCGCAGCCTGGCGCCGGTGCGCCAGCCCAACACGCCGCATGCGCTGCGCTTCCCCTACGGCACCCAGCCCGCGCTCGCGGTCTGGCGCGTGCTGTTCTTCGAACCCGGGCGCTTCCGGCCCGACGCCACGCAGAGCGCCGAGTGGAACCGCGGCGCCTATCTGGTCAACGGCGTCGCCCACTGCGCCGCCTGCCACGGCACGCGCAACGCCTGGGGCGCGACCACCGAGGCCTTCGGCGGCGAGCGCCTGCCCGATGGCCGCTGGTTCGCACCCTCGCTGCTCGACCCGCGCCAGGCGGGCGTGCAGGATTGGCCGGTGGAGCGCGTGGCGGCGCTGTTGAAGAACGGCAGCGCCCCCGGCGCGAGCGTGGCCGGGCCGATGGCCGAGGTGGTGTTCCACGGCACCCAGCACCTGCCCGAGGCCGATGTGAATGCGATGGCGGGCTACCTGAAGAGCCTGCCGGTGCAAGGCCGCAAGCCACCGGCCTTCAAGCGCGCCGACGGCTCGCTGCTGGAGGCCGGCGGACGCCTGTACCGGCAGCACTGCGCCGACTGCCACGGCGAACAGGGCGAGGGCCGCCAGGGCATGTACCCGCCGCTGGCCGGCAACCGCGTGGTCACCATGGACGACCCGACCAACGCGCTGCAGGCCATCGTCGGTGGCGGCTTCGCGCCGTCCACACCGGGTCACCCGCATCCCTACGGCATGCCGCCGTTCCGCACCCTGCTGCAGGACGCCGAGATCGCCGCGGTGGCAAGCTTCCTGCGCCAGAGCTGGGGCCACCAGGCGAACCCGGTGAACCCGCTGGACGTGCAGCGCGTGCGCTGAGGGGGGTTAGCCGATGCGGAACTGGCCCACGGTGCGGGCCAGGCGCTCGGCCTGATCCTGCAGACCGCTGGCCGCAGCGGCGCTTTCCTCGACCAGCGCGGCGTTCTGCTGGGTCATCTGGTCCAGGTTGCCGATGGCCATGCCCACCTGCTCAATGCCCGATCGCTGTTGGGACGAGGCGGTGGCGATCTCCTGCATCATCTGCGAGACGCGCCGCACGTTCTGCACGATCTCCTGCATCACCTCGCCGGTGCGCCCCACCAGGGCGGAGCCGGCCTCGACGCTTTCGACCGAGCGACCGATCAGCTGCTTGATCTCCTTGGCCGCTTCGGCGCTGCGCTGCGCCAGGTTGCGCACCTCGCCGGCCACCACGGCGAATCCCCGGCCCTGTTCGCCGGCGCGGGCCGCTTCCACCGCCGCATTCAGCGCCAGGATGTTGGTCTGGAAGGCGATGCCATCGATCACCGAGATGATGTCGTTGATCTTGCGCGAGCTGTGGGTGATGGCTTCCATGCTGGCCACCACCTGGCCCACCACTTCGCCACCCTTTTCGGCCGAGGCGGCCGCGCCGCCGGCAATCTGGTTGGCCTCCTGGGCCGACTGCGCCGATTGCGCCACCGCCGAGGTCATTTCCTCCATGGTGGCCGAGGTCTGCTGCAGGCTGGAGGCGGCCGACTCCGTGCGCGACGACAGGTCGTGGTTGCCGCTGGCGATCTCGCGTGACGCTTCATGCACGGCGTCGCTGGTGGCGCGGATGTCGCGCAGCGTGGCCTGGATCTTGTCGACAAAGGCGTTGAAGCCCTGGGCAATGCGCGCCAGCTCGTCGTGCCCGCTCGCGTCCAGCCGCTTGGTCAGGTCACCGTCGCCCGAGGCCACGTCCTGCATGGCCGCCTGCAGGCGGTCCAGGCGCTGGAGCGAACGCGCGACCACCACACCCGCCAGCAGCACGGCCGCCACGGTCACCACCACAGCCCCGATCAGGGACTGCAGCAGGAAGTTCGACACCGAGGCCAGCGCTTCGCCCTTGTGCAGCGAGATCACCAGCTTCCAGTTGGTGCCCGCCACCGGCACCGCGGTCAACAGGCGGGCGGTGCCGCCGATGTCCACCTCGGTCAGGTCGGCGCCCAGCGCCGCCACCGCCGCCGGGGTCAGCGCAGGGCTCAGGCTGGACGCCTCCTTGAGCACCAGATCCAGGTTGCTGTGCACCATCACCTTGCCTTCGGCCGACAGCACGAAGGCATCGCTCGACGGCGTGGGTTTGATGGCGGTCACGGCCGCGGCCACCACGTCCATGAACACGTCGCCGGCGGCCACCGCCCGCGTGTCGCTGCCGTTGCGGTCGGCCACCGCGAAGGTCATGACCAGCTTCTTGCTGCCCGCATCCACATAGGGTTCGGTCAGCACCACGCCCTGGCCATTGGCCGCCTGCAGGTACCAGGGCCGTCCGGTCGGGTCCCAGTCGGGCGGCAGGTTCTGCGGGCTCGAGAAGATCGCCCTTTTTTCCTGGTAGCCGATGTAGGTGGTGTCGAAGAACCCGCTCCTGACCGCCTGGGTGAGCGCCGGCATGGGGTCTTCCACCTGGGTGGCGGGCAACAGCGCACCCACCACGGCCGACTTGCTGGCGACCCACTGACCGATGCCCTCGGCGCGCGCCAGGGCCAGACTTTGCGCCGAGGCGTTCACCGATGCCCGGGTGGTCGAGCGCAGGCTCAGGAAGTTGAAGGTGCTGACGACGACCAGGCTGACCACCACCAGCACGGCGACCGTCAGGACCAGGCGGGCCTTGATCGACAGGCGAAGAAATTTTGACGAAGCTGGGACCACGTTGACCTCATTGGACGGAAACATCGCATCTGATGAATGCGTTGGACGGCCTGGCCTGGTAGGCGAGACCTCGGGGTTGTTCATGATCGGACAAAGTCCAGCGGCACTTGAGCCCGAACAGACGGGCGGATCCCCTCCTTTTCGCCGCGCCGGCGCCACTTCGTGCAGCGTGTGGTGCCGGCCGATGTTCAAAAGCCGCTGAGCAGCGCCTCGCCCCAGTCCCAGGGCCCGGTCAGCGTCAGCCGGATCTCGGTCCAGCTGCCGTCCTCGTGCACCTGGGTGTCGGCGTCCCAGGCGCCGCCTTCGTCCAGCGGGCCGCGCGGTCCCGGCGCCTCGCGCTGCGCGCGCGCCAGCACCGCGTCCACCTCGGCCATCACCGCCGGCAGGTCGGCGCGGCGCACGCTGGCCACGGCCTCCCAGCTGCCGGTGCCTTCGCCATCGTCGGCGGCGTCGAAGATCAGGTAATTCAGGGCCATGGGTGGTTCCGGGTTCAGCGCATGGCGTCCAGCGTGCGCGCAATCTCGCCGCCGCAGGCCGTGCGGTTGCGCGCGTACTCCTCGGGCGTGTCGATCTCGCGGTGGCGCTGCAGCGTGTGCTTCATCTGCGCGTCGACCCAGGGCAGCCACTGCTCGCGGATGTGGCGGGTCAGGCGCTCCTGCAGCTCCTTGGGTTCGCCGTAGTAGATCTTGTTGCCGAAGGACTGCCGCATGCCCTCGCGCATGCGCTCGGCCGCTGCCGATAGCGTGAGCTGGTTGACCTGCACGTGGCGCATCTCGTGGGCCAGGATGTGGCGGTGCGCGCAGCTGCCTTCCTCGAACTCGCTGGCCACCGACACCACGTGCGGGTCCAGGCTGAGCGTGACGGTGATGGCCGGGCGCATGCACACCAGCCGCTCGCGCGGGTGGCTCAGCGTGGGGCTGCGGAAGGCGATGCGCGTGCCCAGCTGCAACTCGGTCAGGCCCAGGGTGAAGGCGTGTTCCTGCGGCAGGCGCTGGACCTGCATCAGGTCGGCGATGCTGCGGTCGTTGCGGTGGCGCACGGGGGCCGGTTCGGCGTTCACCTCGATCACCGTGGGCGGCAGCTGCGCCTCACACTGGGCCTGCCACCGGACGGACGGCTGCTGGGCCAGCGCCGGAGCGGGCAGCAGGGACAGGCTCAAGGCGAGGGTCAGTGGCAGGGCGAAGGGCAGGCGCATGGCGTGATCACCCCGCGGAAGCCGCGAGATTCGGCGTGCGGTCGCTGGCGATCCAGCCAGCCCAGAAGTCGATGCAGGCGCGGATCTTGGGCAGCCGCTGGCGCGCGCTGGCGGTCACCGCGTACAGCGGCACCGGTTGCGGATCGACGAAGTCCGCCAGCACCGGCACCAGCAGGCCCTGCTGCACCAGCGGTGCGGCGGCCACGGTGGCCAGCCGGCCGATGCCCAGGCCCTGCACCAGCATGTTGGCGGCCAGGCCGGTGTCGTTGGTGCGCCAGTAGCCCTCAATGGTCCGGCGGCACGGTGTGCCGTCGACCACGAAGGGCCAGCGGTTGAGGTGCGGCGCCGCGGTGTTGCTGATCAGGCGGTGCTGGTGCAGCTCGTCGGGGTGTTGCGGCAGGCCGGCGCGGGCCGCGTAGGCGGGCGACGCGTAGAGCGCGCGGCCCAACTGGCCCAGCGCCCGCGCCACCTGGGTCTCGGGCAGGTCGGTGCTGGTGCGGATGGCGATATCGATACCCTCGCGCGCCATGTCCGCCAGCCGGTCGCTCACCTCCAGCTCCACGCGCAGCTGCGGGTGCTGCTGGTTGAGCGCGTTCAGGCTGGGCAGCAGCAAGTATTGCGCGATCACGGTGCTGGCGGCCACGCGCACCAGGCCGCGCGCCTCGCCCGACTGCTGCGCGAAGTCGGCCTGCAGCCCGTCGAGCGCGCCGGTGATGCGCTGGCAGTGTTCGAGAAAGGTCTCGCCCTCGGGGCTGAGCGAGAGCCCGTGGGTGGAGCGGTGGACCAGGCGGGCGCCGCAGGTCTTCTCGATCCGGCTCAGCGCGCGAGAGACCTGGCTCACCGGCACGTCGCGCTCGCGCGCCGCCGCCGACAGGCTGCCCAGCGCGGCCACGCGGGCGAACAGCTTGAGGTCGTCGAAGGCGAGCGCATCCATGCGGCGATGGTAGTGCGCGCCGGTGCAAGGGGCCTTGCGCGGAATGCAAAACCGTTTTGAGCCGCCCGCCGTTTTCCGCCGCCGGTGGCTTGCCTAGAGTCGCTGCACCCCTTCATTCATCGCCGACAGGAGCCCGCCATGCGCACCGAACACCTGCACCAGACCCTTTCACCCCAGGCCCACGCGGCCCTGTTCGACGCCCTGCAGCACCAGGCCAAGCGCGAGCGGCAGGCAGCGGTGCAGCGCTTCGGACAGGGCTGGGCCGAGCGGTTGGGCGCACGGGTCCGCCGCCTCGCTGCGCATCGCGGACATGGCGCTCACGCAGTCCGCCTGATGGAGGTCTGACCATGCCCACGCTGCTGCTCAAGGTGACCCCACTGCAGAACCCCGAGCGCTACCAGGCGCTGGCCGCGGCGCTCACCGCCCTCACCGCCGAGCTCCTGCACAAGCGGCCCGAGGTCACTGCGGTGGTGATCGACGACCTGCCGCGGGCCCGCTGGTGCGTCGGCGGGCGCACGGTGGCGGGCACCGCGGCGCTGCTGGAGATCGGCATCACCGCCGGCACCAACACAGAGGACGAGAAGGCCCGCTTCATCGCCGCCGCGTTCGACGAGCTGCAGCGCCAGCTGGCACCCGACGGCGGCTTCGAGGTGGCGAGCTACGTCACGGTGCGCGAGCTGCCGGCGACGGACTGGGGCTACGGAGGCCGGACACAGCGGGCGAGGCAGCTGGCGCGCGCCACCTTGTAGACACCCAAAGAAAACGGCGCCCCTCGGAGCGCCGTGTTTTGGTCCAGAACGCCGCGGAACTGGCTTTGCCAGGCCGCAGGCGTTGCCCCCTTGAGGGGGTGACGCACCGCAGGTGCGGCGCGGGGGTGGGCTCTGGCCTCAGGCAGCCTTCACCTTCAGACGCCACGCGTGCAGCAGCGGCTCGGTGTAGCCACTCGGCTGCTCCTTGCCCTTGAACACCAGGTCCAGCGCGGCCTGGTAGGCCTTGCTGGTGGCCGCGTTGCCCGCCATGGGCTGGTAGAGCTTGTCGCCGGCGTTCTGCTTGTCCACCTTGGCGGCCATGCGCTCGTAGGTCTCGCGCACCTGCTGCTCAGTCACGATGCCGTGGTGCAGCCAGTTGGCCACGTGCTGGCTGGAGATGCGCAGCGTGGCGCGGTCTTCCATCAGGCCGATGTCGTTGATGTCGGGCACCTTGGAGCAGCCCACGCCCTGGTCGACCCAGCGCACCACATAGCCCAGGATGCCCTGGATGTTGTTGTCCAGTTCGGCCTGCTTCTCGGCGTCGGTCCAGTTCGGGTTGGCGCTCACCGGCACGGTCAGCAGACCGGTCAGCAGGTCGTCGCGCAGCTTGTCGGCCTTGACCTTCTCCAGCTCCTTCTGCACGTCGGACACCAGCACCTGGTGGTAGTGCAGGGCGTGCAGCGTGGCGCCGGTGGGCGAGGGCACCCAGGCGGTGTTGGCGCCGGCCTTGGGGTGGGCGATCTTCTGCTCCAGCATGGCCTTCATCAGGTCGGGCATGGCCCACATGCCCTTGCCGATCTGTGCCTTGCCGCGCAGGCCGCAGGACAGGCCCACCAGCACGTTGTTGCGCTCGTAGCTCTGGATCCAGGCGCTGGTCTTCATGTCGCCCTTGCGCACCATCGGGCCGGCCAGCATGGCGGTGTGCATCTCGTCGCCGGTGCGGTCCAGGAAGCCGGTGTTGATGAAGGCGACGCGGCTGGCGGCGGCTTCGATGCAGGCTTTCAGGTTGACCGAGGTGCGGCGTTCTTCGTCCATGATGCCCAGCTTGACCGTGCTGTCGGCCAGGCCCAGCACCTTCTCGACGCGGCTGAACAGTTCGCAGGCAAACGCCACTTCGCGCGGGCCGTGCATCTTGGGCTTGACGATGTAGACCGAGCCCTTGCGCGAGTTGCGGATGGCGTCCTTCTTGCTCTTCTTCAGGTCGTGGATGGCGATGGCGGTGGTGACCATCGCGTCCATGATGCCTTCGGGAATCTCCTTGCCTTCCGCGCCCCACAGGATGGCGGGGTTGGTCATCAAGTGGCCCACGTTGCGCACGAACATGAGCGAGCGGCCATGCAGGCGGACCTTCTTGCCGTTGGCGCCGGTGTATTCGCGGTCGGCGTTCAGGCCGCGGGTCATCGTCTTGCCGCCCTTCTCGAACGACTCGGTCAGCGTGCCCTGCAGGATGCCCAGCCAGTTGCGGTAGGCCAGCACCTTGTCCTCGGCGTCCACCGCGGCCACGGAATCTTCCAGGTCCAGGATGGTGGACAGCGCGGCCTCGACCACCAGGTCGCTCACGCCGGCGGCGTCGGTCTTGCCGATGGCGGTGGCGCGGTTGATCTGGATCTCCAGGTGCAGGCCGTTGTGCTTGAGCAGCACGGCGGTGGGCGTCTTGGCCTCGCCCTGGAAGCCGATGAACTGGCTCTTGTCGGCCAGCTTGGAGGTGCCGCCTTCGGCCAGACCCACGACCAGTTCACCGTCCTTGTTGACCTTGTAGCCGGTGGAGCCGACGTGCGAACCCTTCTTCAGCGGGGCGCAGCGGTCCAGCACGTAGCGGCAGTACTCGATGACCTTGGCGCCGCGCTTGGGGTTGTAGCCGCCCTTCTTGCCGACCTTCTCGCAGCCCTTGTCTTCGCTGATCACGTCGGTGCCGTACAGCGCGTCGTACAGGCTGCCCCAGCGCGCGTTGGCGGCGTTCAGGGCGTAGCGGGCGTTCAGGATGGGCACCACCAGCTGCGGGCCGGCCTGCGTGGCCAGCTCGTCGTCCACGTTCTTCGTGGTGGCCTTGACCTTCTTGGGCTCGGGCACGAGGTAGCCGATGGTTTCCAGGAACTTGCGGTAGCCGGCCATGTCCAGGATCGGGCCGGGGTTGGCGCTGTGCCAGGTGTCCAGCTCGGCCTGCAGGCGGTCGCGCTCGGCCAGCAGGGCGGCGTTCTTGGGCGCCAGGTCGGTGACGATGGCGTCGAAGCCCTTCCAGAAGCTCTCGGCGCTCACGCCGGTGCCGGGCAGGACCTGCTCGTTGATGAACTGGTACAGGTCGGTGGAAACCTGCAGACCGTGGATGCTGGTGCGTTGCGTCATGGAAGGACTCCGTCGGTTCAAAAGGAAAAGGAAATCAGTCGAAGAAGGCGAGGACCTCGCGCAGGTTCGTGGCCGTGCGCGTGGGCGGGGTGCCCAGTTCCTCGAAGGGCTGGTTCTGGCGGTTCACCCACAGCGTGCGGTAGCCGAACCAGGTCGCGCCCAGCGCGTCCCAGGCGTTGCTGCTGACGAACACGATCTGCTGGCGCGTCAGGCCGGTCACCTTCTCGCCCTGCGCATACGCGTCGGGGTGGGTCTTGTACTTGCGCACGCCGTCCACGCTGATCACGTGGTCCAGCAGGCCTTCCAGCCCGGCGCTGCGCACGGCGATGCCCAGCATCTGCGGTTCGCCGTTGCTCAGGATGCCGGTGACGATGCCGCGGCTTTTGAGGGCCTGCAGCACCTCGCGGTTCTCCGGGAAGGCGCTCAGGTGACGGTATTGGTTCATCAGCTGCGTGGCCTTGGCCTCGTAGGCCGCCCAGTCGCTGCGGGCGGCCGGTTCGATCAGCTTGATGGCGTAGGCCAGTGCGGCCTGGGTCAGTTCCCAGAACGGGCGGTAGTGCGCGCCGTGCTCGCTGGTGGTCACCAACCGGGTGTATTCGATCTGCTTGTCGCGCCACACGGTGGCCAGCCGGGCGCCCTGGCCCGGGAACAGCTGCTGGGCGAGCAGGCCCACGCTGTACACGTCGAACAGCGTGCCGTAGGCGTCGAACAGAACCGCGCGGGGTTTTTCCATCCCGCCACTTTATTCGAGACTTGTCTCCTTATTAATCACCTGAATTTTGATTTATCTGTGACAAAAAAGAATGTAATCAGCTGGCGACGGCGGCCTGTCGCACCAGGTGGTCCCGCAGCAGGCGGGCGGCCGGGCCCAGGTCGGCTTCGTCCCGGTAGCAGATCGCGAAGCGGCGTTCGGCCCAGTCCTCGTCCAGCGGCACCACGGTCAGCCCCAGGCCCTCGGCCCGGGGCAGGGCCACCGCCACCGGCATCACGCTGACCGCCAGCCGCGTGGCCACCACGCGCAGCGCGGCATCGAAGTCGGTCACGATCATGCGGTAGCGCAGCGTGTGGCCCAGCTCGGCCGCGGCGCGCAGCATCAGCGCCTGCACCGCGCTGTCCACCGGCAGGCCGACGAAGGGGTTGTCCAGCGCCTGCGCCAGCCGCACCCGCGCCAGCCCGGCCAGCGCATGCCCCCGAGGCACCACCAACCCCAGCCGGTCGCTGCGGTAGGGGGTGTGCGACAGGCCGCGCAGGTCGGTGCCGTGCGGGCTGTGCCAGCAGATGCCCAGCGAGGCCACGCCGTCGCGGATGCCCTGCACCACCTGCGCGCCCGACCGCGACGCCAGTTCCACCTGAATGCCTTCGTGGCCCGGCTGGGCCAGGAAGCCGGCCACATCGCCCGGCAGTGGCGCCGCCATCACCGACGCGGTGGCCAGCAGGCGCACCTGGCCGCGCACGCCGGCCGCGAAGGCCGCCATGTCGCGTTCGATGCGCTGGGCACCCAGCAGCAGTTCGCGCGCGTGTTCGCGCAGGCTCTCGCCGGCGGGCGTGGGCTCGACCCCGTGGCGGCGCCGGGTCAGCAGCGACGTGCCGATCTGCGCCTCCAGCTGGGCCAGGCGCTTGCTGACCGCGCTGGCCGTCAGGTGGGCTTCGGCGGCGGCGCGGACGATGTTGCGGTGGTCGCAGACGGCCACGAACAGCCGCAAATTGGTGAGATCCAGGTCGCGCATGGGGTCAAGAATTTCCAGAATGGAAAACCAAAGGCGAAAAAATACCTCTTTGCACTGTTTTGGTAAAGCCTAAACTGCCAATCACCGGGCCCGACACCCAGGCGCCCAGAACGGAGACTTGCATGAACCAGACCGCCGGGGACGCCGCTGCCCCCACCCGCCCGCTGCCACTGACCGGCCTGCGCGTCGTTGAATTCACCCACATGGTCATGGGCCCCACCTGCGGCATGGTGCTGGCCGACATGGGGGCCGAGACCATCAAGGTCGAACCCATCGACGGCGACCGCACGCGCCACCTGCTGGGCTCGGGCGCGGGCTTCTTCCCGCTCTTCAACCGCAACAAGAAGAGCATCGCCATCGACCTGCGCCAGGCCGAGGGCGCCGAGGTGGCGCGCCGCCTGGCCGCCAGCGCCGACGTGGTGGCCGAGAACTTCAAGCCCGGCACCATGGTCAAGTACGGGCTGGACTACGCGGCCCTCTCGCAGGTCAACCCGCGCTGCATCTACATCAGCCTCAAGGGCTTTCTGCCCGGCCCCTACGACCACCGTACCGCGCTGGACGAAGTGGTGCAGATGATGGGCGGCCTGGCCTACATGACCGGCCGGCCCGGCGACCCGCTGCGCGCGGGCACCAGCGTGAACGACATCATGGGCGGCATGTTCGGCGCCATCGGGGCGCTGGGCGCGCTGATCCAGCGCGGCATCACCGGCAAAGGACAGGAGGTGCAGAGCGCGCTGTTCGAGAACAACGTGTTCCTGGTCGGCCAGCACATGCTGCAGTACGCCATCACCGGCAAGCCGGCGGCGCCCATGCCCGAACGCATCTCGGCCTGGGCGGTGTACGACGTGTTCACCGTGAAAGACGGCGAGCAGATCTTCCTGGCGGCTGTCAGCGACGCGCAGTGGGTGACCTTCTGCGATGCGCTGGGCTTTGCCGACCTCAAGGCCGACCCGCGGTACCCCGACAACAACGCCCGCGTGAAGCTGCGTTCGCAGCTGCTGCCCGTCCTGCGCGAGCGCCTGGCCACCTGGCGCGCGGCCGATCTGGCGGCCCTGTTCGAGAAGGTGGGCCTGCCCTTCGCCCCGATCCGCAAGCCCGAAGAGCTGTATGCCGACGAGCACCTGCTGGCCACCGGTGGCCTGGCCGACATCACCCTGCCCGACGGCGAGCGCGCCGGCCAGACCGTCAAGACCACGCTGTTCCCGTTCACGCTGGACGGCCAGCGCCCCGGCGTGCGGCTGGACCCACCGCGCATGGGCGCGCACACCACCGAGCTGCTGCACGGCCTGGGCTACGCGGCGTCCGACATCGAACGCCTGCGCCAGCAGGCAGTGGTCGCGTGAGGCCGGCATGAGCACACCCGACGTTCACATCAGCGAGGTGGGGCCGCGCGATGGCCTGCAGTCCGTCAAGGCCACCATGCCGACGGCGGACAAGTGCCGCTGGATCGACGCGCTGGCCGCGGCCGGCCTGCGCGAAATCGAAGTGGGTTCTTTCGTGCCCGCCAGGCTGCTGCCGCAGATGGCCGACGTGGCCGAGGTGGTGCGCCACGCCGTCACCTTGCCGGGTCTGACGGTGATGGCCCTGGTGCCCAACCGCCGCGGCGCCGAGGCCGCACTGGCCGCCGGGGTGCACAAGCTCACGCTGCCGGTCTCGGCCAGCGAGGCGCATTCGCTGGCCAATGTGCGCAAGACGCGCGAGCAGATGGTGGCGGAGCTGCGCGAGGTGGTGGCGCTGCGGCGCGAGCTCGCGCCGCAGGTGCCGGTGGAGGTGGGGCTGTCCACGGCGTTCGGCTGCACCCTGCAGGGTGCGGTGCCCGAAGACGAGGTGATCGCTCTGGCCGTGGCCTGCGTGGACGCGGGCGTGGACGAGGTGGGCCTGTCCGACACCACCGGCATGGCGAATCCTGCACAAGTCAGGCGCCTGTTCACCCGGCTGCGCGCCGAACTGGGCGACAAGGCCGGCGCAGCCCACATGCACAACACGCGCGGCCTGGGTCTGGCCAACTGCCTGGCGGCGTACGACGTGGGCGTGCGCGCCTTCGACAGCTCGCTCGGCGGTCTGGGCGGCTGCCCCTATGCGCCGGGCGCCAGCGGCAACGTGGTGACCGAAGACCTGGTGTTCATGTTCGAGGCCATGGGCGTGTCCACGGGCGTGGACATCGGCCAGCTCATCGCCGCGCGCGAACCGCTCCAGACCGGTCTGCCCGGCGAGCCGGTGTACGGCATGACGCCCGAGGCCGGGTTGCCCAAGGGGTGGCCCCTCTGATTCGTGCGCAAAGTGGCGATCTGGATCAAGACGTGGAGCGCGAGCTGTCTTAGACTGCTCGCGATGGGCGCATCGGGCGTCCATGCTTATCCATTCCTGAGGAGGAAACCCATGAAGAAGTTGTGGACCTGGGGTGCGGCCCTGATCGCCGCCGTGACGCTGGCGGCTTGCGGGGGGGGCGGCGACAGCAATGGCTACGGCTCCATCGCTGTCAGTGCGTCGACCAACCGGGTGGGCATTGCTTCCGAAGCCTTGACCCAGTCGATCGCCAACGACGCAGCGCGCGACGAGTGCGATGCCGGCGATTGCCAGGTGGTATTGCAGTTCGAGGAGTGCGGTGCCATTGCCCAGGGACAGACGGCATCCGGTGCCTGGGTCTGGGGTGTGGGCGCCGGGGGCTCGGCCTTCGATGCGCAGACCACGGCGAACAATTCCTGTGCGGCCAAGGGCGGACAGGCTTGCACCGAGATTCCCAACCTGCCTGCCCAGTGCAACTGATCGCTCCGGCGTAACACCCAGGTAAAAAATCTGTCCAGAAGTCCCGTTGATTGCCTCCTTTTGATGGGGTAATCTGCGGGCCCATGGACAAGCTCAAGCAGCTCGAAACCTTCGTCTCGGTGGCCACGCGCGGCAGCCTGACGGCCGCCGCGAAGGCCGAGGGCGTGGCGCCGGCCATCATCGGCCGGCGGCTGGATGCGCTGGAGTCCCGCCTCGGCGTCAAGCTCATGGTGCGCACCACGCGCCGCATCACGCTGACCCACGAGGGCAGCGCCTTCATCGAGGACTGCCAGCGCCTGCTGACCGACCTGGCCAACGCCGAGGCCAGCGTCAGCGCGGGCGGCGTCAAGGCCAGCGGCCACCTGCGCATCACGGCCCCTGCCGGTTTCGGGCGCCGCCACGTGGCGCCGCTGGTGCCGCGTTTTCGCGAACTGCACCCCGAGGTCACGATCTCGCTCAATCTCAGCGACCGGGTGGTCGACCTCGCGGGCGAGGGCTACGACTGCGCGGTGCGGGTCGGCGACCTGCCGGACTCGTCCCTGGTGAGCGTGCGGCTGGCGGACAACCGCCGCATGTGCGTGGCCACGCCCGACTACCTGCGGCGGCACGGCCGCCCCGCCCACCCGGCCGACCTGGCACGCTTCGACTGCCTGACCCTGTCGTCCGACGCGTCCCAGACCCGGGGCTGGGCCTTTCGCATGCCGCCCGGCGAAGGCGCTTCCGAAGGGGCCGAGGCCGAGATCGTGCACCTGCGCCCCGGTGGGCCGCTGGACTGTTCGGACGGGCAGGTGCTGCGCGAGTGGTGCCTGGCCGGTTACGGCATTGCCTGGCGCAGCACCTGGGAGGTGGAGGCCGACATCGCGGCAGGCCGGCTCGAAACCGTGCTGGACGGGTACGCCGCGCCGCCCAACGGCATCTACGCGCTGTTCCCCCAGCGCAAGCACCTGGCGCTGCGGGTGCGGCTGTGGATCGACTTCCTCAAGCACCACTATGCGCAGGCCGACTTCTGGGCCGGCGGTACATTGGCGGCTGCGACGGGGCCGGCGGGTCGGCCCTTCCCCATTTCTCAACCAACAGGGTGAATCCATGAACAGGATCGGCAAGGGAGTGATGGCCACGGTGGCAGCCGCCGCTGCGGCGGTGTTGTTGGCGGCTTGCGGGGGCGGCGACGACGCCTCGCTGCCCAGCGCGGAGTCCATGTGCGGCAGCATGGGCCTGCAACCCAAGGTGCTCAACGGCGCCAACTGCGGGACTCCGGAGCGCTCGTCGGTCATCCTGCTCAACGTGGCCACCAGCTCGGGCACGGCGGTGTGTTCCGGCACGCTGATCACCCCCACCAAGATCCTCACGGCGGCGCACTGCCTGCCGGGTGGCACCCGGCGCGTGCTGGCGGGGCTCTGGCGTGGGGACGGCACCGTGGTCGGCGTGCCCGCCAGCCGCTGGGCCGTGCACCCGCAGTACCAGCGCAGCACCAACGCGCTGCTCAACGACGCGGCGGTGATCGTGCTGCAGCAGGCGCTGCCCAACCCGACCATGCCGTTGCTGGTGAGCCAGCCGTCCTCGCCCGGTCAGCCGATCTACGTGGCCGGCTGGGGCGCGCCCGGCTTCGACCTGGCGGTCGGCTTTGCCACGCTGACCACGGTCAACGAAACCAGCATCGGCTACACCTACTCGGGTGAGCTGAGCAACACCTGCAGCGGCGATTCGGGTGGTCCGGCCTACCGCACGGTGGGTGGTCAGCCGGCGCTGATCGGCATCACGTCCTCGGGCACGGTGGTCGACTGCGGCAAGGGCGACGGTTCGCTGTTCACCAACGCCCAGGGGCCGTCGGTGATCAACTTCATCCGCGCCCAGGCGCCCGAAGCGGCCTACCTCTGAGATTGCGCCAGCGGCCCGCAGAGGTCGCTGCGCCGGTCCTGCAGCTGCGCCGCGGGAGTGGCGGTCCGCGCCGAGGTTTGCAGGGCGGCCCTCAGCAGGGTTTCTCCTGCGCCGGTCCGAGCCAGAGCGCTCCCGTCCGGCGCGTTCACCTGGCTCAGGCCGTTGTAGTGCAGCCCGCCTTCCCGGCCACAGGCGTTGGCGTAGGCCAGGAACAGGCGGTTCTCCAGCGCCCGCGCGGGCAGCAGGACGCGCTGCACCTCGTCGAACGGCACCATGTTGGCCGTCGGCACCAGCACCGCGTCGGCACCCTGGAGTGCCAGCAGGCGCACGGTTTCCGGGAACTCCACGTCGTAGCAGATCAGCAGGCCCATGCGCCAGCCGCGCCACTCGAAGGCCTGCGACGCCGCACCGCCCGGGCTGAACTGCGCGCGGTCGAGGTCGCCGAACAGGTGGGTCTTGCGGTAGTTCATGAGCCGCGCGCCGTCGGGCGCGATGGCCTGCGCAGCGTTGAAGGGTCGGCCTTCTGTGTTCTGTTCCGGGTAGCCGTACACGACGCCCATGCCGTGGCGCTGCGCGATGGCGCTCACCGCCTGCGCCAGCGGCCCATCGGCCGGTTCGGCCAGCGACGCGACGCGTTCGGCGCCGATGGCATAGCCGGTCATGAACATCTCCGGCGTGATGAGCAGCTCGGCGCCTTGCGCGCGCGCCTGCGCGCAGGCCGTGCCCAGCCGCTGCAGCGCCTCGGCGGTGCTGGCCGGGTGCGGGGTCTGCCAGAGGGCGATGTGCAGGTCGTTCACGCCGTCATTCTGGCAAGGCCACAGGACCCAGTGTGGGAAACAGCTCACCCGGCCCGGGGTTGTCGGCGGGACACTGCCCGCCCAGTTGGTGGACGATGCCCCAGACCGCGTTCAGCGAGGTCTGCACCGCGCCTTCGACCCAGGCGGGCGTGAACGAGATGTCGTCGCCGGCCAGGAAGATGCCACGCTCGGCCGCCGGCAGGCTGTCCTGCATGAAGTGGCCGTACATGCGCTGGTTGTAGCGGTAGTGACCGGGCAGGGCGCCCTTGAAGGCGCCCAGGAAGTAGGGGTCCGCCTCCCACGAGATCGTGATCGGGTCGCCGACGATGTGGCCGGCGATGTCCACCGTGGGGTAGATCTTGCGCAGCGCGTCCAGCGCCAGCTGCACACGTTTGGCGGGCGGGTGCGGCAGCATCTTGAGCGCGTCGCTCATCCACGCGTAGCTCAGGCACATCACCGCGGGTTTGTCCGGCCCGTTGTCGAACAGGTAGGTGCCGCGCGTGAGCCGGTCGGTCAGCGTCATGCTCATCGTGTCGCGACCGGTGGCAGGCTGAACGTCCTTCCAGAACGGGCGGTCCACCATCACGAAGGTCTTGCTCGACTGCATGTAGCGCGTGCGGTCCAGCGCCATCCACAGCTTCTGCGAGAACAGCGACTCTTCGACCGCGATCTGCGTGGTCAGCAGCCAGCTCTGGCAGGTCACCAGCACGGCGGGGTACTCGCGTTCGGTGCCCCAGCTGTCGGTGACGGCCAGTTGTCCCGAGGGGGCACGCCGGATGGCGGTGACGCCCGGCCGCGTGGCGCCGCCGTGCAGGCGGGCGAGCGAGGTGCCGGCCGGCCAGTGGGTGATCTGTTCGGGCGCGTGTTGCCACAGCCCCAGTGGCACCTGCTGCACCCCGCCCACGATCAGGTGCTGGTCCTCGTCGCAGCCGGTCAGCACCACGCGCAGGATTTCCAGCATGGTGTTGGGAAAGTCCGAGTCCCAGCCACCGGTGCCGAAGCCCACCTGGCCGAACACCTCGCGGTGGCGGAACGACAGCTTCGAAAACGCCTTCGACTGCGCCACGAAGTCGTAGAAGGTGCGGTCGTCCCACAGCGGCACCAGCGCGTCCCACAGCGCCTTGAGCCTGGGCACGTCGCGCTGGCGCAGCGCCTGCTGCAGGTCGCCGAAGCCCAGCTCGTCCAGCGCCGCGGCCCAGGCGTCGGCCACCTCGCGGAACAGCGGCGGCAGGTCGGCCAGTGTGCGGGCGTAGTGGGTCTGGCCTTCCAGGTCGACCACTGTGCTGCCGGCTGCGGGCGTGAGCGGGTTGGGGAAGGGCTTGGTCTCCAGCCCCAGCAGCTTCACGTAGTGGAAGAACGCGGTGGACGAGGCCGGGAAGCGCATGCCGCCCAGCTCGGCCACCACGCCCTGGCCGCCCTCGAAGGGCTGCGAGCGCAGGCGCCCGCCCATGCGCGAGGCCTCGTAGATGACGGGCTTGAGGCCGAGCTTCATCAGCTCGTAGGCCGCGGTCATGCCGGCCATGCCGGCGCCGACGATGGCGACCTCGGTGCCGCGCGCGCTGGCCGGCAGCGTGGCCAGGCCCTGCGGGTGGGTCAGCCAGTCGTCGTAGGCGAATGGAAAGTCCGGGCCGAAGATGGTGATCGGGGCGGAAGCGGAGCGAAGGGTGGTCATGGGCTCAACCTTGGGTTGCAGTCATTGCTGTTTTGATCAGATTCACAACGAAAGAGATGGCTGGTGCCAGAACAACGCGGAACCGGCTTTGCCGGGCCGCTGGTGTTGCCCCCTTGAGGGGGTAACGCGCGCAGCGCGGCGCGGGGGTGGGTCAAAACAGCCCGGCGACCAGCCAGGCGGCGGTGCCCCACATCATCAGCGCGACCACACCGTCCAGCACGCGCCAGATGTGCAGCGAGTTCAGCCGGCGGCCGAGCCAGAACGCCGCGGCGCCCAGCACCAGGAACCACACCACCGAGCCGGTGGCGGCGCCCAGGCCGAAGGCCTTGCTGCCCGGGCCATAGGCCAGCGAGGCGGTGCCGATCAGCACGGCGGTGTCCAGCCAGGCGTGCGGGTTGAGCCAGGAGAAGGCCAGTGCCGACAGGATGGCCTGGCGCTGGCTGATCGGGGCGGGCGCCTGCTGGCTCGTTGCCTGGGCGGTGGCCAGCGGGGCGGCCGCCTGCGGCTTGAGGAAGCGCTGGAACGCCTGCCAGCCATACACGCCCAGGAACAGCACGCCGGCGCCGATGAGCGCGCCCAGCAGCTTGTCGGAGAGGCCACCGAGCTGGGCCAGGCCGAACACACCGAGCGAGATGAGCACGATGTCGGCCAGCGCGCAGACGGCGACGGTGAGCCAGAGGTGCTGGCGCTGCAGGCCCATGCGCAGCACGTGCGCGTTCTGCGGGCCGATGGCCATGATGAGCGACATGCTGAGCACCATGCCGGCGGTGAAGGTGGGGAATGCGAGGGTCATGGGGCAGGAGTCTGCCGCCGTGCGCCGCTTTGTTAAATCATTTCAACTCGAAATCGAGTTGGTTAAATACTGCTTGATTGGAGCGGCGATCCGGCGCCGGGCCGCCCCAAGCCGGATCAGCCCCCTCGGGGGGCAGCGACCCGCGCAGCGGCGGAGCGTGGGGGCTCACGTGTACACGACGGCGTCTCTCCGAACAGCGCCTTGTAGTCGTGGCTGAAATGGCCCATGTGCCAGAAGCCCCAGCGCGCCGCCACGTCGCCGATGGTCTGGTCGGCGTCCGCGTCGCGCAGCTCGCGCCGCACCGCGTTCAGCCGCACCAGGCGAAGGTAGCTGGCGGGGCTGATGCCCAGGCTGTCCTGGAAGCAGTTCTGCAGTGTGCGGCGGGTGATGTGCAGCGCCTCGCACAGGCGTTCCACGCCCAGGTACTCCTGCGGCTGTTCGGTCACCAGTTCGCGCACGCGGCGCACCACGTCCTGCCGGCGCTGCTGGCGCGGCGTGACCGCGTCGGCCTGGCCGTTCGGCATGAGCGTGTCGCCCAGCACCGAGAACAGCGCCTCGCGCAGGCTGCGGCGGCTGGCCTCGTGGTGCAGCACGCCGGGGGCGGCCTCCAGGCCGCGCAGCACCTCGCGCATCAGCCCGACCAGGCGGAAGCGCTGGGTGGGCGTGAGGGTCTGCACCCGCACACCGGGCCCGCGCACCGGGGCCGCGTCGGCCTGGTCGCGGGTGCGCACATGGGCCTGCAGCTCGGCCGGGTCGAACACCAGGCCGTAGAGCCCGTGGCCGGCCGGCACCTGCAGGTCGAAGGCTTCGCTGCCGTCGGAAATCATCAGTTCGTGTCCGCCCACCGGCCGCCCCATGAAGCGCAGGCCTTCGGGGCGCTCGGGCACCGACAGGCCCAGCCAGACACCGCCGCGCCAGGGCCGGCAGTGCTGGCTGGTGGCGCAGTTGGCCACCTCTTCGAAAGCCTGCAGCGGGCCGTCGAACAGCTCGCGCACCTGGCCCTGGAACACGCCGGGCGAGGTCTGCACGTAGTCCTGGTCCCAGGCGTCGAGGTTGCGGGCGTGCACGTCCACCTCGCGCGTTCGTTTGACGCGGAAGGCGGTCGGCGGGGTGGGGCAGGCAGCGGGCATGGCGGGCTCCTTCGGCGCGCGCGGCGCCGGGGTGCAGCGGGAGTATCAAGTTCCGTGCCACGCGCGCACGGCGGGAAAACCCGGGGGTGGGACCGCCCGGGCTATCCCGTTTCGGAAAAAGTGCGCCACGGCGGGGCGTGTTTCCGATCCGGGATAGGGCGAACGGGACGGGCGAACCACACTGCGCGCCAGGCCGCCCGAGCCGTTCGGGCCTTTCATCCACACACAAGAGAACGTCCCATGTCCACCGCATCCACTCAGGTCAGCCGGGAGCTCAAGCCCGTGCTGGGCACCTTTTCCCTCTGGGGCATCGCCGTCGGTCTGGTCATTTTCGGTGAGTACTTTGGCTGGAGCTACGGCTGGGCCAGCGCCGGCACCCTGGGCTTCCTGCTGGCCACGCTGTTCGTGGCGCTGATGTACACCACCTTCATCTTCAGCTTCACCGAGCTGTCCACCTCCATCCCGCACGCGGGTGGCCCCTTCGCCTACGCGCGCCGGGCCTTCGGACCCACCGGCGGCTTCATCGCCGGCTTCGCCACCCTGGTGGAGTTCGTGTTCGCGCCGCCGGCGATCTCGCTGGCCATCGGCGCGTACCTGAACGTGCAGTACCCGGCGCTGGACCCGAAGTGGGCGGCGGTCGGCGCCTACGTGATCTTCATCGGCCTCAACGCAGTGGGCGTGGGCATCGCGGCGGCGTTCGAGCTGTTCGTCACCATCCTGGCGGTGATCGAGCTGCTGGTGTTCGCGGGCGTGGTCGCGCCGGGTTGGTCGCTGGCCCACTTCACCGCCAACGGCTGGGCCGGCTCGCCCGACTTCAGCATGGGCACCTGGGCCGGCATCTTCGCCTCCATCCCGTTCGCGATCTGGTTCTTCCTGGCCATCGAGGGTGCGGCCATGGCCGCCGAAGAGGCCAAGGACCCCAAGCGCACCATCCCCATCGCCTACATCACCGGCATCCTGACGCTGGTGGCGCTGGCCTTCCTGGTCATGGTCATGGCCGGCGGCGTGGGCGACTGGTCCAAGCTGTCCAACATCAACGACCCGCTGCCCCAGGCCATGAAGATGGTGGTGGGCGAGTCCAGCGGCTGGCTGCACATGCTGGTGTGGATCGGCCTGTTCGGCCTGGTCGCCTCGTTCCACGGCATCGTGCTGGGCTACTCGCGCCAGATGTTCGCGCTGGCCCGCGCCGGTTACCTGCCGGCCTGGTTCGCCAAGGTCCACCCGCGCTTCCGCACCCCGGTCAATGCGCTGGTCGGCGGTGGCATCGTGGGCATCGCGGCCGTGTTCAGCGACCAGTGGGTCACCATCGGCGGCCTGCCGCTGACGGCCAACATCGTCACCATGGCGGTGCTGGGCGCGCTGGTGATGTACATCATGTCCATGGCCTCGCTGTTCAAGCTGCGCGCCACCGAGCCGAAGCTGGACCGCCCCTTCCGTGCGCCGCTGTACCCGCTGTTCCCGGCCATCGCCATCGTCTGTGGCCTGGTCTGCCTGGCCGCGGTGGTGTACTTCAACCAGTTGCTGTCGCTGATCTTCCTGGGCTTCATGGCGGTCTGCTACCTCTACTTCCGCCTGACCTCGGCGCAGCGCGACGCCGCGCCGCACGACGCGATGCTGGCCGCTGCGGCAGAATGAAATCCACCGTTTGATCCGACCCCCACCGAGGAGCCGCTGACGTGAACTTGAGCGCGACGCTGGGACACCACACACATCGCTTCGGCAGCCTGCGCGAGGTGATGGTCAAGGCCACGCCGCTGCGCTCGGGCGACGCCCTGGCGGGCCTGGCCGCCACCACCGAACAGGAGCGGGTGGCCGCGCGCTGGGTGCTGGCCGAGGTGCCGCTGCAGCGCTTCCTGGACGAGGCGCTCATCCCCTACGAAAGCGACGAGGTCACGCGGCTGATCATCGACGGCCACGATCGCGCGGCCTTCGCGCCGGTCAGCGGGCTGACGGTGGGCGGCTTGCGCGACTGGCTGCTGAGTGATGCGGCCACGCCCGCGGTGCTGGAGCGGCTCTCGGCCGGGCTCACGCCCGAGATGGTGGCCGCCGTCAGCAAACTCATGCGCAACCAGGACCTGATGCTGGTGGCGAAGAAGCGCGAGGTGGTCACGCGCTTTCGCAACACGGTGGGCCTGCGCGGCCACCTGAGCGTGCGGCTGCAGCCCAACCACCCCACCGACGATCCGGCCGGCATCGTCGCCAGCCTGATCGATGGCCTGCTGCACGGTGCGGGCGACGCGGTGATCGGCGTCAACCCGGTGTCCGACAGCGTGCCCGACCTGGTGCGCCTGAACCACGTGCTGGCCGAGGTGATCGAGCGCGGCGCCGTGCCCACGCAAAGCTGCGTGCTCACCCACGTCACCAACACCCTGCAGGCCATGCAGCTCGGCGCGCCGGTGGACCTGGTGTTCCAGTCCATCGCCGGCACCGAGGCGGCCAACCGCTCCTTCGGCATCACGCTGTCGCTGCTGGACGAGGCGCACGCCGCCGCACTCGAACTCAAGCGCGGCACGGTGGGCGACAACGTGATGTATTTCGAGACCGGGCAGGGCAGCGCGCTCTCGGCCAACGCCCACCACGGCGTGGACCAGCAGACCTGCGAGGCGCGCGCCTACGCAGTGGCGCGGCGCTACCGGCCCATGCTGGTCAACACCGTGGTCGGCTTCATCGGGCCGGAGTACCTGTACGACGGCAAGCAGATCATCCGCGCCGGCCTGGAAGACCACTTCTGCGGCAAGCTGCTGGGCCTGCCCATGGGCTGCGACATCTGCTACACCAACCACGCCGAGGCCGACCAGGACGACATGGACAACCTCATGGTCCTGCTGGCCAGCGCGGGGCTGAACTTCCTGATCGGCGTGCCCGGCGCCGACGACGTGATGCTCAACTACCAGAGCACCTCGTTTCACGATGCGCTGGTGCTGCGCGACCTGCTGGGCTTGAAGCGCGCACCCGAGTTCGAGGCCTGGCTGCAGCGCGTGGGCGTGACCGGTGCCGACGGCCGCCTGCTGCCCGCTGCTGCCCAAGGCGCGCTCACGCAGCGCCTGTGGACCCTGCCGGAGCCCGCATGACGAAGGACCTCTCGCCTGTGCCGGACGAACCGCGCCACACCATCGAGGTCAGCGCCGACCCCTGGGCCCACCTCAGACGTTTCACGCCCGCGCGCATCGCCCTCGGGCGTGCCGGCGCCAGCCTGCCCACGCGCGAGGTGCTGGACTTCACCCTGGCGCACGCGCAGGCGCGCGACGCCATCCACCTGCCGCTGGACATGGACCTGCTGGCCGGGCAGCTGCAGGCCGACGGCTGGCCCGCGCCGCTGCGGCTGCGCAGCCACGCGCACGACCGCCACGAGTACCTGCTGCGCCCCGACCTGGGGCGCCGTCTGGACGAGGCCAGCGTGGATGCCCTGCAGGCCTGGCGCGCCGACAACCCCGCGCCCGACCTGGCCCTGGTGGTGGGCGACGGCCTGTCGGCCCTGGGCATCCAGCGCCACACCGTGGCCCTGTTCGGCGCCATCCGCGAGGCGCTGGGCGGCGCCTTCGTGCAGAGCCCGCCGGTGCTGGTGGGCCAGGCCCGGGTGGCGGTGGCCGACGAGGTGGGCGAGCTGCTGGGCGCCCGCATGGTGGCCATGGTGGTGGGCGAGCGCCCCGGGCTGAGTTCGCCCGACAGCGTGGGCATCTACCTCACGCACGCGCCGCGCGTCGGCCGCACCGACGCCGAACGCAACTGCATCTCCAACGTGCGCCCGGCCGGCCAGGACCCGGTGACCGCCGCGCGGCGCCTGGCCTGGCTGGTGCACGAAGGCCTGCGCCTGGGCCTGACCGGCGTCGGCCTCAAGGACCACAGCGGCCTGCCCATGGTGGCGGCCACTTCCACGCAAGGGCTGTCTGGTTAAACTGGGCTGAACCGTTTCTGGTTCGCTCAAGTTTCAATCAGACATGCTGGACGCCCGCCAACTCGAAGCCCTGGCCGCCGTGGTCGAGCACCGCGGCTTCGGCCCGGCTGCCCAGGCCCTGAACCTCACGCTGGCGGCGGTGTCGCTGCGCATCAAGTCGCTCGAAGAACACCTGGGTCAGCGCCTGCTGGTGCGCGGCAAGGCGGTGCGCGCCACGGCCGCTGGCCAGGCCCTGCTGGCCCATGTGAAGCAGCTGCAGATGATGGAGGCCGACCTTTTGGCGGGGCTCCAGGGCGGGGCCGAGTCGCGGGCCGGTGCGGCCTGGCAGAGCCTGAGCGTGGCGACCAACGCCGACTCCGTGGCCAGCTGGTTCCTGCCCGGCGTGGCGCCGGTGCTGCAGAAACACCGGCTGCTGCTGGACGTGATGATCGACGACCAGGACCACACCCACGACCTGCTGCGCAGCGGCGACGTGATCGGCTGCGTCACCACCCTGGCCGAACCCATGCGCGGCTGCGTGGCCGAGCCGCTGGGCGTGATGCGCTACCGCTGTGTGGCGGCGCCCGAGGTGGTGCAGCGCTGCCGCACACCGCGCGGGGCGGTGTCGCCCCACCGGTTGCTGGCCCAGCCGGCGGTGATCTTCAATCGCAAGGACGCGCTGCAGGACGCCTTCCTGCTGCAGCACTTCGGCCTGAGGCAGCCCAGCTACCCGCGCCACTACGCGCCGGCGGTGGACGCCTTCGAGCGGGCGATCGAACTGGGGCTGGGCTGGGGCATGGTGCCCGAACAGAACCTGCCCGGGCGGCCGGGCCTGCAGGAAGTGCTGCCCGGCGCCACGGTGGACGTGACCCTGTACTGGCAGCACTGGGCGCGCGAGCCGCTGTCGGCGCAGCGGCTGACGCAGGCGGTCAAAGCGGCTGCGCATGCTGCGCTGCCGCAGCAATCAAGCTCATAAGACAAGCGTTCCCGGCGCGAAATGCCTTGTCCAGGCACACCGCGGAACGGGCTTCGCACGGCCGCAGGTGTGGTCCCCCCGCGCAGCAGGGGGGAAGCCGCGTCAGCGGCGCAGGGGGGTCATCCCTTGAGGCACTCGCTCATGAACTTCTTGCGCACATCGCCCTTGAGCGCCTTCTTGCCGGCCTCCTCGTTGCAGGTCTTCATCTTGTTCTGCTGGCTGTTGCCGGCCTCTTCCTCGCCGCTCAGGCACTTGCTCATGAAGGCCTTGCGCTCGTCGCCCTTGAGCGTCTTGGCTTTCGGGTCGGCATTGCAGGTCTTCATGCGGTTCTGCTGGGCGGTCGGCTTCTTGTCGGCCGCAGGGGCTGCCGCCGGTGCCGCGGCGGGAGCGGGTGCCGCAGCGGCGGCGGGTGCGGCCGCAGGAGCCGCCGTCTGGGCGAGGGCCAGGGAGAGGGTTCCGGTCAGGGCGAGCAGGGTCAGCAGTTGTTTCATGTGGTGCCTTGTGGGGTGAAGCGCCCGAAACGGGCCCGGAAACGATACCCGCGTTTGTCTTAAGGCTGTCTGACAGCCGGGGGCAGGGCTTTCCCGAACCTAAAATCCCGTCCCTATGCTCAAGATCAAACAGGAACTGCTGGCCGGCCTCGCGCAGGCGCTGGACCAGCTCTCGCCCGGTGCCGGCGACAAGGCCGCCTTCGAATCGCCCAAGGTCGCCGCCCATGGCGACTACGCCGTCACGGCCGCCATGCAGCTGGCCAAACCGCTGAAAGCCAACCCGCGCCAGCTGGGCGAGCAGCTCAAGGCCGCGCTGATGGCGCTGCCCGTCTACCAGCAGTGGGTGGCCGACATCGAGATCGCCGGGCCCGGCTTCCTGAACCTGCGGCTCAAGCCCGCGGCCAAGCAGGCCATCGTGACCGAGGTGCTGCAGGCCGGCGAGGCCTTCGGCGTCCAGCCGTCCAACGGCCAGCGCCTGATGGTGGAGTTCGTCTCGGCCAACCCCACCGGCCCGCTGCACGTGGGCCACGGCCGTCAGGCCGCGCTGGGCGACGCGATCTGCAGCCTGTATGAAACCCAGGGCTGGGACGTGTACCGCGAGTTCTATTACAACGACGCGGGCGTGCAGATCGGGACGCTGGCCACCAGCACGCAGCTGCGCATCAAGGGCTTCAAGCCCGGTGATGCCGAATGGCCCGAGGCCGCCTACAACGGCGACTACATCCAGGACATCGCCAACGACTACCTGGCCAAGAAGACGGTGCATTCCGACGACCGCGAATTCACCGCCAGCGGCGACCCCGAGGCGCTGGACGACATCCGCCTGTTCGCCGTGGCCTACCTGCGCCACGAGCAGGACCTGGACCTCAAGGCCTTCGCGGTGAAGTTCGACAACTACTACTTGGAGTCCAGCCTCTACACCAGTGGCCGTGTGGACGCGGCGGTGCAGAAGCTGCGCGAGGCGGGCAAGACCTACGAGCAGGATGGCGCGCTGTGGCTCAAGTCCACCGACTACGGCGACGACAAGGACCGCGTCATGCGCAAGGGCGACGGGTCCTACACCTACTTCGTGCCCGACGTGGCGTATCACATCGCCAAGTGGGAGCGCGGCTTCACCAAGGTCATCAACATCCAGGGCACCGACCACCACGGCACCATCGCCCGCGTGCGCGCCGGCCTGCAGGCCGCGGGCGTGGGCATCCCCCAGGGCTACCCCGACTACGTGCTGCACACCATGGTGCGCGTGGTGCGCAACGGCGAAGAGGTCAAGATCAGCAAGCGTGCCGGCAGCTATGTGACGCTGCGCGACCTGATCGAGTGGACCAGCAAGGATGCGGTGCGCTTCTTCCTGCTCAGTCGCAAACCCGACACCGAATACACCTTCGACGTCGATCTGGCGGTGCAGAAGAACAACGACAACCCGGTCTACTACGTGCAGTACGCCCACGCGCGCATCTGCTCGGTGCTGGCGGCCTGGGGCGGTGACGTGGACTCGCTCGCCGGCGCCGACCTGTCGCCCCTGCACACGCCGGCCGCGCAGTCGCTGATGCTGCTGCTGGCCAAGTACCCGGCCATGCTGACCGCAGCGGCCGAGGGCTTTGCGCCGCACGACGTGACCTTCTACCTGCGCGAGCTGGCCGCGGCCTACCACAGCTACTACGACGCCGAGCGCATCCTGGTGGACGACGAAGCGGTCAAACGCGCCCGTCTGGCGCTGGTCCGGGCAACGGCACAGGTGTTGCACAATGGCCTGGCCGTGCTGGGCGTGAGCGCCCCGCAGAAGATGTGAACCTCCCACCTCCCATGAACATTTCATTCCCGCAGGCCCGCGCTCAGCGTGGCGGCACCCTGGTTGGCTTTGTGGTCGGCCTGCTCGTCGGCCTGGGCCTGGCGCTCTCGGTGGCCGTGTATGTGACGCGCGTGCCGGTGCCATTCGTGGACCGCGGTGTCACCCGCAAGCCGGCCGACGATGCGGCCGAGGCCGAACGCAACAAGGGCTGGAACCCGAACGCCGGGTTGGTGAACAAGCCGCCGCCGCTGCCGGCTCCAGTCGAAACGACCCCGCCGGCCGCCGGCGACGCGGCACCGAAGGACGCCTCAGCGGCGGAGCCCGACAAGGCGCCGGCCGCCAAAGCCGCTGACGCGGCCACCAAGCCGGACAGCGATCCGCTGGGCGACCTCATGAGGGCCAAGGCCGGAGGGGCGTCGGAGCCCGCGGCTGCGCAGGGGGCCGACCCCTTCTCCTACTTCGTGCAGGCGGGGGCATTCAAGTCTCCCGAAGAGGCGCAGGCGCAGAAAGCACGGCTGGCCATGCTGGGCATGGACGCCACCATCACCGAACGCGAGCAGGCGGGGCGCACCGTGTTCCGTGTCCGCATGGGACCATTTGGCCAGAAGGCCATGGCCGAGGCCACGCGCGAACAGCTGGAGGTGAACGGGGTGGAAGCGGCGCTGGTGCGGGTGCAGCGCTGATTGCACGGTACCGAGGAACTTTTCGCTGTCCCGGGAGCCTGATTCAGGTCATTTCAAGGAGTCCGATTCCATGCATCGTCGAGATTTTTCGCGCAGCCTCCTGGTGGCTGGTGCCGCCACCGCCAGCGGGCTGACCCTGTCGCCGGCCCTGGCCCAGCGCGTGGCCTTCAAGGAAGGCACCGATTTCCAGCGGCTGGCCAAGCCGGCGCCGACCGAGAGCCCGGCGGGGCAGGTCGAGGTGGTCGAGTTCTTCGCGTACAGCTGCATCCACTGCTACAACTTTGAACCGGTCTTTCATGAGTGGATCAAGCGCAAACCGGCCCATGTGACGGTGCGCCGCATGCCGGTGGCCTTCAACCAGAACTTCGTGCCGATGCAGCGCCTGTACTTCACGCTGGAGGCCTTGAACTTGGTGGACACGCTGCACGTCAAGGTGTTCAAGGCGATCCACGAAGAGCGCCAGCCGCTGACGACCGCGCCCGCCATCACCGCCTGGATCGAAAAACAGGGTGTCAACCGCGAGCAGTTTCTGGGCATCTTCAATGGCCAGGCTGCCAAGCTGGCGGAGAAGGCCGTTGGTCTGCAGGACGCCTACCAGGTGGAAGGCACGCCCGCCCTGGGCATCGCCGGCAAGTTCTATGTGGGCGGACAAGGGCCGCGCACCCTGCTGGTGGCGGACTCGCTGATTGCCGAGGCCCGCAAAGGCTGACCGGTTTCTGACCCTCTTCCCTTCGGAGCCCGCCCTGTGCGGGCTTCCTGGTTTCATGGCGGGCACAATGTGCCGGCGCAGCGGCGAAACGCTCTGGGCGCCGCTACAATGAATGCAAGATCTGTGCCCTCAAACGCCATGCACCCACACGCACCAACCCCCCGTTCCATCGCCCGGATGTTGGCCGTCATTGGCCTGATGCTGCCCCTGCTGGCGCAGGCCGAAAAGGCCGACAAGGACAAGCCCATGAACGTGGAGGCCGATGCGCTGCGCTACGAAGAGACACGCCAGACCAGCGTGTTCACAGGCAACGTGGTGATCACCAAGGGCACCATCCTGATGCGCGGTGCCAAGCTGGACGTGCGCCAGGACCCGCAAGGCAATCAGTACGGTCTGCTGCTGGGCACCCCCGAAAAGGCCGGTTTCTTCCGCCAGAAGCGGGAAGGCGTGGACGAATGGATCGAGGGCGAGGGTGATCGCATCGAATACGACAGCAAGGCGCAGACGGTGCTGTTCACCGGTCGCGCGGTGCTGCGCCGCTACCGCGGCACCCTGCTCAACGACCAGAGCGTGGGCAGCGAGATCCTCTACAACAGCCTGACCGAGGTGTTCACGGTCAAGGGTGGGGACACCAGCAAGACCGCCGCCAACCCCACCGGCCGCGTGCGCGCCATGCTCACGCCGATCCCGGAAGAGGAGAAGAACGGCCCCGCCGCCCCGGCGACCGATCCGGCCACGCTGCGTCCCAGCGGCAAGATCACCGAGCCCAAGAAGTGACGGAGACCGTCGCCAGCGCCAGTCCGTCGGGCGACATGCCGTCGCACAGCCGTCTGGAGGTCCGGGGACTCAAGAAGTCCTACGGCAGCCGCAAGGTGGTCAAGGACGTGTCCCTGTCGGTGGACAAGGGCGAGGTGGTGGGACTGCTGGGCCCCAACGGTGCCGGCAAGACCACGTCGTTCTACATGATCGTCGGCCTGCTGCGGGCCGACGGTGGCGAGATCCTGCTGGACGGTCACCGCATCGAGTCCTTGCCCATCCACCGCCGTGCCCGGCTGGGGCTGGGTTACCTGCCGCAGGAAGCCTCGATCTTCCGCAAGCTCACGGTGGCGCAGAACGTGCGCGCGGTGCTGGAGCTGCAGCAGGACGCGAACGGCCAGCCGTTGTCGGCGCGCGAGATCGATGCCCGGCTGGACGAGCTGCTCAAGGAGCTGCGCGTCGACCACCTGCGCGATTCGCCCGCGCCCGCCCTCTCGGGCGGAGAGCGCCGTCGCGTGGAGATCGCCCGCGCGCTGGCCACCCGGCCGCGGTTCATCCTGCTGGATGAGCCCTTCGCCGGCATCGACCCGATCGCGGTGCTGGAGATCCAGCACATCATCAGTTTCCTCAAGTCGCGCGGCATCGGTGTGCTGATCACCGACCACAACGTGCGCGAAACCCTGGGCATCTGCGACCACGCCTACATCATCAGCGACGGTCATGTGCTGGCCAGCGGTACCACCGCCGAGATCATTGAAAACGCCGAGGTGCGCCGCGTCTACCTGGGCGAGAACTTCCGCATGTGACGGAATGAGCCGATGAAGCAAGGTCTGTCGCTGCGGGTGTCGCAGCACCTCGCGCTGACGCCGCAACTGCAGCAGTCGATCCGCCTGTTGCAGCTGTCCACGCTGGAGATGGCTCAGGAAGTCGAGCAGATGCTCGACGAGAACCCGTTCCTGGAACGGGGCGAGGAAGTGGCCGATCGCGAAGATTTCGGCGTGCAGACCGCGGACGCACCGGTGGTCGCCGGCGAGCAGCTGGAAGAAGCGGCGCAGCCGGTGGTCGAGCTGCGCAGCGCCGAACCGGACACCCGCACCACCCAGGCCGACAGCGCAGACAGCGCCAGCGACGAGGTCGAGAGTCGGCTGGACGGCGCCGCGCCGGTCGAAGAAAGCTGGGAAGGCGACGGCACCGTCGAGATGGCGCCCGACGACAGCGAATGGGGCGGCGATGCACCCGCGCGCAACAGCGGTTCCGGCGGTGACGACGACGACACCGCCACGGCCGCCGACCTGGCCCGTGTGCCGGTTAGCCTGCAGGACCAGCTGCACGAGCAGGCGCGCTGCCTGCGCCTGTCGGACGAGGACAGCGCGGCGCTGTACTTCCTGATCGAGTCGCTCAACGACGACGGGTATCTGGAGGACAGCCTGCACGAGCTGGCGCGCGCCTGCTGGCGCCTGACCGCGGGCCGGCCGGCCGACGAAGAGCCGCGCTTCGACGAAGTCGAGGCCATCGAGCAGCGCCTGGGCATGGCCCTGCAGTGGCTGCAGCAGATGGAGCCCACGGGCGTGGGCGCGCGCGACCTGGGCGAGTGCCTGCGGCTGCAGATCATGGAGCTGCGCAACACGCCCGCCGCCCGCGCGGCGCTGGCGATCTGCGAGCAGCCGCTGGAGCTGATGGCCAAGCGCGACATCAAGCGCCTGTGTGCGGCCACCGGGCACGACGACGAGACCGTGCGCGCCGCGCTGGCGCTGATCGCACGCCTGGAGCCCAAGCCGGGCCGGCGCTTCGTCGACGTCGAGCGCAACGTCGTGGTGCCCGACGTGATCGTCACCCGCGCCGGTCGCGGTTTCAAGGTCTCGCTCAACGCCGAGGTGATGCCGCGCCTGCGCGTGCACGACGTCTATGCCAACGCCCTGCGGGGGCGGCGCGAGGCCGGCGGCGAAGCCGGCCACGCGGCCATGCAGCAGCGGCTGCAGGAAGCGCGCTGGTTCATCAAGAACATCCAGCAGCGCTTCGACACCATCCTGCGCGTCTCCAGCGCCATCGTCGAGCGCCAGCGCAACTTCTTCATGCACGGCGAACTCGCCATGCGCCCGCTGGTGCTGCGCGAGATTGCCGATGAGCTGGGCCTGCACGAGTCCACCATCAGCCGCGTGACCACGGCCAAGTACATGGCCACGCCGTTCGGCACCTACGAACTCAAGTACTTTTTCGGCTCCAGCCTGGGCACCGAGACCGGCGGCAATGCGTCGAGCACGGCGGTGCGCGCCCTGCTCAAGCAGTTCATCGCGTCCGAAGAGCCGACCAAGCCGCTGTCCGACAACCAGCTCTCGGACCTGCTCAAGGAGCAGGGCATCGAGTGCGCGCGCCGCACGGTCGCGAAATACCGCGAGGCGCTGCGCATCGCGCCGGCGAACCTGAGAAAAGCGCTTTGAACCAATTGAATCTTTTCCTCCCCTGCGCCGCCGGCGTGGAGGACTACCTCGCCGCCGAAGTCACGCGCATCACGGGCGAGACCGCGGTGCAGAAGTCGCGCGCCGGTGTGGCGCTGCAGGCGTCCTGGCGCGACGCGCTCAAGCTCAACCTGCACTGCCGGCTCGCGCAGCGCGTGCTGGTGCAACTCTGGCACGGCGGCTACCGCAGCGAGAACGACCTGTACGCGGCCGCCAGCGAGGTCGCCTGGGAAATCTGGTTCACGCCGCAGCAGACCATCAAGGTCGAGGTCACGGCGCAGCACAGCCCGCTCAAGAGCCTGAACTTCGCGGCGCTCAAGATCAAGGACGCGGTCTGCGACCGCTTCCGCGACAGGCGCGGCGAGCGCCCCAGCGTCAACACCACCTGGCCCGACGTGCGGCTCTACGCCCACCTGACCACCGACACGGTGAGCCTCTACATCGACACCTCGGGCGAGCCGCTGTTCAAGCGCGGCTGGCGCGAGGACAAGGGCGACGCGCCGCTGAAGGAAACGCTGGCCGCGGCCATGATCGCCGCCACCGGCTGGAACGGCGCCGAGGCCGAATCGCTGGACGACATCGTGCCGCTGTACGACCCCTGCTGCGGCAGCGGCACGGTGGCGATCGAGGCGGCACAGATCGCGCTGCGGGTCGCTCCCGGTCTGCAGCGCCGCTTCGCGTTCGAGAAGCTGCTGCCGTTCCAGCCACACGTCTGGCACGCCCTCAAGGACGAGGCCGCGAAGCAGCGCCGCGAGTGGCCGGCCGGGCGCAAGCCCATCGTGTTCGGCAGTGACGTGGCCTTCCGCATGGTCGACTTCGCGCAGCGCAACGCCGAACGCGCGGGTGTGGCCTTCGCGATGGAGCTGCGTGGCGGTGACGCGCTGCAGCGCATGCCGCCGACCGACAAGCCCGGCGTGATGCTGCTGAACCCGCCCTATGGCGAGCGCATTGCGGCGGCCGGGGTGGCAGGGCAGAGCGCCCAGGTGCGGGCGGCCGAACGCGGTGCGCGTGCGCCCCGCACCTTCACCGTGGGTGCCAAGGCCGCTCCCGAGCCCGGCTTAGGCCGCGAGAGCGCCCAGATGGCCGATGGCAGCGACGGCAGCGATTTCTTCGCGCAGCTGGCCACGCACTGGAAGAGCCACTACGCCGGCTGGAGTGCCTGGTTGCTCACGCCCGACCTCAAGCTGCCCGGCAAGATGCGTTTCAAGGAGTCGCGCCGCGTGCCGCTGTGGAACGGTCCCATCGAGTGCCGGCTGTTCCGCTTCGACCTCACCGCACGGCGCGCGCCGGCCGAGCCATCGGCATGACCGCCTCGACGACGGTGCTGGTGCTCGACACCAACGTCGTGCTCGACCTCTTCGTCTACGAAGACCCGGCCACGGTGCCACTGCGCGAGCGGCTGGCCGATGCGCAGACGCGCTGGCTGGCGACGCCGGTGATGCGCGAGGAACTGCGGCGCGTGCTGGACTACCCGCAGGTGGTCAAGCGCCTGGCGTCCCGTGCCCTGACCGCCGACGGGGTGCTGGCGGCATTCGACGCGCGCGTGCAGATCGTGGACCTGGCGCCCAAGGCGCCCTACACCTGCAAGGACGGCGACGACCAGCAGTTCATCGACCTCGCCGTGCAGCACGGTGCCACGCTGCTGAGCAAGGACAAGGCGGTGCTGTGCATGCGCAAGCGGCTGGCGACGCTGGGTGTGGCGGTCGGCCGGCAGTGGCCGGCGTGTCCACCGGGCGTCTGACCCTCAGACCTGCGCGAACTGTTCGGCGCTGGCGCTGGGCCAGTAGGTGGTGAACACCGGGTGCAGGCTGTGGATGTCGCCCAGCAGCGCGCCGGGCGCCACAGTGGGCAGCAGGTTGGACAGCAGCCGGACCTCGTTCTCGTTGACGCGGCGCACGATGTGCTGGGCGCTGATCTCGCCGGGGTGCTGCAGCCCGGCGGCCTGCACCAGCTCCTGCAGGGCCTTGAGCGTGTTCTGGTGGAAGTTGAAGACCCGCGTGGCCTTGTCGGGCACCACCAGGGCCTGTTGGCGCATCGGATCCTGCGTGCTGACGCCGGTCGGGCACTGTCCGGTGTGGCAGCTCTGGGCCTGGATGCAGCCCAGCGCGAACATGAAGCCGCGTGCGCTGTTGCACCAGTCCGCGCCGATGGCCATGGCGCGCGCGATGTCGAAGGCGCTGACGATCTTGCCGGAGGCGCCGATCTTGATGCGGTCGCGCAGGTTCACGCCCACCAGGGTGTTGTGCACCAGGCGCAGGCCCTCCTGCAGCGGCGCGCCCACGTGGTCGGTGAACTCCAGCGGGGCGGCGCCGGTGCCGCCCTCGGCGCCATCGACCACGATGAAGTCGGGCGTGAGGCCAGTTTCCAGCATCGCCTTGACGATGGCAAACCACTCCCAGGGGTGGCCGATGCAGAGCTTGAAGCCGGTGGGCTTGCCGCCCGAGAGCTCGCGCAGGTGGGCGATGAAGCGCAGCATCTCGATGGGCGTGGAGAACGCGCTGTGCGCCGCCGGCGAGATGCAGTCCTGGCCCACCGGCACCCCGCGCGCGGCCGCGATCTCGGGCGTCACCTTGGTGCCGGGCAGCACACCGCCGTGACCCGGCTTGGCGCCCTGGCTGAGCTTGAGCTCGATCATCTTCACCTGCGGGTCCAGCGCGTTGGCCTTGAACCGGTCGTCGTTGAAGCGGCCCTGTTCGTCGCGGCAGCCGAAGTAGCCGGAGCCGATTTCCCAGACCAGGTCGCCGCCGTGCAGCCGGTGCCAGCTGCTGATGGAGCCTTCGCCGGTGTCGTGGGCAAAGCGCCCCTGCTGCGCGCCGCTGTTGAGCGCCTGAATGGCGTTGGCCGAGAGCGCGCCGAAGCTCATGGCCGAGATGTTGAACACGCTCGCTTCGTAGGGCTGGGCGCAGGCCGGGCCGCCGATGGTGATGCGGAAATCGTGCGAGTCCAGGTGGGTCGGCGCCAGCGAGTGGTTCAGCCACTCGTGGCCATCGGCCTTGACATCGAGCTGGGTGCCGAAGGGCCGCTTGTCGGTCTCGCCCTTGGCGCGCGCGTAGGCCAGGCTGCGCTGGCTGCGCGAGAACGGTGCGGCCTCGGTGTCGCCTTCGATGAAGTACTGGCGCATCTCGGGCCGGATTTTTTCCAGCATGAAGCGCAGGTGGCCGATGACGGGATAGTTGCGCAGCACCGCGCTCTTGGTCTGGCGCAGGTCCCGGTAGCCCAGGACCGAGAGGCCGGTGAACACCAGGAACCAGAAGCCGCCGATGCCGAAGCCGACCAGGGTGAACAGGCTCAGCAGGGCGCACACCACGCACAGCGCGAGGGCGGTGTACCGCACGGGATAGAGGGCGTTGAGGCGGTCGAGCATGTCGGGCATCCTGGGTGGCGCGGCTACACTGGCCCGCATCTTAAGACCCCACCCCGATCCGATGAGCTTTGACAACCTGCCCCCCATGGACAACGCCGAGTTTGATGCCCTGGAGGCGATCCTGGACGACCTTCGTGTCGGCGACGAAGAGGTGCCGCAATGGGAGTTCTGCGAAGGCGCGATCGCAGCCCTGCTGTGCACCCGCCGCCCGGTGAGTGCGGAAGAGGCCCTGCCGGTGGTGGTGGGCGTCGGCGAGGACGAGGGTGACCTGTCGTTCAAGGACGCCGAGCAGGCCACCCTGTTCAGGGACCTGTGGACGCGGCGCTGGAACGAGGTGGCGGCATCGCTCGCGGCCAAGGTCGAATCGCTGGACGACGATCGCGCCTACCACCCCGAGGTGATGGACGTGCGCGGCGCGGTGGCGATGCTGCCCGAGGCGGAGCGGGCCGAGATCGCGGACCAGCCGCTGCCGGCCTTCGGCCAGGTCTGGGCGCTGGGCTTCATGTTCGTGGTCGAGAACTGGGAAGAGGAGTGGATGCCGCCGCGCGACGCCGAAACCGCCGGCTGGATCGATGAGGCGCTCGACGCCATCGTGGTGCTGACCGAAGACGACACCGGCCAGCCCGCGTTCAACATGCACGCCGAAGAGGGGCCGCCGAGCGTGAGCGAGGCGCGTGCCAACGCCTTCGGGTCGGCGATCTGGGCGGTCTACGACCTGCACCAGATCTGGCAGAGCCTGGGGCCGCGCGTGGACCCCGTGCGCAAGTCGGCCGAACCCGGCCGCAACGACCCATGCCCCTGTGGCAGCGGCAAGAAATTCAAGAAGTGCCACGGCGCCTGAGCGCCACCCGAAAGGGGCTCAGCCGCCTTCCGGTTCCTGGGCCGTAAGTTCGAACGCGGCCTCGGCGCACACCTCGCCGTTGACCTGCAGCTCGATGCGGTGCCGGCCCGGGTAGAGGGTGCGGGTGGTGACCGGGCGCAGGCTGTGGCGCTTGCTCAGGGTGCAGCGTTCGCCCGGCGCCAGCACCAGCTTCCAGCCCTTGAACACCTTGGGGCTGGTGCCTCCGTTGGCGCGCACGTGGTGCACCAGGTAGTCGACCACCAGGGTCTGCGGGCGGGTCGCGGTGCTGTGCAACTGCACCTCCAGGCCGATGTGCCCGCCGATGGGGGCGCGGTGTGCCGACAGCTGCAGCCGGGCCTCGCCCTCCAGTCCGCGCGCCAGGCCCCAGGCCGCCAGGGTGGGCGCATGGCCCTGCTTGATCAGGCCGCGGCTGGCGTGGCGCAGCAGCGCCTCCCGCTGTGCGCCCGCGCTGGGCCGGTGGGTCTGCACCCAGGCTGCGACCAGGTCCGGATGGTCTTTGGCGATGTCGTTGAGGTGGTTGGCGACGCTGCGTCGCACATAGGCACTGGGGTCGTCCTGCAGGGCGCGCAGCAGGGGCAGCGTCGGCGCCGGATCGGCCACCAGCGCCTGCAGCCGCAGGCCCCAGGGCAGGCGGGGGCGCGAGCCTTCGCTGACCAGCCGGCGCACGTGGGCGCTGGGATCATGAACCCACTGTGCCAGGGTCGCGAACACGGCGTCCGGATGGCGCTGGATGAACGGGCGGATCGCGAACTCGGACGAGAAGCGCTGGGTCAGGGCGTGCAGGCAGGCCAGGGCACGGGGCAGGTCGCCCATGCCGCGCCGCGCCACGAACTCCGCCAGCGACCAGACCACCCAGCCGCGCAGGCCGGGTTCGTCGGTCTCGCCGTGTTCGTTGTTGGCCAGGCCCACCGGTTCGCCCTCGGCGTCGAGCGCGGTCGGTGGTGCGAGGCTGGCCTCGATCAGGTCCGCGGCGTGTGCGAAGCGGTCCGGCAGCGTGGCCTCCAGGGCGTCGGCCAGCTGCATCGCGCGGGCCTTGAATTCGAGCGCATCCAGCCCGCTGGCCGCCTGCTGCTCGAACGCAGCGCGGTTGAAGCGGGGCCACACGCGCTGCAGGTGGCGGCCCGCGGTGTCGACGGTGCGGGTGCTGATCAGGTTCTTGAACGGCTCGGCCATGCCGCGGCTCAGGGGTGTTGCGACAGCCGCCGCAGCAGCCCGTCCAGCGCGTGCGCCACGGTGGCCTGCCGCACGGTGGCGCGGTCGCCGTCGAATCGGCGGTGCTCGGTGAACACGCCTTCGGGCGTGGCCCAGCCGAACCAGACCGTGCCCACCGGCTTGTCGGCGGTGCCGCCCGTGGGGCCGGCGATGCCGGTGACCGCCACCGACCAGTGCGCGTGCGCGTTCGCCACCGCGCCCGCGGCCATCGTGCGGGCGACCGCCTCGCTGACCGCGCCATGCGCCTCGATCAGCGCGGCCGGCACGCCCAGCAGCTCGCACTTGGCGGCGTTGGAATAGGTCACGAAGCCGCGCTCGAACCAGTCGCTGGAACCGCTGATCTCGGTGCAGGCGCCGGCGATCAGGCCGCCGGTGCAGCTCTCGGCAGTCGCCATCATCTGGCCGCGCGCCCGCAGGGCCATGGCCAGCTGTTCCACCAGGGTCGGAATGGGGTGCATGGGTCAGTACTTCCAGAGGGCGATGACGAGCAGCGTGCACAGGGCGGCCGCGAAGTCGTCGAGCAGGATGCCGAAGCCGCCGCGCGGGCCGAAGCCCTTGAAGGTGCGGTCGGCCCAGGCCATGGGACCGATCTTCACGGCGTCGAACAGCCGGAACAGCGCAAAGGCGACGAGCTGGCCCCAGAAGCCCGTGGGCATCACCAGCCAGAGCACCAGCCAGAAGGCGACCACCTCGTCCCAGACGATGTGGCCCGAGTCGGCGATGCGCATGTGCCGCGCGGTGACGGTGCAGGCCCACCAGCCGACCAGGGTGGCGGCCCCGATCAGCGCCGCCCAGCGCAGGTCGGTCATGAGGGGCTGCAGCAGCACGAACGCCGCCCAGGCCCAGAGCGTGCCGACGGTGCCGGGCGCGGCGCGCGACAGGCCCGAACCGGCGCCCAGGGCGATGAAGTGCGCCGGGTGGGCGAGCAGGAATTTCAGGTCGGGCCGGTGAACGACCGGAGGGGAAACGTCGGCGGCCAGGGTCTCGGGCATGGCGGGATTATCGGTTCCGCGTCGCGGCCAGCACTCAGGCGAAATGGTCGTAGCTGCGGGCGCTCATCGGCCGCACGCGGCCGTCCGGTCCGAGCAGGCGCAACCCTGCTTCGGCGGTGATGCAACCGATGCGTTGCACCGGGGTGGCACTGGCGGTGCCCGCGCGCAGGATGTGGTCCCGCGCCGACGCGGGAGCGGTGAACAGCAGCTCGTAGTCGTCGCCGCCGTTGAGCAGACACTCCAGGCGGTCCGCGTCGGCCAGCGGTTGCAGGGCCGGCGCCACCGGCAGCGCGGCCAGGTCGATTTCGGCGCCGACGCCGCTGGCCGCGAGGATGTGGCCGAGGTCACCGGCCAGTCCGTCGCTGAGGTCAAGGGCGGCGTGCGCCACACCGGCCAGCGCCTGGCCCAGCGCCAGCCTGGGCGCTGGCCGCTCCAGCCGCTGGCGGCACAGGGCCTCGTCGTCCGGTGCCGCCAGCGCCCAGGCGGTGCCACGCAGCCGCTCCAGCGCCAGCCGCGCCTCGCCGGTGCGACCGCTCAGCCAGAGCTCGTCGCCGGCCCGGGCGGCATTGCGGCGCAGCGCGTGTCCGGGTGTCACTTCGCCGAACACCGTGATGCAGAGGTTCAGCGGGCCACGCGTGGTGTCGCCGCCCACCAGAGGGCAGCCGTGGTCATCGGCCAGGGCCAGCAGGCCGTCAGAGAAGGCGTGCAGCCAGCCGTCGTCGGCCTGGGGCAGGGCCAGCGCCAGCGTGAAACCCAGGGGCCGGGCGCCCATGGCCGCGAGATCGCTGAGATTGACCGCAAGCGCCTTGTGGCCCAGTGCTTGCGGGTCGACATCGGGAAAGAAGTGGTGACCCTCTACCAGCATGTCGCTGGAGATGGCGAGCTGGTGACCAGGGCTGGGCGTGAGCAGGGCGCAGTCGTCGCCAATGCCCAGCGCCACCGCCGGCCCGGACTTCGCGCGCTGGAAATGCCGACGGATCAGCTCGAACTCGCCCACGCCGTCAGCCCCGTGTGGTTTCGGTGTCGGGGGCGTCGGCGCTCAAACCGTCGTCGCTCGCGTCCGGCGGTGGTTCCGCGCCAGGGCGCGGCGGCAGCAGGAAGCTCAGCGGTGCGTGGCGCAGGCGGTGGCGCAGGGCGGCGTAGATGCGGCTGCGGTGCGCGTCGTTGATCGCCTGTGCCTTCAGCGCCAGCCGGAACGCCAGGTAGAAGCTCACCGCCAGGTTGATCGGGCCGACCACGGCCACGCCGGCCACGGCCGACCAGAACGCCGGCTCGCGCAGCACGTCCCCGCCCAGCGACATGGCGGCTGCCGCCACCTGACCGGCAGACAGCGTGACGTGGCGCACCTGCAGGCCCAGGCCGAAGAACTCGGCAAAGGCCGGCACGATGCCCAGCATCAGGCCCAGCGAGATGTTGGCCGCCAGACCGGAGATGTTGCGGCGCAGGAAGCCGGCCCAGCGGTCGGCGCGCGCGCGCCCCAGCCAGCGGGTGGTGCGCGGGTTGTGCCGGATCGCCGAGTCGAGGCGGTGGAACACGAACCAGTTCTCGACCCAGCCCGCGATGATGCTGGAGGAGAACAGCAGCACGCCGGTGAGGGCGGCAAACAGCGCGGTCGGCCCCAGCAGCTGCATGTCGTGCAGCACGTGCTGCGCCTTCTCGGCGTCGATCATGGACGCGCCGGTGAACGCGCTCAGCAGACCGCTGATCAGCATGACCACCGGGATCACCAGGCCGACGTTGCCCAGAATGGCCGCGATCTGCGAACGCAGCAGGTTGGCCACCTCGTCGACGAAGCGCCACACCGCGCCGGGCTGGCGGATGTCGCGCAGCTTGGCCACCATGGCCGGCGCCGTCACCGCCGGCTGCTTGGTCGCCACGGTCCAGTGCAGCAGCTGCACCAGCACGAAGAAGAAGGCGTAGTTCAGGCCGGCGGCAAAGCCGTTCCAGAACAGCGACAGGCCCAGACCATACAGCGCGAATTTGACCCAGGTGGTGATGCCGATCAGCGCGCCGCCGCCGGCCGCCTTGCCCAGCATTTGCCGGTATTCGGCCGCGTCGCGGGTGATGTAGTGCTCCCCGCTCTCGGCGCTGCGCTCGGCCACCTTGGCCGCGGTCAGGTGCGAGCTGCTGGCGATCAGCGCGCGCAGGCTGCGGTTGTCGTGGCCCATCTGGGCCAGGTCGGCCAGCAGGGCCGCCGTGGCGCGCTCGGGCTGGGCCGACTGCAGGCAGTCCAGCAGGGACTTGGCGCGCAGCACGCGCTCGCGCAGCTGGCGCAGCCGGAACACGATGCCGACCGAGACGCCGTGGGCGTCCAGGTGGGTGTAGACCGAGTAGGCCGCGTGGCGGCAGGCATCCAGCTGCGTGCGCAGGTGGGTGGCCGCGGCCTGCACCTCGGCGCTGTGCACGCCATGGGCCAGCACCGCGTCGCGCAGGTCTTCCATGTCGACCGGCAGCTGGTGGAAGGTGCGCTCCGACTTGGCGGCCTCGGACATGCGCACGCGGATCTCGGCGGCGTAGCCGGTGGCCGTGATCTGGCCCACGCAGAACACCAGCGCATCCAGCAGGGACCGTTCCCACAGGCCGGGTCCGGTGGTCGCCGGTTCGTCCGGACCCGGGCTGAACAGCAGCGCGTGCAGCCGGTGCAGCGTCTGGCTGTCCAGGGCGCGCAGCCAGCGCACGTCGCCGGACGTGGGCAGCAGCAGGTCGAACAGCGCGCCCAGGTCGGTGGTCTCGGGCGTGCCGGGCAGCAGCTTCTTGCGCACGCGGTGACCGAATTCGCTCAGGAAGGCGGTGCGCGGTGCGAAGCCGTGGTCGGCCAGCAGCGGCGCCAGGTCCACGGTGTCGGTGAAGCGGCGCCACCAGGCGCGCCAGCGGCGCACCCAGCCGGGGCGTGCCTGGGCGGTGTCCAGCAGCACCTGCAACCGGGCCACGCTGGCCCGGGCATCGCCGTCGGTGCCACGCACCCATTGCAGCACCTCGATCAGCCAGAGGTGCCGCTCGGCCAGCGGCGCCTCGGGGTCCAGCCGGTCGAGCAGTCGGACCGGGTCCACAGCGCTGGTCACAGCCCGGCCTGCGTCAGTGCAGCACGCGCGGCGGCTGGTCGCTGCCACCGCCGCAGTCGGCCACCAGCGCGAACTCGGGCACCTCGGCCTCGAAGCGCTCGCCGTCTTCGGCCACGCAGAAGTAGCTGCCTCGCATGCTGCCCGAGCGCGTGCCCAGGCGGGTGCCGCTGGTGTACTGGAACGATTCACCCGGCCGCAGCAGCGGCTGGTGGCCGACCACGCCCAGACCCTTGACCTCCTCGGTGTGACCGCGGGCGTCGTCGATGATCCAGTGGCGCGAAATCAGCTGCGCCGTCACGTCACCGGTGTTGGTGATGGTGATGGTGTAGGCGAAGGCGTAGATGTCCTCGTCCGGCGCGGACTGTTCGGCCAGGTACTGTGGCTCGACCTCGCAGGTGAACTGGTATTTCGGCATGGCGGGCATGTTACCGCGGCGCCGCATAACCCGGCAGGCCCTGCGAAAATGGCGGAACTGCGCCCATCCGGACCCTTTTTATGACCACCTACCGCATTGCCCCGTCCATCCTGTCCGCCGACTTCGCCCGCCTGGGGGAGGAGGTGAAGAACGTCATCGCCGCCGGCGCCGACTGGGTCCATTTCGACGTGATGGACAACCACTACGTGCCCAACCTGACCTTCGGTCCCATGGTCTGCCAGGCGCTCAAGCCACACGCGAAAAAGCCCGACGGCACGCCGGTGCCGATCGACGTGCACCTGATGATCCAGCCGGTGGATGCGCTGGCCGGCGCCTTCATCGACGCCGGTGCCGATCTGGTGAGCTTCCACCCCGACGCCAGTGCCCACGTGCACCGCAGCGTGCAAGCCATCAAGGCCAAAGGCGCCCAGGCCGGCCTGACTTTCAATCCCGCTCAGCCGCTGGACGTGCTGGACTGGGTGATCGAGGACATCGACCTGATCCTCATCATGAGCGTCAACCCAGGTTTCGGCGGCCAGAGCTTCATCGACTCGGCGCTGCGCAAGATCGAGCAGGCGCGCAAGCGCATCGAAGCCAGCGGCAAGGACATCCGCCTGGAAGTGGACGGCGGCATCAAGGCCGACAACATCCGCCGCGTGGCCGACGCCGGCGCCGACACCTTCGTGGCCGGCAGCGCGATTTTTGGCAAGCCGGATTACAAGGCTGTGATCGATCAGATGCGCGCTGCGCTCGCCTGATGCTGACCGGCATCAAGGCGGTGATCGTCGATCTCGACGGCACCATGGTCGACACGCTGGGCGACTTCGAGGAGGCCCTCAACCGCACCCTGGCCGACCTGGACCTGCCGCCGGTCACGCGCGCCCTCATCGAGCGCACCGTCGGCAAAGGTTCGGAGCACCTGATCCGCTCGGTGCTGGCGCACCAGCTGGCGCTGCCCGAGGTGACCGGGCTGTCCAATGTCTGCCAGGCGCGCAGCGTCGACACGCTCTACGAGCCCGCCTGGCAGCGCTACCAGCACCACTACCTGCGCATCAACGGCGAGTTCTCCGCGGTCTACCCGGGTGTGGTCGAGGGGCTGGCGATACTGAAGTCAATGCGGCTGCCGATGGCCTGCCTGACGAACAAGCCGCTGGCGTTTGCGCAGGGCCTGCTCAAGGCCAAGGCGCTCGACGGGTATTTCGGCTGGGTGTTCGGTGGCGACAGTTTCGAGCGCAAGAAGCCCGACCCGATGCCCATCCTGGGCACCTGCGCCGCCATGGGCGTCGAGCCCGGACGGGCCTTGATGGTCGGGGATTCCCAGAACGACGCCCTGGCGTCGCGTGCGGCGGGCTGCACGGTCGCGCTGGTCACCTACGGCTACAACCACGGCCAGCCGGTGGCGCAGGCTCCGCACGACCTGCTGGTGGACTCGCTGCTTGAACTGGCGGAGCGCCTTACTTCTTGATCCCGAGCAGGGCGTCCTTGAGCTGCCAGTCGGCCGGCTTGGGGCCGAGCCAGATGCGCATCAGGGCCTCGAAGAACTCCGGTTCCCGGAACGGCTCGCCTTCCACCTGGCCTTTGACCGTGAGCACGGTCCCGGTGCCGGGAATCCAGTCGAGCATGAAGTTCTCGCCTGTCTTGAGCACCTTGTGGTTGGTGAACACCTGGCTCATGCGCATCACGCCCGGGATGAGCTTGGCAAAGCTGCCCTTTTCCATGTTGTCTTCCATGCCGCGGGAGAACAGCTTGCCCAGTTCTGCCGAGTCGATGTCGCGCAGCATGGTGATGGTCATGCGCTTGGGGCCGGGCTGGTCCAGCAGCGCGTCGGTTGTGCTGGCGGGCTTCTCCACGTAGAAGCCAGCGGTGTAGACCTTGAACACCGCCTTGTAGCGGACGCCGGCACCGTTGAGGGTCAGGGGCTTTCCGGCCAATGTCACCCGGTCTTCGAGCTTGACGCCTGCCACCTCCACCGTCGCAGCCAGGGTCGGCAGGCTGGCCACGGCCAAGGCGCTCGCCAGGACGAGCCGGGGCACAAACAGGTGAAGACGTGGCGTGTTCATGGGGATGGCTCCAAATAGAACGATCGTTCGTTTTTGCATTGTCCGCAAACCCGGAACCGGAAACAAGCTCGGGATGACCCTGAGGTGTTTGCCGGTCGATGACCGGCGCCTCGCAGGCGACGCGCTTTGCTACACTGCGCCGTCATGTTCGCTTCTCTCACGTTCTCTGCAGGTTTCGCACCTGGCCGCAATGGTCGGGGAGCCTGGCCCTGGCGCAAGCCAGCGTAAACGTGCACTCCCCCCTCTGAAGGGGCACGGGCCGGCCCGCAGCGTCCGTCCAGCGCCCCGCAAGCCTGCAGCCGATCCGGCTGCATCCCTCACAGACGGTCCCTGGCACCGCCCAGGCACCCCGGAGCAAGAACCGTGATCACCGAACTCGAATTCAAGAGCCTCACGCAACAGGGCTACAACCGCATCCCGCTGATGGTCGAGGCCTTCGCGGACCTCGAAACCCCGCTCTCGCTGTACCTCAAGCTGGCCCATGGCCGGGGCGATGGCGCCAACAGTTTCCTGCTCGAATCCGTCGTTGGCGGCGAGCGCTTCGGTCGCTACAGCTTCATCGGCCTGCCTGCCCGCACCCTGCTGCGCGCCAGCGGTTTCGGTGCCGAGGCCAGGACCGAGGTGGTCCGCGACGGCGTGGTGGTCGAAACGAACCACGGCAACCCGCTGGACTTCATCGCCGCCTACCAGCAGCGCTTCAAGGTCGCGCTGCGGCCAGGCCTGCCGCGTTTCTGCGGCGGTCTGGCGGGCTATTTCGGTTACGACGCGGTGCGCTACATCGAGAAGAAGCTGGAACACACCTGTCCGCCCGACACGCTGGGTACACCCGACATCCTGCTGCTGCAGTGCGAGGAACTGGCGGTCATCGACAACCTCTCGGGCAAGCTCTACCTGATCGTCTACGCCGACCCGGCCCAGCCGGAGGCCTACGCCAACGCCAAGAAGCGCCTGCGCGAGCTCAAGGAGGCACTCAAATACTCGGTGGCGGCGCCGGTGGTCAAACCCAGCCAGAGCCATCCGGCCCAGCGCAGCTTCGCCAAGGACGAGTACCTGAAATCGGTCGAACGCGCCAAGGAACTGATCGCCGCGGGCGACTTCATGCAGGTGCAGGTGGGCCAGCGCATCAGCAAGCGCTACACCGAGTCGCCGCTGTCGCTCTACCGTGCGCTGCGCTCGCTCAACCCCAGCCCCTACATGTACTACTACCACTTCGGGAATTTCCACGTGGTGGGGGCGTCGCCCGAGATCCTGGTGCGCCAGGAGCACACGGAAGAGGGGCAGAAGGTCATCATCCGCCCGCTGGCCGGCACCCGCCCGCGCGGCGCCACGCCCGAGAAGGACAAGGCGACCGAGGTCGAGCTGCTGGCCGATCCCAAGGAGCGCGCCGAGCATGTGATGCTGATCGATCTGGCGCGCAACGACATCGGCCGCATCGCCAAGATCGGCACGGTCAAGGTGACCGAGGCCTTCGTGGTCGAGCGCTACAGCCACGTCATGCACATCGTGAGCAACGTCGAGGGCGTGCTGAACGACGGCATGACCAACATGGACGTGCTCAAGGCCACCTTCCCGGCCGGCACGCTGACCGGTGCGCCCAAGGTGCATGCCATGGAACTGATCGACCAGCTCGAGCCGGTCAAGCGCGGCATTTACGGCGGCGCCTGCGGGTATCTCAGCTACGCCGGCGACATGGACGTGGCGATCGCCATCCGCACCGCGATCATCAAGGACCAGACCCTGCACGTGCAGGCCGCGGCCGGTGTGGTGGCCGACTCGGTGCCCGAGATGGAATGGAGGGAAACCGAACACAAGGCGCGGGCGCTGCTGCGGGCCGCGGAACTGGTGGAAGAAGGTCTGGAGTGAACGCTATGACCACGAACAAAAAAATCCAGCTGCTCATGGTGGACAACTACGACTCGTTCACCTTCAACATCGTGCAGTACTTCGGTGAATTGGGTGCCGACGTGACCGTCGTGCGCAACGACGAGATCACGGTGGACGAGATCCAGCGCCGGCTCGACGCCGGCCAGATCGACCGCCTGGTCATCTCGCCCGGCCCCTGCTCGCCGGCCGAGGCCGGCATCTCGGTGCCGGCCATCCAGCACTTTGCCGGCAAGCTGCCCATCCTCGGCGTCTGCCTGGGTCATCAGGCTGTCGGAGCAGCCTTCGGCGGCAAGATCATCCGCGCGCAGGAGCTGATGCACGGCAAGACCAGCGTGATTACCACGACGCAGGAGGGCGTGTTCGCGAACCTGCCCGAGCAGTTCACGGTCAACCGATACCACTCGCTGGCCATCGAACGCGAAAGCTGCCCCGACTGCCTCAAGGTGACGGCCTGGACGCCGGACGGCGAGATCATGGGCGTCAAGCACAAGACCCTGGCCATCGAAGGCGTGCAGTTCCACCCCGAGAGCATCCTGACCGAGCACGGGCACGCCATGCTCAAGAACTTCCTGGAGCAGGCATGAAAACTGTCGATCTGCGCAGCGACACTGTCACCCAACCCACGGCCGCCATGCGGGAGGCCATGATGGCCGCGCCGCTGGGCGACGATGTGTTCGGCGATGATCCGACGGTCAACGCGCTGCAGGAACGCATGGCAGCGCTGACCGGCAAGGAGGCCGCGCTGTTCATGCCCTCGGGCACGCAGAGCAACCTCTGCGGCATCCTGGCGCATTGCGGACGCGGTGACGAGTACATCGTCGGTCAGCTGGCCCACACCTACCGCTACGAGGGTGGCGGCGCGGCGGTGTTCGGCAGTGTCCAGCCGCAGCCGCTGACACAGGATGCGCAAGGTCGCATGGCGCTCCCCGACATTGCCGCGGCCATCAAACCCGACGATCCGCACTTCGCGCGCACCCGGTTGCTGTGTCTGGAGAACACCTGGAACGGCCACGTGATGCCGGACGAATACCTGCGCACCGCGACAGCACTGGCTCGGGAGAAGGGCCTCAATACGCATCTGGACGGCGCGCGCGTGTTCAACGCTGCTGTCGCGTCGGCCGCGCCGGAGCAGACCACGTTCGCCCGCCTGCGCGAGATTGCCGACCACTTCGACAGCCTGTCCGTCTGCTTCAGCAAGGGCCTAGGCGCACCGGTGGGGTCGGCCCTGTGCGGGTCGCACGAACTGATTGCGCGCGCGCGCCGCATCCGCAAGATGGCCGGCGGCGGCCTGCGCCAAGCGGGACTGCTGGCAGCCTGCGCGCTGCACGCGCTGGATCACCATGCGGAGCGTCTGGTCGAAGACCACGCCAACGCGCGGCGGCTGGCCGACGGCCTGCGCGGCATCGATGGTCTGACGGTGAAATCGGCTGAAACCAACATCGTCTTCGTCGACGTGGCCGATGGCCAAGGTCCGGCGTTGCTGGAGTTCTTGAAAGCGCACGGCGTGCTGGCCACCGGGCTGATCGGCCTGCGTTTCGTGACCCACCTCGATGTGGACACCGCTGGCATCGACCATGCCCTCGCCACCGTGCGCCGCTTCTTTGTCGAGGCGCCCGCAGCGGGCACCGCAGCCGGGCGCACCGGCCCCTACTGATCGGTCCAGGAACAACGCCATGCCCGATTCGACGCAACTTCTCATGTTCATCGCGGCGGGCTGGCTGCTCAACCTCACGCCCGGTCCCGATGTGCTCTACATCGTCAGCAGCGCGCTCAAGAGCGGTGTGCGGGCCGGCATGGTGGCCGCGCTGGGGGTCGTCAGCGGCTGTTTCGTCCACGTGTTTGCCGCCGCCCTCGGCGTCGGCGCGTTGCTGGCCACCTCAGCCACAGCTTTCACCTTGCTCAAGTGGGCGGGTGCGGCTTACCTGATGTGGATGGGCGTCAAGTTGCTGCTGGCCAAGGGCGGTGGTTCTTCCATCGTGCCGGCGGGCGTGAGCGCGGAGGTGGCGGCGGTGAATCTGTGGCGCGTGTACCGCCAAGGTTTTCTGACCAATGTCCTGAACCCCAAGGTGGCGCTGTTCTTCCTGGCCTTTGTGCCGCAGTTCATCGCGCCGGGCACCGAGGACAAGGTGACCGCCTTTCTGCTGCTGGGTCTGCTGTTCAACCTGAACTCGCTGCCGATCAACTTCGGCTACGCCTGGCTGGCCGGCTGGGCCTCGCGCCGCGTTGGTGCGGTGCAGCGCGCCATGCACTGGATGGACCGCGCGGCCGGCCTCATGTTCATCGGCTTTGGCCTCAAGCTCGCCCTGTCCGACAATCCTTCCCGCTGATTTCCGGAGACCCCCATGCCCCACGCCCACAAGATCACCCCGCAGGAAGCCCTGCAGCGCACCATCGAGCACCGCGAAATCTTCCACGACGAGATGCTGCACCTCATGCGCATGATCATGGGTGGCGAGATGTCGCCCGTGATGATGGCGGCCCTGATCACCGGGCTGCGCGTGAAGAAAGAAACCATTGGCGAGATCACCGCCGCTGCTCAGGTGATGCGCGAGTTCTCGACCAAGGTGCATGTGGCCGACAAGACGCACCTGGTGGACATCGTGGGCACGGGCGGCGACGGCTCGCACACGTTCAACATCTCCACCTGCGCCATGTTCGTGGCTGCCGCTGCGGGCGCCAAGGTCAGCAAGCACGGCGGACGCAGTGTCTCCAGCAAAAGCGGCAGCGCCGACGTGCTGGAGAGCCTGGGCATCAACATCAACCTGCCGCCGGACGTGATCGCGCGCAGCATCGCCGAGGTGGGTGTGGGCTTCATGTTCGCCCCCAACCACCACCCGGCCATGAAGAACGTGGCGCCGGTGCGCCGCGAGCTGGGCATCAAGACCATCTTCAACATTCTTGGCCCGCTGACCAATCCGGCCTCGGCGCCCAACATCCTGATGGGCGTGTTCCACCCCGACCTGGTCGGCATTCAGGTGCGCGCGCTGCAGCGGCTGGGCGCCGAGCATGCGGTCGTGGTCTATGGCCGGGACGGCATGGACGAAGTGTCGCTGGGCGCTGCCACCATGGTGGGGGAACTTAAGAACGGCGAGATCGCCGAGTACGAAATCCACCCCGAGGATTTCGGCCTGACCATGGCCAGCAGCCGCGCGCTGCGCGTGGAGACGCCCGAGGACTCCAAGGCGATGCTGCTGGGCGTGCTGGAGAACCGGGACGATCCAGTGCTCAAGGCGGCCCGCGACATCGTGGCGCTCAACGCCGGCGTGGCGCTCTACGCGGCCAACGTCGCCCCCGACATGGCGCAGGGCATTGCGCTGGCGCGCCGAACCCTTGAATCGGGCGCGGCGGCGGCCAAGCTGCGCGAGCTGCAGGTGTTCACCCAGTCGGCTGTCGCTGGCGCGGGCGTCTGAGGTGCTCCGTGCCCGTGTGGCTGCAGAGCGAAGGCGCCTGGATTGCGTTGGGCGTCTCCGCCCTGTTCATCATCGCCGGTGTGGTCATGCACCGCGTCATCAAGAAGGTGCTGCAGACTCCGCGGCCCGAGGAATCGCAGAAACATGAGTGACATCCTGAACCAGATCGTCGCGGTCAAGCGCGAAGAGATCGCCGCCGCGCGCAAGAAGAAGCCGTTGGAGGCGATGCGCTTTGATGCCGAAAGCCGTGTGCTGACCCGCGATTTCGAAGGTGCGTTGCGCGCCAAGATCGCCGCGGGACAAGCGGCGGTGATTGCCGAGATAAAAAAAGCCAGTCCGAGCAAGGGCGTGATTCGCGAGGACTTCATTCCTGCCGACATTGCCCAGAGCTATGCCGAGGGCGATGGCCGGGTCAGTGCAGCCTGCCTGTCGGTGCTGACCGACCGCCAGTTCTTCCAGGGCAGCGCGGACTACCTCAAGCAGGCGCGAGCCAGCTGCGATCTGCCGGTGCTGCGCAAAGACTTCATGGTCGACCCCTACCAGGTCTACGAGGCCCGGGCCATGGGGGCGGACTGCATCCTGCTGATCGCCGCCTGCCTGGACGATGCGCAGATGGCCGACCTGGAGGCCATCGCCATGGGCATGAACATGGCGGTGCTGGTCGAGGTGCACGACCGCGACGAGCTGCATCGTGCGCTCAGGCTGAAAACGCCACTGCTGGGCATCAACAACCGGAACCTGCGCACTTTCGAAGTGACCCTGCAAACCACCCTGGACATGCTGCCCGAGGTGCCGGCCGACCGGCTGCTGGTCACCGAGTCCGGGATCCTCGGGCGAGAGAATGTGCGAACCATGCGCGAGGCTGGTGTGCATGCCTTCCTGGTGGGCGAGGCCTTCATGCGTGCACCCGAGCCCGGGCTGGCGCTGGCCGAGCTGTTTTCCTGAATCGCGTTCATGCGACAGGAATCTTTTGAATGGGACGGCGTGGCGCCGACGCGGCCATCGACCGATCCGGTGCCCTGGCTCAGGGAGATCGACCCGGCGCGTTGGCCGGTCGCAGAGACCTGGCGCCCGGTGCTCGACCGATTCTGGTCGGACAAGGCCGGACAGGGGCTGCTGGCTTTCCTTCGCGAACGCCTGCGGGTCGGCGCGGTGATCTATCCGCCAGAACCTTTGCGGGCCTTGTCCTGGGGAGGTCCGGCCGATGTCCGTGTGGTGATCGTCGGGCAGGACCCTTATCACGGGCCAGGTCAGGCCGAAGGGCTGGCGTTTTCAGTGGCATCGGTTGTGCGCAAACCCCCGAGCCTGCGCAACATCTTCAAGGAGCTATGCCGTGACCTCGGACTGCCGGAGCCGGAAGATGGCTCACTGGCGCCGTGGGCGCGACAAGGCGTGTTGCTGCTCAACACCTGCCTGACGGTGGAGGATGGTCAGGCGGGTAGTCATGCAGGGCAGGGCTGGGAAGTGCTCACCGATGCCGTCATCGAGGCTTGCAGTGCATCTGCCGTGCCAAAGGTGTTTTTGTTGTGGGGGGCTCACGCCCAGAAGAAGGCCGACTTGATCGATGTGTCCCGCCACAAGGTGCTGTGTGCCAACCACCCGTCACCCTTGTCTGCCAGTCGCGGTCCGGTCCCGTTCCTGGGGTGTGGCCACTTTGGTGCGGCGAACCGGTGGCTGGCGGAGCAGGGTGTTGCTCCAATTGACTGGTCGTTGATGGCGTTGAGTGACACGGTCAAAAAAACCGTGGCATAATGTCGGGCTGCGTTTGTGGAGGGGTGGCCGAGTGGTTAATGGCAGCAGACTGTAAATCTGCCCTCTTGCGAGTACGCTGGTTCGAATCCAGCCCCCTCCACCAATGACTGCAGATGTGAGAGCGATGGAAATCTGTGCGGGAGTAGTTCAATGGTAGAACCCCAGCCTTCCAAGCTGATGACGCGGGTTCGATTCCCGTCTCCCGCTCCATCTTTGGTTGTTGACTCCGCCTGACCAGCGGGCGTGGATTTTGAATTTCAGGGTATCCGGCGTGTGTCGGATGTCTTGGCCCTTGTGGCTCAGTGGTAGAGCACTCCCTTGGTAAGGGAGAGGTCGCGGGTCCGATTCCCGCCAAGGGCACCATCTTTGTTCTGGTGTTTCGGCAATTTTGTTTTGGAGCTGAAAAA
>NZ_BCWQ01000009.1 GCF_001592285.1 Hydrogenophaga pseudoflava NBRC 102511 | reverse complement strand
GCCGGGGCCGACGGCAAAGCCGCCGTCCACCCAGCCGGACACCAGCCGCACCTCGATGCCGAGCAGGTCGGACAGCCGCCGAGCCACAGGAGAGAGTGAGTCTTCAAGCTTGAACTCGCCTTCGGTGGGGCGGCCCAGGTGGGAGGTGACCATCACGGCCGCGCCGGCGTCCAGCGCCATCCGGATCGCGGGGATGCTGGCGCGCACGCGCGTGTCTTCGGTGATGTTGCCGTCGTCGTCCATGGGCACATTGAGATCGGCCCGGATGAAGACGCGTTTGCCGCGGGCGAAGCCGCTGCGGCACACGTCGCTGAATCGGAGGAATTTCATCGCGACCTCCCGGTTCAGTTCGCGCCCACGTGCTGCACGAAACGCATCATGTTGCAGGTGTAGCCGTACTCGTTGTCGTACCAGCTCACCACCTTCACGAAGCTCTTGTCCAGCGCGATGCCGGCGTCGGCGTCGAAGATCGAGGGCATGGAACAGCCGCGGAAGTCGGTGGAGACCACCTTGTCGCCGGTGTAGCCCAGCACGCCCTTGAGCGGCCCTTCGCTGGCGGCTTTCATCGCGGCGCAGATGTCGTCGTAGGTGGCCTCTGTGTTCAACTCCATCGTCAGGTCCACCACCGACACGTCGGAGGTCGGCACGCGGAAGGCCATGCCGGTGAGCTTCTTGTTCAGTTCCGGCAGCACCACACCCACGGCCTTGGCGGCGCCGGTGCTGCTGGGGATGATGTTTTCCAGGATGCCGCGGCCACCGCGCCAGTCCTTGCTCGACGGGCCGTCCACGGTCTTCTGCGTGGCGGTCGCCGCGTGCACCGTGGTCATCAGGCCGCGCCTGATGCCGAAGCGGTCGTTGAGCACCTTGGCCACCGGGGCCAGGCAGTTGGTGGTGCAGGACGCGGCGGACACGATGGCTTCGCCCGCGTAGGTCGCATGGTTCACGCCGTACACGAACATGGGCGTGTCGTCCTTGGACGGCGCCGACTGCACGACCTTCCTGGCACCGGCTTCCAGGTGCTTCTGGCAGGTGTCCTTGGTGAGGAAGAAGCCGGTGGACTCGATCACCACGTCGGCGCCCACCTCATTCCACTTCAGGTTCGCCGGGTCCTTCTCGGCCGTCAGGCGGATCTTGCGGCCGTTGACCACCAGGTGATTCCCGTCCACGGCCACCGTGCCCTTGAAGCGGCCGTGCACGCTGTCGTATTGCAGCATGTAGGCCAGGTAGTCGGGCTCCAGCAGGTCGTTGATGGCCACGACCTCGATGTCCTTGAACTCCGCTTCCTGCGCCACCGCGCGGAACACCATGCGGCCGATGCGGCCGAAGCCGTTGATGCCGATCTTGAGGCTCATGTCTTCTGTCTCCGGATGAAATAAATAAAAGAGGCGTTCAGGCCGAAGCGGCGTTGGCACGCAGGCTCAGCGAGGTGGTCAACGCCGAAAGGTCGGGGATCACGCGGTCGGGCCCGCAGGCCTCGATCGGTTCGCCCATGTTGTAGCCATAGGGCAGCGCCCAGACGGCGATGCCGGCGTTGCGCGCGGTGGCCACGTCGATGGACGAGTCGCCCACGAACAGGGCCCGTTCGCGCGCCACACCGAAGCGCTGCAGGCAGTCGTGGATGGCGGCAGGGTCCGGCTTCTTCACCGGCAGCGTGTCGCCGCTGATGACGCGGTGAAACAGCGGCGTGAGGCCGTGCACGTCCAGCACGGTCTGCGTGTAGCGCCCTTCCTTGTTGGTCACCACCGCCAGCTTCACGCCTGCCGCACGCAGCGCCTCCAGGCTCTCGCGCACCTTCGGATAGAGGTGGCTGCGCGTGCCGCAGCGCGCCTGGTAGTGCTGGCCGAACTCGGCCTCGATGGGGCCGAAGGCGTCGGACGCGCGCACCTCGGCCGGTGCGATGCCCAGGGCCTGCGCCAGGGCCTTGATCAGCAGCTCGCGCGTGCCGTGTCCGATCCAGTCGTCCACCTGCTGCTGCGCCACGGGCGCATGGCCCAGACCGGTGAGCGTGTCGTTGACCGCATCGGCGATCTCGGGCGCAGTCTCCACCAGGGTGCCGTCGAGATCGAACAGCACCATGTCAAAAAGGCGGGCGTCCATCAGTGGGTTCCCACGACGATGTGCTCGGGCAGCGGCTCCTCGCGGCGGTGCGAAGCGCGGTGCGCCAGGGTTCGCACAGCATCGGCCACGCGCCCGGCCGTGATGCCGAAGTGCTGGTACAGCTCTTTGGCCGGCGCCGACTCGCCGAACGTGGCGATGCCCACCACCACGCCGGTGCGGCCCACGTACTTGCGCCAGAAATCGGGGTGCGCGGCCTCCACCGCCACCGTGGGCAGCGAGAGCGGCAGCACCTTGTCCTGGTAGGCCTCGCTCTGGCGGTCGAACACATTGGTGCTGGGCATGGAGACCACGCGGGTGCGCACGCCGTCGGCGGCCAGCACCTTCTGGGCCGCCAGCGCGATCTCGATCTCCGACCCCGTGGCCACGATCACCGCCTGTGGGCTCTCCATGTCGGACAGGACGTAGCCACCCCGGCGGATCTGCCCTGCGGTGACCTGGCCGGTCACACACGGCAGGTTCTGGCGCGAGAGACACAGCGCGCTCGGGCCGTCGCGGCGTTCGATGGCGCAGGCCCAGGCGACCGCGGTCTCCAGCCCGTCGGCCGGGCGCCACACGTCAAGACCCGGGATGAGGCGCAGGCTGGGCACATGCTCGACGCTCTGGTGCGTCGGGCCGTCCTCGCCCAGACCGATGGAGTCGTGCGTGAAGACGTGGATCACACGCTGCTTCATCAGCGCGGCCATGCGGATGGCGTTGCGGCTGTAGTCGCTGAACGTGAGGAAGGTGCCACCGTACGGGATGTAGCCGCCGTGCAGCGCAATGCCGTTCATGATCGCGGCCATGCCGAACTCGCGCACGCCGTAGCTCAGGTGGTTGCCCCAGGTGTCGCGGCCCGCCTTCACGCAGCCCTTGAAGTTGGTGAGGTTGGAGCCCGTGAGGTCGGCGCTGCCGCCGAAGAACTCGGGCACCAGGGCGCTGAACGCATCCAGCGCGTTCTGGCTGGCCTTGCGCGTGGCCACCGGGTCGGTCTTGGCGCTGATGGACTCGAACAACGCGGGCAGGCGGGCCTCGAAATCGGCCGGCAGCTCGCCCGCCATGCGGCGCTCGAACTCGGCCGCCTCGGTGGGGAACTCGGTGCGGTAGGCCTCGAAGCGCTGGCGCCATTCGCGTTCGGCCGCGGCACCGCGCTCGCGGGCGTTCCATGCGGCGGCGATCTCGGCCGGAATCTCGAACGGCGCCGCCGTCCAGCCCAGGGCCTCGCGCGTGGCCTGCACCTCGGCCGCGCCCAGGGCCGCACCGTGCACGTCGTGCGTGCCGGCCTTGTTGGGCGAGCCCATGCCGATCACGGTCTTGCAGCAGATGAGGGTCGGCTTGCCGTCGGAGCGCGCGCCCTGCTGCTTCGCTGCGACCAGTGCGGCCTCGATGGCGACCGGGTCGTGACCGTCCACGTCCGGAATCACGTGCCAGCCGTAGGCCTCGAAGCGCTTGGGCGTGTCGTCGGTGAACCAGCCCTCGACGTGGCCGTCGATGGAGATGCCGTTGTCGTCGTAGAAGGCCACCAGCCTGGACAGGCGCAGCGTGCCGGCCAGCGCGCAGGCCTCGTGGCTGATGCCTTCCATCATGCAGCCGTCGCCCAGGAACACATGGGTGAAGTGGTCGACGATGGTGTGGTCCGGGCGGTTGAACTCCTGCGCCAGCAGCTTCTCGGCCAGCGCCATGCCCACGGCGTTGCTGATGCCCTGGCCCAGCGGGCCGGTGGTGGTCTCCACGCCGGGGGTGATGCCGACCTCGGGGTGGCCCGCGGTCTTGCTGTGCAGCTGGCGAAACTTCTTCAGTTCCTCCATCGGCAGGTCGTAGCCGGTGAGGTGCAGCAGCGCGTAGATCAGCATCGAGCCATGGCCGTTGGAGAGCACGAAGCGGTCGCGGTCCGGCCATTGCGGGTTGGCCGGGTTGTGTTTGAGGTGCCGGTTCCACAGCACCTCGGCGATGTCGGCCATGCCCATGGGTGCGCCGGGGTGGCCGCTCTTGGCTTTCTCGACCGCGTCGACGGCGAGCATGCGGATGGCGTTGGCCATCTGGCGGGCGAGTTCGGGGGTCGGGTTTTTCATGTCTGTCTCCTCGTCCCGATCAACCCTGCCCGAGGGCGCGCTTCTTGCGTTCCATCATCCGCCAGATGAAGGGCGTGAAGATCAGCTGCATGGCCAGTTCCATCTTGCCGCCCGGCACCACGATGGTGTTGGCGCGGCTCATCCACGAGCCGTTGATCATGGACAGCAGGTACTGGAAGTCGATGCCCTTGGGCTTGGCGAAGCGGATCACCACCATGCTCTCGTCGGCGCTGGGAATGTCGCGCGCGATGAAGGGGTTGGAGGTGTCCACCACCGGCACGCGCTGGAAGTTCACATGGGTCAGGCCGAACTGCGGGACGATGTAGTTCACGTAATCGGGCATGCGGCGCAGGATGGTGTCGACCACCGCCTCCTGGCTGTAGCCGCGCTGGGTCTTGTCGCGGATCAGCTTCTGCGTCCATTCCAGGTTGATCGAGGGCACCACGCCGATCAGCAGGTCGGGGTAGCGCGCAATGTCCACGGTGTCGGTCTTCACCGCGCCGTGCAGGCCTTCGTAGAACAGCAGGTCGGTGTCGGCCGGGATCTCTTCCCAGGGCGTGAAGGTGCCCGGTTCCTGCTGGTAGGGCGCCGCTTCTTCGGCGTTGTGCAGGTACTTGCGGCACTTGCCGGTGCCGTCGGTGGCGTACTGGCGGAACAGGCCTTCGATCTCCTCGAACAGGTTGCCCTCGGCACCGAAGTGGCTGAAGTGCTGGTTGCCCTTGGCCTCTTCGTCGGCCATGCGGACCTTCATGGCCTTGCGGTCGTAGCGGTGGAAGCTGTCGCCCTCGATGACGGCGGCGGTCAGCTCCTCGCGGCGGAAGATGTTCTGGAAGGTGCGCGTGACGGTCGAGGTGCCCGCGCCGCTGGAACCCGTGATCGCGATGATGGGGTGTCGTTCTGACATGGCTTGTCTCCGGAGATGAAAAATGCGGTGCGGCGCTCAGGCGCGGAAGAGGCTTCGCTCGGCGAACAGCGGGTTGTCGTCCTTGTAGGCCACGGGTTCGCGGTGGTAGCGCTCGATGCGCTCGACCTCGTGTTTGCTGCCGAAGACCAGGCCGATGCGCTGGTGCAGCGCGGTGGGCTGCACGGTGAGCATGGGTTCGCGGCCGGTGCTGGCGCGGCCGCCGGCCTGCTCCATGATCATGGCGATCGGGTTGGCCTCGTACATCAGGCGCAGGCGGCCGGGCTTGCTGGTGTCCTTGGTGTCGCGCGGGTACATGAACACGCCACCGCGCATGAGGATGCGGTGCGCCTCGGCCACCATGGACGCGATCCAGCGCATGTTGAAGTCCTTGCCACGCGGGCCGGTCTTGCCGGCCAGGCACTCGTCCACATAGCGCTTCACGGGCGCTTCCCAGAACCGGCTGTTGGACGCGTTGATCGCGAACTCCTGCGTGTCCTCGGGCACCTTCAGGTTCGGGTGGGTCAGCATGAACTGGCCCAGGTTCGGGTCCAGCGTGAAGCCGGCCACGCCGTTGCCCACCGTCAGCACCAGCATGGTGGTGGGGCCATAGAGCGCGTAGCCCGCGGCCATCTGCTGCGTGCCGGGCTGCAGGAAATCGGCCTCCACCACGTCGCGGCCGGAGTCGATCACGTCCTGCGGCGCGCGCAGGATGGAGAAGATCGAACCCACGGTCACGTTCACGTCGATGTTGCTCGAACCATCGAGCGGGTCGAACACCAGCAGGTACTTGCCGCGCTGCTGCGTCTCGGGAATCTGGTACGGGTGGTCCATTTCTTCGGACGCCATGCCCGCCAGGTGGCCGCCCCACTCGGTCATCTGGGTGAAGTACTCGTTGCTGATCACGTCCAGCTTCTTCTGCACCTCGCCCTGCACGTTGACGCTGGTGCTCACCTCGGGCTCGGCACCGGGGTTGCCCAGCACGCCGCCGAGTTCACCGAAGGCGACCGAGCGCGCGATGGCCTTGCAGGCCAGGGCCACGTCCAGCAGCAAGGCGTTGAAGTCGCCGCTGGCACCCGGGTAGCGGCGGCGTTGTTCGATCAGGTATTGCGTGAGCGTGAAGCGGCGGCGCGTGGTCATGGCAGGCTTTCGGGGGGTTCAGGAATTCGAGGCTTGGGCGGCGTTGCGGCGCAATTCGTTCATCACGTTGCGATACCCGCCGTCGTTGTCGGGCGCGCCGAACACCGCGCTGCCGGCCACCAGGGTGTCGGCCCCGGCGGCCACGATGTCGGCGATGTTGTCCACCTTCACGCCGCCGTCCACTTCCAGCCAGATCTCGCGGCCGGTCTCGGCGCGCGCCGCCTCGATGCGCCGGCGCGCGGCGCGCAGCTTCGGCAAAGTGGACGGAATGAACTTCTGGCCGCCGAAGCCCGGGTTCACGCTCATCAGAAGCACCAGGTCCAGCTTGTCCATGACGTGGTCCATCAGCGCAAGCGGCGTGGCCGGGTTGAACACCAGGCCGGCCTTGCAGCCGTGGTCGCGGATCAGCTGCAGCGTGCGGTCCACATGGCGGCTGGCTTCGGGGTGGAAGCTGATGAGGTTGGCGCCGGCCTTGGCGAACAGCGGGATCAGCGCGTCCACCGGCTCCACCATCAGGTGCACGTCGATGCCGATGGTCACGTGCGGGCGGATCGCCTCGCAGACCAGCGGCCCGATGGTGAGGTTGGGCACGTAGTGGTTGTCCATCACGTCGAAGTGCACCAGGTCGGCGCCCGCGGTTTCGATGGCCCGCACCTCCTCGCCCAGGCGGGCGAAGTCGGCCGAGAGGATGGAGGGGGCGATGCGGATGGCGGACATGGTGGTTGGTGGTGCGGACGGGAAAGGCTCAGCAGGCATGCCACTCGCGCAGCCGCGGCACGCTGACCTGCGTCAGGTCGGTCACGGTGCGCAGCGCACCCTTGAAGTCGTGGTGGGCGGTGAAGCGGTTGGGCGTGATCACCGTCTTCAGGCCTGCGGCTGTCGCGGCGCGCAGGCCGTTGGACGAGTCCTCGAAGGCCACGCAGTCGGCGGCGCGGAAGCCCAGGTCGGCCAGCACCTTCATGTAGACCTGCGGGTGCGGCTTCTTGATGGGCGCGTTGCTGGCATCGCCGACGGCCAGAAAGTGCCCGCGCCAGTCGGGGCCGATGGCTGTGCGCAGCAGGGCCGCGATGTTCACCGGCGAGGTGGTGGTGGCAATGGCCAGCTGCAGGCCCTGGGCGCGGGCCTCGCTCATCAGCGCCAGCACGCCGGGCCGCAGGGTCACGGCGCCCTGGAGCACCGCGTTCTCGTAGTACGCGGTCTTGGTCTCGTGCAGTCGGGTCACCAGATCCTTCACCGCGCCCGCGTCGACCTCCTTGTGCTCGGGGTTCACGCTCTGCCAGTAGTGCATCAGCCGCTCGCGCCCGCCGGAAATGTCCAGCAGGCGGATGTACTCGTCCACCCCCCAGCGCCAGTCCAGCCCTTCCTGGCGGAAGGCGTGGTTGAAAGCCTCCAGGTGCAGGCCTTCGGTGTCGGCCAGCGTGCCGTCAACGTCGAAGATCAGGGCCTTGAGCATGTCCGTTCACCTTTTTATGCAATGGGATTCGAGGGGGTGAAGGGACTGTAGGGAGCAATTCAAATAAGGTAAATTCACATATCGTTGACTTTCACTTAAGCGATTACTTAATGAAGAACGCCACCTTCCGTCAGCTGCGGGTGTTCAACGAGGTGGCCCGCCACCTCAGCTTCGCGCGCGCGGCCGAGGCCCTTCACCTCACGCCGCCCGCGGTCACGATGCAGATCAAGGAGCTGGAGGGCCACGTCGGCCTGCCGCTGTTCGAGCGCTCGGGGCGGCAGGTGGCGCTGACCACGGCCGGCGAGTACATGCTGGTCTACGCACGCAAGGTGCTGGCCACGCTCAAGGACGCCGAGGACACCGCTGCGCGCCTCAAGCAGGTCGAGGCCGGGCAGCTGACCATCGGCATGGTGAGCACCGCCAAGTACTTCCTGCCGCCGCTGCTGGCGCAGTTCCAGCACGAACACCAGGGGGTGGAAATCCGGCTGGAGGTGGGCAACCGCGAGCAGCTGGTGAAGATGCTGCAGGGCAACGAGGTGGACATCGCCATCATGGGCCGCCCGCCCCGCGAACTGGCCACGCGCGTCGAGCCCTTCGCGGCCCACCCGCATGTGTTCGTGGCGCCGGTGGACCACCCGCTGATGCGCATCGGCCACCCCACGGTGGAGAGCCTGCGGCCCTACGGCTTCATCCTGCGCGAACCGGGTTCGGGCACGCGGGCGGCGATGGAGAAATTCCTGGAGAAGTCGCGCATGGAGCCGCGCGTGGTGATGGAGATGGGCAGCAACGAGACCATCAAGCAGGCGGTGATGGCCGGCATGGGCATCAGCTTCCTCTCGCTGCACACCATCGGACTTGAACTCGAACACGGTCTGATCGCCATCCTCGATGTCGAGGGCACGCCCATCGTGCGCGCCTGGAACGTGGTGCACACGCTGTCCAAGCTGCTCTCACCCTCGGCCGAGGCCTTCCGCTACTTCATGCTGGAACACGCCGAGCGCTACCTGGCCGACAAGTACGGCCGCCACCTGCGGCTGCAGCCGGCAGGCTGAGCGAGCCGCTTCAGAGCGGCTCGACGCGCGAGAGGTCGGGCCGCTCCAGCCACTGCGCGAACTCGTCGGCCAGTTGTTCGGCCGCCGCGGTCGCGCCGTTCCACACCTTCATGCGGCCCGCCAGGTCCTGGCCGTAGCGGGTGAAGTCGTTGCGGTCGGGCAGCTTGCCTTCGGGCAGGGTGCGCACCCAGCCGGGGTCGGGCGCGATCACCAGCATGCGGTCCAGCGCGTGGCTGGCCACATGCCGCCGCTTCCAGGCCTTGTCCAGCCAGCCCGGCACCACGGCCTGCTGGAAGTGCGGGTAGAGCACGATGGGCGACGCCTCGGGCGTGCGGTAGTGCAGGTGCAGGTGGTAGTCGGTGATACCGCCGTCCCAGTAGGCGCCGGCCGGCGCGCCCGGGATGTGCTGCACCGGCCGCAGCACGAAGGGAATCGAGCAGCTGGCCTGCAGCGCCGGCATGAAGTTCTCGGCGCTGAGCGGAATCTGGCGCGTGCGGAAGTCGTGGGTGGCGAACGGCAGGGGCGCCGCGTGGCCCGAGGCCGCCGAGGAGAACACCACCCGCTCCAGCCAGGCGCCCAGCGCCTTGCGGCCCACCGCGTTGCTGACGAAGGCGCCCAGATAGCCCAGCGGCGTGCGCAGGGCGCCGTCGCGCGCCAGCAGGTGGCGCCCGCGCGAGGCCACGATGTGCAGGCGGTAGCGCGGGTGCGCCAGCACCTCGTTCACACGGCCGCCATAGAAGCGCTGTAAGTTGCTCGCGAACTGCCCGCTGATCTGCTCGGGCGTGGCGCGCTTCTTTCCGGGCGGCAGCTCGAAATGCTGGGCGATGTATTCGCGCTGCAGGTGCATCAGCGCCGCCGCGGGGTCGTCCAGGCAGGCGGTGGCCATGCGCCAGGCGCCGATGGACGCGCCCACCAGGTCGACCGGCTGGGCGCTGCGCGGCAGCCACTGGCCGAAGATGAAGCGGTCCAGCGGACCGAGGATCAGGCCCTTGGGGCCGCCCGCCGCGGCGGGAATGGCACCGACGTCCTGCGGGCGCAGGCCCTGCTCGCGCAGGTGGCGCAATGCCGCAGGCCCGGCGTAGAAGCGCAATGAGGGTGTGGACACAGATTCGGGCGGCACCGGGTTAACCCGGACGCCGTTGACAGCAGAGTGACAGACGAGGGAACTGAAATGCCGATTGGAACCGAAACCCGAGGAGACACACGAATGCACCGACGACAGCTCCTGCTCGCCGGCGCGGCCAGCGCCGCCGCTTTCCACCCGGTGCTGCGCGCGCAGGCCCCTGCGGGCGTGGCCCCGAAGCCGCTGGCGTCCATGCGCATCTACATCCCCGGTGGCGAGGGCGGCGGCTGGGACCAGACCGGCCGCGCGCTCGGCGCGTCCATCCAGGCCGCCGGCCTGGCCGGCAAGATCAGCTACGAGAACAAGGGCGGCAAGGGCGGCACCATCGGCCTGGCCGACTTCGTGGCCCGCTACAACAGCGACCCCGGCGCCCTGCTGGTCGGCGGCATGGTGATGCTGGGTGCGATCGCGGTCGGCCGACCCGAGGTGACGCTGGCCCAGGTCAGCCCGGTGGCCCGGCTCACCAACGACTACATGGTGCTGGTGGCCAAGACCGGCTCGCAGCCGGCCACCATGGCCGCGCTGGTGGAAGCCATGCGCAAGGACCTGGGCAAGGTCGCCTTCACCGGCGGTTCGGCCGGCGGTGTGGACCACATGCTCGCGGGCATGATCGCCCGCCAGCTGCGGCTGGACGTGACCAAGCTGAAGTACCTGCCCACCGCCAGCGGCCGCGAGGCGACGGCCCTGCTGGACAAGGGCGAAGCCCAGGTGGCGATCTCCAGCTACAGCGAGTTCCAGGCCGACATCGAGAAGAAGGCGCTCACGCCGCTGGCGATTTCCTCGCGCAAGACGCTCTACGGCGTGCCCTCGCTCACCGAGCAGGGCGTCAACACCGAGCTGGGCAACTGGCGCGCGGTGTTCGGCCCGGGCCAGGTGCCCGAGGCAGACCGCGAGAACCTGCGGCGCATCGTGGTCACCGCCACGCAGCACCCGTCGTGGATCCAGTCGCTTCAGGAAAGGAAGTGGCTCGGTGCGCTGCAGCACGGCAAGGACTTTGCCGAACAGCTCACCATCGAGCAGGCCATCGCCAGCGCGGTGACCATGATGCTGCGCCTCAAGAGCTGAGGCGCGGGCTTCAGCCCTCGCTCTCGACGGCTTCCTCGCGGGTCAGCGAGGGAATTTCCTCGCCGATCACGATGTCCGGGTCGATGCCCAGCACCAGCCCCACCGGGTCGGGGTAGGTGTTGATCAGCGCCTCGCTGCCCAGCGACAGCTCGGCCGCGCGCGCGCGCCAGGACGCGATGTGGATCACACCCGCGATGGGCTCGTAGACGTCGTTGTCGAACGGCGCCACCTGGTGCTCGATCGAGTCGATCATCTTCTTGGGGAACTTCCACTCGCGTGCCAGCGCCGCGCCCACCTCGGCGTAGCTGTAGCCGAACAGGCCGCGTTCGGCGCGCGCCCGCTTGAGGTCGAGCATGGGAATGCTGCGGTCCAGGTCGATCATGGCCTCGGGCATGCCGGCGTGCATCACCAGCTCGCCGATGCAGTGGATCAGGCCCGCGGTGAACGCCGTGCTCTCGTCCATGCGCAGCGGCAGCGCGATGTAGCGCGAGAGGTTGGCGCTGTTGAGGCTGTAGCGCCAGAACTGGTTGAGGTTCATGCCGCCGACAGCGTGGAAGCCGTCGCCCAGGGCGGCGCCGATCACCAGGGCGCGCACCTTGATCAGCCCCATCACGTTGATCGCATCGCGCGCCGTGGTCACCGCACGGTGCAGCCCGAAAAAGGCGGAGTTGGCCATCTTCAGCAGCTTGGCGGTGAGGACCGGGTCGTCCTCGATCAGGGCAGCGACCCTGAGCAGGTCCACGTCGTCCTGCTCGAAAGTTTCCATCAGCTTTCGAACCACCTTGGGAGCGGAAGGGAGGGCACTGGGCTGCTTGAGGAGTTTTTCGAGCTGCATGGCAGACATCCTTATGTAAAAAACCGCCGTTGGTTTTCAGTGCTTTCGACGGCTCCCGAGAGGACTTGAGGACTGAGTGATCAATCCATGAACGCGCCCAGCGCCTGTGAGAAAGACCACTCGGACGGGTCCTTGCCCAGCACGCTGTCCAGGTCCAGGCCCAGGGTCAGGCCGACCATGTCGGGGAAGGTGGCGGCCAGGCCGTTGTCGTCCAACTGCAGCTCCTGGGCGCGAGCGCGCCAGGACGCCAGGTGCAGCAGGCCGGCCAGCGGGTCGTAGGCGTCGCCCTCGAACGGGCTGAACTGGTTGGACAGGGCGGACACCATTTCTTCCGGGAACTGCCACTTCTCGGCCATGCCGGCGCCCACTTCGGCGTAGGTGTAGCCCAGCATCGCGCGTTCGGCGGCCGCGCGGTTGAGGTCCAGCGGCGGGGTGCTGAAGTCCAGCGGTTCCATGCGGTCGGGCATGGCGATGTGCATTACCAGGATGCCGATGGCGTGGATCAGGCCCGCCGTGAAGGCGTTGCCCTGGTTCTGGCGCAGCAGGCCGGCCAGCGATTTGGCGATGTCCGCCGCCTGCAGGCTGTAGCGCCAGAACTGCTTGAGGTCGATGCCGGGCACGCTCTTGAAGCTGCCGCCCAGCGCCGCGGCCATGACCAGCGAGCGCACATGGGTCATGCCCAGCAGGGCCACCGCCTCGTCGGCGCTGCCGATCTTGCGGCTGACCCGGAAAAACGCCGAGTTGGACAGGCGCAGCACGCGGGTGGTGAGCGCCGGATCGCGTCCGATCAGTTCCCCCACCCGCTTGGGACTCGGGTCGTCCTTGTTCATCTCGGCCAGCAGGTCCGAGACGGCACGCGGCATCGCCGGCAGTGCGCGGGGGTAATTGAGCAGGGCTTCGAGTTCCATGGTCTGAAGTCCAAGGTGTTGTGGATCGATCTGATGTCCTTATCGACCAACCCGCCCCCGACTTGAGCCCCGCCCGCCCTCTCCCGCCTGCGGTTTCAGCAGCGCCTCAGCGCTTGTTCAGACCCTGCAGCTTGGCAAAGGCCGAGGCCATGGCGCCGGCCGCCTCGGGCTGGCGGTTGCCGCCCCCCTGCCCGCCCGAGTAGCCACCCCGCGGGCCGCCGCGCGCCGGTTCGTAGCGGTTGTCGCGCGGCCCGTCCCGGCGGGCCGGCGCGGCATCCAGCTTCATGGTCAGGCTGATGCGCTTGCGCGCCACGTCCACTTCCAGCACCTTCACCTTGACGATGTCGCCGGTTTTGACCACCTCTCGCGCGTCGTTGACGAACTTGTGGCTCAGCTGGCTGACGTGGATCAGGCCGTCCTGGTGCACGCCCAGATCGACGAAGGCGCCGAATTGCGCGACGTTGGACACCGTTCCCTCCAGAACCATGCCTTCCTTCAGGTCGGCGATGTCGTCCACGCCCTCGTTGAAGCGCGCCACCTGGAAGTCCGGGCGCGGGTCGCGGCCTGGCTTTTCCAGCTCGCCCAGGATGTCCTTGACCGTGATCACGCCGAACTTCTCGTTGGCGAACAGCTCGGGCTTGAGGGTCTTGAGCATGTCGGCGCGGCCCATCAGGTTCGCCACCGGCTGGCCGGTCTTAGCGATGATCTGCTCGACCACCGGGTAGGTTTCCGGGTGCACGCCGGTCATGTCCAGCGGGTTGTCGCCGTCGCGGATGCGCAAAAAGCCCGCCGCCAGCTCGAAGGTCTTGGCGCCCAGGCCGCTCACTTCCAGCAACTGCTGGCGGTTCCTGAACGCGCCGTGCGACTCGCGCCAGCGCACCACCGCCTTGGCCACCGAGCCCGACAGGCCCGACACGCGCGTCAGCAGCGGCACGCTGGCCGTGTTCAGGTCCACACCCACGCCGTTCACGCAGTCTTCCACCACCGCGTCCAGCGTGCGGGCCAGCTCGCTCTGGTTCACGTCGTGCTGGTACTGGCCCACGCCGATGCTCTTGGGGTCGATCTTCACCAGCTCGGCCAGAGGGTCCTGCAGGCGGCGGGCAATCGAGGCCGCGCCGCGCAGGCTCACGTCCACGTCCGGCATCTCCAGCGCCGCGAACTCGCTGGCGGAATAGACCGAGGCGCCGGCCTCGCTCACCACCACCTTCTGCACGCCCTCAATGCCCGCCTTGGCCAGCATCTTGATCAGGTCGCCGGCCAGCTTGTCGGTCTCGCGGCTGGCGGTGCCGTTGCCAATGGCGATCAGCTGCACGCCGTGCTGGCGGCACAGCAGCGCCAGCGTGTGCAGCGCGCCGTCCCAGTCGCGACGCGGCTCGTGCGGGTACACCGTGTTCGTCGCCACCAGCTTGCCGGTCGCGTCCACCACCGCCACCTTCACCCCGGTGCGGATGCCCGGGTCCAGGCCCATCACGGCCTTCTGGCCGGCGGGCGCGGCCAGCAGCAGGTCGCGCAGGTTGTCGGCAAACACCTTGATCGCCACCGCCTCGGCACTCTCGCGCAGGCGGGTGAACAGGTCGCGCTCGGTGGACAGGCTCAGCTTCACGCGCCAGGTCCAGGCCACGCACTTGCGGATCAGGTCGTCCGCCTTGCGGGCCTGGTGGCTCCAGCCCAGGTGCAGCGCAATCTTGCCCTCGGCCAGCGACGGCTTGCCCGGCTCCGGCTCCACCGGCTGCACCAGCTTCACGTCCAGAATCTCCAGCGCCCGGCCGCGGAACACCGCCAGCGCGCGGTGCGAGGGCACGCGGCCGATCGGCTCGTCGTATTCAAAATAGTCGCGGAACTTGGCGACGTCCGGGTTGTTCTCGTCCTTGGTCGCCACGCGCGTGCTCTTGAGCAAGCCCTCGGTCCACAGCCACTCGCGCAGGCTTTGCACCAGCGCCGGGTCTTCCGCCCAGCGCTCGGAGAGGATGTCGCGCACCCCGTCCAGCACCGCCTGCGGCGTCGAGAAGTCCGCGCCCGGCTTGCCGTCGTCCAGCACCTCGGGCGGCTTGGTGAAAGCGGCCGCTTCGGCCAGCGGGTCCAGCGTCGGGTCGGCAAACAGCTTGTCGGCCAGCGGCTCGATGCCGAATTCGCGGGCGATCTGCCCCTTGGTGCGGCGCTTGAGCTTGAACGGCAGGTAGATGTCTTCCAGCTCCTGCTTGGTGGGCGCGTTGGCAATCGCCACACGCAGCGCGTCGGTCAGCTTGCCCTGCTCGTCGATGGCTTTGAGCACAGTCGCGCGGCGGTCTTCCAGCTCGCGCAGGTAACCCAGGCGGTACTCCAGCTCGCGCAACTGCGTGTCGTCCAGCCCGCCCGTCACTTCCTTGCGGTAGCGGGCGATGAAGGGCACCGTCGCCCCCCCGTCCAGCAACTCCACCGCGGCCAGCACCTGCCGCGGCTCAACCCGGATCTCCTGCGCGATCTGCGCGATGATTTTCTGCATGTCCCAAGGGGCTCCAGCGGCCCGGTTTCAAACGAAGCGGGGGAGTTTGCCACAGGGGTGAGAGGGGTCTTGCTCCCCCAGAAGCACCGTCAGGAACCAAACAAGCGGTCTGCAAGCGCCTTGGCTCGTGCCAGACCTTCAGGTGTCAGCCGGACCGACTCCGCACGCCCCCTCGGGTCGGAAATTCAGCCTTGGTCCGCCAGCGACTGCATCACCTCGAAGTCAAACCGCTTCCATGCCCGACCGCTTTCGAATTCGAATGCGCCCAACAACGCAAGCACTGTCTCTCCGATTTTCTTCGGATCGTGCAGGGCCATTTCGTGGTGAATTAATTAACGTTCGAGTTGAGCGGATGGCCGCGGCAGGACGGCGTGCCCGCGCCGTGCATCTTGTCCGCGGCGCATGGCGCGGGCAAGACGGCCTGCCGTGGACAGTCCGCTTTCGAGCGAATGGTTAGGCGTTGCCCGCTATTTCGCGAGCGTGATTTGCGATCAGTCCCGATGCAATCTGTTCAAGTTGCACGATCGTTGCTGCCGAAATGCTGACTTGGCAGGCTGAATACTGGCTTGTGGAAACTGCGCCAGTTGTAGCAACGAAGTGCGAGCTGTCTATACTTTTGAGAGCACCCTCTAACGATGTCCTTCGACTTACCCAGTATGAACTGGGGAAAGAAAAGATGCCCCCCCCTACATCTCGCAGTGCGGCAAGATCCACGCGCTTCCCGTTTCGGTCGGTGGCTTGAAATAGAAGCGTTGATGTATTCGACGGCATTCTTGTCTTTAAGCCGATAGAGACTAGCTTATCGTGGAGCAATCTGAGCCTTCCAGATGTGTCCCCACTGAGCATTCGATCGATAGCGTCGGCTTTCTTTGTCATGGCTTTATGATATACAAGTTGGCAACTTCGAATTGCGACGCCGAACTTTAATGTATCCGGCAAGCCAAATGGTCAAATCTATCCAAGAATGGATAAACACAGCCTTTCTGGATAGATGTGGAATCCATATGCTGGCCCAGCGATCCCTGTTCTAGCGTTTTAGAAGAAATCAATCAGTTTTCTATCCAAATAGCGCACTCTCTACTCAATCCTCAGCTGACCGGCTGCTCCCCAGCGCCCGTCTGCACCACCCGCGGCGCCTCGCCAGCATCCAGCCAGGCGGCGATCGACTTGCCCGCCGCGTCCTGCCCCAGCACCAGTTTCAGGCTCATGTTGCGGTCCAGCCGGGCCACGGGCACCAGCTTCACGGCCACAGGCAGTCGTTCGACTACCGCCTGCACCGCGGCGTCCTGCCCCGGCAGGTACTCGATGCGGGTTTGCGGGTAGCGGAAGTGGCTGGCGTTGGTCAGGCGGGCGGAGACCACGCCTTCCCGTTCCAGCCGGTCGGCGGTGCGCCGGGCCAGCCGCGACACGCCCGCGCCGTTCGACACCTCCAGCCGCGAGGCGCCGTCGGCCGGCCCGGTCACCGAACGGGTGAACGAGGCCATTTCCCGGCTGAACACCAGCCGGTGCCCCGGCTCGGGCGCCGGCATCGGCGTGATTTCGGCGATCTCCCGGCCTTCGGCAGGTGCCGCCGGCCCACCGGCCTGCGCCATGGGCAGCGCGCCCGAGAGGCGCAGTTCGTACACCTGCGGCGCCACGGTCACGATCTGCGGGCCGGCTTCGGCAACACGCGCCTCTTCCGGCGCCTCGACAGACTGGAACGGCGCGCTGGCGGCCCGGGCCTGCTCGCTGCGCGCCTGGTCCAGCAGGGCCAGGTTGCGCAGGGTCTGCTGGCTCATGGGTTGCAGCTCGCGCGCCATGCGCAGCGCCACTTCGGCCTCGTCCAGCCGCTGTTCGCGCAGCAGCGTGTAGCCCAGGTTGTTCTGCACGTGCCCCGCTGTCGGGTCGAGGTCGCGCGCCTTCACCAGCAGCTCGATGGCTTCGGCGGTGCGGCCGTCCTGCGCCAGGATCACGCCCAGCCCGTTGAGCGCCCCGACATGCGCGGCGTCTAGCGCGAGCACGCGGCGGTAGTGCCGGGCGGCGGTGTTGAGCTGGCCCATCTCGTGCGCCTGGCGCGCCTGCGCGTAGCTGCTCTGCGCGGCCGACATCTGTTGCGTGACCACCGACTCGGGCACGAAGTGCACTTTGGGCTGCTCGCGCGTGGCGGGCACCAGGGTGGAACAGCCCAACAGCCCGAACAGGGGCAGCAGGGATGCCGTGGTCTTGAGGTGCATGGTGTTTCTCCTTGCGTGGGCTTCAGCCATTGCCACCCATGGTGGGCAGCAGGACACGGTAGATGCTGATCATGGCCGGCCCCATGAGCACCAGCATCAGCGACGGGAAGATGAAGAAGATCAGCGGGAACAGCAGCTTCAGCGGGATCTTGGCGGCGCGCTCTTCCGCGCGCAGGCGCCGGTGCGTGCGCATGGTCTCGCCCTGGATGCGCAGCGCCTCGGCCACGTTGGTGCCGAAGCGGTCGGCCTGCACGATCATGGCGACGAAGGAGGCCACGTCGTCCACACCGGTGCGCAGCGCGAGGTTGCGCAGCGCCAGCTCGCGCTTGACGCCCACGCGCAGCTCCAGGGCCACCAGGTTGAGTTCTTCCTGCAGGGCCTCGCTGCGCAGGCCGATCTCGCTGGCCGCGCGGTTCATGGCGGCGTCCAGGCCCAGCCCGGCCTCCACGCACACGGTCATCAGGTCCAGGGCATCGGGCAGACCGTCCTGCACCTCGGTCATGCGCCAGTCGGCCAGCCGGGCGAGCACGCCGTTGGGCAGGTAGTAGCCCAACGCGGCGAACAGCAGCAGCAGGAAGACCTGCACCGGCGTGTCCAGCTTGAGCCCCGCCATGCCGGCGCCCACCATGAACAGCCCCGGCAGCCCCAGCGCGAGCACGGTTTTGGCCGCGAAGAACAGCGCCGGCCAGCTTTTCTCGCGCAGGCCCGCGTGCATGAACCGCAGCCGCAGGCTCGAGTGTTCCCAGCCTTCCTTGGGCGCCGACAGCTTGGCCATCGGCCCCACCGCCTTGACCACCTTGGCGTGCCATTCGGCGTTGCCCTCCAGGCTGGGGGCTTTCTCCGCCTCACCCCCCAGCTGGCTCAGCCGCGCCTGCACGCCGGATCGGCGGCTGAACCACAGGCCCAGCCCCAGCACCAGCCCCACCACCGCCAGGAACACCAGCCCCAGCAGCAACCCTTGAAAGCCTGTGAGTTCGGTCATGGTTCAGACCTTGATGTCGATGATGCGCCACATGGCCAGGATGCCCACCGCCATCATGGCCAGCGCGCCATAGACCAGCAGCAGACCCATCTCGTCGGTGAACAGCACCTTCAGATAGCCGGGGTTGAGGATGGCGATCACCGCGGCCACGCAGAACGGCAGCAGCGTGAGGATCCAGGCCGAGAGCTTGCCCTCGGCGGCCAGCACCCGCACCTTGGCGAACAGCTTGAAGCGCTCGCGCACCAGTTCGGCCAGCTTGCCCAGCAGCTCGGCCAGGTTGCCGCCGGTTTCGCGCTGGATGATCACCGCCATCACGAAGTAGCGCACGTCGGCGCTGGGCACGCGCGCGGCCAGGTTGTTCAGCGCGTTGTCCACCGACACCCCGAAGCCCACCTCGTCGGCGGTGATGCGGAACTCGCTGGCAATCGGTTGCGGCGATTCGGTGCCCACCATCGCCAGCGCCACCGGAAAGGCATGGCCCGCGCGCAGCGCGCGCGACATCAGGTCCATGGCGTCGGGCAGTTGCGCCTCGATCTTCTGCAGCCGCTTGTTGCGGCGGCGCACGAGCAGCAGCAGCGGCACCAGGGCCAGCAGCCCCGACACGCCCAGCAGCAGGAACCAGGGCCAGCGCAGCAGCAGCCCCACGAGCAGGCCACCGAAGAACAGCATGGCGCAGATGCCCAGCAGGTGCGAGACCGTCTTGTGGTCGCCCGCCTGCTGCATCAGACGGTCCAGCTGGTGGGCGCGCGGGATGCTCAGCAGCAGGCGCTGCACCGCCGGGCTCTCGCTGAGCAGGCGCTGCCGCAGCAGCTTGAACTCGCCGCCGCCCACCTGGCCACCGGCGGAGATCGCGCGCAGGCGCTCTTCCACGCGCCGCACCTCGGGGCTCTTGGTGTCGTTCCAGTAGACGTACAGGCCCTCCAGCAGCAGCACCACCGCCAGAAAACCCAGCAGGACGAACAGGGCCAGGCTGAGGTTCATGGCATCACTCGAAGATCAGGGACGGGTCGAAGGTGGCGTCGGGCACCGACAGGCCGAAGGACTTGAGCCGGTCCATGAACTTGGGCCGCACGCCGGTCGCCCGGAAGTGCCCCTGCACCGTGCCGTCCGGCCCCACGCCGGTCTGCGTGAAGCGGTAGATCTCCTGCATGGTGATGACCTCGCCCTCCATGCCGGTGATTTCCTGCAGGCTGATGAGCTTGCGCCGGCCGTCGTTGAGCCGCGCGATCTGGATCACCGCGTTGATCGCCGAGCTGATCTGCTGGCGCATGGCGTCCTGCGGGATGGCCGCACCGCCGTAGGTCGCCATGTTCTCCAGCCGGGTCAGCGCGTCGCGCGGCGAGTTGGCGTGCACCGTGGCCATCGAGCCTTCGTGGCCGGTGTTCATGGCCTGCAGCATGTCCAGCACCTCGGCGCCGCGCACCTCGCCCAGCACCACCCGGTCCGGGCGCATGCGCAGGCTGTTGCGCACCAGCGCGCGCTGGCTCACCTCGCCCTTGCCCTCGATGTTGGGCGGGCGGGTCTCCAGCCGCACCACGTGCGGCTGCTGCAGCTGCAGTTCGGCCGCGTCCTCGATGGTCACGATGCGCTCGTGGTGGGGGATCGAGGCCGACAGCACGTTGAGCAGCGTGGTCTTGCCGGTGCCGGTGCCACCCGAGATGAGGATGTTCATCTTGGCCTGCACCATGGCCGAGAGCAGCGCCGCCACCGTTGGTGTGAGCGAGCGCTTGTCGATCAGGTCGCGCATGGTCAGCGGCACCACCGCGAAGCGGCGGATCGACAGCAGCGGCCCGTCCAGCGCCAGCGGCGGAATGATCGCATTCACCCGCGAGCCGTCCTGCAGCCGCGCGTCCACCATGGGGCTGGACTCGTCGACCCGGCGCCCGATGCGCGAGACGATCTTGTCGATGATCTTCATCAGGTGGTCCGCGTCGGAGAACACCACGTCGGTGAGCTCCAGCCGACCCCGCCGTTCGACGAACACCTGGTAGGGGCCGTTGACCAGGATGTCCGAGACCGTGGGGTCGGCCAGCAGGGGCTCCAGCGGCCCCAGGCCCATGACCTCGTCCTGGATCTCCAGCACCATGCGCCGCCGCTCCATGGCATTGAGCGCGGCCCCCGACTCCTGCAGCAGCTGCTCGACCAGGATGCCGAGTTCCTCGCGCAGCCGCTCAGGCTTCATCGAACTCATCACCTCCAGGTCGATGCGGCCCAGCAGCTGGTTGTGCACGCGGTCGCGCAGGGCGTGGAACGCCGCCTGGTCCGATCCGTCCTCGGCGGGTGGGCGCCCCAGTTCACCCGGCCGCAGAGGGCTGCGCATTTCGTGGGGTTGGGCTCGAAGGTTCATGACAGGCTTTCGTTCGGTGGAAATGCGGGGTGCTGGCCGATGGGGAGGTTCACATGCCGCGGGTCAGGGTGGAAAACCAGCTCTTGCCGGTTTGGACGGCGACCGGGGACAGGTCCTGTGACCACTGCTGCAGGGCGCGCGCCGCCGGATCGCGGGGCGTGATGCGCGGCAGCGGGTCGCCCCGGTTGATGGCGTTGAGCACCGCCTCCTCGCTGGCCGGCACCAGCCGGTCCACCTTCAGGCCGACGCTCTTCTCGACGTCCTCGGGGCGGATCAGCGCGCCCCTGGCGTAGCCGTTGATCACCAGGCGCAGCTTGTCCTTGCGGTAGTCCAGCCCTTCGAACACGGTGACCAGACGGCGCGCGTCCTTGAGTGCCGGCAGGGTCTGCTCGACCACCAGCACCACCCGCTCGGCCATGTCCAGCGCCTTGACGGTGGCCGGGTCCATGGTGCGGCCCAGGTCCAGCAGGATGAAGTCGTATTCGGCGCGCGCCAGGCCGATCATGGCGGCCACGTTGTCGGCGGTCATGTCCTCCAGCTGGTAGGGCAGCTCAGGCGCGGCCAGCAGGTCCAGGTTGTCGCGCACCTTGAGCACACTGGCGTCCAGCAGCGCGAAGTCCAGCCGCCGCGCCTGCCGCGCCAGGTCCACCACGCTGGCCGGCGGCTTGCGGTCGGTCAGGTAGGTGGCGGCGTCGCCGAAGTACAGGTTGAGGTCGATCAGCAGCACACGGCGGCCGCTCTTGGCCAGCAGGTACGCCAGATTGGTGGCCAGGAAGGTCGCGCCGCAGCCGCCCTTGGCGGACATGAAGGCGTGCACCTCGCCGGTCGCGTCGGAGAAGCGCGAGGTGTTGGCCCGCGCGTCGCGCAGGTAGTCCTGCGCCAGCTTCAGCGTGTCGCTGGACAGCGGTGCCTGCAACACGTCGCGCACGCCCGCGCGCATGGCCCGCTTGAGCGCGGCCATCGAGGCATCGGCGCTCACCAGCAGCACCAGCACGCCGGGGATGCGCTGGGTGGCCGCGTCGATCAGCTCGAAGGCCGATTCATCGGGCTGGTCCAGGTCCAGCAGCAGCACGTCGGGCTGCTCCTTCTGCATCACGGACAGCACGTTGCGGGCGCCGCCCACATGCACGGTGATGGCCACCCCTGGCGGGCTGGAACACTCGCGCAACACCCGCTCGCGTTGGTCGGCGGTGGCACAGATGACGGAGAACTTGGCGGTCATTCGAAACAGTCCGGAAAGTGCAAACAGAGAGAAACCATCAGGGACCGGGCGCCACAGGACACACCGGGTTGCCGGCGCTGTTCATGTATTCGCGCGGCAGGCTGGTCGGAAACTCGGGAATCGGGAACGGGATGCCGAAGAACGGGATGTGGGGCGTGAGCTGCGCGCCCACGATGCGCGCGGTCACGGTGCGGCAGTTGTCCACGGTGCAACCGGCCGGCGCGTAGTCCAGCACCATGCGGTCGGCCGGCACGCCGCCACCGGTCATGTCGCTCATGCGGGCGCGGATGCCGGTCAGGTCGTCCGCGTCCTCGATGCTGCAGACCACCGCCAGCCGTGCACCCAGGCGCGTGGCCTCGTTGGCGCCGTTGAGCACGAACAGCCAGCGGCCGAACTCCATGATGCCCAGCAGCAGGGTGAAGAACAGCAGCGCGACGATGGCAAATTCGACCGCCGCCACACCACGCTGTGCGCTGCGGCGGCGGGCACAAGGGTGAAGGATCTGCACCATGGCCGCTCTCAGTTGGTGCTCGCGGCCATGGTGATGGCAATCGGCGAGTAGTTGATGCTCGGCACCACCCAGGGCACGACCGAGGTGAAGGCGTAGGCGGTGTCACCCGCACCCACCATCACCGACACCAGGCTGGTCGTGCCCTCGCCGGTCGAGACGTTGGAGTGGGTCGCCGGGCACAACACCGGGTCGCAGACGCTGATCATGTCCAGCGTGAGGCCGGGTACCAGCGGTTCTTGGCCCGAGCAGTCGAAGGCGCCGCACAGCGCCAGCGAACGGGCGTCGAGCCGGATGCCCTCGGCCGTCTGGCCCGCGGGCGGGCTGGCCAGGTTCTGCTGAGAGAGGTGGCGCGCCGCGCCCCGGGTGGCCTTGACCAGACCGTTGTAGAGATAGAGCGAGCGCCCGAGCTCGGTGATGCCGAAGCAGAGGATCAGCATGGGCAGCAGCACGAGGGCGAACTCCACCGCGATGGCGCCGTGTTGGGGTGTGCGTGTGCGGGCCATGTCACTGCACCAGTTGGGGCACCAGCGGGCCGAAGGTGCCGGGTTCGCCGTTGGTGGCGCAGGGGCTGCCCGCCGCCGTGCTCAGGCCCAAGAACTCCAGGGTCGGCACCGGAGAGCTGCCCAGCATGGGGTTGAGCATCAGCACGCAGGCAAAGCCTTCGATCACCGGCCGCCCGGTGCCGGCATTCCACACCTCGCAGTCGACCACCGGCGCCACCACCACCCGGCGGTTGCGCCCCAGCGACTGGTGCTGTGCGGATGAGATGCGGTTGTACGGGTTGGGCGGCGCGACCTGGTAGGGCGCGTAGCTCGCCGCATTGGTGATGTAGTTGCTGGCCCCCGCCGAGGAACCGGCATAGGCATTGCCGATGGTCCGCCCACCCATCACGCTCACGGCCCAGTTGGACGCGGTGTAGCCATAGCCCGTGACATCCGGCGGCGCCGTGCCCACCTGCGGGTTGCCCGCGCCATTCCGGTAGACGCCGAAACGCGAATTCCAGGCCGTTTCGAGCGATGAGATGGCCCCCGGCTCGTCAACCGTTGTGCCGATGCTTGCATCGCATTGCCCGGGTCCCGTGAGCAGGCTGGCCAGTTCGCTGGCCCCCCCACCCGGCGGGGTGAAGTCGAGCCAGCCAAAGTTGCCGGTGCCATACGGCGACCCGGGACCGGCCGGTGGACGCAGCCACTCTCCCACGATGCGGCCGAAGTTCGTCGCCGCAGTAGAACCTGCACCGACCTTGCACACCGCCACCGGAATCGCGCACGACGAGCCCGACGGCGCCAGCGTGGCCGCGGCCATGGCCGAGACCGTCTGGGTGTCGAGCAGCGGGTTGAGCACCCGCATGAAAAACACCGGGATGTCGGTCAGCGGCAGGCTGCACTGCACGAAGGCCGCGGTGTTCGGATCGGCCGACGCCAGGGGCACGTAGGGGCCGTCCAGGTCCTCGGCAAAGGTGATGTTCTCGGGCTGGACATTGACCACCTGGCCCTGGAACGACACCCGGTTCTGGATGGCGGCGATGTTGCCTTCCAGCGGGTTCTCGCTCACGCCGCCGGTGGTGAACACCCGGCCGTAGGCGATGGCCCGCGTCAGGGCGTTGGGGTTGTTCTGCCCGGGCCGCAGCTGCGAGGACGCCGCCAGCGCACAGGCGTCCATCGCGTTCTGCAGCTCGCTCTTGATGATGAAGAAGCGCCCGAGGTCGAGGGCCAGGCCGGCGAAGCCGATCAGCACCGCCAGCGTGATGCCCAGCATGATCGCGACCGCGCCGCGCTGGCGGACGGCGCTGCGGCGGCGGAGTCGTCTTGCGTGCATGAGGTTCTCCCGGACCAGGCCCTGTGCCGCTCAGTCGCCGGTGATCGAGCCACCGATGTTGATGATCTCGAAGGTGCGGGGCGGCTGCTTGAACGAGTCGACGTAGCGCTTCTGCGCCTCGCTGGCAGCCTTGCCGTCGATGCCCAGAGCCGGCTGCGTGTTCTCGGCGCTGGCCTTGGGGTTGAGCGTCTGGGCGGTGCGGGCGTCGCGCACCGCCTGGCCGAAGCCGGCGTCGAGCACCGGCGTGGAACTGGCGCAGCCGGCCAGTGCCAGCGCCACCACCGCGCCCAGGCCCAGGGTGGTCCGGAGGGAAAGCATGTTGCGGTTCATGGTCGGCGCTCCTTATTTCACTTCCAGGTTGGCAGGGCCCTTGGGGGCGGGTCGGTCCGGTGGCATGTCGGCCCGGCCCTGACCTTCCATCTGGTTGCCGAAGAAGAACTCACCCCGGCTGGGCGGCTTGTAGCCGTCGGTGGGCAGCGAGTAACCGGGGTCCAGCTGTTTCACCAGGCGCGGCGTGATCACGAACATCAGCTCGCTGCGATCGCCCTGGAACTCGTTGCTGCGGAACAGCGAGCCCAGCACCGGCACCTCGCCCAGGCCGGGCACGGCGTCCAGCGCCTGGCGGGCGTTGTTCTTGATCAGGCCGGCAATCGCCAGGCTCTGCCCGTCCATCAGCTGCACCGTGGTGGCGGCGCGGCGGGTGGTGAAGCTCGGCAGGATCGCGGTGACGCCGGCCACCGTGGTGAAGGGCGTGCCGGTCTGCGACAGCTCGGAGACCTCGGGCGCCACCTTGAGGTGGATGCGCCCGCCGTCGAGCACGGTGGGCGTGAACTTGACGCCGACACCGAACTCTTTTTCCTCCAGCGTGATCGTGGAGCCGCCGGTGGTGTTGTCGGTGCGCGCCACCGGGATGAAGATCTTGCCGCCGGCCAGGAAGCTGGCCTCCTGGCCGCTGATGGCCACCAGGTTCGGTTCGGCCAGGATCTTGACCAGGCCGTCGCTCTTCTCGGCGTCGATGTTGATGGTGGTGTGGCCCAGGTCCTTGATCGCGCTGAGCAGGCCGCGGCCATCGCCGCCGAACGCGCTGCCGATGGTGTAGGTCCAGTTGTTGTTGGTGCGCGAGGACAGCAGGTTCACACCCATCTTGTCCATCAGCTTCTTGGACACCTCGGCCACCGTCACCTCCAGCATCACCTGCTGCGCCTCGGCCACCGCCAGCAGGTTGACCACCCGGGCGCCCGCCGTGCGCGCCGCCGCGGCGACGCCCGATCCGCCGCTGCTGGTGGAGACGCTCAGCTTGGTGCCTGACTCGGCGCGGTTGTCGCCGGCCACCACGGGCATCACCAGGCTCTTGTTGACATCGCGCACGAAGGCGTTGGCAATCTCTTCGGCGGCGGCCGACCGGGCCGCGCTGGAGACGCTGCCGGTGAGGATCACCGAGTCGGCCGCCGGCCGCACCTGGATGCCTTTCTCGTCGGGCAGCAGTTCGCGCAGCTTGCCCTCCATGCGCTTGTAGTCGATGTTGACGTTGACATCGATGGCGGTCGCGCCACCGCCCTTGCGCCAGACGATCAGGTTGGTCGATCCGTAGGCCTTGCCCAGCAGGTACAGCTCGGCCGGGCTGATCAGGGTGACGTCGGCAACGGTGGGGTTGCCCAGCGAGATGCGCGTGACCTCCGAGGGCATGCGCAACAGGGTGGACTTGCCGACGGTCAGGTCCATCGACGGCCCGACGGTGGCCAGGTCGGTGCTGATGTCGGCCGCCGGCGCAGGTGCAGGTGCAGGCGCGGGTACCCGGCTGGTGGTGACGCCGCGGGTGACCGCAGTCTGTGCAGGGACCGGCCCGGTGGCCAGCAGGCCGGCCGAGGCCATGGCCAGGCCGAGAACGCGCAGCAGTGGGGTGTTCATGGTGGCGGGCTCCTTAGAAACTGGCGGAAGACTTCTGGGTGCCGCGGATCACCTCGACGGTGGGCGCAGGCGGCGCAGCGGGTGCGACCGCGGCGACCGGGCGGGGGGCCGGCCGCGGCGCGGCGCGGCGCACCGGCGCGGCGGCGACCACCGGTGCGGGGGCCGGTTTGGCATCACCGAACAGGTCCTCGCGCCGCACGCCGGCGGTGTTCACGTCGTCCTTGGTGTCCACCTGGTTGCGCAGCATCAGCGAGAGCGTGCCGACGTTGCGCGCCAGGTCGATCTTCTCGGCCTGCTCGGGCGTGACCTCCAGCGTCACCGCGTTGACCACCCGCGCCTTGGTTTCGTCGGGGCGGCGCGCTTCCTGCGCCACCGCCAGCACCATGATGCGTTCGAGCACCACGCGGGAGATCGCGGTGTCGCGGTCGTCGCGGATGTTGACCAGCAGGTCGACGTAGCTGCCCGGGGCCAGGAAGCCGGCCACACCGACCACCTCGTTGACCTTGACCGAGATCGCGCGGTGGCCGGGTTTGATGATCGAGTCCAGCCCCGCCTTGGTGCCCTCGGGCGCCAGCTTGGGTTCGAGCACCGGCTCGCCTTTGAAGATGGAGTTGCGCACCACACGCCCGTCGAGCAGCTGGGGGTCGGTGAACGACCCGGCCGGCACGTTGCCCGACGGCCAGGCCACGGGCTGCAGCATCTCGGGCGAGATCGCCTGCCCGAGGTCCAGGTCGCGCGTGGCCACCAGCACCTGCGTTCGCTCGCCACTGGCCTGCTGGCCGAGCCAGCGGGCAGCCAGCACGACCGCCGCAGCGCCCGCCAGCAGGGACAACACCAGCATGAAAATGGCCCGTTTGCTTTGCATGTTCACTCTCCTGAAAGCGGCCGGTCATGCGGGGCGTCCAGCGCCGGCAGACCGAAGTAGTTGTGCCAGGCCCAGTCCAGGGCGTCGGGCGTCAGGCGCGGCGGGTGCTGGCGGTAGCGGGCCAGGTCGGCGATCTTGCTGACCACGTCGAAGGGGATGCACGGCAGGTAGGGCTGCCCGTGGCGGGGGTGCAGGCTGTCGACCAGATGGGCCACGCCCTCGGCGTCCTCGGGCACGCCGGTGCGGGCACAGGCCTGGGCCACCACCTCGCGGTAGCCGCGGGCGTCCAGCGGCTCGATCTGGATCTTGTAGCCCAGGCGGCGCGAGAACGCGGGGTCCACCAGGTGGTCGGGCGACAGGTTGCTGGAGAAGATCACCCGCACATCGAAGGGCACCGAGAACTTGGTGCCGGTGTTCAGGGTGAGGTGGTCCGTGTGGCGGTCCAGCGGCACGATCCAGCGGTTCATCAGCTCGGCCGGGCTCACGCGCTGCCGGCCCAGGTCGTCCACCACGAAGATGCCGTTGTTGGCCTTGAGCTGGGGCGGCGCCGTGTGCACCCGGGTGTGCGGGTCGTGGGCCAGGTCCAGCATGTCCAGGCTGAGTTCGCCGCCGGCGATCACCACGGGCCGCTCGCAGCGCACCCAGCGGCCGTCGCTGGAGAGATCGCGCTGCAGGTTGGGGCCATGGCAAGGGCTGATGGAGGCCTGGCCCCGGGCTTCGCGGTGCACGATCGGGTCGAACACCTGCACCACTTCGCCATCCACATAGAGCGCGTGCGGCACCCAGATCTGGCCTTCCAGCGTGCGCACCAGGTGCTCGGCCAGGAAGGTCTTGCCGGTGCCGCTGGCGCCGTACAGGTAGATGGCCTTGCCCGAATTCATCGCGCTGCCCAGACTGGGCAGCAGCGCGGGCGGCAGCACCATGCCGGCCAGCACCGCGCGCAGCCGCAGCTCGCGCACGGGCATGAGCTGGCTGTTCTGCTCGCGCACCTGGGCCACATATTCGGCCAGAGGCACCGGCGCTGGTCCGACGTACTGGCAGCGGTCGAAGGCCATCCGCGCGCGGCGCTGGCCCAGGTCGGTCAGCGCGTAGCTGATGTCGCCCTCCAGCGTGCCGCGCCGCGGCACCTCCACCAGGGCCAGCGCGCGCATCTGCGCCAGCAGCGGGTCGAGCACCGGCACGCCCAGGCCCATGGCCTGTGCCAGGGCATACAGCTTGAGCTCGCCCTTGCGCGAGAGGTGGCGCAGCGCCAGATCAATCTGGAAGCTGGCCGGCAGGCCGGCCACATCGGGGCCGTCGCCATAGGGATCGGCGGGCAGCGGCCGCAGCAGCATCGAGGGCGTGGGCAGATTGAGTTCGGTCATGGCAGGACCTCCTCATCCGAACGCAATGAAGGGTGCCCGGCCCGACAGGGTCCAGGCGGCGTAGCCCGCCACGCCGGCCGCGATGGCCACGGCGTAGGGCATGCGCCAGGCGGTCTGGGTGCTGGCGTCGAAGGAGCCGGCCGAACCCGGCAGCATCTGCCCCAGCGAGGCCAGCGTGTTCTGCATCACCAGGCGGGCGTTGCGCGCCGCGGCCATGCGCCCCAGGGCCAGCACACCGCCGGCCAGCAGCACGCACAGGGCCAGGTTCAGGCTCTCGGCCGGGCCGGCGAAGGCGCCCACCGCCGCCAGCAGCTTCACGTCACCGGCACCCAGGACGCGCAGCGCATAAAAGGGAAGGAACAGCAGCAGGGCCACCAGCGCCCCCAGCAGACTGGCGCCGATCCCGAGGGCGCCGGGGTAGGGAGAGAACAGGCCTGGGTTGCGCAGGAAGGGTTGTGGACCGAATGCGTTCAGCAGCAGACCGGCCGTCAGGGTCATCAGCACCAGCGCGTTCGGGATTCGGCGCTGCCGTGCATCGGAGAGCGCAGCCAGCGCCAGACACAAGCCCAGCAGACCCAGCGCCGCCGCCTGCCATTGCCCTGCTGCCGTGTCGAAGTTCATTTTCGACTCCTGGTTCCGGTTGATGGACCGCTGCAAACCGCCGCTCAGGGACCTGCAATCACCTCAATGACCTCGGCCACCCAGGCGTCCCACCCCGCTCCGTTGGCACTGCCCAGAGCGCCGATGCCGACGATGGCGATCAGGGCAATCAGCACGGCCAGCAGGCCGTACTCGATGGAACTGACACCCCTCTGGCGGTGGCGAAGACCGCAGCTTCGGCTGGTCATGGCGTGGCCCTGTGCGTTTGCTGGATCGGATCGGTGGAACTCTGTTGTGGCCTGCGGCGCGTGGGCCGACCGATCGCCTTGTGGAGCTCTCGGCCAGCCGCACGCCTCACCGGTCAACCGCCACCGCAGATGGCGCCGGCCGGCGGCGACTGCAGACAGCCGGAGATGTCGGTGAAGAGGGTGTTGAGGTTGGTCCCCACCAGGCCCGCCCCGACGATGATCACCACGGCGATCAGCGCCGCGATCAGGCCGTATTCGATGGCGGTCACGCCTTCTTCGTCGCGCAGGAAGCGGCGGGTCGCGTTCAAGAATTTCTTCATTTCCAGCTCCAAGCAAAGGTCAAGGGTTGAAACCACCAGCCACTCCCAAGTGAGCGACCGATGACTGCATGAGCTCCGGAAACGTGCCTCTTGTGCAACCTAAGAAGTCACAAAACACACTTTCTGTAACTCATGGATACATTCAACGCCCGGCGCCAGGCTTTGGCAACCCCTACGGGTATCAGTTGTTACAAATTAGCGATCCACCCATCAATAACTAACTACTTTGGGTGATTTTTTTCACGAAACGACCGCTTGTCATCCATAATTAACCGTTCATCGTTCAAATATGTAACGATATTCGCTCGCAATGAGCTGTCGAATGGCGGGCGGATTTTTTGAACACCGTTCAGTAATGTTTCTGAAAAACAACAAAATCCTGAATTCGGCGCCGAAAACGTAACACCCGCCAAACCCACCCGGACACGGTCAGACATGGGCCTGGGCGGGCTAACATCCGCACCCGCCCACTCCTTGGACACCTCTCTTGCGGCATGCAGGACGACCTCTTCGGCACCCCACCGGCGCCCCCACTCCCTCAGACCACCATCCCGCGGGATGAAGCACTCCTGCCTGCCACGGTCCGGCGGCGCAGCAGCGACGTGCAACCGGTGGCGATGGACGAGTCCACCCGCACCCTCGCCGCCCGCCTGAACCCGCGCATCCGCCTGGGCGCCTCGACCTGGAGCTACCCGGGCTGGGCCGGCATCGTGTGGGACGAAGGGCCGACCAGCGAGGCGCTGCTGGCGAAGAACGGCCTGACCGCCTACGCGCAGCACCCGCTGCTGCGCTGCGTGGGCATTGACCGGTCGTTCTACCGCCCGCTGACCGAGGGGCAGTACGCGCGCTACGCGGGCCAGGTGCCGGACGATTTCCGCTTCGTGGTGAAGGCGCCGGCGCTGGTGACGGACGCGCTGGTGCGCGGCGAACAGGGCCAGGGGCGCCAGCCCAACACGGCGTTTCTGGACCCGGTGCTGGCGACGCAGGAGTTCATCACCCCCGCTCTGGCGGGGCTGGGCGACAAGGTTGGCGCGCTGGTGTTCCAGCTCAGCCCGCTGCCGTTTTCGCAGTTGCAGCGCCTGCCACTGTTGCTGGAGCGGCTGCGCGCCCTGCTGCGGGCGCTGCCGGATGTGCGCGGCGCCACGCCCGACGGCGTGGTGGCGGTGGAGGTGCGCGACCCGGAGTGGCTCTCGCCGGCCATCGCGCCGCAGCTGGCGGCCGTGCTCAAGGAGACCGGCGCCACCTACTGCCTGGGCCTGCACGCCAAGATGCCGCGTCTGGCCGAGCAGTTGCCCCTGCTGCGTGCGCTCTGGCCGGGGCCGATGGTCTGCCGCTGGAACCTGAACCCGCTGCACGGCGCCTACGGCTACGAGGACGCGCAGCGCTCCTACGAGCCTTACGACCGCATCCACGACGTGGACGCCGAGACGCGCGCGCTGATCGTGCGCACGGTGCGCGGCGTGACGGGCGCGGGGCAGAACGCCTATGTGACGATCAGCAACAAGGCCGAGGGTTGTGCGCCGCTGTCGGCGCGGGCGCTGGCGGAGGGATTGGCAACGGCCCCTGTGGCCGGCTAGACGGTTCGCAGGAAATCGAGCACCAGCGTGTTGAACGCCTGGGGGTTGTCGCGATGCACCCCGTGGCCGCTGTCGGTCACCCTCACCACGCGCGCCAGCGGCAGATGGCGCGACAAGGCCCGGGTGGTCGCCTGGTGGATGGCCTGGGTGCGGTCGCCGTGCGTCAGCAGGATGGGCAAGCGCAGCGCCTGGAGGGCGTCGCGGTCCAGCGCCGGATAGGGATCGGCCGACAGACACAGCGCCTGCATGGCCAGCGCGTTGCGCAGTCGGCGTGCGCGGCCTTCGGGCGTGCCGGCCTCGCCCTGGCCGAGCCCGTTGATGCCGTCGGTGAGCATGCTCACGGCTTGGTCCGGGTCGCCCCGTCGGAACGCTTCGGTGGCCGGGTCCAGCACCTCGCGCTGGAACTGCAACCGCGCCGCCTGACCACCGGGCACCTCGTCGGCAAACGGCAGCACCGGGGGCTCGGTGATGGCCAGCGCCCGCACCCGCTGGGGAGCCACCAGCGCGGCCTGGAGCGCGGTGTAGGCACCATAGGACGTGCCTACCAGCACCGCAGGCCGGTCGCACCATTGGCCAAGCAGTTGCACCAGGTCCTGCGCTTCGGCCAGCACCGAATGGTCCGCGCCCACTAGCGGGTTGCGGTTAGGGCTGCTGTAGCGGCGGCTGTAGGTGGTGCAGCGGAAGTGCGGTGTGAAGGCATCCCACTGGGGTGCCCACGAGGACCAGTCACCCATGCCCCCGTGAACGAACACCAGCGGTGCGCCCTGCCCGCCACGCGTAAAGTGAATCTCGGTGTTTCCCGACACCGTGGTCCGTTGCAGCGGCTGACCCAGAAGCGTGCTCTGCATCAGTTGGCCTTCACCTCGGCCAGCGAGGGCTTCAGGCGCGTTTCCTCGCGCTGCAGGAACTGCCCGAACGCCTTGCCGTCGTTGGGCTCCACCACAACGCTGCCCGCCTTGAACTCGGTGTCGCGGTAAGCGGCGTCGGACATGATGTCCCTGAGCACCGCGTTGAGCCGCGCCACCACGGGTTCGGGCATGCCCGCCGGGCCCAACAGGCCGGTCCAGAGGTCGGCCTCGACCCCTTTGACGCTGCGGCCCTCGTTGACCGTGGGGATGTTGGGTGCGGTGGGGTCGCGGTGGCTGGAAATGATGCCGATGGCCTTGATGCGGCCCTCTCGGATCATGGGCAGCGCAGAGGTCAGCGCTATCGTGCCCAGCGGCACCTGTCCGCTGATGAGATCGGTGAGCAGCGGCGCCCCGCCCTTGTAGGGCACATGGTCGATGCGAAAGCCGCCAGCCTGCGCCAGCAGGGTGCCGCCGATGGTCTGCATCATCGCCACGCCGGTGGCGCCCGCCAGCAGGGGCTCGGTGCGGCGCCTGGCCAGCGCCACCAGTTCGTCGGCGGTGTTGGCGCCAAAACCGGGGTGGGCCACCAATACCGTGGTGTTCTGCGACAGCCGCGTCACGGGCGTGAAATCCATGGTGGTGTAGCCCGCCTTGAGCACCGCGGGCGCCACCAGCATGTCGTTGACAGTGCCCACCAGCAGCGTGTAGCCGTCCGGCGCGGCCCGCTGCACCTTCTTGGCACCGATGGTGCCGGAGGCGCCGGCGACGTTGTCGATCACCACTGGCTGCCCCAGCCGCCGCTGGAGCTCGGCGCCCAGGGCGCGGCCCACCCGGTCAACGGCCGCTCCGGCCGGGTAGGGCACCACCAGCGTGATCGGTCTGTCGGGGTAGGTCTGGGCGCTGGACAGCGAAGCAAAAGCGAGCGCGGCGAGCGCAACGGCGGCGGTTCTGCGGCGAAGGGTCATGGCTGTCTCCGTTGTGAATCTGTGCGCTCAGTGTCCGCACAGGCGCCATAGCCGTCCAATCGAATCTTTCACCCATCAATAGGCATGGCTTATATGATGCGCCAACCATGAGCCCACCCGTCTCGGCCTCATCCCTGCGCAACCGCCTGCTCGGCCGGGCCCGGCTACGCCACCTGCATGTGTTTGTGAAGGTGGCGGAACTGCAGTCCGTCAAACGGGCGGCGGATGCCGTGGGCGTGACGCAGCCTTCGGCCACGCAATGCCTGGCCGACCTGGAACAGCTGCTGGGGTGCAGCCTGTTCCTGCGCCATTCGCAAGGCATGGCGCTCACCACTGCGGGCGAGCTGTTGCTGCCGCTGGCGCGGCGCATGCTGGGCCTGGTGGACGAAACCGCCACCCGGGCGGCCGAGATCGCCCAGGGCGCGGTCGGTGTGGTGCGCATCGCAGCCATTTCCGCGGCCATCGGCAGCCATCTGGGCGAGGCCCTGCCGGCGTTCGCGCGCCTGCACCCGAAGATGCAGATCGAGCTGCTGGAAACCGATGCCCAGCGGCACGCCGGCCTGCTGGCCAACCGCGAGGTGGACTGCACCATCTGCCGCCGTCCGGCGGTGCTGCCGGCGGGCACGGCCTTCACACCGCTGTGGCCCGACCAGTTCGGCATCGTTGCCGGGGCGTCCCACCCGCTGGCGCGCAAACGCCGCGTCGGCATGGCCGCCCTGCTGGACTGCACGTGGCTGGTGCCGCCGACATCCATCGCCGCACGCGAGGTGTTCGACAACTTCTTCGCTGCGTCTGCGCCCGTGAAGCACTACAACATCGTCTGCGCCTCACCCACCATGCTGTGGACCCTGCTGAGCCAGGAGCCGCTGCTGAGTCTGGTGCCCCTGAGCGTGATGCAGCGATTTCTGCAGCACGGGCAGTTGGTCCAGATCAACCGGTCCCAGCGCATGCCTTTCGACGACATCGGCGTGCTGGCCGCGGCCAACGGGCGCGGGCCCGCGCTGGAGGTGCTCCTGGCATTTCTTCAGGCGCAGGCGCGGCCAGGCGCACACCGCGCCTGAAGCATGCCTCTCACCCCCTCACGCGCTGCACAGGGGTGGCGTGTGGGCGGTGGCGCAGGGTGATCCAGGTCAGCGCCAGCGCGGTCAGCGCGCCGCAGGCCATGCCCGCCACCATGGGCAGCGGCCGGCCGTTGGCGAACAGGCCCACGACGCCCATGGCCGCCGCGCCACAGAGCATCTGCAGCGTGCCCATGAGGGCGGACGCGGTGCCCGCAATCGCGCCGTGCGCGTCCAGCGCCAGCACCGACACCGTGGGAATCACCATGCCCATGAAGGCGCTGGCCACGAAGTAAAGCGACACCAGCACCAGCAGCTGGTCGCCGCCGACGAGGTAGTACGCCAGCAGCGACGCCATCACCAGCCCGCAGGCGGTGACGGCCCACTTGGCCAGCGGCACCAGCCCGAAGCGCCGCCCCAGGGGGCCGGTGAATTGCGCGGAGCCGATGAAGGCCGCGGCGTTGAGGCCGAACGCCAGGCTGTACTGCGTGGGGCTCAGGCCGTAGTGGTTGATGAGCACAAAGGGCGAGCCGGCCAGGTAGACGAAGAAGCCCGCCATGGCGAAGGCGCCGATGAACACCAGGCCCAGGAAGTGCCGGTCGCGCAGCAGCACGCCGTAGCCGCGCAGCGCGCTGCCCAGGCTGCTGTCCACGCGGTCGGCCTCGCTGCGCGTTTCCGCCAGCGCGCCGCGCACCAGCAGCATGCCGGCCACCGCCGCCAGCGCCACCACCCAGAACACGCCGCGCCAGCCGGTCAGTGCGATGACGCCGCTGCCCGCCAGCGGGGCCAGGATGGGCGAGACGCTGAACACCAGCATGAGCAGCGACATCAGGCGCGCGGCCTCGGCGCCGGTGTGCAGGTCGCGCACGATGGCGCGCGGAATGGCCATGCCGGCGGCAGCGCCCAGGCCCTGCAGGAAGCGCAGTGCCACCAGGGTGTGGATGTCGGTGGCCAGCGCACAACCGATGCTGGCCAGCGTGAACAGGGCCAGACCGGCGTAGAGCGGCGGCTTGCGGCCCACCATGTCGGACACCGGGCCGTAGAGCAGCTGGCCCAGGCCGATGGAGAGGAAGAACGCAGTGAGGGTGAGCTGCACCGCCCCCACCTCGGCGCCCAGGCTGCGCCCGATGTCGGGCAGCGCGGGCAGGTACATGTCGATGGCGAAGGGGCCGATGGCAGAGAGCAGGCCCAGCACCAGGGCCATCTTGAGATAACGCGAAAGCATCGGCGAATTGTCGCAGTGCAACAAAAGTGCCGCCTGGCGCCACCGGAACAACCTTGTGCCCCGGCCGCCGGGCGTCAGTCGAACAGCGAGGGCTGACCGCCGGGCTGGTAGCCCTCAATCTCCAGCAGGCGCCATTTGGTGATGGCGCCACCGCTGGCCGAGAAGCCCCCAGGCTGGCCGCCCGCCGCCAGCACGCGGTGGCAGGGGACGACGGGCGCAAACGGGTTGGCGCCCATGGCCTGGCCGATGGCGCGGGCGAGGTTTTTGTCGCCCATCTCGGCGGCGAATTCGCCATAGGTGATCACCTGGCCAGGCGGGATGGCGCGGGTGCGTTCGTACACGCGCTGCAGAAAGGGCGTGAGGCGCGACATGTCCAGCGGCAGGTGGCGCAGGTCGGCCGGTCGCTCGCCGCGCAGCGCGGCCTTGAGTTCGGTGATGGCCGACTGGACCGGGGGCGGCGGCTCGGCCTCGGGCACCGCTTCCGGCAGGCTGCGCAGCAGGCGTCGGCGCGTGCCCTCGGGCGTGGGCTCGGGCAGCTGCACTGCCGTGATGCCCGCCGGTCCCCAGGCCATGCCGCACACGCCAATGGCGGTGTCGAACAGCGTGTGGCCGGTGGCGCTGTCCATGGCCTGTGTCAGCCGGCGCGCAGCGCCTGGCGCAGCCCTTCGCCGATTTCGGGCCGTTCGGCAAACGGGTCGGGCGGGTTGGTGCCTGCCACTATGGCGTCGAAGCGGCTCTGCGCGTTGCCCAGCGCCTTGGGGTGGCTGTAGATGTAGAACTGGTCGTGCCGCATGGCGTGGAACACCATCTCGGCCACCTGGGCGGCGGTGATCTTGCCGGAGCTGACCGCCTTGTCGCTCATGGCCTGGCCGATCAGCTGGCTCTGCGTGGGCTTCTCGTCGGCCAGGCCGGCGGGCTTGTTGCGGTGGCTCTGGCTGATGCCGGTGGGCACGAAGTACGGGCAGAGCACGCTGGCGCCCACCTGGTCCGTCACCAGCTTCAGGTCCTGGTACAGCGTTTCGCTCAGGCTGACCACCGCGTGTTTGCTGACGTTGTAGATGCCCATGTTGGGCGGCGTCAGCAGGCCGGCCATGCTGGCGGTGTTGACGATGTGGCCGCGGTACGCCGGGTCGGCCTTGGCGGCGGCCAGCATCATGGGGGTGAACAGGCGCACGCCGTGGATCACGCCCCAGACGTTGACGCCCAACACCCATTCCCAGTCCTTGACGGAGTTCTCCCAGACCAGGCCGCCCGAACCCACGCCCGCGTTGTTGAAGACGAAGTGCGGCGCGCCAAAGCGTTGCTGCACGGCCTGGGCCAGGGCCTCCATCTGCTCGGCGCTGGACACGTCGACCTTGCGCGCCAGCACCTGTGCCCCGGCGGCTTCGAGTTCGGCCTGGGCCTTGTCGAGCGCGTCGGGCTGCACGTCCACCAATACCAGGTTCATGCCCAGCTTGGCGCCGATGCGGGCGCATTCGAGGCCGAAGCCGGAGCCGGCGCCGGTGAGCACGGCGGTCTTGCCTTGGAAGTCTGAAATCACGTGTTGGTCTCCTGTGTGGTGTGGTTCAGCGACGGACCATCTCGATGTGCGGGATGCCGTCCTCGATGTAGGGCTTGTCGTCCGACACGAAACCGTGGCGGTTGTAGAAAGCTTCCAGGTGCGCCTGCGCGCCGATGCGGATGGGCTGCGGGCCCCAGAGCTGTTCCAGCAGGCGCACCGATTCGGCCATCAGCGCGTGGCCGATGCCGCCACCGCGCGCGGCCGGCGCGGTGACCACGCGGCCGATGCTGGCCTCCGCAAAGGCCACACCCGGGGGAACCAGGCGGGTGCTGGCGTGCAGGCGGGCTGTGCCGTCTGCATCCACCACCTCGCCTAGAACGTGCAGGCACTGCGCGTCCAGCCCGTCCATGTCCAGGAACACGCAGGCCTGTTCCACCACAAACACCTCGCTGCGCAGGCGCAGCAGGCGGTAGAGGGTGTCGGCGCTCAACGCGTGGAACGGCAGGCAGCGCCACTGGAGGTCCGGGGTGCGGGGATAAAGGGTGGTTCCGGTCAAGCTTTCACTTCCTTCAGTACATATCCGATGCGTGGGAAATGTACGTGCAGGCGGCCGGCCCGGTCGTCGGTGCGCGCGAGCGTGTAGTGGGTGCGCGTGGCGGCGACCAGCGTGCCTTCGGTGGTCTCGGTGCCGAAGCTCTGCGCCGCCACCGTCACGCGGCTGCCCAGGGCGATGCCGTGGTCGTCCTGGAAGGCCTCCTGGGGCAGCGGCGCGGGCTCGGCCGCGGCGGCGATGGCAATCGCCTCGGTGGACGTGAGCTTGGCCGGCTGGCCGTGGCCGATGGCGGCCATGCGGTCCATCCAGGCCAGCACGCCGGGCGTGGCGTCCAGGATGCCGGCCATGGCTGGGTTGACCACGCGCGTGAACCACAGCGGGTGGTAGGCCGCAAAGTCGGCGATGCACGGCTTCTCACCCAGCAGGTAGGGTTGCTCGTGCAGCATGTTCGCCAGGCGCCGCAGGTGGCTGCGGTAGGCGCTGGTGGCGTCGCCCGGGCGCAGGCGGGTCATGCCCGCGCTCATCGCACCGCGGTCGGCCGCAAAGGCCTGGGCCGCTTCGGGCGGCTGCTTGGCGAACATGGCGGCCGCGCCCTTGGGACTGAGCGTGTAGCCCATGGCTGGCCAGAACAGGTCCGTGTCGGCCCACTGAGCCACGATGCGGGCAATGCCCTTGAGGTGTTCGGGAAACAGCGCGGGCTCGGGCTTCAGATGCTCCAGCACCGTGGCGATCAGCGACGTGTCGCACCAGATGTCGGCGCCGATCTGCAGCAGCGGCGTGCGGCGGTAGCCGCCGGTCAGCGCCACCACGTCGGGCTTGGGCATGACGCTGGGGATGTACACGCTCTGCCAGGCCAGGCCCTTGAAGCCGAGCATGAGCCGCGCCTTCTCGGCGAAGGGCGACATCGGGTAGTGGTGGAGGATGGGCGTGGTCATGCGGGGCTCCGTCGGTGATGGGGTTTCAGCGCGGCTGCGCGCGGGCGATGATGGTGGCGAAGTCCGTGCCGGCGCCCAGCGAGCCGAAGCTGTGGCCCCAGTGCCCGTCCAGGCGCGAGTCGCAGAAGGCGGCGAACACCGCGGGCGGCGCGGTCTGTGCGAGCAGCGCGGCCTGCACGGCCAGGGCCACGTCCTGTGCGAGCCGGCGGGCTTCGATCTCGGTGGCCATCAGCTCCACGCGCGTGGGCAGGCTGGCGGCGAGCTGGTCGAGTGCGGGGTGCATGCCTTTGGCGGGGGCGAGTTCGTGCGCCAGTGCGGCAGCTGCGTCGGCCTTGCGCAGGGCGCGCAGCAGATCCAGCGCCATGATGTTGCCGGCGCCTTCCCAGATCGAGTTCACCGGCATCTCGCGGTAGATGCGGGCCATGATGCCCTCGCCGCCCTCTTCCACATAGCCGTTGCCGCCCAGGCATTCCATGGCTTCCTGCGCGAAGTGGCTGCCGCGCTTGCAGATCCAGAACTTGGCGACCGGGGTCAGCAGGCGCTGCATCACGCGCTCGTGTTCGTCCGTCGCAGCGCGGTCGAAGCTGCGCGCCAGGCGCAGGGCCAGCGCGGTCGCGGCTTCGGATTCGAGCGCCAGGTCGGCCAGCACGTTCTGCATCAGCGGCTGCTCGATCAACTTCTTGCCGAAGGCGCTGCGCTGGCTCGTGTGGTTGAGTGCGAGCGACAGCGCATGGCGCATGAGCGCGCTGGTGCCCAGGGCGCAATCGAGACGCGTCATCGTGCCCATGGCCAGGATCTGCGGCACACCCCTGCCCTCCTCACCCACCAGCCAGGCGGTGGCGCCCGCGAACTCCACCTCGGCACTCGCGTTGGCCTTGTTGCCCAGCTTGTCCTTCAGGCGCTGGATGAACAGCTGGTTGAGCGAGCCGTCCGGCAGCACGCGCGGCAGGAACAGGCAACTCAGGCCGCTGGGCGTCTGCGCGAGGATCAGGAAGGCGTCGCACATGGGCGCCGAGAAGAACCACTTGTGGCCGGTCACGGTGAAGCGCGGGCCCCAGGCATCCGACCCGTCGGGCACCGCCTGCGTGGTGTTGGCGCGCACGTCCGAGCCGCCCTGCTTCTCGGTCATGCCCATGCCCATGGTCACGCCGGGCTTGTCCTTCCACAGCCTGAGCGCCGGGTCGTAGGCGCGGCTGGTGAGCTGCGGCGCCCAGTCGGCGTAGATGGCCGGGTTGTCCTTGAGCGCGGGCGTGACCGCGTAGGTCATGGAGATCGGGCAGAGGATGGACGGCTCCAGCTCGGTGAAGAGCATGAAGGCTGCCGCCCGGTTCACATGCGCGGTGCCCGAGGCCTGTTCGGCGTCGGAGAACGGCGTACCGTGCAGGCCCGAGGCCGTGGCCGCCGTCATCAGCGCGTGGTAGCTTGGGTGGAACTCCACCTGGTCGATGCGGTGGCCGAAGCGGCTGTGGCTCTTGAGCTGCGGCGTGAACACATTGGCCAGCCGCGCGTGCTGCTGCATCTCGGCGCTGCCCACCTGCTGGCCCAGGGCGCTCAGGTGGGTGGTGACCAGCGCAGGCGCGTTGAACTTCAGCGCGTCCTGCATCGGCCGGTTGCCGTCGAACAGGTTGACGTCGACCAGCGGCTCGGGCTGGTTGAAGACTTCGTGGGTCGTGTTCATGAAGACACCTCCAACAAGAGCGATGACTTCGGTCGAGGCCACCGCGGAACCGGCTTTGCCGGGCCGCCAGTGGCGCCCCCTGGGGGGTGACGCCGCAGGCGGCGCGGGGGGTTACACAAGTTTCACGAGTTGCTTGCCGAAGTTCTTGCCCTTGAGCAGGCCCATGAACGCCTCGGGCGCGTTCTCCAGGCCTTGGGCGATCGTCTCGCGCGGGCGCAGCTTGCCCTGCGCCACCAGCGTGCCCAGTTCGGTCAGCGCCTCGGGCCAGACCTCCATGTGCTCGCTGACGATGAAGCCTTCGACCTTCAGGCGGTTGATCAGGATCAGCGCCGGGTTGGCCAGGGGCAGCGGCTGGCCGTCGTAGCCAGCGATCATTCCGCAGACGGCGATGCGGCCGAAGGCGTTCATGCGCAGCAGCACCGCGTCCAGCACCATGCCGCCCACGTTCTCGAAGTAGCCGTCGATGCCATTCGGGCACTCCTGCTTGAGCGCTTTGGCCAGGCTGTACATGTCCTTGTGCAGCTTGTAGTCGATGCAGGCGTCGAAGCCCAGTTCGTTCACGGCGTAGGCGCACTTGTCGGGCCCGCCCGCGATGCCGACCACGCGGCAGCCGCGCGCCTTGGCCAGCGCACCGAAGGCGCTGCCCACCGCGCCGGTGGCGGCGCTGATGACCATGGTCTCGCCGGCCTTGGGGTTGATGATCTTCACCAGGCCGTACCAGGCCGTCACGCCCGGCATGCCGACCGCGCCGAGGTAGTAGGACAGCGGCACATGCGTGGTGTCGACCTTGCGCAGCGCGCCGGGCTGCAGCGCGTCGACCACGCTGTACTCCTGCCAGCCGCCCATGCCGACCACGCGGTCGCCGGTGAGGAACTTCGGATGGCGCGACTCGACCACCTCGCCGACCGTGCCGCCGATCATCACTTCGCCCAGCGGCTGCGAGGCGGCGTAGCTCTTGCTGTCGTTCATGCGCCCGCGCATGTAGGGGTCCAGGCTCAGGAAATGGTGGCGCACCAGCACCTGCCCGTCCTTGAGCGGCGGGGTTTCGGTGGTGACCAGCTTGAAGTTGTTCACGGTGGCTTCGCCCTCGGGGCGGTTGTCGAGCAGGATCTGGCGGTTGGTGGCCATGGGAAGTCTCCTTGGAATGTTCAGGGGGCGGGGCGGCGCAGTGTGGGCAGGCCGACGCCGGCGGCGTCGAAGCCGCCGTCGACCGCCAGCACCTGGCCGTTGACGTAGCTGGCCTGCGGGCTGCACAGGAAGCCGACCGCGTTGGCGATCTCTTCGAGCGAGCCGTAACGGGCCAGGGGGATGGTGTCGTGGTAGTCCGCGCGGATGGCGGGCGTGTGCACCTTCTTCGCCATCTCGGTTTCCACCGGGCCGGGCGCGATGGCGTTGACGCGGATGCCGGCGTTGCCGTACTCCACCGCCTGCTGGCGCGTGAGGTGGATCAGCGCGGCCTTGGAGGTGCCGTAGGCCACGCGCAGCGTGCTGGCGCGCAGGCCCGAGATGGACGCGATGTTGACCACCGCGCCACCACCGTTCTTCAGCATCAGCGGCGCACAGGCCTGCACGCAGAGGAAGGGGCCGTCGAGGTTGGTCGCCATCACCCAGCGCCATTCGTCGAAGCTGGTCTCGCCAATCGGCTTGAAGGTGGCGACGCCCGCGTTGTTCACCAGGGCGTCGAGCCGGCCGAAGGTCTGTTCGATGCGCTGCACCGCGGCCGCCACCTGCGCCGGGTCGGACACGTCGCCGTGGATCACCAGCAGGTCGCTGGCGCGGGCGCCGAGTTCGGTACGCAGGGTGGCTTCCGTTGCCGTCAGCGTCGGCGCGTCGTTGTCGATCACCGCGACGCGGTAACCCTGGTGGAAGAACCAGCGCGCGATGGCCAGGCCGATGCCGCGGGCGGCACCGGTGACGAAGGCGACGGGTGTGGCGGAATTGCTCATCAGTCGGTCTTGAGGGGGTTCAGTTCGTGGGTGGACTTGCCCACCGGCAGGCGCGGCACGAACTTGAAGGTGCCGGTGGCGTGGGCGCAGAGCTTGCCCGCTGCGTCCACGATGCGCCCCTCGGTGAAGGCCATGGTCGGGGTGCGGTGCAGCAGCGTGCCGTGCGCCGTGAGCGCGCCCTTGGCGGGGCGCATGAAGCTGGTCTTCATCTCCACCGTCACGCAGCCCATGGCCGGCTCCACCGAACGCGCCGCGTGCGCCATCACCACGTCCAGCAGCGTCATGCTGGCGCCGCCGTGCACCACGTTGAACGAGTTCTGGTGTTCGGGCCTGGGGTCGAAGCAGATCGTGGCCTCGCCGCCCTCGAACTTCTGCAGTTCGAAGCCGAGCAGTTCGACGAAGGGGATGTGGACCGAGAACTTCACTCAGCCTCCCGTGATGACCGAGACGCCGCCGTCGACGGCGAGCCACTGGCCGGTGATGTGCTTGCCAGCGTCGGAGGCATACAGCACGGTCAGGCCCTTGAGGTCTTCGTCGTCGCCCAGGCGGCCCAGCGGCGCGTGCGCGGCCAGCTGCTCCTCGCCCATGGCCTTGAGCGTGCCCTGCGTCATCTTGCTGGGGAAGAAGCCCGGGCAGATGGCGTTGACGCGGATGCCGTGCGGACCCCACTCGGCGGCCAGCGCGCGGGTGAAGTTGATGACCGCGCCCTTGGAGGTGTTGTAGGCGATGGTGTTCATGCCGCGCGGGTTGCCACCCAGGCCGGCGATGGACGCGGTGTTGATGATGCTGCCCTTCTTGCGCGGGATCATGCTGCCCTTGGCGATCAGCTGGCTCAGCAGGAAGTAGCTGCGCACGTTGAGGTTCATCACCTTGTCCCAGGCTTCCAGCGGGTGGTCTTCGGCCGGTGCGCCCCAGGCCGCGCCGGCGTTGTTGACCAGGATGTCCACGTCGCCCACGCGCTGCAGGGTTTCGCTGGTCAGGCGGCGGATGTCTTCCTCGTGCTGGCAGTCGGCGGCGATCCAGCGCGCGTCGATGCCGGCGGCCTGCAGTTCGGCCGTGGCCTCTTCGAGGTCGGTCGCCTTGCGCGAGCTGATCACCACGCGCGCGCCGGCCTCGCCCAGGGCGTGGGCCATCTGCAGGCCCAGGCCGCGCGAGCCGCCGGTGATGAGCGCCGTCTGGCCCTTGAGGTCGAACAGTTGCTGGATGTTGCGGGTCATCAAAGTCTCCTTGGAATGGGAAGGTTCAGAAAGCGTCTTCGGCCAGCTCGGCGCAGATCAGGTCGCGCGTGCGCACCACCTGCAGCCAGGCGCCGATCTTGGGCAGTTCGTAGTGGAAGAAAAAGCGTGCGGCGGCCAGGCGGCCGGTGCGCGCCGAGCTGTCGTCGGCGGCGTGCGCGGCCAGGGCCACGTCGAGCCAGATCCAGGCCAGCACCGTGTGGCCGAAGGCTTGCAGATAGGGCACGGCGTTGGCCAGGGCCTCGGTCGGGTTGGCGGTGGCCCAGGCGGCCTTGGTGGTGGCGCCAACATCCTGCAGGGCCTGGCCCAGCGCGTTGGCGTGCGCAGCCAGTTCGGGCACCTGGATCGCGCGTTCGATGGTGGCGTTGATCCGCCCGGCCAGCAGCGCCAGCCCCTTGCCGTTTTCCATCAGCACCTTGCGGCCCAGCAGGTCCATGCCCTGGATGCCGTGCGTGCCCTCATGGATCATGTTCAGCCGGTTGTCGCGCCAGTACTGTTCCACCGGAAAGTCGCGCGTGTAGCCGTAGCCGCCGTGCACCTGGATGGCCAGCGAGTTCGCCTCCAGGCACCACTCGCTGGGCCAGCTCTTGGCGATCGGCGTCAGCACCTCCAGCAGCAGTCGCGCATCATCGGCCGCCTCGGGCGCGCCGGTGTGCTGTTCGTCCACCAGACGGGCGCAATAGAGTTCCAGCGCGAGCGCGCCTTCGGCGTAGCTCTTCTGCGCCAGCAGCATGCGCTTGACGTCGGCGTGTTCGATGATACGGACCTGGGGCGCAGCCGCATCCTTTCCGCCCGCGCCCATGGGCCGCCCTTGCGGCCGGTTCTTCGCATAGTCCAGGCTCGCGTGGTAGCCCGCCATGCCCAGCATGGTGGCCGCCATGCCCACACCGATGCGGGCCTCGTTCATCATGTGGAACATGCACTGCAGGCCCTTGCCGGGCTGGCCGACGAGGTAGCCCACAGCGCCGGATTCACCCCGCACCAGGTACCTGCCTTCGCCGAAGTTCAGCAGCGTGTTGGTGGTGCCGCGCCAACCGCACTTGTGGTTGAGCCCGGCCAGCGCCACGTCGTTGCGCTCGCCGGTCAGGTTGCCGTCGGCGTCCACCAGCTTCTTGGGCACGATGAACAGCGAGATGCCGCGGGTGCCAGGCACCAGCTTGCCGTGCTCGTCGGGGATCTTGGCCAGCACCAGGTGGATGATGTTCTCGGTCAGCTCGTGTTCACCGGCCGAGATCCACATCTTGTTGCCCTTGAGACGGTAGCGCGGGCCGAGCGGATCGCTCTCAAAACCGGCCCCATCGGGCACCGCGCGCGTCGCCACATCGCTCAGCGACGAACCGGCCTGCGGTTCGGACAGGCACATGGTGCCCGACCAGCGGCCCGAGAACTCGTTGAGCGCAAACACCCGCTTCTGCGCTTCGCTGCCGTGCGCCATCAGCAGGTTGGCATTGCCCACGGTGAGCAGGCCACTGCCGATCGAGACCGAGGCCATCGCGAAGAAGGCGTTGGCCGCGGCTTCCACCGTGTAGGGCAGCTGCATGCCGCCGATGTCGTAGTCCTGCGCCGCGCTGAGCATGCCGCTCTCGGCGTAGGCCTTCTGCGCATCGTGCGTGGCCTGCGGCAGGATCACCTTTTCGCCGTCGAAGTGCGGCTCCTGCGTGTCGACCAGGCGGTTGAAGGGCGCGTACTTCTCGCGCGCGATGCGCTCGCAGGTGTCGAGCACGGCGTCGAAGGTCTCGCGGCTGTGGTCGGCAAAGCGCTCGCGCTGGTTCAGGCGCTCGACCGACAGCCAGTCGTTGAGCAGAAAGTCGATGGTGGGGCGCAGGCTCATGGTCGGCGAGAACGGTAGGGTTGGCTTATTGCGGTTCGATCTTGGCGTCCTTGATGGCCTTGGCCCACTTGGCGGTTTCGTTCACACCGCGCTTGGCCAGGTCCTCGGGCGTGCCCGGCTCCACCGCAAAACCGATGCCGGCGAATTTCTCCTGCACCTCCTTGCTGTTGGCCGCGGCGTTGGCCGCCTTGTTGAGCTTGGCGATCACGTCGGCGGGCGTGCCGGCGGGCACATACATGGCGAAGTAGGCGATCAGCTCGTAGTCCTTGAGGCCCAGGGCTTCGTTGACCGTGGGCAGCTCGGGCACGGCCGGCGAGCGCCTGGTGGAGGTGACGGCCAGGCCACGCACCTTGCCGGCCTTGACCTGCGGCAGCATCACCGCGAAGTCGGCGCTGAACATCTGCACCACGCCGCCGATCAGGTCGGTCATCGCGGCAGGGCCGCTCTTGTAGGGCACGTTGGTCAGCTCGATGCCCGCCATGCCGGCGAGCATCTCGGTGGAGACCAGCTGCGAGGTGCTGGCGCTGGCGAAGTTGATGCTCTTGGGCTTGGCCTTGGCCAGGTCGACCAGTTCCTTGAGCGTCTTCGCCGGCACGTCCGGGTTCACCGCGATGATCAGCGGCACCGAGCCCATGTAGGCCACGGGCGCGAAGGCCTTGTCCTGGTCGTAGGGCAACTGCTTCATCAGGCTCTTGAGCGCCGCGTTGGTGCTGTTGGTGCCGATGAGGATGGTGTAGCCGTCGGGCGCGGCCTTGGCCACCGCGTCGGCGCCGAGCATGCCGTTCACGCCGGGCTTGTTATCGATCACGATGGGCTGGCCCAGGGCCTCCTGCATCTTCTGCGCGAAGGCGCGGCCGATCTGGTCGGTGGCGCTGCCGGCGGCAAACGGCACCACGGCCTTGATGGGTTTGTCCGGGTAGGTCTGCGCGAGGGCCGCGGTGCAGGCCAGCGTGGCCGCGGCGGCGGCGATGACTCGGGTCAGGGTTCGCATCGTCTTGTCTCCTTGTGGTGTGAATCGGAACTCAGTCGTCCAGCGGCAGGTCCAGGACCGCCGCGCTCAGGGTCTTGCCGTGGGCGTCCAGCGCCAGCGACCGTGTGACGCCCCCGGCGAGGGCATCATGCATCACGAAGTGCACGGCGTGCAGCTGTGGCAGCACGAAGCGCTGCACCTCGCCGCCCACCACGCCCGCGAAAAACGCCTGCACGCGTTCCGCCGTCAGCAGGCGTTCGAGCAACGGAAAGTCTGCCGGGTCCAGCGCGATCACGCTGAGCGTGGCGCGGTTGCCCTTGTCGCCGGAGCGGGCCAGGGCGATGTCCCTCAGGATGCGGCGAGGTGCGTTGCTCATGCGGCCCACTCCAGCACCTCCACCCGGGTCTGCACCGCCTCGCGCGGGATCAGCGTGGAAGCCACCGCCACCACCTCGCGCACCGACTGTGTGACGCCGCCACCGGCCGCCGGGCCGTTGAGGTAGAGCGCCTCCACCTCCTGGCCCACGCGCTCGGCTTGGGCGCGGGTGTCGCAGCGCACCGCCAGCCGCACCCGCACTTCATACGGCTCGCGGTCGGCACCCAGCCCAGCGCCGTGCATGGCGTTGACGCCGATCAGTTCGGCGCGGTGTTCGCACCCGGCGAGCGAAGGCAGCAGCCCCGTGTCGGCCAGGCGGTGGCGCAGGATGTCCAGCGCCAGCTCGCCGCGCGCGCGGGCGCCCGGCCCGGCATAGGAGATCTGGCCTTCGCCGATGAAGCCGTCGCTGTAGCCCAGGCTGACCTTCAGCTGGTCGGGCCTCGCTCGACCGCTGGCGCCGTCCACGCGCACGCGGTCGTCGCCCAGTTCGGTGAAGCGCACGCCCGAAAAGTCGCCGGTCACATCCGCCTGCAGGTAGGCCGCCGGGTCTTCCACCTCGTACAGCAGCTGCGCCGTGCAGCTGAGCCGGTCCACCCGGCCACCGGTGCCCGGCAGCTTGGTGATCACCACGCCGCCGTCGGCCTCCACCTCGGCGAGCGGAAAGCCCACGCGGTGCAGCTCGGTCACATCCACCCGGCCTGGGTCGGCCAGGTATCCGCCGCTGACCTGGGCCGCGCATTCGAGCAGGTGGCCAACGGCCAGGCCTTTGCCGAGCAGCGGCCAGTCGTCGGCCGCCCAGCCGAAGTGCTGCATCAGCGGCGCGAGAAACAGCGAGGGGTCGGCCACACGGCCGGTGACGACCAAGTCAGCCTTCGCTGCCAGCGCCGGCAGCAGCGCGTCGGCGCCCAGGTAGGCATTGGCCGAGATCAGCCGTCCGTCCAGCGAGCGCACCGTGTCCGCATTGTCGAGCAGCGGCGCGTCGTTTTTCTGGACCCAGTCCAGCACGTCGTCGCCCAGAACCACCGCCACGCGCAGGCGCGGCAGCTGCAGTTCGCGCGCCACCGCCAGCGCAGCATGCCCCGCAGCCAGCGGGTTCGCCGCGCCCATGTTGGTGATGATGGTGGTGCCCTGCTGCAGGCAGGCGGGCAGCACCGCCCGCAGGCGCGCCGCTAGCAGCGGGTCGAAGCCCTGCGCCGGGTCGGCGCGGCGGCGCAGCTGCGCCAGCGCAATCGTGCGCTCGGCCAGGCATTCGAACACCAGGGCGTCCAGCTGCCCTCGCCGGGCCAGATCGACAGCCGGGTCGATGCGGTCCCCGGCGTAGCCTGCGCCTGCGCCGATCCGGTAGGGCCTCATGTGCTGAGTCTCCTGCTCGGACCGGCGGCGCGGGTTTACAGGACTTCGAAGATGCCGGCCGCGCCCATGCCGCCGCCGATGCACATGGTCACGCAGACGCGCTTGGCGCCGCGGCGCTTGCCTTCGATCAGCGCGTGGCCGGTCAGGCGCTGGCCCGACACGCCATAGGGGTGGCCCACGGCGATGGCGCCGCCGTTGACGTTCAGGCGGTCGGCCGGGATGCCCAGCTTGTCGCGGCAGTAAATCACCTGCACCGCGAAGGCTTCGTTGAGTTCCCAGAGGTCGATGTCGCTCATCTTCAGGCCCAGGCGCGAGAGCACCTTGGGAATGGCGAACACCGGGCCGATGCCCATTTCATCGGGCTCGCAACCGGCGACGGCAAAGCCCAGGAAGCGGCCCAGCGGCTTCAGCCCTTTCTTCTCGGCCAGGGTTTCGTCCATCAGCACGCAGGCGCCCGCGCCGTCGCTGAACTGGCTGGCGTTGCCGGCCGAGACCAGACCACCCGGCAGCGCCGAGCGCAGGCCGTGGATGCTGTCGAAGGTGGTGCCGGGGCGGATGCCCTCGTCGTTCTCGACCGTGACCTGCTTGGTCATCAGGCCCATGACCTTGTCGGCGACGCCGGCGGTGACGGTGATGGGGGCGATCTCGGCCTTGAACAGCCCGGCTTCCAGCGCGGCCGCGGCCTTCTGCTGGCTGGCGGCGCCGTACTCGTCCATGGCGTCGCGACCGATGTTGTAGCGCTTGGCCACCTGTTCGGCGGTCTGCAGCATGTTCCAGTAGATCTCGGGCTTCTGTTTTTCCAGCGCCAGGTCCTTGAGCATGTGCTGGTTCATCTCCTGCTGCACGCAGGAGATGCTTTCCACGCCACCGGCCACATAGACCGAGCCTTCGCCCGCGATGATGCGCTGGGCGGCCAGGGCGATGGTCTGCAGGCCGGACGAGCAGAAACGGTTGACGGTCATGCCCGAGACGGTGATGGGCAGGCCGGCCTTGAGGGCGATCTGGCGCGCGATGTTGGCGCCGGTCGCGCCTTCGGGGTTGGCGCAGCCCATGATCACGTCTTCGACTTCGGCGGCGTCGATGCCGGCGCGCTGCACGGCGTGCTGCACCGCGTGGCCACCGAGCGTGGCACCGTGGGTCATGTTGAAGGCGCCCTTCCAGCTCTTGGTCAGGGGCGTGCGGGCGGTGGAAACGATGACGGCGTTGGTCATGATGGGTTCCTCAAATCTTGATTCGTGCGGTCATCAGAAGGTCTTGCCCTCTGCAGCCAGCTTGGCGAGCAGGGGTGCGGGCGTCCAGAACTTCGCGTCGTCCAGCGGGTTCTTCGCAAAGCGCTTCATGGCCTGCACCACGTTGAACAGGCCGACCTCGTTGGCGTAGTTCAGCGGGCCGCCGCGGTGCACCGGGAAGCCGTAGCCGAAGATGTAGACCACGTCGATGTCGCTGGCCTTGTTGGCAATGCCTTCTTCCAGGATATGCGCAGCCTCGTTCACCAGCGAAAACACCAGGCGCTGCACGATCTCTTCGTCGGAGATCTTGCGCGGCGTGATGCCCAGTGCCTTGCGGTGCTCCTCGATCATCTGCACCACCTCGGCGTTCGGGATGGCGTCGCGCTTGCCTTCGACGTAGTCGTACCAGCCCTTGCCCACCTTCTGGCCGAAGCGGCCTTTCTCGCACAGCAGGTCGGCGGTCTTGCTGTACTTCATGTCCGGCTTTTCCAGGTAGCGGCGCTTGCGGATCGCCCAGCCGATGTCGTTGCCGGCCAGATCGCCCATGCGGAACGGCCCCATGGCGAAGCCGAACTTCTCGATCGCCTTGTCCACCTGCTCGGGGGTGCAGCCTTCGTCCAGCAGGAAGCCACCCTGGCGCCCGTACTGCTCGATCATGCGGTTGCCGATGAAGCCGTCGCAGACGCCGGACACCACGGCGGTCTTCTTGATCTTCTTGGAGATGGCCATCACGGTGGCCAGCACGTCCTTGGCGGTCGCGTCACCGCGCACCACTTCCAGCAGCTTCATCACGTTGGCCGGGCTGAAGAAGTGCATGCCCACCACGTCCTGCGGGCGCTTGGTGAAGTTGGCGATCTTGTTGACGTCCAGCGTCGAGGTGTTGGAGGCCAGGATGGCACCGGGCTTCATCACACGGTCGAGTTCCTTGAACACGGCTTCCTTGACACCGATCTCCTCGAACACGGCCTCGATCACCAGGTCGGCCGAACCGATCTCGTCGTAGCTCAGCGTGGTGCTCAGCAGGCTCATGCGCTGCTCGTACTTGTCCTGCTTGAGCTTGCCCTTCTTGACCTGGGCTTCGTAGTTCTTGCGGATGGTCGCGATGCCTCGGTCCAGCGCTTCCTGCTTCATCTCCAGGATCTTCACCGGGATGCCGGCGTTGAGGAAGTTCATGGAAATGCCGCCGCCCATGGTGCCGGCGCCAATGACGGCCACCGACTGGATGTCGCGCTTGGGCGTGTCTTCCGGCACGTCGGGGATTTTGCTGGCGGCGCGCTCGGCGGTGAACAGGTGGCGCAGCGACTTGCACTCGGGCGTCCACATCAGGTTGATGAAGATCTCGCGCTCGAACACCATGCCGTCGTTGAACTTCTTCTTGGTCGCGGCTTCGACGGCGTCCACGCACTTGGCAGGCGCGGGGAAGTTCTTGGCCATGCCCTTGACCATGTTGCGCGCGAACTGGAAGTAGGCGTCGCCGTCCTTGTGCTTGCAGGGCAGGTTGCGCACCAGCGGGAAGGCGGAGCCGTCGGAGTGTTTGGCGGCCATCTCGCGGGCGAAGGCCAGTGCTTCCTCGGCCAGCGACTCGGGCGAAGCGGCCAGCTTGTCGAACAGCTTCTGGCCGGGCAGCTGGGCCAGCATCTCGCTCTTGACGGGCTCGCCGCTGACGATCATGTTCAGCGCGGCTTCCACGCCCAGCACGCGCGGCAGGCGCTGCGTGCCACCCGCGCCGGGGATCAGGCCCAGCTTCACTTCGGGCAGGGCCACGTTGCAGCCGGGGGCGGCGATGCGGTAGTGCGCGCCGAGCGCGAGTTCCAGGCCGCCGCCCATGCACACGCTGTGCACCGCCGCAACCACTGGCTTGGTGGTGTTCTCCACGCGCAGGATGACGGAGAGCAGGTTGGGTTCCTGGATCGCCTTGGGCGAGCCAAACTCGCGGATGTCGGCACCGCCCGAGAAAGCCTTGCCGGCACCGGTCAGCACGATGGCCTTGACCGCTGCGTCGTTCTCGGCCTTCTCCAGCCCTTCGACGATGGCCTGGCGGGTGGACAGGCCCAGGCCGTTGACCGGCGGGTTGTTCAGCGTGATGACGGCGACGTCGCCGTGGACCTGGTACTCAGCGGTCATGGGGTCTCCTCTGGGGTGAAACGGGAAAACAGTTCAAAAACGAACGGTCGTGCGATTTTAGGAAAATTGTGCAGCGCGACAAGCGCCACTTGTCGCTTGCGGGTCAGACCTCAAGCCATTCCTTGCGGGTGTAGGGATCGGCACGGAGCGAATCCGGCGTGCCCTCGAACACGATGCTCCCGTGGCCCATCACCAGCGCCCGGTCCGAGATCGCCATCGCGATGGTCAGCTTCTGTTCGATCAGCAGCACCGAGATGCCGCGCGCCTTGAGCTTCTGCAGGTACTCGCCCACCAGTTCCACGATCTTGGGCGCCAGGCCCTCGGTGGGCTCGTCGATGATGATCAGGTCGGGGTCGCCCATCAGCGTGCGGCACAGGGTCAGCATCTGCTGCTCGCCGCCAGAGAGCACGCCGGCCTCGGTGTGCTGCCGCTCCTTCAGGCGCGGGAACATGGCGTACATGTCGTCGAAGCTCCAGCGCGAGCCCTTGCCGCTGCCCTTCTGGCCCAGCAGCAGGTTCTGGTGCACCGTGAGCTTGGGGAAGATGTCTCGGTTCTCGGGCACGTAGCCGATGCCGCGGTGCGCGATCTCGAAGGGCTTGTGGCCGCGGATGGCCTGGCCTTTCCAGTCGATCGTGCCTTCGCAGTCGACCAGGCCCATGATGGCCTTGGCGGTGGTGGAACGGCCCGAGCCGTTGCGGCCCAGCAGCGCGACGATCTCGCCCTGCCCCACTTCAAAGCCCACGCCGTGCAGCACATGGCTCTTGCCGTAGTAGGCGTGGAGGTTCTGGATCTTCAGCATGGCATCCCTCCTTCAGTGACCGGCCGAGGCGGCCTGCTCGTCGGCCAGCACCGAGCCAAGGTAGGCCTCCTGCACCCTGGGGTTGGCGCGCACCGCCTCGGGCGTGTCGAAGGCAATCACCTCGCCATAGACCACCACCGCGATCTTGTCGGCCAGGCCGAACACCACGCCCATGTCGTGCTCCACCGTCAGCAGGGTCTTGCCCACCGTCACCTCGCGGATCAGCTCGATGAAGCGGCTGGTCTCGCTCTTGCTCATGCCGGCCGTGGGTTCGTCCAGCAGGATCACGTTGGCGCCACCGGCGATGGTGATGCCGATTTCCAGCGCGCGCTGCTCGGCGTAGGTCAGGTTCATCGCCAGGGTGTCGCGCTTCCTGTCCAGCCGGATCATCTTCATCAGCTCTTCGGCCCGGTCGTTGGCGTCGGTCAGGTCGGCCAGGAAGCGGAACAGCGTGTAGCGGTAGCCCAGGCTCCAGAGCACGCTGCAGCGCAGGTTCTCGAACACGCTGAGCTTGGGGAAGATGTTGGTGATCTGGAAGCTGCGCGAGAGGCCCAGGCGGTTGATCTCGAAGGGCTTCTTGCCGTCGATGCGGGTGCCGTTGAGGACCACCTCGCCGCTGCTGGGTGCGAAGCGGCCCGAGATCAGGTTGAACAGCGTGGACTTGCCCGCGCCGTTGGGGCCGATGATGGCCACGCGCTCGCCGGCGCGCACGGCCAGGTTGGCGCCGCGAATGATCTCGGTCTTGCCGAAACTCTTGCGCAGATCGCGCAGTTCCAGCGCATAGCCACCCGAATGCACATGGCTCATGGCCTGCTCGTGCGGCCGCACGGGGGTGTTGGTCGCGGTGCTCATTCCGTCTCCCGGCGCTTGATCTCTTTTTCGATGTCGGTCTGGATGGCCGACCACTGGGCGGCAAACTGGCGCCGGGCAATCTCGAACACGCCCAGGCAGGTCAGCGTGACGAACACCGCGCCGAACCAGGTCGTGCCGGCGCGCGTGTCCAGCTCCACGCCAAGGTACTTCACCGTGTCGCCCAGGGCCGCGTTCAGCTGCAGGTGGTAGATCATCTCGACCATCGAGCCGGCCCCCAGCAGCACCAGCACCGCTGCCACGCCCAGCACTACATAGGACACCCAGATCTCACGCAGCCGGCCAAAGGACGCCACGCGCAGGTTCATCATGATCAGGCTGGCGATGCCGCCCGGCGCGTACATCACCATGAACAGGAAGATCAGGCCCAGGTAGAGCAGCCAGGCCTTGGTCAGCTCCGACAGCAGCACCGCGGCCAGCACCATCAGCACGCCTCCGATGATGGGGCCGAAGAAGAAGGTGGCGCCGCCCAGGAAGGTGAACAGCAGGTAGCCGCCGGAGCGCGCCGCACCCACCACCTCGGCCGTCACGATCTCGAAGTTGATGGCGCCCAGGCCGCCGGCGATGCCGGCGAAGAAGCCCGCGATCATGAAAGCCAGGTAGCGCACCTTCTGCGTGTTGTAGCCGATGAACTCGACCCGCTCCGGGTTGTCGCGCACGGCGTTCAGGATGCGGCCCAGCGGCGTGCGCGTGAAGGCGAACATGAGCGCCACACAGACGAAGGTGTAGACCGCGATCAGGTAGTACACCTGCACCGGCGGGCCGAACGTGATGCCCATGAAGGGTTCACCCACCACACGGTTGCCCGAGACGCCGGCCTCGCCGCCGAAGAAGTCGGAAAACATCAGCGACATCGCGAACACCAGTTCGGCCATGCCCAGCGTGATCATGGCGAACGGCGTGCCCGCCTTCTTGGTCGTCACGTAGCCGAACAGGACGGCAAAGAACAGGCCGGCGAAACCGCCCACCACCGGTATCAGGCTGACCGGGATCGGCCACTGCCCGTCCGACACCGCGTTGAGCGCATGGATCGCGACATAGCTGCCCAGGCCGGTGTAGACCGCATGGCCGAAGCTGAGCATGCCGCCCTGCCCGAGCAGGATGTTGTAGGACAGGCAGGCGATGATGGCGATGCCCATCTGCGTGAGCATGGTGACCGACAGGTTGCTGGTGAACAGCAGCGGTGCCACAGCCAGCACGATGGCGAACAGCGACCAGACGATCCAGCGGCCGACGTTCCAGGGTTTGAATTCGTAGTGCGTCTTGCTCATGGTCGTTCAACCCTCCCGGGTGCCCAGAAGACCCTTGGGCCGGAAGATCAGGATCAGCACCAGGAACAGGTAGGGCAGGATCGGCGCCACCTGCGACAGCGTGAGCTTGAGCACCGCGTTGTTCAACGCTGCGTCGGACAGCTGCATGCCCAGCTGCTGCGCCACGCTCACGAAGGAATGGTCCATGCCCACCGCGAAGGTCTGGATGACGCCGATCAGCAGCGAAGCCAGGAACGCGCCCGACAGCGAGCCCATGCCGCCCACCACCACCACCACGAAGATCACCGAGCCCACCGAGGCGGCCATGGCCGGCTCGGTCACGAAGGTGCTGCCACCGATCACGCCCGCAAGACCGGCCAGCCCCGTTCCGGCGCCGAACACCAGCATGAACACCCGCGGCACGTTGTGGCCCAGGGATTCGACCATTTCGGGGTGCGTCAGCGCCGCCTGGATCACCAGGCCGATGCGTGTGCGCGTGAGCAGCAGCCACAGCGACACCAGCATCAGCACCGCGATGCCCATCATGAGAGCCCGTGTGGCCGGGAACGGCGTGCAGATCACGCCCTCGGCGCTGCAGACCGCCTGACCCGCGGCGCCAAGCATCATGCCCAGGCTGTCATCGGCGTGGTGCACCAGCGTGAACGCCGGCCCACGCAGCACATCGGGCGGCACGAACTCGACCGCCGTGCGGCCCCAGACCAGCTGCACCAGCTCCAGGACGATGTAGGACAGGCCGAAGGTGACCAGCAGTTCGGGCACATGACCGAACTTGTGCACCTTGCGCAGCGACAAGCGCTCGAACAGCGCCCCCAGCAGGCCCACCGCCAGCGGCGCGACCACCAGCGCCGGCCAGAAGCCGATCAGCCCCGAGAGCGTGTAGCCGATGTAGGCGCCGACCATGTAGAAGCTGGCGTGCGCAAAGTTGAGCACGCCCATCATGCTGAAGATGAGCGTCAGCCCCGAGCTCAACATGAACAGCAGCAAGCCGTAGCTCACGCCGTTGAGCATGGAGATGATGAAGAACTCCATGAAACAGGCCTTTCGAGGGCGAAGCGGTTGGGAGAGGGGAAACGGAAGCGGACCGAGTATGGCCGCTCAGGCCACCGGTTTCACGCCGTCCACACGACACTCGACGGCGGAGCGAGGTGCCTGCTTCCAGAACGCGGCGGAACCGGCTCCGCCGGGCCGCTCGCGTTGCCCCCTGGAGGGGGTGACGCGAAGCGGCGCGGGGGTGTCAGCTCAACCCGGCCGCTTCATCTGGCAGCTGGTCGGCGTGCTGGACACGTAGGACGGGAACTCCTTGACCGGGGCCAGCGTCATGCCCGTGTTTTCCGGGCTGTAGGGGTACTTTTTGTCGGCCTTCTGCCAGACCGTCAGGTACAGCGGCTGCTGCAGCTGGTGGTCAACCTTGCGCATCTCGACTTCACCGTTGTAGTTAGCGACCTTCAGGCCTTCCATCACAGGCGCGACCTTCACCGGATCGGTGGACTTGGCCTTGGCGATCGCCTGACTCAGCACGTTCAGCGCGCTCGGGATCGCGCCAGTGAACATGTCGTCGTTGTACTTGGCCTTGAAGTCGGCCATCCACTGGCCCATCTGCCCGCCCATGTTGTAGTGCGAGTAGGCCACCTGGAACACCCGGCCCTCGCCACCCTGGCCGAGCGCCGTGGGCGTGCCGGTCACACCGGTGTAGTAGGTGTAGAACTTGCCGGTGTAGCCGCCTTCGTTGGCCGCCTTGACCAGCAGTGCGAGATCGGAACCCCAGTTGCCCGTGATCACCGTGTCCGCGCCCGAGGCCTTGATCTTGGCGATGTAGGGCGCGAAATCGCGCACCTGGGCCAGCGGGTGAAGGTCCTCGCCGACGACCTTCACATCCGGGCGCTTGCGTGCCAGGTTTTCCTTGGCGAACTTGGCGACCTGCTGGCCGTGCGAGTAGTTCTGGTTGAGCAGGTAGACATTCTTGACGTCCTTCTGGTCCTTCATGAAGGTCGTCATGGCCTCCATCTTCATGGAGGTGTCGGCGTCGAAACGGAAATGCCAGTAGCTGCACTTGCTGTTGGTGAAGTCCGGATCGACCGCGGCGTAGTTGAGGAGGATCACCTCTTTGCCGGGGTTGCGCTCGTTGTGCTTGTTGATCGCATCGATCAGCGCGCCGGCCACCGAGGAGCCGTTGCCCTGGGTGATGTAGCGCACGCCCTGGTCCAGCGCGGCCTTGAGAGCATTCAGGCTCTCGGCCGGGCTGAGCTTGTTGTCGAAGGCCACGATCTCGTACTTCACGCCGGCCGGGTTGTTGGCGCTGAACTTCTCGGCAAAGAACTGCCAGCTGCGCATCTGGTTCAGGCCCAGCGGGCCCATCAGGCCCGTCTGAGGATCGATCAGCGCGATCTTGACCGTCTCGCCCTTCTGGGCGTGGGCGGCTCCGAGTGCCAGAAGGAGGACGGCGGCGGCGACGGTCTGCTGTGCGAACTTCACGTGAGGTCTCCTTGAGATGGTGAAAACCGCAGCGTAGCGCCGTACCTCTGCACGCCGCTCAGGGAATGCCCTATGCGCTATCGCACAGGCGACTCTGCTTGCACTTCCGTAGCGCAGCAGGTCGCCTGCGCGACGTTTTCAGAGGCCCGGCAACTTGTAACCGGCGAGCTGCTGGCGCAGCGTCATCTTCTGCATCTTGCCGGTCGCACCCAGCGGGATCGCGTCGACAAAGACCACGTCGTCGGGCACCTGCCACTTGGCGATCTTGCCTTCGTAGAAGGCCAGCAGCTCGTCGCGCGTGACCTCGGTGCCGGGCTTCTTCACCACCACCACGATGGGCCGCTCGTCCCACTTGGGGTGCTTCATGCCGATGCAGGCGGCCATGGCCACGGCGGGGTGCGCCATGGCGATGTTCTCGACGTCGATGGAGCTGATCCACTCGCCGCCGGACTTGATCACGTCCTTGCTGCGGTCGGTGATCTGCATGAAACCGTCGGCATCGATGGTGGCCACGTCACCGGTGGGGAACCAGCCCCGGCCGGCCGCGTCGTACTGCAGCGGGTCACCGCCCTCGCCCTTGAAGTAGCTGGCGATGATCCAGGGGCCGCGCACCAGCAGGTCGCCGTAGGCCTTGCCGTCCCAGGGCTGCTCTTCGCCCAGCTCGTTGACGATCTTCATGTCCACGCCGAAAACGCTGCGGCCCTGCTTGAGGCGCACCTTCATCTTCTCGTCGGCCGGCAGCGCGACCTGCGCGTTCTTGAGCGTGCAGACCGTGCCCAGCGGGCTCATCTCGGTCATGCCCCAGGCGTGCAGCACCTCGACACCGTACTGGTCGTTGAAGGCCGCGATCATGGCCGGCGGGCAGGCCGATCCACCGATGACGGTGCGCTTGAGCGTGCTGAACTTGACGCCGTTCTGCTGCATGTGGCCCAGCAGCATCTGCCACACCGTGGGCACGCCCGCAGCCATGGTGACCTGCTCGCCTTCGATCAGTTCGTAGACCGACTTGCCGTCCAGCGCGGGGCCGGGGAAGACCAGCTTGCAGCCCACGGCCGCGGCCGAATACGGCAGGCCCCAGGCGTTGACGTGGAACATGGGCACCACGGGCAGGATGGCATCGCGCGCCGAGCAGCCCAGCGCATCGGGCAGCGCAGCGCCGTAGGCGTGCAGCAGCGTGGAGCGGTGCGAGTACACGGCGCCCTTGGGGTTGCCGGTGGTGCCGCTGGTGTAGCACATGCTCGATGCGCAGTTCTCGTCGAACTCGGGCCAGGTGTAGGTGTCGGCTGCCCCGCCGATCCAGGCCTCGTAGCTGAGCAGGCCGGGGATACCGGTGTCGGCCGGCAGCTTGTCGGCGTCGCACAGTGCAATCCAGTGCTTGACGCCCGGGCACTTGGCGTGCACGGCCTGCACCAGGGGCATGAAGCTCATGTCGAAGCACAGGGCGCGGTCATCGGCGTGGTTGACGATCCAGACCAGCTGCTCGGGGTGCAGGCGCGGGTTGAGCGTGTGCAGCACACGGCCCGAGCCGCTGACGCCAAAGTACAGCTCCAGATGGCGGTAGCCGTTCCAGGCCAGGGTGCCCACGCGGTCACCGAACGACAGGTGCAAGCTGTCCAGCGCGTTGGCCACGCGGCGGGCTCGGGCAGCGACCTGGCCCCAGGTGGTGCGGTGGATGTCGCCCTCGACCCGCCGCGAGACGATTTCGGTGCTGTGGTGGTGGCGGTCCGCATGGACGATGAGGTTGGAAATCAGCAGCGGTTGGCTTTGCATCTGGCCCAGCATGGGGTATCTCCTGTGTGTGCCGCCCAAAAAAGAACGGTCGTTCGTTTTGAAACCCCACATCATGCCCGAAACCGGGCGGGCTTCCCAGCATGGACGGGCGGTCTGTGCGTCTTCCGCGGGACTCCGCGAGGGCGCTTCTGCGTACTTCCACGTAGGCCTGGCGCCGCGTCCTGTGACAGAGTCGAAGCCTGCCACTCTTTCCTCCTGCGCATGCCCGACTCCCCTCCCGACACCTCGCCGGTGGCACCGCTGAAGCATCTGGACTTCCGCATGCTGTGGTTCGCCTGGCTGTTTGCCAACGTCTGCATGTGGATGAACGATGTGGCGGCGGCCTGGATGATGACGTCCCTGACCGAAAAGCCCATCTGGGTGGCCCTGGTCCAGACCGCGTCGACCCTGCCGGTCTTCCTGCTGGGTCTGCCCAGCGGCGCACTGGCCGACGGACTGGACCGCAAGCGTTACTTCCTCGTCACACAGCTCTGGGTCGCGACCGTCGCTTCGGTGCTGAGCGTGCTCGTGTTCCTGGACATGGTCACGCCCGTGGTGCTGCTGGCCCTGACCTTCGCCAACGGCGTCGGTCTGGCCATGCGCTGGCCGGTGTTCGCCGCCATCGTTCCCGAACTTGTACCGCGCCAGCAGCTGCCGGCGGCCCTGGCCCTGAACGGGGTGTCGATGAACGCGTCCCGCATCCTCGGACCGCTGCTGGCCGGCGCCCTGATCGCCAGTGCCGGCAGCGCCTGGGTTTTCCTGCTGAACGCCGTGCTGTCCCTCGGGGCCGCGGTGATCATCAGCCGCTGGCAGCGCGAGCACGTGCCCAACCCGCTCGGCCGTGAGCGCCTGTTGTCCGCCATGCGGGTGGGCCTGCAGCATGTGCTGCAGTCCGAGACGCTCAAGGGCGCGCTGCTGCGCATTGCCATCTTCTTCTTCCATTCCACCGCGCTGATGGCCCTTCTGCCCCTGCTGGCCAGGGGCATGGACGGCGGTGGCGCGGGCATGTTCACCCTGCTGCTGGCCTCCATGGGCGCCGGCGCCATCGCCTCCACCGCGTTTCTGCCGCGGCTGCGCAAGCGCTACAGCCGCGACGGCCTGGTCTTCCGCGGCGCCGCGCTGCAGGCCGCCTCGATGGCGGTGATGGCGGTGGTCACCTCGCCCTGGCTCGCGGTGCCGGCCATGTTCCTGGGCGGCGCGGCCTGGATCACCACCGCCAACACCCTGAGCGTGACCATGCAGATGAACCTGCCGGACTGGGTCCGCGCGCGGGGCATGTCCATCTACCAGATGGCCATCATGGGCGCCAGCGCCGCGGGCGCCGCGCTGTGGGGCCAGATCGCCACCGCCACGGACGTGCGCACCTGCCTGGCCATCGCCGCGGTGTCGGGCCTGCTGGTCATGTGGGGGGTCAACCGCTTCCGGCCGGACACCAGCCAGCCCGCGGACCTCACACCCAGAAGGGTTTTTTCGCTGCCGACCAACGACGCGCCGCCCTCGGACGGGCGGGTGCTGATCACCATCGAGTACCAGATCGATCCGGCCAGGATCGCCGAATTCCGGGAGCTCATGCTCACCGAAGGCCGCAGCGGCCGGCTGCGCCATGGCGCCCTGTCCTGGGAACTGCTGCACGACCTCAACGACCCGGGGCGCTTTGTCGAAATGATCGTGGACGAATCCTGGACCGACCACCTGCGGCGTTTCGAACGCGTCACCGCCGCGGACGAGGCGCTGCGGCTGCGCAAGCTGGCCTTCCACATCGGCGAGGCGCCGCCGCTGGTGCGCCGCAGCCTGATGGAAACAACGGTGGATCAGGGCTGAAGCCTGCACGCTCGCGGCCCTGCAGGCACAATGCCCGCTCCACCCCATCCAGTGGTTCCGGAGCACCGCCATGAGCAACTTCCCGATCCAGAAAACCGAGGCCGAGTGGCGCGAGCTGCTTGCCGAGAAAGGCGCCGAACCCGCGGCCTTCCAGGTCACGCGGCACGCCTACACCGAGCGCCCGTTCACGGGCAAGTACGAGCAGGTCTGGGCCGACGGCAGCTACCACTGCGTCTGTTGCGGCAACCACCTGTTCGACTCGGGCACCAAGTTCGACGCCGGCTGCGGCTGGCCCAGCTTCTGGAAGGCCATTCCCGGCGCCATCACCGAGATCACCGACCGCAGCCACGGCATGGTGCGCACCGAAACCGTCTGCAGCCAGTGCGGCGCCCACCTGGGCCACGTGTTCGAGGACGGCCCCGCGCCCACCGGCCTGCGCTACTGCATGAACTCCGCCTCCATCGACCTGCAACCCAAGGACCCGACATGAAAGCCCAGAACATCCTCCAGACCATCGGCGGCACGCCGCACATCCGCATCAACCGCCTGTTCGCCGGTGCCAGCCAGAGCGTGTGGATCAAGTCCGAGCGCAGCAACCCGGGTGGTTCGATCAAGGACCGCATTGCCCTGTCCATGGTCGAAGACGCCGAGGCCTCGGGTGCGCTCAAACCGGGCGGCACCATCGTCGAGCCCACGTCGGGCAACACCGGCATCGGCCTGGCCATGGTGGCCGCGGTCAAGGGCTACAAGCTCATCCTCGTCATGCCCGACAGCATGAGCATCGAGCGCCGCCGCCTGATGCTGGCCTACGGTGCCAGCTTCGACCTGACGCCGCGCGAAAAGGGCATGAAGGGGTCGATCGCCCGCGCGCAGGAAATCGTGGCCAGCACGCCCGGCGCCTGGATGCCGATGCAGTTCGACAATCCGGCCAACATCGAGGTGCATGCCCGAACCACGGCGCAGGAAATCCTGGCCGACTTCCCCGACGGGCTGGACGTGCTGATCACCGGCGTCGGCACCGGCGGCCACCTCAGCGGCTGCGCCCAGGTGCTCAAGGCGGCTTGGCCCCAGCTCAAGGTGTTCGCGGTGGAGCCCGTGGCCTCGCCGGTGATCTCCGGCGGCAGCCCGGCGCCCCACCCGATCCAGGGCATCGGCGCCGGTTTCATCCCGACCAACCTCAAGACCGAGCTGCTCGACGGCGTGATCCAGGTCGACGCGGAACCGGCGCGCGAGATGGCGCGCCGCTGCGCGCGCGAGGAAGGCATGCTGGTCGGCATCTCCTCGGGCGCCACGCTCCAGGCGATCGCGCAGAAGTTGCCCGAGTTGGCGGCCGGTGCGAAGGTGCTCGGCTTCAACTACGACACCGGCGAGCGCTACCTCTCGGTCGACGGCTTCCTGCCGGCATGAACACGGCCGACAGCGAGCGGCTGACGCAGCTGGAAATCAAGATCAGCTACCTGGACGATCTGGTCGAGACGCTCAACACCATGGTGGCCCGGCAGCACGACCAGATCGCGATGCTGATCCACGAGGTCGCCCAGCTGCGGCAGCGCAACGACGAGTCGCAGCCTGCGGGGTTCCGCAGCCTGCGCGACGAGCTGCCACCGCATTACTGAGGCCCCCACGCTCCGCCGCCGCGCGGGGGCGGATCCGGCTTGGGGCGGCCCGGCGCCGGATCGTCTGAGCGCTCAGCGTCCGGTGGCCGCGAAGTGGGCGGCCAGTGCCTCGTCGCGTGTCATCTCGCGCACGTTGCCGTGCTCCAGACGGAAGAAGCGGTTGCAGTAGCGCTCGATCAGCTCGTCGTTGTGGGTGGCGAAGACGAAGATGCCGACCTTCTCGATCAGGCTCTCCATGCGCCGCTTGGCGTTGACCTGGAACTCGGCATCGCCCATGCCGAAAATCTCGTCGACCAGCAGGATGTCGGGCTGCACGGTGGTGGCTACCGCGAACATCAGGCGGGTCGACATGCCCGACGAGTAGGTGCGCACCGGCAGGCGCAGGAAGTCGCCGAGCTGGCAGAACTGCTCGATGTCCGGCACATGGGCCTCAATCTCCTTGAGGCTCATGCCCAGCAGCACGCCCATGCGCGTGATGTTCTCGTAGCCCGAGAGTTCGCCGTCGATGCCGGCGCCCAGTTCCAGCATGGTCGAGACCCGGCCTTCGCGCACGATCTGGCCAGAGATCGGGGTGTAGACCCCCGCCAGGGTGCGCAGCATGGTGCTCTTGCCGGCACCGTTGTGGCCCATCAGCGCCACCGCATCGCCGTCGCGCAGGTCGAAAGACACGTCCTTGAGCGCGGTCACCACGCTCACCTGCCCGGCCTCGCTCTCGATGCGTCCGCCAGTGCTCACACGCATGATCTGGTTGCGCAGCGAGAAGCTGCGGCTGTTGTAGATCGGGTACTGGACCGTCACGTTCTTCAGGGTCAGCCGTGCCATGGTTCAGATCCAGAACGCGATGCGGTCGCGCTTGTTGTTGAACAGCCAGAACGCCAGGCACAGTCCGACGGCCAGGCCGCCCAGGTTGGACCAGATCACGAAGTCCGGCGGCGCGTGCCCCAGCAGCGGCGAGCGCACCAGCTCGATGGCGTGCGACAGCGGGTTGAACCAGAGGATCGCCTCGCTGAACGGCAGGTAATTGGGCCGGTAGAACACCGGGCTGATGAACATCAGCAGGGGCAGGACCGCACCGATGATGTATTCCAGGTCGCGGAAGCGGGCGCCCAGGATGCTGACCACCACACACACCCAGTAGAGGTTGAGGGTCAGCAGCAGCATGGCCGGCACGACCAGCAGCGTGTGCCAGCTCACGGGCACGCCGTACACCAGCGCCACGATCAGGAAGATGGGCAGGTTGTGCACCAGGTTCACCATGTGGCGCAGCACCAGCTGGGGTGGGTAGATCGACAGCGGCAGGCTGAGGTTGCGGATCACCGAGGCCTGGCGCGCGTAGACCGTGCTCGATTCGCTCAGCACGCCGGCGATGAACTGCCACAGGATGAGGCCCGCGGTGAGCGTCGGCACGAACTGCGCCGCCGGCACCTTCATCAGCTCGCTCCAGAGCAGGCCCAGCCCCATGGAGCCGATGGCGGTTCCCAGCGTCAGCCAGAGCGGCCCGAGCACGCTGCGCTTGTAGCGCGCGCGCACGTCGCTCAGCGCCATGAAGCTGACGATGGGCCAGCTCTTAAGCCCCGCGGCAATGTCCCGCACCGCTGGCGCCTGGCGCCAGTCCCCGACTGAACCCATGGTGTCCTGATTCCTGCGCGGTATACCCACGCTCTGCCTTGAAATGCCGGGCGCGAGGCTACCATGGGCGCCCCACAACCCGGCTGGCGCTCATCAGAAACCGAGACTGGAGCCTGCGCCCAGCAGGGTCGCCACCCCCAGCATGGCGAAGATGCCGGCGGCGATCGAGTGCACCAGCTTCATCGGGATCCTGTTGGCCAGGCGGTCGCCGACAAACACCGCCGGCACGTCGGCGATCAGCATGCCCAGGGTGGTGCCGATCACCACCAGCAGCGGTGTCGCGTAGTGCGCGGCCATGGCCACCGTGGCGATCTGTGTCTTGTCGCCCATCTCGGCCAGGAAGAAGGTGATCAGCGTGGCGCCGAACACGCCCAGCTTCTGTGCCACCTGGGTTTCCTCTTCCTCGATCTTGTCGGGGATCAGTGTCCAGACCGCCATGCCGATGAACGAGGCTCCCAGCACCCAGCGCAGGACTTCTGGACTCACCTGCGCCGTGATCCAGGCGCCCAGCGCACCGGCCAGGCCGTGGTTGACGATGGTCGCCAGCAGGATGCCGGCGATGATGGGCAGCGGTTTCTTGAAGCGCGCGGCGAGGATGAAGGCCAGCAGTTGCGTCTTGTCGCCGATTTCGGCGAGCGCGACAACTCCGGTGGAGACGAGCAGGGATTCCATGTGGGGAAACTTTCACGGGCCGGCACAGAACGCGTTTGACCACGACGCACCCCGGCCTCATGCGGAGCATCGTGGTCAAAGGTCTTGCCAGGTGCGGGACTGCCTGCGCCATGTCCGGGAACGGACAAGTGTGTTGACGCGGGCCTCTTCAAGGTGAAGAGCGGCTACTCCCCAATGACCGGGCGATTGTAGCCGGCGCCGCGCGCGCTCTCAGAGCGCCTGTTGCGACGGGTCGTCCTCGCGCCAGGCCGGCCCGGCCTTGGCCAGCGCCATCCACACGTGGAACGGCAGCCGCTCCACCGCACGCCGGGGCGCCTCGCGCGCCACCCGCAGCGCACCGCGCTCGACCAGCATCACGCCGCACTCGGCCGGAACTTCGTCGGGCGCACCGATGGGTCGCCCCTTGGTGTCTTCCCCCAGCACGTACCAGCAGGCGCCGGCCATGCCCAGGTAGGCCGCGCGCTTGGCCGGCTTCTTGAGGTCGCCCAGCAGGTCCGAGCGGTGCACCTTGATCTCGTGCACCACCGGCTCCAGGTAGGCCTCCACCGAGGAGTTGCGGATCGAAAACACGTCGGGACAGGCCATGCACCAGCCGTGCGCCGGGGGTGGCTCGGGCGCGGCCAGCTCGGTCCAGAGCCCCTGCGCCGCCGGCTCGGCGGCCATCGGTTCGGGCAACTCTCCCGTCAGCAGTTCCATGGGCAGCGCGACCCGCAGCGCCAGCCCCCGCCAGGCCAGGCGCCCGGACCGCGCCATCGCCGTCGCCACCTGCTCCACCAGGGCCTCGTGGGCCGAGCGCGCCGCCTTGTTGCCGGCGAACACCCGCGCCAGCACCTGGATGCCCGCCTCGGTGACGCGCAGCGTCTCCCGCCCCTGGTCCAGCCGCCGCTCCAGCAGCCCCGCGGCCAGCAGCTCCACCTCGACCATGTCCTGGCAGGGCCAGCCGGCCGAGCGGTGGATCTCGCGCAGGCGCCGGTGGTGGATGCGCGTGAGCGCGGGGCCCGGACCGGGCGGGGAATCGGGTGCGGCGTCCATGATGAACTGACTATATATCCAGTACGATGACCAGCTCCCTCTGGTGTTTCCCTTGGTTCATCCGCCCATGTTTCCGGTCGTCGACATCGCCGTGTCGGTGCGCACGCTGTGCCACTTCACCGCGCGCAGCGGCGACCTCGACCTGCGCTTCACGCCCTCGCCGACCGGCGTCGAAGGCATCGCGGGGCACCAGACCGTGACCGCGCGGCGCGGCGCCGGCTACCAGCGCGAACTGGCGCTGAGCGCCCGCTTCGGCCCGCTGGTGGTGCAGGGCCGGGCCGATGGGTTCGACCCCGTGGCCCGGCGCGTCGAGGAGATCAAGACCCGCCGCGGCGACGCCGGTCGTGTGCCGGCCAACCACCAGGCCCTGCACTGGGCACAGGCCCGCGTCTACGGCTGGATGCTGTGCGAGCAGCTGTCACTGGCGCAGATCGAGGTGGCCCTGGTCTATTTCGACATCGACAGCGGGCAGGAAACGGTGCTGACCGAGACCTGCACCGCCGATGCGCTGCGGGACTTCTTCGAGGACCTGTGCGAGCGGTACTTCGCCTGGGCCTGGGCCGATCAGCTGCACCGGCATGCAAGGGACGAGGCCCTGACGGCGCTTGCGTTTCCCTTTCCCTCGTTCCGCACCGGGCAGCGCGAACTGGCGGCCGATGTGTACCGCGCCAACACCCGCGCGCGCCACCTGCTGGCCCAGGCCCCCACCGGCATCGGCAAGACCATGGCCACGGTGTTCGCCAGCCTGCGCGCCATGCCCGACCAGGGCACCGACCGCCTGCTCTTCCTCACCGCCCGCACCACCGGCCGGCAGCTGGCGCTGGACGCGCTGGAGCGGCTGGGCGCTCCCACGCGCCTGCCGCTGCGGGTACTCGAACGCCTGGCGCGCGACAAGGCCTGCGAGCACCCGGACAAGGCCTGCCACGGCGAGTCCTGCCCGCTGGCGCGCGGCTTCTACGACCGCCTGCCCGCCGCGCGCGAGGCGGCGGCGCAGGCCGCCTGGCTGGACCGGGACCGCCTGCGCGCACTGGCGCTGGCACACGGCGTCTGCCCCTACTACCTCGGCCAGGAGATGCAGCGCTGGTGCGACGTGCTGGTGGGCGACTACAACCACTGGTTCGACGTGGGCGCGCACTGGTTCGCACTGGCCGAAGACCAGGGCTGGCGCACCGCGCTGCTGGTGGACGAGGCGCACAACCTGATCGACCGCGCGCGCAGCATGTACAGCGCCACACTGAACGCGCACGAGTTCCTGCGCCAGCGGCACGAGGCGACCCCGGACATCCGCAAAGCCATGGACGCCCTGCACCGGCGCTGGAGCGCCTTCGCCCGCGACCTCCCGCCGGCCGAGGGCACGCAGGCGCTGGCCGACGGCCTGCCGGACGACTGGGCCACCACCCTGCAGAACACCTGCAACACCCTGCTCGATCTGCTGGCCGCGCAGCCCGGCCCCGCACCCGACCCTGCACTGCAGAACTGGGTGTTCGAGGCGCTGCATTTCGTGCGCATCGCCGAAGGTTTCGGTGAGCACTCGCTGTGCGAAGCGGGGCCGTGGGCGGCACCACCGGGCGGGCGTGGCCGGCGGCTGCCGACGCTGCGCATCCGCAACGTGGTGCCGGCGCCCTGGCTCGAATCGCGCTGGGCGGCGGCGCACAGCGCGACCCTGTTCTCCGCCACGCTGGCCCCAGTGGGGCATGTGGAGGAGATGCTCGGATTGCCGGCCGACGCCGCCCATGTCGACCTGCCCTCGCCGTTCGCGGCCGAGCAGCTGCGGGTGCTGATCGCGCCCTGGATCTCGACCCGCTACGCCGACCGCTTGCGCTCGCTGGACGCACTGGTGGACGTCATCGGCGCGCAGTTCCACGAGCGCCCCGGCAACTACCTGGCTTTCTTCAGCAGCTTCGAGTACCTGGACCTGGCCCGGCAGCGGCTGGCGCAGCGCCACCCGGACCTGCCGCACTGGGCGCAGACACGCGGCATGGAGGAACCCGAGCGCGACGCCTTCGTGGCCCGCTTTGTCGAAGGCGGCCAGGGCGTGGGCTTCGCGGTGCTGGGCGGCGCCTTCGGAGAAGGCATCGACCTGCCCGGCGAGCGGCTGGTGGGCGCCTTCATCGCCACCCTGGGCCTGCCCCAGGTCAACGCCGAGAATGAGCGCATGCGCGAGCGCTTGCAGCAGCGCACCGGCCACGGCTACGACCACACCTACCTGTTCCCGGGCCTGATGCGGGTGGTGCAGGCGGCCGGCCGGGTGATCCGCTCCGAACAGGACCGGGGCTGCGTCTGGCTGCTGGACGACCGCTTCGCCCGCGCCGAGGTGCGGCGCCTGCTGCCGTCCTGGTGGCGGGTCGAGGTGGCGCCCCGACCCTGACGGCGGCCTCGACCGTGGCGGCGCAGGGTCAGCGGTACGAAGTCAGCAGGATGCTGGTTTCCGTGCCGCGGATGCCGCTGAGCAGGCGGATGCGCTCCAGCGCCTGCGACAGCTCGGCCATCGAGCCCACCGCCAGCTCGGCCAGCAGGTCCCAGCGGCCGTTGGTGTCGTGCAGGGCCGCCACAGACGGCTCGCCCAGCAGGCTGGCGATCACCTCGCGCGTGCGGTTGCCTTCCACCTGAACACCCATCCAGGCGCGGATGCGCTCGGGCTGCGCCTCGGGTTTGAGGCGCACGGTGTAACCCACGATCACCTGGGTGTCTTCGAGCTTGCGCAACCGGTTGGTGACCGTGCCGCGCGAGACCTGCAGCTTGTGGGCCAGGTCGGCCACCGAGAGGCGCGCGTCCTGGCGCAGCAGGGCGATGAGGCGTTGGTCGAGGTCGTCCATGATCAAAACGTCAGCAAAATCTGTCGATGTGACCGATTTTCTGCCGTTTCAGTACAAGTTTGGCGGTTTTCATTGCCTCTGCCCTCCGCCACACTGCCAGCTCCCCCTGTGCTGCCCGGAGACAAGCCATGAAAACCACCGTCCAGAACCCCGATCTCGCCCGCTTCGTGGAAGCCGGCACGCTCTACTTGGGCGCCCCCGAAGCCGCCGAGCTGGTGCGCCGCCACGGCGTGGCCGCCTGCATCGAGGCCATCGCCGCGAACATCCGCGCCGACTTCCTGCGCTGGGCCGATTTCGACAAGACCGCCCGCGTGGCCGCGCATTCCGACGTCGGCGTGATCGAGTTGATGCCCGTGGCCGACGCGCAGCGCTACAGCTTCAAGTACGTCAACGGCCACCCCGGCAACACCCGCCTGGGTCTGTCGACCGTGATGGCGTTCGGCGTGCTGGCCGACGTGGCCACCGGCGCACCGCTGTTCCTGAGCGAACTGACCCTGACCACCGCGCTGCGCACAGCCGCCATGTCGGCCCTGGCCGCGAAGGTGCTGGCGCGCCCCGACAGCCGCGTGATGGCGCTGATCGGCAACGGTGCGCAGAGCGAGTTCCAGGCCCTGGCCTTCCAGCACCTGCTGGGCATCACCGAGCTGCGCGTGTACGACGTGGACCCGGCCGCCAGCGCCAAGCTGGTGGGCAACCTGCAGGGCAGCGGCCTGCGCGTCACCGTCTGCGCCAGCACGGCCGAGGCGGTGCGTGGCGCAGACATCGTCACCACCGTCACCGCCGACAAGCGCAACGCGCTCATCCTCACGCCCGAGATGATTCAACCCGGCATGCACCTGAACGCCGTGGGCGGCGACTGCCCGGGCAAGACCGAACTGCACGGCGACATCCTTCATGCGTCCAAGGTGTTCGTGGAGTACGAGCCGCAGTCGCGCATCGAGGGCGAGATCCAGCACCAGCCGGCGGACTTCGCCGTCACCGAGTTCTGGCAGGTGCTGCGCGGCGAACGCAGCGGTCGCGACAGCACCGATCAGGTCACCGTGTTCGACTCGGTCGGCTTCGCGCTGGAAGACTTCTCGGCCCTGCGCTTCATGCAGCAAACCGCCGAGCATCTGGGCCTGGGCGAGCGCATCGCCCTGGTGCCGCCGCTGGCCGATCCCAAGAACCTGTTCGGCTCGCTGCGAGCCACAACCGCTGTGGCGGCCTGAGCTCCGCCGCTCAGCGCGTCAGCCCGGCGTACAGCACCGGCAGCTTCTCGGGCAAGCGCTCCACCTTGTCCACCACCAGGTAGTGGCGCGCGCCGAAGATGCGGCTGACGTACTGGTCGGCGCGCGGGTCCAGGCTCATGCAGTAGGTCGTCACGCCGTTCCGGCTGGCCTCCTCCACCGCCTTCTTGGTGTCGTGCCGCAGGTACTGCGGGTCGCGCACGTCCACGTCGGCCGGTTCGCCGTCGGTGATGACGAGCAGCAGCTTCTTGCTGCTGCGCTGCGCCTTGAGCGCGGCCGTGGCGTGGCGGATGGCGGCGCCCATGCGGGTGGACAGCTGCCCTTGCATGCCGGCCAGGCGCGCCTTGGCGGTGTCGTCGTAGGGCTGGTCGAAGTCCTTGAAACGCCAGTAGTTCACGTCGTGCCGGCCGTCGGAGCAGAAGCCGTGGATGGCAAACGGGTCGCCCACCTTCTGGATCGCGTCTGCCAGCAGCGCGCAGGCCGAGCGGGTGAGGTCGAGCACCGTGTGTTCCTGCCCGGCCACCTTGTCGTTTGTCGATTGGGAGAGATCCAGAAGAACAAGGACCGAGATGTCGCGCGTCTTGCGCACGCTGCGCATCATGATGCGCGGATCGGGCTGGCGACCCATGCGCATCTCGATCACCGAGGACAGCGCGGCGTTGAGGTCGATCTCGTCGCCGTCTTCGAGCTTGCGGATGCGCTGCACACCCTGCGGCTGCATGGCGTCCAGGATGTGCTTCATGCGGCCGATCAGGCGCCGGTGTTCGACCAGGATGCCGTCGATCACCGCCGCGTCGCCGGCTTTGGGTCGGCGCTCCTGCACCGTGGCCCAGGCCGGTCGTTCGAGCTGGATCAGGTGGTCCCACTCGCCGTAGTGCACCGGCGGCAGCACCGGCTCGCGGCCTTCGCTTTCGTTGAAGGACACGCCCAGGTCTTCGTAGGGAAACAGCTCGGTGCCGAGCACCCAGATCTCCTGCGCGTCGTCGCCCGCGCCCTCCACTTCCAGCTCGTTGACGAACTCCATCAGGTTGACCGGCTTGCGCAATTGCTGCGGCGGCTCGTAGCCGGCGGCGATGGAACGCTCGAAGTCGAATCCGTCGAAGGCCCAGAAGTAGCGGTTGTCGTCGCGGTAGGCCGCGGTCTGCACGTCGGTGCGCGGCTGGAACGCTGGCCCCTGCGTGAGTTCGCGGTAGCTGTGCGCCAGCTGCACGCCGATGTCCCACGACACGGTGTTGTCGTGCGGGTCGGCCTGGAGGCGCAGCGTCGCCTCGGCGAACAATGTGCGGCCCTGGGCGATCCAGGGGTGGGCGTCCTCATACGCCGGATCGAGCAGCGCGCGCGCCAGGCGGCCCAGCCAGTCGCCGGCGGTCTTGTCTTGGGTGGCCTGCGCGGTGTGCAGGCTGGCCCACAGCGGGCGCAGGCCCGGGAACCGCGCCAGCGTCAGCGCCTCGATGCGCGCGTCCTCCACCACACCGATCAGCGCCATCTGCCAGGGACTGAGCGATTCGGCCGAGATCGGCCGGCGCGTGAACACCACGTGGGCCGCGGCGTGCGCGGCGGCGGCGCGGTAGAGCTCGGTCGCATCCACCGTGCCGCTGTGGCCGTCCACCGCGTCATACGCGTCGGGCAGGTGGATGAAATAGTCCTCGATGAAAGGGCGGTAACCGTCACGGGATTCAAAATCCCCCGCCGTCGGGCGCATGAAGAAGTCGCGGCCCCAGAGCGCGCGCAGGTACATGTTGATGCGCCGCTGCACGTCCACCAGCAGCGTGCCTTTGCGCTCCTTCTGCAGCATGGCCAGCGACTCTTTGGACTGCAGGCCGAAGTAGGCGATCTGTTCCTCGTAGTTGGTGCGGTGCGCCTGCGCGCCCCAGGTGGACCAGCGCCGCAGGCCGCCCAGCGTGAGCTGGCCAAACAGCGCGTCGAGCTGCCCCAGCATGGGCCGCAGGCCGCGCGGCGCCTGCGCCACCAGGGTGTTGAGGAACTGCAAGTACTGCAGGAACAGCGCACCGTCGGCCAGGCGGCGTGCGGCGGTGGGCGCGGTGGCCAGCACCAGCTCGATCACCGCGCCCGAGGTCTTGGACGCGAGCAGCAGCGCGGTGGTCGCGAGTTCGCCCACCACGTCCTCGCCGATCTCTTTGGCCACCTGCGGCGCGCCATCGATCCAGGCGTTGACCAGTTCGTGGCCACGGCCGAGGCCGCGCAACGCGGCGGCGCCCTTGACATAGTTGTCGAGCCCGCGCGCCGAGAACACTTTGGTCGCATCCGGCCAGCAACGCTCCAGCAGCTCCAGCGAGCCCGGGTCCAACTGGTCGGTCCACTCGGCGTGGTCGTGCAGGTGGGCGCTCATGGCCGACCTTCTCAGATCAGAAGAACGTGGCGACCGCCGCGTCGAGCGCGTCGCGCATGTCCGGGTCGTCCGTGATCGGACGCACCAAGGCCACACGGCACGCGGCCTGCGCGGCCACGCCCTGCGCGATCAGACTGCCTGCGTAGATCAGCATGCGGGTGGAGATGCCTTCGTCCAGGCCGTGGCCCTTGAGGTTGCGCGCGCGCTCGGCGATGCCGACCAGCTTGCCGGCCACGTCGGCGCTCACGCCAGTCTCGTGCGCCACGATCTCGGCCTCGACCGCGTGTTCGGGGTAGTTGAAGTCAAGACCACCGAAGCGCTGCTTGGTGGACTGCTTCAGGTCTTTCATCAGGCTCTGGTAGCCCGGGTTGTAGGAGATGACGATCTGGAAATCCGGGTGGGCCTTGACCAGCTCGCCCTTCTTTTCCAGCGGCAGCACGCGGCGGTTGTCGGTCAGCGGGTGGATGACCACGGTGGTGTCCTGGCGCGCCTCGACCACCTCGTCGAGGTAGCAGATGGCGCCGTGGCGCGCGGCGGTGGCCAGCGGGCCGTCCTGCCAGCGGGTGCCGTTGGCGTCGAGCAGGAAGCGGCCGACCAGGTCGCTGGCCGTCATGTCTTCGTTGCAGGCCACGGTGATCAGGGGCTTGTTCAGCTTCCAGGCCATGTGCTCGACGAAGCGCGTCTTGCCGCAGCCGGTGGGACCCTTGAGCATCATGGGCATGCGCACCGAGTACGCGGCTTCGAACAGCTCGACCTCGTCGGCGACGGGTCGGTAGTAGGGTTGCTGCGAGACTCTGTAGGCATCCAATGTTTCGCTCATGGGCCCCCTCCCGGTTCAGACCGTCTTGCCTCGATAGATCACCATCGATGCGCCCTGCGACTGCGAGAAGTTGTCGTAGCCGATCAGGCGCACGTGGTTGTCCGGGTTGGCCTTGTGGCAGGCCTCGGCCTCGGCCAGGATGCGGTCGATGTCGGTCTCGCCGAACATCGGCAGCTTCCACATGTACCAGTACGAGTCCATCAGGTACTGCGGCTCGGTGTGTTCGATGGCCGGGTTCCAGCCCTTGCCGACGATGTACGCCACCTGCTTGCGAATCTCGTCGTTGCTCATGGCGGGCAAGTAAGAGAAGGTCTCGAACTTGCGGCTGGCGGGGTCGGAGAGGCGGCTGTGGTAGTCCTGCATGCTCATGGTGGTGTCCTTTGCGTTGATGGGGTGCGGGTTCACTTGTGGGCGATGTCGAGCTTGTCCACGGTGTCGAACTCGAACTTGATTTCTTTCCAGGTCTCCATGGCGATGCGCAGTTCGGGCGAGTGCTCGGCGGCCTCCAGCAGCACGGCCTTGCCCTCCTTCTCTACCGCCACGCCTTCGTTGCGCGCCTTCACGCAGGCTTCGAGCGCCACGCGGTTGGCGGCGGCGCCGGCCGCGTTGCCCCAGGGGTGGCCCAGGGTGCCGCCACCGAACTGCAGCACCGAGTCGTCGCCGAAGATGTTGACCAGCGCCGGCATGTGCCAGACATGGATGCCGCCCGAGGCCACCGGCATCACGCCGGGCATGGAGCCGAAGTCCTGGTCGAAGAAGATGCCGCGGCTGCGGTCTTCCTTGATGAAGCTGTCGCGCATGATGTCGATCCAGCCCAGGGTCGAGGCGCGGTCGCCTTCGAGCTTGCCCACCACGGTGCCCGAGTGCAGGTGGTCACCGCCCGAGAGGCGCAGCACCTTGGTCAGCACGCGGAAGTGGATGCCGTGGTGCGGGTTGCGGTCGAGCACGGCATGCATGGCGCGGTGGATGTGCAGCAGCATGCCGTTGTCGCGGCACCAGTTGGCCAGACCGGTGTTGGCGCACAGGCCGCCGGTCAGGTAGTCGTGCATGATGATCGGCGCGCCCAGTTCCTTGGCGTATTCGGCGCGCTTGTACATCTCTTCCGGCGTGGGCGCGGTCACGTTCAGGTAGTGGCCCTTGCGCTCGCCGGTCTCGCGCTGCGCCTTCTCGATCGCCTCCTGCACGAAGTCGAAGCGCTGGCGCCAGCGCATGAAGGGCTGGCTGTTGACGTTCTCGTCGTCCTTGGTGAAGTCCAGGCCACCGCGCAGGCATTCGTACACGGCGCGGCCATAGTTCTTGCCCGACAGACCCAGCTTGGGCTTGATGGTGCAGCCCAGCAGCGGGCGGCCGTACTTGTTCATGATGTCGCGCTCGACCTGGATGCCGTGGGGCGGTCCGCCGCAGGTCTTCACGTAGGCGATCGGGAAGCGCACGTCTTCCAGGCGCAGGGCGCGCAGGGCCTTGAAGCCGAACACGTTGCCCACCAGCGAGGTCAGCACGTTGACCACCGAGCCCTCCTCGAACAGGTCGATCGGATAGGCCACGAAGGCGTAGAAGCAGGTGTCGTCGCCGGGCACGTCCTCGATGCGGTAGGCGCGTCCCTTGTAGTAGTCCAGGTCGGTCAGCAGGTCGGTCCAGACCGTGGTCCAGGTGCCGGTGGACGACTCGGCGGCGACGGCGGCGGCCACTTCCTCGCGGTCCACGCCGGGCTGCGGCGTGATCTTGAAACACGCGAGGATGTCGGTGTCCTTGGGGGTGTAGTGGGGCTCCCAGTACGTGCTGCGGTACTCCTTGACGCCCGCGTTGTAGGTTTTCGTCGCCATCTGCATTGCTCCTGGTTGGGTGGGAATGGAGCGGATTCTTGACCTCCTGAACAATAAATAAAAGTAAAATGTTCTGACGATGATGTTCTGATTTTCAAATCATACTGGACACCCCCGTGAGTCTGCGGCACGCCACCCTGCACCAGTTGCGCATCTTTCACGCCGTCGCGCAGAACGGCAGCTTCGCGCGCGCCGCCGAGGCGCTGCACCTCTCGCCACCCACGCTGTCGCTGCAGGTCAAGCAGCTGTCGGAATCGGTGGGCCAGCCGCTGTTCGAGCAGTTGGGCAAGAAGATCTACCTGACCGCTGCCGGCCGCACGCTGGCTGCGGCCTGCGAGGACATCGAGGCGCGCATGGAACGGCTGGGCGAAGACCTCGCCGCGCTTCAGGGGGTCGAGCGCGGCAGCGTCAAGCTGGCCATCCTGACCACGGTGAAGTACACCGTGCCCAAGCTGCTCGGCGGCTTCTGCGCGGCGCACCCGGGCATCGACGTGGCGATGGTGGTGGGCAACCGCGAGAAGCTGCTGCAGCGCCTGGCGGGCAACGAGGACGACCTCTACATCATGGGCCAGCCGCCCGATCAGATGGACGTGGTCAGCGAGGCCTTTGCCGACAACCCGCTGGTGCTGGTGGCGCCGCCCGACCACCCCCTGGTGGGCAAGAAGCGCATCGCCCCCGAACGGCTGAGAAGCGAGCCGTTTATCCTGCGCGAGCCCGGTTCGGGCACGCGCCTGACGTCGGAGAAGTTCTTTGCCGACCACGGCATCACGATGAAGAACCGGCTGGAGGTGGGCAGCAACGAGGCGATCAAGCAGACCGTGGCCGGCGGCCTGGGCCTGGCCGTGCTGTCGGCCCACACGGTGACGGCGGAGCTTGCGCTGGGCGAGCTGGTTCAGCTGGACGTGAGGGGCTTCCCGCTCATTCGCCGCTGGCACGTGGTGGTGCCGCGCGGCAAGCGCCTGTCAGCAGCGGCGCAGGCTTTCAAGGACTGGCTGTTCACCCATCGGTGAGGGGCTGGGCCAAGGGGCTGATGCGCACCTGGTCGATGCGCCGGCCTTCGAGCTTGATCACCTCGAAGTGCCAACCCGCGCAGTCGACGCCCTCGCCCTGCGCGAGCAACTGGCCGGCCTCGGCCTGCATCAGGCCGGCCACGGTGTTGTAGCGGCCCTTGTCCTCGTCCGGCAGCTCATCAATGTCCAGGCGGGCCTTGAGCTCGGCCACGGGCATGGCACCGTCCACGCGCCAGGAGCCGTCGGCCTGGGGCGTGGCCCAGGCGTCCACCGGCCGCTCGGGCGACAGCTCGCCAGTGATCGCCTCGAGCAGGTCCATGGGCGTCATCAGCCCCTGCACCACACCGTACTCGTCCACCACGAAGGCCATACGCGTGGCCCGCTCGCGGAACTGTTCCAGCAGTTCCATGCCGGTCAGGGTCTCGGGCACGAAGGTGGCGGGCTGGGCATGTTCACCGATGGTTCCGGCCGTGCCCGCCTCGCGCAAGGCCAGCAGGCGGGGCAGGTGGATCACACCCACCACATCGTCCAGCCCGCCGCGGCACACCGGGTACCACGAGTGCCCGACCGACCAGGCCTGGGCCGCGGCGCCCTCAATGCTGTCGGCGGCGTCCAGCCAGTGGATGTCGGCGCGCGGCACCATGATGGAGATCAGCTGCCGGTCGTCGAGCAGGAACACGTTGCGCACCATCTGGTGCTCGTGCGCCTCGATGATGCCGGCGTCCACCCCCTCTTCCAGGCTGGCGTTGATTTCCTCTTCGGTCACGATCTGCTGCGCGCTGGTGTCGATGCGCAGCAGCTTGAGCACCCACTGCGTGGTGTGCGTGAGCAGCCAGACGAAGGGCTTGGCCCCCTTGGCGACGTAGGCCATCGGGCGCGAGACCCAGCGGGCCACGGTTTCGGGGTACAGCTGACCGATGCGTTTGGGCACCAGTTCCCCGAACACGATGGTCACGAAAGTGATGACCGCCACCACGATCGCAGTGGCCACGCCCTGGGCGGTGCCATCAGCCACGCCGAAAGTGCGGATCCAGGCCGACAGATCGTCGCTGAACGCCGCCTCGCCGACGATGCCGTTGAGCATGCCGATGGAAGTGATGCCCACCTGCACCGACGACAGGAACTGCGTGGGGTGTTCCAGCAGATGCAGCGCTGTCTGTGCGCCCTTGTCGCCCACCTCTGCCATCGCCACCAGGCGCGCCTTGCGGCTGGCCGCCAGGGACATCTCGGACATTGCGAACGCGCCGTTGAGCAGCGTGAGAAAGATGATCAGCAGGGTATCCATAATCGGGCGATGGCACTTTACCTGATCGGCGATGTGCAGGGCTGCGACGACGCCCTGGCCCGCCTGCTCGACGAGATCGCGTTTTCACCCAGCCGCGACACGCTGGTGCTGCTGGGCGACCTGGTCAACCGCGGACCGCAGTCGCTGGCGGTGCTGCGGCGCATGATGTCGCTGGAGGGCTGCGCCGACTGCCTGCTGGGCAACCACGACCTGCACCTGCTGGCGGTCGCGCACGGCGTGCGCCAGCCGCACCGCAGCGACACGCTGGACGACATCCTGCAGGCCCCCAGCCGGGCCGCCCTGCTCGACTGGTTGCGCGCACGCCCCCTGGCGCTGCAAAGGCAGGGCTGGCTCATGGTGCATGCGGGTGTGTTGCCACAGTGGGACGCGGCGCAGACGCTGGCCCTGGCGGCCGAGCTCGAGGGCGAGCTGCGCGGTCCGGACTGGGGCGTGTTCCTGCACAACATGTACGGCAACCGGCCCGACCGGTGGAGCGAGCAGCTCCACGGGCTCGACCGGCTGCGCGTGATCGTGAACGCGCTCACGCGGCTGCGGTTCTGCAGCGCCGACGGTGTGATGGAGTTCGAGACCAAGGACAGCGCGGCATCAGCGCCTGCGGGCTTCATGCCGTGGTTCGATGTACCGCAGCGGCGCACCGAGGGCACCCGCATCGCCTTTGGGCACTGGTCCACCCTGGGCGAGGTGCCGCGCCACGATCTGCTGGCGCTGGACACCGGGTGCGTGTGGGGCGGCTGCCTGACCGCGGCCCGGATCGGGTCCGACGGCGATGCCGAACGCATCAGCGTGCGCTGCGCGCAGGCCCAGAAGCCGGGCGCCTGAGCCCCGCGGGCTCAGGTGTTTTCCGCCGGAGCCGAAGCCTTGAACAGCGCCGGCACCTTCTTGCGGGACTTGATGTTGGGGGACAGGCGGCTGGTGGCCGCCGGTTTTGCCGCGGCCTCCCAGGACGGCTTGGCGTCTGCCGCCAGGGCGGGCTCATAGGGCTTGTCGAACAGCGGGTCAGCAGGCGCACGCGCCGGACGCGATGCACGGCGTTCTTCGCGCGGTTCACGGGGCTCGCGCGCTTCGCGGGCCTGGCGGATCTCGCGGCGACCTTCGTCGTCGCCCTCGCGCCAGGCGCGCTGGCCGTCGTTGAAACGGCCCGCCGGCTTGCGGTCGGACTCCAACTCCAGCGCTTCGAGCTCAAGCTTCCTGCCGATCAGCTTCTCGATGTCGGCCATCAGGCGCGTGTCCTTGCCACTGACGAAGGACACGGCCAGGCCCGAGGCGCCGGCGCGGCCCGTGCGGCCGATGCGGTGCACGTAGTCCTCGGCGTTGAACGGGATGTCGAAGTTGAACACCGCCGGCACGTCCTTGATGTCCAGACCGCGCGCGGCCACATCGGTGCAGACCAGCAGGTCGACTTCACCCTTCTTGAAGGCATCCAGCGCCTTCAGGCGCTCGTCCTGGCTCTTGTCGCCGTGCAGGGCCGTGGTCTTGAGACCCTCACGCTCCAGCGAACGGGCCAGGCGCGCGCAGCCGAGCTTGCTGTTGACAAAGACGAAGGCCTGCGTCACACCGCGCTCCTTGACGATCTGCTTGAGCGTCTGGCGCTTGTCGTCGTCGTCCACGCGGTAGAAATGCTGCTCCACCGTGGAGGCCGTGGCGTTGGAGCGGGCCACCTCGATGGTGATTGGGTCCTGCAGGTAGCTGCTGGCCAGGCGCTTGATCTCGGGCGAGAACGTGGCCGAGAACAGCAGCGTGGTGCGGGTCTTGGGCAGGTAGCTCAGGATGCGCTGCAGGTCGGGCAGGAAGCCGATGTCCAGCATCCGGTCCGCCTCGTCCAGCACCACGTACTCGACTTGGTTGAGCACGCAGTTCTTGGCCTCGATGTGGTCCAGCAGACGGCCCGGCGTGGCCACCAGCACCTCGACACCCTTCTTGAGCTCCAGCGTCTGCGGCTTCATGTCCATGCCGCCGAACACCACCGTGCTGCGCAGCTGGGTGTGCTTGGCGTACTGCTTGATCTGGTCGGCCACCTGGTCGGCCAGTTCGCGCGTCGGCAGCAGCACCAGGGCGCGCACCGGGTGGCGTGCGGGCGAGGTGGAGGCGTTCTCGTGCTTGAGCATGCGCTGCAGCAGGGGCAGCGAGAAGGCCGCCGTCTTGCCGGTGCCGGTCTGCGCGGCACCCATCACGTCGCGCCCTTGCAGCACGACCGGAATGGCCTGCGCCTGGATGGGTGTCATGCTCTCGTAGCCCATTTCCGCGATGGCGCGGGCGAGGTTGGGCGAGAGCTGGAGTTCGGAAAAGGATTGGGTCATGGACTTTCAGGTTAGCCACCTATTGTCTCACTTTGACCCTTGATTGCCCAAATGTTGGGCAGCGGCACTCAGAGGGCCCGCGTGTTGAAGGTGTCGCAGGCCTGCACGCTGCCGGTTTCCAGCCCCTTGTGGAACCAGCGCTGGCGCTGTTCGCTGGTGCCGTGGGTGAAGCTGTCCGGCACCACCTGCCCTTGGCTCTTGCGCTGCAGGGCATCGTCGCCGATGGCGGCCGCCGCATTCAGCGCTTCCTCGATGTCGCCGGGTTCCAGGATGGCCTTGTTCTTGTGGTTGTGATGCGCCCATATGCCGGCAAAACAGTCGGCCTGCAGCTCCAGCCGCACCGACAGCGCGTTGTATTCGCGCTCGCTGACACGGCGCCGGGCCTGCTCCATCTTTTCCGTCAGGCCCATCTGGTTCTGCACGTGGTGCCCCACCTCGTGCGCGATCACATAGGCCTGGGCAAAGTCGCCCGGCGCACCCAGCTGGCGCCGCAGGGTGTCGTAGAAGCTCAGATCGATGTAGACCTTCTGGTCGCCCGGGCAGTAGAACGGTCCCATGGCGGACTGCCCCGTCCCGCAGGCCGTGGGTGTCGCGCCCCGGAACAGCACCAGCCGGGGCTGCTGGTACTGGGCACCACCCTGCTGGAACATGGCGGTCCAGACATCCTCGGTGCCAGCCAGCACGGAGGAGACGAAGCGCCCCATCTCATCGTCCGGCCTGTCGGTGCTCCCCGCCGGTGCCGTCTGAGCAGGGCCGGACACCAGCTCACCACCGTCGCCCAGCGCCCCCAGTATGGTCAGCGGGTTGATGCCGAAGATCCAGCCCGCGATCAGCGCGATCACGATGGTGCCGAACCCGATGCCCCTGCCGCCCACCCGGCGCGGCGCACCACCACCGAACATGCCGCCTCCCGGCTGGTTGCGGCGGTCCTCGATGTTGTCCGACTGGCGGTTGTTTTCCCATTTCATCGCGCTGCTCCTCGGGCCGCCTGTGGCGGGGCCATTGCCACATTATGCAAACGAAAGCAGCAACAAAAAGCGCTGCCGAGGCAGCGCTTGAGAAAGTACCGGGGCTGAGGATTTCAGGCCACAGCCGGCTTGAAATCGCTGGTGGGACGGCCCTGAAAATCAGTCCAGCAGCGGCGCGTGAAGTCGTAGAGCTTGCACTTGCGCGCGGTCTCGAAGTACCAGCGCCAGGAGAAGCGCTGGATGATGATGCGGCCGGGCAGCGTGTCCTCCAGCAGCTTCTGGGCGTTCTTGAGCTTGTACAGCGGCACGCTCATGTCCACATGGTGCGCCGTGTGTTCCATGATGTGGTGCATCAACGCGCCGATCTTCATCGGGAAGGTCAGGTGCACGGTGGTGGACACAAAGGGCGCGGCCTTGGCCCAGGCGTGCTTGTCGTCGTGCCACTGCACCGCCGTGTGGGTGTGGTGCACGTAGACCACGAAGCCGATCATCGCGTTCCAGAACAGGAACGGGATGACAAAACCGTAGCCCACCAGGGCCCAGGCGGACTGTTCGGTGGCGTAGGCGGCACCGATCAGTGCGGCGATCCACAGCGCGGCGTAGACGGTCACGAACACGCCGTCGCGCGTGAATTCGGGGCGGCTGGTGCCCATGTAGGTCTTGCGCGGGAAATACATGCGGTTCCACCACATCTCGACCAGGTAGTACAGCGCAGGACCCCAGCCGCTGCGGTAAATGCGCTCCATGAGGCGGCGACCCGGGGTCAGCCCCTCGAATTCTTCCTTGGTCAGCGGGGCCCAGACAAAGTCCACGCCCTTGAGGTTGGTGTAGCCGTGGTGCACCACGTTGTGGCCGACTTCCCACAGGCTGTAGGGGGTGAGCGAGGGCACCATGGCAATGCGGCCCAGGATGCGGTTCAGGCCCCGGTGCGGCGTGTAGCTCTGGTGGCAGGCGTCGTGGCCGATGATGAACAGGCGCCCGATCACGAAGCCCGCGGCCAGGCCGCACAGCAGCTTGGCCCACCAGGCGTCCAGCAGCACCGTGCCGACGATGAGCGCCAGGAAGACCGCCCAGTCGACGGCCAGCAGAACGATGCCCATGGCCGTGCGCTGCTCGGCGATCGGCGTCAGCCAGCCCCGGATCACCTTGCGGTGAGGCAGGGGCTGCCCGAGGGGAATCGGTTCAGGCGAAGAAGCGGCGGAGGTGGATTCGGACATGCTGGTCGAGAAAAGCGGGCGCCCGGCAGACGGGCATCATTTGGAAGGGCAATTTCGCACCGGATTGGGGTGGAATCGGACAAACCTCTTGATTTTATCGGGCAGCGATGAAACCTGCCTGACAAAAGTCAAGCCGAAAATATGGGTTTTTCCGTCTAGAGAACGCCGTCTCAGGTTTTGGGCAAGGTCACGCCCACTTGCCCCTGGTACTTGCCGCCCCGGTCCTTGTAGCTGGTCTCGCAGACCTCATCGCTCTCGAAGAACAGCACCTGGGCACAGCCTTCACCAGCGTAGATCTTGGCGGGCAGGGGCGTGGTGTTGGAGAACTCCAGCGTCACATAGCCTTCCCACTCGGGCTCGAAGGGCGTGACGTTGACGATGATCCCGCACCGGGCATAGGTGCTCTTGCCCAGACAGATGGTCAGCACGCTGCGCGGAATGCGGAAGTACTCCACGGTGCGCGCCAGAGCGAAGCTGTTGGGCGGGATGATGCAGACATCGGAGTTGATGTCGACGAAGCTCTTCTCGTCGAAGTTCTTCGGGTCCACCACGGTGCTGTGGATGTTGGTGAAGACCTTGAATTCGGGTGCGCAGCGGATGTCGTAGCCGTAGCTGCTGGTGCCATAGCTGACGATCTTCTGGCCCGCGGCGTTCTGCCGGATCTGGCCCGGCTCGAAAGGCTCGATCATGCCGTGCTGCTCGGCCATGCGGCGGATCCATTTGTCGCTCTTGATGCTCATGCTGCGTGCTCCGGAGGTAAGCCGCAGATTGTAAGGATCACGCCGTCACGGTCTTTGCGACAAGGCGGTCGTCGCCCAGCACGATCAGCGCAAACAGCAGCTCATCCAGTGAATCGGCCTGTGCGGTCTTGCGCTCCAGCAGCGGCGTGGCCTTCGGATCCAGAACCACGAAATCGGCTTCATGACCCGGGGTGAGGTTGCCCACCACCCCCTCCAGGCCCAGTGCGCGCGCAGCGCCGGCCGTGTGCTGCCACCAGAGCTGGCCGGGCGTCAGGCTCAGGCCCGGCTTGGTATGGCCCTCGCGCCCCACGTAGTAGGCCGCCAGCATGGTGTGGAAGGGCGAGAAGCTGGTGCCACCACCGACATCGCTGGCAAGGCCGTAGCGCATGCCGGCCGCGTCGGCGGCGGCGTAGTCGAAGAAGCCGCTGCCCAGGAACAGGTTGCTGGTGGGGCTGACGGCCGCCGCCGCACCGGTCTCGCGCATGAGGATGCGGTCGTGCGCATCCAGGTGGATGCAGTGGGCATAGACCGCACGGTCGCGCAGCAGGCCGAAGTCGCCGTACACGCCCAGGTAGCTGCGGGCCTGCGGGTACAGCTCGGCCACCCATTTCACTTCGTCGCGGTTCTCCGCCACATGCGACTGGATCCACACATCGCTGTATGTCGCCGCCAGCTCGCCGGCACCGCGCAGCTGCGCGTCGCTGCTGGTGGGGGCGAAGCGCGGGGTGATGGCGTAGCCCAGGCGGTCGACACCGTGCCAGCGCCGGATCAGTGCCTCGGTGTCGGCCAGGCTCTGCCCGGTCTGGTCGCGCACACCGTCGGGGCTGTGGCGGTCCTGCAGCACCTTGCCGGTGATGAAGCGCAGACCGCGCGCCTGGGCGGCTTCGAAGGCGGCGTCCACCGAGACCGGGTGCGAAGTGGCAAACGTCAGCGCGGTGGTCACACCATGGCGCGCCAGTTCGTCGAAGAAAAACTCGGCCACGCCACGGGCATAGGCCTTGTCGGCAAAACGGCTCTCGTGCGGGAAGGTGTAGTTCTCGAGCCAGGGCAGCAGGCCGGAGGCCGGTGCACCGATCACGTCGGTCTGCGGGTAGTGCACGTGCAGGTCGATGAAACCGGGCGCGATCAGGTGGCCGCGCAGGTCTTCAACAGCGACACCGGCCAAGCGGTCGATGAGTGCGTCGTGGCTGCCCGCGGCGCGCACCACCTTGCGACCGGTGGCATCGGGGCCGACGACCAGCAGGCCGTCGCTGTCGTAGAGCGGCAGGCCTTGGTCATCGAATCTCAGGAGGGCGGCACGGTAGGCTTTCATCGCCCCCGGAGCTTAGCGGCTCCAGGGACCGGCAGCATAGCGCCTGCCACATAGTCACCATTTGGCGGCGCGGGTCATCGCGGCAGCTTCGTAGCCACGCCCTCGACCAGCCAGTTCATGCCCAGGATGGCGCCATCGTCCAGCGACTGGCCGGCGGCGATCATGGTCTTGCCCTCGTTGTCCTTCACACCCGTCTTGCCCCCAGCGAATACCGTCAGCCGGCCGTTGGCCATGTCTTTCTGACGCGCCAGCACCTCGGCCTGCACGGCGGCCGGCACCTTGCTGCCGAAGCTGTCGACGCGGATCATGCCCTCGCGCACACCGCCCCAGACCTGTGCGCTCTTCCAGCTGCCGTCCAGCACGGCCTTGACGCGGCGGGTGTAGTAGTCGCCCCACTGGTGGGTGACGGCAGCGACCTGCGCGTCCGGCGCGACCTTGCGCATGTCGGAGTGGTAGGCCACGGCCAGCTTGCCGCGCTCCTGCGCGGCCACCATCACCGCATTGGAGCCGGTGTGGAAGGCCAGTACCTCGGTGCCCTGGTTCATCAGGCTCATGGCCGCGTCGCGCTCGCGCGGCGGGTTGAACCACTCACCGAGGAACACGACGCGCACGGTGGCCTGGGGATTCACCGAACGCATGCCCAGGGTGAAGGCGTTGATGCCCTGCAACACCTCGGGAATCGGGAACCCCGCCACGTAACCGGCCTGCGTGGCCATGCGGCCGGCGGCAATGCCGGCGAGGTAGCGGCCTTCGTAATAGCGCGCATTGGACGCCGCCACGTTGGGCGCGGTCTTGTAGCCAGTGACCGACTCGAACTTCACGTTGGGGAACTCGCGCGCCACTTTCAGCGTGGGTTCCATGTAGCCGAAACTGGGCGTGAAGATGATCTGATTCCCCTGCATCGCCAGGTCGCGGATCACGCGCTCGGCGTCCGGGCCTTCGGCCACGTTCTCGACGTAGCTGGTCTTGACCTGGCCAGGCAGCGCGGCCTCCACGGCCAGGCGGCCCTGGTCGTGCTGGCGCACCCAGCCGGCGTCGGTGAGTGGCGCGACGTAGACGAACGCGGCCTTGACCGGCGCCGTGGATTGGGGAAAAGCGGGGGAGAAAAAACAGGCGGCCGCGAGCGCGGCAGCGAGGTTTTTGTACATGGTGGTCCTCTACATGGCTTCCGGAAGACAAAAAAAGCGAGCCGGGGAAGCACCGGCTCGCTGGAACGTGATTTTACCGGTGTGCTGCCAGCCCCGGGTCGGACCGTGGCGGTCCGAGGTCGTACAGGTAGGCCGTGGTGCCGGGGCCGTCCAGTTGTTCGATCAGCGCTCCCCGGCGGTCCGCGTGGTCGAGGATGAAACGCTGCTCGTTGACCCTGACGCGCGGCCGGCAGTGGTTGCAGTTGTGGCTGAAGACGAACCAGGTCCGGCCCGCGCCCAGCGCACGATCGATCTCGCTCAGGTAGAGCGCCGGCTCCCAGCGGTGAAAAGTCCCTTCAACAAACTCGCCGGTTTCGAACCCGTACCGCGCTGCGTAGAAGGAGAACGCGGGCACCGCGCCGTAGTACACATAGATCTGGTCCCCAACGCGCCGGTGGTCAGCCACCTCCTTCATCAGCGGCTTGATCTCCTCCATCACCGGGTGGTCCCGCAGATGCTGCCTGTCAAGGTCAACGGCATGGAACAGCAGCAGGCTGGCCAGTCCGAGGTACACGCTGCCTGCCAGCCCCGGGTGCCGGTCGGGCAGCCATTGACGGCAGCGCTCCACCCCTTCGGCCAGCGCCAGGGCAGCGGCGGGCATCATGAACAGCAGGAACCGCCCGTGGAACGGGTAGCGCGACAGCGCCGAGGCGACCAGCGTGGCCACCAGCGTGAGCACCATGGCCAGGGCCAGGGGCCGTCGGCGCACCCAGAGCGACGCGCCCCCAACCAGCAGCAACAGCGACGGCACCGCGCCCGCGTGAAAAGAGAACAGATGGTTCAGAACGCCCGACAGGCTCGCCCGGTACCAGCCCCAGTGCGACCAGGGCGGCAGCGGCGCGAAGCTGCGGCGCCAGAAGTCGATGAGGGACGGGTTGGCCGCCACATGACGAAGGTGCAGCAGGTACAGCACCGCGAAGCTGATCGCCCAGGCGGTGGCCACGCCGCCCCAGGAGCGGAGAAACGACGGGGCGCGCAGCTCGCGCCAGTGCAGCGACACCACCGCGCCGCCCAGCCCGGCCAGCACGAATACCGACGGATGGGAAAACCACACCGCCAGCGCACCGGACAGGGCCAGCCGTGTGCGCGCCCGCGACTCGGCTGGCTGCTTCAGTGCCTCGCCGAAACACCACATCAGATACGCCGCCACCAGCGCATCCAGCGAGTACTGCTTGAGTTCGCTGCTGTAGCGCACATGCTCGGGCGCCAGCGCCACCAGCGCCAGGGCCAACCAGGCGAAGGGCCTGCTGCCGTCCTGGCGCGCCAGCAGGAACACCATCGGCAGCAGGGCCAGACCGGCCAGGAGAGGGACCACCCGCAACAGGTCGTCGGAGCCACCCAGCAGGTGGTGGATCAGCCACTGGAGCAGGAGGAATCCGAGTGGTGCGGCCTGGTCGTACAGCAGCGGCTGCACCAGACCGGACAGGCTCTGGCGCTGGATGTTCACCCCCAGCATCGCCTCGTCGAGCCAGAGGGAACGCCCGGGCGCAAAGTAGTCCAGCCTGAGGAACAGGGCCCAGGCCAGCACGGCCAACACAGGCAGCCATTGCCACGGCAGCCCCGTCTTGCGAATCGTCACCGCCCCACTCCTTCGCCAAACGAATGGGCGAAATTGTGGGTCGCGACACTTTGGAAACGCTTAAGGCGGCCTCAGCCCACAGCGCACGCGGCGATGCGGTCGAACATCTCACTCCGGCGCTGCTCGGAGACAAAGCTGGCCTCCACGCTGTTGCGCGCCAACTGGACCACGTCCTCGCGGCTGAGGTCCAGGGCCTGCACCGTCTGTTCGAAGTTGGCGTTCATGTAGCCGCCGAAATAGGCTGGATCGTCCGAATTGACCGTCGCGCACAGGCCAGCGTCCAGCATCTTCTTCAGCGGGTGGTCGCGCAGGTCGTCCACCACGCAGAGCTTGAGGTTGGAGAGCGGGCACACGGTCAGCGGCATCCGGGTGTGGGCCAGCTCGGCCATCAGCAGCGGGTCCTGCAGCGCGGCCACGCCGTGGTCGATGCGCTGCACCTTCAGCAGGTCGATGGCCTGCCACATGTACTCGGGTGGTCCCTCCTCGCCCGCGTGGGCCACGAGCTTCAGACCCAGCTCGCGGCAGCGCGCGAACACACGCTCGAATTTCTCGGGCGGGTGCCCGACTTCGCTCGAATCCAGCCCGACGCCGATGAAGTGCCCGCGGTACGGCAGCGCCGCCTCCAGCGTGGCGAAGGCGTCTTCCTCGCTGAGGTGGCGCAGGAAGCACAGGATCAGCGCCGAGCTGATGCCCAGCTCGAACTCCGCCCGCTTGCACGCGCCGGACAGCCCCTCGATCACCGTCGCCATGGGCACGCCGCGCGCGGTGTGGGTCTGCGGGTCGAAGAACAGCTCGGTGTGGACGACGTTGTCGGCCTTGGCGCGCAGAAAGTAGGCCCAGGCCATGTCGTGGAAGTCCTGCGGCTTCAGCAGCACGCTGGCACCCGCGTAGTAGATGTCCAGGAAGCTCTGCAGGTCGGTGAAGGCGTAGGCCGCGCGCAGCGCCTCCACGCTGGGGTAGGCCAGCGGCACGCCGTTGCGCTGCGCGAGGGCAAAGATCAGTTCGGGTTCGAGCGAACCTTCGATGTGGATGTGCAGTTCGGCCTTGGGGATGGCACGGGCGAGTTCGATGGCGTTCATGGGGTCCTTTCGGTTCAGCACACACCCAGCGAGATGCCGGTGCGGGCCAGGTAACGGCGGTAGGCGCTGGACATGCGGTCGGCGGGGCCATGCACTTCGGGGATGGCGCCGTCCTTGCCGATGGGCAGGCGCCGGGGCTGCTGCGATTCGACGATGGGCTTGTCCTGCGCGAACACCGCGTCCTGGAAGGCGCGCAGCTCTTCGTCGTCGCTCAGGTCGCCCAGCGTGGCCATGGCGAACCAGGCGGTGCAGGCTTCCGATCCGTCGGGGCGGATGAACAGTGCGATGGCATTGCTGACCGGGTCGCCCTCGGCCGCGTCCTTGCGCAGGATGGCCGCGAAGGGGTGTGGCACCTCGTAGCGGTAGGCCACCCAGCCGCCCTCTTCCGCGCCTGCGTAGCCCCTGGGCTGCCAGGCCTTGCATTCGCGCGCATGCACACCGTCGGCGTCCTCGTCCACCCGGCCAGTGTCCACCTGCGCGTGGCTGCGCGCACCCAGCCAGCCTTCGTGCACGAAGCCGAAGTGGCTCAGGTCCAGGAAGTTCTCCACCAGCCGCGGCGCGCTGGTCTCCACCGCGTAGGGTCCGCAGACCACCTGCCGCCACAGGGGATCGTCCCAGGGCTCGAACGCGGGCGGCTGCGCCAGCGAGGCGGGCAGCTGCGAGAGGTCGGGCCGCTCCAGCCGCACCCACACCAGGCCATGGCGCTCCTGCGCCTCGAACGCCTGGGCGCAGTGCGCGGCGGGGGGCTCGAAGGCGGGGGCTGCCGGCACGTGCACGCAGCGCCCCACGGACACCGGCGCACCGTGGTGGCCTTGCGCCGCGGCGCCATCGCCCGCGAACTGCCAGCCGTGGTAGGGGCACTCCAGCCGCGCGCCGTGCAGGTGCGTGAGCACCCGCCCCAGCGACAGCTTCGCGCCCCGGTGCGGGCAGCGGTCGGCCCAGGCGTGCACCACGCCGGGCTGTCCCTCGTGGCCATGCTCGCGCCACAGGACGACGTCCTGCCCCAGCAGCGACACCGCCTGCGGCGCATCGCGCAGGTGGATGCCCGCGATAACCGGGTGCCAGAGTTGTCTTTCGATCACATGACCTCCAAGAAAAAAAGCCGCTGCGGGTGCAGCGGCTTTGGGCCAGGGCACCGCAGGTCCGGCTGTGCCGGCCTGCAGGTGCCGCCCCCTGGAGGGGGTCGCGCCTTCGGCGCGGCAGGGGTGGGCTCAGTTCGGCAGCTTGCCTTCAACGCCCTTGACGTAGAACTTGATGCCGCCGAGGAACTTGTCATCGGCCACAGCGTCCTTGGCCAGCACTTCCTTGCCGTCCTGACCCACGATCGGGCCCTTCCAGATGGAGAAGGAACCGTCCTTCAGGCCGGCCTTGATGGTGTCGATCTTGGCCTTGGTTTCGGCCGGCACGTCTTCGGCGATGGAGACCATGTCGATCGCGCCTTCCTTGTGGCCCCACCACACGCCACCGGTGGCCCAGGTGCCTTCCAGCGCGTCCTTGACGGACTTGATGTAGTACGGCCCCCAGTTGATGACAGCCGAACCCAGGTGGGCCTTGGGACCGTAGGCGGTCATGTCGGAGTCCCAGCCGAAGGCGCGCTTGCCCATCTTCTCGGCGGTCTGCAGCACGGCCGAGGAGTCGGTGTTCTGCATCAGCACGTCGGCGCCACCGTTGATCAGCGAGGTGGCTGCTTCGGTTTCCTTCGGCGGATCGAACCAGCCGTTCACCCAGACCACCTTGGTCTTGACCTTGGGGTTCACCGACTGCGCGCCCAGGGTGAAGCTGTTGATGTTGCGGATCACCTCGGGAATTGGGATCGAGGCCACGACGCCCAGGGTATTGGACTTGGTCATGGAACCGGCGATCACACCCGCCATGTAGGCGCCTTCGTAGGTGCGGCTGTCGTAGGTGCGCAGGTTCTCGGCCGTCTTGTAGCCGGTGGCGTGCTCGAACTTCACGTCCTTGAAGTCGGGTGCGACCTTGAGCATGGGCTCCATGTAGCCGAAAGTGGTGCCGAAGATCAGCTTGTTGCCCTGGCTGGCCAGGTCGCGGATCACGCGCTCGGCGTCGGCGCTCTCGGGCACGTTCTCGACGAAGCTGGTCACGATCTTGTCGCCGAACTCGGCTTCGAGGGCCTTGCGGCCGTTGTCGTGGGCGAAGGTCCAGCCGCCGTCACCGACGGGACCGACGTAGGCGAAGGCGACCTTCAGCGGCTCGGCCTTGGGTGCCTCCGCGGCGGCCGGGGCCGGTGCGGGCGCAGCCGCCGGCGCGGCCGCCTCTTCCTTCTTGCCGCAGCCGATCAGGGCCGCGCTGGCCACAGCCGTCAGGGCCGCCAGCTTGATCAGGGAACGCTTGTTCAGGTCGGTCATGGAAACCTCTTGGTGGGTTGGGAGTGAAATGAAACGAACAGTGAATGATTATGAACCGGCACCAGCTCAGGAGCCCGGGTAGAACGGCTTGCCGATCGAGGCCGGCATGTTGACGCGGATCCAGGTCGGGTTGCGCGAGATCAGGACCAGCACAACGATGGTGGCGAGGTAGGGCATCATGGTCAGGAACTGGCTCGGCACATTGACGCCCATGCCCTGCAGGTGGAACTGCAGCATGGTCACGCCACCGAACAGGTAGGCCCCAAGCAACACGCGTGCCGGGCGCCAGGTGGCAAAGGTGGTCAGGGCCAGCGCGATCCAGCCCTTGCCGGCGATCATGCCCTCCACCCACAGCGGGGTGTAGACGGTCGACACGTAGGCGCCGGCCAGACCGCACAGCGCGCCGCCGGCCATCACGGCCAGCAGGCGGATGCGGCGCACCGGGTAACCCAGCGCGTGCGCCGATTCGGGGCTCTCGCCCACGCTGCGCAGCACCAGACCGGCGCGCGTGCGGAACAGGAACCAGATCAGCCCGAAGACCAGGCCCACGCAGACGTAGACCATGGGGTGGTGCCGGAACAGCGCGCTGCCGATGAAGGGGATGTCGGCCAGCAGGGGGATCGCGAAGGTCGATTGCTCGGGCAGCTTTTCCTGCACGTAGGACGTGCCGGCGAAGGCCGAGAAGCCGGCCCCGAACAGCGACAGCGCGAGCCCGGTGGCGTACTGGTTGGTGTTGAGCCAGATCACCAGCCCGCCGAAGATGGCCGCCAGCAACGCGCCCGCCGCCATGCCGGCGGCGAAGCCGGCCACCGTGCTGCCGGTGTGCACCACGGTGGCAAAGCCCGCCAGGGCGGCGCAGAGCATCATGCCTTCGGCCCCCAGGTTGACGATGCCGGCCTTCTCGTTGATCAGCAGGCCCAGCGAGGCGATGGCCAGCACGGTGCCGGCATTGAGCGAGGCGGCGATGAGGAGTGCGGTGGATTCCATGTCAGCGACTCCTTATTTCTTCCACACGACGCGGTAGGCAATCAACGTGTCGCAGGCCAGCAGCGCGAACAGCAGCAGACCCTGGAACACGCCGGTGATGGACTTGGGCAGGCCCAGGCGCGATTGCGCGAGCTCCCCGCCGATGTAGAACATGCTCATCAGGATGGCCGAGAACACGATGCCCACCGGGTGCAGGCGGCCGACGAAGGCCACGATGATGGCCGCGAAACCGTATCCCGCCGGCACATAGGGCGTGAGCTGTCCGATGGGACCGGCCACCTCCAGCGCCCCCGCCAGCCCGGCCATGCCACCGGAGGTGAGCAGCGCGATCCACAGTGCCTTGCGCGAGGAGAAGCCCGCGTAGCGCGCCGCCGCCGGCGCCAGACCGCCCACCTGCTGGGCAAAGCCCGAGTAGGTGCGGAACAGGAACACCCAGACCGCCGCCACTCCGGCGAGCGCCAGCAGCAGGCCCACGTTCACCCGCGAGCCCTGCATGAGCTTGGGGATCTGCGTGACCGACTCGAAGGTCTTGGTCTGCGGGAAGTTGTAGCCCATGGGGTCTTTCCAGGGGCCATAGACCAGGTAGTTGAGCACTTGTATGGCCACATAGACCAGCATCAGGCTGACCAGGATCTCGTTCGCGTTGAAGCGGTCGCGCAGCAGCGCTGTGATGCCGGCCCACAACATGCCGCCGACGATGCCCGCCACGATGATGGCCGGCACGATCCAGCCGCCGGTGGTCTTGTCGGCGGTCAGCGCCACGCCAGCCGCGAAGATGGCGCCGATCAGGTACTGGCCCTCGGCGCCGATGTTCCAGACATTGGAGCGGAAACACACGGCCAACCCGAGCGCGATGATCAGCAGCGGCGTGGCCTTGACCATCAGCTCGGACAGCGCGTAGGTGCTCTTGACCGGCTCCCAGAAGAACACCTGCAGCCCGCGCACCGGGTCCTTGCCCAGGGCTACGAACAGGATCACACCGATGACCACGGTGATGGCCAGCGCCAGCAGCGGCGAGGCATAGCCCCAGCGCGCCGAGGGCTGGGGACGGACTTCAAGCCGCAGCATGGGCAGACTCCTCGTTCTTGTTGTGGTGGTGTGCGGCGTCGTCCCACAGGCCCGACATCCATTCGCCGATGCGCGGGGCCGTCGCGTCGGCGCGGTCGATGCTGGGCGACAGGCGCCCCTTGGCGATCACGTGCAGGCGGTCGCTGATCTCGAACAGTTCGTCCAGCTCCTCGCTGACCACCAGCACCGCGCAACCGGCGTCGCGCAGCCGGAGGATCTCGCCGCGGATCTGCGCCGAAGCGCCCACGTCCACGCCCCAGGTGGGCTGGCTGACGATGAGCAGTTTCGGCCTGGCCTCGATCTCGCGGCCGACGATGAACTTCTGCAGGTTGCCGCCCGAGAGCGACTTGGCCGCCGCGCCCGGCCCGTTGGCCTTGACCTTGTAGCGGGCGATGATGTCCTCGGCCTGCGCCTTGAGCGCGCCCAGCTTGAGCCAGCCGCCCGCGCCCACGGCGTCGCGGCGCGAGAGCAGCAGGTTCTGCGCCAGCGAGAGCGTGGGCACCGCGCCACGGCCCAGGCGTTCTTCGGGCACGAAGTGCAGGCCCAGCGCCCGCCGACGGCCCGGCGGGAGGCGCGAGGCGTCCTGCCCCAGCACGCGGATGCTGCCGGCCGGTGCGCGCCTGTCTTCGCCCGAGAGCGCTTGGAGCAGCTCGCCCTGGCCGTTGCCCGACACGCCCGCGATGCCCACCACCTCACCGGCCCGCACCGTCAGCGCGATCTGGTGCAGGTGGGTGCCGAAGGGGTCGTCGCTGGCCAGCGTGAGGTTCTGCACCTGCAGCACGGCCGCACCCGCGTTGAGCGCACGCGCTTCCAGCTCCGGCGGTTCGGCGCCGATCATCAGGCGAGACAGGGACGCATTGCTCTCGTTCTGCGGGTTGCACACGCCCGTGACCTGGCCGCCGCGCAGCACCGTGCAGGCGGTGCAGAGTTCGCGGATCTCGTGCAGCTTGTGGCTGATGTAGAGGATGGAACAGCCCTCGGACGCCAGCTTCCTGAGCACCACGAACAGCTTTTCCACCGCCTGCGGCGTCAGCACCGAGGTGGGTTCGTCCAGGATCAGCAGCTGCGGGCTGGTCAGCAGGGCGCGGATGATCTCGACCCGCTGCATCTCGCCCACGCTCAGGGTATGCACCGGGCGCTTGGGGTCGATGTCCAGCCCGTATTCGGCGGCCGTGGCGTCGATGCTGGCAGTCACCTCGTTGAGCGTGAGCGACTTGTCCAGGCCGAGCCAGACGTTCTCGGCCACGGTGATGGTGTCGAACAGGCTGAAGTGCTGGAACACCATGCTGATGCCCAGCGCCCGCGCTTCCTGCGGGTTGCGGATGTGCACCGGCTTGCCGTTGAACATCACCGATCCCTCGTCGGGCTTGACCGAGCCGTAGATGATCTTCATCAGCGTGGATTTGCCGGCACCGTTTTCGCCCAGCACGGCGTGCACCTCGCCGGGGGCGACAGAAAGCGACACATTGCTGTTGGCCACCACGCCGGGGTAGCGCTTGGTGATGCCGGTCAGCTGCAGTCGGGGGGTCGTCAAGGCGATCTCCTTCTCGTTTGTGGGTGGGGTCAGGCCGCGGCGGCCTCGGGGTCGGCGCGCCGCAGCGAGGCCGCCACGGTCTTGATCTGCTCGCGCAGCCAGCGGCCCGCGCTGGAGGCGTGGGTGCGCTCGTGCCAGAGCTGGTAATACATCATTCGCGGGAACTCCACCGGGCACGGCAGCACCTGGACCGGCAGCGCGCCAACGTAGCGCTCGGCGTACTGGCGACCGGTGGTCAGCACCAGCAGGGTGCCCGCCACCATGGCCGGGATCAGGCCGAAGTGCGGGCAGCGTGCGGTGACGTTGCGCACCAGGCCCTGGCTGGCCAGGTGTTCGTCGATGAAGCCCCGGGCACCGGGGTGGGTGGGCGTGGGCGCGATGTGTTCGGCCGCCAGCCAGGCCTCGATGTCCCAGCCGCGGCGCACGGCCGGGTGGTGGTTGGCCACCAGGCAGACCACCTCGTCACCGAACAGCCGGCCCAGGTGCAGCTCCTGCGGCGGCTTGGGCCAGTTGCCGATGACCACGTCGTAGTGGCCCTGGGCCAGGTGGGCGCGGTAATCGGCGTCGGCCGACAGCGGGTGGATGTCGATGCCGCAGTTCGGCGCCGTGGTCTTGACCTGCGTCACCAGCTGCGGCAGGAACAGCGGGTCCAGGTAGTCGCTGGCGGCCAGGCTGAAGGTCTGGCGCGCGGTGGCCGGGTCGAAGGCGCGGGCGTCGGAGAACAGCATTTCCGCGCTGCGCAGGATCTCGGCCGCCGGTTCGATCATGCGCAGCCCCGCCACCGTGGGCACCATGCTGGCGCCCGAACGCACCAGAAGCGGATCACCCGCCAGTTCGCGCAGGCGCTTGAGCGAGGCGCTGACCGCCGGCTGGTACATGCCCAGCCGCAGGGCTGCCCGCGACACGCTGCGTTCCGTCAGGACGGTGTGCAGCACGCGGATCAGGTGCAGGTCAATCTTGTCGAACATGGAGACGTATTTCATACCCGGAGCTCATGCGCGCGGATGGAGGTTCCGGCATTCTCGCCATACGCCTGAGCATATGTTGTGCCACGCCCCCCGGCGCTATGCTGAGCCGCATGAATGCAAAAAAACCCGGGCAAACCCTGAGATTCCTGCGCCGCGGCGAAGCCGTGACGGTCCACGATGTGGCGCCCGACCGCACCCTGCTGGACCTGCTGCGCGAAGACCTGCACCTGAGCGCCACCAAAGAAGGCTGTGGCGAGGGCGACTGCGGCGCCTGCACCGTGGTGCTGGGCGAGGCGGTGGACGGCCGGCTGACCTACAAGGCCATCAACAGCTGCATCCGTCTGGCGCACTCGGTGGACGGCATGGCGGTGTACACGGCCGAGGACATCGCATCGCCGTCGGGCGAGCTGCACCCCGCCCAGGAAGCCATGGTGCGCTGCCACGGCAGCCAGTGCGGTTTCTGCACGCCGGGCTTCGTGATGAGCCTGTTCGGCCTGTACCAGAACACCGGCGGCGGCCAGGGCATCACCCGCGAGCAGGCGCAGGCCGACCTCTCGGGCAACCTCTGCCGCTGCACCGGCTACCGGCCCATCCTGGACGCGGCGCAGCAGATGGGCGCCCTGCCCCTGCCCGCCGGCTGCACGGTGGACGAGGCGGCCACAGTGGCCGCTCTGCGTGAACTGAAGAAAAAGAAGCCGGCGGCGGACACGCCCTACCTGCGCCCCACCTCGCTGTCCGACCTGCTGCAGGCCCGCGCCGCGCACCCACAGGCCCAGGTGGTGGCCGGCACCACCGACGTGGGGCTGTGGGTCACCAAGATGCACAAGCGCTTCCCGCAGATCCTGGACGTGACCGCCGCGCGCGAGCTGCAGCGTGTGGAAACCTACCCGCACCACATCGCCATCGGCGCGGCCGTCACCCTGACCGACGCCTTTGCCGCGCTGGTCAAGGAGCGCCCGCACCTGCAGACCTTCAGCCAGCGCTTCGCCGGCCTGCCGGTGCGCAACTCGGGCACCCTGGGCGGCAACGTGGCCAATGGCTCGCCCATCGGCGACTCCATGCCGCTGCTGATCGCGCTCGGTGCCAGCGTGGTGCTGATGCGCTGGAAGAAGACGAAAGCCGGCGGCGAGATCGCCCACCGCGAACTGCGCCTGGAAGACCTCTACACCGGCTACCGGACGAACGTGATGCGCCCGGATGAGCTGCTGTGCTGGATCAAGGTGCCCCGGCCGACCGGGCACGCTCTGGAAAAGGTCTACAAGATCAGCAAGCGCTTCGACGACGACATCTCGGCGGTGTGTCTGGCCATCCAGATGACGGTGAAAGCCGGTGTGGTGCAGCAGGTCTCCATCGGTGCCGGCGGCGTGGCCGCCACGCCCGCCCGCGCGCGCCAGACCGAAGCCGCCCTGCTCGGCCAGGCCTGGAACGAGGACACCGTGATGGCCGCCACCGCCGCCCTGCGCGCCGAGTTCCAGCCCATCAGCGACATGCGCGCCAGCGCCGCCTACCGCCAGACGGTGCTGGGCAACCTGCTGCGCCGCTTCTGGCTGGAAAGCCAGGGGCAGCAGGCCATCAACCTCGAAAGCCTCAAGACCCTGGAGGCCCTGTCATGAACGCACCGGATCTCAAGCTCGTGGTGGACAACACGCCCGCCACCACCGCAGCCGGCGTCTCGCGCTTTCACGAAAGCGCCCGCGCCCAGGTGGCCGGCGCCGCCACCTACATCGACGACATCCCCGAGGTGCGCGGCACCCTGCACGCCGCGCCGGTGTGCTCGCCGGTGGCGCACGGGGTGCTCCGAGGCATCGACGCCTCCGCCGCCCTGGCCGTGCCCGGCGTGCATGCCTTCATCGGTCCCGACGACATCCCGGGGGACCAGATGCTCGCCGCCTTCGCCCACGACGAACCCGTCTTCGCTCAGGGCACGGTGCAGTTCCTGGGTCAGGTCGGCGGCCTGATCGTGGCCGACGACGTGATGACCGCGCGCCGCGCGGCCCGCCTGGTGAAGTGGGACATCGAGGCGCTGGAGCCGGTGCTCACGCCGCAGCAGGCGCATGCCAAGCAAAGTTATGTGCTGCCGCCGGTGCACGTGACACGCGGCGATGCGGCGGCCGCGCTGCAGAAGGCGCCGCACACGCTGGCCGGCGCGTTCGAGGTCGGCGGTCAGGAACACTTCTACCTCGAAGGCCAGATCGCCTACGTGCTGCCGCTGGAGCAGCAGCAGTGGTGGGTCTGGAGCAGCACCCAGCACCCGGGCGAGGTGCAGCACTGGGTCTCGCACGCGCTGGGCCTGTCCAACCACGCGGTCACGGTGGAATGCCGGCGCATGGGCGGTGGTTTCGGCGGCAAGGAGACGCAGGCCGGGCATCTGGCGGTGTGGGCCGCCATCGCCGCGAACAAGCTGCGCCGGCCGGTCAAGCTGCGCCTGGACCGCGACGACGACTTCATGGTCACCGGCAAGCGCCACCCGTTCGCCTACAGCTACCGCGTCGGCTTCGACGACCGCGGCCGCCTCTGCGGGCTGGAGCTGGACATGCTGGCCAACTGCGGCTTCAGCGCCGACCTCTCGGGCCCGGTGGCCGACCGCGCCATCTTCCACGCCGACAACGCCTACTTCCTCGAAGACGTCGCCATCCACTCCTACCGCTGCAAGACCAACACCCAGAGCCACACCGCCTACCGCGGCTTCGGCGGCCCGCAGGGCGTGATCGTCATCGAACGCATCATGGGCGACATCGCGCGCCACTTGGGCATCGACGCGCTGGACGTGCGGCTGGCCAACCTCTACGGCATCACCGAGCGCAACGTCACGCACTACCAGATGACGGTGGAAGACAACATCCTCGAACCGCTCATGACGCAGCTGGCGCTCACCAGCGGCTACCGCGAGCGCGCCGAGCAGATCGCGCAGTGGAACGCGAGCAGCCCGGTCATCAAGCGCGGCATCTCGCTGACGCCGGTCAAGTTCGGCATCAGCTTCACCGCCACGCTGTTCAACCAGGCGGGTGCGCTGGTGCACGTCTACACCGACGGCAGCGTGCAGGTGAACCACGGCGGCACCGAGATGGGCCAGGGCCTGAACACCAAGGTCGCGGCCATCGTGGCCGACGAGCTGGGCGTGCCCTTCGAGCGCGTGCTCAGCACCGCCAGCGACACCAGCAAGGTGCCCAACGCCAGCGCCACCGCCGCCAGCAGCGGCACCGACCTGAACGGCCGTGCGGCCCAGTTCGCCGCGCGCCAGGTGCGCCAGAACCTCGCGGCCTTCGTGGCCGGGCTGGACGGCGTGGGCGCGGGCGCGGTGCGCTTCGAAAACGGGCAGGTCATCACCGAGAAGACCACGCGCAGCTGGGAATCGGTGGTGGGCGCGGCGTATGCCAACCGCATCCAGCTCTGGAGCGACGGCTTCTACCGCACGCCCAAGATCCACTACGACAAGGTCACCATGCTGGGCCGGCCCTTCTACTACTTCGCCTACGGCGCGGCGGTGACCGAGGTCGCCATCGACACGCTGACCGGAGAGAGCCGCGTGCTGGCCGTGGACATCCTGCACGACGTGGGCCGCAGCATCAACCCGGCCATCGACATCGGCCAGATCGAAGGGGGCTTCGTGCAGGGCATGGGCTGGCTGACCACCGAGCAGCTGGTGTGGAATGGCAAGGGCTACCTGCAGACCCACGCACCCAGCACCTACAAGATCCCGGCCACGGGCGACATCCCCGCGCACTTCAAGGTGGACCTCTGGCCCGAACCCAACCGCGAGGACAACGTGCACGGCAGCAAGGCCGTGGGCGAGCCGCCGTTCATGCTGGCGATCAGCGTGTTCGAGGCGCTGCGCGACGCCGTGGCCCAGGCCGGCGGGCGGCCGGAGGCCATGAACGCGCCGGCCACGGCCGAAGAGGTGCTGAACAGCCTGGCCTGATCACCGCGGCCGGGCCTGGTGCCCGGTTCGACACCTGGTCACTGCAGACGGTGTCGCCGCAGCGAGGTGGCCGGCAGTTCGCCGAAGCGCTGGCGGAACAGCCTTGCGAAGTGGCCGAAGTGGGCAAATCCCCAGTCTGCGGCGACCGACCGCACGGTGGCACCGGGCTGGGCCAGCAGCAGCTCGGCCCGCACACCCTGCAGGCGCTGTTCGCGCAGCGCCTCCATGGGCGTGCAGCCCCGGTATTCGCGGAACGCCTGGCTCAGCGACCGCACGCTGACGCCGGCCACCGCCGCCAGTTCACCCAGCGTGGGCGCATGCCGCGCGTGTTCTCGGATGTGCCGCTCCGCGGCCAGCACATGGCGCGGCGCCAGCCGGTACTCGTTCTGCACGACCGGCCGGTCCAGGTGCGCGCGCCACTGCGTGAGCAGGTGCACACCGATCATCTCCTCCAGATGCCGTCCCAGGGGACCGTCCTGCACCGCCTCGGGCATGTGGGTGACGCACTGGCAGACGTAGTTCAGCAGCCCGATCCACGGCGAGCCCGCCCCGCCCAGGCGGAAGCTGCGCCGCCACAGGCGGTCGTCGGCCGGGCCGCCAAACCAGCGCTCGTGCAGGCGGTCCAGGGCGTCGTGTTCGAAGGTCAGGTTCACCTGCAGGTGCCCGGGGTCGAAGTCCACCCAGTAGGGGGTGCGCGAGTTGTCGACCACGAAGGCATCGCCCACCCCCGTGTCGCTGAACGCGCGCGGCGCACTCCAGTGGCGCGCCGCGCCTCTCAGCGTGGTCAGCACCATGCCGGTGCCGGCCTCGGGCGAAAAGTCCTTGATGTTCACCGGGATGCCGTACTTGAAGCGGCTGAGTGTGAAGTGGCCGATCCGGGTCGCATCGAGCACCGAGTCCGGGCGCCGGGCCTTGCCCAGCGGGGTGACGGTGTAGGGCATGTAGACCTGGTCCGACCACCGGCGGATGTCGTCCCACTCGCTGGAGGCCACCAGGCGGTGGCGCGTGCTCGGGCGCCCGTGGGCGTCGTGGACCAGCACATCGCGGATGGCGTCCATGGGGGTGTCTCCTTTGCCGCGGCTTCGCCCCGGATCAGCGGTGATGGTAGACCGCGGTCTCGAACTCCACAAACCCGGGGTAGGAGGCCGTGTCCTGGAACGGCAGGATCTGCGTGCCCCAGTAACCGCCGATGCCGTTCTTCCGGTCGATCCAGTAGTAGCAGTTGGCCAGCCCCGCCCACATCGGTGACCCGGCGGGGCGGCCGCTGGGGGTGGCTTCGCGGTTGAGCATGAAGGTGTGGCCCCAGCCCTTGTCGGTGCCGGGGAAGAACTCGCCCGTGTTGCTGAGCGAGGGAATGGAGCTGGTCCAGCCACCCGCCGACAGGCCCATGGCGGCCAGGCCGTCCTGGCACATGGCGGCCACCGTCTCGGGCCGCAGCACGCGGCCGTGCGGCCCCGCCCCGTCGTTGAGCATCATGCGGATGAACTTCATGTACTCGCCCACCGTCCCGTACAGACCGTGCCCGCCACAGTCCATCACGGCCGGCTGGGGCAGGGCCAGATCGGGCAGCGGCGTGAGCCGGCCGTCCGCCGCACGGTCGTGGATGGTCGCGCGGCGCTGCGCCATCGATTCGTTCATGGTGAAGGCAATGTCCTGCATGCCCAGCGGCTCGAACACGCGCTCGCGCATCACCTCGCCCAGGCGCCGGCCGCGCAAGTTCTCGATCACCAGGCCCGCCCAGTCCATGTTCACGCCGTAGGTCCATGCCGCGCCGGGGTCGTGCAGCAGCACGGTGCGGATCGACGGCAGCGAGCTCGACACCACGGTGGGAATGCCCCGGGCCGTGCGGAACCGCAGGTCGTCGTGGCTGAAGAACTCGTAGCCAAGGCCCGAGGTGTGCAGCATCAGGTCGTTGAGGGTGATGCGCCGCCGGGGCGCGCGCGTCCGGGGCTGGCCGTCGGCGTCGAAACCGTCCAGCACCTGCAGTTCGTCGATCTCCGGCACGTAGTGACCCGCCGGGTCGTCCAGGCGCACCAGGCCCTCCTCCACCAGCTGCATCAGGCACACGCCGGCCAGCGCCTTGGTGGTGGAAAAGAGGGCGAGCACCGTGTCGGTGGTCATGGCCCCGTCCTTGCCCAGCTCGCGCACGCCCGCCGCGCCTTCGTAGAAGTTGCGCTCGCGGCCGGTGGCCATGGCCACCACCCCCGGGGAGCCACCGTGGCGGCCCACGTTCTGCTGCAGCACCGCGTCCAGCGCGGTGTTCATCCTGGTCGTCGTCATGTCTGTCTCCATCGCGCGGCTGTTCGGAACACCCGCACCGGGCCGCAGCTCACCGGATGGCAGGTGCGACCCAGTCTAGGAAGCGGGTGGGTGAAAGCCTGTCCGGGTCCGGCAGGGGGCTGTCCGGATCTGGCGAATTGATGCCGGTGATCTGCCTACGACCTGATTGATCCGCTTTGATTGACCCGTTTTGGGTCTAACTTTGATCTTGTCGGGTCGAATTCGACCACCTAGCATCCTTCCCCAAGTGCCACCCGGCGATGGTGGTGCGTCGAAGGAGACAAGCCAGTGATCTGGAAAGAACTGAAAAGCGGCGAACGCACCGTGCTGGACCACGTGTTCTGGTCCAGCGGGATCTCGCGCGACGCGCTCGCGACGGCGTCCTCGTTCTCCAAGACCCGCGCCAACGCCGCGGTGGCCGAGCTGCTCGAACAGGGCCTGCTGGAACACACCGGTGAACAGGTGGGCACCGGCGGACGGCGCGCCGAGACCCTGCGCCTGAGCCGCAGCCTGGGCGTGCTGATCGGTGTGGCCGTGGGCGCCACCGGGCTGGAGGTGGGCGTGCTCAGCCCCGACCTGACCGTGATGGCCCACCACAGCGAGCCGGCCGACGTGCGCGACGGCCCGGTGCCCATCCTCTCGCGCATCCGTGCGCTGATGCGCGAGCTGCTCACGCAGTGCGGCCTGCAGGCGCGCCAGGTCATCGCCATCGGCATCGGCCTGCCCGGCCCGGTGGACTTCGACAGCGGCCAGCTCGTGAACCCGCCGCTGATGCCGCAGTGGGACACCTATTCCATCCGGGACGACCTGGCCAGCGACTTCACCGCCCCCGTGTTCGTCGACAACGACGTCAACGTGATGGCGCTGGGCGAGCTCTGGCGCATGCAGCGCGGGCTGCAGAACTTCCTGGTGGTGAAGGTGGGCACCGGCATCGGCTGCGGCGTGGTCTGCCACGGCCAGGTCTACCGCGGCGCCAACGGCTCGGCCGGCGACGTGGGGCACATCTGCGTGGTGCCCGATGGCCCGCGCTGCCACTGCGGCAACCTGGGCTGCGTCGAGGCCATGGCCGCCGGCCCGGCCATCGCGCGCATGGCGGCCGAGGCCGCCGAGGCCGGCCAGAGCCCACTGCTCGCGCGCCTGATCGCCGAGCGCGGCGGCCTGCGCCTGCAGGACGTGGCCGAGGCCAGCCGCGGCGGCGACCTGGCCGCCAACCAGGTGATCCAGCGCTCGGGCGCCTATGTGGGGCAGATGCTCGCCTCGGTGGTGAACTTCTTCAATCCGTCGCACGTGTTCATCGGCGGCGGCATCACGCGCGTGGGGCCGCTGTTCCTGGCCGCCGTGCGCCAGAGCGTCTACCACCGCTCGCTGGCGCTCTCCACGCGCCACCTCGAGATCCAGTACACGCCGCTGGGCGAACGCGCCGGCCTGATCGGCGCGGGCGTGCTCGCCATGCAGGAAAGCCTGCGCCGGATGGAGGTGGCCTGATGACCACACCCGACACCGCCGGTGTGCGCGTCGAGCTGCGCGGCATCGTCAAGCGCTTCGGACCGGTGCAGGTGCTGCACGGCGTGGACCTGGCGTTCGAGCCCGGCCGCATCGTCGGCCTGCTGGGCGAGAACGGCGCGGGCAAGTCCACGCTCATGAAGATCCTCGCGGGCTACGAGGCGCCCAGCGAAGGCGGGATCGTGGTCAACGGCCGCGCCGTGGTGTTCGACGGACCTCGCGCGGCCGAGGCCGAAGGCATCGTGCTGATCCACCAGGAGTTCAACCTCGCCGAAGACCTCACGGTGGCGCAGAACATGTTCCTCGGCCACGAGATGCGCCGCGGCTGGTTCGTCGACGACGCGGCGATGCGGGGCATCGCGCGCGGCCTGCTCGACGACGTGGGCCTTGGCCAGGTGGACCCGGACACGCGCGTGCGCGACCTCATCGTGGCCGAGCGGCAGCTGGTCGAAATCGCCAAGGCGCTCTCGCGCAAGGCGCGCGTGCTCATCATGGACGAGCCCACCGCCACGCTGACGCCCGGCGAGACCGGTCGGCTGTTCGAGCTGGTGGCGCGGCTCCAGGCCGACGGTGTGACCATCGTCTTCATCTCGCACAAGCTCGACGAGGTGGAACGCATCACCGAGGAGGTCGTGGTGATGCGCGACGGCCGCCTGGTGGCCCGCCAGCCCACGGCCTCGCTCACGCGGGCACAGATGGCCAGCCTGATGGTGGGCCGCGAGCTGGAGGACCTCTACCCGCCCCGCCGGGCCGTGCCGGCCGACGCGCCGGTGCTGCTGTCGGTGCAGGACCTGAGCGTGCCCGGCTGGGCGCAGGACGTGAGCTTCGAGGTGCGGGCGGGCGAGGTGTTCGGCTTCGCCGGTCTGGTGGGCGCGGGCCGCACCGAGCTGTTCGAGGGCCTGCTGGGCCTGCGCGAGCGCCACGCGCGCGCGGTGTCCGTGGCTGGCAGTACGGTGCTGCCGCGCTCGCCGCGCGCCGCGGCCGAGGCCGGCCTGACCTACCTCAGCGAAGACCGCAAGGGGCGCGGGCTGCATGTGCACTTCGGGCTGCGCCAGAACCTCACGCTGATGGCGCTCGAACACCACGCGAAGCCCTGGCTGGACCCGGCCAGTGAGCGCCAGGCGCTGGAACAGGCGGTGCGCGAGTTCGGCATCCGCTGCGGTTCGCCCGACGTGACCGCGGGCTCGCTCTCGGGCGGCAACCAGCAGAAGCTCGCGCTGGCCAAGGTGCTGCACCCCGGGCCGCGCGTGGTGGTGCTCGACGAACCCACACGCGGCGTGGACATCGGCGCCAAGCGCGAGATCTACGCGCTCATCCGCCGTCTCGCCGACGAGGGCCGGGCCGTGGTGGTGATCTCGTCCGAACTCATGGAACTCATCGGCCTGTGCCACCGCGTCGCGGTGATGCGCGCGGGCCGCCTGCAGGCCACGCTGATGGCCGCCCAACTGAACGAACAGGAGCTGATCGCCCATGCCACCGGAACACACTGACGCCCCCTGGACGACCCCGTCCGCCACCGGGTCCGGCCGCGCGCTGCGCCTGCCTGCGTTCGGCCCGCTGCTGGGCCTGGCGCTGCTGTGCATCGCGGGCACCCTGCTCAACGGCGAGTTCGCCACGCTGGACAACGCCATGAACGTGCTCACCCGCACCGCCTTCATCGGCATCATCGCGGTGGGCATGTGCTTCGTGATCATCTCGGGCGGCATCGACCTCTCCGTGGGCTCCATGGCCGCGCTGATCGCGGGCGTGACCATCCTGCTCATGAACAAGATCGCACCGCTGGGCTGGTCGCCGGTGGCGGTGGTGATGCTGGGCATGGCCACCGCGGTGCTGCTGGGCGCGCTGTTCGGCCTGGCGCACGGCCTGCTCATCACGCGCGGTCGCATCGAGCCCTTCATCGTCACGCTGGGCACGCTGGGCATCTTCCGCGCCTACCTCACCTACTTCGCAGAAGGCGGCGCGCTGGCGCTGGACGACACACTCGCCGACACCTACGGCCCGGTCTACTACGGCAGCCTGCTGGGCGTGCCGATCCCGGTGTGGGTGTTCGCGCTGGTGGCCATCGGCGGCGCGCTGCTGCTCAACCGCACGGCCTACGGCCGCTACGTGCAGGCCATCGGTTCCAACGAACAGGTAGCGCGCTACGCCGCGGTGGACGTGGACCGCACCAAGGTGCTGACCTACACCCTGCTGGGCGTGTGCGTGGGCATCGCCACCCTGCTCTACGTGCCGCGCCTGGGTTCGGCCTCGCCCACCACCGGCCTGCTGTGGGAGCTCGAAGCCATCGCCGCCGTCATCGTGGGCGGCACCGCGCTGCGCGGCGGCGCCGGCAGCATCGGCGGCACCGTGGTGGGCGCCATCCTGCTCTCAGTCATCAGCAACATCCTCAACCTCACCAGCATCATCAGCGTGTACCTCAACGCGGCGGTGCAGGGTTTCGTGATCATCGCCGTCGCATTCATGCAGCGGCGGCGTCCGTGAAGGCACGCCAAGCCTTCGCTTTTCTGTCAGCACCACCCTCAAGGAGACAAGCATGAAGAACCGCATCCGCCTGCACGCACTGGCCGCCGTGGCCGCCGTCGGCCTGGCCAGCCCGCTGCTGGCACAGGCCCAGAACAAGGTGAACCTGGGCGTGGCCATCCCGGCCGCCACCCACAGCTTCGCCGCCGGCCTGGTGTACTGGGCCAACGAGGCCAAGAAGGAGCTTGAAAAGGACCCGAACATCAAGGTCACGATCAAGACCGCCAGCGGCGCGCCCGAGCAGGCCAACCAGCTGCAGGACCTGGTCACCGCGACCAAGATCGATTCCCTGGTGGTCCTGCCCTTCGAATCGGCCGCGCTCACGCGCCCGGTGCAGCAGGTGAAGTCCAAGGGGGTGTACGTCACCGTGGTCGACCGCGGCCTGACCGACACCAGCGCACAGGACGCCTATGTGTCCGGCGACAACACCGCCTTCGGCAAGGTGCCGGCCGAGTACCTGGCCAAGACCCTCAACGGCAAGGGCAACATCGTCGCGCTGCGCGGCATTCCGACCACCATCGACAACGAGCGCATGGACGCGTTCACCGGGGTGATGAAGAACCACCCGGGCATCAAGATCCTGGACGCCAAGCACGGCAACTGGAACCGCGACGACGCCTTCAAGGTGATGCAGGACTTCCTGACCCGCTTCAAGGCGATCGACGCCGTGTGGGCGGCCGACGACGACATGGCCTTCGGCGTGCTGCGCGCGATCGAGCAGGCCAAGCGCACCGACATCAAGATCGTCTTCGGCGGCGCCGGCGCCAAAGCCATGGTCAAGACGCTCATGGACGGCAGCAACCCGCTGATCCAGGCCAACGTGTCGTACTCGCCCAAGTTCCTCTACGAGGCGATCAAGATGACCGCGCTGGCGCGCCAGAAGGGCGAGAAGCTGCCGGCCACGACCATCGTTCCTTCGGTGTTGATCACCAAGCAGAACGCCAAGGACTTCTACTTCCCCGACAGCCCGTTCTGAGGCCGCGCCCGCCAGGAGGACCCCACATGAAAACCATCCAGGGACCCGGGATCTTCCTGGCCCAGTTCATCGGCCCGGCCGCGCCCTTCAACACGCTGGAGGGCCTGGCCGGATGGGCCGCCTCGCTGGGCTACCAGGGGCTGCAGATCCCGACCAGCGACCCGGCCATCTTCGATCTGGAGCGCGCCGCGGACAGCGACGCGTATTGCGACGAGGTAACGGGCCTGCTCGCCGCGCACGGCCTGCAGATCACCGAACTCTCCACCCACCTGCAGGGCCAGCTGCTCTGCGTGCACCCGGCCTACGACCTGCAGTTCGACGCCTTCGCCGCGCCGCAGGTGCGCGGCAACCCGGCCGCCCGCACCGCGTGGGCGCACGAGCAGCTGCTGCTCGCCGCCAAGGCCTCGAAGCGGCTCGGCCTGAAGGCCCATGCCTCGTTCTCGGGCGCACTCGCCTGGCCCTACCTCTACCCCTGGCCGCAGCGCCCGCCCGGCCTGGTCGAGGCGGCGTTCGCCGAGCTCGCCAGGCGCTGGCGCCCGGTGCTCGACGCCTTCGACGACGCGGGCGTGGACGTCTGCTACGAACTGCACCCCGGCGAGGACCTGCACGACGGCGTGACCTTCGAGCGCTTCCTCGACGCCGTAGGCCAGCACCCACGCGCCAACATCCTCTACGACCCCAGCCACTTCGTGCTGCAGCAGCTCGACTACCTGGCCTTCATCGACCACTACCACGAGCGCATCCGCGCCTTCCACGTGAAGGACGCAGAGTTCCGGCCGAACGGCCGGCAGGGCGTGTACGGCGGCTTCAGCGACTGGGCGGACCGCGCCGGCCGCTTCCGCTCGCTGGGCGACGGGCAGATCGACTTCAAGGCCATCTTCTCGAAGATGGCGCAGCACGACTATGCGGGCTGGGCGGTGCTGGAATGGGAGTGCTGCCTCAAGCACCCGGAAGACGGCGCGCGCGAAGGTGCGGCCTTCATCCGCGACCACATCATCCGCGTGGCCGACCGGGCCTTCGACGATTTCGCCGCGAGCGCCGGAGACCCCGGCACGCTCGCGACCTTGCTGGGCCTGCAACCATGAACGACCACGACACCGGCGACCGCTCCCGGCGCCGCATCCGCCTGGGCATGGTGGGGGGCGGCGAAGGCAGCTTCATCGGCGCTGCGCACCGCATCGCCGCGCGGCTGGACGACCAGTTCGAATTGGTGGCCGGCGCCCTGTCGTCCACCGCGGAGCGCGCGCACGCCAGCGCGGCGGCGCTGCACATCCCGCGCGAACGCAGCTACGCCAACTACGCCGAGATGGCACGCGCCGAGGCGCAGCGCCCCGACGGCATCGACGCCGTGGCCATCGTCACCCCCAACCACCTGCACGTCCCGGTCGCGCTGGCCTTCGCCGAGCAGGGCATCCACGTCATCTGCGACAAGCCCCTGGCCACCTCGCTCGCGCAAGCCCGGACGCTGGCCGAGACCGCGCGCGCGCGCGGCCTGCTGTTCCTGCTGACGCACACCTACGCCGGCTACCCCATGGTGCGGCAGGCGCGCGACCTGGTGGCCGCGGGCGAACTCGGCGAGCTGCGCATCGTGCAGGTCGAATACGCCCAGGACTGGCTGGGCGAGCCGGCGGAACAGCAGGGCAACAAACAGGCCGAGTGGCGCGCCGACCCGCTGCGGGCCGGCCCCGCCGGTGCGCTGGGCGACATCGGCACCCACGCCTACCACCTGGCGTGCTATGTCAGCGGCCTGCGCGTGCAGGAGCTGTCGGCCGAACTCACCCGCTTCGTTCCGGGCCGCGTGCTGGACGACCACGTGCAGGCCATGCTGCGTTTCGACGGCGGCGCGCGGGGCATGCTGTGGGCCAGCCAGGTGGCCAGCGGCGCCAGCAACGCGCTGCGCCTGCGGGTGTACGGCACCCGCGCCTCGCTGCATTTCGATCAGGAACAGCCCGAGCAGCTCTGGCTGGCGCCCCGCGGTGAACCCGCCCGGCTGCTGCGCCGGGGCCTGCCACCACAGACGCAGACCCAGCCAGGAGACCAGCGCGTGCCCGCCGGACACCCGGAAGGTTATCTCGAGGCCTTCGCCCAGCTGTACCGCGACTTCGCGCAGGCCTGGCGCGGCCACGGCAGCGCAGATTTTCCGGGGCTGGCGGACGGGCTGGAGGGCATGGCCTTCATCGAGGCGGTGCTGCGCAGCCACCAGCAGAACGCGGGCTGGGTCCGGATGGAGTGACCGGGCGCCCAGCGCCCGCGCCGGTTCAGCCCGCGCCGGGGCCGCCCTTGCCCAGTCCGTGCTTGCGGATCTTGTCCACCAGCGTGGTCTTGGGCAGCCGCAGGGCCTTGGCGGTCTGGCCCACGTTGCCGCTGTGGCGCTCCAGCGCATCGGCGATCAGGCTGCGTTCGAACTGGTCGACCGTCTCGGCCAGGCCGGGCTCGCCGTCGGCCCCCGGCTCGCCCGACGGCGCCGCGTGCGGCGAGACCCACTGCGGCCCCACGCCCAGCACCAGCGCGTCGGCCACGTTGCGCAGTTCGCGCACATTGCCCGGCCAGTCGCGCGCCATCAGCTGGCGCAGCTGCGCCGCGGGCAGGCGCGGTTCGGGCCGGCCGTAGCGGCTGGCCGCCAGCAGCATGAAGTGCTCCAGCAGCATGGGGATGTCCTCGCGCCGCTCGCGCAGCGCCGGCAGCTCGATGTTGACCACGTTCAGCCGGTACACCAGGTCGGCGCGGAAGCTGCCCTGCTGCGCGCGCGCCAGCAGGTCGTCCTTGGTGGCGGCGACCACGCGCACGTCCACCGGGATGCTCTGGTTCGAACCCAGGCGCTCGATGCAGCGCTCCTGCAGCACGCGCAGCAGCTTGACCTGTACGCCCAGCGGCATGCTCTCCAGCTCGTCCAGGAACAGGGTGCCGCCGTTGGCGTGTTCGATGCGGCCGATGCGGCGCTTCTGCGCGCCGGTGAAGGCGCCCGGCTCGTGGCCGAACAGTTCGCTGTCGAGCAGGCTGTCGGGCAGGCCGCCGCAGTTGAGCGCGACATACGGTGCATCGCGGCGGCGCGAGTGGTCGTGCAGGGCGCGCGCCACCACCTCCTTGCCGGTGCCGGTCTCGCCGCGGATCAGCACGTCCACCGGCGAATCGGCAATCTCGGTGATCAGCTGGCGCACGCGGGCGATGGCGGGCGCGTGGCCGACCAGCTTGCCTTCCAGTCCCTCGCTGAGCGTGAGCGCGCGGCGCAGGTTCGCCACCTCCAGCGTCAGGCGGCGCTTGTCCAGCGCGCGCTGCACCACCTCGACCAGCTGCTCGGGCGAAAACGGTTTGGGAATGAAGTCGTAGGCGCCGCTGCGCATGGCCTGCACCGCCAGGTTCACGTCGCCGTGGCCGGTGATCATGATGACCGGCAGGTCGGGGTCGAGGTCGTGTGCCTCGGCGATCAGCGAGAGGCCGTCGGCGCCGGGCAGGCGCATGTCGGTCACGACCACGCCGGCCATGCCGGGGCTCAGGTGCGGCAGCACGGCCTCGACCGAGTCGAAGGCGCGCACGGCGATGTCGGCCAGCTGCAGGGCCTGCACGCAGCCCAGCTGCAGGTCCGTGTCGTCCTCGACCAGGAACACGGTGAGGTTGCGGTTCATCGGGATGGGGTGTCTTTCGCGGTGTCGGGGGCGGGGCCCACGGGAACGGTGAGCACGAAGCAGGCGCCGCCATCGGCATGGTTGTGGGCCTGCAGGTCGCCCCCGAATTCTGCGGCAAGGTCGCGGCAGATCGCCAGGCCCAGGCCCAGGCCCGCGCCGCTGGGTTTGGTGGTGTAGAAGGGTTCGAACAGGCGCCGCTGGTCGGTCTCGCTCAGGCCCTTGCCACTGTCGCGCACCGTCAGCGCCACCATCGGCACACCGGCCACCTCGCAGCGCTCGGCGCTCAGCGTGAGCACGCGCGGGTCGGCGTCGCGCATGGCGTCCAGCGCGTTGCCGACCAGGTTCACCAGCACCTGCTCCAGCCGGTTGGCGTCGCACCAGGCGGTCCACTGGCCCGGTGCGCAGCGGTTGTCCACCCGCACCTGGTCGTGGCGCACGCGCAGCTGGTAGAGAAACAGCGCCTGCTCGACCACCCGGCCCACGTCGGTGGCCCCGGGCGAGGCGCTGGACTTGCGCGAGAAGCTCTTGAGCGGGTCGATGATGCGCGCCATCTGCTCCACCAGCCGCGCCACGATGGACAGGTTCTCCTGCGCGGCGGCGTGGTTGCCGCGGCGCATGAACTCGGCCGCGTTGCCCGCCAGCGTGCGGATGCCGCCCAGCGGCTGGGTCAGCTCGTGCGTGATGCTGGCGGCCAGCTGGCCCAGCACCGCCATCTTGCCGGCGTGCACCAGCTCGTCCTGCGCCGACCGCAGGGTCTGCTCGGTCTGCTGGCGCTCGGCCACTTCGCGGCGCAGCTGCTCGTTGGTGTCGGTGAGCTCCTGGGTGCGCAGGCCGACCTGGCGCTCCAGGTCGGCGTTGACCTGCTCCAGCAGCCGCTTGGCCGCGAGCTTCTGCCGTTCGATGCGGCGGCGCTGGCTCCAGTAGAGCACCAGCAGGATCAGGAAGGCCGCGGTCATCGCGCCGCCCACGCCGTCGGCCAGGGCCTGGTCGCGCACCTCCGAGAGGCTGGTGAAGATCAGCACGCGCCAGTCCATGCCGTCGAGCGAGCGGCCCAGCACCAGGTGCCCGGCCCGGTTGCTGCCGGCGTCCAGCGCTTCGCGGTGGCGCACCTCGTCGCCCGAGACAAATCCCTGCACCTCCTGCGTGTCCTCGTCGACCGAGAGCCGCACGTCGATGGGAAATTGCGGCAGCCGCAGCGAACCGTAGGTCTGCGTCAGCTGCAGGTCGACGCGCCGCTCGGCCGGCAGCGGCGCCATCGAGGTGTAGCGCCAGGCGGGCTGGGACGAAAGGATCACCACCTGGTTGGCGTCGGCCACCAGGGCGGGCGCCGCCAGCATGGGCCAGGTCTGCTCCAGCGCGTCCAGGCCGATCTTGATGGCGGCCACGCCCAGCACGCGCGGGCCGTCGTAGATCGGGTGCGAGGCGAAGTAGCCCGCCTGGCCACCGCTGCCGATGGCGAAGTGGCGGGTGGAGCGGCCGGCCAGCGCCTCCAGGTAGTAGGGCCGGTAGGACACGTCCTCGCCCAGCAGGCTGTCGTCGCGCTCGGCCACGTTGCTCGATGCCAGCACGACGCCGCGCACATCGAGCACATAGACCGCGACGCTGCCCAGGTGGGCGTTCAGCCGGGCCAGGTAGTCGTTGGCGGCGCGCTCGCGGGCCGGATCGGGGGCGCGCAGCACCGCCAGCACCGCGGGGTTGAGCTGGATGGTGGCGGGCACCGGCTCCAGGCGCCGCACCCGCGCCTCGACCACGGTGGCGAACAGGTCCAGCCGGCTGTTGGTGGCGGCCTTGAGGCTGTGCTCACCCTGGGCGTAACTGTGCTGGTAGACGCCGGCACCGGTGAGCGACACCAGGGCCACGCCGACCAGCAAGAGCAGCAGCCGCCGCGCCAGCCAGCCCACCCGCTCGGAGGCCGGACGCACAGCCGCGCCTGCGCCAGCGGGCGCGTTCGCGGGCGGGGATGGCGCGGCCTGGGCGGGGTTCAATGCTGGAGGATCTTGGAGAGGAAGTCCTTGGCGCGGGGCGAACGGGCATCGGGGTTGCCGAAGAACTCGTCGCGGCGGCAGTCTTCGACGATTTTGCCCGCGTCCATGAAGATCACGCGGTGACTGACCTTCTTGGCAAAGCCCATTTCGTGCGTCACGCACATCATGGTCATGCCCTCATTGGCCAGCTGCACCATCACGTCCAGCACCTCACCCACCATCTCGGGGTCGAGCGCCGAGGTGGGTTCGTCGAACAGCATGACGATGGGGTCCATGCTCAGCGCACGCGCGATCGCCACGCGCTGCTGCTGGCCACCGGAGAGCTGGCCCGGGAACTTGTCCTTGTGCGCCATCAGGCCCACGCGGTCGAGCATCTTCAGCCCGCGCGTCTTGGCCTCGTCGGCGTTGCGACCCAGCACCTTGATCTGCGCGATCGTCAGGTTTTCGGTCACCGACAGGTGCGGAAACAGCTCGAAGTGCTGGAACACCATGCCCACGCGGCTGCGCAGCTTGGGCAGGTTGGTCCTGGGGTCGGCTAGGCTGATGCCGTCGACCACGATGTCGCCCTTCTGGAAGGGCTCCAGCGCGTTGACGGTCTTGATCAGCGTGGACTTGCCCGAGCCCGAGGGACCGCAGACCACCACCACCTCCCCCTTCTGGATGGAGGTGGTGCAGTCGGTCAGCACCTGGAAGCTGCCGTACCACTTGGAAACGTTCTTGATGTCGATCATGGTTCTTCTCCAGCCGCTCAGCGAATGATGGCGATCTTCTTCTGCAGGCGACGCACCAGCATCGACAGCGAGAAACAAATGACGAAATAGACGACGGCGGCGACCAGGTAGGTCTCGACCGGGCGGTTGAAGTTTTTGCCCGCCACCTCGAAGCCCTTGAGCAGGTCGTAGGCGCCGATGGCGTAGACCAGACTGGTGTCCTGGAACAGGATGATGGTCTGCGTCATCAGCACCGGCAGCATGTTGCGGAAGGCCTGCGGCAGCACGATCAGCTGCATGGTCTGCCCATAGGTCATGCCCACGGCGTAGCCGGCGTTGACCTGGCCCTTGGGCACGCTCTGGATGCCCGCGCGCATGATCTCCGAGTAGTAGGCCGCCTCGAACACCGTGAAGGTGATGATGGCCGAGAGCTCGGCGCCCATGGGCTGGCCGATCATCAGCGGGATCAGCAGGAAGAACCACAGGATCACCATCACCAGCGGGATGGAGCGCAGGGTGTTGACGTAGAACGCGGCCGGCATCACCAGCCACTTCTTGCCCGACAGGCGCATCAGCGCGAGCACCGTACCCAGCGCGATGCCACCGATCATGGCCACCAGGGTCAGCTGCACCGAGAAGATCAGGCCCTTGAGCACGAAGCCCGTGAGCACGTCCCAGTTCAGGAAGGAGAAGTCGAGGTTCATGTCAGTGGCCTCCGATCATGCCGGGCACCTGCACCCGGTGTTCGATGAACAGGGCGATGCGGTTGATGACAAAGGCGGAGATGAAGTACAGGCCGGTGACGGCGAGGTAGACCTCGATGCCGCGCGAGGTTTCTTCCTGCGCCTGCATGGCGAACATGGTCAGCTCGGCAATCGACACCGCGAAGGCCACCGACGAGTTCTTGATGATGTTCATGCTCTCGCTGGTCAGCGGCGGAATGACGATGCGGAACGCCATCGGCAGCAGCACGTAGCGGTAGGTCTGGGTCAGCGTCAGGCCCATGGCGAGGCCCGCGTAGCGCTGGCCCTTGGACAGGCTCTGGATGCCGGCGCGCACCTGCTCGGCGATGCGCGCCGAGGTGAAGAAGCCCAGCGCGAACACCACCAGGATGAAGCTGGGAAAGTTCTTGAGCGCGGGCACCAGCGCCGGCAGCACGTGGTACCAGAGGAAGACCTGCACCAGCAGCGGGATGTTGCGGAACAGCTCGGTCCAGGCGTTGCCGATGGCCACCAGCGCCTTGCTGGGCGTGGTGCGGAAGATGCCCATGACCGAACCGACCACGAGCGCGACCACCAGCGCCAACAGGGCGACGGAGAGCGTCCAGCCCCAGGCCGAGAGCAGCCAGTCCAGGTAGGTGATGTCGCCACCCTCGCCGAAGCAGCGCGGACGGACCTCACCGTCGATGGTGTCCTTGCAGAACACCTGCCAATCCCATGTAGCCATGGTGAATCCCCAGGTTCAACAGAAGAAAAAACAAACCCGACGCCGGAGAGTGACCGACCCGGCGCCGGGCCGCCCCAAGCCGGGTCAGCCCCCTCGGGGGGCAGCGACCCGCGCAGCGGCGGAGCGTGGGGGCCTTACTTCTTGACGGAATAGTCTTCCATCGGCTTGTCGTTGGGCGCAGCCCAGGCCGCCTTGGTGGCTTCCGACAGCGGCAGGCCGATCTTGGCGTTGGCCGGCGGGATCGGCTGCATGAACCACTTGTCGTACAGCTTGGCCAGCGAGCCGTCCTTGATCTGGTTCTTGATGGAGTCGTCCACGGCCTTCTTGAAGGCGGCGTCGTCCTTGCGCAGCATGCAGGCGATGGGCTCGACCGACAGCACCTCGCCGACGATCTTGTAGTCGGCCGGGTTCTTGGACTTGGCGATGTTGGCGGCCAGAATGGAGCCGTCCATCACGAAGGCGTCGGCGCGGCCGGATTCGAGCAGCAGGAAGCTGTCGGCGTGGTCCTTGCCGAACACCTCTTCGAAGTTCACGTTGGTCGCACGCTCGTGCTTGCGCAGGGTCTGGACCGAGGTGGTGCCGGTGGTGGTGGCGACCTTCTTGCCGCTGAGCTGGGCGATGGAGTTGATGCCCGAGTTGGCCTTGACGGCGATGCGCACTTCTTCCACGTAGGTGGTCACGGCGAAGGACACGTCCTTCTGGCGGGCCGCGTTGTTGGTGGTGGAGCCGCACTCCAGGTCGACGGTGCCGTTCTGCACCAGGGGGATGCGGTTCTGCGAGGTCACCGGCTGGTACTTCACTTCCAGCTTGGCCAGGCCCAGCTGCTTCTGCAGGTCGGCGATCACGCGCTCGGCCATCTCGGTGTGGAAGCCCACGAACTTGCCGTTGCCGATGGTGTAGGACAGGCCGGAGGACTCGCGCACCCCCAGGGTGATGCTGCCGCTGTCCTTGATCTTCTTGAGCGTGTCGGTGGTCTGGGCCATTGCGGTCGAGGCGGCGAGCACGGCGGCCACGGCCAACAGGGTCTTCTTCATGGTTACTCCTTCGAGTGGGTTGGGGAAACGGGAATCACCGCTGGAGGTCAGCCCGGCACTTGGTCGGTGGGGTACTTCCAGAAGTCCTTGAGCAGGTAGTTCATGGGCAGGTTGAGGCTGCGGTTGGCCGGCGGGATGGGCTTCTGGAACCAGCGCTCGTAGACCACATGGGCCTCGCGTGTCTGGATCAGGCGCTTCATCTCGTCGTCGACCAGCTTCTTGAACTCGGCGTCGCTGCGCGAGAACATGATGGCCAGCGGCTCGATGGTCAGGAACTTGCCCACCACCTTGAACTTGCCGGGATCGGGCCGCCCGGCCACCAGGCCGTAGAGCAGCACGTCGTCCATCGCGAAGCCGTCGGCCTCGGCGGCGGCCACCATGTCGACCGCGCGCGCATGGTCCGGCGCTTCCACCACGCGGATGCCGAGCTGGTACTCGTTGTTGGCCTGCGTCACTGCCTTGAGCGGCGTGGTGCCCTTGGTCGAGACCACGGTGCGGCCCTTGAAGTCGCGGATCACGTCCACCGGGCTGTCGGCCCGCACGAGGTAGCGCGCCCCGGCGATGTAGTGCGGCACGGTGAAAGCCACCTTCTGCCGGCGCTCGGCGTTGTTGGTGGTCGAGCCGCATTCCAGGTCGGCCTTGCCCTCTTCGATCATGGCGATGCGGTTGGCCGGCGTCACCATCACGAAGCGGGGTTTCAGATCGGGCGCGGCCATCTGGCGGCGCAGCGCGTCCACCAGCTTCAGGCACAGGTCCACCGCGTAACCCACCGGCTTGCCGTCCGGGTCGACAAAGGAGAACGGCACCGACGATTCGCGGTGGGCGATCACCACAGTGCCGCTGGACTTGATGCGGTCCAGCACCGGGCCGGCCATCGACGGCTGGACCAGCGCGGCGGCCAGCAGGGCGAGCGCACAACGGGCGAGGGACCGGGTATGGGGCATGGCGGTGTTGTTGGTGGACGGGTGGAGGAATGGGCGGCTCAGCCCAGCGGCCGGTCGTTGGGCGACCGGTACAGCTCCAGCAGCGCCTCGGGCGCGGGCCAGTTGAGGTTGAGCCCCTTGGGCGGGATCGGCGACTGGAACCAGCGGCGGTAGATCTTCAACGCCTCACCCGACTGCATCAGCTCGGTCAGGCTGCGGTCCACCAGCGCCTTGAAGCGCGGGTCGTCCTTGCGCAGCATGCAGGCGTAGACCTCGGCCGCCATCGGCTGGCCGACCACGCGCCAGTCGCCAGGCCGATCGGCCTTGGCGCGCAGGCCGTAGAGCATGGCCTCGTCCATCAGGAAGGCCGCGGCGCGGCCCTCCTGCACGCTGTTGAAACCGTCGCCGTGGTCCTTGACCTTGAGGATGTCGAAACGGGTGCCGGTGGCCTCGGCGTGCAGCAGCAGGGAGCGCTCGCTGGTGGTGCCGGCGGTCACCGCGACGCGGCGGCCCTTGAGGTCGGCCAGCTCCTCGATGCCCGAGCCGTGGCGCGTGAGCAGGCGCGAGCTGGTCACGAAGATGGACACCGAGAACGCCACCTGGCGCGCGCGCTCGCGGTTGTGGGTGGTGGAGCCGCACTCCAGATCGACCGAGCCGTTCTGCACCAGCGGAATCCGGTTCTGCGACGTGACCGGCACCAGCTTGACCGCCAGCGCGGGCAGCTTGAGCTCGCGGCGGATGCGCTCGACCGCCGCCAGCATCAGGTCGTGCGAGTAGCCCACCACCTGGCGTTTGCTGTCGTAGTAGGAGAAGGGCACCGAGGACTCGCGGTGGCCCAGGCTGATGGTGGCCGTGCGCGAAATCTTCTCCAGCGTCGGCAGGCCTGAGGGCTCGGCCCGCGCGGTCAGGGCCAGTGGCAGGAGCAGCAGAAGGGGGAGGTGGCGAAGGGGTTTCATGGGCGCAGTGTGCCGCCCATGGCGCAAGGGACGTGCCAGTCGGTGTAAACCCTCGGTTCCGCCCCTCCAGACCGGGTTTGTGGCCCTGAAACCGGTCTTCAGGGCCGGGGCGCGAACGGAAATCCGACCGCCGCCAGCGGACGGCAGACGGATTTCCGACCCCCGGCCTTCAGACGCAGGTCCTTCAGGCCCAGTGCGCCTTGAAGTCCTGCGCGTACTGCTCGAAGCGGATCGGCGCGCGCCCGGTGATGCGCTGCACGCCGTCGGTGGTGCGCTCGGCAAATCCGGCCTTGAAGGCGCCCAGGATCACCAGCAGGAACTCGGCGTAGTCGGCCGGCAGGCCCGCGCCCAGCAGGCCCTGGCGCATCGCGTCTTCCGGGATGTCGGTGTAGCCGATGGTCCGGCCCGCCGCTTTGGACAGGATGGCCGCCACCTGGTTGTGGTCCAGCGCTTCGCTGCCGGTGAGGTCGTGCGCGGCGTTGACGAACTCGTCCGACGACAGCAGCTTCGCGGCCACGGCGGCGATGTCGCGCGTGTCGATGAAGCTGCCCTTGGCGGCGCCCACCGGCAGGAAAATCTGGCCCTGGGTCTGGATGCCGTGCAGCCAGAAGGTGTGGAAGTTCTGCATGAACCAGTTGGGGCGGATCACGTTCCAGGCCAGGCCCGAACGCTCCAGGTGCAGCTCGGCACGGCGCAGCGGAATGCTGTCGTCGGCATTCGCACCCATCGCAGACAGCAGCAGCACCTTGCGCACGCCGGCGGCCTTGGCCGCGTCGATGGCGGGGATCAGCAGCTCGTGCTGGTTGGCGTAGCCGGGCGGCGCCATCAGGAACAGCTGGTCGACGCCGGCCAGCGCGGCCGCCAGGCCTTCGCCGGTGGCGAGGTTGACCTGCACCTCGCCGGGTTGGGAGGGCACGCGGCTGGTGGCGCGGCGCACGGTCTGGCCCTGGGCCGACAGCAGGTCAACGAGGGTGGTACCGATCTGGCCGCTGGCGCCGGTCACGAGGGTGGTGGTCATCAAAAATCTCCTGTGTGTGTTGCGAAGGCCTCCAGTGTGTTTCCGATGAACCTGAACTGGAATGCATGAAATTCCAACATTCATGTCTGATCGTCCATAAAATAAGGCTCCATGGACATACTCTCAGACATCCTCCATGTCGCCGGGTTGCGGCGGCGCCTGCTCGACCTGCACGGGCTCACGCCCGAGGCGGCGCTGCGTTTTCCCTGCGAACGCAGCTTCGGCCTGCACGCGGTCACGCGCGGCCGCGCCTTCGTGCACGCACCCAATCTCGACGGGCCGCTGGAGCTGCAGGCCGGTGACCTGGTGCTGATGGCGCGCGGCTGCGTGCACCTGCTCTCGCTGGACCGCGAGCCGCCCGCCCGCAGCACCACGGTGCCGATCGCGCGCTTCGTGGGCAGCGACCTGGCCGAGAGCGACCATGACCGCTTGCACGACAGCCCGCCCGCCCGCGACCCGGCCGCGCCCACCCAGGTCATCAGCGCCGCCTACCAGCTCTGGCACGACCCGCTGCACCCCTTCCTGCGCAGCCTGCCGCCCTGGTTTGTGGTGCGCGGCCACAGCCTGCCCCAGCTGTCGGCGGTGCCGCTGACGCTGGGCCTGCTGGACCGCGAGCTGGGCGACCAGGCGCTGGGCGCGACCTCGGCCACCCACGGACTGCTGGACGCGCTGTTCGCCTTCGCGCTGCGCGAGATCGCCGCCCGCGAGAACCCCGGCGTGCCGGGCTGGCACCACGCCATCGCCGACCGGCCGATCCGCCAGGTGCTCACCCTGATGCACGGCAACCTGGGCCACGGCTGGACGCTGGACGAGCTGGGCCAGCAGGTGGGCCTGTCGCGCTCGGCGCTGGCCGAGCGCTTTCGCAGCGCCATGGGCGACACGCCGCTGAACCACCTGCGCACGCTGCGCATGCAGAAGGCCATGCAGCTGCTGGCCGAGACACGGCAGACGCTGGAGCAGGTGGCGCAGGCCGTGGGCTACCAGGACGCGTTCGGCTTTTCCAAGGTGTTCAAGCGCACCACTGGCCAGTCGCCGCGCCAGTTCCGGGAGCGGGACACGGCCGACCGGCAGACCGAGTGGCGCATCCAGGAGGCCTCCTGAACACTCGGCGGCGGAGCGTGGGGGCTACAACCCGTAGGGGTACAGTGTCGGCCTTTGCGCCCAGGCGCTGTTCCGCCCCCACGCCCTCCACACCATGACCCTGCCCCGCTGCCCGAAATGCCAGTCCGAGTTCACCTACGAGGATGGTGCGCTCTACATCTGCCCCGAATGTGCCCATGAGTGGAACAAGGCCGGCGGTGACGAACCCGCAGAAGAAGCCAGGGTCTGGAAGGACGCGTTCGGCAATCTGCTGGCCGACGGCGACAGCGTGACCCTGGTCAAGGACCTCAAGCTCAAGGGTTCGTCGGCCGTCATCAAGGTCGGCACCAAGGTCAAGAACATCCGCCTGGTCGAGGGCGACCACGACATCGACTGCAAGATCGAGGGCTTCGGCGCGATGCAGCTCAAGTCCGAGTTCGTCAAGAAGAGCTGAGTCGCTGTTCGTGGGCAAGATCGTCGTCTACTGCCAGCCTGGTGCGAAGCAGACGCAGTGCGTCGGCCTGCACGACGGCAAACCCAAGATCCAGCTCAAGGCGCCGCCGGTCGATGGCGCGGCCAACAAGGCGCTGATCGGCTTTCTCGCCGAGGTGTTCGGCGTGCCCAAGTCGGCCATCAGCATCGAGCTCGGCGCGTCGGGCCGCACCAAGCGGGTCGAGGTGGCCGGCGTGGACGACGCCGAACTCAACCGCCGGCTGCTCGCGGCGGCATGAACGCGGTGCTGCCCGGCCGGCCGGGCAGCGATAGCTGCGCTTCGGTGGGCGCGGTCTGCGCCAGCAGCTGGCCTTTGCGCCACACCTTCAGACGCGTCGCGCGCAGGCGGATCGCCTCCACCGGGTCGCGCGCCTGCAGCAGCACGAAGCTCGCGTCCCGGCCCTTCTCGATGCCATAACCCGCCAGCCCCATCACCTGCGCCGCGTTCACCGTCACCGCGTCGAAGCACTGGCGCATGGCGGCCTGGCTGGTCATCTGCGCCACGTGCAGGCCCATGTGCGCCACCTCCAGCATGTCGCCGCTGCCCAGCGAATACCAGGGGTCCATCACGCAGTCGTGGCCGAAGGCCACCGTCACCCCGGCGGCGATCAGCTCGGGCACGCGGGTCATGCCGCGGCGCTTCGGGTACGTGTCGTGGCGCCCCTGCAGGGTGATGTTGATGAGCGGGTTGGCCACCGCGCTCACACCGACCTCGGCGATCAGCGGGATCAGCTTGCTCACGTAATAGTTGTCCATGCTGTGCATGGAGGTGAGGTGCGAGCCATTGACCCGGCCCTGCAGGCCCAGGCGCTGCGTCTCGCACGCCAGCGTCTCGATGTGGCGCGAGAGCGGGTCGTCGCTCTCGTCGCAGTGCATGTCCACCGGCAGGCAGCGCTCCGCAGCGAGTTCGCACAGCAGCTTCACGCTTTGCGCCCCCTGTTCAGAAGTGCGCTCGAAGTGCGGGATGCCGCCGACCACGTCCACGCCCAGATTCAGGGCGCGCGTCAGGTTGTCCAGCCCGCCCTTGGTGCGCAGCACACCGTCCTGCGGGAAGGCGACCAGCTGCAGGTCCAGGTAGGGCGCGACGCGCGTCTTCACTTCGAGCATCGCCCGCACCGGCAACAGGCTGGGGTCGCTGGTGTCCACATGGCTGCGGATGGCCAGCAGGCCTTTGGCCACCGCCCAGTCGCAGTAAGCCAGCGCGCGCTCGACCAGCGCCTCTTCGGTCAGCAGCGGCTTGAGCTCGCCCCAGAGCGCGATGCCTTCGAGCAGGGTGCCGCTCTGGTTCACGCGCGGCAGGCCATGGCTCAGCGTCGCGTCCATGTGGAAATGCGGGTCGCAGAACGGCGGGCTCAGCAGCTGGCCGGCGGCGTCCACGGTCTCGTGCGCGGGCGCCTGCAGGCCTTCGGTCACCGCCGCGATGCGGCCGTCCTGCACCGCGACCGACATGTCGGTGCGTCCGTCGGGCAGGGTGGCGTGGGTGATCAGCAGGTCGAGCATGGCAATGTCCGTCCGGCCGTTGGCGGCCTGGCGTTCATGGCGTCACGAGCACGGCCCGAAGCCGCTCGGCATACCCGCGCAGCACCTCGGCGCCCGGCTCCTTGCGCGGCCAGCTCAGGGCGATGCCATCGCCGCCATGGCGCGGCACCACGTGCAGGTGGAAATGGAACACGGTCTGGTCGCCTTCGCGGCCATTGGCCTGCAGCAGGGTGAGGCCCGGCGGATCGAACACCGCCTGAACGGCCCGCGCCACGCGCTGCGCCGTCTGCATCACGGCGGCCGCTTCTTCGGCGGTGATGTCCAGCAGCGTCGCGGCGTGGCGACGGGTCGCCACCAGCACATGGCCGGGATTGACCTGGCCCAGGTCCATGAAGGCGATGGTCAGCGCGTCTTCGTACACCTTGGCCGAAGGAATGTCGCCACTGACCAGCCGGCAAAAAATGCACTGGCCGGGCGGCGAGGTGTCGATGAACATGGGCATGTACAGGCTCCTCAAGGGTCGCAGTCATGGTAGCAGCCGGACCCTCGGCGCCGTGCTCACTGCGTGCCGAAGATGCGGTCGCCCGCGTCGCCCAGGCCCGGCAGGATGTAGCCGTGATCGTTGAGCTGGCGGTCGATGGCCGCGGTGTAGATGGGCACGTCCGGGTGGGCTTTCTCCATCGCGGCCAGGCCTTCCGGGCAGGTCAGCAGGCAGACGAACTTGATGGACTTCGGGTTGCATTCCTTGAGGCGGTCGATGGCGGCGATGGCGGAGTGGCCGGTGGCCAGCATCGGGTCCACCACGATGGCGTCGCGCTCGTGCATCTCGGGCGGCATCTTGAAGTAATACTCCACCGCGGTCAGGGTCTTGGGGTCGCGGTACAGGCCGATGTGGCCCACGCGCGCACCCGGCACCACGCTGAGCATGCCGTCCAGGATGCCGTTGCCCGCGCGCAGGATGGACACGAAGACCAGCTTCTTGCCGTCGATGACCTGACCCGTCATGGTCTCCAGCGGCGTTTCCACCACCAGGTCCTGCATGGGCATGTCGCGCGTGACCTCGTAGGTCATGAGCATGGACAGCTCGTTGAGCAGGCGACGGAAGCTGTTGGTGCTGGCGGTCTTGCTGCGCATGAGCGTGAGCTTGTGCTGCACCAGCGGGTGGTTCACGACGTGGACGTTGCTCATGGTGGAGGCCTTTGTTGTGGTGATGGAAAGAAAGGGTCAGAAAACCGTGCCGTCGCTGACGATGTTCAGCGGCGGCAGCCCACCGCGCTGGCGCTGCGCGAGCAGGCGGCCGGCGGCCCAGGTGCCGCCTTCGAGCACGCAGGCCAGGGGCATCTGCTGCTCGCTCAGATCCAGCTCGGCGCGCACCAGCGGCGCCAGTTCGTCCAGCAGCGCCACGGTGAGCGCGCGCCATTCGACGATGAAGGTATCGCCCGCCTGCCAGTCGCGCGTGGCCCAGTCGGGCGGCAGCGGGCGCAGCACGCCAGCGTCGATCAGCAGGCCGCCGTTGCGGTATTCGGGCAGCCCCGTCAGGGCATCCAGACCGGTCACGCGAACGCCCGCCCATTCAAAGGGTTCGAGCAGCGAGTAGGTCAGCCACTGAGACAGTTTGTGGAAGGGCATCCAGCCCGCGGTCAGCCCTTCGCCCACCACGGCCGGGTGGCGCCAGCAGTCGCCCAGCGGTTCGCCATCGATGGTGTTCTGCGCTGGCCAGATGCCGGACAGCGTGTCCAGCAGCAGCACCAGGATGTCGTGCGCCGCCACCGCGCCACCGCCCTGCGCGGTCAGTGCATCGAACAGGCCACCGGGCCGGCCCTGGGCACCGAACACCGCCGGCTGCGCGGCCAGCGCCTCGCCCAGCCGGCGCAACAGCGCGGCGCGCCCCTCCAGTCCCACCAGCGGGTTGCCACCGCCCACCTGGAAGGCGGTGGCCAGCCGGTCGGCCGTCACGGCGCTCAGACCGGCCGCGTCCACCCGCAGCGGCCGCTGCGGGTCGCTGGAGAACAGGCCGGCCAGGAAGGCATGGAAGCTCGCCACGCCCAGGCCTTCGGAGCGCGCGAAGCGCTGGCCGCTGGCGGCTTCCCGGTACGACCAGTCGGCGCCCGCGCCCGCGTCCAGCAGCACGCTCACCACCACCAGATCGATCTGCGCACGCGCCCGCGTGGCCGCGTCCACGTCGCCCAGCGCGGCGTCCAGCAGGGCACGCCGGTCCACGCCACCGGCCTCGAAATGGCGCCAGCGGCTGTGGTACGGGATGCGGCCGTCGGGGTAGCGCTCGCGCGTGAGTTGGGCCACGGTGCGCGCAGCGCCGGCCAGCGCAGTGCCGCTCACCACAAAGTACTCGGAGGCGCCTTCACGCGCGCGGGCCAGCAGCTGGCGCGCGCGGGTGCGGACGGCCGTCGTCGACCGCAGCAGGCGGGCGGCGCTCATGCCCCCAGTCCCCGGCCCTTGGCCTTCTTCAGCTCCTCGGCGTCGGGCACCACACCCGGCGTGAAGTAGCCGGCCGCCATCTTGGCGTCCATCTCCACGCGCGCGTCGGCGGGGATCAGCTCGTCCGGGATGTTGACGCGCTCGCCCACCTCGATGCCCGAGCCGGTGATGGCGTCGTACTTCATGTTGCTCATCGACACCAGCCGGTGGATCTTGGTGATGCCCAGCCAGTGCAGCACGTCGGGCATGAGCTCCTGGAAGCGCATGTCCTGCACGCCGGCCACGCACTCGGTGCGCGCGAAGTACTGGTCGGCCGTGTCGCCGCCCACCTGGCGCTTGCGCGCGTTGTACACGAGGAACTTGGTCACCTCGCCCAGCGCCCGGCCCTCCTTGCGCGAATAGGCCACCAGGCCCACGCCGCCGCGCTGCGCGCCCTGGATGCATTCTTCGATGGCGTGCGTCAGGTAAGGCCGGCAGGTGCAGATGTCGGAGCCGAACACATCCGATCCATTGCACTCGTCGTGCACGCGCGCGGTCAGCGTGACGGCGGGATTGGCCAGGTCGCGTGGGTGGCCGAAGATGTAGAGCGTCTGCCCGCCAATCGGCGGCAGGAAGACTTCGAGGTCGGAGCGCGTGACCAGCTCCGGGTACATGCCGCCGGTTTCTTCGAACAGCACGCGGCGCAAATCCGCCTCGCTGCAGCCGAAGCGCTTCGCCACGCCCGGCAGGTACCACACCGGCTCGACCGCCACCTTGGTCACCACTGCCGCACCGCCCGCGGTCAGCAGCTGGCCATCCGGCTTCAGACGCCCCTTCTGCACGGCGTCGATCACTTCGGGCAGCAGCACATGGGCCTTGGTCACGGCAATGGTCGGGCGGATGTCGTAGCCCGCGGCCAGCTCCTGCGCGTACACGTCGGCCACCTCGGCGCCCCAGGGGTCCAGGCTGACGATCTTGGTCGGATCGGCCCACTGCGGGTAGGGGCCGATCACGTCGGTGGGCGCGGTGTTGGTCAGGTCGGCCTTGTGCTCGCGCTTGAGCGCGCCGGCCGCCACCGCCAGCGCACGGTAGACGCTGTAGCTGCCGCTGTGCGTGCCGATGACGTTGCGGTGCGCGCGGTTGGTGGTGGTGCCCACCACCGGGCCGCGCTCGCGCGCCGTGGCCGCGCCCCAGACGATCGGCAGGGCACCGAAACCGCCCGAGTGCGAGGTGAGCCGGATGTGGCGCGGGTGCGGCGTCTGGGCCGAGGCCGGGGCCTCGCCGGAAGGCTGGGAAGCGTCTGCGGACATGGACAGGTCCTGTGGTGAAAGCCCGTGGCGGGCGAACCGGCGGCAGCGGCGGGTGGCCGCTGCCGACACCCGTTTCCGTTGTAGCAAGGCCGATGCCAGCCGTCCACCCGGCGGCCCTCCGTACAATCCCGGCCCTCCCCCTCTTTCTGGCCACTTTCATGCACTACGCCGTCTCCCACCACAAGCTCAAGCTCATCCTCAGCGGCGCCGGCCTCAAGTCCGGCGACGCGGCCGGCATCGACCAGCTCTTTGGCGGCAAGGACGGCTACTACTGGTTCGGCACCCTGCGCGACATGTGCCCCGAGGGCAAGACCCTGACCTGGGACAACCAGTACGCGCTGGTCGCGGCCATCCAGGCGCACGAAGACGCCAGCGCGGCCGAGGACGAGATGCCGCCCGAGAAGCCGACGCCGGCCCACATCGCGGCCATCTGCAAACTGCTCGCGATCTGACCATGAGCACGCCGACCGCACCGCTCCAGGTCGCCGTGCTCGGTGCCGGTGCCGTCGGCTGCTTCTACGGCGGCATGCTCGCGCGCGCCGGCCACCGCGTCACGCTCATCGGCCGGCCGCAGCACGTGCAGGTGTTCGAGGCGCAAGGCCTGCGCATGCAGACCCTGGCCTTCGACGAGACGGTGAAGCTGCACGCCAGCACCGAGGCATCGGCGGTGGCCGGCGCCGACCTGGTGCTGTTCGCGGTCAAGTCGCCCGACACGGAAACGGCGGGCGCGCAGATGCGCGAGCACCTGAAGCCCGGTGCCCTGGTGCTGTGCCTGCAGAACGGCGTGGACAACGCCGAACGCCTGCGCGCCGTGCTGACGGGCGTGCAGGTGGCCGCCGCCGTGGTCTATGTGGCCACCGAGATGGCCGGCCCCGGCCACCTGCGCCACCACGGGCGCGGCGAACTGGTCATCGAACCGTCACCGGCCAGCGAACGGGTGGCACAGGCGCTGGCCGCCGCAGGCGTGCCCACCGAGATCAGCGACAACGTGCGCGGCGCGCTCTGGGCCAAGCTCATCCTCAACTGCGCCTACAACGCCCTCTCGGCCGTGGGGCGCATCGCCTATGGCGAACTGGTGCAGCAGCCCGGGGTGAAGGACACCATGCGCGACGTGGTGGCCGAGTGCCGCGCGGTGGCCGCAGCCGACGGCGTGACCTTGCCCGGCGACGTGGACGCCGCCGTGCGCCGCATCGCCGGGACCATGCCCAGCCAGTATTCGTCCACCGCGCAGGACCTGATGCGCGGCAAGCCCAGCGAGATCGACCACCTCAACGGCCACGTCGTGCGCCGCGGCGAGGCCCTGGGCGTGCCCACCCCCGCCAACCGCGTGCTGTGGGCGGTGGTGAAACTGGTGGAAGCCGCCACGCTCCGCTGACGACAGCCATCGCGCACCGTCAATTCTGACAAGGGCATCCGGGGAGCGCCGGGCAGGATCTTGTACAACGGCCCCTCCCGGGTTACAAGCCCTTCTCCGATCACCGCGGCGGAGCCTCCGCCCTCACCGCATCAACGTGTCTTCTGGTCTGCGCAACAGTCTTCGGCTGCAGCTGGTGCTGCTCATCGGTGGCCTGGCCGTGGCCGGCGCGGTGGGCTATGTGCTGCTCACCACGCACCTGGTGCGGCAGCAGATCGAAGCCGACCAGTTCCGGCTGCAGCGCATCCTGGTCACCCGCATGGCCTCGCAGCTCGACCAGGACATGCACGCGCGCACCACCGAGCTGCGCTTCATTGCCAGCCTTGAGCGCCTGCGCGACCCGCAACGGGCCGCGCAGGACAAGCAGGCCCTGCTCCTGACCAAGAAAGCCATCTATCCCTTCTACGCCTGGATCGGCATCACCGACACGCAGGGCCGCATTCTGGCCAGCACAGAACCGCGCATCAACGGCGCGGATGTGTCGCAGCGCTCGTGGTTCATCGGCGGCCGGCAGCGCCTGCACCAGGAAGACATCCACGACGCCGTGCTGCTGGGCAAGCTGCTGCCCCCGCCCGAGCTGGACGAGCTGCCGCTGCGGCTGATGGACATTTCGCTGCCCCTGCTCGACCGCCAGGGACACTTCATCGGCGTGCTCGCCACCCACCTCAGCCTGGACTGGGCCTACCAGGTGCGCCACCAGCTGCTGGACCAGCTGGACGTGCCAGGGCTGGAGATGCTGCTGGTCAACCGGGACGGCGAAGTCATCGTGGGCAGCCCCACGCTGCCCGCCCGCGACGCGACCAACCTGTCGTCGCTCACGGTGTTCACCGGTTCGAAGGCGGGCCGTGTGGGCACCGCGATCGAAACCTGGCCCGACGGCCGGCGCTACCTCACGGCCGCCGCGCCGGCCCTGGGCACGCACCCCTACCCCGGCCTGGGCTGGACGGTGCTGGTGCGGCTGGACGAAGCGACCGCCTTCGCCGACGCCCGGCGCATGGGCTGGCGCGCGCTGGCCGTGGGCCTGGTGTCGGCGCTGATGTTCTCCTGGATCACCTGGTGGGCCATGGGCCGCAAGCTGCGCCCCATGGAGCGCCTGAGCCAGGCCGTGGCCGACCTCGACGTGAACCGCCCGCTGGTGAGCCTGCCGGAGGTGGCGGGCAGCGGTGAGGTCGCCGTGTTTGCCCGCTCCATGGCCCGCCTGGTGAACGCACTGGGCGAAAGCCGCGAGCGCTTCCAGATGCTGTTCGACCATGCGCCGGTGGCGATGGCCTTTGTGGCTGCGGACGGCCAGGTGCTGCTGCTCAATGCCCGCTTCACACAGCTGCTCGGCTACGACATCCGCCACGTGCCCCATGTTGACCAGTGGTTCGTGCAGGCCTTCCCGGAGGGGCCGGCCCGGGAAGCGGCCCGCGAACGCTGGCGGAACGCGTTGCCACACGTTGGCAAGACGCCCATGGCGCTGCCCACCGCCGAATACGAGCTGCGCTGCTATGACGGCAGCACCTGCATCGCCGAATCCGGCGGCATTGCCCTGCCCGACGGCATGCTCGTGTCGTTCCAGGACCTGACCGAACGCCGCAGGGCCGAGGCCGGCCTGCGCCTGTGGGCCGAGGCCTTTGAGCACAGCGAGGTCGGACTGCTGATCTCCGATGTGCGAACCGAAACCCTCATCGCCGCCAACCCCACCTTCGCGCAGCAGCGGGGCTACACCGCCCGGGAGCTGACCGGCCTGCCGGTCGCCAGCCTGTACCCCGAGCGCGCCCTGCCCGGCCTGAGGGCCGCTCTGGAGCAGGCGTATGTGAACGACCACATGGTCTTCGAAACCGAGCACATCACACGCGACGGCCGCATCTTCCCGGTGCTGATCGACCTCACGGTGCTGCGCGACGCCGACGGCCGCCCCGTGCGCCGCGTGTCTTACGTGCAGGACCTGACCGAGCGTGAGCGTGCGGCACAGGAGATCCGCCGCCTCAACGCCGAGCTGGAGCAGCGCGTCATCGAACGCACCGCCGAGCTCAGCGCGGCCAACCGGGAGCTCAACGCCTTCGCCGCCGCCGTCACCCACGACCTGCGCGCGCCCCTGCGAACGATCAACGGCTTCGTGCAGATCCTGATGGACGAATTTGCGGGCCTGCTGGGGGACGAGGGGCGCCAGCACCTGCTGCGCATCCAGGATGGCACGCGCCGCATGGGCGAACTCATCGAGGGCCTGCTGGCCCTCTCGCACCACACCAACAAGCCGCTGGACCGCACCCGCGTCGACCTGTCGACCATCGCCACGCGGCGCCTGGCCGAGCTGGCCGCGGCCGAACCGGCGCGCCAGGTGGTGGTGGAGGTGGAACCCGGCCTCGTGGCCGACTGCGACGCGGCCCTGGCCGAGGCCCTGCTGGTCAACCTGCTGGACAACGCCTGGAAGTACAGCGCCCGGACACCCCAGGCGCACATCCGCTTCTGCAGGGACACGGTCGATGGCCTGAGCGGCTTCTGTGTGTGCGACAACGGCGCTGGCTTCGACATGGCCAAGGCCGGCCACCTGTTCGAACCCTTCCAGCGCCTGCACCACCCCAGCGAATTCCAGGGCACCGGGGTGGGCCTGGCCACGGTGCGCCGCATCGTGGACCGGCACGGCGGCCGCATCACGGTGCAGGCGGCGCCCGGCCAGGGCGCGCGCTTCTGCTTCACGCTGCGCGCCGAGGCCTGACCACACGGTCAGCCCCGGCTCCCGTCCTCAGGGCTTCTGCGTGCCCACCACCTCGATCTCCACGCGGCGGTTCTGGGCGCGGCCCTCGCGGGTCTGGTTGGACGCCACCGGCTGCGACTCGCCGCGGCCTTCGGTCTTGATCTGCTCGCTCGGCACGCCCTTGCTCACCAGGTAGGCCTTGACCGCGCCGACGCGGCGCACCGACAGCGACTGGTTGTAGGCCTCGGTGCCGGTGGCGTCGGTGTGGCCCACGGCGATGATGGTTTCGACGTTCACCTTCGAGAGCTCGGCCACCAGGCCGTCGAGCGCGGCCTTGCCGGCCGGCTTGAGCACCGCCTTGTCAAAATCGAACAGGGTCTCGGCCTGCAAGGTCATCGCCTGCACCGGGGCTGGCGCAGGCGCGGGGGCTGGTGCGGGAGCTGGCACAGGCACCGGTGCCGGGACAGGCGCCTGCGCCACGGGGGCGGGCGGAGGCGGCGGCTTGATGGCGCCGTCGCAGTCGGGGTGGGCGGTGGCCGGCGTCCAGTTGCTGTTGCGCCAGCACAGCTCGTTCGTGCCGTTGCGCCAGGCGAGCGAGCCGTCGCCATTGGTCCAGTTGTCGACCGTCTGGGCACCGGCGGCAGAGGCCAGGCTGACCGTGGCGGCCAGCAGCAGCGTGCGGGGGAGGTTGCGCTTGTTCATGGGTGGTTCCTTTTCTCGAAGCTCCAGGGGAGCGTGGTTGGAAGGACTCTGGCGGGTCGGTCCTCTTCCCTGCCGAGTGAACCCATTCTGGTTTTCGGCTCCCTCCGGCCGCATCGGAAGGCGCCGCATGCGCGTGTAGGACAACACGCCATGGCCGCCCCCACGGCCCCCCGCACATTCACCACCTTTGCTCAGGGCAGCGTCGTCGCCAGGTGCGTGTACAGCGGAATGCCCAGCAGCAGGTTGAGCGGGAAGGTAAGCCCCAGCGACAGGCCGAAGTACAGCGACGGGTTGGCCTCCGGTATCGCGTAACGCACCACCGCCGGCACCGCGATGTAGGACGCGCTGGCCGCCAGTGTCATCAGCAGCGCGGTGTCGCCCGCGGGCAGGCCGGCGGTGCGCGCCAGGGCCCAGGCCAGCGAGGCGTGCAGCAGCGGCGCCAGCACGCCATAGGCCAGCAGCACCGGCGAGCGCCCGCGCAGGCCCGGCAGGTTGCGCGCGGCCATCAGGCCCATGTCGAGCAGGAAGAAGGCCAGCATGCCCTTGAACAGATCGCCCGAGAACGGTTGCATGGCCTCGCGCCCGGCCTCGCCTGTCAGGATGCCCACGACCATGGCACCGATCAGCAGCAGCTGCGAACCGTCGGTGAAGGATTCGTGCAGCAGCTTGCGCCAGTCGGTGGACACGCCGCCCCCGGGAGGCCCGCCCAGCACCGCCGCACCGCCGCCCAGCACGACTCCGGCCGGCGCCGTCTGCTGCTGGCGCAGGCGGTTGGCCATCAGCACCGCGAGCACGATGGCGGGCGACTCCATCAGCGCCATGGCCGCGGCCATGTGCCCGCCGTAGGGCAGGCCGAGCTTGTCGAGGTGGCCGGTGGCGGTGATGAAGGTCACCGCGCTGACCGAGCCGTAGGTGGCGGCCAGCGCCGCCGCGTCAAAGCCCGAGACCCAGCGCCGCAGCAGCGTGTAGCCGATCAGCGGCACCACCACCGCCAGCACCACGGCGATGCCCAGCCCCGCCACCACCTGCGCATTCAGGCCCGAGGCCGCAAGCGCGAACCCACCCTTGAGGCCGAGCGCCATGAGCAGGTACATCGAGAGAAATCGGGAAATGGCCGGCGGGATTTCCAGGTTCGAGCGGACCAGGCCGGCCAGCACGCCGACCACAAAAAACAGGATGGCCGGATCGACCAGGTTGTGCAGGTTCATGAGACGTTCCTTGGTTGGGCGCGGATTGTGGCGACCGGAATGCATTCAGTAAAATCGATTTTTGTGCGACACAACATAGATAAAAATCTATGAACATCACCTTCCGCCAGATGCGCCTGTTCCTGGCGCTGGCCGACACCGGCAGCGTCAGCGCCGCCGCACGCGCCCTGCACGTGACGCAGCCGACCGCGTCCATGCAGTTGCGCGAAGTCACCGAGTCCATCGGCCTGCCGCTGTACGAGGTGATCGGCCGCAAGGTCTTTCTCACCGAGGCCGGCCGCGAGCTGGCGCAGACTGCGCGAGCCATCGCCGGCGAATGGGAACGTTTCGGCCAGCAGGTCAGCGCCATGAAGGGCCTGACCCGCGGGCGCCTGAGCGTGGCCGTGGTCAGCACCGCCAAGTACTTCGTGCCGCGCCTGCTTGGTGGCTTCTGCGAACAGCACCCGAGCATCGACATCGCGCTGGAGGTGCTCAACCGCGACGGTGTGGTGCAGCGCCTGCGCGAGAACCGCGACGACCTCTACGTCATGTCCCAGCCACCGGCCGACATCGACCTGCAGGACCAGGTGTTCCTGGACAACCCGCTGCACCTGATCGCGCCCGCCAGCCACCCGCTCGCGCAGCGCCAGCGCGTGGCGCTGCCGTCGCTGGCGGGTGAACGTTTCATCCTGCGCGAACGCGGCTCGGGCACCCGGCTGGCGACCGAGCGGCACTTCGCCGCGGCCGGCTTCGCACCCGTGCTCACGCTGGAGCTGGGCAGCAACGAGGCGCTGAAGGAAGCCGTGGCCGGCCACCTGGGCGTGGGCATCGTCTCGCGCCACGCGCTCAAGGCCGAGGAGATCGGCCGCGACCTGGTGCTGCTGCCGGTCAGTGGGTTTCCGATCCGCTCACAGTGGCACTTGGTGCACCCGCGCGCCAAGCAGCTGTCGCCCATCGCGCAGGTGTTCCGTGAGCACCTGCTGGGGAGCGCGGCGCAGTGGGCGGTCGGCCTGGAGAAGACTCAGGCCGGCAGGAAACGCTGACGCAGGACACGGTGCAACACCTTGCCGGTGGCGGTTCGAGGCATCTCGGTTTCATCCACGAAAACGATGCGCGACGGGCACTTGAAGCCCGCCAGCTTCTCGCGGCACCAGTCGCGCAGCACCGCCTCGGTCGCCTCCGCCCCCTGGTGCAGCACCACCACCGCCAGCGGCGTCTCGCCCCACTTGTCGTGTGGTACGCCCACCACCGCCACGTCGCGCACCGCGGGGTGCTGGCCGATCACGGCCTCCACCTCCGACGGGTACACGTTCTCGCCGCCGCTGATGATCATGTTGCTCTTGCGGTCCACCAGCCAGATGTAGCCCTGCTCGTCGCGCCGCGCCATGTCGCCCACCGAACACCAGTGGCCGTCCATCGCCTCGGCGGTCTTCTCGGGGTTGCGCCAGTAGCCGTCGAACACATAGGCGGTGCGCGAGAACAGCTCGCCCACCTCGCCGTCCGGCACCTCGTTGCGCTCGTGGTCGAGCAGCCGGATAGCCCCGCTGCCCGCCCATTCGCGCCCCACCGAACCGAGCTTGCTCAGTTGCTCGTCGGGCCGCAGCAGCGTGACCCAGCCGGCCTCGGTCGAGCCGTACAGCTCGTAGAGCTTGCCGTTGGGAAACAGCTTCATGATCCCGCGCTTGGTCTCGGGCCGCGCCGGGGCCGAGGAGATCATCAGCTTGCCCACGGCGCTCAGGTCGCAGCCCTTCTTCACCGCGTCGGGCAGCGCCATCATCATGATGTAGTGCGTGGGCACCAGCGAGGTGAAGGTCACGCGGTCCTGTGCCAGGGTTTTCAGCACCGCTTCGGCGTCGAAGCTGGGCCGGTCGTCGATCACGATGGTCGCGCCCAGGTGCACGAAGGTGGTGCCGAAGTACAGCGAGTTGGCGTGGCACAGCGGCATGACCAGCAGGGCCGTGTCGTCGCGGGTGAAGCCCATCTCCAGCGCCGTGGCCAGCGCGATCAGCGTGCTGCCGGCGTGGGCGCGGATCGCGCCCTTGGGCCGGCCGGTGGTGCCCGAGGTGTACATGAGTGCGCACATGTCCTCCGGCGCCACCACGGGGAATGCCACGTCGGTGCGCGCGCCGGACAGCAGCGCCTCGTAAGCCGCCCAGCCCGCCGGGGCCGCGTCGCCCAGCACCACGTAGCGGTCGGCTGGCACCGACAGATCGGCCCGGATGCCGTCCAGCGTGGCGCAGAAGTTGGGGCCCGCGATCACCGCACCCACCTCAGCGTGGTCCAGGATGTAGGCCATCTCCGGCCCGGTCAGGCGGAAGTTCAGCGGCACCACCACCAGCCCGGCGCGCGCCATGCCGGCGTACATCTCCATCCACTCCAGCCGGTTGTGCGCGATCACGCCCACCCGGTCGCCCGGGGCCAGGCCCAGCCCCAGCAGGCCGGCCGCCAGCCGCGAGGCGCGCGCGTCCCATTCGGCATAGGTCAGGCGGCGCGACGAGTCGCGCACCGCGAGCTTGTGCGGGGTGAGCCGGGCGTGCGTGGCCACGGCGTCGGCGATGGTGAGCAAAGGGCCCATGGGCTGTCTCCTGGGTGATGGCGTGGGTGCGACCCGGTCGGATCGGGACTTGATTTGTTTGAACTCTGAATTCAGAATTCAATTTCGTCAATCCCCCCGGAGACCAACATGGCCCCACCCCCGATCGGCGAGCAGTTCGCCGCCGCCGTCGTCGCACGGTTCCTCAAGGCGCGTGGCGTGCGCCGCGTCTACGCCCTCTGCGGCGGGCACATCATGCCGATCTGGATGCGGCTGGACGCCGAGGGCATCCGCATCGTGGACGTGCGCGACGAACGCGCCGCCGTCTACATGGCGCACGCCGAGGCGCAGCTGACCGGCACCCTAGGCGTGGCCCTGGTCACGGCCGGGCCGGGCGTCACCAACGCCATGACCGGCATCGCCAACGCCCACGTCGCCAAGGCCCCGGTGCTGGTGCTCTCGGGCCTGCCGCCCGCGCCGCAGGAAAACCGCGGCGCGCTGCAGGACATCGTGCACACCGAACTGGTGCGCAGCCTCACCCGCTACGCGCGCACCGTGCGCCACCCCGACCTGGTGCCGCAGGAACTGGCCGAAGCCGCGGCCCGTGCGCTGGGCGAAGCGGGTGAGCCCGGCCCGGTCTACCTCGACTTCCCCATCGACACCCTGCGCGCCGACGTCGCCGTGCCGATGCAACTGCCCGAAGTGTTCGCGCCCCCCGCCGCCCTGCCCGCGCCGCCCCACCCGCAGGCGGTGCAGGCGGCGGTGGACCTGCTGTGGTCGGCCAGGCGCCCGCTGTTCATCAGCGGCCGCGGGGCGCGCGGTGCCGGCCCCGCCCTGTGTGCCCTGCTCGACCGGCTGGGTGCGGCCTACCTCGACACCGGCGAGAGCAAGGGCCTGGTGCCCGACGACCACCCCAGCGTGGTCGCGGCCATGCGCGGCTCGGTCATGGGCCAGGCGGACCTGGTGGTCACCGTCGGCCGCCGGCTCGACTTCCAGCTCGCCTTCGGGTCCCCTGCGGTCTTCGGCGACGCCCAGTTCCTGCGCATTGCCGACACCGCCGCCGAGCTGCGCGACAACCGGCGCGGCGCAGTCGAGGTGCTGGCCGACTGCGGGCTGGCGCTGCAGGCCATCGTGGACGCCGCGCCCGCCACCGCACCCGCCAGCGACGGTGCCTGGCTGGCCGGCCTGCGCGAGCAGCACCGCCAGCGCTCGACCAAGCTGGAGCAGTCCATGAAGGAGGCGCCCAGCGGCCGCGACGGCCGCCTGCACCCCAACCGCGTGCTGGCCGCGCTGCGCGAGGCGCTGCCGGCCGATGCCATCGTGGTGGCCGACGGCGGCGACTTCCTCTCGTTCGCGCGCGTCGGCCTGCCCGCCAGCACCTATCTGGACCCGGGCTCGCTGGGCTGCATCGGCGTCGGCACACCCTTCGGCATCGCAGCCAGCCTGGCCTGCCCGGGCCGCACCGTGGTGGTGGCCACCGGCGACGGCGCCTTCGGCTTCAACGCCATGGAGATCGACACCGCCGTGCGGCAGAAGGCGCCGGTGCTCATCGTCGTGGCCAACAACGGGTCCTGGGCCATCGAGGTGCGCGACCAGCAGGAGACGCACGGCAAGGTGGTCGGCACCCACCTGCAGTTCGCCGACCACGCCACCATGGCGCGCGCCTTCCACATGCACGGGGAACGGGTGGAGAAGGCCGAGGACCTGGACGGCGCGATCGCCCGCGCCCTGGCCGAGTTGCGCGCCGGCCGCCCGGCCTTGCTGGACGTCGTGGTCACGCCCGAAGCGGCGTCGTCGGACGCCAAGAGTGGCCTGGCCTGGGTGCCCGACCTGCAGGCGCTGGGCGCCTGGGACGAGGCCGAACGGCGCTGGCGCGCAGGGGCCGGATAGCCAGGCGTCCGGCGACCACTACCATTGGGCCCATGAAGCCGCTGCAGTCCGCGCCCAGCCTGGTCGAACAGGTCCACCGTTCGATCCTCTCCAGCATTGCCTCGGGCCAGCTGCGCCATGGCGAGCGCGTCATCCAGGAGCAGCTGGCGCACCAGCTCGGCATTTCGCGCCAGCCGGTGCAGCAGGCGCTGACCCTGCTGCGCAAGGAGGGTGTGCTGATCGACGCACCCGGCCGCGGCCTGCAGGTGGCGCCGCTGGACCTGGACCACGTGCGGCACATGTACGAGGTGCGCGCCGTCATCGAAGGCCTGGCCTTCCGGAACGCCGCCGAGCGCAACGCCAGGGCAGCGGCCGAGCGGGGCCCGGCACTGATCCGGGCCGGCCGCCAGGCGGTGGCCAGCGGGTCCTACACCGAGATGATCGCGGCCGACATGGCCTTCCACGACGTCATCTACTCGCTCTCGGGCAACCCCCTCGTGGCGCCCTCCATGCAGACCCACTGGACCCAGACCCAGCGCGTGATGGGCGAGGTGCTGATGCGCGACGACAAGCCGCGCGACATCTGGGACCAGCACGAAGCCCTGCTGGCCGCGGTGGCGACCGGTGACGGCGACACCGCCGAACGTCTGGCGCGCCGGCACATTCTGGACGCCGCCGATTTCATGATCGACCGGCTGCAGCAGGAAGCGGGCTGAAGCCGCAGAGCCTCAGCCTCCGCTCGCGCCCATCCGCCCCACTGCGTCCAGCCAGCGCTGCACCCGGCCCGGCTTGGGGTGGCTGGCCGGCGCGAACAGCGTGAAGCGCGCGGGCCGCAAACCGACGAAGTGCAGGATCTGCCCGCGCAGCTGCCAGACCAGCGCGTTGCGGTAGAGCAGGCGCAGGAACAGCGACGGCGTGTCGGACGTCACCACCACCCGCGCGCTGCGCCCCGTCAGCAGCGGCCGGGGCATGCCGGTCCAGCTCGGGTTGCGCGTGTCGAAGGCCTGGCCCGGCAGCAGCGAGCGGTCGAACAGGCCCTTGAGTCGGGCCGGCAGGCCGCCCCACCACATCGGCGTGAACAGCACGAAGTGGCCGCACCACGCCAGGTCGTCCTGGAACTTCTGCAGCGATGGCTCCAGCGGCTTGGTGGTCCCGTAGCCCGCCAGACCGAAGTCGGCGTCGAAGTCCAGGTCGTGCAGGTGGACGACCCGCAGCTCGTGCCCGGCCTCGCGCGCCGCGTCGGCGTAGCGCTGCGCGAGCGAGCGGCAGAGGGAGGCCGGCGCCGGATGGCCGTCGAGAACCAGGATGCGGGTCATGGGTGATCTCCTTTGAAAATGACCATGGTCAAATTCAAGCACAACTATTGACCGTGGTCAATTTAAATTTGACTGTGGTCAACACCTGCGGCACAGTGCCGCCATGCGCAAAGCCGTCCAGCAGAGAACCCTTGAAACGCGGGCCCGCCTCACCGAGGTTGCCCAGGCCCTGGTGACCGAAAAAGGCTTCGAGGCCTTGCGGATCGACGAGGTCGTGCAGCGCGCCGGGGTGGCCAAGGGCACCTTCTTCGCCCACTTCAACGACAAGGACGAACTGATGGACCTGCTCATCGGCGAGCGCATCAACGCCCAGCTCGACCGCATGGCAGCCGCCGCCCCGCCCCGCAACGCCGAACAGCTGGCCCGGCGCCTGATGCCGCTGCTGGAGCTGATGGCGTCGGAGCGTTATGTGTTCGACGTGATCCTGCGCCGCTCGGGCGCCGCGGCGATGGAAGAGATCGGCCCCATCGCCACCACCTTCGAGCGCATGGGCCAGGTCTGGGGCCCCTGGCTGGCGACCGGCGATTTCCGCCGGGACGTGCCGGTCGAGCTGCTGGTCGAGGGGCTGCAAGCCCTGGTGGTGCAGACCCTGGCGCTGCACTTCTGCGCCCTGCACCAGCACAAGCCCATGAAGGACCGGCTGCTGCCCTACCTGCGGGCCTGGCTCGGCCCCTTCAGCGCAGGACCGGCGCCGATGCCGCTCTGAGTGGTTCATCCTGTTTTATCTGTTTCAGATAATTATCCGAATCCACTAATATCCGGCAATGAGCACCGACAGCCTCTTCCACCGCGACCTCTACGCCGGCCAGATGGCCGAGCAGCTGCTCAACCCCGGCCCGCTGGACGAAAGCACCCGCTCGGGCGTGTTCCTCTCGGGCATCCGCCGGGTGGGCAAGACCACCTTCCTGCGCCAGGACCTGATCCCCGCGCTGGAGTCCCGCGGCGCGCTGGTGATCTACGTGGACCTCTGGGCCGACCCGGCCAAGAGTCCGTCGGCCCTGGTGCACGAGGCGGTGCGCCAGACCCTGCTGCAGCTGCAGACACCGGGCTCGGCCCTGCTCAAGCGGCTGCGGGGCCTGCGCCTGGGCGCGGCCGGGCTGAGCCTGGACATCGAGCTGGACCGCCTCGGCGAGCCTGGCGGCAGCACGCTGGCCCAGGCCTTCGAGGCCCTGGTCGCGAAGACCAAAACCAATGTCGTGCTGATCATCGACGAGGTGCAGCAGACCCTGGGCACCGAGGAGGGCCAGGCCCTGCTGCACGCGCTCAAGGCCGCGCGCGACGCCGTCAACGCCAAGCCCGGCACGCCGGGCCGCTTCCTGTTCATCGGCACCGGCTCGCACAAGTCGCTGCTGGCCGAGATGACGACCCGGCGCGCGCAGCCCTTCGCGGGGGCGCTCTCGGCGTCCTACCAGGTGCTCGGCAGGGACTTCGTGCAGTGGCAGCTGGACCGCCTCGCGTCGGCGCCCGGCCTCACCCTGCCCAGCCTGGACGCCGCCTGGGAAGGCTTCCAGACCCTGGGCCACCGGCCGGAGGAGCTGCTCAAGGCCCTGCGCCAGCTGCAGCAGGTGGGCGGCACCGACCCCGACACCGCCTGGCACATCGTCTGCGCCACCCTGGCCGGCGCCGCGGCCGACGCCGACCTCAAGGCCTTCGATGACCTGGGCGAACTCGGCAAGGCGGTGTTCGAGCGCATCGCCGCGGGTGGCGAACAGGGCATCTCGGGCCTGTTCGGTGCCGAGTCGCTGACCTTCTACGGCGAGCGCATCGGCAGCGCGGTGGACGCCTCCCAGGTGCAGAAGGTCGTCGACAAGATGGTCGGCGCCCAGCTCATCATCCGGCCCAGCCACGGCGTCTACACCATCGCCGACCCCTTCGTGCGCAAGGTCTGGCGGGAGAAGCAGGCGCTGCTGGCGCCGCCCCCCGGCCCGCGCTGAACCGGGGGTGCCGGGGCTTCAGAGGTGGATGCCGCCCGAGGCCTCGATGCGCTGGCCATTGACCCAGCCCAGCCCGTCCGACAGCAGCGCCGCCATCACCGGGCCGATGTCGTCCGGCCGGCCCACGCGACCCAGCGCGGTCTGCCCGGCGATCAGGGCATTGAGCTGCGCGTTGTCGCGCACCGCACCGCCACCGAAGTCGGTCTCGATCGCCCCCGGTGCCACCGTGTTGACCGTGATGCGGCGCGGCCCCAGCTCCAGCGCCAGGTAGCGCGTCAGCACCTCGACGCCGCCCTTCATGACCGCGTAGGCGGCATAGCCCGGCAGCGAGAAGCGCGCCAGCCCGGAGGACACGTTGAGGATGCGGCCCCCGTCGGCGATCAGCGGCAGCAGCGCTTGCGTGAGGAAGAAGCTGCCCTTGAGGTGCACGCGCAGCATCTTGTCGAACTGCGCCTCGGTTGTTTCGGCGAACGATGCGTGCACCCCGCTGCCGGCGTTGTTGAGCAGGGCGTCGAAGGTCTCGCGCTGCCAGTGGGTCCGCAGGGCGGTGCGCAACGCGTCGGCGAAGGCGGCAAAACCGTTGCTGTCGCCCAGGTCCAGCGGCAGCGCCACCGCGGTCGCCCCGCGCACCTGCAGCTCGGAAACCAAGGTCTGCGCGTCGGCCGCGCCCTGGCGGTAGGTGACGATCAGGTCGAAACCACGGGTGGCCAGCTGCAGGGCGGCGTTGCGGCCGAGGCCGCGGCTGCCCCCGGTGACGAGGGCGATGGGTCGGGTGGTCATGTCGGTGTCCTTTCAAGGCTGGGGTGGTACAGGGCCCGCAGTCTATTGATCGACATGGATTGAATAAACCAGATCAATCTGTCTAGACTGTGCAGAAATCCAGACCAATCGAACCGATCCATGCACCTCACCGAATCGCTGCGCATCTTTGCCCGCGTGGCCGAACTGGCCAGCTTCAGCGCCGCCGCCGAGCAGCTGGGCCTGCCACGCACCAGCGTGTCGGCCGCCGTGCGCGAGGCCGAGGCCGAACTGGGAACGCGCCTGCTGCACCGGACCACGCGGCGCGTGCAGCTCACGCAGGACGGTCAGGTGGTCTATGAACGGGCGCTGGACCTGCTGGCCGACGTCGACGAGCTGCGTGGCCTGTTCCAGGCCGAGCCCGCCGCGCTGCGCGGGCGCCTGCGCGTGGACATGCCGCAGACCCTGGCGCGCGAACTGGTCATTCCCGCGCTGCCGCGCTTCATGGCCGAGCACCCGGCGCTGGAGATCGAGCTCTCGTCGGTGGACCGCCGCGTGGACCTGGTGCGCGAGGGCTTCGACTGCGTGCTGCGCGTCGGCCACCTGGCCGACTCCAGCCTGATCGCCCGGCCGCTGGGCGCCTACCGCATGGTCAACCTGGCCAGCCCCGCCTACCTCCAGGCCCACGGCAGGCCCCGCAAGCTGGCCGACCTGGGCCGGCACCGCCTGGTGCACTACGTGCCCACACTGGGCAACAAGGCCGACGGCTTTGAACATGTGGACGCCGACGGCACGGTGCACACCCTGGCCATGGACGGCGCGCTCACCGTCAACACCACCGCCGCCTACGAAGCCGCCGCCCTGGCCGGCCTGGGCATCGTCCAGGTGCCGGAGGCCGGGATGCGCCCCCACCTGCAGGCCGGGCGGCTGGTGGAGGTGCTGCCGAAGTGGCGCGCCGCGCCCCTGCCAGTCTCCATCGTCTACGCCCACCGGCGCCACCTGCCACAGCGCGTGCAGGTGTTCATGCACTGGCTGGCGGCGCTCATCACCCCCCGCCTGCAGGGCTGACCGACGCGGTAGCGACAGCCGGCGCTGGCGCCCGCGTCATCGGGCAGATATATTTCGCATGCGAAACAAATAACCCACCGCATGCCACCCGCCAGACCGCCCCGCCTCATCTTCCTGCTCAACACCGCGCAGCGCCGCCTGCAGCAGCTCGTGGCCGCCGAACAGCTGCGGCTGGCGCATGACAACGCCGACGCACCTTCGCCCGCGCAGGGCGGTCTGCTGTTCGTGCTGCAGGACAGCGACGGCCGCACCATGGGCGAGATCGCGCAGGCGCTGGACCTCGCGCCTTCGGCCACCACCGGCCTGGTGCAGCGCACCGAGGCGCTGGGCTGGGTGCAGCGCGCCACCTGCCCTGAGGACGCGCGCACCCAGCGCGTGTGGCTGCTGCCCGCCGGGCGGAATCAGCTGCCGCTGCTGCGCTCGGCCATCCAGCGCATCAACCGCCGGCTGACCACCGGCTTCAGCCCCGACGAGCTGGCCACCGTGGCCCGCTGGCTGCAACACGTGCAACAGACCGCCCAGGAGCCCGACGCGCCATGAACACCCCACACCCGACCACCGACGAGGCCGTGCCCATCACCTGCGCCGACGGCCAGCGCCTGCACGGCCACTTCATCGCCCGCAGCGGCGGTGCGCCGGACGGCCTGCCGGTGCTCATCTCGCCCGCCACCGGCGTGCGGCAGCACTTCTACCTGCGCTTCGCACGCTGGCTGGCCACGCAGGGCCACGACGTGCTGGTGTTCGACTACCGGGGCATCGGCCTGTCGCTGCACGGGCGCCTGAAAGACTGCCGCGCCACCCTGGCCGACTGGGGCCAGCAGGACCAGGTGGCGGCGCTGGACTGGCTGCTGGCGCGCACCGGCGCCGCGCAGGCCGTGATCGTCGGCCACAGCGCGGGCGGGCAGATGCTCGGCCTGCTGCCCAACCACCACCGCGTCGCGCGGCTGGTCGGCATCTCGGCCTCCACCGGCTGGTTCAAGGCCATGCGTCCCGGCTTCCGGCTGAAGGCCAACTTCGGCATGCGGCTGGTGCTGCCCCTGGGCACCCGCCTCACCGGCTACGGCACCACCGCGCTGCTGGGCCTGGGCGAGAACCTGCCGGCCGGCGTGGCGCTGCAGTGGTCGCGCTGGTGCGCGCGCGGCGGCTACGCCACCAACGCCGTGCGCCACCGGCCCGAGCAGGACTTCCACGCCCAGGTGCGCACGCCCGTGACCGTGCTGCACGCCGAGGACGACGACATCGCCAACGCCGCCACCGTGGCCGACCTCCTGCGCACCCTGCCCGCCGCGCCGCGCCAGGCCCACTGCCTGCGGCCGCGCGACCACGGCCTGCGCCAGCTCGGCCACCTCGACTGGTTCCGGCAGTCGCACCAGAGCGTGTGGCCGCTGATGGCGCAGGCGGTGCGCGGTGAGACACTGGCGGTCGCTGGCGCCCCGTCGGGTGCCGCCGCCAGGGCCCACCCATGACCGTCCCCCCGCAGACCGACGCCACCGACGAGCTGCCGCGCTGCCGCTGGTGCAAAGGCGCCCCCGAGTTCCCGGCCTACCACGACGCCGAATGGGGCTTTCCCGTGGCGGACGACCGGCGGCTGTTCGAGAAGGTCTGCCTCGAAGCCTTCCAGTCGGGCCTGTCCTGGCGCACCATCCTCAGCAAGCGCGAACACTTCCGCCGCGCCTTCCTCGGCTTCGACTTCGACCGCATCGCCGCCTTTGGTCCGGCGGATGTGGAGCGCCTGCTGCAGGACGAAGGCATCGTGCGCCACCGCGGCAAGATCGAAGCCGTCATCCGCAACGCGGCCGGCGCGCAGGCGCTGGTGAAGGAGTTCGGTTCGCTCGGCGCCTACTTCTGGCGCTTCGAGCCCGACCCGGTCACGCTTGCCGCGCCACAGACCGCGTCCACCCACGCGGCCTCGGTCGCCATGGCCAAAGACCTCAAGAAGCGCGGCTGGGTGTTCGTCGGCCCCACCACCGCCTACGCCTTCATGCAGGCCATGGGCCTGGTCAACGACCACGAGCTGGGCTGCCATGCGCGTGCCAAGGTGGCCGCGGCCCGCAAGAAGTTCAAACCGCCGATGGCGCGGCCCGCCTGAGGCCGCTCAGCGCCTCTCAGCGCGACAGCGCCATCCGCAGGCCCAGGCCCACGAACACCACGCCGCTCACCCGGTCCAGCCACAGGCCCGCGCGCGGACGGCGCTGCAGCCACTGGCCGATGCCGCCGGCGAACCAGCCCAGTGCACCGAACAGCACCGCCGCCTGCAGCGTGAACACCACGCCCAGCATGGCCATCTGCAGCGGCACGTTGCCATTGGCCGGCACCACGAACTGCGGCAGGAAGGACAGAAAGAACAGCACCACCTTGGGGTTGATGGCGTTTGCCAGCATGCCCTTGAAGAACTGCCGCGCCGCGGAGTCGGCGGCGGCGGGCGCGCCGCTCTCGGCCGGCAGGCCCAGCCCGCCCCGGCTGCGCAGGGCGTTGATGCCCAGCCACACCAGGTAGGCTCCGCCCAGCCAGCGCAGCGCGGTGAAGGCCACCGGCGATGCCGCCAGCACCGCCGACACGCCCAGCGCGGCCAGCACCGTGTGGCTCAGGCAGCCAGTGGCGCAGCCCAGGCCGAAGGCCATGCCCAGGCGCCGGCCTCTGGAGGCGCCGACGCTGAGCACCATCAGGTTGTCCGGTCCCGGCGTGGCGGTGAGCAGGATGGCGGTGAGCAGGAAAGGCAGGACTTGGGCAAGCGTGGGCATGGCGTTCGGGTCGGTTGCGCGTTCGGGCAAAGCCTCAGATTGTCGGTTCAGTCGCGGTGGTGACGCCCCTCGCAGGCAGGCGCTGGCGGTGAATGGGCACCCCCGACCCGCTGCGCTACGCTCGGGCATGCCCTCACCGACCACCCACCCCGCCGATCCGGACAACCTGGCCGGTGCCAGCCAGGGCCTCTCCTCGGCCACGGCCGCACAGCGTCTGGCCGAAGACGGCCCCAATGCCCTGCCCGGCGGCCAGCGCCGCAGCCTGCTGTCCATCGCGCGGGACACGGCAAAGGAGCCCATGTTCCTGCTGCTGCTGGCGGCGGGCACGCTCTACCTGGTCTTTGGCGACCTGCAGGAAGGGCTGACCCTGTTCGGCTTCGTGCTCGTCACCCTGGGCCTGACGCTGTACCAGGAGGGCAAGACCGAACGCGCCATCGAGGCCCTGCGCGACCTGACCAGCCCGCGCGCGCTGGTGGTGCGCAACGGCGTGGCGCAGCGCATCGCCGGGAGCGAGGTGGTGCGCGGCGACCTGCTGCAGCTGAGCGAAGGCGACCGCGTGCCGGCCGACGCCTTGCTGCTGTCGGCCGATGGCGTGCAGGCCGACGAGTCGCTGCTGACGGGCGAGCCGGTGCCCGTGGCCAAACGGGCCGCCCTGCCCCACGAAAGCGCTGCGCCCGCGGGCGACGGTGGCACCCAGGGCCACCGCCCTGGCGGCGACGACCTGCCCACGGTCTACGCCGGCACGCTGATCGTGCGCGGGCAGGCGCTGGCCCAGGTCACGGCCACGGGCGCGCGCAGCGAGATCGGGCGCATCGGCCTGGCGCTGGGCACGCTGGACAACGAACGATCCCCGCTGCAGCGGCAGACCACCGCGCTGGTGCGCCGGCTGGCCCTGCTGGCGCTGCTGCTCAGCCTGACCCTGGTGCTGGTGCACGGCATGCTGCGCGGCGACTGGCTGCAGGCCGCGCTGGCCGGCATCGCGCTGGCCATGGCGATGCTGCCCGAGGAATACCCGGTGGTGATGACCGTGTTCCCCGCGCTGGGCGCGCGCCGCCTGTCGCGCGAAGGCGTGCTCACGCGGCGCATCAACGCCATCGAAACCCTGGGCGCCACCACGGTGCTGTGCAGCGACAAGACCGGCACGCTGACCGCCAACCGCATGACGGTCACCCACCTGGCCGCGGGCGGTGCCGCGCTGCGGGACCGGCTGGCGCTGGACACGCTGGGCAGCGCACCCCTGCCAGAAGCCTTCCACACGCTGGTGGAGTACTCGATCCTGGCGAGCGTGGTGGAGCCGTTCGATCCGATGGAGAAGGCCTTCCACCAGCTGGGCGCGCGCTTCCTCGCCGACACCGAACACCTGCACCACGACTGGCGGCTGGTGCAGACCTATGCGCTGAGCCCGGCGCTGCGCGCCATGTCGCATGTGTGGATGGCGTCGGACGGCGGCGCGCAGACGGTGGCCGCCAAGGGCGCCCCCGAAGCGGTGATGGACCTGTGCCACCTCGACGCGGCGAAGCGGGCGCACATCGCCGCGGTGGTGGACGGCCTGGCCGCTCAGGGCCTGCGAGTGCTGGCGGTGGCCAGCGGCCGGTTCGAGGGCGAGGACTGGCCCGCGAACGAACACGACTTCGACTTCACGTTCGTCGGCCTGCTGGGTCTGGCCGACCCGGTGCGCCCGCAGGTGCCGGCGGCGATTGCCGAGTGCCGTGCGGCAGGCATCCGTGTGGTCATGATCACCGGCGACTACCCCACCACCGCGCTGACCATCGCGCAGCAGGCCGGCCTGGCCACATCGCTCACCGCGGACGACGTGCTCTCGGGCGACGAGATGGCCTCGCTCAGCGATGCCGCGCTGCAGGCGCGCATGGCGCACGTCAGCGTGTGCGCGCGCATCGCGCCGGAACAGAAGCTGCGCATCGTGCAGGCGCTCAAGGCGCGCGGCGACATCGTGGCCATGACGGGCGACGGCGTGAACGACGCGCCCGCCCTGCGCGCCGCGCACGTGGGTGTGGCCATGGGCCTGCGCGGCACCGACGTGGCGCGCGAGGCGGCTTCGCTGGTGCTGGTGGACGACGACTTCGCGGCCATCGTGCGCGCGGTGCGGCTGGGGCGGCGCATCTTCGACAACCTGCGCAAGGCCATGTCCTACATCCTGGCGGTGCACGTGCCGATCGCCGGCATGGCGCTGCTGCCGGTGCTGCTGGGCTGGCCGGCGCTGCTGTTCCCCATGCACATCGCGCTGCTCGAACTCATCATCGACCCGGCCTGCTCGGTCGCGTTTGAAAACGAACCGGCCGAGAGCGACCTGATGCAGCGACCGCCGCGCGACGCCAGCGCGCCGCTGTTCGGAGGAGCCACCTTGTGGCTGGCGCTGCTGCAGGGCCTGGGTGTGCTGGCAGCGGTGCTGGGGGCCTTTGCCTGGGCGGCGCCGCGCCTGCCCGAGGAAGAGGCCCGTGCATTTGCCTTCGCGACGCTGGTGGTGGGCAACCTGGCGCTGATCCTCTCCAACCGCTCGGCCACCGAACCGTTCTGGGTCACGCTGCGCACGCCCAACCGTGCGCTCTGGGTCGTGGTGGGGCTGGCCCTGTCGCTGCTGCTGGCCGCCCTGTATGTGCCCTGGGCCGTGGCGGTGCTGCGCTTCGCGCCGCTGCCCTGGCACGAACTCGCCGCGGCCGGTGGGCTCGGCCTGCTGAGCGTGTTCTGGTTCGAGGCCATCAAGCGGGTCCGGCGCGGGCGGCGGGCGCAGCGCTGACCGTCGCAGGGACATTTGGCGCCCCGCAAAGAAGCACGCTACACTGCGCGCCTGCTCCGGGGTGCACGGGCCTGCCAAGGCCCGGCGCTGAGATGGTGTGACACACCGAACCCGTGAACTTGATCCGGCTAGTACCGGCGAAAGAAGAGCGTTGCCTTGAAGGACCCGTGGACGGGGTACATCCGTCCACACCCATGGTCCCTCCGGGCGGTCCTCCGGAGCTGTTCGTTTTCGCAACAGCTTTTTCAATCAGGAGACCGCCCGATGAACGCCCCCGACAAGCTCCAGCAGCTGCTCACGCTCACGCGCGAGCCGTTCCCCCAGTCCCGCAAGGTCTATGCGCCTGGCGTACAGCCCGGCGTGCAGGTGCCCATGCGCGAGATCGCGCTGACCAACGGCGAGACCGTCACGGTCTACGACACCTCCGGCCCCTACACCGACCCGGCCGCGGACATCAACATCCGCCGAGGCCTGGCGCCGGTGCGCAGCGAGTGGGTGGCCGCGCGCGGCGACACCGAGGCCTATGAGGGCCGCGCCCGCGTGGCACTGGACGACGGCGGCAAACACGGCGAGGTGGCGGACGCGCGCATCGAAGCCCTGCGTGCCGAGGCCGCTGGCCTGCAGCGCCAGCCGCTGCGTGCCAAGGCCGGCGCCAACGTGACGCAGATGCACTACGCGCGAAAAGGCATCGTCACGCCCGAGATGGAGTACATCGCCATCCGCGAGAACGGCAAGCGCGAGTGGATGAAGGAATACCTCGGCGACGCCGAGCGCGAGGCGCGCCTGCGCGGCAACGGCATGGGCGCGCGCATCCCCGACGTGATCACGCCCGAGTTCGTGCGCGACGAGGTGGCCCGTGGCCGCGCGGTGATCCCGGCCAACATCAACCACCCCGAGTTGGAGCCGATGATCATCGGCCGCAACTTCCTGGTGAAGATCAACGCCAACATCGGCAACTCGGCCGTCACCTCGTCCATCGAGGAAGAAGTCGAAAAACTCGTGTGGTCCATCCGCTGGGGCGGCGACACGGTGATGGACCTGTCCACCGGCAAGAACATCCACACCACGCGCGACTGGATCGTGCGCAACTCGCCCGTGCCCATCGGCACGGTGCCCATCTATCAGGCGCTAGAGAAAGTGGGAGGCGTGGCCGAGGACCTCTCCTGGGAAATCTTCCGCGACACGCTGATCGAGCAGGCCGAGCAAGGGGTGGACTACTTCACCATCCACGCCGGCGTGCGCCTGCCCTTCATCCACCTCACGACGAAGCGCCGCACCGGCATCGTCTCGCGCGGCGGCTCCATCCTGGCCAAGTGGTGCATCACGCACCACAAGGAAAACTTCCTGTACACGCACTTCGACGAGATCTGCGAAATCATGAAGGCGTATGACGTGACCTTCTCGCTGGGCGACGGCCTGCGCCCCGGCTCGGGCGCGGACGCCAACGACGAGGCGCAGTTCGCCGAGTTGCGCACGCTGGGCGAGCTCACGCAGATCGCCTGGAAGCACGACGTGCAGACCATGATCGAAGGCCCCGGCCACGTGCCCATGCACATGATCCAGGCCAACATGGACGAGCAGCTCAAGCACTGCCACGAGGCGCCGTTCTACACGCTGGGCCCGCTCACCATCGACATCGCACCGGGCTACGACCACATTGCCTCGGCCATCGGCGCCGCCATGATCGGCTGGATGGGCACGGCCATGCTCTGCTACGTGACGCCCAAGGAACACCTGGGCCTGCCGGACCGAGACGACGTGAAGCAGGGGATCATTGCCTACAAGATCGCGGCCCACGCCGCCGACGTGGCCAAGGGCCACCCGGGTCAGCGCGCGCGCGACGACGCGATGAGCAAGGCGCGCTTCGAGTTCCGCTGGCGCGATCAGTTCGCGCTCGGCCTGGACCCGCAGACGGCCGAGGCGTACCACGACGAAACGCTGCCCAAGGACTCCTCGAAGGAAGCGCACTTCTGCAGCATGTGCGGGCCGAAGTTCTGCAGCATGAAGATCACGCAGGACGTGCGCGACTACGCCGCGGCGAAAGGCCTGAGCGAGGAACAGGCCCTGGCCGACGGCATGGCGCGCAAGAGCGAAGAGTTCAAGGCCGTGGGTGGCGAGTTCTACGTGCCGGTGGATTCGCTGACGAAAAAGGGCTGAGACATGGCGCGCATCGGTATCGCGGGCGCCGGCCTGCTGGGCCGGCTGCTCGCCTGGCAGCTGTCGCCTGATCACGAGGTGACGGTGTTCGACCCGGCCAACGGACCAGAGGCCCGCAGCGACGGCCTGGGACCGGCGGCCTTCACCGCAGCCGGCATGCTCAGCCCGCTGGCCGAGCTGGACAACAGCGGCCCCGCCATCGCGGCGCTGGGCTGGCGCTCCATGGCGCTGTGGCGCGAGATCACCGACGCCCTGGCCCGCGCAGGATCGCCGCGTGTGGGCGCCCTGCCCGCCGCCTGCGGCAGCTGCACGGGCTGCTCGACCAACCCCGGCACCGGTGAGGAAGCGGCGCTGCAGCTGCGCACCCTGGGCAGCCTGCTGGTGGCGCACGGCAGCGACCTGGGCGCGGCGCAGCGCGTGCTGGCGCGCCTGGCGCAGGCACCCGACCTGGCCGGTGTGGTGCAGACCCCGCAGCGGCTGGACCTCGGCGCCCTGGCCGCGCTGGAACCCGCCATCGACCCGCGCCTGCACGCCTGGCTGCTGCCGGGCGAGGGCCAGATCCTGCCGCTGCAGGTGCTGCCCGCGCTGTGCGCCGCCGCACGCGGCGTGCGCTGGCGCTGGCGGCACACCGTGGCGTCGGTGGGTGCGGGCCGCATCGCGCTGGACGACGGCGGCGAAGAGCGCTTCGACCTCGCCATCGACGTGCGCGGCACGGGTGCCCGGCCCGAGCTGCCGGTGCGCGGCGTGCGCGGCGAGGTGGTCTGGCTGCAGGCGCCCGGCGTGCCGCTGCACCGGCCGGTGCGATTGCTGCACCCGCGCCACCGCGTCTACATCGTGCCCAGGCCCTGCGACCACATCGTCATTGGTGCCAGCGAGATCGAGAGCGAGGACCGATCGCCCGTGAGCCTGCGCAGCGCGGTGGAGCTGATGGCCGCCGCCCAGAGCGTGCTGCCCGAGCTGGCCGAGGCGCGCATCGTGCACCTGGAGACCAACCTGCGCCCCGCCCTGCCCGACAACGAGCCGCGCATCGACCACCAGGACGGCCTGCTGCGCATCAACGGCCTGTACCGCCACGGCTGGCTGCTGGCGCCCGCGCTGGTCGAAGACGCCCTGCGGCAATGCTTCTCCCCCGTCACAACATGCTGACCTTCAACGACCTCACCCTGCCCTGCCCCGAGGGCCTGACGCTGGCCCAGCTGCTGGACGAACGGAGCATGGACCCCGATACCATCGCGACCGCCGTGAACGGCGCCTTCGTCCCGCGCGATCAACGCGCCACCACCGTCCTGCAGCCCAACGACACCGTGCTGACCTTCCAGGCCATCGTCGGCGGCTGACCCCCTTCACCGAACCCGGAGACCCCACCATGTTCCGCACCCTGCTCAAGTCCAAGATCCACCGCGTCGCGGTGACCCAGTGCGAGCTGCACTACGAAGGCTCCTGCGCCATCGACGAAGACCTGCTGGAGGCCTCGAACATCGCCGAGAACGAACAGATCCACATCTGGAACATCAACAACGGCGAGCGCTTCATCACCTACGCCATCAAGGGCGAGCGCGGCAGCGGCATGATTTCGGTCAACGGCTCGGCCGCGCGCCGCGCCTCGGCGGGCGACCTGCTCATCATTGCGGCCTTCGCGCAGGTGCACGAGGACCAGGTCGCCACGCACAAGCCCAAGCTGGTGTTTGTCGACGAGCACAACCGCGCGAACGGCTCGCGCGACCACGTGCCGGTGCAGGCACAGGAACAGGCGAAGTGAACACCGCCGACCTGGCGCAGCGCAGCCTGCGCAGCGTGTGGCACCCCTGCACACAGATGAAGCGCCACGAGGCCCTGCCGCCCGTGGCCATCGCGCGCGCCGAGGGGCCGTGGCTGTACGGCACCGACGGCCGCCGCTACCTGGACGCGGTCAGCTCCTGGTGGGTCAACCTGTTCGGCCACAGCCACCCAGCCATGCGCGCCGCGCTGGCCGACCAGATGGCCACGCTGGACCACGTGATGCTCGCGGGCTTCACCCACGCGCCGGTGGTGGAGCTGTCGGAGCGGCTGTCGGCGCTGACCGGCCTGGGCCACGCCTTCTACGCCAGCGATGGCGCCTCGGCCACCGAGATCGCGCTCAAGATGAGCGCACACTTCTGGCGCAACAGTGGGCGCCCGGCCAAGAGCCGCTTCGTCGGCCTGGCCGGCGGCTACCACGGCGAAACCGTGGGCGCGCTGGCCGTGACCGACATCGCCCTGTTCCGCGAGGCCTACGCGCCGCTGGTGCGGCTGGCCGCCACCGTGCCCAGCCCCGACCGGCGCGGCATCGGGGCCGACGCCGCCGCAGATGCATTGGCCGACTGGCTGGCGCAGCACCACGAGACCACGGCCGCGCTGATCGTGGAGCCGCTGGTGCAGTGCGCCGCCGGCATGGCCATGCACGATCCGGCCTACCTGCGCCAGGCGCGTGCGCTGTGCGACCGTCACGGCGTGCACCTGGTGGTGGACGAAATCGCCACCGGCTTCGGCCGCACCGGCACCCTGTTCGCGCACGAGCAGGCGGGCATCCGGCCCGACTTCCTGTGCCTGTCCAAGGGCCTGACCGGCGGCACGCTGCCGCTGTCGGCGGTGCTGACCACCGACGCGGTGTACAGCGCCTTCTACGACGACGACGTGGCGCGCGGCTTCCTGCACTCGCACTCCTACACCGGCAACCCGCTGGCCTGCCGCGCCGCGCTGACCACGCTGGACCTGTTCAAACAGGAAGACGCGCTGGCCCGCAACCGCCGCACTGCACAGGCGCTGGACGCGCTGCTGGCACCCCTGACCGCGCACCCGCGGGTGCGGCACGCCCGGCGCCAGGGAATGATCTGGGCCTGGGACATCGAGACGCCACTGCCCGACTTCGCGCGCCGCTACCAGGGCCACGCCCTGGCGCGCGGCCTGGTGCTGCGACCCATCGGCAAAACGCTGTACTTCATGCCGCCCTATGTGCTGGACGACGAAGCGATGCAGCACCTGGCCCACGGCGCGCTGGCCGCGCTGGAGGCCACCCTCAGCGAGGAACCCCGATGACCGCCTTCTTCGTGACCGGCACCGACACCGGCGTGGGCAAGACCTTCGTGAGCTGTGCGCTGCTGCACGCGATGGCACGCCGCCACCCGCGCGTGGTGGGCATGAAGCCGGTGGCCGCGGGCCTGGTTCAGACGCAGGACGGCTGGGACAGCGAGGACGCCATCGCCCTGCGCGCGGCCTCCACCGTGCGGGTGCCGCCCGCGCTGGACAACCCGGTGCGCCTGCCCGACCCGCTCTCGCCGCACCTGGCGGCCGAGCGCGCAGGCACCCGCATCGACATCCACCACCTGGTGGCCTGCCAGCGCGAACTGGCGCAGCACGCCGACGCCATGGTGGTGGAGGGCGCGGGCGGCTTTCTGGTGCCGCTCTCGCCCGAACACACCGGCGCCGACCTGGCCCAGGCCCTGGGCCTGCCGGTGCTGCTGGTCGTGGGCCTGCGCCTGGGCTGCCTGAACCACGCGCTGCTGAGCGCCGAGGCCATCCGCGCGCGCGGCCTGCCGCTGGCCGGCTGGGTGGCCAACCGCATCGACCCGGGCATGGCAGCGGCGGACGACAACATCGCCTTCCTGCGCCAGCGCCTGGGTGCGCCGCTGCTGGCCGACATCGCGCACAGCGCCGCACCGGACTTCCGCACGGTGCCCATCGAACTGCCATGACACACACACCATCCGCCAGCTCCTGGCTCGACGAGATCCCCGCCCGCATCGCGGCCCTGGACGCCGCCCACCTGCGCCGGCGCCGCCGCGCGGTCGAACCCGCGGGCGACAGCGCGGGAGGCGCCGTGCTGCGCGTGGACGGGCGCGAGATGCTGGCCTTCTGCAGCAACGACTACCTGGCCCTCGCCGGCCACCCCGACCTGGCCGACGCGGCCTGCGAAGGCGCAAGGTCCTTCGGTGTCGGCGCTGGCGCTTCGCCCCTGGTCAGCGGCCACAGCACCGCCAACGAGGCGCTGGAGCGCGAGCTGGCCGCCTTCGTGGGCCTGCCGCGCGCGCTCTACTTCTACGCCGGCTACGCCACCAACATCGGCATCGTGCCGGCCCTGGTGGGCGACGGCGATGCGATCTTCTCGGACGCGCTCAACCACGCCTGCCTGATCGACGGCGCGCGGCTCTCGCGGGCGCGCATCCACCGCTTCGCCCACACCGACCTGGCCGACCTCGCGAGCCAGCTCACCGCCAGCACGGCCCGCCGCAAGCTGGTGATCAGCGATGCGGTGTTCAGCATGGACGGTGATGTGGCCGACATCCCCGCGCTGCTGGCGCTGTGCGAACAACACGACGCCCTGCTGCTGCTGGACGACGCGCACGGTTTCGGCGTCTGCGGCCCGCAGGGGCGCGGCAGCCTGGCCGCCGTGGGCCTGACCGGCGACAGCGCCTCGCGCCGCGTGCTCTACATGGCCACGCTGGGCAAGGCCGCGGGCGTGGCCGGCGCCTTCGTGGCCGGACCGGACGACCTGGTGGAATGGCTGCTGCAGAAAACGCGCAGCTACATCTTCGCCACCGCCGCCCCCGCCCTGCTGGCCTGCGCGCTGCGCAGCAGCCTGCGCCTGATTGAACAGGGCGACGACCGCCGTGCGCAGCTGCGGCGCCTGATCGCCCAGCTGCGCGAGGGCCTGCAACCGGTGCTGGCGCGCAGCGGCTGGCAGCTCGGCCACTCGGACACGCCCATCCAGCCGCTGCTGATCGGTGGCAACGCCGAGGCACTGGCCGTGATGGAAGGCCTGCGCGAACAAGGCATCTGGGTGCCGGCCATCCGCCCGCCCACCGTGCCCGAGGGCACGGCGCGGCTGCGCATCGCGCTCTCGGCCGCCCACACCGACGAGCACATCCACCGGCTGGTCCAGGCGCTGGACCGGCTCGCCCCCGCATCGGCATCCAAGCCCGCACCCATGCCCGCAGCGTCCTTGCCAGGAGCCTGAACATGAGCACCCTCACCGTCTACGGCACCGCACTCGCCAGCCGCTTCCTGCTGGGCAGCGCGGGCTACCCCTCGCCCCAGGTGCTGCGCGAGGCCATCGCGGCCAGCGGCACGCAGGTCGTCACCGTGGGCCTGCGGCGCACCCTGGCCGCGGCCGGCGACAACGGCTTCGTCGCCGGCATCGTGAACAGCGGCGTGCGCCTGCTGCCCAACACCGCCGGCTGCCGCACGGCGCGCGAGGCCATCACCCTGGCGCACATGGCGCGCGAGCTCTACGGCACGCGCTGGATCAAGCTCGAAGTGGTGGGCGACGAACACACCCTGCAGCCCGACCCCTGGGGCACGGTGGAGGCCGCGGCGCAGCTCATCAGGGACGGCTTCGCGGTCTTCCCCTACTGCACCGACGACCTGGTGACCTGCCAGCGCCTGCTGGACGCCGGCTGCGAAGTGCTGATGCCCTGGGGCGCCCCCATCGGCTCGGGCCAGGGCCTGATCAACCCGTTCGCGCTGCGCACCCTGCGCGCGCGCCTTCCCGGCGTGCCGCTGGTGGTGGACGCTGGCATCGGCGCGCCCTCGCACGCGGCGCAGGCCATGGAGCTGGGCTTCGACGCGGTTCTGCTGAACTCCGCCGTGAGCCAGGCGGTGGACCCGGTGCGCATGGCGCGCGCCTTCGGCCTGGCCATCGAGGCGGGGCGCACCGCCTTTGAGGCCGGCGTGATGGCGCCGCAGGACATGGCCGTGGCCTCGACCCCGGTCAGCGGACACCCATTCCTGATCGCATGAACACGCCCCCCATCCTCTGGAGCATCGCCGGCACCGACAGCGGCGGCGGCGCAGGCTTGGCGGCCGACCAGCGCGCGGCCGATGCCTTCGGCGTGCACCTGTGCCCGGTGGTCGCCGCCGTCACGGCGCAGAGCACCACCGCGGTGACCCGCATCGACGCGGTGCCGCCCGATCTGCTGGACGCCCAGCTGGCCGCGCTGGCCGAGGACATGCCGCCCGCCGTCATCAAGACCGGCCTGCTGGGCAGCGCCGCCAACGCGCGGGTGGTCGCGCGCTGGGTGGACCGGCTGCGCACGCGCGCACCGCTGGCCTTCGTGATCGACCCGGTGCTGCGCGCGAGCACCGGCGCCGGTTTCGTGGACGAGGCGCTGATGCAGGTCTACCGCGACGAGCTGCTGCCCCGCGCCACCGCGATCACCCCCAACCAGCACGAGGCAGTGCTGCTGCTCGGCCCGGACGGCGACAGCGGTGTGCCGGCCATGGCCTCGGCACTGCGTGGGCAGGGCGTGCAGGCGGTGGTGGTCACCGGCGGCGACGCCGCCACGCCCGGGCTGTCGCACGACTGGATCGACACGCCGCACGCCCGCGGCTGGCTGACGCTGCCGCGGGTGGACACGCCGCACCACCACGGCACCGGCTGCACGTTCGCCACCTCACTGGCCGCCGCCCTGGCGCTCGGCTTTGTGGCGGCCGACGCCGCGGTGCTGGCCAAGATGGCGACCACGCACGCGCTGCGCCACGCACGCGCCGTGGGGCGCGGCGCCGGACCGGTGGTGGCCCGGGAGGGCTTCGCCACCGCCCCCTCGCTGCTGCCGCGCCTGTCGGTCGGCGCACAGGCACCGACCGACAGGCCCTCGAAGGCGCGCAGCCGCGACCCCGGTGTCTACGCCATCGTCGACAGCGCCGAACGCGTGGAGGCGGTGCTGCGCGCCACGCCCACGGTGGACACGATCCAGTTGCGCATGAAACGCCCGTCGGGCCTGGACGACGGCGCTTGGGCCACGAAGCTGCACGCCGCCATCGCCCGCGCCCAGCACGCGGCCGACGCGGCCGGCGTCACGCTCGTGGTCAACGACCACTGGCAGACCGCACTGCACGCCGGTGCCCGCGCCCTGCACCTGGGGCAGGAAGACCTGCTGGCACTCGGCCCCGACGAGCACGCGGCGCTGCAGGCGGCGCGCGAGGCGGGCGTGCAGCTGGGCCTGAGCTCGCACAGTCTCTGGGAGCTGTGCCGCGCCGCCGCGCTGCAGCCCGACCTGATCGCCTGCGGCCCGGTCTGGCCCACCACCACCAAGGACATGCCCTGGCGGCCCCAGGGCCTGGACAACCTGGCCTGGTGGGCCCACATGGCGCCGGCGCCGGTGGTGGGCATCGGCGGCGTCCTCGATCCGCCGCAGCTGCGCGCGGTGGCCGCCGCAGGCGCGGCCGGCGGCTGCGTGGTGCGGGGCCTGGGCGACGAGCCATCGCAGACGCTGTCGGCCTGGCGCAGTGCCTGGGCCGAGGGGCGGGCCGCCGCACAACGACACCCGGTGCCGACCCTGCCACACCCCTCGCTGTCCGGCCCATGCCAGCGTCCGGTAGGTGATAAGGGTTAGCCCATCTCTCTGGTAAGGTTCACGGGTTTGCCAACCGCCGGGCGACCGGGGCGCCAGACGCCCCGGGGCACCGGCATTTTTCATCCCGGAGAAAACCATGGATCGTCGTTCCCTGATCAAACACGCCGGCATCGCGGGCGTGCTCGCCGCTGGCGCGGCCCCCGCCGTGCACGCCCAGGCCGCCGTGCGCTGGCGCCTGGCGTCGAGCTTCCCCAAGTCGCTGCCCACCATCTTCGGTTCGGCCGAGAAGTTCTCGGAAACCGTCAAGGCCCTCTCGGGTGGCAAGTTCGAGGTGTCGGTGCACGCGGCGGGCGAGCTGGTGCCGCCGTTCGGCGTGGTCGATGCGCTGCAGAACAGCACCATCGAGATGGCGCAGACCGCGTCCTACTACTTCACCGGCAAGAACTCGATCTTCGCTTTCGGATGCGCGGTGCCCTTCGGCCTGACCGCCCGCCACATGGACGCCTGGATGGAACACGGCAACGGCCGCAAGCTGATGGACGAGTTCTACGCCGAGTACAACATCACCTCCATGAGCGCGGGCAACACCGGCACCCAGATGGGCGGCTGGTACCGCAAGGAGATCAAGTCGGCGGCCGACCTCAAGGGCCTGAAGATGCGCATGGGCGGCGGCCTGTTCGGCGAGGCCATGACCAAGCTGGGCGTGGTGGCGCAGAACATGCCCGCGGGCGAGGTTTACCAGGCGCTGGAAAAAGGCACGCTGGACGCCACCGAATTCGTCGGTCCGTTCGACGATGAAAAGCTCGGCTTCCACAAAGTCGCCAAGAACTACTACTACCCCGGCTGGTGGGAAGGCGGCGCCGAACTGGAGTTCTTCATCAACAAGAAGGCCTTCGACGCGCTGTCGGCCGAGAACAAGGCCATCGTGCGTGCCGCCGGCGCCGTGGCCGCCCGCGACATGACCGCCAAGTACGACGCCCAGAACCCGGCCGCCCTGCGCCGCCTGGTGGCCGCCGGCACCAAGCTGCGCGCCTTCGACAAGTCCATCATGGACGCCGGCTACAAGGCGTCGATGGAGGTGTTCGCCGAGCACGAGGCCAAGTCGCCCGAGTTCAAGAAGATCCACCAGGACATGCGCGCCTTCCAGCGCGACCAGGTGCTGTGGAGCAAGTTCTCCGAGTGGCGCTACGACAGCTACATCGCCGGTCTCAAGCTCTGAACCCGGCCTGACGGCTCAGCCAGTGACGCCGCCATGGGCGGCGTCCTTGTTCGCCATGTTGCGCAACACCAGGGCCCGGCCGGCGAACAGGCCGCCGGCCAGCTCCAGGTCGAAGCGGCCGGCGTCGCGGCGGCGCACCTCGGCCATGACCTCGTCGGCTTCTTCCGCGCTCGCACCGGTGGCGATCACCGCCTCGCGGCCCAGCAGCATGGCCGACTCGAACGTCTCGCGCACGAAGAAGTCGGCACCAGCCCTGGACAGCTCGATCGCATGTTCGCGGTCGAAGGCCCGCACCAGCACGCGCGCCTGCGGGCAGGCGTCCCTGGCAATCTCGGCGATGTGCGTGGCCGCCGCGCGGTCGTCGATGCACACCAGCACCGCGCTGGCAGCGTGCGCACCGGCCGCATGCAGCACGTCGGGGCGGCTGCCGTCGCCGTAATAGACCTTGAAGCCGTAGGATTCGGCGTCGCGGATCACCTGGGTGTCGTTGTCGATGATGGTCAGAGAGGCCCCGCGCGCCAGCACACCCTGGCTGGCGATCTGGCCGACACGGCCAAACCCGACGATGAGCACGCTGGCGGTGCGCTCGCCCACCGCCTCCACACCGTCCATCGACACCACGGCCTGGCGGGCGAAACGCTTGTGCAGCAGCACCGTCAGCGGCGTGAGCGCCATGGACAGCACCACGATGGCGGTCATGTTGGCATTGACCACCGGGTCGATCACCTTGGCGGCCAGCGCCGCTGCGAACAGCACGAAGGCGAATTCACCGCCCTGGGCCATCAGCACCGCGCGGTCCAGCGCGTCGATGTGCGAGCTTCTGGCCAGACGCGCCACGCCGTAGATGCACAGCGCCTTGACCACCATCAGCGCCAGCACGCCCGAGACGATGAGCGGCCAGTTCTGAGCCACCACCGCCAGGTCGAGCGACATGCCCACGCCCAGGAAAAACAGCCCCAGCAGCAGACCACGGAAAGGCTCGATGTCGGCCTCCAGCTGGTGACGGAAGGTCGATTCCGACAGCAGCACACCGGCCAGGAATGCGCCCATGGCCATCGACAGGCCACCCAGTTGCATCAGCAGCGCCGAGCCCAGCACCACCAGCAGCGCGGCGGCGGTCATGACCTCGCGCGCCTTGGCGTTGGCGAGCACGCGGAACAGCGGATTGAGCAGCCACAGGCCGGCCGCCACCAGCACGCCGATGGCGGCCAGGGCCATGCCCACCGCCGTCCAGCGCGCGCCCGCCGAGGCCACCACCTCACCGGCGACAGGGGGGGCCATGAAGGCCACCAGCGCCAGCAGCGGCACGATCAGCAGGTCTTCGAACAGCAGGATGGCCACGATCTTCTGTCCGCGCGGCGCCGCCAGGTCGCCCCGTTCGCCCAGCAGCTGCATCACGATGGCGGTGGAGGTCAGCACAAAGCCCATGGCGCTGATGAAGGACACCGGCCACGAGAAGCCGAACGCCACCCCCACCAGCGTGAGCAGCGCGCCGCACACCACCACCTGCAGGCTGCCCAGGCCGAAGATCGAGCGGCGCAGGTTCCACAGGTGCGAGGGCCGCATCTCCAGTCCGATCACGAACAGGAACATCACCACGCCGAGCTCGGCGGTGTGCAGGATGCTCTGCGGATCGGTGAACAGGCCAGCACCGAACGGGCCGATGGCCAGGCCCGCGGCCAGGTAACCCAGCACCGAGCCCAGGCCCAGGCGCTTGAACAAGGGCACGACCACCACCGCCGCGCCCAGCAGGGTCACCACCTGGATCAGGCTGCCCGAACTTGCTTCAGCCGCCATGAGTCCAGCCCGCAAGAGTTGCCACAACGACCCCCACCATCGCCACGTGCATGGCACGCCTCCTCGTCAGATTGGAACGAAACAGTCGTCGACTGCCGCGCTAGTGTGACGCAAAGCTCATGGGACCGGGTGGTCGACCGGCATGCCCCCGCTCAGCGTGGCGCGTCGGCGGCCACTGCCATGTGCGCCACCTGCTGGTCGAGGATGGCCTCGGGGTCGTCGGCTTCCTGGGCCGTGGGGTGGGCCAGGCCTTCGTTCAGGCGCTGCATGTCCAGGTCGCCGGTCCACTTGGCCACCACCAGGGTCGCCACGCCGTTGCCCACCAGGTTGGTCAGGGCGCGGGCCTCGCTCATGAAGCGGTCGATGCCCAGGATCAGCGCCAGGCCGGCCACCGGCACGCCGCCCACGGCCGAGAGCGTGGCCGCCAGCACGATGAAGCCGCTGCCGGTGATGCCGGCCGCGCCCTTGGAGGTGAGCAGCAGCACGGCCAGCAGGGTCAGCTGCTGCACCAGGGTCATGGGCGTGTCGGTGGCCTGGGCGATGAACACCGCGGCCATGGTCAGGTAGATGGACGTGCCGTCGAGGTTGAACGAATAACCGGTGGGGATCACAAGGCCGACCACCGACTTGCGGGCGCCCAGGTTCTCCATCTTCTCCATCATGCGCGGCAGCACCGATTCGCTGGACGAGGTGCCCAGCACGATCAGCAGTTCTTCCTTGATGTACTTGATGAACCGGACGATGGAGAAGCCGTGCAGGCGCGCGATCAGGCCCAGCACGCCGAACACGAAGATCAGGCAGGTCAGGTAGAAGGTGCCCATGAGCTTGCCCAGCGAGAACAGCGAATCGATGCCGTACTTGCCGATGGTGAAGGCCATGGCGCCGAAGGCACCGACGGGGGCCACCTTCATGATGATGCCGACGATGTCGAACAGCACGTGCGAGGACTTCTCGATGAAGTCGAACACCAGGGTGCCGCGGCCGCCGAACTTGTGCAGCGCGAAGCCGAACAGCACCGAGAACAGCAGCACCTGCAGGATGTCGCCCTTGGCGAAGGCGTCCACCACCGAGGTCGGGATCACGCCCATCAGGAAGTCGACCGTGCCCTTCATCTTGCCGGGCTCGGTGTAGGCGGCGATCGCCTTGGTGTCCAGCGCGGACGCGTCCACGTGCATGCCGTTGCCGGGCTGCACGAAGTTGACCACCAGCAGACCGATGACCAGCGCCAGCGTGGACACGATTTCAAAGTACAGCAGGGCCAGGCCGCCGGTCTTGCCGACCTTCTTCATGTCCTCCATGCCGGCGATGCCCACCACCACGGTGCAGAAGATGATGGGCGCGATGATCATCTTGATCAGCTTGATGAAGGCGTCGCCCAGCGGCTTCATCTGCTCCCCCAGTTCGGGGTGGAAGTGGCCCAGCAGCACGCCGATGGTGACGGCGGCCAGGACCTGGACATAGAGGGATTTGTAGAGCGGCTTGCGCTCGGCGGTTGCAGCCATGGCGTGTCTCCGTGGGGCTGTTTTGGGGGATGCGGGACGATACGCAGCCCCCCGCCGCGCGCCAACTGTGGCGTTCAACAGTCGTAGAACTACGTACCGGGCGGTTCAGCCGCTGCCGATGGCCCGCTGGACGTCGCGCAGCAGCCCCGCCCCCACGCTGCGCCCGAAGCCGTCCACCACCGGCCGCAGGTGGCGGCGCAGTGCCTCGCGCTCGGCCGCGCCCAGCGCGTGCAACCGCAGGCCGGGGGTCTGGCGCAGGGTCGCCAGGGCCTGGCGGTCCAGCGCCTCGGCCAGCCGGTTGCCGTGCGCCAGCGCCTCGGCCAGCGCGTCGTCCACCAGCGCCCGGTCGACCCGCGACAGGCTCTCCCAGAAGCGCGGGTGCGTGACCACCGCGTAGCCCAGGTAGCCGTGCTGCGTCAGCGTCAGGTGCGGCTGCAGCGCGGCCAGGCCCTGGGTCAGGAAGTTGCTCGGCGGATTCTCTGCCGCGTCCACCACGCCGCTGGCCAGCGCCCGCTGGGTTTCGCCAAACGGCAGCACCACCGGCTGCGCCCCCAGGGCGCGCATCTGCTCACCCAGCACCCGGGAGGCCTGCACCCGCACGCGCAGGCCGCGGTAGTCGGCGGGGGTGCGCAGCGCGCGCCGGGCGCTCATCTGCTTGAAACCGTTGTCCAGAAAACCCAGCCCCCGCATCTGCTGGCGCGCCAGCCGTTCCAGCAGCCCGCGCCCCACCGCCCCCTGCGTCACGCGGCGCACCTGGGCCAGGTCGGCGAACAGGTAGGGCAGGTCGAAGACCTCGAACTCGGGCACCCCGGCCATGCCGAACTTCGACAGCGAGGGCGCCAGCATCTCCACCGCGCCCAGGCGCAGCGCCTCCATCTCGTCGTCGTCGCCCCAGAGCTGCGAGTCCGGGTAGAGCTCGACGCGGATGCGCCCGCCTCCGCGCTGGTGCACCAGGGCCTGGAAGCGCAGCGCCATCTGGCCTTTGGGCGTGTCGGGCGCCACCACGTGCGAGAAGCGCAGCAGCACCGGCGGCGCACCCGCCAGCGCCGGCGCCCCCACCGCCGCACAGGCCGCCACCAGCAGGCGGCGGCGAGCGCACAACAGGGACGACGGGCGTTCGACAGACATGCTGGCTATGCTAGCGGGCCCATGGCTTCCGACACGCCCACGCGGCCCGCCCCCGACCTCGACGCGCTCGATCTGGACACGCGCCAGACCGCGGCCTTGACGCGCCGCGCGATGGGCTGGCTGGTGGCGCTGCTGCTGCTGGTGGCCGCGTCGGCGCTGGCGCTCTGGCTGTTCCTGCGCAGCGAGGAAACGCGCGAGGCCGACCGCCGACGCACCGCCGACGCCGAGTGGCTGGACCAGACCCTGCGCTTCCACTTCCGCCGCCTCGAAACCGACCTGGCCGCGCTGGCACAGGCCCACCAGAACGGCGGCGACGACCACGCGGTGGCCGCGCGCCACGGCCCCTGGTGGCAGAACCCCGGCCGCATCGCCTTTCACGGCTGGGTGCCGGCCGCGGCGCCGGGCGAGCGCAGTGGCTGGCCAGCCGAAATGATGGCCGCGGCCCAAGCCCCCGAACACGCCGCCGCCCTGGCCACCATGCTGGACACCACCCGCGGCCTGCAGCGCCCGGCATACGCCGGCCCCTTCGAAACGACGGACGGGGCCGACGCTTGGCTCTGGCTGGCCGTGCCGCACTTCGAGCAGGGCCGCTTCACCGGCGATGCGGTGGCCGCCGTGCCGCTCAAGCGCCTGCTGGCCGACGTGCTGCCCGCCTGGTTCCTGCAGGACCACGCGGTCGCGCTGGCCGGCGCAAGCGCCACGGCTGCGGCCGGCGACGCTCAACACTTTGTAGCGCCCATCCAGTTGCCCGGCGCGCAGCTGCGCCTGCAGGTCGCACTGACCGACAGCGCACCACCGATGGCCCCGCGCGCCTTTTTCGCCGTGGCTCTGCTGTGCCTGCTGGGCATGCTGCTGGCGCTGCTGGCCCTGTGGCGCGACAGCGCCCGCCGCCAGCGCGCCGAGGCCCGGCTGCAGACCCAGCTGGCGCTGCGCACCGCCATGGAACGCTCGGTCACCCTGGGCCTGCGCGCCTGGGACACCAGCGGCCGCCTGCTGCACGTCAACCCCGCCTTCGCCCGCCTCGTGGGCTGGACGCCGGCCGAGCTGATGGCGCACGGCGGCCCGCCGCCCCACACGCCACCCTACTGGCCCGCCGAGCAGGGCGATGAGTTCGAACAGGTGCAGCGCGCCGCACAGGCGCCCGAGGCCCTGGCCCTGCAGCTGCAGCACCGCGACGGCCAGCGGCTGGACGTGCTGGCGCACAGCGCGCCCTTGCGCCTGGCCAGTGGCGAGGTGGTGGGCTGGGTCGGCTCGGTGCTGGACGTGACCGAGCGCCGCCGCATCGAGCGCCTGGCCGCGCGCCAGCAGGAACAGCTCGAAGCCTCGGGCCGCCTCGTGGCCATGGGCGAGGTGGCGTCCACCCTGGCGCACGAACTCAACCAGCCGCTGGGCGCGCTCAGCAGCTTCGCCACCGGCCTGCTCAACCGGGTGCGCGAGCAGCGCATCACACTCGAAGAGATCGTGCCGGTGGTCGAGCGCATGGAGCGCATGGCCGACAAGGCCGGCCGCGTGATCCAGCGCGTGAACGCCCTCGCCCGGCGCCAGGAAACCGTGCGCCTGCCGCTGGCGCTGGCCCCGTGGGCTGCGCGCGTGGCGCAGGCCGTGCCGCTGCCCGAGGGCGTGCGGCTGGAACTGGCCCTGCCTGGGAGCGACGGCCCCACCGTGCCGGCCGACGCGCTGCTGCTGGAAAACGCCCTGCACAACCTGGTGCTCAACGCCGGCGAGTGGGCCGCGCGCAGCGGCCGTACCCCGCCCACCGTGCGCGTAGGCCTGGTGACCGGCGACGGCCAGATCGGCCTGCGCGTGTGCGACAGCGGCCCCGGCGTGCCGCCCGAGCAGCGCGCCACGGTGTTCGACGCCTTCGCCAGCCACAAACCCGGCGGCATGGGCATGGGCCTGGCCATCTGCCGCTCCATCGCCGAAGCGCACCACGGCCACATCGACCTGAGCGACTGCCCCGACCTGCTCGGCGCACAATTCACGCTGTGGCTGCCCCTGAACCCCTGACCCCCCCGAACCCGCCGGTCCACATCGTGGACGACGACGCGGACTTCCGCGACGGCCTGGCCTGGCTGCTCGATTCGCGCGGCCTGCACACCCGCGTGTGGACCGGGGGCGACGCCTTCGTGCAGGCGCTGCAGCGCGGCGAGCTGGGTGAACTGGCCCGGGCCTGCAGCGTGGTGCTGCTGGACATCCGCATGGAACCGCTCTCGGGCCTGGCCACCTTCGAGCAGCTCAAGGCCGCCCGCTGGCCCTGGCCGGTGCTCTTCCTCACCGGCCACGGCGACGTGGGCATGGCGGTGGCCGCGGTCAAGAACGGCGCCTGGGACTTCCTGGAAAAGCCGTTCCAGAACAACCAGCTGGTGGACAAGGTGGAGGCCGCGCGCGAGGCCGCCGTGCGCCTGCACACCGAGGCGCGCGAGAAGCTGCGCTTCCAGCAGGCGCTGGCCGCGCTGAGCGCGCGCGAACGCGAGGTGCTGGATGAGCTGCTGCAGGGCCACTACAACAAAAACATCGCCGACCACCTGGGCATCGCCCAGCGCACGGTGGAGTTCCACCGCGCCAACATCTTCGAAAAACTCGGCGTGGCCTCAGCGGTGGAACTGGCCCACCGCATGGGCCGGCTGATCGCCGACGACTGAGCATCTTCCGTTTTCTGTTTCTGCATGACCGCGCCGACCGACCACGACCTGCCCCCGCTGAACGCCACCCCGCCCGGCCTGTACCGCCACTACAAGGGCGGCTGGTACGACGTAATCGACACCGTACGCTGCAGCGAAACCCTGCAGGGCATGACGCTGTACCGCGCGCTCTACGGCGGCTTCGGCCTGTGGGTGCGGCCGGCAGCCATGTTCGCCGAGCGCGGCGTGTTCGAGGGCAAGGAACAGCCGCGCTTCACCCCGCACGACCCGGCGCGGGTGCCGCTGGGCGACCTGGCCACCGCCCGCGCCCTGATCGCCCACCTGCGCGGTCGCGCGCAGCGGGAGCGCGGCACCGACCTGGACACCGCCCTGCGCCCGCCGCCCCCCGAGCCCGACAGCTGCTGCGGCCGTGGCTGCAACGGCTGTGTGTGGGAAGGCTTCTACGAGGCGATGCACCACTGGCGGGTGGATTCACTCGATCTGCTCAAGGCCTAGAACAGATCCCCCTGCCCGCGCAGCGCCGCCGGCCGGAATAGGCTCAGTTCCAGCGGCTCGCGCTCGCGGTTGAAACCGAGGCGGTCGCAGGTCTTCACGAAGCGCTGGCGGATCAGGTCGGCCCAGATGCCCTGGCCCTTCATGCGCGTGGCGAAGTCGGCGTCGTAGTCCTTGCCGCCGCGCAGGTCCTGCACCCGCGCCATCACACGCTCGGCCCGGTCGGGGTAGTGCAGGTCCAGCCACTGGCGGAACATGGGCGAGAGCTCCCAGGGCAGGCGCAGCACCTGGTAGAACGCGCGCCTCGCGCCGGCCTCCCAGGCCGCTTCGAGCACGCGCTCCATGTCGTCGTTGAGGAACGGGATCTGCGGCGAGACGCTCACGCCGGTGGGCACACCCGCCTCGGCCAGGGTGCGGATGGTGCGCAGCCGCCGGTGCGGCGCGGCGGCGCGCGGCTCCAGCACGCGGGCCAGCTTCGCGTCCAGCGTGGTGACCGTCACGTACACGGCCGCCAGACCGGCCTGCCCCATGGGCGCCAGCAGGTCCAGATCGCGCTCGACCCCGCTGCCCTTGGTCACCATGCCCACCGGGTGCTGCGCCGCGCTCAGCACCTCCAGCACCGCGCGCGTGAACCGCAGCTCGCGCTCCACCGGCTGGTAGGCGTCGGTCACCGTGCCCACCACCAGCAGGTCGGGCTGGTAGCGCGGGGCCAGCAGCTCGCGCCGCAGCAGCTCGGCGATGTTGCGCTTGGCGACGATCTTCGTTTCGAAATCGAGCCCCGGCGAGAGGTTGAGGTAGCTGTGCGTGGGCCGGGCGTAGCAGTAGACGCAGCCGTGTTCGCAGCCGCGGTAGGGGTTGAGGCCGAGCCGGAAGCCGATGTCGGGCGAGTCGTTGGTGGTGATCGCGCTGCGCGCCTCTTCGAACATCACCTCGGTGGCCGGTGCCGCAGCCTCTTCGCCCTCGGCCCGCCGCTCGTCCAGCGTGCCCCAGCCGTCGTCGAAGGCGGCACGCTGGTCGCGCTCGAAGCGGTGCGGCTGGCGGTGGGCCACGCCGCGGCCTTTGAGGGCGTGCAGGGGAATGTGGACGTCGTTCATGGCGGTGCAGGGTCGGGATGGATACTGTACATAAATACAGTTATTTCGCAAGAGACAGGCGACGGTTTCCCGCGCTGCGGCGGCGGCCCACAATGGCCGGCAACCCCCACACACACCGGGACACACCATGGGCATGCGACAACTCTCCGGCCTGGACGCCACCTTCCTCTACCTGGAAACGCCGGAGATGCCGATGCACGTCGGCGCCATGCACCTGCTGGAACTGCCGGCCGGCCACCGCGGGCGCTATGTGAACGACCTGCGGCGGCACATCGCGGCCCGCCTGCCCGCCACGCCGGTGCTGCGCCGCCGGCTGTGGTGGATGCCGCTGAACATGGCCAACCCGGCCTGGGTGGATGCGGAACCCGACCTCAACGAACACATCGTCGAGATCCGGCTGCCCAGCGGCAGCGCCCGCCGCGCCGACGCGCGTACGCTGATGGAGGAACAGGTCTCGTTGCTGCACCCGGTCCTGCTGGACCGCCACCGGCCGCTGTGGAAGATGCACGTGATCGAAGGCCTTCCGCGCAGCGCCGCAGGGCGCAAGCAGGTGGGCCTCGTCACCCAGTTGCACCACGCGGCGGTCGACGGCCAGGCCGCGGTGGCGCTGGCCAATGTGCTGTTCGACCTGACACCCGAGCCGCGCGACATCGAGATCCGCCCGTCCCGGCGCACCAGGACCTTCCGGCTCGACATGGTCGAGATGCTGCGCGGCGCGCTGAGCCATGAGGCGGTGCAGGTGGCGCGCATCGTGCGCGATCTGCCGGCCACGCTGGGCACCGTCGCCGGCACGGCCAGGAGCGTGCTCAGCGCCAAGAACCTGCTGGGCCAGGGTTCGGGCAATGTCACGCTGGCGCCCGCCACGCCGATGAACGCCACCGTGACACCCGCGCGCGCCTTCGCCGCCGCCAGCGTGCCGCTGGCCGAACTCAAGGCCCTGGCGCGCGCGCATGGTGCCACCCTCAACGACGGGGTGCTCATGCTCTGTTCGTCCGCGCTGCGCGCCTACCTGCAGCAACACGGCGCGCTGCCGCGCAAGAGCCTGGTGGCCGCGGTGCCGATCTCGCTGCGCGAGGCAGGCGACACCCGCGCCGACAACCAGGCCTCGATGAGCCTGGTCAGCCTGGGCACGCACCTGGCCGACCCGGCCAAGCGGCTGGCGCACATCCGCGCCGCCACCGGGGCGATGAAGTCGACCATGGGCCGCATGAAGAGCATCCTGCCCACCGACTTTCCGTCCATCGGCGTGCCCTGGCTGATCGAGGCCGCGGCCTCGCTCTACGGCAAGGCCAAAGCCGCCGAGCGCCTGCCGCAGGTGGCGAACGTGGTCATCTCCAACGTGCCCGGCCCGCAGGTGCCCCTGTACCTGGCCGGCGCCCGCGTGCGCTCGAACCACCCGACCAGCATCGTGGTGCACGGGCTGGCGCTGAACATCACGGTGCAGAGCTTCGACGCCGCGATGGACTTCGGGCTGATGGCCGACGCCGCGGCGCTGCCGGACGTGAAGGCGCTTGCGCAGGCGGTGGACGCGGCACTGGACGAATTGCGGGCGCTGCCGGTGCCGGCGCCGGACGCCGCAGTGACATCCGCCACCGTGTCCCCCAAGCGACCCGCCTCTAGGGCCGCCGCACCAAAGAAAAAGCCGCGCGCTGGCTAACATGGACCGATGCCTATTTCGATGCCACCCGGCGTCTGCGCACGCATGAGTTCCACCCGCCACCGCCGCCAGCCCGCGCCTCCCGACCCGTCAGACCCGGACGCCGGGCTGCACACCGTGCCGCCCGGCCTCTGGCTGATGATGCTGGAGGCCCGCGCCCCCTGGGAGGCCATGGCCCTGGCCGCCGTCTCGCCCTGGCTCTCCCGCATGCCCTCGGGCGACGGCCACGCCGTGCTGGTGTTCCCGGGCCTGGGCGCCAACGACATGAGCACGCTGGCGCTGCGCCGTTTCCTCAGGCAGCACCGCTACGCCGCCTACGGCTGGGAGCAGGGCTTCAACCTCGGCCCGCGCGACGGCGTGCTCGAACGCTGCCGCGCGCGCATCGAGGCGCTGCACAAGAAACACCGGGGCAAGATCAGCCTGATCGGCTGGAGCCTGGGCGGCATCTACGCGCGCGAGATGGCCAAGGAGCTGCCCGATCTTGTGCGCTGCGTGATCACGCTGGGCACGCCCTTCACCGGCCACCCGAAGGCCACCAACGCCTGGCGCTTCTACCAGCTGGTCAGCGGCCAGCACCCGCACGACGAGGAGCTGCTGGCCCAGGTGCGCAGGCCACCGCCGGTGCCCACCACCTCCATCTACAGCAAGACCGACGGCGTGGTGGCCTGGCAGTGCAGCATCAACCCCATGCGCCACGCCCACACCGAAAACATCGAGGTGCACGCCAGCCACATCGGCATGGGCATGAACCCGATGGCGATGTACGCCATCGCCGACCGCCTGCGCCAGGACCCTGACCACTGGCGGCGCTTCGACGTGCAGGGCGCGCGGCGCTGGTTCTTCAAGGTGGCGCACCAGCCTGAAACGCTGACCCGTTGGTACTGAGCATGAAGGTCGAAGCCAACGGCGTCCGGATCGAGGTCGACGACCAGGGCCCCGCCGATGGCCCGGTGGTGCTGCTCATCATGGGCCTGGGCATGCAGCTGATCGCGTGGCCGCAGACCATGGTGCAGATGCTGGTGCGGCAAGGCTTTCGCGTGGTCCGCTTCGACAACCGCGACATCGGCCTGAGCCAGGGCTTCGACGCCGCCGGGGTGCCCAACATGGCGCTGGCCGGGCTGCGCCACGCGATGCACCTGCCGGTGCACAGCCCCTACTCGCTGGCCGACATGGCGCGCGACGCGCTGGGCGTGCTCGACGCCCTCGACATCGAACAGGCCCACGTCTGCGGCGCGTCGATGGGCGGCATGATCGCCCAGCACCTGGCGGCCATGGCACCCGAGCGCGTCGCCAGCCTCACGCTGATGATGACCACCAGCGGTTCGCGCCGCCTGCCCCAGCCCTCGTGGCGGGTGCGGCGCGCGCTGATGTCGCGGCCCATGAAGCCGGGCGCCGACGCCGCCGTGGACTGGATCATCCAGGTGCTGCACCTCATCGGCAGCCCCGCCTATCCGAGCGATCCCCAGGCCCTGCGGGCGCGGGCGCTGGAATCGGTGCAGCGCGCCTGGCACCCGTCGGGCTCGGCCCGGCAGCTGCTGGCGGTGGTGGCCGACGGCGACCGCTCGGCCCTGCTGCCCCACATCCAGGCACCCACTCTGGTGATCCACGGCGTGGACGACCCACTCGTGCCCGTGGCCTGCGGCGAGGACCTGGCGCAGCGCATCGCCGACGCCCGGGCCGATTTCATCCCCGGCATGGGCCACGACCTGCCCGAGGAACTGCTGCCGCGATTCGCCCAGGGCATTGTGGACAACGCCCGCCGCTGAGCAGGCAAACGCCACCCCGGCCACAATGGCGGGATGACCCTCAACCCCGTTTCCCTGCCCACCGACGCCATCGTCAGCGTGCGTGGCGTGAGCAAGACCTACGACGGCGGCTTCCAGGCGCTGAAGAACGTCACGCTCGACATCCGCCGCGGCGAGATCTTCGCCCTGCTCGGCCCCAACGGCGCCGGCAAGACCACCCTCATCAGCACCATCTGCGGCATGAGCAATGCCACCGAAGGGACCATCACGGCCGACGGCTTCGACACCGTGCGCGACTACCGCCAGGCGCGCGCCACCATCGGCCTGGTGCCGCAGGAGCTGCACACCGACGCCTTCGAAACCGTCTGGGCCACGGTCAGCTTCAGCCGCGGCCTGTTCGGCAAGGCGCCCAACCCGGCGCTGATCGAGCAGATCCTCAGAGACCTCTCGCTCTGGGACAAGAAGGACAACAAGATCATGACGCTCTCGGGCGGCATGAAGCGGCGCGTGCTGATCGCCAAGGCGCTGTCGCACGAACCCAAGATCCTGTTCCTGGACGAACCGAGTGCGGGCGTGGACGTGGAACTGCGGCACGACATGTGGCGCCTGGTTCGACAGCTGCGCGAAGCCGGCACCACCATCATCCTGACCACCCACTACATCGAGGAAGCCGAGGACATGGCCGACCGCATCGGCGTGATCCGCAAGGGCGAGCTGATCGTGGTGGAAGACAAGAATGTGCTGATGCGCCAGCTCGGGCGCAAGGAACTGGCGCTGTCGCTGCCGCACCCGCTGACCGCTGTGCCCGAGGCGCTGGCGCACTGGCCGCTGCAGCTCTCGGCCGACGGCCTGACGCTGACCTACGGCTTCGACACCCAGAAGGACGACACCGGCATCGCCGAGCTGCTGGCCGCGCTGGCCACGCAGGGCATCGCCTACAAGGACCTGCGCACCAGCGAAAGCTCGCTCGAAGACATCTTCGTCAGCCTCGTCCATGACCAGAAAGCGGAGGTTTGACCATGGCGGGTCTGAACATCCATGCCGTGCGCGCCATCTACATGTTCGAGATGAACCGCGCCTTCCGCACCTGGGCGCAGAGCATCATCGCGCCGGTGCTCACCACCTCGCTGTACTTCATCGTCTTCGGCACGGCCATCGGCTCGCGCATGGGCGACATCGGCGGCGTGGACTACGGCGCCTACATCATCCCCGGCCTGCTCATGCTCTCGCTGCTGTCCGAGAGCATTTCCAATGCGTCCTTCGGCATCTACATGCCCAAGTGGTCGGGCACCATCTACGAACTGCTGAGCGCGCCGGTGAACTGGGTCGAGGTGCTGCTGGGGTACGTGGGCGCGGCCGCCAGCAAGAGCCTGCTGCTGGGCACGCTGATCCTGCTCACCGCGCGCTTCTTCGTGCCCTATCACATCGCCCACCCGGTGTGGATGGTCGGCTTCCTGCTGCTGACGGTGGTGTCGTTCTGCCTGTTCGGCTTCATCATCGGCCTGTGGGCCGACAGCTTCCAGAAGCTGCAGGTGATCCCGCTGCTGGTGATCACGCCGCTCACGTTCCTGGGTGGCGCGTTCTACAGCATCAACATGCTGCCCGAACCCTGGCAGACCGTCTCGCTGTTCAACCCGGTGGTCTACCTCATCAGCGGCCTGCGCTGGGCCTTCTACGGCCAGGCCGACGTGCACATCGCCGTCAGCACCGGCATGACACTGGTCTTCATGGCCGCCTGCCTGACCGTGGTCTGGTGGGTGTTCAAGACCGGCCGGCGCATCCGGCGCTGAGCCACGCCACAGGAGCACGCCCATGACTCTGCGCATCGTCCGGCTCGGCACCGAGCGGCACCCCGACGAAGGCACCCGCATCGGCACGGTGCGCCGCCCGCCGCGCGGCGTGCCCAAGGCGGACTTCGCCAGCGGCAACTGGTATGACGTGTGGTTCCCGGTGCTCGCCCCCAGCGCCGAGACCATGAAGCTGGGCCAGGCCGCCGAAACCCCGGCGCAGTGGGCCGTCTTCGTGCGCCAGTACCGCAAGGAAATGGCAGCCGCCGAGGCCGAACACAGCCTGAACCTGCTGGCCAGCCTCTCGCATACCTCGAACCTGTCGGTCGGCTGCTACTGCGAGCACGAGTCGCACTGCCACCGCTCGGTGCTGCGCGAGCTGCTGGCAGCGCGGGGAGCCGATCTGGCCTGAACCTTGGGCGCCCCAAAGAAAAAAGCCCCGGGGCTTCGGCCTTGGGGCTTTTTTGCAGGACCCGGCGCGGGGCCGGATCAACCAATCTGCAGGGCTCAGTAGCCGCCGCGGCCGTAGCCGCCGCCACCGGAGCGGTTGCCACCGCCGTAGCCACCGCCACCCGAGCGGTCACCACCGAAACCACCGGTGCGCGGGGGACGCGCTTCCATCGGACGTGCTTCGTTCACGGTGACGCTGCGGCCACCCAGGGACTGGCCGTTCATGCCGTTGATGGCGGCTTGCGCCTCGGCATCGCTGCCCATTTCGACAAAGCCGAAACCCTTGGAGCGGCCGGTGTCGCGCTCCATCATGACCTTGGCACTGCTGACAGAGCCGAATTCGCTGAAAGCCTGTTGCAGGTCGTCGTCGCGCACGGAATACGGCAGGTTGCCGACGTAAAGTTTGTTGCCCATGGAGGACTCCTAAGAAAGCAGATACACAAAAAGCGATGGGGTCCCGAAAGCACAACAAACCCGAAAGTGCACCGTGGCACGCGAAACTGACCGATCACTTGGATTGCACGGGCCGAATGCCCGCGCAGGCGGGATTATGCGCCCGGAATGTCCTGGGCGCTTTTTTCGTCGACAACCGTGGTGAGAATCAGCAGGCCGCCGGGGTCTTCGTTCAGCTCGCTGCACACCATCACATCGACAGAATGACCGTCGGCATGGCGCCACCAGGCCTGCTGCCACCCGGTGTGGCCTTTCTCGAACAGCACCCGGCGGTGCTCTTGCCACTGCTGCGCGTCCGCCCAGAAGGTCTCCGCGCGCAGCCCCTCCACCTGGGCGCCCGGGTATCCGAAACAGCGCTCGAACGCGGGGTTGACCTCCACCACCGCCTGTGTATTGGCCGCCTGTACCACCAGGGCCGTGGGGTTGAGCTGGAAGATGCGTCGGAAGCGGCGCAGGGAACGGTCGCGCTCGTGCTCCAGCCGCAAGCGGTCCTCCATCTGGCTCCGCCGTCGCCGGTAGACCTCGTCGGTCGCCTGGCGTGTCTGAGACAGCTGCAACCCGATCAGCAGCAGGATGGCGCTGCCCGTGAGCCAGTAGCGCAGGTCGGCCCCCATGCTCGCCGGCGGCAGGTGCCCGCTCGTCTCGGCCCAGGTCAGCCCCCCCAGAATGGCCATGCTGGCCACCGTGGTGGCCAGCAGCGCACGCAGGCTCAGGTAGGTGCCGGCCATGACCACCGCACCCTGGAATGCGAACCCCGACGCCGCCCGCACCGAGCCGAAGCTGTACACCGACCAGGCCGCCACCATCAGAATGCCCGTCACCACCAGCGGACTCTCCCAGCGGCGCCGATGCGATCTCAGCAACAGGTAGGACAGCAGTGCCACCCCTGCCATCGACCAGGATATGTGCGCCAGGGACTCATCGGGTGGCGCCAGCAGGTGGTCCGCCAAAGCCATGCCCGCCAGCAGCAGCGCCACGCACAACTGCACCCAGCGCAGGCTGCGGTTGTGGTGCCGATGCTGGCTGCGTTCGATCTCGGAAGGATCTTCGAGCGGCAGGGAGTCAAGCACCCTGGCCTCCTTCCAGCGGTGCATAGACCGTCGGCATCGCGCTGGTCGTGTGACCGGGCACACGCAACACCGTGATGCGAAGGCCGTCGTCCGCATCGTCGTCCCGCTCGCTGCAGATCTGCAGAGGAACCTGCTGCCCGTTGCGCCCGACGCCGGTGATGCTGTGCCAACCCGTGCGCCGGTGGGCCCGGCGGTCCTGCGAGAAGGCTGCATAGGCTTCGTCGTGCAGCCAGAGGAACCCGTCGCGCCGGCTCAGCACCTCCTGGCGCGTGTAGCCCAGCGCGCGCTCGAATGCGAGGTTCACATCCAGGATGGCGCCGTTGCGCATGGACTGCACGAAGATCGGCGTGGGGCTCGTCCGGAACAGGCGCGAGAAGCGGCCCTGCCCCAGGTCGCGGTCCAGCTGGGCCCGCAGGCGCTGCGTGGCCTCCTGAAGATGCAGCTCCTGCGCCAGACGCACCTGCGTGCGGTTGAGGGACATCATCGCGGCCACGCCCACCAGGCTCGCGCTCTGCGACAGCCAGTTGCGCCAGCTCACGGCGAAGCGCGGCTGCCCGGCCAGCAGACCGGCGGCATCGGCCCAGGTCAGCAGACCGAGCAGCGCCACCGCCGCAGCCGTGGTCCAGAGCAGCCCACGCCGGCTCAAGAAGATGCCCGCTGCGACCAGCCCCATCAGGATCAGCACGATGTTGATCGTGCGCACCGAACCGAAGAACCAGGTCGACGCCGCCGCCATCCCGAACAGGAAGACCACCAGCAACCAGGCCACGCTGTTGTAGCGGCGGACCTTCAGCAGCACCCAGGCCAGAGCCCCCATGACCGCCAGCACCAGCGTCATCATGCTGTCGGCCGTGACCGGCATCCCGATGAACCGGTCCACCGCAAACAGCACCATGCCCAGCACCGACGTCATCCATGACAGGCGCATGGCAATCTCCGCGCGCGCAGCCACGATGGACGGCGGTTCGGGCCAGACGGCGGTGGGGTCGGGACGGCTCAAGAGATTCAGAAATTGGAACAAGGCGCGCATTCTGACGCAGAGCGGATCCTGGCCACGCTCATCGGCGCGGCATCTCGAAGCCCGACACCACCCAGGCCTCGGCGCTGGCCATGTTCAGCCGGAAGGTCGGCGGCACCGGGACGCAGGCCAGTTCCTCACCATATTCGTAGGTCGCGCGCAGCGTGGCGGTCGCCCCCTCTTCGTCGGGCACGATGGCCAGCGCCACGCGCAGGCGTCGCCCGTCCACCGTCACATTCACGCTCTTGTTCAGCTCCGCGTGGCGCTGCTGCTCGGATCGTCGTATGAACTCGCTGGCCGTCTTCACCAGCGTGTTGAACGCGTTCACGTCCAGCGGCTTGGGGTTCTTCTTGTCGCGCCCCATGGTCCAGGGGCCGACCAGCGCGGGCTCGGCCTGCCCTTCGAGGAACATGGCCACGGCCCATCCATCGTCGTCTTCGTTCTTGATCACACGCGCCGTCCAGCGCTCGTCGCTCCACACGCGGTCTTCGTGGATGGGGTCCTGGGTGTCTTCGGTCATGGGGGGCGATGGTAATGGCCGCGTGGGTTCGCCCGGTTTGCGCTGTAATGCCGGGCCATGGACACGCTCCCGCTGCTCTACACCTACCGCCGCTGTCCCTACGCGATGCGCGCGCGCATGGCCCTGCTGCAGGCCGGCGTGGCATTCGACGCGTTCGAGATCGTTCTGCGCGACAAACCGGCCGAGCTGATGACCCTTTCGCCCAAAGGCACGGTGCCGGTTCTGCGGCTGCACGATGGCAGCGTGCTGGAACAGAGCCTGGACATCATGCGCTGGGCCTTCGCCACCAACGGCGATGACGACGGTTGGTGGGCACGCGCGCAGAGCGACGAAAACCTCGCGCTGCTGGCCGCCTGCGATGGCCCTTTCAAACAGCACCTGGACCGCACCAAGTACCCCGAGCGTTTCGGCGAGGGCGCCGACGCCAAGGCACTGCACCACGCGCAGGCGGTGGAGGGGCTTCTCAAGCCGCTGGACAGGCAACTGCAACGTGCCGGGCAGCTGGGAGGAGCCACTCCGTGCGCCACCGACATCGCGATCTTTCCGTTCGTGCGGCAGTTCGCGGCGGTGGAACCGGCCTGGTTTGAGGCGCTGGCCCTGCCTGCGCTGCAGGGCTGGCTGGGTAGGTGGTTGTCTGACGGACTGTTCACCCGCGCCATGTGCAAGCTGGAGGCGAACCGGGTGGTGGCCTTTCCGGCATGAGCGCATACGCACAGCACAACCCTGCGTCACATCTTCTGCCGCCTTGCCTTCACGGCCTTGCCCGCTGCAGGCTGTCTGAGCACCCCATGCGCCTGCTCCAGCCAGAGCAGGGTCTCGGTGTGGGTCAGGAAGCGGCGCAGGTAGTGCGGCGAGAGCTCGCCCATGCGGGCCAGGGTCTCCAGCATCAGCCGCTGGGGGTTGAGCGGGCCTGCGTTGGGCGGGGCGCGGTCCAGCGCACGCTGCACCTGCACCTCAGCGCCGATGCGCTCCCAGGTTTCGCGAAAGCGCTGCGCGCTGCGCAGTTCGGGCCAGGGGCCACCGCTGCCGACAACCCCTTCGCGCGCGGCGGTCGATGCGCGCTCAATGTGGGCATTGAGCTCGGCCAGGGGCGATGGGCGCGCGGTGGCGGGCTTCATGGTCAGGGTCGGGGGGCCTGTGTGCCCACGTCGCCCGCGGCGGCGCTGGCGCGCGGCACGGGCGCCATTTCCACCCGGCGGTTGAGCGCCCGACCCTGTTCGTCGGCGTTGCTGGCCACGGGCTGTTCGGCGCCGAAGGCGGCGGCGAACACGCGCGAGCGCGGCATGCCGCTGGTGATCAGCGCCCGCGTGACCGTGAGCGCACGCTGGGCCGAGAGTTCGAGGTTGTCCTCGTAGCGCTGGCTGGGGCCCTTGACCACGGTCTTGTTGTCGGTGAAGCCGCTGACCATGAGCATTTCGTCGCGCTCGCCCAGGTAGACCTGCAGCGGCGGCACCAGGGCCTTGAGCAGCTGTTCGCCTTCGGGGCGCAGCTGGTCGGAATTGAAGTCGAACAGCACGCTGCCGCTGATGCCGATGCGGCCGTTGTTGAGCGTGACACGGCCGCTGGCCAGCGGCACGGCCAATGCCTTTTCCAGCGCCATGCGGCGGGCTTCTTCCTGCTGGCGCTTGGCGATCTCGCTCTGCAGGCTGTTGACCAGATCGACCTGGGTGAGCAGCACCCCGATGAAGACCAGCACGAAGGCTCCGACCAGACCGGCCATGAGATCGCCGAACACCGCCCAGGCGGGCGCGGTGATCTCGGCACTGTCGTCGCCGTCGACCTGCAGGTCTTCCGATGCGTCGTGGAAGGCGCTCACGCCGCGACCCCTGCGCTGGCCTTGGCAACCGGCCCTCGCAACCGGCGCAGGTCTTCGATGATGCCCTGCTGGGCACTGATCGACAGGTCGATCACCTCGCGCGCCTGCGCCACGTAGTAGGCGAGCTGCTCGTCGCTGCGCGCCAGCGACTGGCCAATGGCGTTCTCGACCTTCTGCAGGTTCTGCACCAGCTGCTCGTGGCTGGCGGCCAGCTGCTGCGTGCCCTGCTGGAAGGCCTCGCCCAGGCTGGCCAGCTGGGCCGCGCTGGTGGCGGCCTGTTCGGCCATGGCCTCGGCGCGGCCGGCCTGCGCGCCCACGGTGTCGGCGAACTGCTGGCCCACGCGGTCGAGCACGCCGGTGGCCGAGCCGACCAGGTGTTCGATGGCGGCGCGCTGCTCGCCCGTGGTCTGCTGCACCTGCTGCAGCAAGGTGCCGATCTGGCCGACCAGTTCGGCGCGTTCGCCCAGCGTGGCGTTGTCGCGCTCGGCCAGGCGGCTCATCTGTTCGCGCAGCTGGCCGATCACCTCGGCGGCGGCCTTGGGCGCTTCGGACGCGGTCTGCATCAGGCGGGCCATGGGCGCTTCCAGCGCCGTACCCAGGGTGGCGAGCTGGGTGGCCAGCGCGGCCTGCAGATCGGCCAGGCGCTGCACGGCGGCATCGCCGCGCGCGGCCTCTTCCTCGCGCAAGGTCTGCAGCTGCCGCGCGAGGGCGCTGAAGGCCTGGCCCTGCTGTTCGGACCGGGCCTGCTGGCGCTGCAGCTCGGCCTCGTGCAGGGCGGCCAGTTCGTTGCGCCACAGCGCGGCCAGCTCGTCCATGCGCTGCGCGTGCTGCTGGGTCCACGCGGCTTCGCTGGCGGTGCGCGCGTCCACCAGGGCCTCGGTCTGCGCGATGAGGCGGGCCACGCCGTCCAGGCTGCGGTCGGTCTGTTCGCTGCTGTGTTGCGTGAGGCGGGTGGCGGTGTCCTGCAGCGCCTGCAGCACGGTGCGCTGCTGCGCGAGGGTCTGTTCGCCGGCCTGCTGCCACTGGCTGCGCAGGTCCTGCGCCATGCGCTCCAGCGCGGCCGTGAGTGCGGCCTGCTGCTGCTGCTCGGCCTGGGCGCGCAGGCTCTGGGCCTCGGTCTGCGCGGCCTGCACGCTGGCCAGCAGCTGGCCGGCGCGCTGGTCGAAGCCACTGTTGAAGGCGGTGAGCGACTCACCCAGGCCTTGCAGCAGCTGCTGGCTGCCCTGTTCGTGCCGGTTCAGCGCACGGGCCCAGGTGTCGGCCACGGTGGCCGTGGTGGCGCTGAAGCGGGCCGACAGGCCTTCAAGCTGGGCCTGCACCGCGGTGTTCACGCCCTCGTGCAGGCGGCTGGATTCGGCGGCGATGCCGGCCATGGCCTGCTGCACCACGGGCTGCAGGCTGTCGGTGGCGGCGCGGGCGCTGGCGGCCAGGCTCTCGCGCAGCGACTGTTCCACCGACTTCGCCAGCCCGGTGTAGGCCGCAGCGGCTTCGCGCTGGAACTCGGCCTGGCGGGCCAGCAGGGCCTCGTCCAGCCGCTGGCTGCGGCGCTCGACCTGTTCGATCAGCGTCTGCAGGTGCTGCGCGGCCGCGGGCAAGGCCTCGGCCTGGCGCTGCAGGGCCTCAAAACTCTGCTGGCGCTGGTGCGCGGCCGAGAACGGGCGCAGCGTGGTGGCGGCCAGTGCGTCCAGCGTGCGCAGGGCCTGGGCGCGCTCGCGCCGCGCCAGCGTGGCCATGAGGCCGAGCATGGCCGAGGTGGCGACCCCCGCCACCGAGGTGCCGAAGGACAGGCCCAGGCCCTTGATGGGCGCGGCCAGCGCGGCGCGGATGGCGTTCAGGTCGGCCGAGCCTTCGAGCGCGAACACGGCGCCCTTGAAGGTGACCACCATGCCCAGGAAGGTGCCCAGCATGCCGAGCATGACCAGCAGGCCGATCAGGTAGGGCGTGAGCGCCAGGCCGGGGAAGGCGCTGCGCTCGCCTTCGATGCGCTGGCGCACCGCGTGGCGCAGCGGCGCGGGCACGCTGGGCAGCCAGTCGGCCAGCTGGGCCAGCGGTTGCGGCACGCCGGCCATGGCGGCGCGGAAGCCGGCGGTGGTCTGGCCGAAGCGGCGCAGCTCCCAGGCGCCGCCCAGGTAGACGGCGCCGATCAGCAGCGTCATGCCCAGCGCGAAGGCGCTGGTACCAACGAAGCCGCTGGCCACCCAGGCGACGGCGGCCAGGCCCACGAGGAAGGCCGAAAACGACAGGGCGCGGTAAGGACGGGAGGTGGAGGTTTCAGTGCTCATGGGCAAGGGCTTCGATCAGGCCGGTCACGGGCTGCAGGCGCAGGTCGAGTTCGGCGAGCAGGGTCTGCTCGAACTCGGCCGCGAAGGTCTGCAGCCAGCGCAGGTCGTCGGGGGTGTCGGGAGTGTCGGGTTCGCGGGCCTGGGCCGCTTCGCGGCGCAGCGCCGCAAAACGCGCCTTCAGAAAGGCCGGCAGGGTGGACAGCAGGCGCTGCTCGCGCCCACCGAAGAAGCCGTCCATCACGGCGTCGGTGGCGGCCAGCTGGGCCATGGCCGGCGTGGACTGCGCCAGCTGCTGGCGCACGTGTTCGCGCAGCGCGTCGATGCTCATCTCCATGCGGCGCTGCTGATCGCCCAGCCGCTGGTGGTACAGCGCGAACTCGGTGTCGAGGTCGTTCGGATCGGGCTTGTGGGCCGGCGCGGTGGTGATGGAGCGGGCCAGCACGGCGCGCACCCGGTCGAGCTCGGCGCTCAGTGCGGCGTGCAGGGCCGCCGGCCCGGTGCGCGGCGGGCGACGGGCGGCGGCCGTGCCGGCCGCCTCGATTGCCGACTGTGCGGCGTGCAGCTGGATGGTTTCGGCCACATGAAGCCAGCCACCCAGGCGCTCGGCCACGTCCTGCCGCGGCGCGTCGGGCGACGCGCCCGCAGGCAGCGCACGCGCGAGCTGGCGCGCCAGGGCAGAAGGAGCAACGTGGTGGAAGGAACTGCGCAAAACGGGTCCGCAGCGCCCCGGAGGGCGCCGGTGGTGAATCGATTCTGAAGGGGGTGTTCCCGGCCCGCGAGGGGCCGGGTGCGGCGCCGGCGGGTCGCCAGCGGCAGGGCGTAATTAGAAACGATCCGGCGGCCGGGTTTGTAACCGCCGCCCGGCCCCTCCCTCAGGCCGTGATTTCGATCCGCGTGCCGTCGGGCATGGCCAGCACCGCTTCATAGAAGCCGTCGCCCGTGGTGCGTGGGCCGGAGACGAGACAGCCCGCGTGGCGGCAGCGCGCCGCCAGGGCATTCACCGCCTCGGCGCTGCCCAGCGAAAGGGCCAGGTGGTCCCAGCCCGGGCGCTCGGCGTCGGGCACGGCCTCGATCCAGGGGCCGGTCATGAGCTCGATCTGCACGCCGCCGGGCAGCGCGGCGAAGCGGGAGACAAAGCCGGGCCGGCGCTGGCTGCGGTAGGACTCGTCGACGGTGGCGCCGAAATAGGTCTGCCAGAACGCGGCGGCGGCGTCGAGGTCGCGCGTCCAGAGGGCGATGTGGGCCAGTTTCATGGAGAGTCCTTCAGGCGGGGCGCGCCACCACGCGGTGGGCCAACAGGGGCAGCAGGGCGAGCAGGGCCGCCAGCAGGGCGAAGGCGATGGGCAGGCCCACCAGATGCGACACGAAGCCGATGGCGGCGGGGCCGAGCAGCACGCCGGCATAGCCGGTGGTCGAGATGGCCGCGATCGCCAGCCCCGGGGCCATCACGGTCTGCGCACCGGCGCGCCGGAAGAGCACCGGCACCAGGTTGGAAGCGCCCAGGCCGATGCAGAAGAAGCCCGCCATCGCCAGACCCGCCGACCCTGCCAGCAGCACCAGCACAAAGCCACCCACCGCCAGCAGACCGCCAACCGTCAGCACCACCCGGTCGCCCAGGCGGGCGCACAGCGCGTCGCCGCCGAAGCGCCCTGCGGTCATGGCCACCGAAAACACCATGAAGCCCAGGCCCCCTTGCGCCGCGGCCAGCAGGCCGCCTTCGGTCAGCAGCAGCGCGCTCCAGTCGAGCACCGCGCCTTCAACGAGAAAGCACACGCCCGCCAGCAGCGCCAGCAGCAGCACCGGGCCGCGCGGCCAGGCCAGTGCTGGCGCTTCGGCGGCCGGCGTGGTGCCCAGCAGGCGCGGCGCCATCAGGCCCATCGCGGCCAGCATGAGCCCGGCGCCCAGCAGCGTGCCCGCCAGGGGCGACCAGCCCGCCGACAGCAGCGCGGTCATGAAGGCTGCGCCCAGCAGACCGCCGACGCTGAACAGCGCATGGAAACCGGACATCAGCGGCCGGCCCGCGCCGCGTTCGACCGCCAGCGCGTGCACGTTCATCGCCACGTCCAGCGAGCCGAGCGCGGCGCCGAACACCATCAGGGCCAGGCCGAGCGTCAGCGGCGCGTCCGCCAGGGCGAGCAGCGGCAGCAGCAGGGCCACGCCCAGGCCGCCCGCGATCACCACCGGCCGGCTGCCGTGGCGCGCACTGAACCAGCCGGCCCAGAGCATCGCCACCACCGAGCCGATGCCCAGGCACAGCAGCAAGGCGCCCAGCACGCCATCGCCCACCCCCAGGCGCTGCTTGGCGAATGGCACCAGCGGCGCCCAGCAGGCCAGCCCGAAGCCGGCGACCAGGAAGGCCAGGCGCGTGGCCAGGCGGGTGGCGGGGCAGTCAGTACGCTCCGTCAACACAGCGGTGGTCATGGATGCATCACTCCGGCCGGTCCGCTTTGAGCACCTGCGTGCCCTGCTTCGCCAGCGCCTTCAGGAAGGCAAAGTCGGCGTCGTGTTCGACCACGAAATGATCGATCTCGCGGGTGGGGGTGACGCGGTGCGGCAGCAGCAGGCCGAGCTTGTCGTTGGTGGCCATCGCCACGCAGCGCTGGCTGGCGGCGCGCAGCGCGCGCTTGAAGGCGGCGTCGGCAGCATCCACCGTGCAGATGCCCGTGTCCACCAGCACGCCGCAGGTGCCCAGAAAGCAGCGCTGGATGTTCATCTGCCCCACGGCCAGCACGGCGGTGGCGTCGATGCAGCCGCCCACCAGCGGGTCGACCGCGCCGCCCACCATGATCAGGTGCACGTCCTGGCGGCGCAGCAGCGCGGCGGCGATGTCCACCGAATTGGTGGCCACGGTGAGCGCGTATTCGGACGGCAGGCATTGCGCCAGCGCGAGATTGGTGCTGCTGCTGTCCAGGAACAGGAATTCGCCGGGTTCGATGATGGCCACCGCTGCCCGCGCCAGCGCGGCCTTGCGCTCGCGCCGCTCGTCCATGCGCACCGCCATGGGGGTGGCGCCAGGCAGCGGCGGCAGCGCGCCGCCATAGACGCGGCGACACAGGCCTTCGCCGGCCAGCGCGCGCAGGTCGCGGCGGATCGCGTCTTCCGAGACCTGGAATTCGTCCGCCAGCGTGGCGGCCACCACGGACTGGCCCTGGGCCAGCCGTGCGGCAATCTGGTCGCGGCGGGCCAGGGGGATGTCCGTGTTCATGCGCGCATCATATCGTGCACAAACAAGAATCACAACATGCACGAACGTGCACGATCAACCTACGGCCGGGTCACGAGCAGCGCGCGGAAGTCGTTGACATTGGTGTGCGTGGGGCCGGTGAACACCAGGTCGCCCAGGGGTTCGAAGAAGCCGACCGCGTCGTTGCGCGCCAGGTGGTCGGCCAGCTTCAGGCCCCGGGCCGAGGCGCGCGCCAGCGTGTCGGGCGCGACCAGGGCGCCCGCGTTGTCCTCCACGCCGTCGATGCCGTCGGTGTCGGCCGCCAGCGCCCACACGTTCGCATGCCCGTTCAGCGCCTGCGCCAGGCCCATGCAGAACTCCCCTGCCCGCCCGCCCCGCCCTTTGGGCTGGCCTTCGGTGCGCGGGCGCACAGTCACCGTGGTCTCGCCGCCGCTGAGGATGACACAAGGCGCCTCGAAGCTGCTGCGGCCGAGCGTGGCGGAGCGCGCCAGCGCCGCATGCACCTTGCCGACCTCGCGCGACTCGCCCTCGATCTCGTCGCTGAGCACGTAAGCGCGCACACCCAGCGCCCGTGCGGCCTCGGCTGCGGCCTCCAGGCTCTGCTGCGGCGTGGCAATCAGGTGCGTGGTGCAGCGCGCCAGACGCGGGTCGCCGGGCTTGGGGGTTTCGAGTGCGCCCTGCTCCAGTTGCAGCCGAACCGCTGCGGGCACCTCTATGCCGTAGCGGTGCAGGATGTCCAGCGCGTCGGTGCAGGTGGTTGCGTCCGCCACGGTCGGTCCGCTGGCGATCACGCTCACGTCGTCGCCCGGCACATCGCTGATGGTCAGCGTGACCACGCGCGCCGGCGCGCAGGCCGCCGCCAGGCGCCCGCCCTTGATGCGCGAGAGGTGCTTGCGCACGGTGTTCATTTCGCCGATGTGCGCGCCGCTCTCCAGCAGCTGGCGGTTGATGCGCTGCTTGTCTGCCAGCGTCAAGCCGTCGCACGGCAGCGTGAGCAAAGAAGAGCCCCCGCCCGAGATGAGGCACAGCACCAGATCGTTTTCGGTCAGCCCTTGCGTCAGCGCCAGGATGCGCTGCGCCGCGTCGAGACCGGCGGCGTCGGGCACCGGGTGCGCCGCCTCGACGACCTCGATGCGCTGTGCGAGCTCTTCCGGTCGCGGCGGCGTGTGGCCGTAGCGCGTGACCACCAGACCCGACAGCGGTGCGTCCGCAGGCCACAGGGCTTCGACCGCGTGCGCCATTGCCCCACCGGCCTTGCCGGCGCCCAGCACCAGCGTGCGGCCCTTGGGCGGCGCCGGCAGGTGCGCCGCGGTGTTGTGCAACGGCAGCGCGCGCTGCACCGCCACGTCGTACAGGTGGCGCAGCAGGGCGCGCGGGTTTTCAAGGGTGGGCTGGGTCATGGTCGCCGCAGTCTAGCGGTGCATCAGGCGGCGGGTTCTGGGGCGATCTCGTGGTTTGCCATGAGTTCGAGCGAACGGCACAAGGCGGAGTGGTCGAGACCAGCGAGGCCGTGCGCCGCACAGCTCTGCATCAGCTGCGCCGCGCTGGCCGTGTTCGGCAGACTCACACCCAGCTCCTTCGCGCCCTGCAGCGCGAGGTTCAGGTCCTTCTGGTGCAGCTCGATGCGAAAGCCCGGGTTGAAGGTCCGCTTGACCATGCGCTCGCCATGCACTTCCAGGATGCGGCTGGCGGCGAAACCGCCCATCAGGGCCTGACGCACCTTGGCCGGGTCGGCGCCAGCCTTGCTGGCGAACAGCAGGGCCTCGGCCACCGCCTCGATGTTGAGCGCCACGATGATCTGGTTGGCCACCTTGGTGGTCTGGCCGTCGCCGTTGCCGCCCACCAGCGTGATGTTCTTGCCCATGGCCTCGAACAGCGGCTTGACGCGCTCGAACGCTGCCTCCGGCCCGCCGACCATGATGGTCAAGCTCCCGGCCTTGGCGCCCACCTCGCCACCGCTGACCGGCGCGTCCAGGTAGTCGCAGCCCAGCGCGTTGATCTGCTGCGCGAACTGCTTGGTCGCCATCGGGCTGATGGAGCTCATGTCCACCACGGTTTTGCCCGCCGACAGGCCCTTAGCCACGCCGGTCTCGCCGAACAGCACGTCTTGCACATGGGGCGTGTCCGGCACCATGGTGATGATCACGTCGGCCCGCCTGGCCACCTCGGTGGCGTTGGTGCAGACCGTCGCGCCCGCCTCCGCCAGCTCGGCCGGGATCTTGCTGCGGCTGGACACGAACAGCATGTGCCCGGCCTTGATGAGGTTCAGCGCCATGGGCGTGCCCATGATGCCCAGGCCGATGAAGCCGACCTTGGTGCCGCTCTTGGTCATGTGGTGTCTCCTATCGGGTTCTGTTCAGAGTGTTTGACCGTGGGCGGCGATCCAGCCCAGACCGCGGTCCGTGCCGCCGGGCGTGCCGTCCTTCGGCTTGTATTCACAGCCGATCCAGCCGCTGTAGCCCAGCGCGTCGATGTGGTCGAAGACGTTGCGGTGGTGGATCTCGCCGGTGCCGGGTTCGTGCCGGCCGGGTGTGTCGGCCAGCTGCATGTGGGCGATGCGCGGCAGCAGCTCTCGGATGGTGTTGCAGAGCTCGCCCTCCATGCGCTGTGCGTGGTAGATGTCGTACTGAAGGAAGACGTTGTCCGCACCCACTTCGTCCATCAGCGCGATGGCCTGGCGGGGGCGGTTGACGAAGTAGCCCGGCATGTCGAAGCTGTTGATGGGTTCGATCAGCAGCGGCAGCCCAAGCTTCTTCGCCTCGGCGGCCGCGTAACGCACGTTGGCCACCCAGGTGGCGCGCGCCTGCGCCTCGCTCACGCCCGCGGGCACCAGACTGGCCATGCAGTGCCAGCGCTGCACGCCGATCACCGGCGCGTACTCGGCGGCTTTGGCCACCCCGGCGCGGAACTCGTCTTCACGGCCCGGAATGCAGGCCAGGCCGCGCTCGCCCGCCGCCCAGTCGCCCGGCGGCAGGTTGTGCAACACCAGCTGCAGGCCGTTGCGCTGCAGGCGCTCGGCGATGTCTTCGGCCTTGAAGTCATAAGGGAACAGGAACTCCACGGCCTTGAAACCGGCCTTCGCCGCCGCGTCGAAGCGGTCGAGGAAGGGCAGCTCGTTCCAGAGCATGGAAAGGTTGGCGGCGAATTGCGGCATGTCGTTTTCCTTTGTTGTTGTGTTCAGTCCAGCAGGCCCGCAGTTTCGAGACCCTGCGCGGCGCGGCAGTCGATGTCCTCGAACTCGACCACCTTGTCGATCTCGGTGCCCATGGCGATGTTGGTGATCCGTTCCAGTATGCATTCCACGACGACAGGCACGCGGTGCTCGGCGGCCAGTTGCTGCGCCTGGCTCAGCGCGCCTTGCAGTTGCTCCGGGTCGGTCACGCGCAGGGCCTTGCAGCCCAGGCCTTCGACCACGGCCACGTGGTCCACGCCATAGCCCCGCAGATCGCCCGCGGCATCGGGCACGTTCTGGTTCTCGAAGGCCAGCTGCACGCAGTAGTCCATGTCGAAGCCGCGCTGGCTCTGGCGGATCAGACCCAGGTAGCTGTTGTTGACCAGCACGTGCACATAGGGCAGGCGGAACTGCGCGCCCACGGCCAGCTCCTCGATCAGGAACTGAAAGTCGTAGTCGCCCGAGAGGGCCACCACCTGCTTCGTCGGGTCGGCCGCCACCACGCCCAGCGCGGCCGGCAGCGTCCAGCCCAGCGGGCCGGCCTGGCCGCAATTGATCCACTGGCGCGGACCGTAGACGTGCAGGAACTGCGCCGCCGCAATCTGGGACAGGCCGATGGTGCTGACGTACACCGTGTCGCGGCCGAAGACCTGGTTCATCTCCTCGTACACGCGATGCGGCTTCATCGGGATCTGCTCGAAATGCGTCTTGCGCAGCATCACGCGTTTGCGTTCGGCGCAGCGCTCGGCCCAGTCGGTGTAGCTCGGCCAGGCGTTTGCAGCGACGCGCTCGCGCGCCACCTGCACGAACAGCTCCAGCGCTGCCTTCGCGTCGCTCACGATGCCGAAGTCGGGCTCGAACACGCGGCCGATCTGCGTCGGCTCGATGTCCACGTGCACGAACTTGCGACCCTTGGTGTAGGTCTCGACGCTGCCGGTGTGGCGGTTGGCCCAGCGGTTGCCGATGCCCAGCACGAAGTCGCTGGCGAGCATGGTCGCGTTGCCGTAGCGGTGGCTGGTCTGCAGGCCCACCATGCCCGCCATCAGCGGGTGGTCGTCGGGGATGGCGCCCCAGCCCATGAGCGTGGGGACCACCGGCACGCCGGTGAGTTCGGCGAACTCCACCAGCAGGTCCGCCGCATCCGCATTGAGGATGCCGCCACCGGCCACGATCAGGGGCTTGCTCGAAGCGGCCAGCATGTCCAGCGCCTTCTGAATCTGCTTGCGCGTGGCGGCGGGCTTGTAGACCGGCAGCGGCTCGTAGGTGTCGATGTCGAACTCGATCTCGGCCATCTGCACGTCGAACGGCAGGTCGATCAGCACCGGGCCCGGGCGACCCGAGCGCATGAGGTGGAAGGCCTGCTGGAACACGCGCGGTACCAGGGCCGGCTCGCGCACCGTCACCGCCCACTTGGTCACGGGCTTGGCGATGCTCTCGATGTCCACCGCCTGGAAGTCTTCCTTGTAGAGGCGTGCGCGCGGCGCCTGGCCGGTGATGCAGAGAATCGGTATCGAATCGGCGCTGGCCGAGTACAGGCCGGTGATCATGTCGGTGCCGGCCGGACCGCTGGTGCCGATGCAGACGCCAATGTTGCCGGCCCTGGCGCGGGTGTAACCCTCGGCCATGTGCGAGGCGGCCTCCACGTGGCGGGCCAGCACGTGGGCGATGCTGCCGCGCTCGCGCAGGTCCGCATACAGCGGATTGATGGCGGCGCCGGGTACGCCGAAGGCCTGGGCAATGCCCTCCTTCTCCATCACCAGCACCGCCGCCATCGCGGCCTTCATCTTCGCCATGTCTGTCTCCAGTGGTTTGTGGACTGGGACCGATGCTATGGAGGCCATACGGTCTTGTGAATGCCACTGGCGGTCAGTTGATTCGATACTTGCGGTATGCAATCGCGCCGATAACATGCCCCCATGGACCGTTACAAGGAAATCGAAGCCTTCGTGCAGGTGATGGAGCACGGCAGCCTGGCCGCCGCTGCGCTGCACGCCGGCATCACCCCGGTGATGATGGGCCGGCGCATCGACGCGCTGGAGAAGCGCCTGGGCACGCAGCTGATGCACCGCTCCACCCGGCGGTTGGTGCTGACCGACGCGGGCGCACGCTTCCTGGACGAATGCCGCCCGCTGCTGGCACAGTGGGCGCAGGCGGAGGCCAGCGTGGCGGCGCAGAAGCACCAGGCCAGCGGGCACCTCATCGTCTCGGCGCCGGCGGCCTTCGGGCGGCTGCACGTGGCGCCGCACGCCAGCGCCTTCCTCAAGGCCAACCCGGAGGTCAAGCTGTCCTTCAACCTGACGGACCGGGTGGTGGACCTGGTGCGCGAGGGCTACGACATGGGCATCCGCATCGGCGGTGCGATCGACCCGAACTTTGTGGCCATCAAGCTGGCCACCAACCAGCGCGTGGTCTGCGGCACGCCGGCCTACTTCCGCAAACACGGCAAGCCCGCGACGCTGGACGACCTGAAGGACCACAACTGCCTGGCCTTCAACTTGCAAGGGGGCCAGCAGCGCGGCTGGTATTTCCAGCAGGACGGCAAAACGGTGACGGTGCGCGTGGACGGCAACCTGGACTGCAACGACGGCGAGCTGCTGCACCGCTGGGTCAGCGAAGGCATGGGTCTGGGCTGGCGCAGCACCTGGGAGATCCAGGCGCAGCTGCAGCGCGGCGAGCTGGTGACCGTGCTCGACGACTTCGCCCTGCCCGCCTACGACATCCTGGCCGTGTACCCGCAGCAGCGCCACCTGCCGGCCAAGGTGCGCTTTTTCATCGAGCACCTCAAGAAGACCTACGCCAAACCCCACTACTGGTTGAAGTGACATGAACTCCCTGCTGATCCACAACGCCGCCTGCATCGCCACCTTCGACCACGCCGACCCGTCGAAAGGGCGCGAGCTAAAGGACGCTTCGCTGTTCGTGCGCGACAACGTCATCGAGTGGATCGGCCCCACCGCCGAGCTGCCGCGCGCGCTGCGCGAATCGGCCGGCGAGGTGATCGACGCGCATGGCCACCTGGTCACGCCCGGGCTGGTGAACACACACCACCACATGTACCAGAGCCTCACGCGCGCCATTCCCGGTGTGCAGGACGCCGAGCTGTTCTCCTGGCTGCGCGGGCTCTACCCGATCTGGGCCGGGCTGACGCCGGAGATGGTGCAGGTTTCGACCCAGGTCGCCATGGCCGAGCTGCTGATGAGCGGCTGCACCACCAGCAGCGACCACCTCTACATCTACCCCAACGGCGTGCGGCTGGAAGACAGCATCGAGGCGGCGCAGCGCATCGGCATGCGTTTCCTGGCCACACGCGGCAGCATGAGCGTGGGCCAGTCACAGGGCGGCCTGCCGCCGGACCGGGTGGTGGAAAAGGAAGACGCCATCCTGAAAGACAGCCAGCGCCTGATCGAGGCCTGGCACAGCGCCGACCACGGCGCCATGGTGCAGGTGGCCCTCGCGCCGTGCTCACCGTTCTCGGTCAGCCCCGCACTGATGCAGCAGAGCGCCGAACTCGCCCGAAGCTTCAAGGGCCAGGGCGTGCGCCTGCACACCCACCTAGCCGAGAACGACCACGACATCGCCTACAGCCGCGAGAAGTTCCACATGACGCCCGCGCAGTACGCGCAGGAACTGGGCTGGCTGGGCGACGACGTCTGGCACGCGCACTGCGTCAAGCTCGACGACGAGGGCATCTCGCTGTTCGCGGCCAGCCGCACCGGCGTGGCGCACTGCCCCTGCAGCAACATGCGCCTGGCCAGCGGCATCGCGCCCGTCCGCCGCATGCTGGACGCCGGGGTGCCGGTGGGCCTGGGCGTGGACGGCAGCGCCAGCAACGACGGCGCCCACATGGTGAACGAAGCGCGGCAGGCGCTGCTGCTGGCGCGCGTGGGCCGCGCGCTCTCAGCCCCCGAGACCCGCGGCGGCAAGACCTTCTTCGGCTGCGACCTCGGGCCGGCCGAGATGACCGCGCGCGACGCGCTGCACATCGCCACCCGCGGCGGCGCGCAGGTGCTGGGCCGCCAAGACATCGGCCACCTGGCGCCGGGCATGTGCGCCGACCTGGCGCTGTTCGACCTGCGCACCCTGGGCTTTGCCGGCGGTGCGGTGCACGACCCGCTGGCGAGCCTGCTGCTGTGTGCCAGCCCGCAGGCGGCCTACACGGTGGTCAACGGTCGGGTGGTGGTGCGGGAAGGCCGGCTCGTCACCGTGGACCTTGGCCCACTCGTGGAACGGCACAACCGCCTGGCCATCGAACTGGCGAACGCGGCACGCTGAGCGCCGCCGCGCTCAGTGCCAGGGCGCGAGCAGCACCGATAGCCAGCCGTTGAGGTCGCGGATCTCCCGCGGGCAGACCTCGTGCCCCATCGGGTAGTCGTGCCAGGCGATGTCGTAGCCCAGGCGCAACAGCTTGTCGCGCGAGGACTCGGCGCGCTGCGGCAGCACCACCGGGTCCTGCCGGCCGTGCGCCATGAAGATCGGCACGTCGCGGTTGGCGGGGCTGGCCTCGGCCTCGGTCGCAATCGACAGCGGCAGGTAACCCGAGAGCACCACCAGGCCGGCCAGCCGCTGGGGCGCCCGCAGGCCCGCCATCAGCGTCATCACCGCGCCCTGAGAAAAGCCCAGCAGCACCACGTGGCCGGGTGGCACGCCGCGCGCCGCCTCGCGGTCGATCAGCGCCTGCACCACCTCGCAGGAGGCGCGCAGGCCCTCCTCGTCCTGCGTCGACACCGCACCGGTTTCGGCCGCTACCGGGCGCGGGTCGTACCAGGCGCGCATGGGCTGACCGGGTTCACCGTCGCCGAGGCTTACGGTGCGCAGCGGGGCGTTGGGAAACACGAACCGCACCGGCCCGGCGGACGACAGGTCCAGCTCGGTCACCAGCGGCGCAAAGTCCTGCCCGTCGGCCCCCAGTCCGTGCAGGACGATCAGGGTGGCGGAAGGCACCGCCGACGGGTCACCGCCGGTCACGGTTTCGCGCAGCTGGATCTTCCGACGGGTGCTCATGGCATCAGCATAGCGCCAGCCATGGCGTTGTTACAGGTCGCCGGCGCTCTGGCGCCGGCTGGTTGCAGTTGAATTGATCGGTAACAAATATTTGTCACGCCGGGTTCGACAACCGACCCTCCAGCCAGGCGTTGAGGTCGGCGATCTCGTCCATACACACCTCGTGCCCCATGGGATAGGAATGCCAGTGCACCGGGTAGCCCAGAGCCGCCAGCGCGTCGCGCGCCGCCTCGCCGCGCGCCAGCACCACGATGTCGTCGGCATCGCCATGCGCCATGAAGACTGGCACCCCCCGGTTGGCCTCGCTGGCCTGCGCCGCGGTGGTCGCCGCCAGCGGCAGGTAGCCCGACAGCGCCACCAGGCCCGCCAGCCGCTGCGGTGCGCGCAGGCCGGCCAGCAAGGTCATGGCGCAGCCCTGCGAAAAGCCCATCAGCACCACGCGGTGCGCCGGCACACCGCGCTGCACCTCCCGTTCGACCAGCTGCAGCACGATGGCCTGGCTCTCGCGCAGGCCCGCCTCGTCCTCCTTGCGCGGCGCGGCCGGGTCTGTGCTGAGGGAAAAGATGTCGTACCAGGCGCGCATCTCATAGCCCCCGTTGATCGTCACCGGCCGCGCCGGTGCGCTGGGGAACACGAAGCGCACCGGTCCGATGGTCGAGAGGTCCATGGCCTGAGCCACCGGCACGAAGTCGCGGCCGTCGGCCCCGAGGCCGTGCAGCACCACAATGCTGGCCACCGGCTGGGCGGCCGGGTCACCGCCGGTGGTGAATTCAATGAGTTCGATGGAAGAGGTCATCCGGTCAGCATAGCGCTGGTCTGTGGCATTGAGATGCGGCCCATCCTGGTCAGCGCTGCGTGCAAACTGGAGCGCAGGCTCTAGAAAACACGCGGGAAAGCCCGCTGCCGACGGCCGGCCCGGCCCCGGTAGAGTCCGGCATTCACCTGGAGACCAGCATGACCAAGATTTCGCCCGACTACCTCGCCCTGCAACGCCTGTACCACTGGGAGAAAACCGCCCCGTCGCGGGTGGCCCTGACCCAGCCCATGGGTGCAGGCGTGGTGCAGGACTTCACCTGGGCCCAGGTGGCCGACCACAGCCGGCGCATGGCTGCGCACCTGAAGGCCCAGGGCTGGGCGCCCGGCAGCAAGGTCGCCATCCTGTCCAAGAACTGCGCCTGGTGGATGATGAGCGACCTGGCGATCTGGATGGCTGGCTACGTCTCGGTGCCGCTCTACCCGACGCTGGCGCCCGACACCATCACCCAGATCCTGACCCACAGCGAGTCCAAGGCGCTGTTCGTCGGCAAGCTCGATGGCTGGGAGCACATGAAGCCCGGCGTGCCCGCCGGCCTGCCCTGCATGAGCTACCCGCTCTCACCCGACGACGCGAAGCAGGCCTACGAGGGCTGGGATGCCATCGTTGCGCGCACCACCCCGATGAAGGAGTCGCCCGTCCGCGGAGAGGACGAGCTGGCCACGCTGATCTACACCTCGGGCACCACCGGCCTGCCCAAGGGCGTGATGCACTCCTTCGGCAATTTCGCCTGGGCGCTGGACCGCGGCCTGCAGCGAATTCCCCTGACCCAGGACGACCGCATGCTGTCCTACCTGCCGCTGGCGCACGTGGTCGAGCGCATGCTGGTCGAGCACGGCTGGCTGCGCACGGCCATGCACGTGTATTTCGCCGAGTCGCTGGACACCTTCACCGCCGACCTGCAGCGCGCCCGCCCCACGGTGTTCTTCTCGGTGCCTCGGCTGTGGGTCAAGTTCCAGCAGGGCATCCACCACAAGATGCCGCCGGCCAAGCTGAACCGGCTGCTGGGCATTCCCCTCATCGGTGGTCTGGTGCGCAGGAAGATCCGCAAGGCCCTGGGCCTGGACCAATGCCGCTTCGCCGCGGGCGGCGCGGCGCCCATGCCGCTGGCCCTGCTGGAGTGGTACGGCCAGCTCGGCATTGCCATCAACGAGGGCTACGGCATGACCGAGAACCTGGCGCTCTCGCACATCACCGAAGCCGGAAAGAACCAGCGCGGCACCGTCGGCCCGACCTACCCCGACGTGCAGCAGCGCATCGACCCCGAGACCGGCGAGATCCAGATGAAGAGCCAGGCGCTGATGCAGGGCTACTACAAGGAGCCGGAGAAGACGGCCGAGGTGTTCACCCCCGACGGCTGGCTCAAGACCGGCGACAAGGGCAGCATCGACGCGCAGGGCCTGCTGCACATCACCGGCCGCGTGAAGGACCTGTTCAAGACCGGCAAGGGCAAGTACGTGGCACCGGCGCCGATCGAGGACAAGCTGGTGATGCACGAGGCCATCGAGGCCTGCGTGGTCACCGGCGCCAACCTGGGCCAGCCGCTGGGCATCGCCATGCTCAATGCCGATGCCGTGGCCCAGTCGGCCAGCGCCGAAGGTCGCGCCGCCCTGGAAAGCTCGCTGGCGGCCCACATCAAGGCCATCAACGCCACGCTGGACCCGCACGAGCGCCTGCAGTGCCTGGTGGTGACCACCACCGCCTGGACGGTGGACAACGACGTGATCACGCCGACCTTCAAGGTCAAGCGCAACCGCATCGAAGACCTGTACGCAAAACACTACGAGGCATGGGAAAACTCCGGCAAGACCGTGCTCTGGCAGTCCTGAGGTAAAAAAAGCGGGATCGGCAGGGAATAAACCGGTGGGCCACGGTGTTTACCGTTTGCCAACCGGTTTTTTTCATTCCCTTCCAGGAGCTCACCATGTCCCGATTCCCCATCCTTCGCACGGCCGCCGCCCTGACGCTCGGCACCGCCGCACTGATCGGCTGTGCCAGCAGCACCAGCGCGCCCGGCGGCGTCATGGCCCGCGACGGCATGCTCACCGGCCCCAACGGCATGACGCTCTACACCTTCGACAAGGATGTGGCCGGCAGCGGCAAGAGCACCTGCAACGGCCCCTGCGCCACCAACTGGCCCCCGCTGATGGCCGGCGCTGCCAACGCTTCGGGCGACTACAGCGTCATCACCCGCGACGACGGCGGCCGGCAGATCGCCTACAAGGGCAAGCCACTCTACTACTGGATCAAGGACACCAAGCCGGGCGACAAGACCGGCGACGGCTTCAACAAGGTCTGGCGCGTGGCCACCCCCTGATCCCCCTTGGGCCCCGAAGACACCCTGCCCCACATCCCCCGCCTGCGCCGATACGCGCGGCTGCTCACGGGGGACGCCAGCCGCGCCGACGATCTGGTGCAGGACACGCTGGAACGCGCCTGCCACAAGTGGCCGCTCTGGAAGCCGCGGCCCGACGGCAGCGGCCTGCGCGCCTGGCTGCTGTCGCTGATGCACAACCTGCACCTCAACCAGGTCCGCGACCAGGTGCACGAGCGCGACACGGTCGAACTGGAGGAGCGCCACGAACCCAGCCACGACCCCTTGGCACGGGTGCCCGAGCGGCTGGACCTGGAGCACGCGCTGGCCGAGTTGAGCCCGGTGTTGCGCGAAACCGTGTTGCTGGTCTGTGTGGAAGAGCTGTCCTACACCGAGGCCGCCCAGGTCCTGGGTGTGCCCGTGGGCACGGTGATGTCGCGCCTCTCCCGGGGCCGCGAACAGCTGCGCCGGCTCACCAGCGGAGAGCCTCCGACCGCGGTCACGCCCCGGCTGAAAATCGTTGCCTGAATCATGAACGCCGACCCCATCCCGCCCGTGACCGACGCCGAGCTGCATGCCTGGGTCGACGGCCAGCTGCCGGCCGACCGCTCCGACGCGGTGTCGGCCTGGCTGCAGGACCACCCCGAGGACGCGCGGCGCGTCCAGGACTGGCAGGCCCAGCGCACCGCGCTGCAAGGCCTGCAGCGCAGCGTGCTCGACGAGCCGGTGCCGCTCGCGCTGGCCCGGGCCACCCGCCCGGCGCGCCGCGCCGTCTGGCCGCAGGCGCTCGCCGCCAGCGTGCTGCTGGCGCTGGGCTTCGCTGGTGGCTGGTGGGGCCGCAGTGCCGGCGATCCGGCCGCCCGCCTGGCCGGCGCGACTCCGGGCTTCGTGCAGGAGGCGCGCGTGGCCCACGCGGTCTACACGCCCGAGAAGCGCCATCCGGTCGAGGTCGGCGTGGCCGAGCAGGCGCACCTGATCCAGTGGCTGTCCCGGCGGTTGGGCACGCCGCTCACCGCCCCGCAACTGCAGGAGCAGGGCTTCGCGCTGATCGGCGGGCGCCTGCTGCCCGGACAGAACAGCGAGGCGCGCGCCCTGTTCATGTACGAATCGGCGGCCGGCGAACGCGTGACCCTGCACGTCTCGGTGCTGGGCGACCAGGCCGGCCAGGACACCGCGTTCCAGTTCATACGGGTGGGCGAGACCGAGACCTTCTACTGGGTCGACCGCCGCATGGGCTATGCCCTCAGCGGCAACCTGGCGCGCGAACGGCTGGCGGTGCTGGCTGATGCGGCCTACCGGCAGTTGCCGCGCTGACCAGGGGTCCGGTGCGCTGGGTGATCGCTCAGGCCAGCGCCTGCGCGTGGTGGCGCAGGTGGTCGTCGATGAAGCTGCTGATGAAGTAGTAGCCGTGGTCGTAGCCGGCGTGGCGGCGCAGCGTGAGCGGCTGGCCCGCCTGGGCGCAGGCGGCCTCGAAAGCTTCAGGGTAGAGCTGCTCGGTCAGGAATTTGTCGGCCAGGCCCTGGTCGATCAGGATGCCCCCGGGATATGGCGCCGTCTGCTGCGCCGCCATCAGCAGACCGGCGTCGTGCGTGGCCCAGGTCGACTCGTCCTGCCCCAGGTAACCCAGAAAGGCCTTGTGGCCCCAGGGGCACTTCGTCGGCGCACAGATGGGCGCAAAGGCCGAGAGGCTGCGGAACACGCCGGGATGGCGCAGCGCGAGCGTGAGCGCGCCGTGGCCACCCATGGAGTGGCCCGTGATGCCGAGGCGGTCGCCGTCGAGGCCGAATTCGGCCACCACGCCGGGGATCAGGTCCTGCAGCAGGTAGCTCTCCATCTGCCAGTGGCCGGCCCAGGGGTGTTCGGTGGCGTCCAGGTAGAAGCCGGCGCCCACGCCGAAGTCCCAGTGGTGGTCCTCGCCGTCGATGCCGCTGTTGCGCGGGCTGGTGTCGGGGAACAGCAGGGCCAGTCCCAGCTGCGCGGCCATGCGCTGCGCGCCGGCCTTCATGGTCGCGGTTTCTTCGGTGCAGGTGAGACCGGCCAGATACGTGAGCAGCGGCACTTTCTGCCCGGCCAGCGCCTGCGGCGGCAGGAACAGCGCAAAGCGCATCGGCAGGCCGATCTGGTTGACCGAGAAGTGTTTGTAGAAGCGCTGCACGCCGCCGAAGCAGCCGTGTTCGCTGAGCAGTTCAAGTCGTTCGAGGGCCATGGTGTTGTTCGTGATGAAAAGAGTCAGCGGCGGATCAGTTCAAGAACTGCGTCGGCAAACGCGCGCGGCGCTTCCTGCGGCAGGTTGTGGCCGATGCCGGGCAGCACGCGGTGCTGGCGCAGGCCGGTGAAACGGTGGGCGTTGGCGGCGGCGGGCTCCCAGGGGCGCACGCCGTCGGCCGTGCCGTCGAAGCTGATGGTGGGCACGGTGATGGGTGGCTGGGCGGCGATGCGGCGCTCCACCGCGGCCACCGCCGGATCGCCCGGCACCAGGCCAAAGCGGTGGCGGTAGGAGTGGATGACCACGTCCACAAAGTCGGGGTGGTCGAAGGCGGCGACGCTGCGCTCGAAGGTGGCGTCGTCGAACGCCCAGGTCCGCGACCAGAGTGCCCACAGCCGGCGGCACAGCGCGCGCCGGTCCTGCGTCAGCGCCGCGCGGCCGCGCTCGCTGTGGAACAGGTACTGGTACCAGAGGCGCTGCTCGTTCTCGGGCGTGTCCGGCACCATCGCGCGGGCGATGTGCTGCAGGTTGTAGCTGTTGACCGTGACCAGACCGGTGCAGCGTTCGGGCCACAGCGCTGCCACCACGCAGGCAGCGCGGCCGCCCCAGTCGTATCCGGCCAGCACGGCGCGTTCGATGGACAGCGCGTCGAGCAAAGCCCGCAGGTCATCGCCCAGCACCGCCTGCTCGCCCGAGCGCGGCGTGGCCGCGTCAAGAAAACGCGTGCCGCCGTAGCCGCGCAGGTAGGGCACGACCACGCGGCAGCCGGCGGCGGCCAGCATCGGTGCAACGTCGACATACGAATGAATGTCGTACGGGAAGCCGTGCATCAACAGCACGGCCGGGCCGTCGGCCGGCCCGGCCATGTGGCAGGCCACCTCCAGCACGCCGGCGCGCACGCGGGTGTCGGCGTTCAGCAGCGGCAGCGCCATGGCGGGCTCAGAACTCGACGACGGAACGGATGGACTCGCCGCGCTTCATCAGCGCAAAGCCTTCGTTGATGTCTTCGAGCTTGAGCTTGTGGGTGATCAGGCTGTCGATGTCGATCTTGCCTTCCATGTACCAGTCGACGATCCTGGGCACGTCGGTGCGGCCACGCGCGCCGCCGAAGGCCGAGCCTTCCCACTTGCGGCCGGTGACCAGCTGGAACGGCCTGGTGCTGATCTCGGCGCCAGCCTCGGCCACGCCGATGATGATGCTGCGGCCCCAGCCCTTGTGCGTGCACTCCAGTGCCTGGCGCATCACCTTGGTGTTGCCGATGCACTCGAACGAGTAGTCGGCGCCGCCGTCGGTCAGCTGCACGATGGCATCGACGATGTTCTCGTGGTCCTTGGGGTTGAGGAAGTGCGTCATGCCGAACTGGCGGGCCATGGCCTCGCGCTCGGGGTTGAGGTCGATGCCGATGATCTTGTCGGCACCCACCATCCTTGCGCCCTGGATCACGTTCAGGCCGATGCCACCCAGGCCGAACACCACCACGTTGGCGCCCGCCTCCACCTTGGCGGTGAACAGCACCGCGCCGATGCCGGTGGTGACGCCGCAGCCGATGTAGCAGACCTTGTCAAAGGGCGCGTCTTCGCGGATCTTGGCCAGCGCGATCTCGGGCACCACGGTGTGGTTGGCGAAGGTGCTGGTGCCCATGTAGTGCAGGATGGGCTTGCCGTCGATGGAGAAGCGGCTGGTGGCATCGGGCATCAGGCCCTTGCCCTGCGTGCCGCGGATGAGCTGGCAGAGGTTGGTCTTGCGGCTCAGGCAGAACTTGCACTGGCGGCATTCGGGCGTGTAGAGCGGGATGACGTGGTCGCCCTTCTTGAGCGAGGTCACGCCGGGGCCAACGTCCACCACGATGCCCGCGCCTTCGTGGCCCAGGATGGCGGGGAACAGACCCTCGGGGTCGGCGCCCGAGAGCGTGTAGTAGTCGGTGTGGCAGATGCCGGTGGCCTTGATCTCGACCAGCACCTCGCCGAACTTCGGCCCCTGCAGATCGACGGTTTCGATGGTCAGGGGTTCGCCGGCTTTCCAGGCCACCGCAGCGCGTGTTTTCATGGGGTCTCCCGTTGGTTGGAAAACCCTGAGGGTAGCGCAGGACGCTTCAGTTCACCGGTGCGCCGGCCTTGAACCACTGCGCGAACAAGGCCCGTTCGTCCTCGGTCAGGCCGGTGGCGTTGTTCATCGGCATGAGCTTCTGCACCACCACCTGCTGGTAGACCATCTGGGCGTTCTTCTTGAGCTCGTCCGCCGAGTCCAGGCGCACGCCCTTGCTCTGCAAGGCTTCGCCGTGGCACATCACGCAGCGCTGCGCCACCACCGGCTGCAGCTGCGCATAACCCACAGTGGCCGGCGCCGCTGCCGCCGGCGCGGTGGGCGCGGGGCGCAGCCAGACGATCAGGCCCAGCAGCACCATCACGCCCACGGCCGCGTATTTCCAGGGGTGCGGGTTGCGGCCGAGCTTGTAGCCGTGGCGCATGACGAAGAACTGGCGGATGGCCGCGCCCGCGAACATGATGGCGATCAGGATCAGCCAGTTCTGCGGGTGGGCGTAGGTGAAGCTGTAGTGGTTGCTGAGCATGGCGAACAGCACCGGCAGCGTGAAGTAGGTGTTGTGCACGCTGCGCTGCTTGCCGCGGATGCCGTGGATCGGGTCCACCGGCCGGCCGGCCTTCATGTCGGCCACCATGGTGCGCTGGCCGGGAATGATCCAGAAGAACACGTTGGCGCTCATGGCCGTGGCCAGCATCGCGCCCATGAGCAGGAAGGCGGCGCGGCCGGCGAACATCTGCGTGGCCGCATAAGCCGCGATGCAGACCAGCACCAGCACCAGCGCGCCCACCTTGGCGTCGCCGTTCTTCGTCTGGCCCAGGGTGCGGCAGATGATGTCGTACGCGAACCAGAACACCACCAGAAAGGCCAGTGCCGCGGCAATCGCGCCCGCAGGCGACCATTCCATGACCCGAGGGTCGATCAGGTAGACGCTGGGGCTCCAGAGGTAGGAGATGAGGAACAGCGCAAAGCCCGAGAGCCAGGTGGAATAGCTTTCCCAGTAGAACCAGTGCAGGTGGTCGGGCAGTTTGGGCGGCGCGGCCTTGAACTTGACCGGGTGGTAGAACCCGCCGCCGTGCAGCGCCCAGAGCTCGCCGCCGACGCCGTCCTTCTTGAGCTGTTCGTCCTCGGGCGGTGTGAGGCTGCTGTCGAGAAAGACGAAGTAGAAGGAGGAACCGATCCAGGCGATGGCGACGATGACATGCAGCCAGCGCAGCAGCAGATTGGCCCAGTCGAGCAGATAGGTTTCCATGGCACCTCAACACGTGGACGGTGACACCGTCAGGGTTTGCGACTCACCACCGCGGGCGCTCTGAGCCGACTGAGGGCCGCGTAAATGAGCGCCCGGGCTGAGGCCCAGGCACCCGCTCCGCTGCGACCGGATGAACAAAGTGTATACACTTTTTGGAGACAGTTGATCCGGGGTTTACCCGGGGTGGTGCCCAGCCACCAAGCACGGGGCGTGCCACCCGCGCAGGGGTCACATCATCAGCGCGTTGACCAGATCCAGCTGCCGACTGACCCGCACCTGTCCCAGGTCGAGGCTGGCCTCCAGGCGCTGCAGGTGGTCCATCATGTTGGCCACTGCCGAGTCCGCATGGCCGGTTTCGCAGATGCGCAGGAACTGCTCGTGTTCGTCGGTCGAGCAGTGCGCGTCGTTGCTGCTCTGATAGAGCATGGCAATCAGGGAACTGCGCGCCACCAGCTCGGTGAGGATCTCGGTGAGGATGCGGTGCCCGGCGGCCTCGGCCAGTGCCACGTGGAAATCCCCGAGCAGCTTTTCCCGGACGGCGCCGAGCGAGGGCCCCTTGAGCGCGGAGCGCTCCATGCGGATGTGCTGGCGCAGCTGCTCGAAGTCCGCCGGCCGGGCGCGTGCCACGAACAGCCGCACGATCTCCGCCTCGATGAGGCGGCGCGCCGAGAACACCTCGCGCGCCTCTTCCACACTCGGCTGGCACACGTAAGTGCCTTTGTCGGGAATGGTCTCGACCAGCTTGTCCTTGGCCAGCATGAGCAGCGCGGCGCGCACCTTGGTCCGGCTCACCCCGTAGACCCGGCCGAGGGCCTCCTCGCGCAGCCAGGTGCCCGGCGGGATGCGCTTTTCCACGATGGCGGCGGCGACATCCTGCGCGATGCTCTCCACCGTCGGACCGCGCTCGGTCGTGTCCAGCGCGTCCTCCGGCCCCACCTGTGGTGCATGGGCGTTCACCGGGCTGCTGCGTTTTCTGGGCATGCCCGGATTCTAGGCTCAGGCCCTCCGGCGGCTGGCGGTCATCGGGGCCGCCACGCTCGGCTCGCCATCGAGAAAGCGGCGGCACGGCGCCCAGTGGTTCATCAGCAGGTAGTACACCACGCCGGCCGGCAACAGGCTCGCGTACCAGCTGATGGACGGGAAGGACAGCGCCACGGCCGCACCGGCCAGCGTGGCCAGCATGCCGGCCCAGTTCACACCCCGGTACGGGCCGTTCTCGTCGTAGAGCTTGGCCAGATCGAGGCGGCGGCCGCGCAGCACGTAATAGTCCACCACCAGCACCGCGAAGATCGGTCCCAGGAAGGCGGAATAGGTCTGCACGAACATCTGCAGGCCCGAGGCGGATTCGTCCTTCACGAGCACCCACGGGAAGGTGCAGAAGGCCAGCAGACCGACCACCACCGCCGACTTGCGGAACGAGAGGCGGAACAGGTCCATGAGCACATAGGCCGGGGGCACCACGTTGTTGAGCACGTTGGTGGTGACCTGGGCGAAGGCGATGAACAGCAGCGTGGTGACCAGCAGGGGCGTGTTGTCGACCGCGCTGGAGAACACCTTGATCGGATCGGCCGTGCCGGTGGCCCCGGAGACCATCAGGCCGATCAGGCCCATGAACAGGGTGGCCGGCAGGATGCTCATGGCGTAGATCGTGGTCAGGGGACCGGGCCGCACGTTCTTGTGCAGTTCGCGCGAGTAGTCGCTGACGTTGAGCATCATGGTGCTGTAGATGCCCAGGAACAGCATCGTCGCGCCCCAGAACGGCATGCCCCAGGTGCCCTCGATGCTGGTGATGCGCTCGTTGATGGCGCCGCCGAACTTGGTGATCACGGCGTAGAACATGTAGATCAGCGACGCGATGATGAACACGCTGCCCACGTTCTCCAGCCACTTGATGCCCTTGAAGCCGTAGACCGAAAGCGCGATCTGCAGCAACTGGAAGATGACGAACCAGGCCACCAGGTTGTCCCATCCCAGCAGCGTGGCCGACACCGCGTTCAGCGCGCCGGCACCGATCCAGCTCTGGAAACCGAACCACACCACCGCCGGCACCGCGCGCACCAGGCCAGGCAGGCGGGTGCCCGAGAAGCCGAAGGCGGTGCGCGCCTGCACCATGAAGGGGATGCCGTACTTGTGGCCCGCGGCGCCGTTGATGGCCAGCGCCACACCGATGACGAAGCAGCCGATGGCAATGGCCACCACCGCCTGCAGCATGTTCAGCTGGCCGACCAGGCTGGAGCCCATGGCAAAGGTGCCGATGGACACGCAGCCACCCAGCCAGGCCAGCAGGTAGGACCAGCGGTCCATGATCCGGGTTTCCTGTGGTGCCAGCGATTCTTCACCGGCCACTTTCTCTTGCGCTTCGCTCATGGTGTTGTCTCCTTGTGGGTGGAAGCAGGATGCGCCGCTCAGGCGCTGAAGTGACTGAAACGGCCCGCAAAGGCCTTGGGACGGGGGAAGTCCAGGTCGCCGTGCTTGCTGGTGTGCAAGCCCAGGTGCACCAGAGATTCGGCCAGCTTGACCGCCGCGGTCACGCCTTCGACCACGGGCAGACCCACGGCCCGCGAGATCTCGTCGGTGAGGTCGGCCATGCCGCCGCAGCCCAGGACGATGGCGCCGACCCCATCCTCTTGCTTGGCCCGCAGGCTCTCTTCGATGATCCTGCGCAGGGACGCATCGGGGTCGTGCTCCAGGTCCAGCACCGGGATCTCGGCGGCGCGCACCCGGCGGCACTGGTGCTCGAAACCGTACTGGGCCAGCAGGTGCTCGGCAATGACACAGGTGCGGCCCAGCGTGGTGACCACGGAGAAGCGGGTGGCGATCAGGGCGGCCATGTGGAAGGCCGCCTCGGCGATGCCGATCACGGGCGCCCGGGTCAGTTCGCGGGCCGACCACAGACCCGGGTCGCCGAAGCAGGCGATCACGTAGGCATCGGTGCCCTCACGCTCGCCAGCCAGCACCTCCTCGGCGACCCCGATGGCGGCCACGGCTTCGTCGAAATGGCTCTCGATCGACACCGGACCGCTGGCGGGCTGGCTGGCCACGATCAGTGTGCCCGGCCCGGCCACGCGGCGTGCGGCCTGGCCAATGGTGTCCGTCATCGCCTGCGTGGTGTTCGGGTTGATCACGCGCAGTTTCATGGCATCTCCTTGTTGGATTCAAATTTCGAACACATAGTTTGTATACAATAATCGAACGCAACAAGGGGCTGAGCGCCCCAAATGACTGGGGTTTACCCGCAACGGATAGAAAAAGCCGGCCGCATGGCGACCTGTGGCGCAGCGTCAGGCGCTGCGCTGGATCAGCAGCTGGGCGACCACCGAAGCCGCGATCACCGCCGGCTCCTTGCCGCCGATGCCGGGCAGTCCGATCGGGCAGGTGATGCCCCCGAGCTCACCGTCCGTGAAACCCCGCTCCAGAAGCCGGCGCCGGAAGGTGGCCCATTTGGTCCTGCTGCCGATCAGGCCCACAAACGGCAGGTCGCCCGACGCCCGGCGCCGCTGCAGGCAGGCCGCCACGATGTCCAGATCCTCGGCGTGGGAGAAGCTCATGATCAGCACCCGCGCGCCAGGCGGCAGATCGCGGACCGCGTCCTGCACCGGCTCGGAATGTTCGGCGCACACCGTCGATGGCAGGCGGTCCGGGAACACGCCGTCGCGGCTGTCGATCCAGTGCACCGCGAACGGCAGCGGCGCCAGCGCCCGCACGATGGCCTGCCCGACGTGGCCGCCGCCGAACAGGGCGACCGGCGTGAGCACCGGTGCCAGCCGTTGCCGCAGGGCGCCCGCCTCGGCCAGCGTGACCGGCTCGAAGCGCAGCTCCACCACCCCGCCGCAGCACTGCCCGAGGCTGGGACCGAGCGCCACCCGGTGTGTCCAGGGCATCGACGCGCCGGCTGCCAGCGCGTCCCGGGCCTGCTTCAGCGCGTCCCATTCCAGGTGGCCGCCACCGATGGTGCCGATCTGCCCGTCGGGCCAGACGGCCATCCAGGTGCCGGCCTCCCGCGGCACCGAGCCCTGGGTGTGCGACACCGACACCAGCACCGCCGGTGCCCGCGCCAGGCGTTCAAACAGGGGGGCAAGATCGGGGTGCTGTGTGGCGTGCATGCCAAAAATCCGTCCATATACGCCGATGCGGCGACCGCCTGGCAGTATCCACCGGGTTCTTGCTTGGGCAAGTGGGCAAAGAGCCATAAACTGCATCCTCCCAGCCCTATGGCGCCCTGCCTGGCGGCGACTTCGCCGATCACGAAGACACCGAGAGACAACCATGCACGCTCCAACTGCCCGTTTCATTGCCGCCCACCGACTGGCCTCCCTGGCCGTGGTCGCCCTGCTCGCCGCCTGCGCCTCGCCGGTGCCCACGCCGCCGCCCGCCGAGCCCGCGCTGGAGACCACGGCCCCGCCGTCCGAAGCGCCGGTGGCCATCGAACCGCCGCCCACCTACGTGTCGCACGCGGCCACTCCGCGCGACTACCGCCGCGATGGCGCACAACACATCTACGGCAAGAACGCCCACCGCATCTTCAAGGGCAAGATGCCGCCGCTGCTGCAGGGCGTGGGCACCATGCAGCTGGAGCTGGACCACCGCGGCCGGATCGTCACCATGAACTGGATGCGACCGCCCAGCCATCCGGGCGCCAAGGCCGAGATCGAGCGCGCCATCCAGGAAGCCGCGCCCTACCCCGCGCCAGTGCTCATGGGCCGTGTCTACTACGTCGACACCTGGCTCTGGGACAAGAGCGGGCAGTTCCAGCTCGACACGCTGACCGAAGGCCAGAGGAACCGGTGACCCCCGGCAGCTTCAGCTGCCTCTGTACGTGCTGTAGCTCCAGGGGCTGACCAGCAGCGGCACGTGGTAATGCTGGTCGGTGTGGGCCACGCCGAAGTCCAGCGCCACGCGGTTCAGGAAATTGGGCTCGGGCAGCGCCACCCCCCTGGCCGCGAAATAACCCTTCACATCGAACACCAGCCGGTAGGTGCCGACCTTCAGGCTGGCGTTGTCGTACAGCGGCCCATCCGGATTGCGGCCGTCGTGGTTCAGCGTGAAGCGCTTGACCAGCGTGGCCTGCTCGCCGTCGGTGGTGTAGAGCTCGACAGCCATGCCCGCCGCGGGGCAGCCGTGCATCGTGTCCAGAACGTGGGTGCTCAGGCCCATGGTGAAGTCCTCGTGAAGTTCGGTCGACCAAAAGTGTATACACTTTTTGTTTTTCTGGATATGATGACTTCATGGAAACGTCCAGCACCAGCCAGATCGTCGAGTCGCTGACCCGGGCCATCGTCGAGCACCGCCTGCACCCGGGCACCAAGCTCGCCGAGCAGAAACTGGCCGACCACTTCGGGGTGTCGCGCACCCTGGTCCGCCAGGCCCTGTTCCAGCTGTCCCAGAACCGCCTGATCCGGCTCGAACCCGCGCGCGGCGCCTTTGTGGCCGCCCCCTCGGTGGAGGAGGCCAAGCAGGTGTTCGCGGTGCGGCGCATGCTGGAAGTCGAGATGACACGCGCGTTCGTTCGCCAGGTCAGCCCCGCCAAGCTCAAAGCGCTGCGCGAGCACGTGGCCCAGGAGAAGCAGGCCGTGAGCAACCAGGACGTGCCCGGCCGCACCGAGCTGCTGGGCGACTTCCACGTGCGCATGGCCGAACTCATGGGCAACGAGGTGCTGGCCGAGCTGCTGCGCGACCTGATCTCGCGCTGCGCCCTGATCACGCTGATGTACCAGAGCACCGCGGCCGCCGAGCACTCCAACGAAGAGCACGCCGACATCGTCAAGGCGCTCGCCGCCAGGGACGAAGAGCTGGCCGTGCGCCTGATGAACGAACACCTGCTGCATGTGGAGGAGGGCCTGACCTTCGACCGCAAGCTGCCCACCAACGACCTGTCCCTGGCCCTTTCTTCCTGAGCACCCGCATGATCTACGACAGCACCGCCCCCTACCCGCGCGACCTGATCGGCTACGGCCGCGACGTGCCCCACGCCCGCTGGCCGGGCGGTGCGCGCATTGCGGTGCAGTTCGTCCTCAACTACGAAGAGGGCGGCGAAAACTGCGTGCTGCATGGCGACAAGGCCAGCGAACAGTTCCTCTCGGAAATGTTCAACCCGGCCGCCTTCGAGGCCCGCCATATCAGCATGGAAGGCATCTACGAGTACGGCTC
>NZ_BCWQ01000008.1 GCF_001592285.1 Hydrogenophaga pseudoflava NBRC 102511 | reverse complement strand
AATCGAGGGGGACGTCCAAGGGCTATCGCCCTCGGCCGCCCCTCATGTCAAACGTTAAGCCGCATGAAACTCTCACTTGACGCTAGACGATCTTGGTTGGTTGCAGCGTGCTTTGCCGGCTTTGTTGGGCTTAGCTTTGGGGTCGCGTACCTTTTAAGTTTCCTGCCTTCGTTTGCGGAAAAATGCAACGCTCAGTGCAAAGTAAGTGGAATGGAAGGGCGCATGGTTCCTATCTATCCCGCAGCGATGACAGCGGGCATGAACGGCAGAGGACCTGAAGAGTGCAAATGCTCCCTACCTGGCACTTTCAATCCTTCGGCGCGGTGAGCATTCGGCTTAACATGTCGGCCCAGAGGCGACGGCCTAAGGCCGCGCCTGGCCTCCAACGTTGAGCGTCCGCTCCTGGCCGATACCGGTTCCAAACCCCATGCCCGAAGACTTCGAGCACCGCCGAGCAGCCACTACCGACGCCCAAACCCTCAGCACGCTCGCCACCCAGGTCTTCCTCGACACCTACGCCACCCACGGGATCAACGACGCCCTCGCACGGGAAGTGGCCACGGTCTACTCCGCCGAGGTGTTTGATCGGCGGCTGCGGGACGCGGATGTCGAGTTGCTGCTCGTCACATCGGGCGGGTACACGGTGGGTTTCGTGGATATTTCCTTTGCCACAAGCTGTCCCGTTCCAGACGTGCGCGGCGCCGAGGTGTTCCGGCTGTACGTGCAGCGCCCGTTCCTGCGCCGTGGTCTGGGGCGCAGCCTGTTGGCCAAGGCCGAGGCGTCCGCCCGCGCCCGGGGTCTGGAGGCCCTCTGGCTCACCGCCTGGGCCGGCAACCACGGGGCGCTGGCGTTCTACCAGTCGCTCGGCTTCCGGGACATCGGGACCAAGGAGTACGTCATCGACGGCGTGGGCCATGAGAACCGTGTGCTCTGCAAGGCCCTGGCCGGGTAGACGCCTGTCCCTCCGGTCTGTAGGCTCTCCCGCTGGTGCAGAAATCGAGACTGACAAGGAGCTCACATGAAGTCATTCACCGGTGGTTGCCTCTGCGGCGAAATCCGATACGAGATCAACGCAGAGGCCGGTCCATCCAGGATCTGCTGGTGCAGGGACTGCCAGAAGATCTCGTCCAACGGAACGGTCAACGTCCTATTCCCCAGCGAGGCCATCCAGATCTCGGGAGCGCCGGGCCAGCACAAGAAGACGGCCGACAGCGGCAACACGGTGACCCGCCGGTTCTGCGCAAGCTGCGGCACCCAGTTGTTCTCCGACTCCAGTGGTCGCCCGGGCCTGACGGTGGTTCGGGTGGGCACGCTGGACGAGCAATCGGCCGTCAGGCCCACCACCAACATCTGGGTGGCCAGTGCGCCACGCTGGGCTTGCGTTGATCCATCGCTGGAGCAATTCGAGGGCCCTCCCGTGGTGGCGCCGCAGCCCAAGGCGTGATGCCCACCATGGGCCTCCTGACCTTCAGCCTCAACCTCACCCTGGACGGCTGCGTCGACCATCGGGAAGGCATTGCCGACGAGGAGACGCATGCCTTCTTCACGCGCCTCATGGACGGGTGCGGCGCGATGCTGTGGGGGCGCACCACCTACGAGATGATGGAAAGTTACTGGCCGGCGGTGGCCCGTGGCGAAGTCGAGGCGCCACCGGCGCTGCGCGAATGGGCGGTGAAGCTGGAGGCCAAGCCGAAGTACGTGGTGTCGTCCACGCGCAAGGACTTCCCCTGGACCCACAGCCACCACATCGCTGCCGATGACCTGCGCACTGGTGTGCAGGCGCTCAAGGACGCCACGCCCGCGGGTGTGCTGCTAGGCAGCGGCCTGCTCGCCACCGCGCTCGACCGGCTGGACCTGATCGACGAGTACCGTTTTCTCCTTCACCCCCGGATCGCCGGTCACGGCCCGGCGCTGTACGCGGGCGGCCTGCCCGGCACGCGCCGGCTGGAGCTGGTGTCTGCACAGCCGCTGCGCTGCGGCGCGGTCGCCCTGCACTACCGGCGCGGACGCTGACCGCGTCGAGCACCCGGCCCGGCATCACCGTCCGTGGCCCTGCAGATCGAACCGGAGGCAAGCGCCATCTTCAGGAACCTGCACACGGTCCTGCAACCCGCGCCGGCGCGCTTCCAGGCGCAGATCGCTGCGCCGGGTGGGACAGTGGTCCAGTGCCTCCAGGTGATTCAGCACGACATGCCCGCACCCGCCCGTCGCGGCGCGCAACGCCTGGTCGGCGTCCATGATCAGTTCGCTGCCGAAGTCCATGGCCGCGCCGCCGGCGGGCAATACGCTGACCGAGTCGACAGGCAGGGCGGCCATGACACGGCAGACCTCGTCGGTCAGCACCGTATCTCCGGCCAAATAGAGGGTGGGTTCTCCGGGCCATTCCAGGATGTAGCCGTGTCCGTGCGCCATCAGCTTGCCGACCCACCCGCGACCGTGCAGGCAGGGCACTGGCGTGATGCGCCCGCCCGCCACCTCGGTCGACTCGTGGGCATTCAGCACCTGCACGGCCAAGCCCCGGGTGCGCAGGTAGTCCTCGTCTTCCGGCATGCACAACACCGGCAGCTGGCGTTCGCGCAGCCAGCGCTTGCCTGCCCGGTCGAGGTGGTCGAAGTGTCCTTTCTGGCAATGGGTGATCAGGGCGTGTGTGGCGCTGTCCAGCAGCGCGTCGACCCCCTCGGGCAGCGCCACGACGGGATTGCGGCGCCGCTGTCCGACGAGGTACTTCAGTGACGGCAGGGCGCCCTGCGGCGCCAGCATCGGATCAACCAGCACCCGGTGGTTGGCGATTTCAACCAACAGGGTGGCGTTGCGTATCTGCGTGATCTTCAAGGGTTCTCTCCGGGTCATTCAGTGGCCTGCATTCTGTGCAGTCAGGCTTAGGCGTACCATGGCTCAAAACGACACAATGGAGTCATTTCATGCCAACGCCTTCGCGATTCGATGTGGGGCTGCTGATCTACCCCGGCTGCATGCCGGCCGGGCTGTTTGCGGCGGCGGATCTTTTGTCCGCCGCGGCGCTGCGCTCAGGGGCCCGGCACTGGAAGGTGCACTGGGTGGGTTTGAAGCGCGGGCCGGTGGCCTGTGCGCACGGTATGTCGTTGAGCGCGGAAGCGGCACTGGACGCGCAACGCTGGGATGCCCTGCTGATGCCCGGTTTCTGGGCAGGTTCGCCGGCGCAACTGGATCAGGGGCTGACGACACTGCGGCCGCTGCAGCAGTCGCTCAGGGCGTTGGGTCGCAAGGTACCGCTGTGGACCTGGTGCACCGGCGTGGCGCTTGCCGCCGCCAGTGGCCGGCTCGACGGGAAGTCCGCCACCGGCACCTGGTGGATGGCGCCAGTGCTGTCGCAACGGCATCCGTCGGTGAACTGGCAATGGCAGCAACCGATGGTCAGCGGCCCGAACCTGGCCACCGCCTCTGGCGTGCACGGCTACCTGTCCATCCTGAGCGAGCAGATGGAACAGCGCATCAGCCCCGAGGCCTGGCGGGACGTTCAGCGCCTGATGGTGTTGCCACGCCCGCAGCCCGCGGCGAGCGTCTTCGACGCCATGCTGACCCTGCACGGAACCGATCCATTCCTGGCACGCCTTCGCCAGCTGGTCGAGCGCCTGCCTGCCACCCACACCACACTGGAGGTGTTGTCCCGATCGCTCGCCTGCTCTTCGCGAACCCTCGCGCGCAAGGTAAACGACCTCGCGGGCATGCCGGTGGGTCGCTTCGTGCGGCTGGTCAAGCTGCACCAGGCGGGCGAACACCTGCTGCACAGCGGGTGCAGCGCGGCCCAGGTGAGCCACACGTTGGGCTTCGCGGACGAGTCGGGGTTCCGGCGCAGCTTCAAGGCGGCGACTGGCCTGACACCGCAGGAGTACGTCAACCGCTATCGCATGTAGACCGGCCGCACGGAGGTGCCCGTTTGATGCGGAAGGTCAGGCCAAAGACGCATCAGCCTTCTGCACCACCGGGGGTCAGCGCTGATCTGCGTGCGGCATTGAGACGGGGTCCATCCAGAGCGCTGCCCACATGTGCCCGTCGGGGTCGGCCAGGTCGCGCGTGTACATGAAGCCTGTGTCTTCCGCCGGGTTCACGTCGGCCTGCCCACCATGCGCCGCGGCGGCCTGGTTCATCGCGTCCACCGCGTCACGGCTGTCCAGGACCAGCGACAGCATCAATCCGGCGGTTCCGGCCGGAGGGAATGGTCGCTGCGTGAACGTGCGCCACTTTGCGTGCGTGATGAGCATCACGCAGATCGCCTCGCTCCACACCATGCAGGCCGCGGAGTCGTCGCTGAATTGCGGGTTTCGCTCAAAGCCCAGGGCCTTGTAGAAGGCCACGGATGTTTCGAGGTTGGCCACGGGCAGGCTGACAAAGATCATCTTAGGCATGGGGTTCTCTCCTTGGTGGTGTGCGGGTTGAGCGCCAGGCTCTCCACACGACGAACCACACCTGCTGGAATCGACATACGCTCGCTGTCGATCAACACCTTTTCAATCAGCCTTCTGCACCACCACGCCCCCCGCCCGCAGCGCCTTCACGGTTTTTGCTGGCGTGCCGTCGGGCACCACCAGCAGCGACAGCCCCTTCATCGGCGCGATGACGAAGGCCGATGCGCTGAGCAGCTTTTCGCTGGACGCCAGCACCACCGTTTCCGCCGCGCGGGCGTGCAGCGCGCGCTTCACGTCGGCCTCTTCGGCGTCGCCGGTGCTCAGCCCCGCTTCGGGATGCACGCCGGTCACGCCCAGGAAGAACAGGTCGGCCCGGAAGCGCGCCGCGGCTTCGATGACCGAGGCGCCGACGTTCACCATGGAATGGCGGAACAGGCGCCCGCCGAGCACGATGATGTCCACGTGGCGGTGCGCGGCCAGTTCCACCGCCACGTTGGGGCTGTGGGTGATCACCGTGGCGCGCAGGTCGGCCGGCAGCTGGCGCGCGACCTGGATGGCGGTGGTGCCGCCGTCGAGCATGACCACCTGGCCGGGCTTGATGAGCTGCGCACCGAAGCGCCCCAGCGCCTGTTTTTCGTCGGGCGACACCTGTTGCCTCACCCGCAGGTCGCCCGTGGCGGCGGACGCGGGCAATGCCCCGCCGTGCACGCGCTGCAGCTTGCCCTGCTGCGCCAGTTCGCGCAGGTCGCGGCGGATGGTGTCTTCCGAGGTGCCCAGTTCCAGCGCCAGTTCCCCGGCCACGATCTGACCGTGCGTGGCGAGGCGGCTGAGGATGAGCTGTTTACGCTGGGCGGTGAGCATGGGGGGCCTCTTTTGCGATGTCTTGTGCGGTGGCGTCGGACGCGCTACGATTGCACGATATTACACGACACTGCACGAATTTATACGATGACCAACCCCCACCACCGAGAGATCCCGCTGCCCGCGAACGAACGCGTGCGCATCGTCGAACAGCGCGTGCTGGCCGACGACTGGTTCGTGCTGAAGAAGAACATCTTCGACTACCGCCACAGCAGCGGGCGCTGGCAGCGGCTGCAGCGCGAAACCTACGACCGCGGCGATGGCGCGGCCCTGCTGCTGTTCAACCGGGCGCGGGGCACGGTGGTGCTCACCCGCCAGTTCCGTTTTCCGGCCTACGCCAACGGCCTGGCCGACGGCATGCTGGTGGAAGCCTGCGCCGGCCTGCTGGACAACGAGGCACCGGAAGTGGCGATCCGGCGGGAGGTGGAGGAAGAAACTGGGTTTGCGGTGCGCATGCCGCGCAAGGTGTTCGAAGCCTTCATGAGCCCGGGCTCCGTCACCGAGCGGCTGCACTTCTTCGTGGCGGAATACGAGCCCGGTGACCGCGTGAGCCAAGGCGGCGGCGACGCCAGCGAGGGCGAGGACATCGAGGTGCTGGAATTGCCGCTGGAGCGGGCGCTGGCCATGATCGGCACCGGCGAGATCCAGGACGGCAAGACCATCATGCTGCTGCAGCACGCGGCGCTGGTGGGGCTGGAGCGCCTGTAGGGTGGGCGGCCACCGGGCGGCACAACTCGTAACCCATCCCACCCGCACCGCGGCGTCACAATATGGCCCGGCTTTTTCGCCGCTGCCTCACGCGTCTTTCATGTCTTCTGCTCTCTCCCCGCGCTCGCCCCGCCTCTGGGCCTCCCTGCTGGCCCTTTTTCTGAGCGCCTGCGCCACCGCCCCCACGCCCTCTGCCGACGGAACCGACGACACCACCGCGGAGGCCGACGAGGCCAGCCCCAAGCAGCGCCCGGTGATCCTCGACGGCACAGCCTGGCAGGCCAGCAACCACATCGACGGCGCCGCGCCGGCCACGCCCTGGGAACACCAGGTCTTCATGAGCCGCCGCCCCACGCGCTACCAGGCCACCGAACACGCCGGCCGGCCGGCCGTGCGGGCCGAGGCCATGGGCTCCAACAGCACGCTGAACCTGCTGCTCAAGCCCGCCCCCGGCGCGCAGGCCAAACGCCTGCACTTCTCGCTGTTCGTGCCGGCGCTGAACCCGGCGTTCAATCTGGGTGAAAAGGGCGAGGACGATTCGGTGGCGCGGCTGATCCTGAGCTTCGATGGCGACCGCCACAACGGCACCTGGAAGGCGCGCGACCACATCGTCTCGGAGCTGTCGGGCCTGATCGCCGGCAAGCCCCTGCCCTACGCGTCGATCATGTATGTGTGGGACAACCGCTACCCGGCCGGCACGGTGATTCCCAACCCCTACACCGGGCGCATCCGCCAGATCGTGGTGGAGTCGGGCACGGCGCGGCTGAACCAGTGGGTGGACTTCGACCGCGACGTGGAGGCCGACTTCCGGCTGGCCTTCGGCGAGGCGCCGGGGCCGATGATCGGCCTGGGCCTGATGACCGATTCGAACAACTCGGGCGCTGCGGTCACGGCCTGGTACGGACCGCTGCAGCTGACGATGTCGGCGCCGGCGAACTGAGCCTGCTCAGTTGGCGCCATCCAGCCCGGCCAGCCGCCGGTCAAGCTGGAAGCTGGCGCTGAACAGCTGCGGGTCGCTCACCCCGGCGCCCGCCAGTTCACGACCCAGCAGCCCGTCCAGCGCCGCCTGCGCGCCTGCCGCGTGCAGCGCCTCGACCACCAGCACGCCGTCGAACACACCCTCCACGCTGCGGCGCATGGACTTCTCCTTGGTCTGCACGCCAGTGCCGGCCGCGTCCACCTGCATCAGCCAGACCTGGGCCACAGCGTCCAGCCCCGCGACTTTCTGCACCAGCGCTTGCTGCGCGCCAGCGTCTTGCAGGCCCGCCGCGGCAAGGTCCAACCGCAGCGGCGCCACCACCGATCCATTGCCCAACCCCGCCCTTGCCACCACCGGCCCGCCGCCGCGCGCAAAGTTCTGCAGGATGGGCATGGTGCGCTGCGACCAGGGCGTGGGCGCGTTCAGCCGGGCGAGGTACGAGGGGCCGGCCAGCACGCCAGCGTCCTGCAGCTCGTAGGTAATGAAGAAGCGGCGCTTGCCACCGGCCTCGGCGCGGAACACGCGACCCGAGAGAAAGCCGTCGACGCCGACGCGCTCCAGCACGTGCTCGCGCGTGAGCCAGTGCAGGTAGTCGGTTTCCTGGCCGGGTTCGATGTCGCTCCAGATGGCGAGCTGGGCTTGTCCGCGGTGGGTCATGGTGTCTCCTGGGTGAGGTTGGAAGGGGGAATGCGCGCCATGTCGCAGCGCGCCAGCGCGGCCTTGAGCATGTCCACGAACGCGCGGGTCTTGGGCGGCACCAGCTTGCGCCCCGGGTAGACCGCCCAGGCCGGCGCTTCGGGCAGGCACCAGTCGGGCAGCACGCGGCGCAGCTGGCCGGCGTTCACCGCTTCTTCGGCGAAATGGTTGGGCAGCGCGGCGATGCCGGCGCCGGCGCGCGCCATGCGCATCAGCAACTCTGGCGAGTTGGCGCTGACCTGCCCGCGCGGCACCGCCGACCAGCGCTCGCTGCCGCGGCTCAGTGGCCAGACCGCCGGCTCGCCGTTGCCGCGCAGCAGGCGCAGCGCGGTGTGGCCGGCCAGGTCGTCGGGGTGTTGCGGATCGCCGCGCGCTTGCAGGTAGCCCGGCGCGGCATACAGCCCGTTGGCAAACACCGCCAGCCGCGTGGCCACCAGCAGGTTGTCGTCGGGCAGTTCGCCCATGCGCACCACCACGTCGAAGCCTTCGCCGAGCAGGTCGACCCGGCGCGGCGAGAGGTCCAGGTCGAGCGTGATCGCCGGGTGCAGCGCGGTGAAGGCGGCCAGGCTGTCGGCCAGCATCAGGTTGGCGAAGTCGCTGGGCATGGACACGCGCAGACGGCCGCTGGGCGCGGCGCGTCGCTGCTCGCGCAGGCTGTGCACCGCCTCCAGTTCGGCCACCACCTGCCGCGCGTGTTCCAGCAGCTGCAGGCCGAACTCGGTGAGCGACTGGCGCCGCGTGGTGCGCAGCAGCAGGCGCTCACCCATCAGCCGTTCCAGCGTCGCCACGCGGCGCGAGACCGTGGATTTGGGCAGGCCCAGGCGCACCGCGGCCTGGCTGAAGCTGCCCAGCTCGGCCACCCGGGCAAAGATGAGCAGGTCGGTCGGTTCGATGGCGTCGGGGCCACATTCGCGGTGTGATTGTTCCACCATGGAAACAATCTTATCCATTTCGACGGCTTTTCAAGAGGATTCGCAACCCATAAAGTTGAGTCCATCGGTCAACTACTGACCGTTTCCGAATCACCCAATACCCAGGAGCCCGCCATGAAGATTCTGCAGATCAACGCCAGCCCCCGTCGCGAAGCCGGCAATTCCACCAAGCTCGCCAACAGCGTGAGCGAGCGCCTGGTGGCCGCCCACCCGGGCAGCACCGTCACCCTGCGCGACCTGGGCACCACGCCCGTGACCGTGCTCGACGAGGTGGCGCTGGGCGCCCTGTTCACCCCCGCCGAGCAGCGCAGCGCCGGGCAGGCCGCCGTGGTGGCCGAGTACGACGCGCTGATCGCCGAGCTGCAGGCGCACGACGCCATCGTGCTGGGCGTGCCGATGTACAACTTCGGCGTGCCGGTGCAGCTCAAGGCCTGGATCGACGCCGTGGCCCGCGCCGGCGTGACCTTCCGCTACACCGAGAAGGGCCCCGAAGGCCTGGTCAAGGGCAAGACCGTCTACCTGGCGCTGGCCCGTGGCGGCCTCTACCGCGACCAGCCGCACGACAGCCAGACGCCCTACCTGAAGACCGTGCTGGGCTTCCTGGGCCTGACCGACGTGCGCCTGATCTACGCCGAGGGCCTGAACATGGGCCCCGAGGCCGTGGCCAAGGGCTTTGCCCAGGCCGAGGCCGACCTGGCCGCCGCCATCGGCTAAATCTTCAACCCAACGGAGACCACCATGACCGCCACCCTCACCCCCCGCCTGCAGCAGCCCCGCCGCGTCGAGCGGCTGGTGGCCGGCATACCCACCTCCGACGGTGCGGGCGTCAAGCTCACCCGCGTGCTGACGCAAAACCTGCAGCGCCGGCTGGACCCGTTCCTGATGCTCGACGCCTTCGGCAGCGACCAGGCCGACGACTACATCGCCGGCTTCCCCGACCACCCGCACCGCGGCTTCGAGACCGTGACCTACATGATCGCGGGCCGCATGCTGCACCGCGACAGCGCCGGCCACGAAGGCCTGCTGGAAAACGGCGGCGTGCAGTGGATGACCGCCGGCCACGGCGTGATCCACTCCGAGATTCCGCAGCAGGAAGAAGGCCTGATGGAAGGCTTCCAGCTCTGGCTGAACCTGCCCGCGCGCGACAAGCTGTGCCAGCCCTGGTACCGCGACTTTTCGAACGCCGAGCTGCCGCAGTTCACTACGCCCGAAGGCGTGGCGGTGACGGTGATCGCCGGTGAAAGCCACGGCGTGACCGGCGCGGTGACGCGCGAGGGCACGCAGCCGCTGTACCTGGACCTGCACCTGGCCGCCGGCTCGCACTTCGAGCAGGCGCTGCCGGGCACGCACAACGCCTTCGTCTACGTCTACCGCGGCGAGGTGAGCGTGAACGGCACGGCGGTGCCGGTGCAGCGCATGGCGCTGCTGGCCAACGACCCGGCCAGCGACGGTGTGCGCATCGAGGCCTCGGCCGACGCCAGGGTGCTGCTGATCGCCGGCCGGCCGCTGAACGAACCCATCGCCCAGTACGGCCCGTTCGTGATGAACACCACCGACGAGATCTACCAGGCGCTGGCCGATTTCCGCGACGGCCGCCTGGGCGAGCAGCGCGCCACGGCCTGAGCGACGCCTAGAGCAGGAAGCCCAGGAAGCTGGCGAAGGGCCGGACCATGCGCATCTGGAAGATGGTTTCCGGGTCCGCGCCCTCGATCAGCGCGTCGTAACCGCGCGCGCCCGGCGCGCCGGTGATGGCGCGCGACTGCGACAGCCGCGCCTTCAGGCTGGTCGTCATGGCCGCGGCCAGTTCGGGGTTGTTGCGGCAGATCACGATCAGTTCCGAGTTGAGGTTGGCCGAGCGCGGGTCCATGTTGTAGGTGCCCACCACCACGGTGCGGTCATCGAACACCGCGCGCTTGCCGTGCACGCCCCAGCGCTGGGACGCGGGCGGGCGGGCGTTCTGCTTCAGCGGCCGGCCGTCGTAGCCCCAGACTTCGAGGTTCACCAGCGCGAAGCGGTCCAGCGAATCGGCCAGGCTGGCCACGGCGTAAAACGCGTCGGTGGAACGCAGGGTGTTGGTGAGGAACTGCAGCTTCACGCCGCGCTGAAGCACCCCCTGCATCAGCGCGACGCCATCGCCGCGCAGCACCAGATACGGGCTCTCGACCACGATGTGCTGCTTCGCCTCCTGCACCAGCGAGGCAATCGCCGTGTAGACCTTGCGCCGCTCCACGCCCGAGCCGGGGTAGTCGGTGACGAAGTGCGTGTCGCGGCAGGTGCTGAACCGCGGCGCCGCGGTGTGCTGGCGCAGCTCGGCGCTGATGCGCTCTTCGGCCACCGTGCGGTTGCCCAGCAGGTTGATGCGGGGCGCATCGGTCTCGTCCACCGCGATGTCCTTGGGCTCGGTCACCCAGTCCGACGCCCAGTACAGCTCGAAGCTGTCGACGATGGCGCCCGCGATCGGCCCCTGGATCAGCAGGTCGCTGTCGAGGAAGTTGTAGTGGGTGGACAGGTCGAAGTAGTCGTTGCCGATGTTGCGGCCGCCGATGATGGCCTTCTGCCGGTCCACCACCAGCAGCTTGCGGTGGGTGCGGTGCTGCATGGCGAAGAAGCGCGCGATGCCCGAGGTGTTGTAGTAGCGCACCTGCACGCCCGCCTGCTCCAGCGTGCGCGCCACCTGCGGCGCCAGCTTGAACACCGGCATCGCGAAATCCACCAGGATGCGCACTTTCACACCCTGCGCCGCCTTGCGCGCCAGCGCCTGGCTGATCAGGCGGCTGGACTCGTCGAGTTCGTAGATGAAGAACTCCAGCTCGATGGACTGCTTCGCTTCCTCAATCAGCTTCAGGCGCGCGGCCAGCGAGTCGAAACCCACGTCCAGCAGGGCCACCGCGTGCGGCTCGCGCGAGCGCACGTCGATGGCGGCGTGCTGCGGCGCCTGGCCCAGCCACTGGCGCTCGCTCGCCTCCTGGATGCCCAGGAAGGCGATGGCGAACACCACCGGCACACCGACCAGCAGCACCAGCAGCGCGATGCCGGTCCACCGGACGAGCCGCCAGATCATCAGCCGTCCAGCCCGGCGAAGATGTTCTGCACGTCGTCGTGTTCGTCCAGCGCCGCCAGAAAGGCCTCCACCTCCTCCAGCGCCTCGGCGCTCAGGCTGGCCGGGTCCACCGGGTTCTTGGGCTTGTAGCCCAGCTTGGCCGACAGCACGGTGAAGCCCTGGGCGGGCAGCGCACGGCTCACGAGGTCGAGGTCGGTCGGGTCGGTGAGGAACACGCACACGCCCTCGTCGTCCGCGGGCTCGAAGTCCTGCGCGCCGGCCTCGATGGCAGCCACTTCGGCGTCGGCGTCCTTGTTCGTGGCTTCGGCTTCGATGATGCCCACGTGGTCGAAGTCCCACGACACCGAGCCGCTGGTGCCCAGCTGGCCCTTGCGGAACAGCACGCGCATCTCGGGCGCGGTGCGGTTCACGTTGTCGGTCAGGCACTCCACCATCACCGGCACGCGGTGCGGCGCAAAGCCTTCGTAGATCACGTGTTCGTAGTGCACCGCCTCACCCGTGAGGCCGGCCCCCTTCTTGATGGCGCGCTCCAGCGTGTCCTTGGGCATGGACACCTTGCGCGCCTGTTCGACCACCAGGCGAAGGCGGGCGTTGGCCGCGGGGTCGGCGCCGTTGCGGGCCGCAATGATGATGTCCTTGACCAGCTTGCCGAACAGCTTGCCTTTCGCGTTCGCCGCGATGTCCTTGTGTTTGGCTTTCCATTGCGCGCCCATGGGGTTCCCTTCCGTGTGAACCCGGAAGTGTAGTGGGCCGGGTACGCGGCACCGGGCTACGACAGCTGCAGCAGTCCCCAGAACAGCGCTGCCAGAAAGGCGGTCTCCAGCACCATCAGCGCCACCGGCTTCCAGCCCACGGTGACGATCTCGCGCAGCTGGGTCTTCATGCCGATGGCGGCCATCGAGGCCACCAGCAGGAACTGCGACGTGCCCTGCCCCGCCTGCACCAGCGCCGCCGGCAGCCAGCCGCTGCTGTTGACCAGCACCAGCACCGCGAAGGCCACCGCGAACCAGGGCAGCAGCGGTGGGCGTGGACCGGCCGGCGCATCGCCGCCCTGCTCGCGCTCGTAGCGCCGCGCCAGCACCGCGGCCAGCGCGATCACCGGCAGCAGCATGGCCACCCGCATCAGCTTGACCAGGGTGGCGGCGTCGCCCGCCTCGTGCGAGAGACTGTAGCCCGCGCCGACCACCTGGGCCACGTCGTGGATGGTGCCGCCGATGAAGAAGCCCGCCATCACCGGTGGCATGTCCAGCGCGTGGGTGAGCATCGGGTAGAGCACCATGGCCAGGGTCGAGAGCGTGCTCACGCCGATCACGGTGAACAGCGTGGCGCGCTCCTTGAGCGGGTGCGCGGGCATCGCGGCGGACAGCGCCAGCGCCGCCGACGCGCCGCAGATCGCCACCGCACCACCAGTGAGCAGGCCGAAGAACAGGCGGAACCCCATCAGCCGCGCCAGCACCATGCCCACCGCAATCGTCGCGGCCACCGAGACCAGCACCATCAGCACCGGCGACCAGCCCAACGCCGCCACCTGCGCCACCGTGATGCGCAGCCCCAGCAGGGCCACGCCCAGGCGCAGCAGGGTGCGCGCGGTGAACTGGATGCCAGGGCCGGCCTTGCCTTCGGTGGAGAGGAAGTTCAGCGCCATGCCCAGCAGCAGCGCGAACAGCATCACCGGCGCGCCGTAGTGGGCGCCCAGCGCCATGGCGGCCACCGCCACCACGGCGCTGAGGGTGATGCCTGGGGCCAGCTCGGCCGCGTGGGTGCGCAGCCGGGGCCAGTGTGCAGGCGCGAGGAACGTGCTCATTGTCAGCACCAGGGGCTCACTGGTTGAGCTTGATGTCGAAGGCCTTGACGATGGCCGCATTGCGCTCGAAGTCGGCGCGCAGCGACTGCGCCATCTGCTCGGCGGTCTCGTCGCCGCCCGCATCGAAGCCCGCACCCAGCAGGCGGTCGCGCACCTTGGGCGAGGCGGCGCTCTTGTCCACCGCCGCGTTGATCTTCTGCACCAGGGCAGGTGGCACGCTGCTGGCCACGATGATGCCGACCCAGTTGGTGAAGTCGAGGTCGGGGTAACCCTGTTCGGCCATGGTGGGCACGTTGGGCAGGTGCGGTGAGCGCTTTTTCCCGGCGACGCCGAAGGCCTGGATCTTGCCGGCCTCGATCATCTTCTTGGACGTCGCCATGCCGTCGAACATCAGCGGCACCTGGCCACCCATGAGCTGTGCCAGCGCGGGCGGCGAGCCCGCGAAGGGCACGTGCTGCATGTCCAGCCCGGCCTTCTGGTTCAGGATCATGCCGGCGTAGTGCGAGCTGGTGCCCGTGCTGTACGACGCGAAGCTGACCTTGCCGGGGTTGGCCTTGACCCAGGCCACCACACCCTTGACGTCCTTGGCCGGCACGGTGGGTGCCCCCACCATGACCATGGTGGCGCGGGCGATGGCGGTCACCGGCTTGACGTCCTTGAGCGGGTCGAAGGCCGTCTTCATGACGTGCGGGATCTCGGTGAGGATGTTGCTCGCCGTCATCATGATGGTGTGGCCGTCGGGCGGCGCGGCCAGCATGGCCTGCACCGCGATGGCGCCGCCGGCGCCCGGCTTGTTCTCCACCACCACCGGCTGGCCGATGTCGGCCGCGAGCTGGTCGGCCACGATGCGGGCCACCACGTCCATGGTGCCGCCGGCCGGTGCGGGCACCAGCATGCGCACGGGCTTGTCGGTCCAGGCCATGGCGGCCGGCAGGGTGAGGGCAAGGGCGGCAGCGCACACGGCGCGGCGCAGGGGCGAAAAGCGGAAGGCGTTCATGGATGTCTCCAGTGTGGCGCAGGCCATCGTCGGGCCTGTCGTGGCCCGGGTGTCGGACCGTGGGGCAAATCCTAGGCCTGCACCCCCCACTGTGCTTGTCCAATCGGGACATCGACTTTCGAAATTGGGACATTCATGGATTACCCCTACGTGCCCGTGGTGCGCAGCGCCAGCCTCTCCGGCTACGTCGAGCTGGCGCAGTCGCTGGGGCTGGATGCGCGCGCCCTGCTGCGCAAGGCCGGACTCTCGCCACGGGCGCTGGACGATCCCGAAACGCCGCTGAGCGCAGCGGCGGTGCGGGCGCTGCTGGAAGACAGCGCGCAGGCCAGCGGCGTGGACGACTTCGGCCTGCGCATGGCGGCGCGGCGCCACCTGGCCAACCTCGGCCCGATCAGCCTGGTGCTCAAGGAGGAGCCCACCGCGCGCGCCGCGCTGGACACGCTGTGCCGCTACCTGCGCCTGCTCAACGCCTCGCTGCTCACGCGGGTGGAGGACCACGGGCCGTTGGTGATCATCCGCGAGGAGCTGCTGGTCGAGCAGTCGGCCAGCACGCGCCAGTCGATGGAGCTGGCGGTGGGCGTGATGTACCGCATCGTGCGCGAGCTGCTGGGCGGGCCGTGGAAGCCGGTGCGCGTGTGCTTCAAGCACCGGCCGCCGAAGGACGCGAAGGCGCACAAGGCCTTCTTCGGCACCTCGGTGGACTTCAACAGCGAGTTCAACGGCATCGTCTGCACCGCCGCCGACCTGCAGACCCCGCTGCCCGGCAACAACCCCGAGATGGCGCGCTTCGCCCGCCAGTACCTGGACCGCGCGCTCTCGGGCCGCCACCAGAGCACCAAGGCCACGGTGCAGCAACTGGTGGCCGCGCTGCTGCCAGGCGGGCGCTGCACCTCGCAGCAGGTGGCGCAGCACCTGGGCGTGGACCGCCGCACCATCCACCGCCACCTGGCGCGCGAGGGCGAGAGCTTCGCCACGCTGCTGCAGGCGGTGCGTTCCGAACTCGTGCTGCGCCAGGTGCAGGACAGCGACCTGCCGCTGTCCGAGGTGGCGCAGCTGCTGGGCTTCGCCGCGCCGGCGGCGTTTTCGCACTGGTTCCGCCACACCTTCGGCTGCAGCGTCACCGCCTGGCGCGCGCAGGAAAAAGCGAAAGCGGCGGTGCGTCAGGGTCAACCCTGACTGTCCCACATTCGCAAATCAATGTCCCAGTTTGACAAGCACTGACTGGCGGTGATTCCTACGATGCGTTCCATGGTCCGGACACCCGGTACCCCGAACGCACGAAGGAGACACCCCCATGGCCACTGCCATCCGCATGCACCGCACCGGCGGCCCCGAGGTGCTGGAGATCGAACAGGTCGAGGTGGGCGACCCAGGCCCGGGCCAGGTCCGCCTGCGCCACGCCGCCGTCGGCCTGAACTACGCCGACACCTACTTCCGCAACGGCACCTACCCCATGCCCCTGCCCGCCGGCATGGGCGTGGAGGCGGCGGGTGTGGTCGAGGCCGTCGGCCCCGATGTGAGCAACGTCGCCGTGGGCGACCGCGTCACCTACACCGGCTTCCTCAACACCCTGGGCGCCTACGCCACCGAGCGCCTCATCGCCGCGGCACCGCTCATCAAGCTGCCCGACGGCATCGGCTTCGAGACCGCCGCCGCCATGACCATGCGCGGCCTGACCTCGGCCTACCTGATGCGCCGCATCCACCCCTTCCAGGCCGGCGACACGCTGCTGCTGCACGCGGCGGCCGGCGGCGTGGGCCTGATCGTCTCGCAGTGGGCGAAGCTGCTGGGCATCACCGTGATCGGCACCGTGTCCACCGACGCCAAGGCCGAAATGGCCCGCGCCCACGGCTGCACCCACACCATCAACTACAGCCACGAGGACGTGGCCACGCGGGTGAAGGCACTCACCGGTGGCAAGGGCGTGGATGTGGTGTTCGACAGCGTCGGCAAGAGCACCTTCATGGCCTCGCTGGACTCGCTCAGGCGCCGCGGGCTGATGGTCTGCGTGGGCACGGCCAGCGGCCCCATCGAGGGCTTCAACCCCAACCTGCTGGCCATGAAGGGCTCGCTCTACCTCACGCGCCCGGCCCTGGCCGACTACATCGCCGACCCGGCCGAGAAGGCCGAACTCGCCGCCGAAGTGTTCGGCCACGTGGCGGCCGGCCGCATCCGCATCGACATCCACCAGCGCTACGCACTCGGCGATGCGCAGCAGGCGCACCGCGACCTGGAGTCGCGCAAGACCACCGGTTCGTCGGTGTTCGTGATCTGAACCGCCCGAGGAGACACCCCATGAAGATCGAGCAACTCACCTGCGCCATCGGCGCGGAAGTCAGCGGCGTGAGCCTGGCCGATGCGGCGCGCGACAACGCGCTGTACGAGGAGATGAAGGCCGCGCTGCTCAGGCACAAGGTGCTGTTCCTGCGCGACCAGGACATTTCGCGCGCCGACCACGTGGCCTTCGCGCGCCGCTTCGGCGAGCTGGAAGACCACCCGGTGGCCGGCAGCGACCCGGAACACCCGGGCCTGGTGCGAATCTACAAGACGCCCGACGCGCCCAACGACCGCTACGAGAACTCGTGGCACACCGACGCCACCTGGCGCGAGGTGCCGCCCATGGGCTGCGTGCTGCGCTGTGTGGAATGCCCGCCGGTGGGCGGCGACACCATGTGGGCCAACATGGCGCTGGCCTACGAGCGGCTGCCCGAGCCGGTCAAGCAGCAGATCGCCGGCCTGCGCGCGCGCCACAGCATCGAATTCAGCTTCGGCGCCGCCATGCCCGTCGAAAAACGCCTGGCGCTCAAGGCCCAGTTCCCCGACGCCGAGCACCCGGTGGTGCGCACCCATCCCGAGACCGGCGAGAAGGTGCTGTTCGTCAACGGCTTCACCACCCACTTCACCAACTACCACACGCCCGAGAACGTGCGCTATGGCCAGGACTTCACCCAGGGCAGCTCGGCCCTGCTGCAGTACCTGATCAGCCAGGCCGCGATTCCCGAGTACCAGGTGCGCTGGCGCTGGCAGCCCAACAGCGTCGCCATCTGGGACAACCGGTCCACCCAGCACTACGCTGTGATGGACTACCCGCCCTGCCACCGAAAGATGGAGCGCGCCGGAATCATCGGCACGCCCACGTTCTGACCCCCCATTCACTGACCCAGGAGACACCTCATGAACTTCCTCGACGGCCACCTCTTCCCGGAAAACCAGCCACCCCTGGTCATCACCGCCGCCCCCTACGGTCCCGAGTGGATTCCTTCGGACTTCCCCGAGGACATCGCCGTGACCATGGAAGAGCAGGTACAGAAAGCCGTGGACTGCTACAACGCCGGCGCCACCGTGCTGCACCTGCACGTGCGCGAGCTGGACGGCAAGGGCAGCAAACGCCTGTCCAAGTTCAACGAGCTGATCGCCGGCGTGCGAGAGGCCGTGCCCGAGATGGTGATCCAGGTGGGTGGATCGATCTCGTTCGCGCCGGTCGGCGAAGGCGAGATCGCCAAGTGGCTGTCCGACGACACGCGCCACATGCTGGCTGAGCTGACGCCCAAGCCCGACCAGGTGACCGTGACCGTCAACACCACCCAGATGAACGTGACCGAACACATGGAAGAGGCCGACATCGCCGGCACCTCCATGGCCACGCCCGAGGGTCGCCGCGCCTACACGGAGATGGTGGTGCCCTCCACGCCCAGCTTCGTCGAGGAACACGTCAGGCGCCTGTCCGCCGCCGGCATCCAGAGCGCCTTCCAGTTCTACAACCTCAACAGCTTCGAGACCGTCGAGCGCCTGATCCGCCGCGGCGTCTACAAGGGGCCGCTGGTGTGCAACTGGGTCGCCATCAGCGGCGGCATGGACGCCCCCAACATCTACAACCTGGCCAACTTCCTGCGCGCCATCCCCGACGGCACCATGCTCACGGTGGAAAGCAGCATGCGCAACACCCTGCCGATCAACATGATGGGCATGGCCATGGGCCTGCACGTGCGCTGCGGCATCGAGGACAACCTCTGGAACCAGAGCCGCACCGAGAAGATGACCACCGTGCAGCAGATTCAGCAGCTGGTGCGCATGGCCAACGAGTTCGGCCGCCCCATCGCCACCGGCCAGCAGGCGCGCGAGATCCTGAAGATCGGCGTGTTCTACGACACCGTGGAAGAGACCCTGGCCGCCAACGGCTTCTCGCCCAACGCACCGGGACGCCAGCAGGGCTTTCTGCGCAAGGTGGCCTGAGGGCAGCCCGCCCCGCGTCGACCCGAAAGACCTTCAACGATGTCAGGACAGTCCATGACCCTCCACACTTCTTCGCCCGCCCTTCCGCGCAGAACCCTTGTTCTGGCCTCGCTGCTGGCCCTGCCCTTCGGCCAGGTGATGGCCCAGGGCACTGGCTGGCCCAACCGCCCGATCCGCATCGTCGTGCCTGCACCGGCCGGTGGCGCCTCCGACATGATCGCGCGCACCGTGGCCGAGAACGTCCGCAAAAGCCTGAACCAGCCGGTGCTGGTCGAAAACAAGCCCGGAGCCGGCGGCATCCTCGCCGTCGAAAGCATGCTGGGTGCTCCGCGCGACGGGTACACCTTTGTTCTGTCGCCCAACTCGCTCGTGACGGAAAACCCGCACAGCTACAAGTTCCGCTTCGACCCCCTCAAGGATCTGGTCCCGATCGCCGAGGTCGCCTCCGTCGCGCTGGTGCTGGTGGCCGACCCGTCCCTGCCCGTCTCCAACCTGGCCGAGATGGTGGCCTACGTGAAAACGCGACCGGGCAAGGTGTCCTACGCGTCCTACAGTCCCGGCACGCTGTCGCATCTCAAGGGCCTGCAGTTCAGCAAGGCTGCAGGGCTGGACATGGTGCACGTGGGCTACAAGGGCTCTCCGCCCGCGCTGCAAGACCTCATGGGCGGCCAGGTGCAGTTCATGTTCGACGGCCTGGGCACCTCGCTGCCCCTGATCAAAAGCGGAAAGGTGCGCGCCCTGGCCGTGACCTCGGCCAAGCGATCGCCCTATCTGCCCGACGTGCCCTCGCTGGCGGAAGCGGGACACCCCGATCTGAGCCAGATCATGGGCACCTCGATCTGGTCCACGCCCGACGTCCCGCAGGACATCCGCGACAAGTTCCGCCAGGAACTGATCAAGGCCATCTCGACCCCTTCTGTGAAGAGCCAGCTCGGCGCCCTGGGCATGGACGCCGGCAACCCCGCCCAGACCGTCCCCGAGCTGGAGAAGGCGCTGCGGCAGGACAACGAGAGCACGGGCCGGATGCTGCGCTCGATCGGCCACCAACCCTCCTGAACCACGCATGAGCCATCCGACCACCTCCCCCGGCGCGGGCACCAGCGCCACCCCGGTCAGCGACGAGCTGCGCGCCAGCGGCTACTGGAACCCCGAGTGGGACAGCTTCGCCGAGCTCGACCCCCTGTGGACCGAAAAATTCCTCGACATGGCCATGCACCCCATGCGCAAGGGCCTGATCGAGCCCAAGGTCTGGGAGTTCATCTCGATCGCGGTGGACGCCTCATGCACGCACATGTATGGCCCGGGCACGCGGCGCCACATCCGCCGGGCACTGGAACTCGGCGCCACCCCGGAGGAGATTGCGGCGGTGCTCCAGGGCGTGAGCGTGCTCGGCCTGCATGCCAACAGCATGGGTGCGCCCATGCTGTTGGAGGAGGTGGCCCGCCACCAGGCCCGGGCCTCGCCGATCAGGCCTTCTTGAGCTGCGACGTGTCGAACGGCAGGCTGCGCAGGCGCTTGCCGGTGGCCGCGAAGATCGCGTTGGCCACCGCCGGCGCCACCGGTGGCGTGCCGGGCTCGCCGATGCCGCCGGGCTTCTCGGTGCTCTTGACGATGTGCACCTCGACCTTGGGCATCTCGTTGTGGCGCAGCACCGGGTAGTCGTGGAAGTTGCCCTGTTCGACCCTGCCGTCCTTGAGGCTGATCCTGCCGTACAGCGCGGCCGACAGCCCGTAGACGATGGCGCCCTCGACCTGGCGCTCGATGATGGTGGGGTTCACCGTCATGCCGCAGTCCACTGCGGCCACCACGCGGTGCACCTTGGGCGTGCCATCGGCGTTGATCGAGACTTCGGCCACCTCGGCCACATAACTGCCGAAACTCTGCACCACCGCGATGCCACGGAACACGCCCGCCGGCAGCGGCTTGCCCCAGCCGGCCTTCTCGGCCGCCACTTCCAGCACCTGCCTGTAGCGCGGCTGCTGGTCCATCAGCGCGCGGCGGAACTCGAACGGGTCCTTGCCCGCGGCGTGCGCCATCTCGTCGATGAAGCCTTCCATGAAGAAGCTGTTCTGCGAGTGGCCGACCGAACGCCAGAACCAGACGCTGGGCCCAGGCTCGCGCCGGCCGTAGGTGATGAGCTGGTTGGGCACGCTGTAGGGGTGGTCGTTGATGCCCTCCATCGCGAAGCTGTCGACACCGCTCTCGGGGATCTTCATGAAGCCCGAGGCCGCCATGATGGACGGCGAGCCTACGCCGGCCTTGAGCAGCACCGCGTTGCCCTGGGCGTCCAGCCCGCCGGTGAACTTCGCCACCGAAGCCGGGCGGTAGAAGCCGGCGGCCATGTCGTCCTCGCGGGTGTAGACCAGCTTGACCGGCGCGCCGCTGATCTTGGACAGCAGGGTGGCGTCGATCACGAAGTCGGGCGCGAAGCGCCGGCCGAAGCCGCCGCCCAGCATCATGGTGTTGACCTTGACCTTGCCCGGGTCCACCGAAGCCACCTGCGACAGGATGCCCTGCACCGGCCCCTGGCTCTGCGTGCCGGCCCAGACCTCCACGCCGTCGGGCTTGACCCAGGCCGTGCAGTTCATCGGCTCCATGCAGGCGTGCGCGAGATAGGGCGCCTCGTAGGTGGCCTCGACCAGCTTGGCCGGGGTGATGCCGGCGTCGCCCGCCTTGAGCGCCACCGCGTCGGCCTTGCTGGCGCCGTCGGTCAGCATGGCCGTGACCTTGGCCGAATCGAGCCCGGCCTTGTCGCCAAAGTCCCAGTCCACCTTCAGCGCATCGCGGCCCTTCTTCGCGGCCCAGTACCCCGTGGCCAGCACCGCCACGCCGGTCGGCAGCGTGATCACCTGCTTCACGCCCTTGACCGCCTTGGCCGCCGTGTCGTCCACCTTGGCCACCTTCACGCCCGGCAGCGGCGCGCGCGCCATCACGGCCACCAGCATGCCGGGCAGGTTGACGTCGATGCCGAACTTGGCCGAACCGTTGGTCTTGCCCGCCGTGTCCAGCCGGGCCTTGCGCTGGCCGAGGATCTTGAAGTCCTTCGGGTCCTTCAGCGCCACCTTCTCGGGCGCCTTCTGTTTCGACGCCGCCTCGGCGAGCTGGCCGTAGCTCAGCTTCTTGCTGCCGTGCATCACGTGGCCGGCCTCGGTGCGGCATTCGCCGGCCGGCACCTTCCATTGCTCGGCCGCGGCCGCCACCAGCATGGCGCGCGCGGTGGCGCCGGCGTTGCGCATCACGTCCCAGTGGCCGCGCACCGTGGTCGAACCGCCGGTCGCCTGCATGCCGAAGGCGGGGTTGTTGAAGGCCTGGCTCACCGGCGCCTGCTCCACGCCCACCGTGGCCCAGTCGGCGTCCAGCTCTTCGGCCATCAGCTGCGGGATCGCGGTCAGCACGCCCTGCCCCATCTCGGAGCTGCCGCAGACCACGGTGACGCGGTTGTCGGGCGTGATGCGCAGCCAGGCGTTGGGCGTGAAGGCGGTGTCGGTCGCTGCCAGAGCCCGGCCGCCCATGGACGGCAGGGTGAAGCCGACGACCAGGGCGGCGCCTGAACCGGCCATGAAGCCGCGGCGGCTGGTCTCGAAGGCGTGGGAATCGTTGGTGGTGCTCATGATCAGGCTCCCTGCAGGGCGGTCGCAGCGTCCTTGATGGCCGCCTTGATCTGGTTGTAGGTGCCGCAGCGGCAGATGTTGCCGCTCATGGCCTCGTCGATGTCCTTGTCGCTGGGCCTGGGCTTGGCGGTCAGCAGCGCGGTGGCGCTCATGATCTGGCCGCTCTGGCAGTAGCCGCACTGCGGCACGTCGTGCTTGACCCAGGCGGCCTGCACGGCCTTGCCGGCCTTGCTGTTGCCAATGGCCTCGATGGTCACCACTTTCTTGCCGGTGGCGGCCGACAGCGGGGTGGAGCAGGAGCGCACCGGCTGACCGTCCAGGTGCACGGTGCAGGCGCCGCACAGCGCCATGCCGCAGCCGAACTTGGTCCCGGTGAGTTGCAGGTCTTCGCGCAGCGCCCAGAGCAGGGGCATGTCGGGTTCGGCGTCGAGCGACGCCGCTTTCCCGTTGACAGTGATGTTCAACATGGGGTGTGTCTCCTGTAGGGTTCGCCCGGCGATCAAGGCGCCAAGGTCGTTCTGCAATGTAACGAGCAGCCACCCGGCCCCGGACCGGGCCGACCCTTGTCCTACGGTGGCGTGGGGACAAGCTGTTCCGTTTCGGGCCACCCGGCGCGGTGGCAGAATGCCGCTCCCCTTGTTGGCCCTCTCCCATGCACCCAGACTCCCCCGGCACCCTCGGCATCGATTTCGGCACCTCCAACTCCGCCATGTCCTGGGCCGCCCCCGACGGCCTGTCGCGCCTGATCCCGCTCGAAGGCGACGCCGTCTCCATGCCCACCGCCGTGTTCTTCAACAGCGAAGACCACCGCACCCACTTCGGCCGCGACGCCGTGGCCCAGTACCTCGCCGGCACCGAAGGCCGGCTGATGCGCTCGCTCAAGAGCCTGCTGGGCAGCCCGCTGATCCACGAAAGCACCGAGGTCAACCACCGCCCGGTCAGCTTCCTGGAGATCGTGACCACCTTCCTGGCCGAGCTGCGCGAACGCGCCACCCGCTCGCTGGGCCACGCGCCTGAACGGGTCGTCATGGGCCGGCCGGTGCACTTCGTGGACGACGACCCTGCGCGCGACGCGGCGGCCCAGCAGTCGCTGCTGGAAGCCGCGCAGGCCGCGGGCTTCCGCGAGGTGAGCTTCCAGCTCGAACCCATCGCCGCCGCGCTGGACCACGAGCGCCGGCTGGCGCACGAATCCCTGGTGCTGATCGTCGACATCGGCGGCGGCACCTCCGACTTCACCGTGGTGCGCCTGGGCCCTGATCGCATCGCGCGACCCGACCGGGCGGACGACGTGCTGGCCACCACCGGCGTGCACATCGGCGGCACCGACTTCGACCACCGGCTCAGCCTGGAACAGGTGATGCCGCTGCTGGGTTACCGCCACCTCGGCCCACAAGGGCGCGAAGTGCCCAGCCGCACCTTCTTCGACCTCTCCACCTGGCACCTGATCCAGTGGCTCTACCTGCCCAAGGCGGTCAGCCAGGCGCAGGCGCTGCGCGTGAACTACAGCGATGTGCGGCTGCACGAGCGGCTGATGCGCGTGCTGCGCGAGCGCCACGGCCACCACATCGCCCACGAGGTCGAGCAGGCCAAGATCCGCTGCTCGATGGCCGACGCCGACACCACCGTGGACCTCTCCATCGTCGAAGCCGCCCTCACGGCCCCCCTGGGCAAGGCCGCGCTGCGCGAGCACCTGGGCACCCTGCTGGATCGCACCGTGGCCTGCGCGCGCGAATGCGTGCAACGCGCCGGCCTGCGAAACGACCAGCTCGACGCCGTCTACCTCACCGGCGGCTCGTCGGCCCTGCGCCCCTTCCAGCAGACGCTGCACGCGGCGTTCCCGGGCGTGCCGCTGATCGAGGGCGACCTGTTTGGCGGCGTGGCGTCGGGGCTGGCGTACGGCACCGGGCGTTCAGCGTAACGCCGCTTCAGCCCACCGACTTCAGCCGCATCTGGTTGGGCAGCGGCACCGAGCGGCGCAGCACGTCCTCGGCCAGCCATAGCGCGGCGCGCTTGCCGCGCTCGGCCACCATGGGCAGCGGCATCTGCTGGTAGTCGTCGTTGAATACCTCGAAGCTGTAGTCGCCCGCGTAGCCGAGCCTGTCCAGCCGCAGCACGAGGTCGACGATCTGCTCGCTGTGCACCCCTTCGCCGGGGAAGACGCGGAAGGTGCGCGCGGTCGCCATGCGCTCCTCGAAGGTCTTGGCCTCCTGCCACATGAAGTCGGAGAGCTGCACCAGGAAGATCTTGCTCGGGTCGAGGTAGTCGATCTCGTCCAGCGCCGTCTTGGCCGCGAAGATGTGGAACGAGTCCAGGCCAATGCCAAGGTTCGGGCAGTCGGCGCGGCAGACCACGTCCCAGGCGGCGGTGAACTCGTTGATGGTGCGGCCCCAGGACAGGCCTTCGTAGGCGATCCGGATGCCCAGCGGCAGCGCCAGCATGGCCAGCTTGCGCAGGTCGCGCGCGAGGTGGTCGAGGTCCTGCGTGGCGTGGGCCGAGGTCGACGAGCAGGCCAGCAGCACCTTGCAGTCCAGCGCGGCGCACATCTCAAGCATGGCCTTGGCGATGTCGATCTTGTAGTGGTGCAGGTGGCCCGAGAGGCCCTCGAAATCGCGCAGCACCTGGAAGCCGGTGCCGCGCAGACCGCTGGCCTTGACGGCCGCGACGGCGGCCTCGATGCCGCCCGGATGGCCGTTGATGTCGTTGGCCTTGAGCATGACCTGCGAGAAGCCCGCGGCCTTCATGGCCGCGAGCTTGGCCTCCAGCGGGCCGGCGAGCGTGATGGTGTCCATGCCGAAACCGGAGATGGCCTCGGCAATGGCGGCTTGGGAGGGTTTCATCGCTCAGCCTCCGGCGCGCTCGCTGTGCACCAGCTCGAACACCACCGACCCCAGGTAGGTCTTGGTGATGGCGCCGCGCTGCTCGGTGTGCGCCGCTTCGGTCTCGACGAACTCGACGCCCAGCGCGCGCAGCGCCTTCACCGCCGCCAGCACGTCGGGCACGCCCAGGCCGATGCGCTGCAGCTTCTCGTCGGCGTCGTACACGTTCACCGGCGGCTCCACGAGCTGCAGCATGAAGCGCTGCGAGGGGTCCAGCGCCGGCGTGCGCAGCAGCGTGCCCTTGGGCATGATGCCGAAGCGCTGGTCGTCGGGGATCACCTCGGTGCCGAACAGCTCGTCGTAGAAGGCGATCCAGTCGTTGCTGCGCTCGGGGCCGATGTACTGCACGATGCCGAAGAAGTGGATACCGGCGGTGGCCGGCGGCTTCTGGTCCACCGTGGGGATGGGCACGAAGTCCACGTCGTAGATCGAGAACTCCTTGTAGCGGTCCACGAAATAGATGCGGCTGCCGCCCGCGCCGTGGATGGCCGGGATGTTCAGCTCCATCACCTCGGCGTGCGTCGGCACCGACCAGGCGCCGCGCTCCAGCACATAGTGGTAGGCGGCACGCGCATCGCGCACGCGCAGCGCCATCGCGGAAATCGAGGGCACGTCGCTGCCGTGGCTGGCGCCCTGGGCGTCGCTGGGATGGGCGTTGACGACGATGTTCAGCCCACCCTGGCGGTAGAGCAGGATCTCGCGCGAGCGGTGGCGCGCCACCGGGCGGAAACCCATCATCTCCAGCACCTGGCCCAGGGCCTGGGGTTTGGTGGTGGCGTATTCGATGAACTCGATGCCGTCCAGGCCCAGGGGGTTGGCGGCGTCGCTGAACGAAGCCTGAAGGGGCTCGCGGCCAGCGGCGGTGTTGAGCAGCAGATCACTCATGGCAGGTCTCCATGCAGGAAAGGGAATATCAGGCTCGACCGCGCAGCCGCTTCCACCAGGTCGACTGGCTGGCGATGGTCAGTGTCAGCGCGATCAGGATCACGAGCGACAGCGGCGATGTGAAGAACTCGCCCGCGAACTGCACCGGGTTGCCCTCGGCCGAGATCATGGCCTGTCGGTAGCTCTTGTCCATCAGCGGACCCAGGATCATGCCCAGGATCACCGGCCCCACCTGGAAGCCGTACATCTTCAGGAAGTAGCCGAGCACGCCGAAACCGAGCATCCAGTACACATCCACCGGGTTGTTGTTGATCGCGTACGCACCCACGGCCGACAGCACCAGGATCACCGGCAACAGGATGGGTTTGGGCGTTTCGACGATCTTGGCGAACAGCCGGATGCCGGTGAGACCGAACACCAGCAGGAAGATGTTGGCCAGTGTGAGACTGCCCACGATGAACCAGAACAGGTGCGGCGTTTCCACCATCAGCATCGGGCCGGGCTTGAGACCGTGGATGTACATGGCACCGATGATCACGGCGGTGACGGCGTCGCCCGGAATGCCCAGCGTGAGCATCGGGATGTAGGCGCCGCCCACGGCCGCATTGTTGGCCGACTCCGGCGCCACCAGCCCTTCGTAGGCACCCTCGCCGAACGGCCGCGACGGGTCTTTGACCGTGCGCTTGGCGTGGTCGTAGGCCATCAGCGCGGCAATGTCGCCACCGGCGCCGGGCAGCGCGCCCACCACCACGCCGATGGTGGAGGTGCGCGCGGTCAGCGGCAGGTATTTGCGCAGCAGGCTCCAGGACGGCAGGATTTTCGAGACGTCCTGCTTGATCGCCTGGAGCTTGAGTTCGTGCAGCTGGCACAGCACCTCGGCCACGCCGAAGAAGCCGATCATTGCGGCCACATAGGAGATGCCCGCGGTCAACTGCAGGCTGCCAAAGGTGAAGCGCGACTCGGCGGTCATCGGGTCGAGCCCGACCGAGCCGATCAGCACGCCCAGGGCCCCGGCAAAGATGCCCTTGGCCAGCGAGCCACCCGAGAGACTGCCCACCAGCAGGATGCCCCAGATGGCCAGCATCAGGTAGTCGCGCGGCGCGAACTGGAGCGCCAGATCCGCCACCGCCGGCGCGGCCACGGCCAGCGCCAGGATGCCGATGAAACCACCCACCACAGAGACCACCGTGGTCAGCCCGATGGCGGTGCCGGCCTCGCCCCGCTTGGCCAGCGGGTAGCCGTCCAGCCCGGTGGCAATGGCCGAGGGCGCGCCGGGAATGTTCAGCAGGATGGCGCTGCGCGAGCCGCCATAGACGCCGCCCAGGTAAATGCCCGAGATCAGCGCCAGCGCCGAGTTGACCTCCCATTTGAAGGTGAACGAGATCAGGATGGACACCGCCATCGTCACCGACAGGCCGGGAATGGCGCCGATGTAGATGCCGGCGAAGGTGCCGGCCGCGGTCAGCAGCAGCAACCGGACGTCGACCCAGCTGATGAAGAAATAGTTGAGCGCTTCGATCACGCGGCGGCTCCGTTGAACAGGCCCTGCAGCAGGGTGCCGCTGGGCAGCACCACCGAGAACACGGTCTGGAAGATCCCGTAGATCGCGGCCAGTGCCAGCGCCGACACCAGCAGGTTCAGGCCCCAGCGGCGGCTGCCCAGCAGCGCCATCGACACCACCAGGAACAGGTAGGACGCCAGCAGAAAGCCCAGTGGTTGCAGCAGCACCATGTACAGCGCGATGGCGACCGTGAAGCCCACCACCACTGGCGGCGTGAGGCGCCGCACGAATTGCGCCGCCAGCGACTCACCGGCCCGAGTCTCGGTCGGTGCCGAGCGCGCCGCATCCCGCAGGATCAACACGGCGCAGACCACCATGATCGCTGCAGCGAACATCGGGAACGCGCCCGCAGACGTGAGCGACTCGAACTTCGAGATGCCGTACGCCGTCCACAGAAGAAAGAGGCTGGCCAGCAGCAGCACGGCCAGAAAGCTCAGCTCGCCAGGGAGCCGTTGTCGGGTGGGTTGCATGGTGGGTTACGCAAGGGTTCAGGCACAAACGCGCAGCCGTCCGGCCGGGACCGGACAGGCTGCGGACATGCGGACGCTCAGGGCTTGGCGATGCCCAGCTCGGCCGGGTTCTTCTTGGCGACGCCCACTTCCTGGTAGGTCCAGGAAGTGACCGACTGCCACTTCTTGAGGAAAGCATCGGCTTCGGCGCCCGAGATGTTCATCATCACGTTGCCACGGCTGGCCATCAGTTCGCGGAACTTCGGATCGTCGCCGGCCTTCTTGAACGCCGCCGTCAGCCTGGCCTTGACCGCATCCGGCACATCGCGCTTGACGAACACGCCGTAGAACGGCCCCCAGGGCAGGTACTTCTCCAGCGTCGGCAGGTCCTGTGTGATCGGCGGCACATCGCCGAACGGCTTCTCATCCACCACCGCCAGCGCCTTCAGGCGGCCGGCCTTGATGTGCTCGGCGGCCGCACCCGCACCCACGAACATGAAGTCCACATGGCCGCCCAGCAGCGCCGTCAGACCCGGGCCGTCGCCATCGAACGGCACCGAGGTGACCGGAAATTTGGTGGCTGTCGACACCATGGCCCCCACGGTGAAGGGCAGGCCGCCGGCGCCGGTGGACCCCTGCTTCACCTTGCCAGGATTGGCCTGGATCTCGGCCAGCATGTCCTTGAAGCCCTTCCAGGGCTTGGCGGCGTTGGTCACCAGCAGCACATTGCCGCGGGCGGCGATGGTGACCGGGTAGAACTTGCTGTAGTCCAGCTCGCTGATGGCCAACACCGGGTGCAGCTGCGGGTTTTCGGCACCGAACAGCAGCGTGTAGCCGTCGCTGGGCTGCTGGTACACGAAGTTCGTGGCGATGGCGCCGACGCCGCCCGGCTTGTTCTGCAGCACGATCTTCTTGCCCAGCGCCTCCTCGGCCACCGGCGCCAGCGCGCGGCTGACCACGTCGCTGGCGCCGCCGGCGCCCCACTGGATCACCCCGCTCAGTTCACGGTCAGGAAAGCCCTGTGCGGCACCGATCGTGGAAAAGGCGGCCAGCGCGACCGTGGCCAGGAATTGACGGCGAAGGTTCATGGTGATGTCTCCAAGGTTGGGTGGAAAAACGGAAATAGCCGGGAACACCCGAGCACTCTATGAAAGGAACGGCCAACTTCCTACTTCTGGGCCGCCCAATTGATCGATAATCGATCGACATCGATCAATCATCGATCATTTCTGGTACTTCCCCCAATGCCTCCCCCATGAACTCCCGGACCACCATCGACAGTGCGCGCGCGGCAACGGCGGCTGCGTCTGCGCCCGGGCGGGGGCATCCCGCGCTTGAACGCCGCGACTGGATCGCCGGTCTTGAAAAAGGGCTGGCCATCATCGAAGCCTTCGACGACCAGCACCCGCGCCTGACCGCCAGCCAGGCCGGCGCGCGCTGCAGCCTGACCCGCACCGCTGCGCGGCGTTACCTGCTGACCTTGGCGCACCTGGGCTATGTGGGCACCGACGGCAAGCTGTTCTGGCTGATGCCGCGCATCATGCGGCTGGGGCATGCGTATCTGGAGTCGGCGCGCCTGCCAAGACAGGTGCAACCCTTTCTCCAGCGGATCGTGGGCGGCACCCAGGAGATCGCGTATCTCGCGGTGCTGGACGGCGAGGACGCCGTCTACATCGCCCGCGGTGGGTCGCCAAGGCACATGTTCGAAGGCTACATGCTGGGCACGCGCGTGCCCGCCCAGGTCACCGCTGCCGGCCTGGCCATTCTGTCGATGCTCAGCGAGCCCAGCCTGAACGAGTGGCTGCTGGCGCATCCATTGCGCGCCTTCACCTCATTCACCGTCTCCAGCAAGGACCAGCTGCGCGCAGAACTCAAACGCTGCCGGCGCCAGGGCTGGGTGTTGTCGGAACAGCAGCTGGAACTGAACCACCGCGGTATCGCCGTGCCTCTGCTGGACCGCAACAACGATGTGCACGGCGCGATCAGCGTCACCATGCCGATCAACCAGGAAAGCAGCGAGGATGCGGTCAAGCGCGTGCTGCCGGTGCTGCAGGAAGCGGCGCGCGGGCTGCGCAACCTGATCTAGGCGCGGTGCTCCAGCCGGCGCAGGCGCCAGGCGCACAGCGTCGCCACCCCCGCCAGCGCGCCCGCCAGCCAGAACACGCTGGCCAGGCCCAGCGCCGACGACAGCACGCCGCCGCCCAGCCCGCCGAGCGTGCCCGGCAGGCCGTAGCCGATCACGGTGTACAGCGCCTGGCCGCGCCCGCGCAGCCGGCCGGGAAAGTGGTGCGAGATCAGTGCGATGCAGACCGTGTGGTGCGCCGCGAAGGTGATGGCGTGCAGCGCCTGCGCGGCCAGCAGCAGCGGCCAGACCTGCGGCAGGCCGGCGGTCAGGCCCATGCGCAGCACCATCAGTGCCGAGGCCAGCACCAGCCAGCCGGTCAGGCTGAGCCGGGGCAGCCAGCGCCCCTGGGTGAAGAACCAGCCGATCTCGATCAACACCGACACCGCCCACAAGAGTCCGATCACCGTCTTGCTGTAGCCCAGGCTGTCCAGGTAGAGCGAGAAGAAGACGTAGATGGCGATGTGCGCGAGGATGTGGAAGAACACCGACGCGAAGAACCAGCGCACCGCGGACTGCCTGAGCAGCGGCCAGATGGCGGGGTGGTCGTCGTCGTGGTGCGCCGCCTCCTTGTGGTCGGGCAGCCACCAGACGCTGGCCACCACCGCCACCAGGGTCAACAGCGTCCATGCCGGGAAATGACCGAGCCCGAAGTGTTCGAACCACCAGCCGGCCACCATCACCGTGAGCAGGAAGCCCAGCGAGCCCCAGAGCCGCACGCGGCCATAGCGTTTTGCGTCGAACGCCCCGCCCTGGCTGACCAGGTGCGCCAACGCGGCCTCGCTCATCGGCATCATGGCGCTGGTATGGGTGAACATCAGCAGCAGCACGGCAAACAGCGCAACCGGGCCCAGCGGAAACCACAGCGCCAGCGAGAAGACCAGCGCCGCCGTGGCCCCATAGCGCAGCAGCTTGACGCGCTCGCCCGTGCGGTCGGAGAGCGTGCCCCAGGCGTAGGGCGCGAACAGGCGCGTCGCCGACTGCACCGAGGTCAGCACGCTGATGGCGAACAGCCCGAACCCCAGGTCTTTCAGCCAGAGCGGCAGGTAGGGGTTGAAGAAGCCGATGTGCGCGAAGTAACTCGCGGACAGGGCCGCGAAGGGCAGGAGTTGCTTGCGCTGTTCAGGCACGCGACGCGGCAGCGATATCCGGTGTCTCGACCGTCACATCGCCGCACTGCGCACGGTGGCGCAGCGCGTGGTCCATCACCACCAGGGCCAGCAGGGCTTCCATGATGGGCGCGGCGCGGATGCCGACGCAGGGGTCGTGGCGGCCCTTGGTGATGACCTCGGTCGGCTGGCCTGCCACGTCGATGGAGTCGCGCGGGACCAGGATGGAACTGGTGGGCTTGATCGCGACCGACACGTCCAGGTCCTGCCCGGTGCTGATGCCGCCGAGCACGCCGCCCGCCTTGTTGCCGACGAAGCCGTTCGGGGTGAGCGAGTCGCCGTGGGTGCTGCCCTTGTCGGCCACCGACGCAAAACCGGCGCCGATCTCAACACCCTTGACGGCGTTCAGGCCCATCATGGCGTAGGCGATGTCGGCGTCCAGCTTGTCGTACAGCGGCTGGCCCAGGCCCACCGGCATGTTCTTCGCGACCACGCGCAGGCGCGCGCCACACGAATCGCCGCTCTTGCGCAGTTCGTTCATGTAGGCCTCCAGCGCCGACACATCGGCCACCGGGGCGAAGAACGGGTTGTTGGGCACATGCTCCCAGCTCTCGAAACCGATCGGTACCTCGCCGATCTGCGTCATGCAGGCGTGGAAGGTGGTGCCGAACTTCTCCTTGAGCCACTTCCTGGCGACGGCGCCGGCCGCCACCGTGGGCGCCGTGAGGCGGGCCGAGCTGCGGCCACCACCGCGCGGGTCGCGGATGCCGTACTTCTGCCAGTAGGCGTAGTCGGCGTGGCCGGGGCGGAAGGTCTGCAGGATGTTGCCGTAGTCCTTGCTGCGCTGGTCGGTGTTGCGGATCAGCAGGGCAATCGGCGTGCCGGTGGTCCGGCCCTCGTACACGCCACTGAGAATCTCGACGGCGTCGGGCTCGTTGCGCTGGGTGACGAACTTGCTGGTGCCGGGGCGGCGGCGGTCCAGGTCGTGCTGGATGTCGGCTTCGGTCAGCGACATGCCGGGCGGGCAGCCGTCGATCACGCAGCCGATGGCCGGGCCGTGGGATTCACCGAAGTTGGTGACGCAAAACAGGGTGCCGAAGGTGTTGCCGCTCATGGGCTCCGATTATCGCCAAGCAAAACGCCCCGCGAGCGGGGCGTTTTGCTTCGGGTCACGGACAGACCCATCAGGGGAAGTTCGGCTCGTTCTTGCCTTCGGACTCTTCCTCCGGCCAGTCGCGGATGTAGGCCTTGAGCATCTTGTTCTCGAAGTTCTGCGCGTCCACCACGGCCTTGGCCACGTCGTAGAAGCTGATCACGCCCATCAGCATGCGGTTCTCGATCACGGGCATGTAGCGGGCATGGCGGTCGAGCATCATGCGGCGGACCTCGTCCATCTCGGTGGCCATGGTGCAGGTCAGCGGGCCTGGGTCCATGGCGCGGTAGACGGTGGTGGTGCCCAGCTGGCCGCCGTTCTTGACCAGCGTCTTGATGACCTCGCGGAAGGTGAGCATCCCGACCACCAGACCGTTGGACATCACGACCAGCGAGCCGATGTCCTTCTCGTCCATGAGCTTGACGGCGTCGGCCAGGGAGTCCTCGGGGGTGACGGTGTAGAGGGCGTTGCCCTTGACGCGCAGGATGTCGCTGACCTTCATGGCACTTCTCCTTGGGATGGATGCTGTCGCCAGCTGAGCAGGCGTGGAGATGAATATAGCCCACAATCGGCGCGAACAACACACCGGGACTGCCCGGACGTTACCTTCGGAGACACACGCATGCCCGGCCATTCAGACCCCGGCTTCGACACCCTGGCGCTGCACGCCGGTGCGGCCCCAGACCCCTCCACCGGCGCCCGCGCCGTGCCCATCCACCTGACGACCTCGTTCGTCTTCGAATCCAGCGACCACGCCGCCGCCCTGTTCAACCTCGAACGCGCCGGCCACGTCTACAGCCGCATCAGCAACCCCACCAACGCGGTGTTCGAGCAGCGCATGGCCGCGCTCGAAGGCGGCATCGGCGCCATCTCGGTGGCCAGCGGCCAGGCCGCGCTGCACCTGTCCATCGCCACCCTCATGGGCGCCGGTTCGCACATCGTCGCCAGCACCGCGCTGTACGGCGGCAGCCAGAACCTGCTGCACTACACGCTGCGCCGCTTCGGCATCGAGACCACCTTCGTCAAGCCCGGCGACATCGACGGCTGGAAGGCCGCGGTGCGCCCAAACACGAAACTGTTCTTCGGCGAGACCGTGGGCAACCCGGGCCTGGACGTGCTGGACATCCCGACGGTGGCGCAGATCGCGCACGAGGCGAAGGTGCCGCTGCTGGTGGACAGCACGCTGACCACGCCCTACCTCATCAAGCCCTTCGAGCACGGTGCCGACCTGGTCTACCACTCGGCCACCAAGTTCCTCTCCGGCCACGGCACCGTCATCGGCGGTGTGGTGGTGGACGCCGGCAGCTTCGACTGGGACGCCTCGGGCCAATTCCCCGAGTTGACCGAGCCCTACGACGGCTTCCATGGCATGACCTTCAGCGAGGAAAGCACCGTGGGTGCCTTCCTGCTGCGCGCCCGCCGCGAGGGCCTGCGCGACTTCGGCGCCTGCCTGAGTCCGCACAGCGCCTGGCTGATCCTGCAGGGTCTGGAAACCCTGCCGCTGCGCATGGAACGCCACATCAGCAACACCGAAAAGGTGGTTGCTTTCCTGGCCAGCCATCCGCTCGTGGGCAGCGTCGGTCACCCGCTGCTCGAGTCGCACCCCAGCCATGCGCTGGCCAACCGCCTGCTCAGGCACGGCGCCAAGGGCGCGGGCTCGGTGTTCAGCTTCGACATCAAGGGCTCTCGTGAACAGGGCAAGGCCTTCATCGAAGCCCTCAAGCTCTTCAGCCACCTGGCCAACGTGGGCGACTGCCGCTCGCTGGTGATCCACCCGGCCAGCACCACGCACTTCCGCATGAGCGACGAGGCGCTGGCGGGCGCCGGCATTGGCCCGGGCACCATCCGCCTGTCCATCGGGCTGGAGGATGCGGACGACCTGATCGACGACCTCAAGCGTGCCCTCAAAGCCGCAGAAAAGGCAGGTGCGTGATGGAACTCACCGTCAACGGCGCCACCACCTACTGCTACACCGGCGGCAAGGCCTTCGACCCCGCCAAGCCCACCGTGGTGTTCATCCACGGCGTGCTCAACGACCACAGCGTCTGGATCCTGCAGAGCCGCTACCTCGCCAACCACGGTTTCAACGTGCTGGCTGTCGATCTGCCCGGCCACTGCCGCAGCGCCGGCGAAGCCCCCTCCACGGTCGAGGAAGCGGCCGACTTCATCGGCGCCCTGCTCGACGCCGCCGGCGTGCAGAAGGCCGCGCTGGTCGGCCACAGCTGGGGCTCGCTGATCGCCATGGAAGCGGCGGCTCGGCTCAAGGAGCGCGTCACGCACACGGTGCTGGTCGGCACCGCCTTCCCGATGAAGGTGTCGCCCGCGCTGATCGAGGCCTCGCTGAACGAACCCGAGAAGGCGCTGACCATGGTCAACGTGTTCTCGCGCTCCACCCTGGCCGCGCCGCCCTCGGCTCTGGGCCCGGGCACCTGGGTCTACGGCGCCGGCATGGCGCTGGGCCGGCGCGTGTTGCGCAGCAATCCCAAGGTGAATGTGTTCCACCGCGGCTTCGTGGCCTGCGACCGCTACGCGGGCGGCGAGGCCGCCATGGCGGCCCTCACCTGCCCGGTGCTGTTCCTGCTGGGTGGCGTGGACCAGATGACCCAGCCCAAGGCTGCACAAGGGTTGATCAAGACCTCCCAGGCGGCGGGCAAAACCGTGCAGGTGGTGACCCTGCCGGTCGGCCATCACCAGATGACGGAGACCCCGGACCTCACCCTGTTCGCGATCCGCGACTTCCTCAAGCGCTGAAACCAGGACGGTGCGGGCGCCACCAGCGGCATGAGCAGGTACTCGCTGTAGTGCTCCTGCGGCGTGTGCGAGGGTTCGGCGTCGGCACCGATCACCACCCAGTCCTGCTGCAGATCAATCACCGAGCCCGGGCCGAGGAACAGGTCCTGCGCCATGTTCGGCTGCGTCAGCCAGAGCCGGCCGCTGACCACGCGCAGCCGCAGGCCGGCGCTGGCGTGGATCACGCGGGTCTGCAGCGGGAACAGGCGGGTGGTGGGGGGCTGGCTGGTGGACATGTCGGACCTTTCGTGAATGAGGCCCCACTGTCCGGCGTTCCGCCCCACCGCAACAGACACAGCGGGCCGGCAGCATGCCCGCTCAGCGCCGCACAGATCCGCATCTGTGTGGTCGGCTTGCCGGCCAACTGTGCTGGTCGGCGGCAGACCACCGGCGGCGCCGGCTGGCCGGCGCTCGGTTAGCATGGACCGTCCATGCCCGAGCCCTCCCAGCCCCCCGCGCTGCGCCCGGTTCCACCGGTGTCGCCCCCCGACACGCCGCTGTACCAGCAGATCGCGCAGGCCCTGGCACAACTGATTCATGGCGGCACCCTCAAGGCCGGCCAGCGCCTGCCCTCGGTGCGCGAAACCTCGGTGGCGCACGGCGTGTCGATCTCCACCGCGCTGCAGGCCTACCGCCAGCTGGAGGAGCAAGGCCTGGCGCATGCGCGCCCCAAGGCCGGCTACTTCGTGCGGCGACCGCAGCGCATCGCCCAGCCCGGCCTGAGCGCGCCGCCGCAGCGCAGCTTTCTGGTGGAGCGGCAGACGCGCTCCGAAGGCTTTGCCATGCTGCACCAGCCGGGCGACCGCGCCAGCTTCGGCGGCTTCGCGCCCGAACAGAGCACGCTGTTCGACGAGGAGCGCCTGCGCGTCGCCATCGGCCGCGCCTCGCGCGTGCACCGCCACAGCCTGACCGAATATAACAAGGCCGACGCCGGCCGCCCGGCCCTGCGCCAGGCCGTGGCCCGGCGCGCGCTGCACCTGGGCTGCGCGCTGGACGCGGCGCACATCGTCATCACCGCCAGCTGCACCCAGGCCGTCAGCCTGTGCCTGCGCGCCGTGACCCAGCCGGGCGACGTGGTCGCGCTGGAGTCGCCCACCTTCTTCGGCTACCTCGACCTGATCGAGTCGCTGGGCCTGCGCGTGCTGGAGATCCCCACGCACCCCGCCACCGGCCTGTCCCTGCCCGCGCTCGAGCTCGCGCTGGACACGCAGCCGGTCAAGGCGGTGCTGGCCGCGCCCACGCTGTCCAACCCGCTGGGTTCGGTGATGCCGATGGGCGCCAAGCAGAAGCTGGTGAAACTGCTGGCGCAGCGGCGGGTGCCGCTGATCGAGGACGTGGTGTTCAACGACCTGCTGGCCGGCGACGAGCGCCGCAAGGCCGCCAAGTCCTTCGACACCGACGGCAACGTGATGGTCTGCGGTTCGTTCGCCAAGACGCTCACGCCCGGCATCCGCCTGGGCTGGGTCGAGGCCGGCCGCTGGCGCGACAGCGTGGCCTCGCACAAGCGGCTGCAGGGCGCGGCCACGCCGGTGGTGCTGGAGGAAGCCCTGGCCGACCTGCTGAACCAGGGCAGCTACGAGGCCCACCTGCGGCGCCTGACCACCTACATGAACCAGCGCCGCAACGAGGCGCGCCGCCTGATCGCGCACCACTTCCCGCCGGGCACCAAGGTGAGCAACCCGCCCTCGGGCGACACGCTGTGGCTGGAGCTGGCACCGGACCTTTCGGCCATGGAACTGTTCCGTCGCTGCGCCACCGAAGGCATCACCTTCGGCCCCGGTGAATTCTTCACCGCCACCGACCGCTACCGGCACTGCCTGCGCCTGAACTTCTCCGGGCCCTGGACCACGCTGGAGATGCAGGCACTGGCGCGCATCGGCGAGATCGCGCGGCAGATGCTGCAGGAAAACCCCGAGAAGAAGCGCGCCTGAGCGCCGCGCGGCGGCGCCAGAATGGCCGCACCATGATCCAGCCGCAACAGATCACCCCGCCCATGAGCGCCGAGCGCGCGCGCGAGATCGCCGCAACGTTCGACCTGCGCGCCCTGCCCGCCGATTTCCTGGCCAACCCATTCCCGGTCTACGCCCTGCTGCGCGAACACGAGCCGGTGCGGCGCATGCCCGATGGTTCGCTCTTCCTCACGCGCCACGCCGACCTGATGGCGGTGTACCGCGACGCCGCCGTGTTCAGCTCCGACAAACACGTCGAGTTCGCACCCAAGTACGGCGTGGGCTCGCCGCTGTACGAGCACCACACCACCAGCCTGGTGTTCAACGACCCGCCGCTGCACACGCGGGTGCGCAAGCTCATCATGGGCGCCCTCACCCGCCGCGCGATCGCCGACATGGAGCCGGGCCTGGTGACCCTGGTCGACCAGCTGCTCGACCGCATCGAGGCGCAAGGCGGCGGTGATCTGGTCGAGGACTTCGCCTCCGCGATCCCGGTCGAGATCATCGGCAACCTGCTGGGGGTGCCGCACGCCGACCGTGGCCCGCTGCGCGACTGGTCGCTGGCCATCCTCGGCGCGCTTGAACCCGTGCCCACGCCCGAGCAGCACGCCGCCGGCAACCGCAGCGTGACCGAGATGCTGGCCTACCTGCGCACGCTGGTTGCCGCACGGCGCCAGGCCCCGGGCGACCCCGAGCGCGACGTGCTCACGCGCCTGATCCAGGGCGAAGCCAGCGGCGAGAAGCTCAGCGAGGTCGAACTGCTGCAGAACTGCATCTTCCTGCTCAACGCCGGCCACGAAACCACCACCAACCTGATCGGCAACGGCCTGATCCTGATGCAGGAGTTCCCGGTCCAGCGCGAACAGCTGCTGGCCGACCTGCGCACCGCCGGCACCGACGAGGCGGCCCGCGAGCAGGTGCTGACGCTGGCGGTGGACGAATGCCTGCGCTTCGAGTCGTCCAACCAGCTGGGCAACCGGCGCGCGCTGTCGTCGGCCACGGTGGGCGGCATGGCGCTGGACGCGGGTGCGCTGGTCACGCTCTGCATCGGCGCCGCCAACCGCGACCCCGCGGTGTACGACCAGCCCGAGACCCTGAACCTGCGCCGCGAGGGCAACAAACACCTGGCGTTCGGCTTCGGCATCCACCAGTGCGCGGGCCTGAGCCTGGCGCGGCTCGAAGGCCGCATCGCCATCGGGCGCTTCCTGGCCCGCTTTCCGCGCTTCGAGCTCAGCGCACCGCCGGTGCGAGGCGGGCGGGCGCGGTTCCGGGGCTTTCTCTCGGCGCCGTTCAGGACCGCCTGATCAGGGCACCGACGGCGCCGCCAGCGCCTGCGCCACCGTCATGCTCCGCAGCCCGCTGACCGCCCAGAAGGCCTCGGTGCTTGGCGAATCGGGCAGCAGCAGGCGCTGCGCCAGCGGCGCCACCGGCAGGTTCGCCGGGTCCTGCAGCAGCACGTAGCGCTCGTCCTCTTCGTCCAGCCGGCCCAGCCAGTCGAGCGCCACCAGCGCGCCGATCGGCTCCTCCAGGTGCAGCGGGTCGACCTGCAGCGCCTGCGCCAGCGCGTCGAGGCTCAGGCCGCGCGCCGGTGCCTCGCGCACCAGCTGCAGCTGCACCAGCGTCTCCAGCGCGAGCTGGAAGCGCCAGCCCGGGTAGTTGCCGCGGCGTGCGATGCCCGAGAGCAGGCTGGGCAGGTAGGCCGCGACCACCGCGCCCAGCAGCACGATCACCCAGGCCACGTAGAACCAGACCAGCAGGATGGGCACGGTGGCGAAGGTGCCGTAGACCACCGAGTAGGTCGGCACCTGGCCCAGGTACCAGGCCAGCACGCCCTTGGCGAGCTCCAGCGCACCCGCGGTGAACAGGCCCCCCACCAGCGCGTGCGACCAGCGCACCTTGGTGTTGGGCACGAAGCGGTAGAGCGCGGCCATGCCGCCGGTCATCAGCACAAACTGCAGCGAGTCGAGCAGCACCCGCACGCTGCCCGATCGCGTCACGCCCGTCGTGGTGACGGCGTAGGAGGTGGCGGTCAGGCTGGCGGCCAGCAGCAGCGGCCCCAGGGTGAGCACCGCCCAGTACACCAGCACACGCTGTGTCAGCGGCCTTGAGGTGCGCACACGCCAGATGTCGTTGAGCTTGCGGTCGATGGTGAGGATCAGCGCCAGCGCGGTGCCCAGCAGGATCAGCGCGCCCACCCAGCCGATCTGCCCGGCCTTGGCCGCGAACTGGTTGAGGTAGCTCAGCACCTGCTTGGCGATGTTGTCGGGCACCAGGCTCTCCACCAGCCAGCGCTGCAGCGTCACCTGCAGGCGGCCGAACATGGGGAAGGCGCTGAACACCGCCAGCGCCACGGTGAACAGCGGCACCAGCGAGATGGTGGTGGTGAAGGTGAGGCTGGACGCGGTCACGCCCAGCCGGTCTTCGCGGAAGCGCTCGCGCAGGGTCAGCGCGGTGGTGCGCCAGGGGAAACGCAGCAGGTTCTGCCACAGCTCGGCCAGCAGGGTCTGGGCGTCGGCAAGGCGCTCGGAAACAGTCATCCCGGTATCATGCCACCCGCCATGTCAGACCCGCTCACCCCCTCTTCCCCCGCGGCCGCCATGGCCCCGGCTCCCGCGGGCGTGGCCCGCTCCCGCCAGCTCGCAGTGGCCAGCCTGGTGGCGCTGATCGCGCTGTGCCTGGCCTGGGAACTCTGGCTGGCGCCGCTGCGGCCCGGTGGTTCCTGGCTGGTGCTCAAGGTGCTGCCGCTGACCATCCCGCTCGCGGGCCTGCTCAAGAACCGCATGTACACCTACCGCTGGCTCAGCCTGCTGGTCTGGCTGTATGCGGCCGAGGGCGCGGTGCGCATGACCAGCGACCCCAGCAGCCTCTCGGCCCTGCTCGCCGGCATCGAGCTGCTGCTGTGCGTGGTGCTCTTCGTGGCCTGCACCTGGCACATCCGCACCCGGCTGCGCGCCGCCGGCAAGGAGGCCATCGCGGCCGACGCTGCCCGCCGCGCCGCCGAGGCCGGCTATGCGGCCGACCCGGTTCCGCCATCGAGGAAGCCATGAACGAACTGATCACCACCCTGCGCAGCATCGTCGGCCACGCCCAGGTGCTGACGCACGACGACCCGGCCACCGACCTCTCGGCCTGGGAACAGGACTGGCGCAAGCGCCTGCGCGGCCGTGCCCTCGCCGTGGTGCGACCCGGCCATACGGCCGAGGTGGCGGCGGTGGTGAAAGCCTGCGCCGCCGCCGGCGTGAGCATCGTGCCCCAGGGCGGCAACACCGGTCTGGTGGTCGGCTCGGTGCCCGACGACAGCGGCACGCAGGTGGTGCTCAGCCTCACCCGCATGAACGCCGTGCGCACCATCGACGGCGACAACCTCACCATGACGGTCGAGGCTGGCTGCGTGCTGCAGGTGCTGCAGGAAACCGCCGAAAGAGCCGGCTTTCTGTTCCCGCTGTCGCTGGCGGCCGAAGGCAGCTGCACCATCGGCGGCAACCTCGCCACCAACGCGGGCGGCACCCAGGTGGTGCGCTACGGCAACGCGCGCGAGCTGTGCCTGGGGCTGGAGGTGGTGACGGCGCAGGGCGAGGTCTGGAACGGGCTTTCGGGCCTGCGCAAGGACAACACCGGCTACGACCTGCGCGACCTGTTCGTGGGCAGCGAAGGCACGCTGGGCGTGATCACCGCCGCGACGATGAAGCTCTACCCGCTGCCCGCCGCGCAACTCACCGCCTGGGCCGCCGTGCCCTCGCTGGAGGCGGCGGTGCAGCTGCTGGGCCTGGCGCACCGGCACCTGGGCGCGGGCCTGACCGGCTTCGAGGTCATGGGCCGGTTCGCCCTCTCGCTGGTGGCCAAACACTTTGCGCAGCAGCGCGTGCCGCTGTGGGCCGATCACCCCTACTGCGTGCTGCTGGAGAACAGCGACAGCGAGTCCGAGGACCACGCGCGCGGCCAGTTCGAGCGGCTGCTGGAGACCGCGTTTGAAAACGGCGTGGTCAGCGACGCGGTGGTGGCGGAAAACCTGTCGCAGGCCCATGCGCTGTGGCACATCCGTGAGAGCATCCCGCTGGCACAGGCCGAAGAGGGCCTGAACATCAAGCACGACATCAGCATCCCGGTCTCGAAGATCCCCGCCTTCTGCGCCGAGACCGACGCACTGCTGCAGCGCGAGATACCCGGCGTGCGCCTGGTGAATTTCGGCCACCTGGGCGACGGCAACCTGCACTACAACGTGCAGGCGCCCGAAGGCGGCGACCCCGCCACCTTCCTGCGCGAGCAGGAGGAACGGGTCAACCACCTGGTGTTCGACCAGGTCGCGCGCTTCGAGGGCTCGATCAGCGCCGAACACGGCGTCGGCAGCCTCAAGGTCGACAAGCTGCCGGACTACAAGGACCCGGTGGCGCTGGCGCTGATGCGCTCGATCAAGCAGGCGCTGGACCCGCAGAACATCCTCAACCCCGGCCGGGTGCTGCGCTGATCGGCCGGCAGCGGCCCGCCCTTCCAGGCGGAGTCAGCCTGCGGGCTGCTGCGCCTTGAGGCGTTCTTCGTTGAGGCGGTCGGCGCGCTGTGCGGCCGGGCGCCCGCCCAGCCGTTTCACATAGTCGGCGAACACGGGGCGCTTCTCTATGGTTCCGAACATCAGGCCCCAGGCCAGGCTCGACCCGATGTAGACATCCGCGGCGGAGAAGCGCTCACCGCAGATGAACGGCCCGGGTCGCAGGGCGATCTCCAGTGCGTTCAGGGTGTCGTCGTAGCTGCCAAAGCCTGCCATGCGCTCACGTCCCGGTGGCACCTGCCAGCCGAGGGCCCGGGCGGTCACGGCCTGCTCCAGCGGCCCGGCCCCGAAAAAGAGCCAGCGCAACCAGGTGCCGCGCAGCGGATCGCCCGGCGGGGGCGCCAGACCGGTCTCGGGAAAGGCATCGGCCAGGTAGGCGCAGATGGCGGCGGCCTCGGTCACTACCACGTCGCCGTGCCGCAGGGCGGGCACCTTGCCCATCGGGTTGACCGCGCGGTACTCGGCGGATTTCATCTCGGGCCCGAAGTTGAGCCAGACCGTGCGATAGGGCTGACCCACCTCTTCCATCATCCAGTGTGCGATGCGGCCTCGGGACTGGGGGTTGGTGTAGAAGACCAGCTCGCTCATGGCGTTCCTCCTGTGGTCGGTGGTGGCAAAGGGCGATCCTAGCCGCTGCCCCCGGGGGCCACAACCGTGCAGGCAAAATGGCGGGATGACTGCCCCGACCCACCGCCCCGTCCGCTCCCAGTACGAAGACTTTATGCGCCACGTCTATGAGCATGGCGTGCAGAAGGGCGACCGCACCGGCACCGGCACGCGCAGCGTGTTCGGCCACCAGATGCGCTTCGACCTCAACGAGGGCTTTCCGCTGGTGACGACCAAGAAGGTCTTCCTCAAGGCCATCATCGTCGAGCTGCTGTGGTTCCTGCGCGGCGATTCCAACGTGAAGTGGCTGCAGGAGCGGGGCTGCACCATCTGGGACGAATGGGCGCGCGAAGACGGCGAACTGGGCCCGGTCTACGGCGTGCAGTGGCGCAACTGGCCCAAGCCGGGCGGCGGGCACATCGACCAGATCAGCGAAGTCGTCAAACAGCTCAAGACCAACCCCGACAGCCGCCGCATCATCGTCAGCGCCTGGAACGTGGCCGACCTGGACCAGATGGCGCTCATGCCCTGCCACGCCTTCTTCCAGTTCTACGTGGCGCCCGCCACCGAGCCGGGCGGCCGCGGCAAGCTCAGCTGCCAGCTCTACCAGCGCAGCGCCGACATCTTCCTGGGCGTGCCCTTCAACATCGCGTCGTACGCCCTGCTGACCCACATGCTGGCGCAGCAGTGCGACCTGGACGTGGGCGACTTCATCTGGACCGGCGGCGACTGCCACATCTACAGCAATCACCACGAACAGGTGGAACTGCAGCTGAGCCGCCAGCCTTTTGCCTACCCGACGCTCAACATCAAGCGCAAGCCGGCCTCGATCTTCGATTACGAGTACGAGGATTTCGAAGTGGTCGGCTACGAGTGCCACCCCGCCATCAAGGCGCCCGTCGCCGTCTGACGATCTTTCCGTGATTTCGCGCCGCCAGCTCTGGGCGCTGCTGGCCCTCACGATCATGTGGGGGGTCAACTGGCCCATGATGAAGCTCTCGCTGCAGCAGCTCTCGCCGCTGTACTTCCGTGCCAGCACCATGCTGCTGGGCGCGGCCTGGCTGTTCGCCTACGTGGCATCCAAAGGCGAACGCATGCGGCCCTCCGGCAAGGAATGGCTGACCATCGCCTGGCTGGGGCTGCCCAACGTGCTGGGCTGGCACACGCTGTCCATCTTCGGCGTGCAGGAACTGGCCTCGGGGCGTGCCGCCATCCTGGGCTTCACCATGCCCATCTTCACCGTGCTGATCGGCGCCGCCTTCTTCGGCGAGCGCATCACGCCGCGCGTGCGGCTGGCGGTGGTGTGTGTGAGCCTGGCCATCGGCCTGCTGCTGTGGCACGAGCTGCAGCGGCTCAGTGGCCGCCCCGCCGGTGTGGCCTGGATGCTGGGCGCCGCGGCCTCGTGGGCGCTGGGCACGCTGATGTTCCGCCGCGCCCACCTCACGCTCTCGCCGCTGGTGGTCACGGTCTGGATGCTGCTGCTGGGCAGCGCCGTGGTCTGGGCACTCGCGCTGTCGCTGGAACCGCTGCCGCAGCCTGCCAGCTTCACGCCCATGATGTGGATCAGCCTGGCCTACGGCGTGCTCATCAACTACGGCTTTGCGCAGCTGATCTGGTTCGGCATGGCGCGCGACCTGCCGCCGGCCACCAGCGCCATGAGCGTGATGGCGATCCCGCTGGTGGGCACGCTCAGCGCCACCTTCATCACCGGCGAGGTGCCGCACTGGCAGGACTGGCTGGCCATGGTGTTCGTGATGGTGGCGATCGCCAGCGTGCTGCTGCCCTCGGGCTTTCTGCGCAGAAATCCCGGCGCGGCACAATCGCCGGATGCCTGAGACCACCGCCCCCGCTTCGCTCCACCTGATCTACGCCCGCGCCGCCAATGGCGTGATCGGCAAGGACAACCGGCTGCCCTGGCACCTGCCAGAAGACATGGCGCACTTCAAGCGCAGCACCCTGGGCTGCCCGGTCATCATGGGCCGCAAGACCTGGGACTCGCTGCCGCCGAAGTTTCGTCCACTGCCCGGGCGGTTGAACATCGTGGTGACGCGGGACACGGGTTTCGTCGCCGAGGGCGCGAGCGTGGCGCATTCGCTCGAAACCGCGCGCGGGCTCTGCCCCGCCGGCAGCACCGCTTGGGTGATCGGCGGTGCGCAGATCTATGCGCAGGCGCTGCCGCTGGCCAACGAGGTGGTGGTGACGGAGATCGCGCAGGACTTCGAGGGTGATGCCTTCGCGCCCGTGCTGGGCGGCGAATGGCGCGAGGTGGCTCGCGAAGAGCAGGTCAGCGCCAGCGGCCTGCCCTTCGCCTTCGTCACCTACCGGCGCGCGGACGCCTGAACGTCCACCACCCGCCGGCCGTCACTTCGACCGGATCTTTTCCATCAGTTCGCGGGCTTCGGCGCGGCGACCTTCGTCGGCGATCTGGCGGCCGGCGCGGGGCGCGGCCTGCATCACCTTCTCCAGGTGCGCCACCGCCTTCTGCGGCTCGCCGGTCTCGACCAGGTAGTCGGCAAAGAAGTAGTTGGCGTCGATGCCCTTGGGATTGATCGCCAGCGCCTTCTGCAGCAGCTCGCGTGCCTTGTCCTTGTCGCCGAAGGCGATGGGCCAGCCGGGCACCTTGTAGTACAGCACGCCCAGGCTGTTGTAGGCCGAACCATCGAGCGTGTTGCCGTCGATCTGGATCGCCTGCTCGTACAGCACCTTGGCCTGCTTGACCAGGCCGAGCGCGCCCAGGCCGCCCTTGGCGCCGCCCCAGGAGCTGAGGATGATGCCTTCCCAGACCAGGGGCTCAGGGCGGCCGGCGAAGCTCTCGCTGACCTTGTGGGCGCGGGCGGCCAGGGCCTCGAACTTCTTCTCCTTCTCGGCCGCGGGCGTCTTGTAGTTGATGAGCTCCCAGGCCTGCTGCAGCTCGGTCACGGATTCTTCGACCGTGGCGGCCTGGACCGCCGGCAACAGGGACAGGCCGGCGAGCGCCAGCAGGACAGAGGTCAGACGGCGGCGCGACGCGCCGGTGGTGGAGAGCGGAAACGGAACAGACATGGAAGGACCTCCGGGAATGTGATTCAGGAACTCAGGACCGGCCGGACATGACCGGTGGCCTGCAGGTGTCGGCTGTGGCGCTTGAAGCTGCCATCCAGCAGCGCAGGCGCCAGGCCGTTGAGGCGGGCAGCGAACTTCTCGGGAAAGCCGACAAAGCGTTCCCCGTCCCCGCTCTCCAGCAGGGCCACCAGCTCGGCGGCCACCTGTTCGGGGCGGTCGCTGGCGGTGCCGGTGGCGCGGTTGTAGGCCTCCACAGCTTCGCTGTTGAAGGCGGTTTTCGTGGTGCGCGGGCCGAGGTACTGCACCGCCACCGGCGTCTCGGCCAGCTCGCGGCGCAGCGCCTGCGCAAAACCGCGCAGCCCGAACTTGCCCGCGCTGTAGACGCTGAAGCCCGGCAGGCCAATGGCCCCCAGGGCCGAGCCGACGCAGACCACCTGCGCGGCCTGCTGAGCCAGCAGGTGCGGCAGCAGGCAGCGCGTGAGCAGCATGGGCGCCAGCAGATTGATCTGCAGCGCCGCCGTCATCTGTTCGGGTGTCTGGTCCTGCAGCCGTCCGAACGAGGGCAGGCCGGCGTTGTGCACCAGCACGTTGCAGCCCCAGACCGCCGCCTGCGCGGACAGGCTGTCCAGATCCTTCGGCTGCGTCAGGTCCGCCACCCGGCAGGCCACCCGCGCGGGATGGGCACCGGTGCTGCGTCCGAGCTGGCTCGCCAGCTCTTCCAGGCGGGACGCCGAGCGCCCCACCAGCATCACCGCCGCGCCGGCCTTGAGCAGCGCCTCGGCGCTGGCGGCACCGATGCCACCAGCCGCGCCAGTGATCACCACACGCGCGTTCGCGGCCTTCATGCGGCCACCGCCTCGCGCGCGGGCTGTGCCGCCATTTGCGGCAGCGGCAGGCCGCGGAACACGTCGCCATACAGACGGAAGAACGCCTTCGCGCTGTGCACGATGTCGGCCTGGTCCTGCGGGTCGCTGATCTGGTCCATCAGCAGCTGGAAGTGGGCCGTGTGCTCCTGGTCCAGCGTGCCGTGCGAGCGCAGGTAGCTGAAGGCCGAGTCCGGCAGGTTCAGCGGCTTCTGGATGCTGTCGGCCGCCAGCAGGGCCAGCGAGACGCTGGTGCCTTCGAGCACGTGCACCATGCCGAAGAAACCCAGCGGGTTGCCACGCTGGATGGTGTCGTAGGCGTAGGCGACCATGACCTCGGCCGCATGGCCGGGCCGGCCGTGGCGCACCGCTTCGGCGTCACCACCGCAGGCGCGGATGTCGTCCAGGATCCACTCCTCGTGGCCCTTCTCTTCTTCGACGTATTCGTCCAGTGCAGGTTTCAGCCAAGCGTGGTGCGCCGGCAGCGCGGCCTGGCAGGCCTGCAGCAGCGGCACGGTGTGCTTGACGTGGTGGTAAGCCTCGGTGAGGAAGGCGATGTAGCTGGGCAGCGAGACTTCGCCGCGCAGGCAGCCCTGGATGATGGGCGCGGAGAGCAGGCCCATGCGGGCCTGTACGGTCTGTTGCAGCAGTTGGGCGTGAAAGGACATGAGGACTCCAGAGAAACGCTCAGGCGGTCACCGCGTCGTGGGCGGTGAGACCGAGCAATTGGGCATGAAGGGTCAGGATGGCGTCGCGGCGTGGCCGGCCGTTGGCGGTGGCCATGCCGCTGCCGGCGGTGAACGGCGCCTGCGCCCGCACCCAGCGGGCCACGCGGGCGTAGTCGGGCAGCGAGGCGTTGGCGGCGTCGATCTCGGCCTGGATGGCCGCGTCGGGCAGCGCGTCGCTCACCGGCCAGACCACGGCACTGAGGGCCGGCTCGCCGTCGCCGAGCACCACCGCCTGCACGAGAGTGCGGCCGCTGCGCAGCGCGGTCTCGACCCACTCGGGCGAGACGTTGCGGCCGAAGGCGGTGATCAGCACATGTTTGATACGCCCGCGCACGTGCACGAAGCCGTCGGCGTCGATCTCGCCCAGGTCGCCGGTGGGCCACCAATCGCCTTGCAGCGGCGGCTGGCCCAGGTATCCGAGCATCAGGCCACCGGCCACCTCGATTTCGCCGCGCTCGCAGATGCGCACCTGCGCATGCGGCAGCGGGCGTCCGGCGCTGCCGGGGCGGTCGGCGCCCGGCAGGTTGAGTGTCTGCACCGACGAGCCTTCGGACAGGCCGTAGCCCTCGTGCGCCGGAATTCCCAGCTGGCGCGCGGCCCGCAGCAGCGGCGCGCCCACGGCGGCCCCACCGACAGCGACCATGCGCAAACCCTGCGGTGCCAGGCGGCCCTGCACGGCCAGCCAGCCGGCCCAGGCGCGCAGCATCTGCGGCAGCAGGATCAGGCTGTGCGGCTGGTGGCGCTCCACCGCCGCGTTGAACACGGCAGGGTCGAAGGACGACGAACCACTCAGGCCCAGCTCGGCCAGTGGCGGCACCAGGCACTCGGCGCCGCGCGCCAGCGGGGCCATCACACCCGCCACGTTCTCCAGCAGCACCGCCAGCGGCAGCGCGCACAGGTGGCGGCGGATGTCCAGCGGCTCCAGCACCTGCACCAGCGCATCGCGCACCCGGTGCAGGCCCGCGGCGCCGAGGCACACGCCCTTGGGTGTGCCGGTGGTGCCTGAGGTGAAGGTCAGCTTGGCCGTGCCGGGCGGCATGGGCAGGCCCTGTGCCGGCAGGCGCAGCGCACACAGCGGTTCGCCCGCCACGTCCCATTGCTCGCACGGAGCCTGCGGCCAGCGCGCGGCCAGCGGGGCGATGGTGAGCAGCGTGTCGACGCCCGCCGCCTGCAGCGCGTGCGCGGTCTGCTCTGGCGTGAAAAACAGTGGCAGCGGCACGTGCACCACACCCGCGTCCTCGGCGGCCAGGTCGGCCACCACCCAGGGCATGCCGTTGTCCAGCAGCGTGGCCAGCACCCGGGTGCCAGCGTGCTTCAGGTGCGCGGTCAAGGCGGCCACTTCGGCGGTCAGTTCGTCGCGGGTCAGACCGGTCTGGCCGTTGCCCAGCGCGATCACGGTGTCGAACGCCATCATGCGTCCAGCCCCCTGGCCTGGCGGCGCTGCAGCCAGCGCAGCGCCGGCTGCATCTGCCCCGCCAGCACGACCGGGTGGTGTTCGTAGTAGCTGCCCCATTCGCCCGCCTGCTCGCCCAGCGCGGTGGCGTCCGCCCGGCCCAGGGCCAGCGGCGTGATGCCCATGCGCACGAACAGGTGGCGCAGTTCTTCGGTCAGCGTGCTCACCACCCACTGCGTGTTCTGCGCGGCCAGGTGGTGGGCCAGCCGCACGATCAGGCGGCGGCCTTCACCGGCGCGCTCGGACGCCAGATGCCCGACCTCGACAATGCCGGCGCGGGCCACCGCCGGCTGGCCCGCGCCGGCCAGGCACTGTTCGACCGGGCGATCCAGGTAGCGCTCCAGAAACAGGGCCCCTTGGTCGGCAAAGCGGTAGCCGGCCGCGGCCACGATGTCACCGCTGTCGGGATCGCGCAGGCACACCAGTTCAGGTGCGAAGCGCTGCACGCGTGCACCAAACCGGCGCGCAAACACCCGCCGGATGAAGCGCTCCACGGTTTCGCGCCCCGGATCGGACTCCGTGCACACGCAGAGCGAGGGTGACGGGTTCGCCGCGGGGAACGAGGGGGCGCATGGGCCACCCGCGGTGGCAATGGCCAGGGGCATCGTGCTTCCTTTTCCAGCCGGTTCGGCCGGACACGGACGCATGGTCTGCGGACCAGATTAAGCGAGTCTTATGGGAGACGTAACAGTGCCCTCACTCCCTAGAATGCAGCTCTTTGGACTCCAGGGAATCCCCATGCAACTAGCGACGTGGAACGTCAACTCCCTCAACGTGCGCCTGCCCCAGGTGCTGGCCTGGCTGGCCACCCACCCGGTCGATGTGCTGGCACTGCAGGAGCTCAAGCTCACCGACGACAAGTTCCCGGTGCAGGCCTTCACCGACGCCGGCTACCACGCGCAGTGGTTCGGCCAGAAGACCTACAACGGCGTGGCGCTGCTGAGCAAGGCGCCCGCCGCCGACGTCATCAAAAACATCCCGGGCTTCGAGGACGAACAGTCGCGCGTGCTCTGCGCCACCTTCGACGGCGTGCGGGTGATCGGCGCCTACTTCCCGAACGGCCAGGAGCCGGGCAGCGACAAGTTCGCCTACAAGATGCGCTGGCTCGATGCGCTGCGCGAATGGGTTCGGGCTGAGCTGCAACAGCACCCACAACTCGTGCTCATGGGCGACTACAACATCACCTTCGACGACGCCGATGTCTGGGACCCGGTGGGCCTGCGCGAGACCATCCACTGCACGACCGAAGAGCGCAACCAGCTCCAAAGCCTGATCGGCCTGGGCCTGCACGACGCGCACCGCCTCTTCGAGCATCCTCCCAAGACCTTCAGCTGGTGGGACTACCGCATGCTGGGCTTCCAGAAGAACCGCGGCCTGCGCATCGACCACATCCTGATCAGCGACGCGCTGAAGGCCCGCACCACCGCCTGCGAGATCGACCGCGCACCCCGCAAGAACCCCCAGCCCAGCGACCACGCACCGGTGGTGCTGACGCTGGACTGAGCGCGGTCACTCCAGATTCAATTCCTGGATCTTGCGGGTGATCGTGTTGCGGCCGATGCCCAGCTTGTGGGCGGCCTCGATGCGACGCCCGCGCGTGTTGGCCAGCGCGGTCAGGATCAGGCCGGTCTCGAAGCGGCGCGTGAGCACGTCCCACACATCGGTGCGCCCGGCTTCCAGCAGCGAGCGGGCTTCGGCCTGAAGACCCAGCTCCCAGGCCGACACAGGGGCTGACGTGGCGGGCGCACCCACTGAGGCCACTGCGGGCGCCTCGTGAACCACAGGAGACCACTCCGCGGGAGCGGCCGTCGGTGCCGGCGCGGCAAACACCGGCGCCACCGGCTCGGCGGGCACCGACAACTCGGGCGGCACCGCATCGCCGACCGCAGACAGCACCTCCGGCGGCAGGTCCTTCACCTCGATCATCTGTGCCGGCGCCATCACCGTCAGCCAGTGGCAGACGTTTTCCAGCTGGCGCACGTTGCCCGGGAAATCAAAACCGCTGAGCAGGCGCAGGGCTGCATCCGAAATGCGCTTGGGCTCCACGCCCAGCTGCTTGGCGCTTTGCTGCAGGAAGAAGCGCGTGAGCATGGGCACGTCCTCTCGGCGCTCGCGCAGCGCGGGTAGGCGCAGCCGGATCACGTTGAGGCGGTGGAACAGGTCCTCCCGGAACACGCCTTCCTTGACGCGCTGCTCCAGGTTCTGGTGGGTCGCCGCGATCACGCGCACATTGGCCTTGACGGCGCTGTGCCCACCGACGCGGTAGAAGTGCCCGTCGGACAGCACGCGCAGCAGGCGCGTCTGCAGGTCGAACGGCATGTCACCGATTTCGTCCAGGAACAGCGTGCCGCCCTCGGCCTGCTCGAAGCGGCCGCGCCGCATGGTCTGCGCGCCGGTGAAGGCGCCGCGCTCGTGACCGAACAGCTCGGACTCCAGCAGGTCCTTCGGAATGGCGGCGGTGTTGATCGCCACGAACGGACCGCCACCGCGCGGCGAGTGCTTGTGCAGCGCGCGCGCCACCAGCTCCTTGCCCGAGCCCGACTCACCTGTGATCAGCACCGTCACGTTGCTCTGCGACAGCCGCCCGATGGCGCGGAACACGTCCTGCATGGCGGGCGCCTGGCCCAGCATCTCGGGCGCGGCCGTCAGCGACTCCTGCGCCACTTCCTCGCGCTGGCTCTCCTCCACCGCGCGGTGGATCAGCTCCAGCGCCTTGGGCAGGTCGAAGGGCTTGGGCAGGTATTCGAACGCACCGCCCTGGAAGGCCGACACCGCGCTGTCCAGATCGGAGAACGCGGTCATGATGATGACGGGCAGGCCCGGCAGCTTCTCCTTGACCTTCTCCAGCAGGTCCAGGCCCGAGCCGCCCGGCATGCGGATATCGCTCACGAGGATCTGCGGCCCTTCGCTCTCGGGCGTCTCGTTCAGTGCCTTGAGGACTTCCTGCGGATTGGTGAAGCTGCGGGTGGGCAGGTTCTCCCTCAACAGCGCCTTCTCCAGAACGAAGCGGATCGATTGGTCGTCATCCACTATCCAGATCGGCTTCATGTGTGCGTCTTCCCTTCCTCAGGCGAGGCGTTTCGGTTTCATGGCAACGGAATCAGCAATTTGAAATCCGTGTGGCCTGGCGCGCTCTCACACTCGATCAGTCCATGGTGCTGCTGCACGAAGGTTTGTGCCAGGGTCAGCCCCAGCCCGGAACCTCCCTCACGACCCGACACCAGCGGGAAGAAGATGCGGTCCTTGATCGCATCGGGCACGCCAGGCCCGTTGTCGATCACATGCAATTCCAGTGCCAGCCGATAACGCTGCTTGCCGAAGGTCACCTGCCGACCCACGCGCGTGCGCAGGGTGATCTGTGCATCGCCCGCCGCGATGCGCTCGGCCAGCGCCTGCGCCGCGTTGTGCGCGATGTTGAGCACCGCCTGGATCAGCTGCTCCTTGTCACCGCGGAACTCGGGAATGGAGGTGTCGTAGTCGCGAACCACCTTCAGACCTCGGGGGAACTCAGCCACGATCAGCGAGCGCACACGCTCGCACACCTCGTGGATGTTCACGTCGCCCACCACATGGGGCCGGCGGTGTGGCGCCAGAAGGCGGTCCACCAGCGACTGCAGGCGGTCGGCCTCGTGGATGATGACCTGCGTGTACTCGGTCAGCTGCTTGTTGTCGAGCTCGAGTTCCAGCAGCTGGGCCGCGCCGCGGATCCCGCCCAGCGGGTTCTTGATTTCATGGGCCAGGTTGCGGATCAGCTCCTTGTTCGCCTGGGCCTGGTCGATCAGCCGCTCTTCCCGTTCCTGCCGGGCCTGCTGCTCCAGCGGGAGCAGCTCGACAATGACCTCGCCCGCCGTGTCGGTCTGCGCCACCACCACGTGGACCGGCAGCGGTTCATGAGCCAGGCGCCGCAGCCAGGCGTCGTACCGCAAGGCAGCGAACTCGTTGACTGCGGCGCCGCTGAGCGCGTTCTGGAGCAGCTGCGGTTCGGTAAAGCAGTCCTGCAGCCGCGTGCCCGTGATGCTGCGACGGGACATGCCCAGGGCATCTTCCAGCGCTGCGTTGGCAAAGAGCACCTGCCCGTCAAGCGAGACCACCGCCACCAGCGTGGCCAGCAGATCCAGCGAATGGAACTTGCCGTGCGCCGAAGCCGCGCGCTGCGCAGCCTTTCCCGGCAGCATGGCCGCATCGACACGGGACAGGGGGAGAGAAAGGTCTGGCTTTTTCAAGCCGGCTATTTTGCGGCAGGTTCGGACGGCCCGCTCGCACCCGGCACCGCAGGAGCGGGTCCCGCGGGGCCCGACGCCGCTGGCGGCGCCACCGGCGCACCGCCCATGCGGGCCAGCTCGCGCCGCAAACCATTCACATCAGCCTCGGCCCGGGCCACCGTCGCCTTGAGTTCGGCCACACGGTCGAGATAGCGCTGGTAGTTGCGCGACTCGATGCCTTCTTTCTCGGGCTGCCCATTGGCGTAGGCCTTCTGCGCCTGGGCCAGCCGCTCTTCTGCCTTTCTCAACTCCATCTCGAGGATCTGGCGGGCATCGCTGTCGCGTGCACGCTGCTCAGCAGAGTCGTTGCGAGGTGCGCTGCGGGGCGCTGTCGACGAACTGGCAGACCGCGGAGCCGCCTGCGGCGCCGGGCCTTGAATGACGGTGATGTTGCCGCCCTCCATCAGCTTGCAGCCCTGGGCCTTCGCCACCGTGGCGTTGTTGGTGTATTCATTGCCACAGCGATAGATGCGCTCTTGCGCCAAAGACGGCAGGCACCACGCCACGGCAACGGAAAGGATCAGGACGCGATGGGTTCTTGCGGCAACGTTCATCTTCGACAACACGTGGGCTCCAGGCGCTGTGGGCGCATTGAGAATCAATTTTCAGTATGACCCAAAAACAGGTCGCATGGTATCCGCCATGACAGGGCGCCCGCGCGCCCGTCCGAACGGCCCAAAAAAAAAGGACGGCCGAGCCGTCCTTTTCATCTGCGAAGCGAGGCCCGGGTGATCCCGGGCCCGCCGTCACAGGCTGTAGTACATGTCGAACTCCACCGGCGACACTTCGATACGGCTGCGGTTGACTTCGCCCATCTTCAGTTCGATGTAGGCGTCCAGCATGGAGTCGGTGAACACGCCACCCTTGGTCAGGAACGCGCGGTCCTTGTCCAGGTAGTCCAGCGCCATGTCCAGGCTGTGGCACACGGTCGGGACCAGCTTGTCCTCTTCCGGCGGCAGGTGGTAAAGGTCCTTGGTCGCTGCCTCGCCCGGGTGGATCTTGTTTTCCACGCCATCCAGACCGGCCATCAGCAGCGCCGAGAAGCCCAGGTAGGGGTTCATCAGGGGATCGGGGAAGCGGGCTTCCACGCGGCGGCCCTTCGGGTTGGCGACGTACGGGATGCGGATGGAGGCCGAACGGTTCTTGGCCGAGTAGGCCAGCTTCACCGGGGCTTCGAAGTGCGGCACCAGCCGCTTGTACGAGTTCGTACCGGGGTTGGTGATGGCGTTCAGGGCGCGGGCGTGCTTGATGATGCCGCCGATGTAATACAGCGCGAACTCGCTCAGGCCGGCGTAACCGTCGCCAGCGAACAGGTTCTTGCCGTCCTTCCAGACCGACTGGTGCACGTGCATGCCGGAACCGTTGTCACCGGCGTAGGGCTTGGGCATGAAGGTGGCCGTCTTGCCGTAGGCATTGGCCACGTTGTGCACAACATACTTCTGCAGGACTGTCCAGTCGGCGCGCTGCACCAGCGTGCTGAACTTGGTGCCGATCTCGTTCTGGCCCGCGCCCGCCACTTCGTGGTGGAACACCTCGACCGGGATGCCCAGCGATTCGAGGATCAGTGCCATCTCGGCGCGCATGTCCTGCGTGCTGTCGACCGGGGGCACGGGGAAGTAACCGCCCTTGACCGTCGGACGGTGGCCACGGTTGCCGCCTTCGAGCTTGGCACCCTTGTTCCAGGGGGCTTCGTACTCTTCGATTTCGTAGAAGGTGTGGCCCGGGGCCGTGCTCCAGCGCACGCCGTCGAACAGGAAAAATTCGGGTTCCGGTCCGAAGAAGGCGGTGTCGCCCAGGCCCGAGGACTTGAGGTAAGCCTCGGCGCGCTTGGCGATGGAGCGGGGATCGCGGTCGTAGGCCTTGCCGTCGGCAGGCTCGATGACGTCGCAGGTGAGGATCAGCGTCGTCTCTTCGTAAAACGGGTCGATGTTGGCCGTGTTCGGATCGGGGATCAGTTGCATGTCGGAAGCTTCGATGCCCTTCCAGCCTGCGATGGACGAGCCATCGAATGCATGGCCGGAAACGAACTTGTCTTCATCGAAGTGAGACACGGGCACGGTGGTGTGCTGCTGCGCACCACGGGTGTCGGTGAAGCGGAAATCAACGAACTTGACTTCGTTGTCCTTCACCATTTGCATCACGTCTGCGACGGTCTTGGCCATCAAATACTCCTGTTGCTGTGTGAGTGGAAAACTGAATTTGACAAGGGCATGAAGCAGTTTCTGTGCCAAAGTTGTGCCGTCGGGTTCAATCAACGATGCGCCAGGCCCCAAGGCGGCGCAGATTATGGCGCAGCACACTGCACCGGCGGTCTGCAAAACCCGGGCACCGGGCGTGATCGCTGCACACCCGACCTGCAACGCCTTTTTTTGGTGCATTCCAACAGTTTGCACACAATTGGTGCAAACATCTATCGCACCAATTCGGGTCCCAATTTCGCACCAAACCGCTCAAGCCCGTCAAGCAGCGACGCAAACGCCGGGGTCACGGCATCTGGGGCGCCCTTGACGCCCAGCTCGATGTGCCGCCCGTAGTCTGGGTGGTCCACACTGGGCAGGCTGAACACCTTCACCGGGTGCTCGCGCTCGATGGTCTCCATGAGAGGGGTCAAGGTGGCCTCCATGGCCCCCATGACCACCACCGAGCGCTCCTGCCACGCGTCTTGCCGGTGCAGATGGCGGTACGCCCCATCCAGCAGCGCTTCGATCATCGGCCAGGCCATCACGGGAAACCCCGGGACAAAATGCACGGAACCACCACCAGGCCCATCGCAGCTGAACCCGGGAATCTTGTTGTACGGGTTGGGAATGATCCGCGCGCCGACCGGGAACACCCCCATGTTCAGCCGGTGCATGTTGTCGGACCTCTCGGGGTCGTGAACCTCCCCCTTCTCGGCGGCCACGTCCCTCATACGCTGCTCAATAAGGTCGCGGGCCTCGGGGTGGAGCGCCAGGCCCACCTGCAGTGCCGCAGCCGCGCACTGGCGCGTGTGGTCGTCGGGCGTGGCCCCGATACCACCACAGCTGAACACCACATCGCCGCTGGCGAACGCCTCTCGCAGTGCGTCGGTGATGCGCTCGCGGTCATCACCGATGAACCGAGCCCACGCCAGCGAGAGGCCTCTTCCCGCCAGCAGTTCGATCACCTTCGGCAAGTGCTTGTCGGCGCGTTTGCCCGACAGAATCTCATCGCCAATGATGATCAGACCAAACGCCGGTGGGTTCTCTTTACTGGTGTTCATGGAGGTCAGGCGCCAGGCGGCGGAAGAACGGTGGTGGGCGGCAGGGTCTCCAGCGGCATGGCTGGTTGACCTCCTGGCTCAGGATCCAGGACCTCCACCACCTGCGCCGCGCGCATCCGCTGCAGCGCCGCCAGCGTGAAATGTGCGAACCACAGAGACGCAAACGCAAATACCAAGGTGTAGATCCAGATGGCCACCGGCACCAGCAAGGGCGCCAGCGCCACGAACATGGCACCCGATGCCCAGAGCAGGCTGGGTGCCGCGCCAAGATACCCGCTGAGGATGCCCATGACCAGAAGGCTGCCACGGTGTTCACGCAGGATGGTCTTGCGCTCGGCACTGCTGGCATGCTGCGCCAGTGCGTCATAGGCAAACACGCGGTAGGTCAGCCAGCCCCAGATCAGCGGCGGAAGGATGAGCACCAGCGGCGGAACCAGCCACAGGGGCATAGAAAGAACCAGTACCACCAGGGCCACCAGCGTGGACCCCAGCGACCACAACAGACCGAGAACGAAAGAGCCACCACGCCTGCGTTCGAGCAAAGGAAAGCGCCTTTGCGCAACCAGTTCAACCATGGACGGAGTCATGAACACGGCGACCAGCAGCAGGCACAGCAACACGATCACCGGCGTCGCCAGAACCAGGACCACCAGCGGTGCAAACACCGTCCGCATGGAGCCTAGGCCGACGCGATCCAGCCAGCCCAGAAAGCCCTGAACCAGTTCATAGGTCTGCAGCCACTGCGTGACGGCATCGACAGACGTGTCCCAGAAGAAATAGCCCAGCCCAAAAGACAGTGCGACCATCAGCACCAGGGGCAGGAACGACAAACCGATCACCCGCGGGTGCATGCAGTACACCACCGCCCGCCAGAACGCATCAAACAGCTGAGTCATGCAACGAGAATACCGGTTTTCCCGCCAGCCAGGCGGCACGCGAAGCGGAGACACGATGGACAGCGTCATCATCCACGGCACCCGCCTGGAAGTTCGACACATCCCAGGCCCGACCGGCCGCTCGCCGTTGGTGTTCCTGCACGAGGGGCTGGGCAGCGTGTCCATGTGGACCCAACGAGGCCGCGACTGGACGATGGAACTGTGCAACGCCACCGGACGGGCCGGCTGGGTGTACTCCCGGAGAGGCTATGGGTGCTCGGACTCCGTGCCCGACGTGCGCGGGGCGCCCCATGCCGGAGAGTTCTGGCACACCGGACGGCACGAACCCGACTACATGCACCGAGAGGCCCTGGATGTGCTGCCGGCCTTGCTGGAGGCACTGGGCATCGACGCGCCCGTGCTTGTGGGCCACTCCGACGGCGCCACCATCGCGCTGCTGCACGCCAGCCGGCATCCGGTGACAGCCTGTGTGGTCATGGCACCCCATGTGTTTGTGGAGGATGTCTCGATCCGGTCCATCGAGCAGGCCAGGTCCGCCTACATGCAACCTGGGGAACGGGGCCTGCGAGCGCGCCTGGCGCGCCATCACAAGAATGTCGACAACGCCTTCTGGCAATGGAACGACATCTGGCTTGAACCGGCATTCCGGGGTTTCGACATCCGCCACGAATGCCAAAACATCCAAGCGCCTGTGCTGGCTATTCAAGGAGCCAGCGACGAGTACGGCACCCTCCAGCAGGTACGGGACATACAACCCAAGAACGCTGCAGCCCGCACCCTGGTGCTGGAAGCTTGCGGGCACAGCCCGCATCGGGACCAACCCGACGCGGTGCTCGCTGCCATTGGGGAGTTTCTGTCCGAACTCCCGTGAATCCCCCGTTTGTGGGATGGCAACACACCTCCAGCGCCGGCAAAATGCCCGGTTGGCCGCTCGGAAACCGGCATGAAACGCGCGCTCACGACCGTGGGCTTTGGTCGGCGAGTGGCTCCAATCCCCCAAGGAAATCACGCAAACGACGTGTCAAATTGCGACAAAACTGCCCGTTTGCGCGATCATCCAACTACATTTGGTCACACTCCGTCACTGAAACTTGCATGATCGCCTGGAACAACCCTTGGCTGCTTTCCGTGCTGGTACCCGCTCTGCTGGTCACCGGCGCTTGGATGTATCGCCTCTGGGAGAGTCGCAAAGCCCGGGCCCAGCGCAGGATTCCCAAGCGGTGGCCACTGGATACCCGGGTGATCGCGAACTCAGAAGAGCTGCAGGTGTGGCACTGGCTGTCCCGGGCCTTCTACGATCACCACGTGATGATCAAGCTGCCGGTCACCCGCTTCACCCTGCCCCGGGAGAAGCAGCAAGGAATGGACTGGTACCGGCTGCTTGGGGGCGTCTACTGCACGTTCACCATCTGCAAGTCCGACGGGCGGGTGGTCGGCTGTCTGGACGTGCCTGGACGGGCGGGCATCCCGAGGAGCACGCGCCAGCTCAAACACTCCCTTCTCACGCAATGCGGACTCCCCTACTGGGTGGTTCGTTCGTCCAGCCTGCCCACGGTTTCCGAAGTCCGCAGCGAGTTTCTCGGCGAGACCCCCACCGCGCAGAGCATGCGTGAGCACGAGCAGGAAGAACGGGCCATCATCGCTGCACAGGCCAATCTGCGCTCTGCACTGAACCGCCAGCGCAGCACCCGTCACAGTGACTTCAGTCCCCTGTCGACCTGGCCCGGCAGCACCACAGGTGATTCACGCGTCAGTGATCTGGGCTCCCAATGGCAGGACAATTCGTTCCTGATGCCGCTCGACAGCCGCAAAGGCGACCTGCTCTGACCGGGTCGCCCCGTCAAGGGGCTCATTGTTTGCGGCTCAGGTCAGCCACTTCGTCGGCCGTCAGCCACCGCCAATGTCCGACTGGCAGCTCATCGGTCAGTTCAATGCTCCCGATCCGGGACCTGTGAAGCCCCTCCACCCTGTTCCCGACAGCGGCCACCATGCGCTTGACCTGGTGGTACTTGCCCTCCGTCAGCGTCAACTCCAGGTGGTTCGGCCCCAGAGCCCGGCACGCCGCTGCACGCACTGGCTTCGGATCGTCATCCAGCACGACGCCATCCATCAGGCGGACTGTCTGACGCTCATCGAGCGGATGTTTCACCTGCACCTGGTACACCTTGGGCACATGGTGCTTGGGCGACGTCATCCGGTGAATGAATTTGCCATCGTCGGACAGCAGCAGCAGGCCCGTGGTGTCCTGATCCAGCCGACCCACCGCCTGCACCCCGGCGGCGGCACCACCTCCCCGCTGGCGCAGCGGGGCCGGTAGCAGCGTGTACACACCTGGATGAGCCCCAGGCTTCTGGGAGCACTCGAAGCCAGCCGGTTTGTGCAGCATCAGGTAGGCGTACTCCTGGTAAGTCCAGCGCACACCCTGCACCCAGAACACCAGGCCGTCCTCATCCAGCATGATTCCAGGGTCCGTGCAGGGGTTCCGCGCCTCGCCCAGATCGACGAAACCCTGCTGGACCAGTCCGCAGCAGACGCGACGGGTTCCGAAGCCCTGACTGAAAAGGATGTCCTGCAACGCGAGCATGACAAAACAACAATGAAAAACCCCAGCCGGTGACGGCTGGGGTTGGATGAATGGTGGAGCTGGGGACACCCGAACGATGACCCAACCTGTTGATTTATATGGGTACCGGATTGCGGATTTGCACCCTGTACCCCCACTTGTACCCCCGCGGGACGGGAGCCACGTGGGGACACGTACCCCCAAAAGTTCGGGAATCGTAGCTGATTTGCTTCCCCCCTTGCTGTTTTTTACCGGGGCAATAGGGGCAACCGGGGCACTATTCTGTAAGTCCTTGTCGCCATTGAAAAAAGGATGCCCCGGGTGAACCGGGGCATTCGCTTACTGTACCGGGGCAACCGGGGCAAACCATCTGCGCCCTGGAACCACCAAGAGTCACTCATTCACCGGGGCATACTGAGCCACAAGAGAGGTGTCGCATGAGAGGAAGAGGTTTCACTACTGTTGATTGGACCATCTTGGTCTTTGCCTTCGCACTTGCGATTGCACCGGTGCTCCACATTGCCTTTGGGCTTCCAAAGCTGTTCTCCGCCTTGTCAGACCAAGCCGCCCCAGGATGGGTGCAGGCGATTGGCTCCATTGGAGCCATCGGAATTGCGATCTACCTCTCACATGATGGCGAGAGGTCAGCCAGATCGCGCGCCTATTCAGCCACGATGCAGTTCGCGAACATGGCCGTGGAGCGTATTGGCGGGCTCTACGTGGTGACTGATTCCTCCCCTGAAGCTTTCCGCGCTTTGTACGTGGAGCGCTTCTGTGTGGAGCTAGAAGAGGTGCAGCTGATTGGACGACAGATCGACGTCGGGCTTCTGGATGAAATGGTCTCCCCCCTCGTCTTGGAGCTAAGAGTGCTCATTTCTCGCGCAATGGCACTCTCCACGAAGGTCAGCGCCGCAAGAGTGGAACACGTACACAGGTGGCAGGAAGAGATGAGCACAACAAAGCTCATGCTCAAGAACACATGGGATCGCGCCAAAGAAATTCTTGAGACCCTGAAAGGTTGACAGCGTTGGCGAAGATCCATCCGACGATGCTCAATGGCTCTTAGCCCTTAGTCGGATCTCTCCGGCGGCCACGGCATACCAGAACGCCCCCATGTCGACCCGCTCTCCATCGGATCTGCTGGTCTCGTACAGCGTGCCCTCAATCAAACCGTGCGGGTCGCCCTGGTCAATCTCCTTGGCCACAGCTTCAGTCATTAAGTCCAGCACGGCGAAGTGAACTCCCACCCGCCTACGCTGTGAAGGCGGGACAGCAGACAAGGCCGCTCTGAGTGGATCGAGCAACGGATACACGTTACCCCCTCTCTCCAGCAGTTCGCCCGCCGCTTCCATCAGATCGCAGGCCCGCCCGGCCGCGATCTCACCATCAATCGCCCGGTCCACGGCCGTGTAGTCTTTTTCCGGGGTGTAGTGCACGCGCAGGTTCTCGCTGCGCCACTGCTGGGCTGCTTCGATGCTGTGGACCGGCATCCCGCGCCGCTTGTACCTGGTCACAAGAGCGGGATCGATCCCGAGGGCGGCCGCAAGTGCCGCATGAGTGGGTTTCTTCATAGCTTTCATGTATCGCCTACACCCCGAAAAGCGGACAAATTGACAAATTGGCCGGACCTGCCACTAGCGTGCGCACGGGGGCCGAATTACCCCGGTGGGTCGTCCCTCCAGGAGTACCTATAGGGGGGGTACCCCACCCCTCGCCGGTTGGTGGCAGCGTGGTGCGCTCAACCGTCCAGCCAAGGCCGCGCCAGCAGCGAACCAGAGCCGATCTGCAGCCAGCGCCACCGCGCCACCACACAGCACGGAGCAACTCAAGGCCAGCCCCTTGATTCGTTTGGAGGTGCACACCAGCGGAACAGCGCGCAAAAAGAAAAGCTCTCCCCCCGCCCCATTGGCGGCCCGCGTGGCTTCGCTTCGCTGCGCTCATGTGTCCAGGGCAAAGATGCGTGCGGATACGTGATAGACCCGCGCCTTACCGATGCCGCCCGGCAGGCTCATGCTCACGGTGAACCTACCCGGCTCTTTGGCCTGCAGGCAATCACGATCGCGCAACACGCGCGCGACGGCCTCGGGGTCGTAGCCCTTGCAGATCTCGGACTTGAACACCTCGGGGAAGATGAAGAACTCCACGCTCTCGCCCTCGGGATCGCTGATCTCGTGGGCGAACTCTGGCGTCTTGCGAATCCCAATCGGAAGACCGTTCGAACCTATCAACCGCCTCACCCCTGCGCGAAGCCCAACGCGCGGCGCATGGTCGTCGTGGGCACGGTGCCAGGTCATGAACCGCCCGTCTCCATTGGCCTCCAGGAAGTGGCGCACCTGGCGCACCATCATGGTTTCCTCGCTGTTGCCGATGCCACCGCGCGCCACCAGCCAGGCGTTGAAGCACTCGCGCGCCGCCTGCTCTGCCTCGCCCTTGTGCCAGCCTGTGAGGCCCGCCTCAGTGGCCAGCTCACCAGCAGCGCCCACGAGCGCGAAACGGGCGCCGACTCGCTGCACCTGGCCGCTTCCAAGCTCGGGGACGATCTGCAGCTCGATACGCTGCGCCAGCGTGCGGATGCGTTCCCGCAGGCCTTCGGCGTTCTCGGTCAGCCACTGCAGCCAGGCGCGGCCCGCCGCGCCATGGCAGGCGCTGGCCTGTGCCACCAGGTGCCGGGAGAAAGCAGCGCCGCCTTCGTGTCCGTGCACCTCCTCGAACGCCCCCATGCCCTTGCCGGCATCGGCCGGAATGTCAGCCATACGGGTTTCCTGCCCAGCCCGCGTGCGCTTGCCCACTTCCTGCATGTGATCGGCCAGCGACTTTTCCCCGCTGCTCAGGAACAGCAAGCGCCAGGACAGGCGCGGCCGCGGCACCCCGGTGCGTGCGGCGCGCGCCTTGCCTTGACCGTTGCCCAGCATGTAGGCGCACTCCCCGACCACCTTGGGATCTACCTCCCCGATCTCGTCCAGGATCAACAGGCAGTCGTTGTGCTGCGCGGCCACGCCCTCCAAGGCGTTGTCGGTCGCCTTCCATGACTGTTTGAACCGCTCGGGATTGCCGTACACGCTGGCGGCCACCACCTGCGTGGTGGACTTGCCAGTGCTGCCGTCCCCGCGCATGTGGAAGCCCCCGCCCTCCATGCCGGCCGGCTTGAGCAAGGGACCAGCAAAGGCCGCAGAGACTGCGAACACCAGCCGGGTGTTGCCAGCACAGGCGAGGCTCACGCGGTCGCGCCACTGCTCGCGCGTACCCTTGACCCGGAAGGTGTTTTCCTGCGCGCTCTCACTCTGGAACACCACCCTGTCCGCTTCGTCGCCGACGGTCTCATGGGGCAACACAAAGGCCAGGCCGTGCCAGCCGATGCGATCGGTACACGTCGCGAACTCTCCAGGCTGGCGGGTCTGGATGTATTGCGTCAACAGGTTGCGGGCGCGCGGGCTGGTGGCGATGCGAAGGCCCATGCCCATCAAGGCGCCGCGATACTCCGACCCGTCGCCGGCCAGCATGCGCGAGGGCATCGCCCATTGCTTGCGGCGCCCCAGCGGGTCGGCGAAGTTCAGCAGGTAGCCCCAGCCGTTGCCGTCCTGGTCGTTGGTCAGGGCCACCACGTCCAAACGGCTGCACACCCATTCGGGCTTCGTCGGCTCCCCATCGCGGTCCACCCCCTGGTGGAAAACGCCGGCATCGGAAACCGTGAAGCGGTCCCAGTCGGGCGCCGGCTTGTCGCCCCCGTCCTCGGGATTGACAGGCGGTCCTTCTGGCGGGCCGCTGGCGCCGTTCTTCCGGCGCCGCCCGGCCTGCCCCTTGCCCTTGGGTGCTTTCGCGCTCTCTGCGGCCGCCTGCGCGGTCGTGTGCGCCTCAATCGCTGCGGCCACGATGGCGCGCACTGGTTCCAGGCCATCGCCGGCGCCGCCTTCGGTCTTCACATGGGCGGCCAGGTCGTTGAAGTCACTGCCACCAGGCGGCAAGCCCTCGGGGAAAACGGCCAGGCCGCGCACTGCCTTTGCTGCGGCCGTAGCCTTGACCCGGCCCGGGTTCGTGCCGGTCTGATGTTCCGTGTCCTGGTCGTCGTCACCGCACACCACCAGCAGCGCGCCAGGGTGTAGTTGACGCAGTGCGCGTGCAGCGTGCTGCAGGTTGCCGGCATCGAACGCCACCGCCACCGGGTAGCCGGTGGCTTCGTGCAAGGTGGCCGCTGTCGCGTAGCCTTCAGCGATCAACAGCACGGCCGGGTCGTCCGCCTCGGTACTGGCCAGCTCGCCCACCAGGTGCCACAGCCCCGACTTGCGGCCACCCTTCAGATACAGCTTGTCCGAGCCGCTGGCGGGCTTCGCTGGTGCGATGCGCTGCAGGTTCCACAGCTTGCCGGCGCCATCGCACAGGGGCACCAGCAGCCAGCCACCGGCCGCGAACCGCACGCCGTAGGGCTTCACACCCTTTCGCACCAGGTAAGGGCTGGCGCCCGTTTCGCTGGCTTCCGCCCACTGCGCGGCCGCTTGATCGGCCGCCTTTGCGTGCGCGGCTTCGCGCTCGGCTTCTTCCTGTTGCAGGCGCTGCGCGCGCTTTCGCTCGCGTTCTGCCAGATCCGCAGCCGTGGGCGCTGCAGGTGCAGGCCCGTCCTTGGTCTGCGTGAATCCGTGTTCCTTGGCGAGGTGCAGCAGCGTGGCCACCGACACACCACCGCCCGGCTTCACGCTCCTCCAGGTCGATTGCACGGCCTTGGGGTCATACCGGTCCGCATCGCTGGCGCTCCAGGTGTCGAACAGCTCGAACCCGGTACCGTCCGGAAACTCGCTCTTGATGGCCATCGCAACCCGCGCCCATTCGTCGCGCGGAAGGCTTGCCGGGATGTGCGCCAGTGCGGCGCGGATCAGTTCAGGGGTTACATCATGGCCGGGCAAGATCAACCCCGCGCAGAGAGACCGGCCCTCTTCAAAGTTTTGACGAGCGCTTGCGCGCCTTCCTCGTCGGTGCGAACCGTCGCGCGCTCACCACCGAGGTTCAAGTTCACATCAACGGAGCGCCCCACAGAAGCGCCGCCAGCACCACCCAGCCCGAACGTCACTCGCTCAGCGGCCTTCAAGAGCGCGTCGCTGATGGTTGAGAACTCCCCGCCGTACTTCTTCTGGCCGGGGTTGCTGAAATAGGGGATGTTGCCCCGCCCGTCCGAAAATTCCAGCGCCACGCGCCGGGCCTGCTCATCGCTCAGGCCAGCCGCCCTCAGGAAGTTGGCAACTCCCGTGAGGGTGGCCAAGTCACTGCCCGCCACGATGGCGGAGCCCTTGGCATCGCTCGCGAAGCCGTCCCGGTTGCGGTACTGCCCACCGCTACCGACCTCCGTCACGCCTTCGCCCAGGGTCTCCCCGTTGCGCGCGGTGCGGCCGGCCGGTGGCAGCTTGCCGACTTCCGAATTTCGCTTGGCCATGCGCTCAGCCCATCCCACGTACTCGGACGCTGCTGCGCTGGCCTCGTTGATGCTCTCAGTCAAACCGCCCACCGAGCGGCCGCCTGTCTCCATCGCCTTGACGATCGCGCGGCCGGCGCTGTCGGTCGCGATCTCCAGGCCATTCATGGCCGCCTCTGCCTTCAGCGTTTCGCTGGCCACACCGCCGTTTGCCGCGATCGAGGCCTCAGCCATGCGGCGCCAGGCGACCGAGACCCCTTCGGCGGTGGCCTGCCCGCTGGCCTTGATCAGTTCATAGTCTCGCGCGGCGTTGGTGGCGGCCTGCCTGAGTTCGGACTCGGTGGCGATGCCCATGTTCTTGAATGCCTGCGCCGTGCGGGCCGCCACGTCCTCCGCCTTCTTGGGCAGCTTGTCCAGGGCGAGACCCGCCTGTTCCGCCTGGTCGCGCAGCTGCTGCAGCAACCCGTCTGCCACCTTCTCCCCGAGCTTGTTGCGCAGCGACTCGATGCGACTGCGCAGGGCCTCGACGCCGGCCTGACTGTCTGCCGTCCTGATGCCCTTGGAGATTGAAGCCTCCAGCGCCTGGCCTACGTTAATCCCTTGTTCCTTGAGCTTGTCCAGGCCCGCGATGATCGTGTCTGTGTCGTTGATCGCTGACCTGGTCGCCTTGGTCATGCCACCCGCCAGCACATCGAAGTCGGCGCCGCTGCGCCGGATGGCCTCGCGCAACGATGCGTCCATGATCGTGGCCAGCCGCTCGGACTCCCGCGCGGTCCCGCCCAGCGCGGCCCGCGCCTTGACCTCGAAAGCCTGCAGGTCTTCACCCTTGAGCGCTTCCGCCCACGCCTGGCGCACCTGGTCGGCGCTCAGCTTCCCATCGGCCGCCAGCTTGTCCAGCACGCCGGCAGCGTTCGCGATGCCGGGCAGGCTGGCGAGGTCGAAGTCCTTGCCGATGGCAGACACCGCCTCAGCGGCAGACTGGCCCTTGGCTTGCAGCTCATCGAACTTGCCGATGCTCTCGGTGGCTGCCTTGCTCAGTTCGAACTGACTGTCGCGCGCCGCCTTGTTCGCCGCTTCCTGCGCGGCCGCGATCTTGCGGCCTTCCTCTGCAGCCTTCGCACGCTCGCGCTCTGTCCGCGCCAGCTCCTCGGACTTGTCGTTGTAACCCTGCAGCTTGGCGATGCCTTCGCCGATGGCCACCCCGATATCTTCAAGGTTGGTCAGCACCGCCAGCAGGCCGAACGTCTTGATGCTGCTGAGGGCTGCTGCGAAGCGACCGGCGCCGGCTGCAGCGCCTGTGCCTGCGGTGCTGGCCGCTGTGAGGGCTGTCGCGTTGGCTGCGATGGCGGCCGCTGAGGTGGTGGCCGCAGCGCCGATGCCAAGGAACTGCTGCGCCAGGCGCAGCGCCGCGAACGCAGCCGCCGCCTGCCCAAGGTCGATCAACAGCCCCACCACGGTATCCAGGTTGTCCGCCAGCGCCTTGATGGCTTCGGCTGCGATCTTGCTCGCCCCGGTGGCCTTGTTGACCTCGCCCACGTACACGGTCCATGCAGTGTTCAGGTTCTCCACGGCGCGGCCCACGGTCGGCGGGAGCTGTTCGAACTCGGACCGCACCGCTTCGGCCTGCCCCCGCAGTGCATCGCGCACCACCGTTGCGGTCAGCTGCCCGGCCTGCGCCATGTTGCGCAACTGGCCGATGGTGACGCCCAGGCCATCGGCCATGGCCTTGGCCAGGCGTGGCGACTGCTCCACCACGCTGTTGAACTCTTCCCCGCGCAGCACCCCGGCGTTCAAGCCTTGGATCAACTGCGTGACGGCCGCTTGCGCGGCTTGCGAACTGGCGCCGGAAACCTGAATGGCTTCGTTGATGGTCTGCGTCAGGCCCAGCGCATCGGCCTGCGCCTCTTGGGCGCTCTGGCCAGCGCTGCGGCCGGCATCGGCCAGGCGTGCAAACAGGGTGCCGGTCGCATCCAAGTCGCTGTTGGTCTCCAGGGCCACCCGCTGCACTTCGGACAGGGCGGACTCGAAGGCCTGCCCTTCGCCCGTGGCGAGCTTGATGCGTGCGCTCAGGTTGTCATAGCCGTCTGCCACGTCCGCAAGGTCTTTGGCCAGCGACCCGACCAGCGTTCCCCCCAGCGCGGCGCCCGCGATGTTGCGCAGGGTCGCCAACTGCTGGGACAGGCCAGCCGTGCGGCTGCTGGCCACCTCTACCGCCTTGCCCGCTGCGGTGTAGGTGGGCACCAGTTGCGCCACCTCGGAGCGTGCGCCAGCGATGGCGGCCCTGAGGTTCCGCTCGCTCTGCGCCAGGTTGCTGGTGCCGATGCCGTAGCGGTTCAGCGCCGCGCGCGACTGGTCGAGCGCAACCGTCTTGCTCTGCAGTTCGACCTTGGCTGTTCGAACGGTGTCGCGCAGCTTCTCCAGCTGGCCAGCCTGCGCTCGGGTCGGCGCACCGCTTGCGGCCATCTCGCGCCCCAGCTTCTGCGCGGCCTCTTGGGCTTCCCGCAGCTGGGCAGCCGCTTCACCGGCCTCGCCCTTGAGTTTTGTGAAGCTCTCGACGGCGCCCTGCTTGGCGCCCAGCTCGCGCAAGGCCTTGGCGCTCTCCTGCGCCTGAATCTTGAGGTCGCCCTCCAGGGTGTCGGCAAGGCCTTCGAGCTGGCGGGCCAGTGCTGCGACGTCTTGTTCCCCAGAGACTGCTGCCTCCAGGTCGTATTTGATTTTTTGGTTGCTGGTGGCCATGAGAGCCCTTCAACTGGTGTTGTTTGGTCGGCGCTCGCGAGCGCGCCGGGGACGCGATGGCCGGCGTGTTGCCGGCCATCTGCTCACAGAGCCAGCGGCTACCAGGAACGCCCCGGGATCGCTACGCCGGCTTGCGCCCGAAGCCGATCACACAGGCCATAGAACTCCGCCTCGCTCATGCCGACGGTGGCTCGCTTCAGTTCACCCATGACCTGCCCGTGATCAACCGACCCCTCCACATGCATGAACGGGTTCGGAAGATCCAGCGGCCTTTCGAGCTGCTTCGGCGCCGGGATCTCGGTGGTCAACAGCGTCAGGTCTGCCGGTTTCAGCGCCGTGGCCATGTCCGCCAGGACATAGCCACGCACCCGCCCGGTTTCGCCGATCAGCTGCGAGCCCAGCACCGCCCGCTCGGCGGATGCAAACGTCAGATCGAGTTCGTGAATCGCGCTCCCTTTGAAGGCCCTGCCGTCGCTGCCGAAGGAGCTCAGAGACAGCTGCTTGATGTAGGCATCAACCATCGATTGGGCCGCCTGGTCGTACTCGACCCGCGCCAGCTGAAGGCGTGCCAAGCTCAAATCGTCCTGCGCCTGTGCGATGGCGCCAGAAGCGTCGGCGCTCGCTCGCTGGAGGTCTGAGAGACCAGCCTCGCGGCTCTTGATGCGTGCGGTCTGAAGCTCGCCGCAGGTCTCACGGTGCGCCTGCGCTTTCTTCACCGCGGCGAACGCTGCGGCCTCGCCCTCCGCGCTCACATCATCCGCGGCCACCGCATCGGCGAAGCCCTTGCGGGCGATCTCAACGGCCTTGTCTGCAGCCGCATGCAGTTCGGCGAGGTCTTGCTTCATGCGATCAACTTCGGCCGTCCGGTTAGCCAACGCAGCCGCCGCCTTGGCTGCGGCCTCGCCCGCAGCCTTCAACTTGGCCTCTGCTGCCTTCAGGGCCTTGCTGGCGGCGTCCTGGTCTCGCTTGACCACAGCTGCCACGCGCACCCGGTCTTGGGCGATCGCGTGGGCCTTGCGCAGCCGCGCCAGCTCGGCCAGCTTACGCCGCAACACGCTGTTGCGGGGGATGTCGCCCGCAGCGTTTTGGGACAACTGCTGTTCCAGCTCCTCCGCGAGCGCTTCGCAGCCGGCCGCAGTGGATACACGATCGGCCATGGCCTGCAGCTCGGGGGACACATCGGAAGCGGCCTTCAGGCCGAAGAGGGACTTGAGGTTCATGGTGTTCTTTCGTTGGATTGGTGAACGTGAATGTGTGGAGGTCAGAAGCGAACCCCGAGCCACTTGCAGGCCTCGACAACGCCGATGCCTTTGAACTGAGCCCACGCGGCAGCGCGCTCCGCGATCTGCTGTTTGGAGAGTTGCAGCGTCGGCTTGACGCCAGCCGCACCGCGCTTGGGCGAGTCGGGCGTACTCACATAGGGGTGGAGATAGCCCTCGCGCTTGATGCCTTCAAGCAAGGTACAGCCGTCCTGACGGGCACGCGCGGCGCCCGCTTGCTCCCAGGCTTTCCAGCTGTTCATAACGATGGGCATCCGGCCTGTTCTCAGCCGGTGCAGGCGCACGATCTCCGCAGCGTCGGCGCGCATGTCTTCTTCGGCCTGGCCCGTCTGCTCCAACAGCGCGGCCGGGGTCACCGGGGCGGACACCACGGGTTGCAGCTTGGGCGGCCAGGTGGTTGACGCGCTGGCGCGGGCCGGTGTACCCGATGCGCCACCACCTGCCTTGCGGCGCATGAACCTCGACGGGTCGGCAGCCAACTGCTTTTCCAAGCTGCTGGCCGTGGCAAAGCCGTCCAGCAGCCCAGCGTCCACCGCCTGCTGGCCGATGTAGACGCGGGCCTCTTGAGCAGCCACGGCAGACGGGGCCAGGTTGCGGCCTTTGGCTACCCCATTGATGAACACCGATGCCAGGTGATCGACCATTTCCTGCAGATAGGCCTTTCCATCGCCGCTCAAGGGTTGGGCGGCACTGGCCATCCTCTTGAACTTGCCGGCTGTGATCTCGGTCACCACCGAACCATCGGTGCGCGGCGAGTAGACGTGCACACTCACCACACCCACGCTGCCGACCTGCACAGTCGGGCCACTGCCATAGACCGAGCTGGCACCGCTGACAGCCCAATAGGCAGCGCTGGCCAGCAGTCCATCGGTCACTGCGACCACGGGCTTTGAGCGCGACGCCTCGGCAACGACTTCGGCCAGCTCCGCAACGCCAGGCACCGCCCCGCCTGGGCTGCTGACCACCATCAGGATTGATCGCACGGCCGGATCACTCGCAGCAGCCTGAACCGCCGCCGTGATCTCTGACGTATCCACGTACCCCAGAAACAGCCGCGCCAGGAAGTGAGGGCGCTGCCCCATCGGGCCATCCCACTCGATGCGGGCCACGCCGCCGGCCAGCACCTGATAGGACACGCCATTGGCGCCCTGACCGGGCATCAGGCCGGCGCGGGCCGTGGGCGCTTCCAAGGGGCCGGTGTAGGTCTCGCGGCGCGCCAGGAACTCGTCGATCGTGGCGCGGACGCCTGCCACGTCCATGGCGGCCAGGCGGCCCGGGAAAAGGGTTTGCAGGGCTGCGGCGTGCCCATGTTCAGCCGAATGGGTGTGAGGTGTGTTCATGTTTCAGAAAATTGGTTGTGTGAGGTGGAGTCCGTTCTCACCCGGCCTAGCGAGTGACCTTCATCGGATCAATCCAGCCTTCGATGCCGTAGCAAAGATTGATGCTGTTGAGCGGGTTGTTCGTGGCGATCTCGACCGTCTTGTGGGGCGTGAACACCAACAGAAAGTCCTGGCCTATCCACTCGAAGCGCTTTGGTAAGTCGCTGACCTTGGGGGTCAACTGCTTGGCGTACTTCACTGCTGCGGCTGCCGCATGCCAAGCGGCAATCAGGTGCGGTGCCTCGCTCTGCGGTGTCAGCTCCCCGGTGGCCTCGTACCGCTCGCGCGCCTTGAGCGCCTGCGCCAGCAGATCGGAGTGATAGGCCACGATGGCGTCTATTGAGGCTTTCTGTTGCTCATCCATGGATGGACCCCACGTCAAGAGGCAGAAGGCCTTCACGGTTGCCGACGATCACCAGGTGGTTGAAAGCCAAAGTGCGCAGCCAGAAGCGCTCAAGCCGGCCGGTTCGGCCATAGAGCGTGATCAGCTCAGCAGGCCTGTGCCGCACGCGGATGAGACCCGGCACCCGGCGTTCTCTCTGGCCCGCAGCTATCGCGGCCATGCAGCGTGTCCACAGATCGCCCGCTTCTTCCTCGGTCAACGTGCTCGGATCGAAGTAGCGCGGCCCCTGGCACAGCGCAGGCACTTGCCGCGCCTTTGCGTTCTGTTTCGTTTGAGTGCCGCTCATTGGGCGTCGCCTTCCGTCACGATGGGGGCGCGCCGCTCACGCTCACGGTGGGCCGCCCATGCCTTCACGGCCTCCTCGACCAGGGGCGCGTCGGTGTCGATTGCCGTGAAGTCGAAGGGCTTGCTTTGCACCAGGATCTCGTCGGTCTCCGTGTCGCGTGCTCGCAGCACACCGCAAAGCGTCCGCTCCGCGACGACGCGGAGGCCGAAGCCGTTGAAGTAGCGCATGCGAGCGCTCCAGACCACCGGGTCATAGAGACCACCATCGGTATGGAGATCGAACTCCCGAGCCGCCTTGTGCAGCAGCGTGGAGGCGATGAACTGGGCCAGCTTCTCCAGGTGCGGGGCGTCTTTTCCGGTCTGGCTCATGACTGCCCGCCTTCCTCTGCCTGGCGCGCCTCTGCGCTCTCAGCGTCTGCGGGAACCGTCTCGCCCCGGCGCTCAGCGCACCACTGTTCGAACCGCTCGGCCAGGGTCTTGCTGTTGGGCGCGAGCGGGCCGAAGGAAGCCGGCTCGGTCTGCATGAACACCTCGCCCGATACGCGGTTGCGCACGCGAAGCACCAACGTCGGCAACACCTCGACGGACACGTCGTTGCCCATACCCGGCAAGGGGAAGCTGCAGCTCCACAAAACCCGGTTGTCCCGGTTCGGTGACGCTCCAAGCACCTTCTGAATGGCCAGGTGGCGCACCCATGCGGCCAATGGCTCAGGCAGAGGCACCGGCAGCGCTGCCGGGGTTTGATCGGGGCTGGTCATTGGGTAGCCCTCGCACGCGGGTTCGGGCTCTTGGCTCTGCCGGCCGTCCCCAGCTGCGCGGCCACCTGTGCACGCTGTTGAATCCAGGCGTTCACCTGCGATTCGAGGAACGCCACGCGAGTCCCCCCAGGGGTCAAGGGGATCGGCGCGGGAAAGGTGCCTTCCCGAACCCAGGCCAGAAGCGTGGACTTGGACACGCCGCCGACGCGGGAACAGGTTTCATCGGTCGGCAACAGCCGATCCGGGGTAACCGGCGAGGCCGGTGGCGTTGGATTGACAAGGTGCATAGATCACTCCGTTAGATGCATGCGCATGCACTCGGGTGGCATGCGATGCTGGAGCGAACTGTGCAAACCGACGCGGGTTCGCGAAAGTGGACAGATTCAGAATCTGACCTTCTTTTGTCCCCCTTGTCGCGTAACTATTTCGGTGTGGACTTGGCTTGAGTTCTTCTGTAGCGCTGAAGAGATTTCTTCACGCTCTCCTCTTTAAGCCCTGCCTCATCAGCTACGCAACGAATGGCGTCGGCCTGCTTCAAGCCGTATTTCTTCATGAGCCTGTCAACGACACGGCGATAGCCCGCAGGTGACTTGTTGGCACTGAGGCATGAAGCAACCTCTTCGCGCCACGCTTGCCCGAACCCTAGATGATCAGAAACCGCCTGAGCAACTTCTGTCGCAGGTGTCGGTGACATTGCACCATTGCGCATGTCTGCCAAGGCCAGGATGAACGCCCCAAGGTTTCCGTCAAGCGAATAGTCAGCCTTTACGATCCATTCAAGAACCTTCACCACATGCAACAGCTCGGGCTGTCTGCACTTGGTCAGGTCCCCGGATCGCAGAGCATCAACGGCATGGCGGATTGCAACCTGATCAAACCCAATCGCATCGACGACTGACAGGGCGGTATCGCGACTCATAAAAGCGGCCTACCAGTTCGCTGCGTCAGGGCTTGAAGTTCCTTGGCATCAACCATTCGTCCACACCCTTGACCAGGATAGGCCGCAGCTCCCCGCAGCGCTCACCGTACAGCTCAGCCAGCAGGCCAATGCGCTTGTTGATGATCACGGCCGCCGTCGTCAGTGCTTCGCGTTCGCTGTCGTCGTTCGCTCCGTCCACTTCCAGGATGCCCAGCACGGCACCCAAGGCGCTGGCGGTAAATGCGATCTCAGCAAACACCATGGTCACCTGGCGCGGGGTTAGCGCCTCGGGTTGAGTCTTCTTCGTGCTCATAACGCCCCCCGGCCATCCTGGTCGCGCCAAGCACGGCGCGCATTTACACGCCTGACCCACCGCTCGTCCTCGTACTGGCAACCGTGGTTTTCAGCCGTGTGATTGATGATGCCTTCTGCTTCGTCAGAAGCCTGTTCGATCTGCGTCAAGACCTGAGCCACGTGCTCCATGTCAAGCGGGTGATCCCGTTGCTCCATGGCAAGCAAAGTCACTGCGCACAGTGCCTTGATGCGTTTGAAGGCGTCTTGGGAAATGTTGTCCACCAGCGCCAGCGTGCTGCGCAGTTCGTCAATGTTTGGGTGGTTCCTTGCTTCGACCGCGACGGAATTGGCGCGCTGCAACGCGTTTTCAGTGCTCATGCTGCACCGCCTTCCAGATCGGCGGTGCGGTCGCCCATGTCGTTCAGCAAGCGTTCGAGCTGGTGCATGCGCTCGATGACCACGGACAGCATGGCGCGGTCGTTGCCAGGGTCGTTGCCGTGGGCTGCGTGGCTGGCTTCGAGAATGCTCAGGGTGTCGCTGGCGGTCACCCAGGCCAGCGCGGTGCGCTGGTGGAGCGAGGCCAGGGGGTTGACGATCAGCACAGGCGCCGCGCCGGCCTGTTGCCGCCAGTTCCCAACAGCCGGAGGGGTCAGGTCAACAGGTTTTCCATTGGCCTGCAGGTTGACGATCTTGTCCATGGCTCAGCCCTCCGTGCGGTTGATGGTAGCGGCAGCGCTGGCGCGCTTCAACAGCGTGGCTCCGCGCACAGCGCGGGCCGTAGCAGTCTGCAGCTGCTCGGGGGTGCAGTCGGGCTGCGACAGGTAGTGCAGCGCCGTGGACAGCGCGTTGTGCGCTTGGGCGTGGAGCTGGATGGTTTCCAGCGATGCGGGCGGGATGGTGGGCGCAGCGCGGCGGCTGGCCAGGGTGATGACCGTGGTCATGGCTTCAGGCTCCTTATCGAGACTTGAAACCACCCGCGCCGTTTTGAAGCGGATCGGGTGGACGGGATGTTCAAAACACGGGATAAGCCGTGCGCCAGGTGTTGCCACTGAGGCCATCCCGCCCAAAACCCTCAACGGGCCAGGAGGCCCATTCGGCGGGCGCTGCAGGGGCAGCGGCCCAAGTGTTCAGACGTGACAAAACCTCACTGACGGGGAGGCTGCACCGCTTATCCAAGGTGTTTTGAAGCACCGGCCCTTTCGGGTTGCACGAACTATAGACGCTGGCCGGCGCCGCTGTCAACAGCCTTCAACTGCCCGTCTTGGGCTCGCTGTTCTCAGCAGTCCTCACGCTGGCGTCGGCAATGTCAACGATCATCACCGTCAGCTCGAACCAAAGGCGCGTCAGCAGGTAGAGCAAGGCCCCTGCGCCGGCCCCGATCAAGAGGTGCCAGAAAGTGCCTTCCGTTCTGAACGCAGTAATGGCGCCACCGATCAACGCGCACACGGCCAGCAAGTAGCCGAAGAACAGACCAAAACGCACCACTGTCCTGAAGGCCGGATAGTTGGTGTCACCGCGCAGCGACTCAACATAGCGCACCCTTGAAAAGGGTTTGCGCTGGGCGGGAGTCGCCGGCTTGCTTGGCGTTGGCGCAGGCGCTTCAGTGGCCTGCTGGAAACCTGAGTCCACAGCTCGCGAGGGCCGCACCGGCTTACCGGCAGCCGCAGCCGCCTTCACACGCGAGTAGATCGCGCCACACTGGGGACAGGCCTCTGTTTCTGATCCGGTGGCATGCGGGTTGACGTGGCCACACTTGAGACAGGTTTCCGCTGGCATATCGCTTTTCCTCCTGTTGCCATTCTGGCATTGAAGAAACCGAGTGGACACGTGTCCGGGCCGTGCGACGGTGCCCGATTCGCTGCGCTTCGGCTGGAAACAGGGGTGGCGGAGGGTTTCTTTTTTCCGCGCTGTTGCACCGCCTTCCAATGCGGTACGAAGGCATCCAGTGAAGTCAGAAAAGAGGCTGGAAACTCTCCTCCAATAAGTGAGCTTCGTCCTCTTCCTTCTATGTTTGCCCCTATTTCGCCCCGGTTCTGCCCCGGTTCTGCCCCGGTACCCGGCCCCATTCGAAACCCGCATAAATCCTCACTTTCAGCGGTTTTGCCCCGGTGCCCCGGTTGTTCTCCAGAAAAATCACCGCCGAAGGACTGCGGCCGGGCAATTCAACGGGCACGACGGACCATCTTCACCACGTCGGCGCCGGCCTTGAGCTTGTCCAGGTAGTCCGCCCACGCCTGCATCATCGCTGTGCGCTGGGCCAGGTAGGTGGTGCGGTTGTAGGCCCGGCCGTTGGCATCGCGCACCCCGTGGGCGAGCTGCGCCTCGATCACTAGCGGGTCGAACTCCAGGCGCTCCGCCAGCATGGTGCGGGCCGTCGCCCGGAAGCCGTGCCAGGTCTGTTTGTCGGGCGTGTAGCCCATGGAGATCAGGGCCGTGCGCACCGAGTTTTCGGATATCGGGCGTCCCTTGCCCCGCTCCCCAGGGAACACCAGCGCATGGTGTCCGGTGTAGCGGTGCAGCTCGCGCAGGATCTCCACGGCCTGGCGAGGCAGAGGCACCAGGTGTGCTTCCCCGTGCTCCTTCCCTTCCTTGTTCCGCTTCATCCGCATGGCGGGGATCGTCCACAGCGCGCCGTCCAGGTCCATTTCTCCCCAGGCGGCGCCGCGCAGCTCGCCCGGGCGCTGGAACAGCATGGGCGCGAGCTGCAGGGCGGCGCGCACGATGGGACCGCCCCGATAGGCTTGGATGGCTCGCAACAGAGTCCCCAGGTCAGCGGGCTCCGTGATAGCTGCGAAGTGCTTGCCACGGTAGGGCGTGAGCGCATCCTTGATGCCGATGGTCACATCCTTGTCGGTGCGGCCGGTGGCCATGGCGTAGCGCCACACCTGGCCGCACAGCATCAACGCCCGGTCGGCGGTCTCGATGGCGCCACGCTCCTCGATCTTGCGAAGGCAGGCCAGCAGCTCGACGCGGGTGATGCTGGCAATTCCCCTGTCACCGATCCAGGGGAACAGGTCGCGTTCGAACTGGCGGTGCATGCGTTCGGCGTGAACGTCGCTCCACTGGCCGGACTTGATGCGGTACCACTCCAGGGCCACCAGGCGGAAGCTGTCGCCACCATCGGGAACAGGCGGCGGCGGGTTGCGCTCAGCCTGGCGGGCGGACACGGGGTCTTGCCCGGAGTCCTTGAGCACCTTGGCCGCGTCCCTGGCCTTGCGGGCAGCCATCAACCCCACGGCCGGATAGCTGCCAAGGGCCAGCTGCTTTTCCTTGTCGCCAATGCGGTACTTCCAGAACCAGCGCTTGGAGCCGGCCGGACTCACCTGGAGATACATCCCCCCGGCGTCATAGAAGCGGGCGTGCTTCTTGTCAGGTGGACAGGTAGCGCTCTTGCACTGCAGATCGGTCAGCATGGGGGGCGTCCTCCAGAGAGTGGGGGTACAAGCACCACCATTTGCGGACGAAAGGGGGGATGTACCCCCACTTGTACCCCCTAGCCCTGCTGGCTTGGGGTGCATGCGTATGGATGGCCTTGCACCGAAACGCCTTGATTTTCCAATGAAAAAGGGCATGCATCGTATGTGGATGCATGCCCTTGATCGGGTTTATGGTGGAGCTGGGGGGATTTGAACCCCCGTCCGCAAGCCTTCTTCGAGCAGTTCTACATGTGTAGCCGTCTGTTTTGGATCTCACCCCCTGAGCCGCGCAGCGGCACGCTGCCCAGGACGCCAGCAACCTTGGATCTCACCGCGCGACAAGTTGCCCGTCGCGCGACCAGCCTATGTAAATAACTTTGCAGCCTGGACCCTCACAGCTTGCGCTGATCAGACCCTTGCCCAGCCCATAGGCCTGCTGTTGCAAAGCTCACCGGCAATTAAGCGGCGAGTGCGAAACGTTCGTCGTTTGCAGTTAGTTTTTTTCTGCTGTTTTACGAGGTGACAGAACCTCGACATGCCCTGCTGCGTGTCCGAACCCACGTCGAAACCAGTGCAGCCCCTTGGAATCGGTAGTTTAAGGCAGTCCCAGCCATTTCAAGAGCCCAAGGGGCACCTCAATGATTTCGTCCGCGCCCCAGGTCGACACGTCGGCCTCTGGCCCCAGGTAGCCGTACATCGCAGCCACCGTGCGCATTCCCGCGGCGCGACCGGCCTGGATGTCGCGAATGTCGTCGCCCACGTAGAGGCAATCCGCGGGCGAAACCCCGATGCGGCGGGCTGCTTCCAGCAGTGGCTCGGGATGGGGCTTGGTGTGTGGCGTGGTGTCGCCGCTGATGACGGCGGCAGCCCTGGCAAACAGCGGCATGGACTGGGTCAGCGGCCGGGTGAAGCGCTCGCCCTTGTTGGTCACCACGCCCCAGAAGAGGCCCTGCTCCATCAGCCTGCCCACCAGCCTCTCGACACCGTCGAACAGACATGTCTGCAGCAGCAACCGGCTCTGGTAGTGATCGAAAAATTCCTGCTTGAGGTCTTCAAAGCCGTGATCGCCAGGTCCGGTATCGAAAGCCACCCGCAACATGCCGCGCGCACCAGAGCCCGAATGCGCGCGGTAACGATCCAGGGGAATTGGCGTCAGTTGGCGGCTGATGCGCATGGCGTTGGCAGCACCCGCCAGATCGGGAGCACTGTCGATCAGGGTGCCGTCCAGATCGAACAGCACCGTGCGAACGCCAGCAAAAGACGTCATGGCTTGCGGCTGGACACCAGGTAGTTCACGCTGGTGTCGCTGCTGAGCCAGTAGCGCTGGGTCAAGGGGTTGTATTCCATGCCCCGGGTTTGCTCAAGAGACAAACCCGCTGCGCGGCAATGCGCTGCCAGCTCGCTCGGACGGATCATCTTGGCGTATTCGTGCGTGCCCTTGGGGAGCATGCGCAACAGATACTCGGCGCCGACAATTGCAAACAGGAACGATTTGGGGTTGCGGTTGATGGTCGAAAAAAAGACCCAGCCGCCAGGCTTCACGAGCGCGGAACACGCGCGGACAACCGAAGAGGGGTCCGGGACATGCTCGAGCATCTCCATGCAGGTCACCACATCGAAGCCGGCGGGCTGCTCCTGCGCCAGCGCCTCGGCACTGATCTCGCGATACGACACGTTCTGTGTTCCGGCTTCCAGCGCATGCAACTGCGCGACCTTCAACGCCTTGGTTGAGAGATCAATGCCCGTGACGTCCGCGCCCTTGCGCGCCATGGAGTCGGACAGGATGCCGCCGCCGCATCCGATGTCCAGAACGCGCTTGCCCGCCAGCGACACCTGGCCATCAATCCAGCCCAGTCGCAAAGGGTTGATCTGATGCAGAGGCTTGAACTCGCTGTCAGGGTCCCACCAGCGATGAGCCAAATCAGAGAATTTGGCCAGTTCGGCCGGGTCGGCATTGACGTTGTTCATGTTTTCATTGTCCCATGTGCTCAGGGCGCCAGCCCCAGTTCGGAGGCGAAGTGCCTGCGCTCCCTCTGGACATCGGCGTGTGTGATGCAGAGCTTCTCCGTCGACAGACCGAGGCGTTGAACCTGTTGCCGGTAGTCGGCATTCTGATATGGGTCGGCCACCACATAGCCGGCCCGGCTTTCACACCGGCCATGGACCGTGCAATCCTGCCAAGTGGCGCCAAACAAGATACGGCCGTCGCGAGTGAATCCGGGAAAAGCACTCGCCAGCACCTGCGTGCGCTCGTCATCAATGCGAAACACCTGGTCCTGCAGCGGGGCGCGCCGGTCCACGAAGTACACGCTGGCGTTGTCGGTGTAGGCCAGCATCGCGGAGTCAAGGCCCGGGAATGCGAACACGGCCTTCCCCGGCGAAGCCTTGAGGTCCATCCGAGGCTCACAACCATGATCCGCACCCGGAATCACGGACGACAGCCCATACACACGCATCGATGGTTGACCCACCCGTGGGTTGATGGGTATGGCTGAAAACTCGCGCCCATCCACAGAAATCATGGGCAAGGTGTACACCCCACCGTCGACGGCCCGCCTAGAGCCACAGATGAACTGGGGGCCGGTGTCGGACACGACCTCTGCCGCCCGGCCATCGTCGAGGATCGCGATGGTCCTGACCTGCAACGGCCCCGTGCCCTGACCGGACCGGTCGCCTTGCGGCCAACTCATGGACCTGATCCAGACGAGGGACGGATCTGGCACATCGCGGGCATCCAGTTCGGATGCAGCCGCGTAGAAGCCCCGCATGCCCCCCTGGAAGAGCGGTTTGGCACCCGCCTCGGACCGCAGCACGTCGCGCAGACGGAAATGGCGTCCATCCACATCCACCAAGTATCGCCAGCTGCCCTGCACCGGAAAGGCCTCGTTGCTCAAGGGTGTCCGGTAGGCTCGGATACGATCGTCCGGCTCGGAGGGCAGTTCCATCAACGACACCTCTCCGAGGCGTTTGCCTGAGTACGAGCGCAACACAAACCGCCCGTCAGGGCTGATGCGTTCATAGGTGCCCAAGGCGGGTACGCCGTTCGCGTCAGTCCCCACGACCGCGGCGTCCAGGGGCAGGTAGCTGACCGCGGGAATGCAGGAAGGCCCGGTGACGTCTGCGGACCAAGCCAGGCCAATGCAGCAGGCCAGAGTCCACGGGACCATTCGTCGCAAGACCGCCGGAGTCATGGTCTGCGCCCCTCCCTGGGTTGCTGCAGCGACCACAACCGCCAGCGCAAGGAATCCACCCAGGCTTGATTCGGCATCACACCCCAGATCGGCCAGGCATGCATCCCACCTCGGTCCAGCACCCTGCTGTATGGAAAGTGATTCGGATGCCCCAACGATCCGGCACACGCGTCGGGCACCCGGACCACATCGGCCATCTCGCGGACCGACCACCCGGCCCTTTGTGCCGCCAGGACACCCTCATCATTCGTCAGATCTGGCGCCCACCAGGCGACAGTATCAAAACCCTCTGCCTCCGCAGCAGCCCTCATTCGGGGCCACTCGGTCATGCTGTAAACCATCCTGGGCGACAACACAGCCACCACGACCGGGCGCTGAATGCCCGAGGGCACAACGACGTCGAGGCATTCTGGCGAGAGGACAAGTGCCTCACCCGCATGCAACGGTGCCGTCAGGATGCTGGCGAAGCCCAGGACACAGCATCGGGCGCCCAGCAAAAAGCCCCAGGCATTTGCACGCCTGGGGCTTATTGAAAGAAACGAGACCGGCAAGTCTTACTTGTTGGTGCGGGTGCCCACCACCTCGACTTCCACGCGGCGGTTCTTGGCACGACCTTCCTTGGTGCCGTTGTCTGCCACCGGCTGGCCTTCGCCCTTGCCTTCGGTGTAGACGCGGTTGCTTTCGATGCCCTTGCTCACCAGATAGGCCTTGACGGCTTCGGCACGACGCACGGACAGCTTCTGGTTGTATCCGTCAGTACCGGTGGCATCGGTGTGGCCAACAGCGATCACCACTTCCAGGTTGATGCCCTTGACCTTGTCGGCCAGATCGTCCAGCTTGGCCTTGCCTTCAGGCTTCAGAACAGCCTTGTCGAAATCGAAGAAGGCGTCGGCGGCGTAGGTCACCTTGGTGGCAGCAGGGGCCGGTGCGGGAGCGGGGGCCGGTGCGGGCGCCGGAGCCGGGGCAGCAGCAGGTGCGGGTGCCGGAGCAGGCGCGGGGGCGGGCGCCGGCACGATGGCGCCGTCACAGCCCTTGGCTGCAGTGGCGGGCGTCCAGTTGGCATCGCGCCAGCACAGGGTGCCATCACCGTTCTTCCATTGGAGGTTGCCATGGCCGCTGCGCCAGTTGTCGTTCGTCGCAGTACCGCTCGAGGGAGCAGCGAAAGCAGCCGATGCCATGGCGGCGGTTGCGAACAGCATTGCCACTGAGTTCAGTTTTTTCATGGTTTTCCTCTTGGAGTAAGCCGCAGACGGCTGATTTCTGATTGAACGCGCTCGAGGTGACCACCACCTGTAACGCTCAAATCATTGTGCCACAAGCCTCTGGAATACCAAGGTCGGCGCGGGGACAAGGTCGCCCACAACGCTCGTCCGCACGTTGCCCACACACAACATGGCACCAACCGAACCGGCGGCCGACCCGTCTACTAAAATTGTTGGCTTTCCCTCTCCGTCACGGACCCCTTCAAAGCTCATGACCCAGTTCGCCAAAGAAACCCTGCCGATCAGCCTTGAAGAGGAAATGCGCCGCAGCTATCTCGACTACGCGATGAGCGTGATCGTGGGGCGCGCCTTGCCGGATGCCCGGGACGGCCTCAAGCCTGTGCATCGCCGCGTTCTGTATGCCATGCATGAGCTCAACAACGACTGGAACCGCCCATACAAGAAGTCGGCCCGCATCGTTGGCGACGTCATCGGCAAATACCACCCGCACGGCGACAGCGCGGTGTACGACACCATCGTTCGCATGGCACAGGACTTCTCTCTGCGCCACATGCTGGTGGACGGTCAGGGCAACTTTGGTTCGGTGGATGGCGACAACGCTGCGGCCATGCGCTACACCGAAATCCGCATGTCCAAGATCGCGCACGAGATGCTCGCGGACATCGACAAGGAAACGGTGGATTTCGGTCCGAACTACGACGGCTCCGAAAAAGAGCCCCTGGTGCTGCCGACCCGCCTGCCCAACCTGCTGGTCAACGGCTCGGGCGGTATCGCGGTCGGCATGGCCACCAATATCCCGCCGCACAACCTCAATGAGGTGGTGGACGCCTGCCTGCATTCGCTGAAGAACCCGGACTGCTCCATCGACGAGCTGATGGAGATCATCCCGGCACCGGACTTCCCCACCGGCGGCATCATCTACGGCATCAACGGCGTCAAGGACGGCTACCGCACCGGCCGAGGCCGCGTGGTGATGCGCGCCAAGGTGCATTTTGAGGACATCGACAAGGGCCAGCGCCAGGCGATCATCGTTGACGAGATCCCGTACCAGGTCAACAAGAAGACGCTGCAGGAGCGTATCGCCGAACTGGTGCACGAGAAAAAGCTCGAAGGCATCAGCCACATCCAGGACGAGTCGGACAAGTCTGGCATGCGTCTGGTGATCGAGCTCAAGCGCGGCGAAGTGCCCGAGGTCGTGCTGAACAACCTGTACAAGCAGACGCAGCTGCAGGACACCTTCGGCATCAACATGGTGGCGCTGATCGACGGTCAGCCCAAGCTGTGCAATCTCAAGGATCTGATCACCGTCTTCCTGGAGCACCGCCGCGAGGTCGTCACCCGCCGCACCGTCTTCAACCTGCGCAAGGCGCGCGACCGCGGCCACGTGCTTGAAGGCCTGGCTGTTGCTCTTGCCAACATCGACGAATTCATCAAGATCATCCGCGAGAGCCCCACGCCACCGGTGGCCAAGGCCGAGCTGATGACCCGCTCGTGGGACAGCCAGCTGGTGCGCGAGATGCTCACCCGCGCCAAGGCCGACGGCGGCACCGTCAACGCCGACGACTACCGCCCCGAGGGCCTGGAACGTGAGTTCGGCATGCAGGGCGACGGCCTGTACCGTCTGAGCGAAACGCAGGCCCAGGAAATCCTGCAGATGCGCCTGCAGCGCCTGACCGGGCTGGAGCAGGACAAGATCGTCGCCGAGTACAAGGATGTGATGGCCGAGATCGACGATCTGCTGGACATCCTGGCCAAACCCGAACGCGTCTCGACCATCATCAGCGAAGAGCTGGTGGCGGTGAAGAACGAGTTCGGCCAGACCAAGCTGGGCGCCCGCCGCAGCGAGATCGAGCACAGCGCCCAGGACCTCTCGACAGAAGACCTGATCACGCCCACCGACATGGTGGTGACGCTGTCCCACAGCGGCTACATCAAGAGCCAGCCGCTGTCCGAGTACCGCGCGCAGAAGCGCGGCGGCCGGGGCAAGCAGGCGACCGCCACCAAGGAAGACGACTGGATCGACCAGCTCTTTATCGCCAACACGCACGACTACATCCTGTGCTTCTCCAACCGCGGCCGGCTCTACTGGCTCAAGGTCTGGGAAGTGCCCGCCGGCTCGCGCGGCTCGCGCGGCCGACCGATCGTCAACATGTTCCCGCTGCAGGAAGGCGAGAAGATCAACGTGGTGCTGCCGCTGACCGGCGAGTTCCGAAGCTTCCCGGCCGACCACTACGTGTTCATGGCGACCAGCATGGGCACGGTCAAGAAGACCGCGCTGACCGAGTTCAGCAACCCGCGCAAGGCCGGCATCATCGCTGTCGACCTGGACGAAGGCGACTTCCTGATTGGTGCGGCGCTGACCGACGGTCAGCATGATGTGATGCTGTTCAGCGACGGTGGCAAGGCCGTGCGGTTCGACGAAAACGATGTGCGCCCGATGGGTCGCAATGCGCGCGGCGTGCGCGGCATGATGATCGAAGACGGCCAGAGCGTGATCGCCATGCTGGTGGCCGAGGACGAACAGCAGAGTGTGCTCACCGCCACGGTCAACGGGTACGGCAAACGCACGCCGATCGGCGAATACACCCGCCACGGCCGCGGCACCAAGGGCATGATCGCCATCCAGCAAAGTGAGCGCAACGGCAAGGTCGTGGCCGCCACGCTGGTGCACAGCGATGACGAGATCATGCTGATCACCGACAAGGGCGTGCTGGTGCGCACCCGGGTGAGCGAGATCCGCGAGATGGGCCGCGCCACCCAGGGTGTGACGCTGATCGCGCTGGACGAAGGGGCCGAGCTGTCGGGTCTGCAGCGCATCGTGGAAAACGATGCCAACGCACCCGAAGCAGCAGAAGGAAACGACGACGTGGCGGGTGACGCCGAATGACCCAGCGCCCCTACAACTTCTCGGCCGGCCCGGCCGCGATTCCAGAAGAAGTGCTGCAACAAGCCGCTGCCGAGATGCTGAACTGGAATGGTTCCGGCATGGGCGTGATGGAGATGAGCCACCGCGGCAAGGAGTTCATGTCCATCGCGGCGCAGGCCGAGGCCGACCTGCGCGAACTGCTCGCCGTTCCAGCCCACTTCCGCATCCTGTTCATGCAGGGCGGGGGACTGGCGGAAAACGCGATCGTGCCGATGAACCTGTCTCGCGGAGGCACCGTTGACTTCGTCGTGACCGGCGGCTGGAGCCAGAAGTCGGCCAAGGAGGCCCGCAAGTACGCGACCGCGAACGTTGTCGCAAGCAATGAAGCCGACGGTCATACCACCCTGCCCGCCCCGGCTGGCTGGAAGATCAGCCCCGGTGCACAGTATGTGCACATCTGCAGCAACGAGACCATCCACGGTGTGGAGTTTCACGAGCTGCCCGATCTCAAGGCCCTGGGCAGCAATGCTCCGTTGGTGATCGACTTTTCGTCGCACGTTGCGTCCCGTCCGGTGGACTGGGCGCGCGTGGGCCTGGCCTTCGGTGGAGCTCAGAAGAACCTCGGTCCGGCGGGTGTGACGCTGGTGGTGGTGCGCGAGGACCTGCTGGGCCAGGCCCTGTCGATCTGCCCGAGCGCATTCGACTACCGTGTCGTGGCCGACAACGCGTCCATGTACAACACCCCGCCCACCTACAGCATCTACATGGCCGGGCTCGTGTTCCAGTGGCTCAAGCGCCAGAAGGAAGGTGATTTCACCGGTATCGCCGCCATGGAGGCGCGCAACTTGGGCAAAGCCAACCTGCTCTACAACTTCATTGACCATTCCCAGTTCTACGTGAACAAGGTGGCCAGAGACTGCCGTTCTCGCATGAACGTGCCCTTCTTTCTGCGCGACGAGAGCCGCAACGATGCCTTCCTCGCGGGGGCGAAAGAGCGCGGCCTGCTGCAACTCAAAGGCCACAAGTCGGTGGGAGGCATGCGTGCCAGCATCTACAACGCCATGCCACTGGCGGGCGTGCAGGCACTGGTGGACTACATGCGCGATTTCGAGAAGACCTGCGCATGAGCCAGCAACCCGTTCAGTCCGAAGCGCTCGCCGGTCTGCGCGTGCAGATCGACAGCATCGACCAGCAACTGCTGTCCCTGCTGAACCAGCGTGCCCGTGTCGCCGAACAGGTGGGCGAGATCAAACGGGCCGAAGGCTCGCCCTTCTTCCGCCCTGACCGTGTGGCCCAAGTGATCGACAAGATCCAGAACGCCAACCAGGGCCCGCTGCTGAACCAGCACGTGGCGTCCATCTGGCGCGAGATCATGTCGGCCTGCCTGGCGCTGGAAGCCCCGCAGCGCGTAGCCGTGCTCGGCCCCGAAGGCACGTTCACCGAACAGGCCGCGATCGAGTTCTTCGGCAGCGCCGCCAACCTGATCTACTGCAGCAGCTTCGACGAGGTGTTCCACGCGACCGCCGCAGGCACAGCCCAGTTCGGTGTGGTCGGCGTCGAGAACTCCACGGAAGGTGTGGTGGCGCGCTCGCTGGACCTGTTCCTGCGCTCACCCGTGCACGTGGTGGGCGAAGTCAGCCTGCTGGTGCGCCACAACCTGCTGCGCCAGGTGAACAACCTGGACGCGGTCGAGGTGGTGCTGGCCCACCCACAGGCGCTGGCCCAGTGCCAGGGCTGGCTCACACAGCACCTGCCCAGGGCAGAACGGCGCGCCGTTTCAAGCAACGCAGAAGGCGCGCGGCTCGCTGCCACCAACCCGGCCTGGGCGGCGATTGCAAGCGAGCGCGCCGCGGCGCAGTTCGGCCTGCACATCGTCTCGCACGCCATCCAGGACGAGGCCTACAACCGCACACGCTTCCTGGTGATCTGTCTGCCGCAGACCCTGGCCACGCCGCCCGCCTCCGGGCGCGACTGCACCAGCCTCGTGGTGTCGGTGCCGAACCGCCCGGGTGCGGTGCACGACCTGCTGGTGCCGCTGAAGAACAACGGTGTCTCCATGACGCGGTTCGAGTCCCGCCCGGCCAAGTCCGGCCAGTGGGAGTACTACTTCTACATCGACCTCGCGGGTCACCCCTCGCAGCCCAACGTGGCAGCAGCCCTGAAGGAGCTGCAGGGCCTGTGTGCGTTCTACAAGGTGCTGGGTGCCTACCCGGTCAGCGAATGACATGAACGCCCCTCCTCTCAAATTTGAACAACTGGGCCTGATCGGCTGCGGCCTGATGGGTGGATCGTTTGCGCTGGCCATGAAGAAGGCCGGGCTGGTCAAGCGTGTCGTCGGGTACAGCAAGTCGCCATCCACCACCGAACGCGCCCGCCAGATGGGTGTCATCGACATTGAGGCGCCTTCCGCCCTGCTCGCCGTCTCGGGCGCCGATCTGGTGCTGGTCGCCGTTCCGGTGTCAGCAACCGAAGCCACCTTCAAGGCAATCCGCCACCTGCTGACCAAGGACACGCTGGTGATGGATGTGGGTTCGACCAAACGGGAAGTCATCGACGCGGCACGGCGCGTGCTCAAGGATCAGGTGGGCGTGTTCGTGCCGGCGCACCCGATCGCAGGCAAGGAGCTGGCGGGCGTCGAGAACGCCGACGCGGACTTGTACCAGGGCCGCCAGGTCATCCTCACCCCCATCGAACGCACCCAGACAGTTCAACTGGAGAAGGCGGCCCAGCTCTGGGCGGCTCTGGGCTGTCATGTGCAGCGCATGTCGCCCGAGGCACACGATGCCGCCTACGCTGCGGTCAGCCACCTGCCGCACATGATTGCGTTTGCACTCATGAACGCCATCGCGGGTCATGAGCACGGCAAACAGTTCCTCGCCCTGGCCGGCCCCGGTTTCCGCGACTTCACGCGGATCGCCGCCAGCGACCCCAGCGTCTGGCGCGACATCCTGCTGTCCAACCGCGAGGAATTGATCGCACAGTCCCGACAGTTCCAGCGCGCTCTGCACGCGTTCGAGTCCGCCATCGCTGCAGGCAATCCAGACGCGCTCGAAGCACTGATCGACAAAGCCAGCCAGACCCGCTCGCGGTGGCGCATGAGCGCCCACAAGCCCCAGAGCTGACCTCCTCCAGCGCATGTACGCCATTGCCCATCTCGACATCCCGCCTCTGGCCAGCGCGGGCGGCACCGTCCGCCTGCCCGGATCCAAGAGCATCTCCAACCGTGTGCTGCTGCTCTCGGCCCTGAGCGCCGGCCACACCGACATTGCCGACCTGCTCGATTCGGACGACACGCGCGTCATGCTGGCCGCCTTGGACCAATTGGGTTGCCGCATTGAACAGCGCCCCGACAACCTGCTGCGCGTGCACGGTCTGGGCGGTCAGCTGCCGGTGAAAGGGGCCGCACTGTTCCTGGGCAATGCCGGCACCGCCATGCGGCCACTTACCGCGGCGCTTGCGCTGCTGGCCGCCGAGCAGGGCGGGTGTTTCGAGCTGAGCGGCATCCCGCGCATGCACGAGCGGCCCATCGGCGACCTCGTCGACGCGCTGCGCCAGCTGGGTTGCCCGGTGGACTGCCTCGGTCAGGAGGGTTACCCGCCGCTGCGCCTGGGCAATGGCACACCTTCTGTGCTTCGTCTGGACCAGCCCATCCGGGTGCGGGGCGACGTTTCCAGCCAGTTCCTCACGGCGCTGCTGCTGGCCCTGCCGCTGGTGGCGCGAGAGCGCCCGGTGGTAATCGACGTAGTCGGCGAACTGATTTCCAAGCCCTACATAGAGATCACGCTCAACCTCCTGGAGCGGTTTGGTGTGCACGTGCAGCGCGACGAATGGTCCCGATTCACGATCCCCGCCGGCAGCCGCTATGTGTCGCCCGGGCTGGTCCACGTCGAAGGAGACGCCTCGTCAGCGAGCTATTTCATCGCGCTGGGTGCGCTGGCGCCTGCCCGTGAGGGCACAGATGGCGTGACCATCGAGGGCGTGGGGCTGTCGTCGATACAGGGCGACATCCGGTTCGTCGAGGCGGCCCGGATGATGGGTGCCGAGGTGACGGGTGAAGCCAACCGCCTGCACATCCGGCGAGGCAAGTGGCCCCTGAAGGCCATTGACCTGGACTGCAACCACATCCCCGACGCCGCCATGACGCTCGCTGTGATGGCGCTTTACGCCGACGGCACCACCACACTGCGCAACATCGCGAGCTGGCGCGTCAAGGAAACCGACCGGATCGCGGCAATGGCCATCGAATGCCGCAAGTTGGGAGCGACAGTCGAGGAAGGTGCAGACTTCATCCGCGTCACGCCGCCCGCCCGCTGGACGGGTGCGAGCATCCACACCTACGACGACCACCGCGTCGCCATGTGCTTTTCGCTGGCCGCCTTCAATCCGGATGGTGTCACCGTGCGCATCGAAGACCCGAAGTGCGTGGCCAAGACCTTCCCGGACTACTTCGAAACCCTGTTCGAGCTGTGTGCCACACCGGCGGCGCACATCCCTGTGATCTGCATTGATGGCCCTACCGCCTCAGGCAAGGGCACGCTGGCCTCCGAGGTTGCCAAACGACTGGGTTTTCACCTGCTGGACTCCGGCGCGCTCTATCGCGCCACGGCCCTGGCCGCACAGGACGCCGGACTGGACCTGGATGATGAAACGGCCCTCGCCCGCCTGGCAGCCCATCTGCCCCTGGCCTTCCGCGATCACCGGGTCTACCTTGCCGGCCGGGACATCACCGATCCGTTGCGGCTGGAATCCACCGGAGGCATGGCCTCCCGGGTGTCCCAGCACCCGGCGGTGAGGGCGGCGCTGCATGGCCTGCAGCAAAGCTTCCGGCGCCTGCCGGGGCTGGTGGCCGATGGGCGCGACATGGGCACGGTGATCTTCCCGGACGCAGGCCTGAAGGTGTTCCTCACCGCCAGCGCCGAACAACGGGCCCAGAGACGCCATAAACAATTGATTTCCAAGGGAATTTCTGCTAACATCGACGACCTTTTGGCAGACCTCAAGGCGCGCGACCACCGGGACATGTCCCGTGCACACGCACCCTTGAAGCCCGCGGAAGACGCCCAGTTGCTGGACAACTCGGACCTGAGCATCGAAGCCTCGGTGCAACTGGTTCTTGACTGGTGGCAAGGCACAACGGCGGTTCCAGGCAACTGAACCGCCTTTTTCGATGGCCCAGAAGGCCCCGCCGGGTGTTCACAGCCCGCAGGCCCCATGGTTCTTTCACTTAACCCGCGGTGTCACGCACCGCAACGTCAACGCCGCCCACACGTCGATTCCTCGCGCACCCTCCTTCGGTGCTGCTGCTGTCCGACGCCAGGTGGTCATAGGAAATTCAATGTCTGAATCTTTTGCCGCCCTCTTCGAAGAGTCCCTGAAGCGCGCAGAAATGCGCTCGGGTGAGGTCATCACCGCCGAAGTCGTGCGCATCGAGCACAACCACGTGGTGGTCAACGCCGGTCTGAAGTCGGAAGCCTACGTGCCTCTGAACGAATTCAAGAACGACCAGGGCGAACTCGAAGTCCAGGTCGGTGATTTCGTGTCCGTGGCGATCGACTCCGTCGAAAACGGCTTCGGCGACACCCTGCTGTCGCGCGACAAGGCCAAGCGTCTGGCCTCCTGGATGGCCCTGGAAAAGGCCCTGGAGTCCGGCGAGTTCGTCACCGGCACGACCTCGAGCAAGGTCAAGGGCGGCCTCAAGGTCATGGTCAACGGCATCAGCGCCTTCCTGCCGGGCTCGCTGGTCGACAGCCGTCCCACCAAGGACCTGACCCCCTACGAGAACAAGACCCTGGAATTCAAGGTCATCAAGCTCGACCGCAAGCGCAACAACGTGGTGCTGAGCCGCCGCGCTGTGGTGGAAGCCTCCATGGGCGAAGAGCGCGCCAAGCTGATGGAAACCCTGAAGGAAGGTGCCATCGTCAACGGCGTGGTCAAGAACATCACCGAATACGGTGCGTTCGTGGACCTGGGTGGCATCGACGGCCTGCTGCACATCACCGACATGGCATGGCGCCGTGTCCGTCACCCGAGCGAAGTGGTGACGGCTGGCCAGGAAATCACCGCCAAGATCCTGAAGTTCGACACCGAGAAGCACCGCGTTTCGCTGGGTCTGAAGCAGATGGGCGACGACCCCTGGATGGGCGTGGCCCGCCGCTACCCGCAAGGTACCCGCATGTTCGGCAAGATCACCAACATCGCCGATTACGGCGCGTTCGTGGAGCTCGAACCCGGCATCGAAGGCCTGGTGCACGTTTCCGAAATGGACTGGACCAACAAGAACGTGGCCCCGTCCAAGCTGGTGTCGCTGGGTGACGAGGTCGAAGTCATGGTGCTGGACATCGACGAAGACAAGCGTCGCATCTCCCTGGGCATGAAGCAGTGCCGCGCCAACCCCTGGCACGAGTTCGCCGAGCAGACCAAGCGCGGCGACCGCGTCAAGGGCCCGATCAAGTCGATCACCGACTTCGGCGTGTTCGTGGGTCTGGCCGCCGGTATCGACGGTCTGGTGCACCTGTCCGACCTGTCCTGGAACGAGCCGGGCGAAGCCGCCGTGCGCAACTTCAAGAAGGGCCAGGAAGTCGAAGCCATCGTGCTGGCCATCGACGTCGAGCGCGAGCGCATCTCCCTGGGCATCAAGCAGCTCGACGGCGACCCGTTCACCACCTTCGTGTCGGTCAACGACAAGGGCTCCGTGGTGACCGGCAAGGTCAAGACTGTGGACGCCAAGGGCGCCGAGATCGACCTGGGCGAAGACGTCATCGGCTACCTGCGCGCCTCGGAAATCTCCCGCGACCGCGTGGAAGATGCCCGCAACGTGCTCAAGGAAGGCGACGAAGTCACGGCCGTGGTGGTGAACGTGGATCGCAAGACCCGCAACATCCAGCTGTCGATCAAGGCCAAGGACATGGCCGACCAGAACGAAGCCATGGCCAGCCTGAACCAGAACACCGGCAACGCCGGTACGACCAACCTGGGCGCCCTGCTCAAGGCCAAGCTGGACAGCAACAACTGAGATCCAGCCTGAGGCTTCTGCCGGTGCTTCACGCACCGGCAGGGCCCGGCGCTGTTCCGGACACACCAACGCCCGAGTTCAGTCATGACCCGCAGCGACCTTGTCGAAGCACTGGCCAGCCGGTTCGGCCAGCTCACCCACCGCGATGCAGAGTTCGCTGTCAAGGCGATCCTGGACGCGATGGGCGATGCCCTGGTGAAAGGCCACCGGATCGAGATCCGCGGGTTCGGCAGCTTCTCTGTCAACCGCCGCTCGCCCCGCATCGGACGCAATCCGCGCTCGGGCGAGAGCGTGATGATCCCCGAGAAGCGGGTGCCCCACTTCAAGCCTGGCAAAGCCCTGCGCGAGCAGGTGGATGCCAAGACGGCGGAGATCCTGGGTCGAGAGCCGAAAAATACGGCCTGATCGCTACAATCGTCCCACCACAGAGGGGATGATTTGAAATACCTGACGTGGCTGCTCAATGCAGCCATTTTTTTTGTTCTGTTCGCCTTCGCGCTGAACAATCAGGACACGGTCACCATGCACCTGTTCTTCGGAGCCCGCTGGCAGGCCCCGCTGGTGCTGATTCTTCTGTGCGCCTTGCTCCTGGGCGTGGTGCTGGGTGTGGTGGTGATGCTGCCGCTGTGGCTGCGGGCGCGTCGGCGTTCAGCAGCCCGACCGGCAACCGCACCCATACCCTTGCCTCCCGCCGTCCCGGACGCAGTGTCCACCGCGTCCCGCCCCCCGAATGGAACTTGACCTGACCTGGCTCCTCTGGGGCCTTCCCCTGGCCTTTGCACTCGGATGGCTGGCCTCACGCCTCGACCTGCGTCAGTGGCGCATGGAAAGCCGCCAGACGCCCAAGGCCTATTTCCGGGGACTGAACCACCTGCTCAACGAACAGCAGGACCAGGCCATCGACGCCTTCATCGAGGCGGTGCAAGGAGACCCCGACACCGCCGAGCTGCACTTCGCACTGGGCAACCTGTTCCGCCGCCGCGGCGACTACGACCGCGCCGTGCGGGTACACGAGCACCTGCTGGCCCGCGCCGACATCGGCCGCAAGGACCGCGACCGCGCCCAGCATGCGCTGGCGCTGGACTTTCTCAAGGCGGGCCTGCTGGACCGTGCCGAGTCCGCCCTGCACAAGCTGGAAGGGTCTGCCTACGAGGGCGAAGCCCTGATGGCGCTGCTGTCGATCGCCGAACGCTCGCGCGACTGGCCCCAGGCGCAGATCCTCGCCCAGCGCCTGGAGGACACCCACCAGGGCAGCTTCACGCCCCGCCTTGCACACTACCTCTGTGAAGAGGCCGAGCTGGCCATGAGCCAGGGGGACGCCGCGGAGGCCCAGCGCCTGCTCAACAAGGCGGTGGAGCGCGCGCCGCAGATGGTCCGCGGCTGGATGGCGCTGTCGGCGCTGAAAGCGCAGCAGGGCGACACCAAGGGTGCATTCGACACGCTGCTGCAACTGGTGCGCCATGCGCCGCAGGGCTTTCCGCTGGCGGCGCGACCCATCGCCGACCTTTCAATCGCCACCGGGCGCCAGCAGGAAGCCATCGCCCTGCTCAACGAGGCGCAGGCCCACGGCCCCTCGCTGGACATCACCGAGGCGCTGGCCACGCTCAGCGGCAGCGCGACAGCGGCCCGGAGGCACTACCTCAGCCACCTGGAGCGGGAACCTTCCCTGGTGGCGGCCACCCAGTGGCTGGCCGGCGAAACCCTGTCGGACCCCGCTGCCCAGAAGCGGGTCCAGGCGGCGCTCGAACATGCGGCCGCTCCGCTCAAGCGCTACCGCTGCGCCGCCTGCGGCTTCGAGGCACGCCAGCACTTCTGGCACTGCCCGGGCTGCCAGAGCTGGGACAGCTACCCGGCTCGCCGCGTCGAAGAACTCTGAGCACGGCGCCAGACGGCCAGCAGCCAGGTCTCCAGGTCGTGCACCGGCCGACCGGTCGCCGCTTCGACGGCCGCACGGTAAGGCGGCATGTTGGTGCACTCCAGCACCACAGTCCGCACCTGCGGGTGCCGCGACACCAGCCTCATGGCCGCCGCCACCACATCTTGCTGCGCCTGCGCCAGGTCCAGCACCGTGTCATCGGCGAGGATGCGCGACTGCAGCTCGCAGCCGGGAGCGAGGCCTTGCACCGGTGTTCCGGCGGGCACACCGGCCTTGCGCAGCAGGGATGGGTGCAGCGAGGCCGCGTCAAAGGTGACGATGCCCGGTGCGGGCAGGTCGGCACATTGCAGCAGGCTGGAGGTGATCACGGGCACCGGGACCACGGCCTGCAGTTCGGCCTGCCACCCGGCGAGGAAACCGCAGCTGGTGGAGATCAGGCGTGCACCGTCATCCGCCAGAGAGCGGGCCGCGTCGATGAACGGGCCGAGCAGTGCCGGGTCCTGTTGCTGCACCACGCGCCGTGCCGATGCCCCTGGCACGACACGCAGCCGGGCCGGGATGCCGGCCCGCGTCCAGGTCTGCGGACAGCCGATGTCGCCGGGCGGACGCGGGAAGCGCGTGTCGAGCACGATCACGCCGAGAAAGGCCTTTTCACCGCTGTCCGAACCATTCATGGCGATAAGCTGTGCGTCCACATCCGAAGCAACAAGAAGGTGATTGAAGCATGACGCAGGCCAGACCAGGGCAGCGCGCTGTGGTGCTGGGCGCCGGCATGGTGGGTATTGCCTGTGCCCTCTCGCTGCGCCAGCGGTCCATGGACGTCACGGTGCTCGACCCGCTGGGTCCCGGCGCCGCCACCTCGCATGGCAACGCGGGCGTGCTGGCGCGCAGTTCGCTGATGCCGTTCAACCACCCAGGGCTGTGGGCCCAGCTGCCGGCGCTGCTGCGCGGGAAAAACCCGGGCTTTCGCTACCACCTGCCGTGGGTGCTGGGCCAGTGGCGCTGGGGGTTGTCGTTTCTGGGCCATGCGCGGGCTGCCGACTTTCAGGAAACCACCACCGCGCTGGACGCGCTGATCCGCCACTCCGGCACCGTCCACCGGCGCTGGATGGCCGAGGCGGGCATCGCACACCGCCGCCGCGACGACGGCTGGCTGTTTCTCTACCGCAGCGAGGCCGCTTTCGACAGTGGCGCCTTCGGGCGCGAGACGCTGGCGCGCTTCGGCGTGGCCACACGCGTGCTGGATGCGGCCGCGCTGCACGAGCTGGAGCCCCACCTGAAGCCAATGTTCCCGCGCGCGCTGTGGGTGCAGGACGCCAGCTCGGTCGACAGCCCCGGCGAGGTGGTGCGCAGCTATGCGGCCTGGCTCCAGGCGCTCGGCGGCGCGGTGCGCACGGACGAGGCCACCGGGCTGCATCGCCACAGCGGCGGCTGGACGGTTCACACCCGCAGCGGCACACCGCTCGAAGCCGACCATGTGGTGGTGGCGCTTGGCCCCTGGTCGCGCGACTTCCTGCGCGGGCAGTTCGGCCTGCGCCTGCCCATGGGCTTCGAGCGCGGCCAGCACCGCCACTTCCACCCCGCCGAGGGTACAGTGCTGTACCGGCCGGTGTACGACACCGCTGGCGGCTACGTGCTGGCGCCGATGGCGCAGGGGCTGCGGCTGACCACGGGTGTCGAGCTGAACGCGCAATTCGCGCCGCCCCACCAGGCGCAACTCGAGGTGGCCGAACGCACTGCGCGGGAAGCGATGCCGCTGGGTGACCGCACTTCCGACCCCGACTGGCTGGGCAGCCGCCCCACCCTGCCCGACTGCAGGCCGATGATCGGTGAATGCCCGGGGCAGGAGGCGCTGTGGCTGGCGCTGGGTCACCAGCACATCGGCTTTTCCACCGGCCCGGGCACCGGCGAGTTGCTGGCGCAACTGATGCTGGGCGAACCGAGCGCCATCGACCCGCACCCGTTCAGGCCGCAGCGCTTCCTGCGCGCCTGAACCGGCCAGCGGTCACATGTTCCCCGGCAGCCACATCACGATTTGCGGGAACCAGAACAGCAGACACACCGCCAGCACCATCAGCAGGAAGTACGGCATGCAGACCCGCGCGATCCAGTTGATTTCGCGCCGCGTCATGCCCTGCAGCACGAAGAGGTTGAAGCCCACGGGCGGCGTGATCTGCGCCATCTCGACCACGATCACGATGAAGATGCCGAACCAGATCAGGTCGATGCCTGCGGCCTGCACCGTGGGAATGATCACGCCCATGGTCAGCACGATCATCGAGATGCCGTCCAAGAAGCACCCCAGCAGGATGTAGAACAGCGCCAGCGCGATCAGCAGCAGGCCGGGCGACAGGCCCAGCGATCCGACCCATTCGGCCAGATGGCGCGGCAGGCCGATGTAGCCCATCGACAGCGTGAGGAAGGCGGCGCCCGCCAGGATCAGGGCCATCATGCAGTACAGGCGCGTGGCGCCCAGCAGCGCATCCCTGAAGCTCTGCCACGAGAGCGACCTCTGGTAGGCCGACAGCAGCAGCGCACCGACCACACCGATGGCCGCCGCCTCGGTCGCGGTGGCCACGCCGACATAGATCGAGCCGATCACACCGCCGATCAGCAGGATCACCGGAATCAGCTCGCTGGACGCGCGCAGCTTCTCGCCAAAGCTCATGCCGGCGTCGGCTTCGGGAATCTTGTCCGGGTTCATCAGCGCCCAGACCATCAGGTAGCCGCTGAACAGGCCCGCCAGCATCAGCCCGGGTATCACGCCGGCGACGAACAGCTTGGCGATCGACACCTCGGCTGCGACGCCGTACACGATCATCACGATCGAGGGCGGAATCAGCAGCCCCAGCGTGCTGGCGCCACCCAGCGAGCCGATCACGCGCTCGGGCGGGTAACCGCGCTCGGTGAGCTCGGGAATGGTCATCTTGCCGATGGTGGCGCAGGTCGCGGCCGAGGAGCCGGACACCGCGGCGAAGATGGTGCTGCCCAGGATGTTGGTGTGCAGCAACCGGCCCGGCAGCGCATTCACCCAGGGCGCCAGCCCCTTGAACATGTTCTCGGACAACTTGGTGCGGAACAGGATCTCGCCCATCCACACAAACAGCGGCAAGGCGGTGAGTGTCCAGCTGCTGGCCGAGCCCCAGATGGTGACCGCCATGGCGTCGCCCGCGCTGCGCGAGGAGAACAGCTCCATGCCGATCCAGGCTACGCCGGCCAGCGTCAGGCCGATCCAGACCCCACTGCCCAGCAGCAGGAACAGCGCGACGATCAGAAAACCGGTGACCAGCATCTCATTCATGGCGCGTCTCCGGTCCGCCGATGTGCTGGCGCTGGCCGCGCAGTTCCAGCACCCATTCGTCCACAAACGCGATGAGCAGCACCAGCGTGCCCAGCGCCATGCCCAGCTGCGGAATCCACAGCGGCGTGGCGTCGTTGCCGGTGGAGATGTCGTTGAACTCGTGCGACTGCATCACCAGCCGCAGCGAGAACCAGGCAAACAGGCCGGACAGCAGCACCGCCGCGCTCAGCGACCACAGCTCCATGCCCCGGCGCGCACCGCCTGTGAGCTTGCCGAGCACCAGCGTGACGCGGATGTGCTCGTTGCGCTTGAGCGTGTGCGCCAGTGCCAGGAAGCCGGCCGCCGCCATGCTGTAACCCGCGTAGGCGTCGGTGCCCGGCACATGGAAATTGAACTGGCGCCCCAGCACCGACAGCAGCACCATGACCAGCACGCCGATCATGAACACCGCCGCGAGCCAGGCGCAGCCGTCGTACAGAGCGTCGAGCGCGCGCCGCATGCTGCTGCCGCCGCTCACTTGCGGAACGCGTCGACCAGGGCCTGGCCCTCAGGACCCGCCTTGTCCAGCCACTCCTTGAGCATGGTGTCGCCGACCTTCTTCATGTCGGCCTTGAGCGCGGCTGGCGCGGGCAGGATCTGCATACCGCCGGCCTTGAGCTTGTCCAGGCTTTCGGTGTTGGCCTTCTTGCTGGCGTCCCAGCCGCGCGTCTCGGCGTCGGCAGCCGCCTTGAGCACCGCGTCCTGCGTGGGCTTGTCCAGCGTGTCGAAGGCTTTCTTGTTCACCAGCAGAGCGTTCTTGGGCAGCCAGGCCTGGGTGTCGTACCAGTACTTCACATGCTCGTAGAGCTTGGCGTCGGCACCGGTGGAGCCGCTGGACATCATGCTTTCGGTCACGCCGGTGGCGAAGGCCTGGCTGACTTCGGCGGCCTGCACCGTCACCGGCTGTGCGCCCACCAGTTCGGCGATGCGGGCGGTGGCGGGGCTGTAGGCGCGCCACTTGATGCCCTTGAGGTCGGCGGCGCTGTTCAGCGGCTTCTTGCTGTAGACACCCTGCGGCGGCCACGGCACGGCGAACAGCACCATCATGCCCTGCTCGGCCAGTTTCTTCTCCAGCAGCGGGCGCTGCGCCTTCCACAGCTTGGCGGCCTCGTCGTAGCTGTCGGCCACGAACGGAAGGCCGTCGGCGCCGAACAGTTGCCACTCGTTCTGGTAGTTCACCAGCAGGATCTCGCCGGCCTGCGCCTGGCCACCCTGCACCGCGCGCTTGATCTCGGGCGCCTTGAACAGCGCGGCGTTGGGGTGCACCGTGATCTTGAGCTTGCCGCCACTGGCCTTGTCCACGTCGGCCACGAACTGGTTGATGTTGACCGTGTGGAAGTTGCTCGCCGGGTAGGCGGTGGCCAGGTCCCACTTGGCCTGGGCGAACGCCGAGGTCGAGAGGCCGATGGCAGCGAAGGCCATGGAGAGTTGGAAAGCGCGACGTTTCATGAAAGCTCCAGTTGCAGGTTGAACAAACCGCGGCACCGACCGCAGAAGACGGGTGCATGCACTGTAGGGGTCATGGCAACAGATTGTGACCAGTGTTTTCCCTTATTGTTGACAAATCGTTGGTAAATTGTCGTCAAATACAGGCGCCCGCCCACCACGGAAACCGACCCATGGCCAAGTCAGCCCAAGCAAGCAGCACGCCAGTCACCGCCGCACCACGATCGCCCATCGTGTCCTCTGCGCACCTGGTCTCGCCCCAGAGCGCGGAGATGAGCGAGTTCGAGTTCGGCCTGATCGTGGCCAGCAACGCCTTCCACCGCTGGGTGGTGCACTGCATGGCCGCCGCCGGGCTGAAGGACCTGATGCCGCTGGACGTGCTGGTGCTGCACCACGTGACGCACCGCGCGCGCGACAAGCGCCTGTCCGACATCTGCTTCATCATGAACATCGAGGACACGCACCTGGTGAACTACTCGCTCAAGAAGCTGGCGAGCCTGGGCGTGGTGGCATCGAGCAAGTCGGGCAAGGAAGTGACCTACGCGGCCACCGAGTCCGGCAGCGCCTTCGTCCAGCGCTACCGCGAGATCCGCGAGCAATGCCTGATCCAGGCGCTGCACGCCGACGATGCACTGAACAAGGACATCGGCGAGCTGGCGCGCCTGCTGCGCGTGCTCTCGGGCATGTACGACCAGGCCGCCCGGTCGGCGGCGTCGTTGTGAGCGTCATGACCCCACGTCTGCTGCCCCTGGGCGACAGCGCCTGGACGGTGGAGTTCGGCCACGCCATCGACGCGGCAACCAACGCGCGCGTCATGGGCCTGGCCGGGCGGGTCGCGGCCGCGCGCCAGAACGATCCGCTGCTGGCCCCGGTGACCGATGTGGTGCCGACCTTCCGCTCGCTCACGGTGCATTTCGACCCTTGGGCGGGCGACGCCACTGCCTTGGGCCGGCAATTGCTGTCCATGGCGCAGGAGGGTCAGCAGACCACTGTGCAAGGACGCCAGTGGCAGCTGCCCGTGTGCTTCGACGACGACTTCGCACCCGACCTGCCGCGCGTGTGCGAGCTGAAGCAACTGAGCCGGTCCGAGGTGATCAGCCAGCTGCTGGGCGCCGCTTTCCGGGTCTACATGCTCGGCTTCCAGCCCGGCTTCCCCTACATGGGCGGACTGCCACCCACGCTGGTCACGCCACGCCTGCCCTCGCCGCGACAGAAGGTGCCCGCGAAGTCGGTGGCCATCGCGCTGGACATGTGTTCGGTCTATCCCTGGGAGAGCCCGGGGGGCTGGAACCTGCTGGGGCGCACGCCGGTGGTGCTGTTCGACCCGGCGCAGACCGAACAACCCGCCATGCTCGCCGCAGGCGACGAGGTGCGCTGGACCGCGGTGGACCGCGACACCCACGACCGGCTCGCGCGCGAGATCGCCAACGGCCTGCCGCGCGAGACCTTCCTGAAAGAGTCTGCGACATGAGCGGCCAGCTGGAAGTCCTGCAGCCCGGCATCGGCACCACCGTACAGGACCGGGGCCGTCCGGGCCACCGGCACCACGGCCTGCCGCTCTCGGGCTGGCTCGACGCGCCGCTGGCCCGGGCCGCCAACGCGCTGCTGGGCAACGATCTGAACGCGGCGGTGCTGGAGCTGCGCGGCGTCGGCACGGCGCTGCGGGTGAAGCGCGGACCCGTGCGCGTCGCGCTGGCCGGCCGCATCGGCGCGCAGCGCATGCGAGAGGACGGCGCCCGCACGCCCCTGCCCGCCTGGCAGACCGCCACGCTGCACGAGGGCGAGACCCTGCAGCTGGGCAGCGCCGACAGCGGCTGCGCCTACCTGGCGGTGGCAGGCGGCATCGCCCTGGCGCCGGCCTTCGGCAGCCGCGCCAGCTACTGGCGCGCCGGCCTGTCGGGTGTGCTGGGCCGCGCCTTCCAGCCGGGCGACGTGCTGCCTTGTGGCGAGGCCGGCAGCGGCGACCCGCGCGAATGGCGCTGCCGCTCACCCTGGGAACCCGAGACCGGCCCGATCCGCGTAATGCCTGGCCCGCAGGACGACCATTTCACCCCCGACGCGCTGGCGAGCTTCTTCGCGCAGGACTGGCAGGCCACACCCGCACAGGACCGCATGGGCCTGCGTCTGGAAGGCGAGGCACTCGCGCACACCAGCGCAGACGCCGCCGACATCGTGTCCGACGGCGTGACGCCGGGCGTGATCCAGGTGCCGGCCAACGGCCAGCCCATCGTGCTGCTGGCCGATGGCCAGACCGTGGGCGGCTACCCCAAGATCGCGACCGTCATCACCGCCGACCTGCCGCGGCTGGCGCACCTGCGGCCGGGCACGCGTGTGCGCTTCGCGCCCGTGACGGCGGAACAGGCGCACGAGGCCCTGACCGCCCAGCGCACGCGCTGGCAGCAATGGCTGGCGGGCCGCGAGGCCTTCCTGCCGCCGGGCCACATCGACGAGGCCGCGCTCTACGGCCGCAACCTGATTTCCGGCATGCTCGCCACCCACCCCGGAGAGGACACACCATGAGCCCCATCAACCTCAACGCCGACCTCGGCGAAAGCTTCGGTGCCTGGACCATGGGCAGCGACGCCGAACTGCTGACCGTCATCAACAGCGCCAACATCGCCTGCGGCTTCCACGCCGGCGACCCGGTGGTGATGCGCGAGACCGTGCGCCTGGCCATCGCCAACGGCGTGAGCCTGGGCGCACACCCGGCCTTCCCCGACCTGCAGGGCTTCGGCCGGCGGGTGATGCAGCTCTCGCCCAGGGAACTGGAAGCGGCCATCCTCTACCAGGTCGGCGCGCTGCAGGCCATGGCCTCCGCGGAAGGCGGTCGCGTGACCCACGTCAAGCCGCACGGCGCACTGAACAACATGGCCTGCGCCGACGAGGCCATGGCCGCCACCGTGGCGCGCGCCGTCAAGGCGCTGGACCCGCAGCTGATTCTTCTGGCGCCCGCCCTCTCGGCGCTCGAGCGCGCGGGCGAAGCCGCCGGCCTGCGCGTCGCGCGCGAGGTGTTCGCAGACCGCACCTACCAGGCCGACGGCCAGCTGACGCCACGCTCACAACCGGGCTCGGTGCTGCACGACGCCGCCGACTGTGTGCGGCACGTGCAGCACATGCTGGAGGCCGGCGGCATCGTCACCGCCGAAGGCGAGCGCCTGCCCACGCCCATCCACAGCATCTGCGTGCACGGCGACGGCCCCGGCGCCGTGGCCGCTGCGCGGGCGATCCGCACCGCGCTGGAAGCGGCTGGCCACCGCCTGGCGGGCTTGCCGGCACTGGTCTGAGGCGGTCCTTCGAGAACCAGGGTGGGCGTTGCGAGGCTCAAGCCCTGACCGGCGCCTGTCTGTCCTGGGGCTGAACAGCCGCCACCTCGGCGGCCGGGTCCGGAGCCGCGGCCAGCCGCTGCAACGATTCATCCGCAGGCCTGTTGGCCGCCTGCCGTGCATCGACGGCCCCCTCCTTCAAGCCGAGGCCATCGAACTCCGCGACGCGGATCTGGCCCCCATCCGCACGCAAGTGGGTGATGCGCGACAGACCGGCCTCGCGCGCGCCCAGCGCCACCGCGTGCACCGTGTTCTCCATGCCCTGGTCCCAGGGCAGTCCGTGCTGGCCGGCCAGCCGCTGCACATGACCCCGGCTGTCATCGAGCAACCGCCGGGTCGGTTCGGGCAAGGCCGCCGGGTCCAGTGCGGCGCCTTTGCGCGGCTCGCGCTGGGCAGGCTCACCCGGTTCAAGCGGTCCGCGGATCGTGTCGATGGCGTCGCGGGCGTTGCCATCGATGCCGCGAGACACCGCCGTCAGCACGCCACGCATCTGGCGCACGTCCCGGCGGTACTCGCCAATCTGCACCGACTGCTGCTGCGCCAGGCTGCGCGCCTGCGGATCGGCAAGGATGGAGCGGTCGGGCTGGCCGCTGGCGTCCACCTCCACGAAGTGGTGCATGCTGTGGCTGCCCCCCAGCGCCACCGCCGCGCCAAGGGTGCTGGGCGGGGTGGTGCCAGTGGCCATATTGATGGGCGAATAACCCCTCAGCGCGTCGCTCCAGTGGGTCTGGTTGTCGTAGCCCTTGGACAGCAGCGTCTTCACCTCCTCGGGCCGGGCATAGAGCCGTGTCTCTCCAAAGTGCGGGCTGGCCGCGCTCACCGCGTCGCCCGCCATCATGTGGTTGATGACCGAGTGCCCGCCTTCGGGAATGCGCCGGCTCAGGCTGACCGCCCCATAGGCGTTGAAGGTTTCGCCTTTGAGACCGAAGTGGTGGGCGCTGACCTGGGCCAGCGTGCCGCCCAGGGAGTGGCCGGTGGTGGTGACAGGGCCAGAAGTCAAGTTCCGCGCCTCATCCGCCACTTTCAAACGGAGAGCTTCGCGCGTCAGGGCTATTGCATCCTCCGCTTGGAGGTTGGAACGATTGAGAACCATGCCACCGTCTGCCAAAGCGCCGTCCTTGAACGCCTCCCGATCAAACTCAGTGCCTCTGTGGACAACCACCAACTCGCCCGTGTCGCGGCGCTGGTAAATCGTGCCCTGGTACCCGGTCCTGGGGTTGTCCACATGGGCACGGACATGGAACGTGACACCGTCGGAGACGACCTTTGGGGCCGAATCATCGCCACGGTCGTAATTCGCAGCCTGCGCTGGCTTGTACACATGCCACGCCAAGTCTGCGTATTGCTGACTGGAGACACTCATGGTTTGGCCTTCACTTGTGCGGTGATGGAGAACAGGTTGGAGCGGAAGGGCTCCTTGTAGCCGTCAGGATCGCGCCGCCCGGGGTTGCTCACGGAAACAGCCGAATCGCGCGTCTCCAGCTTTGGATAGTCCCCTTTCCAGTAGTGCTGCCGGTACGTGGCACCGTCCACGAACTCCTTCGCATCCAGGCTGAGGCCATAGCGCGTGTCCTCCTCCGACGCACTGGCAGCAAAGCCCGCCCCCGCGCCACCCATCTCCCAGCGGCACACCCCCTTGCCGTAGTAGTCCTCGTCCAGCATGGCATCCAGCGCCACCGTCATCACGAAGCGATTCGGACCAGCGGGTGTGACGGGCAGGCTCAGACCTTTGAACGGCGTGCCCCAGGTGCCTGCCCAGGCATTGGTGACAAAGGTGCAGTTGGGCACCTGCGGCGCGCTGTAACCGGCGCTGCCCCGCACGGCCATCAGCGGCCCGGGGGCATCGTGGATCTCGAACGTGACCTCGAACACCCGGCGAGGCGAGGGGTTGAGCTTGAAGAGATGGGCCTGCTCCGACCGGTCGTTCTTCTGCGCGCCGGTGGGCTGGTCGGTCGCAGCGGATGCTCCCGGCGCAGGCGCGGCTGGGGCGGTGGGTTGGCAGGCCATCAGCGTCCCCCACATGACGATGGCGCAGGCCAGACGGGCGCCGCGGTTGAAAGGCAACTCATGCACACACACCTCCTTGATGTTTTGCTGGCAGGGTCGCTGGTGCACATCTGTTGGCCGCCCTGCCCGATCTGTTCCGCCGGCAGTATAGGCAAACGCCTGGACATACCAACCGGCTCGGTATCATCGAACGCCCAGATCCCAGGCCTCTCCTGCCGCCGGCAGGGGAGGTCGGCCGCTGACGGCCTGCAACCCAAGGAAACACGTGTTCAAGAATGTGACGATCTACCGCATCGCGCCCGGCTGGGACGCGACGCTGGAGTCGATGGAGGCCGCGCTGGACGCGGCGCGTTTCGTGCCCTGCAGCGCCTCGCAGGACAAGTCGGTCGGCTGGGCCGAACCGCGTGGTGAGGAGCATGGCCCGCTGGTCGAATCCGTGGCCGGCCAGCGCATCCTCAAGCTGGTCATCGAGACCAAGGCTGTGCCTGGCAGCGTGGTGAAGGAAAAGGCGCAGGAAGCGGCCGACCACATCGAGGCCACCACCGGCCGCAAGCCCGGCAAGAAGGAAACCAAGGAACTGCGCGAAGACGCGCTGCAGGCACTGCTGCCCCAGGCCTTTCCGCGCCGCGGCAGCGTCTGGGTCTGGTTCGACATGAAGAACGGCCTGCTGGTCACCGACGCCGGCAGCCAGGGCAAGAACGACGAGGTCGTGACCGCGCTGGTGCGCGCCTTCGACGGCCTGGCCCTCACCCTGCTGCAGACCGCCATGACGCCGCAGACCGCGATGACGCAGTGGCTGGCGACCACCGAACCCGAGAACGACTGGCCCGAAGGCTTCAACGTCGAGCGCGAGTGCGAGCTCAAGTCGGCTGACGAAGAGAAATCGGCCGTGAAGTTCACGCGCCACCACCTGCTGACCGACGAGGTGCGCAAGCACCTCACCGAAGGCAAGCTGCCCACGCGGCTGGCACTCAGCTGGGAAGGCCGCATCGGCTTCACGCTGACCGAATCCATGCAGCTGAAGAAGCTGGCCTTTCTGGAAGGCGTGTTCGACGACCGGCCCAACGACGACGAGAGCGGTTTCGACACCGACGTGGCCCTGGCCACCGGCGAGCTGAGCCAGTTGATCCCGGCGCTGATCGGAGCCTTGGGCGGCGAGATCGAGCCCGGCGCGGCGCTGCCGGGTGCAGAGCCCGCGTCGGCGCCGGCCAAACCCAAGCAGGAAGCCGTCACCGCCGTGGGCGACGGCGACGCGCCGTTCTGACACGCTCAGCGGCGCCTGATCCATGCTGCAAATCGTTGCCATCAGCCTCGGAGCGAGCGTCGGCGCGCTCTCGCGCTGGCAGCTGAGCCTGTGGCTCAACCAGGGCCACGCCGTGCTGCCCTGGGGCACGCTGGCCGCCAACTGGATCGGGGCCTGGCTGATCGGCGTGGCGGTGGTGTTCTTCCAGAGCCAGACGCAGCTGGACCCGGCCTGGCGGCTGGCGCTGGTCACCGGTTTCCTCGGCGCGCTCACCACCTTCTCCACCTTCTCGGCCGAGGTGGTGTCCATGCTGCAGCACGCGCGCTACCTGCTGGCCTTCGGCACGGCGGCGCTGCACCTGCTGGGTTCGCTGGCGCTCACGCTGCTGGGCATGAAGATGGCCGGCACCTGGTTCGGTCCGACCACCTGACACGGCGCCACTGACGTCTGCGCACCACACCACCGGGGAGCGCAATTGACGAATGTCAATTGCCCTTAAAGATTCATTTTTTATGAAGCATATCGGACCTATAGTCCGCCCATGCTTTTCCTGAGCCGACTCCGCAGCCGCTGCCAATGCCCCGTGCTGTGGTGCCTGCTGGTGAGCTGGTCTCTGGTGTTCGCCTCACCACTGATCCAGCCGCCGCAGAGCACCACGGTCTGCAGCAGCACCGGCCTGCAGTGGGTGGACCTCGACAACGAAGGCGCACCGGCGACCACCGGTCACGCCCTGGACTGCGCGCTGTGCCTGCCGACGGCGCTGCCCTCCCCGCCTCCCATCAGTGACGCCTGGCTGCTGGACTTTGGCCACCACCAGCGTGCCGTCGCCACGGCCACACGCCACCCCGTTCCCGAGGCCACTCCGCCACCCGCGCGCGGGCCACCCCGTTTCCCAAGCCCAACCCTAGAGGTTTTCACATGAAAGACGACAGCATTTCCAACGATCAAGACCGCGCCGCCTGGGGGCGTCGCAAGTTCCTGAACACCGCCGCGCTGGCGGGCCTGTCCATCGGCGCCGTGGCCTGCACCGACAAGTCCGCCGGAACAGCCGCCACACCCGCCGCCCCTGCAGCCCCCGCCGATGCGGCGCACGCTGCCTCGGGAGCCGCCGCCGGCCACCTCAAGCCCGGTGAACTCGACACCTACTACGGTCTCTGGAGCGGTGGCCACACGGGCGACATGCGCGTGCTGGGCATGCCCTCCGGCCGCGAACTGCTGCGCATCCCCTGCTTCGTACCCGACGCACTGGTCGGTTGGGGCATCACCAACGAATCCAAGGCGATCATGGGCACCAAGGCCGATGGTTCGCTGCGCTACACCGTCGCCGACACGCACCACACCCACGCCTCCTACAAGGACGGCAACTACGACGGCCGCTACGCCTGGATCAACGACAAGATCAACAGCCGCCTGGCCCGCATCCGCCTGGACTACTTCGTCTGCGACAAGATCACCCAGCTGCCCAACGTGCAGGGCTTCCATGGCATCTTCCCGGACAAGGCCGACCCGGTCGATCCGGCCATCAACTACACCACACGCGTGTTCTGCGGCGCCGAGTTCTCGATCCCCCTGCCCAACACGGGCACCGAGGACAGCAGCAAGTACCGCTCGATGTTCACCTGCGTGGACGCCGAATCGATGGAGGTGCGCTGGCAGGTGCTGATCGATGGCAACTGCGACCTCACCGCCACGTCGTATGACGGCAAGCTGGCGGCCACCAACCAGTACAACATCGAAATGGGCGCCAAGTACGAGGACATGATGTCCGCCGAACGCGACGCCTGCCTGTTTTTCAACATCGCCCGCATCGAAGAGGCCGTCAAGGCCGGCAAGTTCAAGACCATCGGCACATCGAAAGTGCCTGTGGTGGACGGCACACACGAAGCCAACAAGGATCCCAAGACGGCGCTGACGGCGTATGTCTCGGTTCCCAAGAACCCCCACGGCGTGAACGCCAGCCCCGACGGCAAGTACTTCATCTGCGCGGGCAAGCTCTCGCCTACCGCCACGGTGATCGAGCTCAGCAAGGTGCTGGAGTGGTTCGACGGCAAGCTTGAAAAGCTGGACGACGCCATCGTGGCCGAGGTTGAACTCGGCCTGGGCCCGCTGCACACCGCCTTCGACGGCCGCGGCAACGCCTACACCACGCTGTTCCTGGACAGCCAGGTGGTCAAGTGGAACGTGGACGCCGCCATCAAGTTCCATGCCGGCGACAAGGCCGCCAAGTACGTGGTCGACCGCATCGACGTGCACTACCAGCCGGGCCACATCAACGCCTCGCAGTCCGAGACCAAGGCCGCCGACGGCAAGTACCTCGCCGTGGGCTGCAAGTTCTCCAAGGACCGCTTCCTGCCGGTGGGCCCGCTGCACGCCGAGAACGAACAGCTGATCGACATCTCGGGCGAGAAGATGGTGCTCATGGGCGACCACCCGGTGCGCGGCGAGCCGCACGACTTCATCATCTTCAAGCGCGACCTGGTCAAGCCCAAGCAGGTCTATTCGCTCGACGACTTCCCGAACGCCGTCAAGGACCCGAAGGAGTCGGGCGTGTTCCGCAACGGGAAGAAGGTGACGGTGAAGATGACCTCGCAGGCGCCGGCCTTCAGCCTGCGCGAGTTCAAGGTCAAGAAGGGCGACGAGGTCACGCTGATCCTGACCAACCTGGACAAGATCGAGGATCTGACCCACGGCTTCGCGATCCCCAACTACAACGTGAACTTCATCGTCAACCCGCAGGAAACGGCGTCGGTCACGTTCATCGCCGACCAGCCGGGCGTGTTCTGGTGCTACTGCACGCACTTCTGCCACGCATTGCACCTGGAGATGCGCTCGCGCATGATCGTGGAAGCGTAACGACGGGCCGATGAGGCCCCTTCCCCGCCAGGGGAAGCTGTCCGCCGGCGGCGGTGCATCACCGTGATGCCCCGCCGCCGGCGACAACAGAGAGATTGAAGATGTCGACTGTTCGCCTGCTGGCCTCTGCGCTGGCCGCCTTCTGGCTGGGTCTGCTGACCCTGATGCCCTTGGACCGCGTGGCCCACGCCCAGTCCTACGAAGCCAAACTCCCCGACGACCTGGCCAGCCATCCTGCGCTGTGCGAGCGCGTGCCCTGCACCGAGGTGTTTCCCGGCGCCCTGGCCTTCTCGGCCCGCATGGGCCAGCCGCCCTATGTCGAGGCCTATGGCGAGGCCGACCCGCAGCAACCGGGCAAGCGCCGGCTGCTGGGCTACGTGATGCTGTCCACCGACATCACCGACACACCCGCGTATTCGGGCAAACCGGTGGTGACCCTGATCGGCATGGACCTGCAGGGCCGCTACGTCGGCGTCAAGGTGCTCAAGCATTCCGAGCCCATCCTGCTGCTGGGCATTCCCGAAAAAGCGCTTGTCGATTTCAACAACCAGTACCTGGGCAAATCGGTCAAGGACACGATCGAGGTCGGTCCCTCGCGCCCGGACGAGAACGTGCTGGGCGTGGACGCCATCTCCGGCGCCACGGTGACCGTGATCGCACAGAACCAGGTGATGCAGCTCTCCGGCTCGGCCGTGGCGCGGCAGGTCGGCATCATCGCGCCGACCGTGCGCGAACCGGCCCGCTTTGCGGAACACAAGCGCCGCTACAACTGGAGCGAACTGGAACAGATGGGCGCGGTGCAGCGCCTGCGCGTGATGCCCGAACAGGTCGGGCTGGACCGCAGCCCCGAACCCTTCATCGAACTGTGGTTCGGTGACCTCAACCACCCCGACCTCGGCCGCAGCCTGATCGGCGAGCGCGGGTTCGAGAACCTGCACGACCAGCTCAAACCGGGCGACAACGCCTTCTTCGTCATCCGCAGCGCCGGCCAGGAGTCGTTCAAGGGCTCGGGATTCGTGCGCGGCGGGCTGTACGACCGCATCCAGGTCAAGCAGGGCGCCGACGCCTTCACCTTTCGCGACCTGGACTACCTCAACCTCTACGGGCTGGAGGCCGACGGTGCGCCGTCGCCCACCGAGTCCGGCATCTTCATCATCCGCAAGGGCGCCTTCTCGGCCGCACACCCCTGGCGCCTGGCCTTCCTGGGCAACCGGGTGGACCGCGCCACGGGCCACCGCAGCTTCGCCAACTTCGAAGCGCGCTACTGGCTGCCCGACGAACTGCTGCAGGGTGGCCGGCCGGTGGTGCAGGAACCCGAAGCCCCCTGGGTGCGCATCTGGAAATCCCGCGCCGTCGAGATCGCCCTGTTTGTGGCGCTGCTCGTGGCCGTCACCGTGGTCTACGCGCTGCGCGACCAGCTCACCCGCCGCTCCACGCACAAGAACAAGTGGCCGGTCAACGCCTTCAAGTACAGCGCCTGGGCCCTGTCGATCACCTTCGTCGGCTTCGGCGTCATGGCCCAGCCCTCGATCACGCAGGTGCTGACCTGGTTCCATTCGCTGCTGTTCCAGTGGACCTGGTCGCTGTTCCTGTCCGACCCGTTCATCTTCGTGTTCTGGATCTTCATCATCGTCACCGTGTTCCTGTTCGGGCGCGGCCTGTTCTGCGGCTGGATGTGCCCGTTCGGCTCGCTGTCGGAGGCAATCTACAAGGTGGCCGGCAAGATCGGCCTCAAACGCTGGCAGCGGCGGGTGCCGCAGCGCCTGCACGACCGGCTGAAGTGGCTGAAGTACGCGATCTTCTTCGGCCTGCTGGTGGTGTCGATGTTCTCCATGGGCCTGGCCGAAGTGCTGGCCGAGGTGGAGCCGTTCAAGACCACCTTCCTGGTCGGCATCACCAACCGCAGCTGGCCCTATGGCCTGTTCGTGGCGGCCATCCTGGGCCTGTCGATCTTCATCGAGCGGCCGTACTGCAAGTACATCTGCCCGCTGGGCGCCTCGCTGGCCATGCCCAGCACCTTCCGCTGGTTCGGTCTGCGGCGCAAGCAGGACTGCAACAGCTGCAAGGCCTGCGCCGTGGGCTGCGGTGCCCAGGCCATCGACGCCGACGGCCGCATCGACCACCGCGAGTGTCTGCACTGCCTGGATTGCATGGTGCTCTACACCGACGAGAAGGGCTGCCCGCCGCTGGCCAAGGAACGCAAGCGGCGCGAACGCGACGGCCTGCTGATCACGCCCATTGGCCGGGACGGCTACTACATCCCGCTCACGGTGATCCCCGCGGTATCGCAGGTCAGCGCCAAGGCCGCACAAGGTCCGGACCCCCGCATGCCCACGCCACCGGCCCAGCCCTGGCCGGGCGGCCGAGCCCCTGGTGTGCGCGGTCTCTGGCAGGAGCTGGTGCACCACCTCTGGCCCTGGAGCCGCGACGGCTGGCAGAACCAGCGCGCCCTGGCTTACGCCGGTCTGTCGCTGGCGCTGGCGGCCACCGCGGCCTGGGTGCTGGCGGCCGATGGCCGGCTCTCGGCCAGCGCCATCATCGGCTGGTGGTTCGGCTGGAGCGTGTACGAGGTGCTGATCCGCATGCAGGGCAAGCGCGTGGTCAAGGACGGCCCCTGGTGGCGTGCGCGCTACCGCGAGGCCAACTGGATGGACATGCTCAGCTACGTCGGCTTCAAGAACCTGCTGATCGGCGCCACGCTGTTCCTGCTGCTCAAGTCGCTGGGAGCGCTGGCGTGACCCACTGGCCTGTGCAGCTGCGTGCGCGGTTGCGTGCGTGGCTGGCAGTGGCCGGCCTCGCGCTGGCCGGCCCGTCCTGGGCCGCGGTCTGGCCCGTGGCGCCCGGCGCGGACCTGCAAGCCGTGGTGGCGCAGGCGGCGGCCGGCGACGTGGTCGAGGTGCAGCGCGGCTTCTACGCGGTGAACCTGCGCATCGACAAGCCGCTGACGCTGCGCGGCGTCGGCCGTCCCACGCTCAGCGGCGGCGGCAAGGGCGACACCATCCGCGTCACCGCGCCCGACGTGCTCATCGAAGGCCTGATCGTGCGCGACTCGGGCACCAGCCTCAAGGACCAGAACGCGGGCATCTACCTACAGCCCGGCGCGCACCGTGCGGTGGTGCGCCGCTGCGACCTGACCTACAACCTGTTCGGCCTGTGGATCGAGAAGGCCGACGACGTGCGCATCGAGCACAACCTCATCACCGGCCTGCGCGATTTCAACTCCGCGCAGCGCGGCAACGGCATCCAGCTCTACAACACCAAGGGCGCGCGCATCGTCGGCAACAACATCGGCTTCGTGCGCGACGCGCTCTACGTCGACGTCTCGCACCACGCCGAGTTCCGCGGCAACCGGCTGCACCACAGCCGCTACGGCACGCACTACATGAACTCGTACCACAACCTGTGGGAAGACAACGACAGCTACAACAACCGCGGCGGCCTGGCGCTGATGGAGGTGCGCGACCAGGTGGTGCGGCGCAACCGCACCTGGGGCAACACCGACCACGGCATCATGCTGCGCACCATGCAGGACTCGGTGATCGAGGGCAACGTGGTGGCCGACAACGACCGCGGCTTCTTCATCTACGACGTGGAGTACGTGACCCTGCGCGGCAACCTGGTGGTGAACAACCGCGTCGGCGTGCACCTCTCGGCCGGCTCCACGCGCAACCAGGTGGTGGGCAACGACTTCATCGCCAACCGCGAGCAGGTGCGCTACGTGGGCGCGCGCGACGAGCCCTGGGGCCGACCCGAGCCGGGCCAGGGCAACCACTGGAGCAACTACCGCGGCTGGGACCGCAACGGCGACGGCGTCGGCGACGTGGGCTACGAGGCCAACGACCTGGTCGACCGCCTGCAGTGGCGCCACCCCATCGTCCAGCTGCTCATGGGCAGCCCCGCCGTGGAGGCCCTGCGCATCCTCGGCCAGCAATTCCCCGTCCTGCGCGTGCCCAGCGTGGTCGACCCCCACCCGGCCATGGTGCCGGCCCACCCCCAATGGAGCACCTGGCGTGAACACACACAGCGCTGATGCCTTGCGCCTGGAAGGCGTGACCAAGACCTACGGCACCGCCAAGGCGCCGCTGAACGCGCTCGACGGCGTGGACCTCACCGTGCCCAGCGGCCAGCTGTTCGGCCTGATCGGCCACAACGGCGCCGGCAAGAGCACCCTGTTCAAGCTGGTGCTGGGCCTGATCCGGCCCAGCCGTGGCCAGATCCGCATCAGCGGCAGCCTGGTCAACGGACCGGACTTCCGCGCGGTGCGGCGCACGCTGGGCTACCTGCCCGAGAACCTGGTGCTCTACGACAACCTCAGCGGCCTGGAGACGCTGCGCTTCTTCGCCCGCCTCAAGGGCGCGCCGGAGCGCCAGTGCGGCGAGCTGCTGGACCGCGTGGGCCTGGGCCACGCAGGGCAAAGGGCCGTGCGCGAGTACTCCAAGGGCATGCGCCAGCGCCTGGGCTTTGCCCAGGCCCTGCTGGGCGAACCGCGCCTGCTGCTGCTGGACGAACCCACCACCGGTCTGGACCCCTCGGCCATCCGCGCCTTCTACGAGCAGCTGGATGCGCTGCGCGAGCAGGGCGTGACGCTGGTCATCAGCTCGCACATCCTGGCCGAGCTGCAGCAGCGCGTGGATGCGCTGGCCATGCTCAGCAACGGCAAGGTCTGCGCACAGGGCTCGGTGCAGTCGCTGCGCGAGCGCTCGCGCATGCCCCTGAACTTCGTGCTGACCGGCTCGCCCGGGCAGCTGCACACGCTCGACCAGCGCCGGCCCGACGCACTGGCGGGCGCCATGCTCGACTGGCAACCCGTGGCCGCCGACCAGCGCGTGCTGCGCTGCGACCGCGCCCACAAGATGGCCGTGCTGCACTGGCTGGGCCAGGCCGGCCTCTCCGACCTGCAGGTGCAGGAACCCTCGCTGGAAGACGTGTACTTCGGTCTGAAGGAGGCCGCATGATCCCCGCCCTCACCTGGCACCAGATGCAGACGCTGGCCGCCAAGGAATTCCGCGACCGCCTGCGCAACCGCTGGGTGCTCGCCGTCGCCGTGGTGTTCACCGCGTTCTCGCTGCTCATCACCTATTTCGGCTCGGCCGCGCAGGGCCAGATCGGTCCGCGCTCGATCGAGCTGACCATCGCCAGCCTGGTCAGCCTGGTGATCTACCTGATTCCGCTGATCGCGCTGCTGCTGGGCTTCGACGCCATCGTCGGCGAGCGCGAGCGCGGCTCGCTGGACCTGCTGCTGGCGCTGCCCATCACCCGGCTGGAACTGCTGCTGGGCAAGTACCTGGGCCTGGCCGCGGCGCTGACGCTGTCCACCGTGGCCGGCTTCGCGCTGGTGGCGGGCGTGCTGTACCAGCGCTTCGGCCTCGGCGCGCTCTACCACTACGCCGGCTTCGTGCTCAGCTCGGTGCTGCTGGGTCTGGCCTTCCTGAGCCTGGCGGTGCTGCTGTCGGTGCTGGCGCGCGACCGCACCCGCGCCTCGGGCCTGGCCATTGCGCTCTGGTTCGGCCTGGTGCTGGTGTTCGACCTGCTGCTGCTGGGCCTGCTGGTGGCCACCGGCGGCCAGGTCGGCGGCGAGGCCTTCGCCTATCTGCTGCTGCTCAACCCGGCCGACATCTTCCGCATCCTCAACGTGTTTTCGCTCGACGATGCCCAGCGCCTGTACGGCCTGGCCAGCATCCTGCCACCGGCCATGGGCCAGGTGGGCGGGCTGACGGCCGCCATGCTGGCCTGGATCGCCGGGCCCCTGCTGATCGCTTCCTGGAGATTCCGCGCATGAACCCCGACCTTCCCTCCATCCACCGGCGCCGCCTGCTGTGCGGCTGCGCCGGCCTGGCCGGCCTCGCCGCCCTCAGCCTCGCAGGCTGCGGGCAGGACACCGCCTCGTCCGCGCAGGCCCAGGCGCCCGCCGAGATCCAGCCGCATTCCAGCTGCTCGCTCGACGGCATGCTGCTGTCCGACTACCCAGGCCCCAAGGGCCAGATCCGTTTTGCCAACGTGGCCGAGGTGCAGTGGTTCTGCGACACCACCGAACTGCTGTCCACCCTGCTCGCGCCCGAGCAGGTGCGCACCGTGGTCAGCGCCTTCGTGCAGGACATGGCCAAGGCCGACTGGGAACAGCCCCGCGGCCACTGGATCGACGCCCGCCAGGCGGTCTATGTGCTGGGCAGCCGGCGCAAGGGTTCGATGGGCCCCACCGCGATCAGCTTCGCCAGCGACGCCGATGCGCAGGCCTTCGTGCAGCAGCAGGGCGGCCGGGCGCTGCGCTTTGCCGAGATCCAGCCCGCAATGGTCGATCTCAGCGGCGGCGCGCAGCAAGACACGCGCATGTGAGCATGCTCGAACGACGCAGCATCCTGGGACTGACGGTGGCGGGTGGCGCGGTCCTGCTGACCGGCGCGGCCCAGCGCTGGTGGCCGCCCGGCGCGTCCCGTGCCGCACCGGGCACGGCGCCACCGGACGACATCTGCCTGGTCGCGCCGCCTTTCGCATTTGATCCGGCATCGGGACTCCCGGTGGCGGCCGCGCGCCCCATTCCCGGGCACGCACGCTGCCCGGTCTGCGGCATGTTCCCGGCCCGCCAGCCGCGCTGGGCGGCGCAGGTGATCTTTTCCAACGGCGACGTGCAGTACCTCGACTCGCCGCTCAGCCTGTTCCTCTACCTGCAGAACGTGCCGCGCTACACCGTGGGCCAGCAGGCCAGCCGCATCCTCGCGATGTACGCCACCGACCTGGAGACCGGCGCCTGGGTGCCCGCGCAACAGGCGGTGTACGTGCACGGTTCGCGCACCCTGGGTCCCATGCGCTCGGGCAACCTGCCCGCGTTTGCCAGCGCGTCCGCGGCCGCGGCCTTCATCGCCCGCCAGGGCGGCACCGCCGTCGGTGCCGACGCGTTGCGGCGCACGCTGCCGGCCGAGCTGCAGCGGCTTGCCCCGCAGACCCACGAGGGCCACGACGCCGCGGTTTGATCACCGTCAAGTCAAGTTTTTAAGATTCATATTGAATGCATATTAAAATCTGCTCGTCTCCTCTTCTTCAAAGAAAGCTCCCATGAACGCACGACACCTCCTGCTCTCCCTCGGCTGCGCCCTGACCCTGGCAGCCTGCGGCGACAAGCCCGCCGAAGCCCCTGCCGCCAGCACCGCACCGGCCGCTCCTGCAGCGGCTCCCGCCGCCCCTGAGGCAGCCCCGGCCCCTGCACCGGTGGCCGAAAACGCGGTCGGCAAGAAGGTGTACGGCAGCACCTGCGCCCTGTGCCACGCCGCTGGTGTGGCCGGCGCCCCCAAGCCCGGCGACAAGGCCGACTGGGGTCCGCGCATCGCCCAGGGCAACGACACGCTGTACAAGCACGCCCTGGAAGGCTTCACCGGCGCCAAGGGCATGATGCCCGCGCGCGGCGGTGGCGCATCCCTGACCGATGACGAGGTCAAGGCCGCGGTCGACCACATGGTCGCGCTGTCGCAGTAACCGATCACCGGGCCACGCCATGAACCTGCACCGACGCCACCTCCTCTCCGGCCTGGGCCTGCTCGTGGCCGGCTGGAGCCTCCATCCGGGCCTGGCCCTGGCCGGGGTCCGGCGCGACAGCCGGGTGCTGATGGGCACGCGGGTGGACATGGTGGTTCCTGACGCGCCGGACGCCGCGAGCGCCATCGAGGCCGCCTGGGCCGAGATGCAGCGGCAGGAACGCCTGATGAGCCGCTACCGCAGCGAGAGCCTGGTCTCGGCCCTGCACCGGCAGGCAGGCCGTGGATCGGTGCAGGCACCGCCCGAGCTGCTGGCCGTGTTGCGGCAGGCCGCCGCGCTGTCCGAGCGCACGCGCGGCGATTTCGACATCAGCGTCGGTGCCTACGACGGCTGGTCGTTCGACCCCGCGCAGCCCCGCCGCCCCTCGGTACAGGAGCTGGTGGAAGAACGCCGGCTCGTGAACCACCGCGATGTGCGCATCGAGGGCGACCGCGTGCGGCTGGCCCGCCCCGGCATGCGCATCGACCTGGGCGGCGTGGCCAAGCTGCCCGTGCTGCAGGCCGGCATGCAGGTGCTGGAACACCACGGCATCCGCCACGCCATGATCAACGGCGGCGGCGACGTGCTCACGCGTGGCCAGCTCCACGGCCAGGACTGGCGCGTGGGCCTGCGCGATCCGCGCGCACCCGAGAAGCTGCTGGGCGTGGTGACGCTGCGCGACGGCTGCGTCGCGTCTTCTGGCGACTACGAACGCAGCTTCCGGCAGGCCGGCCGCCGCTACCACCACGTGCTGGACCCGCGCACCGGCTGGCCCACCGAGGGGGTGCGCGGCGTGGTGCTGGTGGCCCGCGACACGGCCACCGTCAACGGCATCGGCGCGGCCGCCATGGTCGGAGGCCCGGCGCGCGGCCTGGACCTCATGGCCTCGCTGCCGGGGGTCGACAGTCTGCTCGTGGACGCTGCGGGCGAGGTGCACACCCGCGGCCGCATGGCGCAGCGGCTGCAGGCCGCCTGAGCGGCCCCGCCCCTCCGGGGCTTCAACCCTTGGCCGTCTTGCGGGTGGGCGCCGGGCGGACCGGCTTTTTCGGGGCGGGCGCCGCTTTGGCTGCCGGGCGCTGCAGCGCCGCCATCTGGATCGGGATCAGGTGCGGCAACTGCCCCGCCACCGCGGCCGACCGGGCCGTGGGCGCCAGCAGGTCGGACAGCGTCACGCCATCGAGCGCCACCAGAAAAGCCTGCATGGCCTGACCCAGCGCACCCTTGAGCCGGCAGTAGCCGTTCAGGCGGCAGGTGTTGTGCTGGACATCGAAACACTCAACCAGGTTCAGGTCGGGCTCGGTCTCCCTGATCACCTGCCCCAGAGTCAGCCGGCGCGGGTCGGCCATCAGCCGCAGGCCGCCCCCACGCCCCCGGGTCGTGGCGAGCCAGCCATGGCCGGCGAGGATCATCACGATCTTGGTCAGGTGGCTGCGGGAGATGCCGTGCGCCTCGGCAATCTCGCTGACGGTGGGCGGCTGGGCACGGCCTTCGCAGGCCGCGCAGTACATCAGCACACGCAGGCTGTAATCGGTCCACTGGGTCAGTCGCATCGGTTCACCGTCTCGATCGGATACAGGCCGGGGTAGCCTGAGGCATCACTCTACCCCGATTGTCCAGGCGGACGGCGACCGACTATTTGATGCAGCGCACCTGCCGCGCATCGTCGGCTGATCAACCCTTGAGCACGGCGCCCGCGCCGTCGCGCACCTGCAGGTCGATGGCGATGCCCTGGCGCACGCTCATGGACACGGTGCAGAACTCCTCAAACTGCGCGAGCACGCGGTCCAGGTGCTCCAGTTCGGCGGCGGTCTTGCCCAGCTCCAGCTGCACATGGATGCGCTGGATGCGCAGGCGCTTGTTCTCGTTGCGACCCATCTCCGGTGTGGCGGTGGCGATCAGCGCGCCCGGGTCCTGCTTGAACTTCTGCAGCGAGAACAGCAGGCTGGCGCTGAGGCAGTTGGCCACCGCGGCCAGCAGCATGTGGTCGGGTGCGGGCCCGGCACCCTGCCCCAGCGGCGCGGGCTCGTCGGCCAGCAGTTGCGGGAGGGTCTCGCCGAAGTCGACCAGGAACTGGTAGCCGGACTGGCGGGTGATGGTGACACTGGCGTTGTCGCTCATGGCGTTTTCCGATGGAGTGGGACAAGTGGCTTCATCTTAGCCATTCTCCCCGGGGTATGAAGCATCATCCCGCCTTCTGCACCGACACCGCGCAGTACTTGAACTCCGGGATCTTCCCGAAGGGGTCCAGCGCCGCGTTGGTCAGCAGGTTGGCCGCGGCCTCCGAGTAGGCGAACGGGATGAACACGCAGCCGGCGGCGGAGCCGTCGTCCTGCCGTGCGCGCAGCGTCACCTCGCCACGGCGCGAGCGCACGGTGATGCGCTCGCCCGGCCTCACACCCAGCCGCGCCAGGTCGGCCGCGGCCAGGCTGGCCGTGGCCTCGGGCTCCAGCGCGTCGAGCACGGTGGCGCGGCGCGTCATGCTGCCGGTGTGCCAGTGTTCGAGCTGGCGGCCGGTGATCAGCACCATGGGGTAGTCCGCATCGGGGGTCTCGTTCGCCGGCACCAGCTCGGTCGGCACCAGCCGCAGCCGGCCGTCCTGGGTCGGAAAGCGGTCGATGAAGACGATGGGGTGGCCCGGGTCGTCGTCGGTGAGGCAGGGGTAGGTCACGCTGCCCTCGCGCTCCAGCCGCTCCCAGCGGATGCCGCCGATGGCCGCGTGCATAGCCTGGCGCATCTCCTCGTACACCTCGGCCACGCCGTGGTGGTCGCCCTCGTAGCGCCACGACAGACCCATGCGCTGCGCCATCTGCTGGATGATCCAGAGGTCGGCGCGCGCATCGCCCGGCGGGTCGATCGCCTGGCGGCCCAGTTGCACCATGCGGTCGGTGTTGCTCACCGTGCCGGTCTTCTCGGGCCAGGCGCTGGCGGGCAGGATCACGTCGGCCAGCCAGGCGGTTTCGGTCATGAAGATGTCCTGCACCACCAGGTGTTCGAGCGAGGCCAGCGCGTGCCGCGTGTGGTTCAGGTTGGGGTCGCTCATGGCCGGGTTCTCGCCCATGATGTAGAGACCGCGCAGCTTGTGCGGGTCGCTCTCGTCGGCCAGCGCCTTGTCCATCAGCTCGACCACGGTGTAGCCCGGCGCGCGGTCCAGCGAGAGCTTGTTGGCCCCCACGGGGCGTTGCCCCTGCCCCCCAGGGGGTGCGTCGTCCGCCTTGGGGCGGCCCGGCGTCGGACGTCCCCAGAAGTCCTCGAACCAAGCGGCGGCGGCTTCGTTGTCCACCCGCTGATAGTTGGGGAACATCATCGGGATCAGGCCGGCGTCGCTTGCGCCCTGCACGTTGTTCTGGCCGCGCAGCGGGTGCAGCCCGCTGCCGGGCTTGCCGATCTGGCCGGTGATGGCACACAGCGCGATCAGGCTGCGCACGTTGTCGGTGCCGTGCACGTGCTGGCTCACGCCCATGCCCCAGAGGATCATCGCCGCCTTCGCGGTCGCGAACGCGCGCGCCACCTCGCGGATCGTCGCCGCAGGAATGCCGCAGACCGGCGCCATCGCCTCGGGGCTGAAGCGGGCGACGCTCTGCGCCAGCTCCTCGTAATGGGAGGTGCGCCGGGCAATGAAGTCCTGGTTCACCAGGCCCTCGTCGATCACGGTGTGGATCATCGCGTTGAGCAGCGCGACGTCGGTGTCGGGCCGGAACGGCAGCGTGCGCCAGGCGTGCTGGCCGATGTCGGTGATGCGCGGGTCGGCCAGCACGATGCGGGTGCCGTTCTGCGCCGCGTTCTTCATCCAGGTCGCGGCCACCGGGTGGTTGACCGTCGGGTTGGAGCCGATCACCACGATCAGTTCGGCGTGCGCCACGTCGTTCACCGGGTTGCTCACCGCGCCCGAGCCCACGCCTTCGAGCAGGGCCGCGACGCTGGAGGCGTGGCACAGCCGGGTGCAGTGGTCGACGTTGTTGGAACCAAAGCCGGTGCGCACCAGCTTCTGGAACAGGTAGGCCTCTTCGTTCGTGCCCTTGGCCGAACCGAACCCGGCCAGGCTCTTCGGGCCGTGCGTGTCGCGCAGCGCCTTGAGTTTTCCGGCAGCCAGTTCCAGGGCTTCGTCCCAGCTGGCTTCGCGGAAGGTCTCGCGCCAGTCGGCATCGCGCGGCGGGATCGCATCACCGTGTTTGGGCACCCCTTCGCGGCGGATCAGCGGCACCGTCAGGCGGCCGGCGTGGTGCACGTAGTCGAAACCGAAACGGCCCTTGACGCACAGGCGGCCGTGGTTGGCCGGACCGTCGCGCCCCTCGACCGCCACGATCTGGCCGTCGCGCACCTTGTAGCTGAGCTGGCAGCCCACGCCGCAGAACGGGCACACCGAGTCCACCGAGCGGTCCACCGCCTGCGAGCCCACCAGGCTCTTGGGCGAGAGCGCGCCGGTGGGGCAGGCCTGCACGCACTCGCCGCAGGCCACGCAGCTGCTCGCGCCCATTGGGTCGCCCAGGTCGAACACGATCTCGGCGTGGCCGCCACGGCCGGCGAAACCGATGACGCCATTGACCTGTTCCTCGCGGCAGGCGCGCACGCAGCGCCGGCACTGGATGCAGGCGTCGAGGTTCACCGCCATCGCGGGGTGCGAGAGGTCGGGCACTGGCTGCTCGCGCCGCAGCGCCTGCAGCGCGGGCCGCACCGACACGTCTTCGCGCTGCGCCCAGTCGCTCAGCTCGCCGTGCGGCTGTCGGCCATCGGCGTCGAGCCACTGGTGGCCCTGGTCGGGCATGTCGGACAGCAGCAGCTCCAGCACCATCTGGCGCGACTTCTTCGCGCGCAGGCTGTCGGTCAGCACCTTCAGGCCCGGCGTCACGCTGCGGCAGCAGCTGGCGGCCAGCGCACGCTCGCCCGCCACCTCGACTACGCAGGCGCGGCAGTTGCCGTCGGGCCGCAGCGGGTCGCTGTGGCACAGGTGCGGCAGCTCGGTGCCGTGGCGCTTCGCGGCGTCGAAGATCGATTCGCCTTCAAACGCCTCGACCTCACGGCCATCGAGCTCGAAATTCAGCTTCACCGGCATCAGCTGCTCGGGGCTCAGCGGGCGGTTCATGCTGCACCTCCGACCTCGTGCGCAAAGTGCTTCAACACCGAGCGGATCGGGTTGGGAGCGGCCTGGCCCAGGCCACAGATCGAGGCGTCGCCCATCACGTCGGCGAGGTCGCGCAGCGTGTCCTGGTCCCAGGTGTCGGACGCCATCAGGCGCGCGGCCTTGTCGGTGCCGACGCGGCAGGGCGTGCACTGGCCGCAGCTCTCGTCCTTGAAGAAGCGCATCACGTTGAGCGCGGCCTCCCGCACGCTGTCGTGCTGGCCGAGCACCATCACCGCCGCCGAGCCGATGAAGCAGCCGTGCGGCTGCAGGGTGTCGAAATCCAACGGGATGTCGGCCATGCTGGCCGGCAGGATGCCGCCGCTGGCGCCGCCGGGCAGGTAGGCGTGGAGCGTGTGGCCCTCGGCCATGCCGCCGCAGAATTCGTCGATCAGTTCGCGCAGCGTGATGCCCGCGGGCGCCAGCTTGACGCCGGGCTCGCGCACCCGGCCGCTGACGCTGAAGCTGCGCAGGCCCTTGCGGCCGTGGCGGCCGTGCGAGGCGAACCAGTCGGCACCGCGCTCGACGATCTCGCGCACCCAGTACAGCGTCTCGAAGTTGTGCTCCAGCGTGGGCCGGCCGAACAGGCCGACCTCGGCGATGTAGGGCGGGCGCAGGCGCGGTTCGCCGCGCTTGCCTTCGATGCTCTCGATCATCGCGGACTCCTCGCCGCAGATGTAGGCGCCCGCGCCGCGCCGCAGCTCGATGGTGGGCAGCGGGTACGGCGGGTCGGCCTGCAGCGCGGCGAGCTGTTCCTGCAGCAGCGCGCGGCAGTCGTGGTACTCGTCGCGCAGGTAGATGTAGACCTTGTCGATGCCGACCACCGCCGCAGCAATCAGCACGCCTTCCAGGAAACGGTGCGGATCGCGTTCGAGGTAGTGGCGGTCCTTGAAGGTGCCGGGTTCGCCCTCGTCGATGTTCACCGCCATCAGGCGCGGCGCCGCGAAGCCGCGCACGATGCGCCACTTGCGGCCGGCCGGGAAACCGGCCCCGCCCAGGCCGCGCAGGCCGGCGTGCTCCAGCGTCTGGATCAGGACCTCGGGGTCGTGCGCGCCCTGCGCGACCGCCGTCGCCAGCCGGTAGCCGCCGCCGGCGCGGTAGGCCGCCAGATCGACAAACTCGGGCACGCGTTCGCGCGGCAGGATTTCACCCGCCAGCGCCCGCTGCGCGAGCGCCTCGACCCTGGACTCGTTGGCGTGCGGCACCGCCGCCTGCGCCACCTGGGCCACGGGCGCCTGGGCGCAGCGCCCCAGGCAGGGCGCCGCCTGCACACGCACGCCCTCGCCCAGCCGGACGCGCAGGCGCTGCAGCAGCTCACCGCCGCCGGCCAGGCTGCAGCTGAGCGAGTCGCAGACCCGCACCGTGACCGCCGGCCCGATCTGCCCGTCGCGCAGGACCTCGAAGTGGTGGTAGAAGCTCGCCACCTCGTAGACCTCGGCCACCGGCAGGTTCATCTCCTGCGCCAGCGCCACCAGCAGGGCCTCGGGCAGGCCGTGGTGCGCGTCGTTGATGCTGTGCAGGTGTTCGATCAGCAGGTCGCGGCGGTGGCCCTCTTCGGGCCGCTCGCCGATCAGGGCGCGCAGCGCCTGCAGGGCCTCGGGCGTGGCCTGGCGACCCTTGAGCCGGTCGCGGGCCCGCTTCTGCGGACGTGCGTCGTGCGGACGGACCTCAGCGGCGGGGCCGCTCGAAGGGACGATCGGGATGGTGCGAATGGCGGACGAACTCATCGCCGCACTGTGTCGGTTGCGCAGCGCGCCGTCAAATTGGTTTGGGACATGGGTTCATTCAAATCTTGAATGAACCGCTGGTGGCGGCCAGCTCGGCGCGCCAGTCCGCATCGCGGGCCAGCGCCAGCGCAGCCTCCTGCGTGCGCGTGGGCGCCACCTCGCGGCGCACGAGGAAGCCGACCGGGGTCTGCACCTCGGGTTTCACCAGAGGCCGGAACAGCAGACCCGGCTGTTCGCGCAGGCTGGAGACCAGGGCGCCAGGCATCACGCTCGCCAGCGGGCCGGTGCGCACTGCAAGCGCCAGCGAGAGCACGGAGTTGGTCTCCATCACCGGCTTCACCGCTACACCCGCGCGGGCGAACGCGGCATCGACGATGCTGCGGTTGTGCATGTCGGGCGTCAGCAGGCAAAGATCAAATCCAACCGTGTCGGCCCAGGCCAGCGGCTCGCCGATGCGGCTGGGCGGCGGTGACTTGGCGCGCACCGCACGGGGCGTTTGGGTCACGAGGTAGAGGCGCTCCTGGTACTGCGGAAACACCTGGAAGCCACTGCTGCGGGCGCTGACGCGCTCCAGAAAGCCCAGGCCCAGGTCGAGCGTCAGGGCCTTCAGGCCCGATTCGATCTCACCCGAGGGCAGGGAGAGCAGCACCGGCGCGATGCCCGGATGGCGCGACTGCAGCAGCGCGCAAAACCGCGTGCCCACCGGCACGGCCGACGGCACCACCCCCAGCCGAAGGCTGCCCACGGGCTGGTCCTGCTGGCTGGCCAGGGATTGCTGCAGGGCCTCGTGTTCGCGCAGCATGCGGCGCGCGGACGCCAGCACCTGTTCGCCTTCGGGCGTCAGGCCCGAGTAGGTGCGGCCGCGGCGCACGATGGGCGTGCCCAGCTCCCGCTCCAGGGCGCGCAGCGCATTCGACAGCGCCGGCTGGGTGATGTGGCAGGCCTTGGCCGCGCGGTCGAAGTGGCGGTGGTCGTGCAGCGCCACCAGGTAGCGCATGGAGGTGAGCAGGTTCATGGCCCTGCAGCCTAGCAGGACCGCCCCCTCCGCGCGGGACTCAGTAGCGGACGTTGCTGCGGTCGATGGCGAACCAGGCTTTCGTAGGCCTTGCGTTTTTCGGCCGGCACATGGGCTGTGAGCAGGCCGGTTTTCTCTTCCGCCCTCAGCGACTTGTCCAGCAGGCGGCTGGCGCGACTCTCGAAGCAGGACTCCGCGTTCAGGGCCCCGTTGACGATGACACGAAAGTTCAACCGCCGCCGCGCTGAAGGCTCAGGTCAAAGGGCTTCATGAACGTCCGCCGCTGGTCCGCATCCAGCCCGCGGAAGGCGAACACCACCTTCAAGCGCTGCATGCGCAGCAGCGCGATGCGGCGCTCGGGCAGGGGCTCCCAGGCGATGTCCAGCGCACCCGGGGGAATGTCCACAGTGATGCGCGACCCCTCGCGCCGCCAGGCATGGGCCCCGAGCGCCCGCGGCATCCAGCCCAGCCACTCGGCCTCGCTGCAGCCGACGTCGCGCTCGAACCGTTCGGGGTAATCCGATTGCATGGGGACTGGTCCGCAGCGGCGCTCAGCCGCCGGCGATCGGCGGCCAGATGGCAAGCACGTCGCCCTCGCTCAGCGTCGCGCTCAGGCGCTGCTCGGGAGCGACGTACTTGCCGTTGACCAGCACCAGGTGCACCAGCTTCGGCGGCAGGCCGAAGGGTTCGATGATCTGGCTGATCGGCGCATCGGGCGCCACATCCAGTTCGATCTGGTTGCTGCGCCGGGCCTCGGGCGGCAGGTGGTCGGTGAGCGTGGCAAAGAGCTTGAAGGTGATCTTCATGCCCGGATCATGCCCTGCGCCGGTCATCGGCTGCACCACTCCAGTGGCCTTGGCCCTGCGCGGCGGACAGGTAAGCGTCCATCAGCTTCGTGGGGTCGGCGATCAGCCGGTCTTTCCACTCGCCCAGCTTCACCTGCCCCTCGACCAGGCCACGCATCACGCCCACGTGCTCGGTCCAGCCCACGCTGTTGCAGCCCACCATCTGGTCGCCCTTGAACTGCAGGCTCAGGTGCCGGTGGTTGGCCTTGTCGGTCAGCTCCACGTGCTGGCCGCCCGGCAGACCTTCCCAGTTGCCGAAGCTGCTGGAGATCAGGCCCAGGGTGTCGAGCACGTTGATCTGCGTCACGCCCATCAACTCGGCCTGCTGGCCGACCATGTTCAGCGCCGCCACACGCGCCTGTTCGGCGGCGTTGGGCTGGATGGCACTGACGATGGTCTTGCCGCTGACCTTGTCGAAGGCCTCGGCGCAGTCGCCCGCAGCGTAGATGCCCGGCACGTTGGTCTGCAGGTGCTCGTCGGTCAGCACGCCGACTAGGCAGCGCACGCCGGAATTTTCCAGGAAACCGATGTTGGGCTTGACGCCGGTGGCGCTGATGACCAGGTCCGCGTCAAGCTGCTGACCAGTGGACAGGCGCACCGTCATCCGGCCACTGGGCATGGCGCTCTGGCCGATGCCGACCACTTCGGCGATCTTGCCCAGCAGGCCCTTTTCAGCGCCGGTGCCGCGTTCGATGGCCTCGACCCGGGCGCCGGTATAGACCTTCACACCCTTGGTCTCGCACCAGTCCTTGATCATGCCGCCGGCCGTCGGCCCCATCATGCGCGGCACCATGCGGTCGCCCATCTCCACGACGGAGAGTTCCACGCCGCGTTGCTGCAGCGCTTCCATGATGATGCAGCCGATGAAGCCGGCGCCCATCTGCAGCACCTTGGCACCGGGCTGGGCGAGGTTGGCGATGGCGCGTGCGTCGGCCAGCGTCCAGCAGCTGTGCACGCCGGGGCCGTTGATGCCGGGGATCGGCGGGGTCGCAGGCGAGGAACCGGTGGCGATCAGCAGCTTGTCGAACGCGATGGTGTTGCCGTCGCTCAGTTCGATGGTCCGCTTGGCCGAATCCAGCACCTTGGCGCGCACCCCGCGCCGCACGGTGATGCCCAGCTTCTCGAAGTGGCCCGCCGTGTGGCGCAGGTGTGTGCCCTCCTCGCCGACCTTGCCGATCAGCAGGTAGGGAATGGCCATGCGCGAATACGGCGCTTCGTTCTCGTCGCCGATGACGGTGATCTGGTCCTTGGGTGCGTGCTTGCGGATGGTTTCGGCCGCGATGACGCCGGCCGGGCCGGCGCCGAGGATGACGTGGTGGGTCATGTTCTGTTCTCCAAACTCCAAAAAAAGAAGCGGTCACGGGGACCGCTTCTTCGTTGTCCCCGATGGCGCAATCAGAGACCCAGGCGCGCCTTGGTGTCGGCGGTCGGGCGGCCCTCGGTGTCCCAGCCGCGCACTTCGTAGTACTTGGGCAGCATCTCGCCGAGCTTGCTGACCGTGCCCTTGCCCGGGCCGGTCTTGGCGGCTTCGGTCATCAGGCGCTTGGGCAGGTTGTCGTCGGCCTTGGTGAAGCCGGCCGCGTTGTTGAACTCGCGCTCCATGTTCCAGATGCGCTCGCCGATGTGGTTGAGGTGTTCCATCGTGAACTCCTCTCCGCAGGCGGCCTGCACCTGGGGTGCCACGTCGGCCAGGGTCCAGGCGAAGCTGGTGAAGATGCAGATGCCGGCGGAGTCGAAGGCCGCGGTCGCGTCCTGGAAGGCCTTGACCAGCTCGGGCTTGCCCGCGCTCTCGGACGGCTCGGTCTTGACCGGGATGCCCAGCACTTCGGACGCGATGGTGTAGCCGCGCAGGTGGCAGGCGCCTCGGTTGGACGTGGCATAGGCCAGGCCGATGCCCTGGATCACACGACCGTCGTAGGCCGGGAATTCCTGGCCCTTGACGCTCATGGACAGGTCGGGGTGGCCGTACTTGGCGGTCAGGCGCTTGGAGCCCAGGCCGATCTCCTTGCCAAAGCCTTCGCCCTTGGCGGTCATCACAGCCAGTTCGCACAGCGCCTTGGCCGAGCCGAACGGCGCTTCGATGCCGATCTGCTCCTTGGTGAGCACGCCCATTTCGTACAGCTCCATCACGGCGCCGATGGTGGCGCCGAAGCTGATCGGGTCCATGCCCTCTTCGTTGCAGATCAGGTTGGCGAACTGCAGCGCTTCGAGGTCGTTCACGCCGTTGGCGGCGCCCAGGGCCCAGGCGGCTTCGTATTCCAGACCACCAGACGCACCCCAGTACTCGGGCTTGTTGGCCACCGAGAAGTGGCTCTCGTCGATCTTGGAGATGCGGCCGCAGGCGATGGTGCAGCCAAAGCAGGCCTGGTTGGTCACCAGGTGCTTCTTGCCGTCGGTCGCGCGCGGCGTGGCCATGGCTTCGGCCGAGATGTCCTTGGCGCCCTCGAACTGCACGTCGCGGTGGTTGCGCGTGGGCAGACCGCCGATTTCGTTGATCACGTTCATCAGCACCTGGGTGCCATAGGTGGGCAGGCCCTGGCCGGTGACGGCGTTGTCGGCCAGCACCTTCTTGGCGGCCTTGGCGGCGGCCATGAAGGCCTTGGGGTCGCGCACATTGCCCACGCCCTTGGTGCCGCGCACGGCAATCGCCTTGAGGTTCTTGCTGCCCATGACGGTGCCCACGCCCGAGCGGCCGGCCGCACGGTGCAGGTCGTTCACCACGGCCGCGTACAGCACGCCCACTTCACCGGACTTGCCGATGCTGGAGACGCGCAGCAGCGGGTCCTGCAGGCTGGTCTTGAGCATCTCTTCGGTCTTCCAGACGCTCTGGCCCCAGAGGTGGCCCGCGTCGCGCAGCTCGGCCACGTCGTCGTTGATGTAGAGGTAGACCGGCTTGGCCGACTTGCCTTCGAAGATGACCATGTCCCAGCCGGCCATCTTGAGTTCGGCACCCCAGTAGCCGCCCGAGTTGGAGCAGGCGATGGCGCCGGTCAGCGGGCCCTTGGTGACCACGGTGTAGCGGCCGCCGGTGGAGGCCATGGTGCCGGTCAGCGGGCCGGTGGCCCAGATGATCTTGTTCTCCGGCGACAGCGGGTCGACCTTGGGGTCGATTTCGCTGGTGAGGTATTTGGTGGCGAGGCCGCGCGAACCCAGGTAGGCCTTGGCCCACTCCATGTTCAGCGGTTCGGAGGTGACGGTGCCCGCGGTCAGGTTGACGCGGAGGATTTTTCCAGCCCAAGACATGTTGATGCTCCTTGTATGTGTTGGGGGATCAGGCGGCCGCCTGGTTGCCCAGCTTGTCGGCCCACTGCTTCATCTTGTCGATGCCAGACCAGTTGGCATCAATGAACGTGATTGCGCCGGTCGGGCAGGCGTCGGCACAGGCCGGCTCGCCGCCGCAGAGGTCGCACTTCTGGACCTTGCCGGTTTCCTGCACGTAGTTGATGGTGCCGAAAGGGCAGCTGATGGTGCAGACCTTGCAGCCCACGCAGGTGGTTTCGTTCACCACCTTGGCGCCGGTCACCTTGTCGACCGTGATGGCCTCCACCGGGCAGGCGTGCAGGCACCAGGCCTCGTCGCACTGGGTGCAGGTGTAGGGCACCTTCTTGCCGGTGTGGTGGAAGTCGAAGACCTTGATGCGCGACTTCGAGGTGGCGTAGGTGCCGTAGTTCTCGAACGAGCAGGCCATTTCGCACTGCAGGCAGCCGGTGCACTTGTCGGCGTTGATGTGGAGTGTTTTCTGCATGTAGTTTCTCCGGTGGTGGGGCACACATGGCCCATCAGGAGACCTATGACCATGTGTTCATACGATTGTTGACGTGAAGCACAGCCACTTCGTCAGGGTTAACCCGAAAAGCTCCGCGCCGCTATCAGAAAGTCTCAGATTGAGACTGCCACATGCTGCCCTGCACAACGCCTTGATTTCAAACGGAATTAACGAATCAACAACGTTCATCCGGCGAAATAACACCACCCCACATAGGAATCTGAATACATAACTTAGAAATGCATCTGATTTCACGAATCTCCTTTGAAATCAATGCATTTCATTGCCTTTTCAAGCGTCTCAATTTGAGAATGTTTCAGACCGCAATTTGCAATTGAGGGTTAACACTCAAATCGCCGCGGCGCTGCGATGTTTCACTGTTTGAGGACCCCACAGAGGCCCCAACCATCAGGAGACACAGATGCAGGTTCAGCTCACGGTCAACGGCCAGGCCCGGTCGGTCGACGTTCCGCCCAACACCCTTCTCGTCCAGGTGCTCCGGGAGCACCTCAAGCTCACCGGCACCCACGTCGGCTGCGACACCTCGCAGTGCGGCGCCTGCACCGTCATCAAGGACGGCCGCGCCATCAAGTCGTGCAGCGTGCTGGCCGCCCAGGTCAGCGGTTCGGAGATCACCACCATCGAAGGCCTGGCCGCCGCCGACGGCGCCATGCACCCGATGCAGGCGGCGTTCAAGGAATGCCACGGCCTGCAGTGCGGCTTCTGCACCCCGGGCATGGTCATGAGCGCGGTGGACCTCTGCAAGCACCACCCCAAGGCCGGCGAGACGGAAGTCCGCGAGCTGCTCGAAGGCAACCTGTGCCGCTGCACCGGTTACCAGAACATCGTCAAGGCCGTGCTCAAGGGCAAGGCCGACATGGCTTCGGCCTGAGGAGACACGACATGGGTGCATCCGACTTCAGCAAGCTGCCGCACATCGGCGAAGGCGTCCGCCGCAAGGAGGACTACCGCTTTCTCACCGGCGCCGGCCAGTACACCGACGACATCACGCAGGCCGCGCAGACCTACGCGGTCTTCGTGCGCAGCCCGCACGCCCACGCCGCCATCAAGAGCATCGACACCAGCCGCGCCAAGGCCATGCCCGGCGTGGTGGCCGTGTTCACCGGCGCCGACATCGACGGCAAGATGGGCGGCCTGCCCTGCGGCTGGCTCATCACTTCGACCGACGGCACGCCAATGAAGGAGCCGCCGCACCCGATCCTCGCCATCGGCAAGGCGCGCTACGTGGGCGACCAGGTGGCCATGGTGATCGCCGATACGCTGGAGCAGGCCAAGAACGCCGCGGAGGCGGTGGAGGTGGACTACGACGTGCTGCCGGCCGTGATCGACATGCGCGAGGCCAGCAAGGGCCCCGCCCTGCACGACGCCGCGCCCGACAACCACTGCTACAAGTGGGCCATCGGTGACAAGGGCCAGGTGGACGCGGCGTTCGCGCAGGCCGCGCACGTGACGAAGATCGACCTCACCAACAACCGCCTGGTGCCCAACGCCATGGAGCCGCGCGCGGCCATCGGCAGCTACAACCGCGCCACAGAGGAGTACACGCTCTACGTCGCCAACCAGAACCCGCACGTCGAGCGCCTGCTGATGACCGCCTTCGTGCTGGGCCTGCCCGAGCACAAGGTGCGCGTGATCGCGCCCGACGTGGGCGGTGGCTTCGGCTCGAAGATCTTCCTGTACGCCGAAGACGTGGCCCTGACCTGGGCCGCCAAGCAGACCAACCGCAGCATCAAGTGGACCTGCGAACGCAGCGAGTCCTTCCTGACCGATGCGCACGGCCGCGACCACATCAGCCACGCGGAGATGGCGATGGACAAGGACGGCAAGTTCCTGGCGATGCGGGTGCACACCGACGCGAACATGGGCGCCTACCTCTCGACCTTCGCGTCCGCGGTGCCGACCATCCTCTACGCCACCCTGCTGGCCGGCCAGTACACCTGCCCGCAGATCTATGTGGAAGTGGACGCCTGGTTCACCAACACCGCGCCGGTCGACGCCTACCGCGGCGCCGGCCGCCCCGAGGCCACCTACCTGCTGGAGCGCCTGGTCAGCCGCTGCGGCTGGGACCTGGGCCTGTCGCAGGCCGAGATCCGCAAGCGCAACTTCATCAACAGCTGGCCCTACCAGACGCCGGTGGCCCTGCAGTACGACGTGGGCGACTACCTCGGCGCGCTGACCAAGGCCGAGGACATGGCCGACGTGGCCGGCTTCGAGCAGCGCAAGGCCGCCAGCGCGGCCAAGGGGCTGCTGCGCGGCATCGGCTACAGCAGCTACATCGAGGCCTGCGGCATCGCGCCGTCGAACATCGCGGGCGCCCTCGGTGCGCGGGCCGGCCTGTTCGAGTGCGGCGAGGTGCGCGTGCACCCGACCGGCAGCGTGACCGTGTTCACCGGCTCGCACAGCCACGGCCAGGGCCACGAGACCACCTTCGCGCAGGTCGTCGCGGCGCGCCTGGGCATCGCGGTCGAGGCGGTGGACGTGGTGCACGGCGACACCGGCCGCGTGCCCTTCGGCATGGGCACCTACGGCTCGCGCTCCATCTCGGTCGGCGGCGCCGCCATCATGAAGGCGCTCGACAAGATCGAGACCAAGGCCAAGAAGATCGCGGCCCACCTGATGGAGGCCAGCGACGCCGACGTGGAGTTCGCCAACGGCGAGTTCACCGTCAAGGGCACCGACAAGAAGGTCACCTTCGGCCAGGTCGCGCTGACCGCCTACGTGCCGCACAACTACCCGCTGGACAAGCTGGAGCCGGGCCTGAACGAGACCGCGTTCTACGACCCGACCAACTTCACCTTCCCGGCCGGCACCTACATCTGCGAGGTCGAGGTGGACCCCGCGACCGGCAAGACCCGCGTCGACAAGTTCACCGCCGTCGACGACTTCGGCACCATCATCAACCCGATGATCGTCGAGGGCCAGGTGCACGGCGGCATCGTGCAGGGCATCGGCCAGGCACTGCTGGAGAACTGCGTCTACGACAAGGAAAGCGGCCAGCTGCTGACCGGCTCGTTCATGGACTACGCCATGCCGCGCGCCGACGACTTCCCCGAGTTCAAGATCGGCACCATCTGCACCCCCTGCACCCACAACCCGCTGGGCACCAAGGGCTGCGGCGAGGCCGGCGCCATCGGCTCGCCACCGGCCGTCATCAACGCCGTGCTGGACGCCCTGAAACCGCTGGGTGTCACCGAGTTCGACATGCCCGCCTCGCCGGGGCGCGTGTGGGAAGCCATTCAATCCGCCAAGGCCTGACCGGGAGGAGGACACCATGTACGCATTCACGCTCGACAAACCCGCGTCCCTCGCCGACGCCCAGAAGGCCGCCGCCGGCGGCGCCAAGCCCCTGGCCGGTGGACAGACCCTGCTGGCCTCGATGAAGCTGCGCCTGTCCGACCCGGGCACCCTGGTCGATCTCGGTGGCGTCAAGGAACTGGCCGGCATCCGCCGCGAAGGCAACGCCCTCGTCATCGGCGCCATGACGCGCCACATCGACGTGGCGACCAGCGCGGAGGTGGCTGCCGCCATTCCCGCCCTCACCCACCTGGCCGGCCACATCGGCGACAAGCAGGTGCGCGCCATGGGCACGATGGGTGGTTCGGTCGCCAACAACGACCCCGCCGCCTGCTACCCCAGCGCCGTGCTCGGCCTGGGCGCCACGGTGCACACCACCAAGCGCAAGATCGCCGCCGACGACTTCTTCCAGGGCATGTTCAGCACCGCGCTGGAAGACGGCGAGCTGATCACCGCGATCAGCTTCCCGATCCCGAAGAAGGCGGCCTACCTGAAGTTCAACCAGCCGGCCTCGCGCTTTGCGCTGATCGGTGTGTTCGTGGCGCAGACCGACGGCGGCGTGCGCGTGGCCGTGACCGGCGCCGGCAACGGCGTGTTCCGCCACGCCGGTCTGGAAGCCGCGCTGAACGCCAGCTTCACGCCGCAGTCGGCCGCCAGCGTGAAGATCAGCGCCGACGACTGCAGCGCCGACCTGCACGCCAGCGCGGCCTACCGCGCCAACCTGATCAGCGTGCTGACCCAGCGCGCCGTCGCCCAACTGGCCTGATTTCCGGCTGTCACCGCCAGGGCCCCGCGTTCACCGACCCGGGGCCCTTTTTCCTTCACAGAACATTCCCATGAGCGCCTTCGCCTCGATCGACGCCCTGATGCAAGCCCTGCAGTCGGCCGGCTACTACGCCGACCGCCGCCTGGCCACCGCCGTGTTCCTGGCCCTGAAGCTGCAGCGCCCCCTGCTGCTCGAAGGCGAACCGGGCGTCGGCAAGACCGAGCTGGCCAAGGCGCTGTCGGTGGCGCTGGGCCGCGCCCTGCTGCGCCTGCAGTGCTACGACGGCCTTGAGCAGCGCGAAGCCCTGTACGAATGGAACTACGCCGCGCAGCTGCTGCACATGCGCGCCGCCCAGACCCGCCTGGAAGTGGCGCACACGGACGGCGGCGCCGACGAGGTGGCGCGCATCGAGCGCGAGGTCTACCAGGAGCGCTACCTGATCAAGCGGCCGCTGCTGGCGGCGCTGCAGGCGCCCGAGCCCGGCGCGCTGCTGCTGATCGACGAGGTCGACCGCGCCGACGAGCCCTTCGAGGCCTTTCTGCTGGAGTACCTGGGCGAATACCAGGTCAGCATTCCCGAGTTCGGCACGGTGCGTGCCGCCTGCCCGCCGGTCACCATCCTCACCAGCAACCGCACGCGCGAGCTCAACGACGCGGTCAAGCGCCGCTGCCTCTACCACTGGCTCGACTACCCCGAGCGCGAACGCGAGCTGGACATCGTGCGCGCCCAGGTGCCGCAGGCCTCGGCCGCACTGGCGACCCAGGTGGCCGACGTGGTGCAGCGCCTGCGCAGCCAGCCCTTCGCCAACGCCTTCCAGCGCTCGCCCGGCATCGCCGAAAGCGTCGAGTGGGCCAAGGCGCTGGTGGCGCTGGACACGCTGGCGGTCGACCCCGAGGTGCTGAGCGACACCGCCGGCATCCTGTTCAAGCAGCGCGAGGACGTGGCCGCGCTCACGCGCGACATGGCCGCCGAGCTGCTCAAGCCGGCCGACACGCCCGCCTGAGTTCGCCGCTCATGCAGCTCGGAGATTCCCGCACAGGCAAACTGGCCGACAACATCGCCGGCTTCGGCCGCGCGCTGCGACGCGCCGGCGTGCGCGTGGACAGCTCGCGCATCGCGCTGGCCACGCGCGCCGCCATGACGGTCGGCCTGGAGCGCAAGGAGGACGTGAGCGCGGCGATGGAGGCGGTGTTCGTGACCCGCGAGCAGGACCGCCTGGTGTTCCGCGAGCTGTTCGACACCTACTTCCGCAACCCCGAGATCGCGCAGAAGCTGCTGTCGCAGCTGCTGCCCAGCGCCGAGGGCAAGGCCGAGCCGAGCAAGCGCCGGCCGCGCGTGCGCGAAGCGCTGTCGCCGCAAAAAAGCTTCGGGCAGCAGGCCAAGCCCAAACAGGAAGACCAGAAGGTCGAGTTCGACGCCGCCATGACGGCCAGCGACATCCGGCGCCTGCACCACGCCGACTTCAACGCGCTGTCGGGCACCGAGTACCGGCTGGTCGAGCGGCTGGCGCGCGACATCCGCCTGCCGCTGCCGACCTACGATTCGCGCCGCACGCGGCCCGGGCCCGGCGGCACCCGCCCCCACTGGCAGCGCGCCATGCGCCGCGCGGTGCGCCACGGCGGCGAGCTGATGGAGCTGCCGCAGCTCTCGCGCCGCGAGCAGCCGCTGCCGCTGATGGTGCTGGTGGATGTGTCGGGCTCGATGGAGCGCTACACCCGGCTGCTGCTGGCCTTCCTGCACGCGGCCACGCGCCACCACCGCCGCCGCGACGTGTTCGCCTTCGGCACCCGGCTGACCGACCTCACGCCGGCCTTCCGGCTCGCCGACACCGACGACATGCTGGTGGCCGCCAACGAACTGATCGCCGACTTCGCCGGCGGCACCCAGCTCGGCGCCTCGCTGCAGGCGCTGCAGCAGGACCACGCGCGCCGCCTGGTCGGCCGCCGCACGCTGGTGCTGATCGTCAGCGACGGCCTGGACACCGGCGAGCCCGCGGCGCTCTCCGAATCGCTGGCCTGGCTGCGCCGGCGCTGCGGCCGCCTGCTCTGGCTCAACCCGCTGCTGCGCTTCGAGGGCTACGCCCCGCTGGCCCGCGGCGCGGCCGCACTGCACACCCACGCGCACGGCATGCTGGCCGTGCACAACCTCAGCAAGCTCGAAGACCTGGCCGCCAGCATCGCGGCCGTGCTGCGGCGCTGACCCCTTCGTTCAGACCCCACAAGAAAGAGGACACACCACCATGGACATGCAAGGCAACCGCTCCCTGGCCATCACCCAGCAGCAGGCCTGGGACGCGCTCAACGACCCCGCCGTGCTCAAGACCTGCATCCCCGGCTGCGACAAGGTCGAGGCCACGGGCGAGAACCAGTACGCGGTGGGCATGGCGGTCAAGATCGGGCCGGTGGCGGCCAAGTTCGCCGGCAAGATCCTGCTCTCGGACATCGTGGCGCCCGAGTCCTACAAGATCAACTTCGAAGGCCAGGGCGGCGTGGCCGGCTTCGGCAAAGGCACCGCGGCGGTCAAGCTCACGCCCGACGGCAGCGGCTGCACGCTGGACTACACCGTGCACGCCACCGTCGGCGGCAAGGTGGCGCAGCTGGGCCAGCGCCTGATCGACGGCACCGCCAAGTCGATGGCCGAGGACTTCTTCAAGCGCTTCGACGAGGCCATGCAGCAGACCCACCCCGAGGCCTACGCCGCACGCGACGCGGCGGCGAAGGCCGCTGCGGCGGGCGAGGCACCGGTGGCCGAGGCCCCCGCGGCAAGCGGCGGCATTCCCGCCTGGGTCTGGATCGCGGGCGGTGTGGTGCTGCTGGCCCTGTGGTGGCTCAGCCGCTGAAGGCTTCGCCGCGCACAATACCTGCCAGGACTGGAGACACCATGGAAAACCTCGACATCACGGTACTGCGCCATCTGCTGCAATGGCGCCAGCAAGGGCAGCGTGCGCTGCTGGCCACGGTGATCCGCACCTGGGGGTCCTCGCCCCGCCCGGTCGGCTCGATCATGGCGCTGTGCGAGACCGGCGCCGTGATCGGTTCGGTCTCGGGCGGCTGCATCGAGGACGACCTGATCTACCGCTACCGCCGTGCGGACGGCGCTGCGGGTGCGGGCACCCACGACATCCCCGACGGCCCGCCCGAGCGGGTGAAGTACGGTGTGAGCGCCGACGAGGCCCACCGCTTCGGCCTGCCCTGCGGCGGCACGCTGGAGCTGATGCTGGAGTTCAACCCCGACGCCGACGCGCTGGCCACGCTGGTGACGGCGCTGGGCGAGGGGCGGCTGATGCAGCGCAGCACCGACCTGGCCACCGGCCGGGTCACGGTCGCGCCCTGCGAGCGGCCCGAGGCGCTCAGCGACGACGGCCAGGTGCTGCGCAACACCTTCGGGCCCGAGTACCGCATGCTGCTGATCGGCGCCGGCCAGCTGGCCGAGTACCTCTCGACCATGGCGATCTTCTGCGGCTTCTCGGTCTCGGTCTGCGACCCGCGCGAGGAATACCGCAGCAGCTGGAACGTGCCCGGCGCCAAGCTGCTCACCGGCATGCCCGACGACGTGGTGCATGCCTTCGGCGTCGACCGCCGCACCTGCGTCATCGCGCTCACGCACGACCCCAAGCTGGACGACCTGGCGCTGCTCGAAGCCTTGGGCACCGAGGCCTTCTACGTCGGCGCCATCGGCTCGCGCCGCAACAACGAGGCCCGGCGCGCGCGCATGATCGAACACTTCGACCAGACCGAAGAGAGCCTGGTCGCCATGCGCGGCCCCATCGGCATCTACATCGGCAGCAAGATGCCCTCGGAAATCGCGGTCAGCATCATGGCCGAGGTGCTGGCGGTGAAGAACGGCGTGGCCCTGCCGCGCGACGCCCAGGTCGGCCCGGCCAAGGACCAGCTCCAGCCCCGCAGCGCGGACGAAGGCGGCGCCGTCTGCTTCAGCGCGTCGCGCGTGGCCTGAGCGCCGCGGCCCCGGCCGCGGCGTGGCATGTGACTTGCGGTTGACTGCAAAAGAGGTGCATTGTCCGGGGACCTGCCCGGGCACTGTCTCAATCTGCAACACTGTTGTTCCGCCCACGAACGCCGAGGCCGATGTGACCACCACCGTCCAATCCCCCCTGCTCCCTGACCAGCGTCTGGCCCTGATCGAACGTGCGCGCCTGTCTGTGCTGGAGGCGCGCGACAGCGCCCCCTCGCCCTGGCTGGCCGCGCCCATCGAGCGCTCCTGGCGGCGCTGTCTGGCCATGGGACAGGACCCGCACCAGCGCGTGGCCTTCGAGCCGGTATCGGCCAGCGCCATGCGCCAGGCGCTGGAGGCGAGCCAGCCCCTGATCCAGGCCGCCGCGCCGGTGATCCGCTCGCTCTCGCGGGCGATGGTGCACACCCGCTACTTTGCCATCCTGACCGACGCGCGCGGCACGGTGATCGACGTGGACGGCCCGGTCGACCGCAACAACCCGCGGGCCGCGGCCATCGCGCGCGTGGGGGTCGACCTCTCCGAGCGAGCCGTCGGCACCACCGCCATCGGCACCACGCTGACCGACCATGAGCCGGTCTGGCTGCACCGCGGCGAACACTTCTTCCACGACAACGGCGCCTTCAGCTGCGCCGGTGCGCCGATCTGGGGGCCGGACGGCCACTGCGTCGGCATGCTGGATCTCACTGGCGTCGACGTGGCGGAACAACCCGCCCTCAAGCACCTGGTGACGCAGTCGGCGCGCAGCATCGAGAACGCGCTGACCACCTCACGCCCGCACCGCATGCTGCTGCGCCTGAACTGGCCGGGCCGTGTGCTCGGGGACGACAACGACGGACTGGTCTGCGTGGACGACGACGGCCGCATCATAGGCGCCAACCGGGCCGCATCCGACATGCTGGGCCTCATGCCGCAGCAGGCCGCGATGCACTGCAGTGACGTCTTCGCGGTGCCCACCGATGGCCTGTTCGACGCCGCCCGCGCACAACGCCCCGCTTTCGAGGTGCCGCTGTGGTCTGGCCTGCGGCTGCAGCTGCTGGCCCAGGGGCCGGGCCGCGTCTCCGGCTCGCCGCGCCCGGCCAGCCACAGCGTGCCACTCAAGGACGTGGAGGCCGCCCTGATCCGCCGCGCGGTGGAAGACGCGCGCGGCAACGTCATGGAAGCGGCCCGCGCGCTGGGCATCAGCCGCGCGACCGTCTACCGCAAGCTCACAAAGAAGAAGGCCTGACCGGCGCGGAAGGCCCGCCGGTCAAGGCGCGGTCAGGGTGAGCCCGTGCTGCTTGAACATCGCGAGCAGCTCGCCGCTCTCGCGCAGCGATTTCATCGCCATGTCCAGCGCCGCGCCCAGGTCCTTGTGGGCCGCCTTGATCGCCATGCCGACCGGCCAGCCGGTGTCGGCGATGCCGTTGTTGAGGTTGAGCTTGGACAGCGGGAACTGCTCCACCGAGGCCTTGCGCTGGAACAGCGCGGCTTCGGCCTGCGCCCGCAGCACGAACGCGCCTGCAGCCTTGCCGTCGATCACCGCCTGCGCGGCCTCGACGCCCGAGGGGTAGATCGAGACCTGGTTGCGCAACAGCCCACCGCCGTAGCCCATGAGCACGCTGGCCGCGCCCGCGCCGCGCTCGGCCGCCAGCGGCAGGCCCTTGAGGTCTTCGGGGGAAGCGGCCGAGGCCAGGCGCCGGCTGTCGTGCAGCAGCACATTCGACTGGCGCATATAGGGCGCCATGATGGTCACCTGCGGGTTGCCGTTGGCCAGGAAGCGATCGGCCGGCACCTGCAGCATCACGTCGGCCGGACCGTAGCCCAGGTAGTGGCCGCGCCAGACCATGTTGCGCAGGTCGTCGTTCATGTTCTCGCCCGCGTCAAACGGCAGCAGCGAGAGCTTGAGGTTCATCTGCCGCGCCAGCGCCTCGGCCAGCGACACGTCCAGGCCCGTCATGTCCGTGGCCGGGCCGCTGGAGAAGGGCGCGTTGTCCTTGTACACCGCAACCTTGAGCGCCCCGTTCGCGCGGATGCGCGCCAGGTCGCTCAGGTCGGTCTGCGCCAGCACCGGCCAGGGCATGGCCAGCGCGGCCGGCAGCAGCGCCAGGGCTTCGCGGCGGCGCAGGCCTCTGGGAGTCTTCAGGGTGGAGTCGGTCATGGGTCTTGTCTCTCTGTGATGTTGTAGCTGACGGCCCGTCCGGTGGCGCGGGCTCAGGGTTCGCGGCGGGTCTCGATGTAGGTACGGATGGTCCAGATCGCTTCCTGCGTGAGCGTGCCTTCGAACGGCGGCATGTAGACGCGCCCGTCGCGCACGCGGCCGCGGCGCACGGTGGAGATGAAGTAGTCGTCCATCTCCTTCATGCAGGAGGCCTTCTTGGCTGCGTCGGCCAGGCCGGAGCAGTCGCTGTCCATCTTGCGCAGGTCGGGCGAGATGCCGCCGGAGATGGCTTCCAGGCCATGGCAGCGGGCGCAGTTCTGGTTGTAGGCCGAGGTGCCGATGCGCAGCGCTTCCTTGCGGGCCGGGCTCTGCTCGTTGTAGGGGTTGGCATCGAGCCACTTGGCGCCCAGCTGCGGCAGGGTGCTGGTGTCCACGGCCTGCGGGACCACGTCCCCGTGGGCGTACACCGCAGTGGCGGTCAGGCCGGCCACCAGCAGGGCGACGGCGCGTCGGGATGCGAGGGAAAAACGGACGTTCATGGGCTTGTCTCCAGGTTCAGAAAAAAGAGGCTTCTGACACCCGGTCAGCAATAAGCGGGCCACAAAAAGAACCGCCCCTGTACCACCCACATCCCGGCCCGATTGCAACGACCATGTGTTCCAAATTGAACCACCCTGTTGTTCCACGCCCCAACCACTGTCCCATTCCGAACGGGCACAACAGGCTGCTTCGGGCTGGCCGGGGATTTGCTTTGTACCGGAAGGAGGCACCCGCCACAGCTTGTTTCATTCAGGGATTTCCCACTGTTGATTCGTGGCACAGATATGAAGAAAATCACATGAGTCAGGACAGCAACGACCACGACCCCCTTCAGTTCGGCCCCATTGAGCCGAACTGGTCGATGGATTACTGGGGAGGCCTTCCCCCGGACCCTGGAGACAACATGAATGCCGCCATGTACACGCCACCCGGCCGAGAGCGTGTCAACATGCCTTCCGCCCCCCACGAGGCCGGTCACGATCCGATCGGCCAGTCGCACCAGCGCTCGCGTGCATTTGGCATCACCGAACAGAGCGAACCCGACTTTTCCAGCCCGCTGCGCGGCGACCTGACCAGCGCCCTGGACGAAAACCGCTTCCTGTTCCAGCACGCGGCACCGGTCATGGAAACGCTCTACGACCAGATCGCCAACACCCACAGCATGGTGCTGCTGACCTCGGCCAAGGGCATGGTGCTGCACTCGCTGGGCGACAACGACTTTCTGGAAAAAGCCTCGCGCGTGGCCCTGATGCCGGGCATGGACTGGTCCGAGCAGACCAAGGGCACCAACGCCATCGGCACCGCGCTGACCGAAGAGGAAGCGCTCACCGTCCATGGCAACCAGCATTTCCTGAATGCCAACAAGTTCCTGACCTGCTCGTGCTCGCCGATCTTCGACCCCTACGGCCAGGTCATCGGCGCGCTGGACGTGACCGGCGACCAGCGCAGCTTCCACCAGCACACCCTCGCCCTGGTGCGCATGTCGGCGCAGATGATCGAGAACCACATGTTCGCCGACATCTTCCCGAAGGCGATCCGGGTGCACTTCCACACCCGCTCGGAGTTTCTCGGGACCCTGGTCGAAGGAATCGCGGTGTTCTCGCCCGAAGGCCGCTTCATCTCGGCCAACCGCAGCGCGCAGTTCCAGATCGGCCTGCCGTTTGCCGCGCTCAAGGCCCACACCTTCTCTTCGCTGTTCGGCATCCCGATCTCCTCGCTGGTCGACCTGTTCAGCGGCACCCTGCCCACGCCCAAGCAGCTGGTGCTGCACAACGGCGTGGCCGTGTGGTGCCGCGTCAAGATCAAGGCGGCCAATCCCTGGAACGCCGGCCGGCCCATGCCGGTCACGCCGCAGCAGGCCGAGGAACAGGCCGCCGCCACACCGTCGCCCGCAGTGGCCAAGGTGGTGCCGCGCAAACCGCATCTGTCCACGCTGCAGTACCTGGACACCGGGGACCCGCAGGTCTCGGCCGTGATCCACAAGCTGCGCATGGTCTCGGGCAAGGACATCCCTGTGATGATCCTGGGCGAAACCGGCACCGGCAAGGACCTGCTGGCGCAGGCCATCCACGGTGATTCGAACCGCTCGGGCCAGCCCTTCGTCTCGGTCAACTGCGCATCGATCCCGGACACGCTGATCGAGTCCGAGCTGTTCGGCTACGAGGAAGGCGCTTTCACCGGCGCGCGCAAGAAGGGCTCGATCGGCAAGATCCTGCAGGCCAATGGCGGCACGCTGTTCCTCGACGAAATCGGCGACATGCCCAAGCACCTGCAGGCGCGGCTGCTGCGCGTGCTGCAGGAGCGACGGGTGAGCCCGCTGGGCGCGGGCAAGGAGGTCGATGTGGACGTGGCCATCGTGAGTGCCACGCACAAGCACCTCAAGGACATGATCGCGCGCGGCGACTTCCGCGAAGACCTGTACTACCGCCTCAACGGCCTGGTGGTGCGCCTGCCGGCGCTGCGCGAGCGCACCGACTTCGACCTGGTGGTGCAGAAGATCGTGAAGTCACTGTGCGAGAACGGGCAGAACATCGGCATCGCGCCGCGGGTGATGGACATCTTCAAGCGCTACCACTGGCCGGGCAACTTCCGCCAGTTGCACAACCTGCTGCGCACGGCGGTGGTGATGGTCGGCTGCGCCGGCGTGATCGACATGGAGCACCTGCCGGACGACTTCCTCGAAGAGCTGGAACACGGCCTGCCACACCCGGTGGCGCAGCGCATGAGCACGCCGGTGCCGACCGTCGACGCCTCCCTGCCCGAGCTGCCGAGTGCACCGCCCATGCCCGAACCCACGCTGGACGGCCAGAAGCTGCAGGACGTGGCGATCAGCGCCATGGCGCAAATGCTGCGCCTGCACGGCGGCAATGTGTCGGCCGCGGCCAAGGCGCTGGGCGTCTCGCGCAACACGATCTACCGCAAGAAGCACCTGCTACCGCCGGATCTTCTTGGCTGACCCCCTGCGCCGCTGGATCATCTGGCGGGTTTCGCCTGGTCCATCCACACCGGTTCGAGTTCGCGCCAGGCGCGCAGCACGTTGAAGCCGTGCCGCGCGCCGTAGCCGGCCCAGCCGCTGAAGGCGGGCAAGGCGACGCGGTCGATTTCCTGGGGCTGGGCGCCGGCGTCCATGGCCTGCAGGGTTTTCTCGCGCAAGGCGCCCAGGTAGGCGCGCGTGTCCAGCAGTGCGGACGGGAAGCCGGACGCTGGAGCAACCGACCATGTGGTGGCGATCACCTGCTTCGGCCCCAGGGCCTGCAGGCGGTCCAGCGCCGCGATCCAGCCGTCCAGATGACCTTGTGCCAGTTCCGGCACACGGCCCTGGTACACCAGCCCGCCGGCCCACAGCACGCGCTGCCGCGCATCCCACAGCACCAGGTCGCCCTCGGTGTGCGCATGCTCCACCCGCATCACGCGCAGCCGCCAGCGGCCCAGGCGCAGCACCTCGCCTTCGGACAGCGTGCGCGTGGGCAGCACGATGCGCGTGCCGGCCATTGCTTCGTCGCCCACACGCTGCGTGAGGCTCGCCAGGCAGTCAGGGCAGCGCAGCGCCATGCCCTCGCGGGTCGGGGCGGTCGCCAGGATCTGCGTGCGCCCGGCCGCCACGTCGGCGGCAAACGCCGAGTTGGCCAGCACGTTCTCGGAATGCGCATGGGTGTTGACGATCCAGCGCACCTGCGCGCCAAAGCGGCAGGCCAGCGAGCGCCGCACCCGCTCGCCGTGCCGGTGGCTGGGCCCGGGGTCGATCACCAGCGCCTGGCGCCCCGACACCAGCACGCTGGTGGGCACCACGTGGCCGGCGTTGGCGGGCGACACATCGCCGCCGTCCGGCGGCAGCCAGACCCAGGCGCCCGGCGCCACGGCGCGCCAGGGCACCGGTTCCAGCGTGTCGCAGCCCGGGGCCGCGCACAGCGACGCCGCCTGCGCCAGCAGCAGTGCCACCAGCGCCCGGCGGCACCATGTGGTCACGCCCGCCGTCACGACCGCCTCACTTGCTCGCGCAGCGCCGCCAGCGTCTGCGGTTCGTGGCCCAGATGGCCGGCGCGGGTGAGCGTGAGCGACGACCGACCGGGCGCCAGACGCTCCATCAGCGACTGCCAGCGCCGGCTGTTCTGCGGCGGGCACACCGCGTCGAACGCGCCGTGCACCCAGTCCACCGACACACCCGCGAGCGCAACCGCGCGCACCGCCCTGTCCAGGCCGCCCGGCCGCACAAAGCCACGGTGCAACAGGTAGTGCGACTGGATGCGGAACTTGCGCCGCAGCGCCTGGTCCGCGCCGTCGCTGCGGTTGCCCCGGCGCTGGAACCCGGCCGCCAGACGCCGCTCGCGCCGCCGCTGAGCAGCCCAGACCGGTCGGGCTCCAGCCACAACGGGGCCTGCACCGAGCAGCGCGCGCCACATGCCCCGGGCCGCTGCGCGCGATTCGAGCAGGGCCCAGCGCCGCGCCGCGCGCAGACCTGCAACAGCGGGTGTACCGGATTGGAGCAACTGGCGCAGACGGGCCAGCAGCGCGGGCAGTGACACGCTGCGCGAGGCTGGCCAGACGGCCGCAGGCACACTCAGGGTCTTCCCTGATGCCGCGCCCTGCAGCAGGCCGCCGATCTCGCGCCGCGACAGCGCAAAGGCCCCGCGCAGCACCAGCCGCTGCACCCGCTGCGGATGGGCCTGTGCGTAGGCCAGCGCCAGCACCGTGCCCCAAGAACCGGCCAGCAGCGACCAGCGCTCCAGGCCCAGGTGCCGCCGCAGGGTTTCGAGGTCGGACACCAGCGCCGCCGTGTGGTTGCGCAGCGTGCTGCCGCGCGGGCGGCTGCCGCCGCTGCCGCGCTGGTCGGGCGCAATCGCGCACTGCCGGCGCAGATCCAGCGGCGCCAGCAGGCCCGGGTTCGCACCGCTGCCTGGACCGCCGTGCAGCAGCAGCCAGGGCTCGCCCTCAGGGTTTCCCCCGAGGCGCCAGGCCATGCGGTGCGGCGCCCCGAGATCGAAGTCGCGCTGGCGTCGCCAGGGGCCTTGTCCGGTGGCATCGTTTTTGCTGATCATCGGGTGCGGCTTGAACTGCAACAGTGCAGGCAGGTCAGCAGTCACGATTCATGCCAACCCCAACTGGAGACAAGACATGCAGTGGACCACCCCCGCCTTCACCGACCTGCGTTTCGGTTTTGAAATCACGATGTACATCGCCAACCGCTGACCACCGGCGACGAGCGACCTCAGGCGCACGGGTGTTCCCACACGTGCGCCTTTTTTCTTCCCAATCCAGTCTATGCGCATCCGCGTTCTTGGTTCCTCCGCCGGCGGCGGTTTCCCGCAGTGGAACTGCAACTGCCCCAACTGCAGCGGCCTGCGCCGCGGCACGCTGAAAGCGCGCGCCCGCACCCAGTCGTCGATTGCGGTGAGCGACAACGGCCAGGACTGGCTGCTGGTCAACGCCTCGCCCGACATCCTCACCCAGATCCGCGACAACCCCGAGCTGCAGCCCGCCCGCGCCATCCGCGACAGCGGTATCGCCGCCGTGCTGCTGATGGACGCGCAGATCGACCACGTCACCGGCCTGCTGATGCTGCGCGAGCGCAAGACGCCGCTGCCGCTGCTGGCCACGCCCGAGGTCTTCTCCGACATCGGCAGCGGCTTCCCGATCACCGGCATCCTCTCGCACTACTGCGGCACCGAGCGGCAGGAGCTGCCCATCGACGGCCGCGCGGTGCACATCGCCGCCCTGCCCGGCCTGCAGCTGCACACCGTCTCGCTGTCGTCCAAGCCGCCGCCGTACTCGCCGTTCCGCGGCAACCCGCGCCCCGGCGACAACATCGGCCTGCTGATCACCAACCCGGCCACCGGCGCCAAGGCCTTCTACGCGCCCGGCCTGGCCGAGGTCACCGACGAGCTCATCGAGCTCATGAGCGGTTGCGCCGTCGTCCTGGTCGACGGCACCTTCTGGACCCACGACGAGATGCAGCGCCTGGGCCTCTCGGCCAAGGCCGCGCTCGACATGGGCCACCTGCCGCAAAGCGGCCCGGGCGGCATGGTCGAACAGCTGGACCGCCTGCCCGCCGGCGTGCGCAAGGTGCTCATCCACATCAACAACACCAACCCCATGCTGGTGGAAGACTCGCCCGAGCGCGCCGAACTCACGGCCCACGGCATCGAGGTCGCCCACGACGGCATGGACATTTCTTTCTGAGCACGCCATGGAGATCGCCCGCCACCACCGCCCCCACGAAGGCCTGCCCGCCTGGAGCGCGCAGGAGTTCGAGGCCCAGCTGCGCGACAAGGGCCGCAGCTACCACATCCACCACCCATTCAACGTGCGCATGAACTCGGGCGGCTGCACGCCCGACGAGATCCGTTGCTGGGTGGCCAACCGCTTCTACTACCAGATCTGCATCCCGCGCAAGGACGCCGCCATCCTGGCCAACATGCCCGACCGCGAACACCGGCGCCTGTGGGTCGAGCGCATCCTCGACCACGACGGCCATGGCGACCACCAGGGTTCTGCGGCAGGGGGCATCGAGGCCTGGACACGACTGGGCGAGGCCGTGGGCATTTCGCGCGAAGAGTTGTGGTCGCTGCAGCACGTGGTGCCCGCGGTGCGATTTGCCTGCGACGCCTATGTGCACTTCGCCGCCACCGCGCCCTGGCAGGAAGCGGTGTGTTCCTCGCTCACCGAGATGTTCGCGCCGCAGATCCACAAGGACCGCCTGGCCACCTGGCCCACGCACTACCCCTGGATCGAATCCAACGGCCTCGCCTACTTCCGCAGCCGCATTCCGCTGGCCAGCCGCGACGTGGAACACGGCCTGCGCGTCACCCTCGCCCATTTCCAGACGCGCGAGCAGCAGCACCACGCGCTGGACATCCTGCAGTTCAAGCTGGACATTCTGTGGACGATGCTCGACGCCATTGAAAAGGCCTGCCAGTGAACACCGCCCTGCCCACCCGCCCGAAGCTCTCGCGCCGTTTCCGGCTGCAGTACGAAGAGGCGCAGTCGCGCTGGGTGCTGCTGTACCCGGAAGGCATGGTGCAGCTCAACCCGAGCGCCGCCGAGATCCTCAGGCGCTGCGATGGCGAGCGCTCGGTCGATGCCATCGTCACTGAGCTGGAAGCCGCGTTCAACGCGCAGGGCATCGGCCCTGAAGTCCGCAACCTGCTCGAAGAAGGCCAACGCCGTGGCTGGATCGACTGAACTCCTGAGCGCCGCCCCCATCCCCGCCGGCCCGCCGCTGTGGCTGCTGGCCGAGCTCACCTACAAGTGCCCGCTGCACTGCGTCTTTTGCTACAACCCGACGCAGCACGCCAAAGTCACCGACGAGCTGAGCACCGCGCAGTGGGTGGACGTGATGACGCAGGCGCGCAAGCTCGGCGCGGCGCAGCTGGGTTTCTCCGGCGGCGAGCCGCTGCTGCGCGACGACCTGGAGGAGCTGGTGCAGGAAGCGCACCGACTGGGCTACTACACCAACCTCATCACCTCGGGCGTGGGCCTGACGCCCACCCGCGCGCAGAAGCTCAAGGACGCCGGCCTGGACCACGTGCAGCTCTCGTTCCAGGACTCCACCAAGGAACTCAACGACTTCCTCAGCCACACCAAGACCTTCGACCTCAAGCAGCGGGTCGCCAAGCTCATCAAGGCGCACGACTGGCCCATGGTGATGAACTGTGTGCTGCACCGGCACAACCTGCCGCACGTGCGCAAGATCATCGACATGGCCGTGGCGCTGGAGGCCGAGTACCTGGAACTGGCCAACACCCAGTACTACGGCTGGGCCTGGATCAACCGCGACCACCTCATGCCCACGGCCGAGGAACTGAAGGTCGCCGAAGCCGAGGTCAACGCCTTCCGCGCCGAGCAGGACGCGAAAACCACTGGTCACAAGTGCCGCGTGCTGTTCGTGGTGCCCGACTACTTCGAGGAACGCCCCAAGGCCTGCATGAACGGCTGGGGTGCAGTGTTCCTGTCCATCGCGCCCGACGGCCTGGCCATGCCCTGCCACAACGCGCGCGACCTGCCTGGCCTGGCGCTGCCCAACGTCAAGGACGTGTCCATCGCCGACATCTGGCAGCGCAGCAACGCCTTCAACACCTACCGCGGCGACGCCTGGATGAAGCCTACCTGCCGCAGCTGCGACGAGCGCCACAAGGACTTCGGCGGCTGCCGCTGCCAGGCCTTCCTGCTCACCGGCGACCCGGCCGAGACCGACCCGGTGTGCAGCAAGTCGGCCCACCATCAGAAGGTGGTGGCGGTGGTGCGCGACGCACCGAAGCACCGCAACATCCCCATCGTGTTCCGCAGCGACGCCGAGTCGAAGGCATTGCACGAGCCCCCACGCTCCGCGCCTGCGGCGGTCGCTGCCCCCCAAGGGGGCGCGTTCACGGCTTCGGGCGGCCGTGCGCCGTGAACCCATGAACACCTCCACCCACCGCATGTTCGGCGCGCTGCTGGTGCGGCGCATGCCCGGCGCCGGCCGGCCCACACTGAACATCGAGCGCGCGGACCAGGGCCTGTTCCTGCTCTGGCTCGCCTACATGGGTCTGCTGGTGTTCGCGGCCTGGCTGCTCTGGCGCGCAGGGGCCTGGCACCGGCTGGTGGAGGCCGACCCGACGCACCTGACGCTGGTGATCGTGGTGCTGTTCATCGGCTGCTCGCTCTGGGCCGGGCGCCGCGCCTGGGACCTGGGCCGCCAGCGCAGCGCGCTCGACGCGGGCCAGGCGCACGGATGGAGCAGCGAGTTCCTGCAGGGCTCTGCACGGCCAGGCGCCGACCGGGCGTCCTGGCTGCAGGTGCTGGGCGAGCGCGCGCACGGCCCGCACGAGATGGCCTGGTGGCTCAACGGCATCCAGCTCAAGCTCGGCCTGCTGGGCAAGGTGATCGGCTTTTCCATCCTCGCGCTGCAACTGGGCCAGATGGACAGCTTCGACCCCAGCCAGAGCGCGCAGCTGCTCAAGAGCCTGACGGGAGGACTGGGCATCGCGCTGCTGACCACGGTGACGGGCCTGACCGGCAACATCCTGCTGGGCCTGCAGCTGATGCGGCTGGACCGCTTTGCCGACGCCCTGGTGGCAGACGCGCTGGCGCTCTCGCTCACGAACGGAGGACTGCGCGATGGCGATCGGCCGGCCGATTCGTGACACCGAGGCCGATCCGTTCTACGACATGTTGTTCAACATGTTGATCGCGTTCGTCTTCTGTTTTGTCATCGCCATCCTGGCCTTCAACCCGCAGGCCCGCAAGGCGGGCGACGTGCCGGCCAAGGCCGAGTTCATGGTCACGGTCTCCTGGCCCGACAACAACCCCAACGACGTGGACACCTGGGTGCTCGAACCCGGCGGCAAGACGCTGTGGTTCCGCCAGCGCGACGCCGGCATGCTGCACCTGGACCGCGACGACCGCGGCGCCAAGAACAACAGCGTGCTGGTCAACGGCAAGCTGATCAGCAGCGCCATCCGGCAGGAGATCGTCACCCTGCGTGGCATCGTGCCCGGCGAGTACGTGGTCAACGCCCACTACTACGACAGCGGCGACCAGCAGCCGGTGGAGGTGACGGTGGCGGTGGTGAAGGTCAATCCGCAGGCCGAAATCGTCTACACCGGCACCCAGCAGATCCCGCGCAAGGGCGACGAACGGACCCTGGTGCGCTTCACGCTGGACGACGCGGGCCAGGTGCTGGCCCTGTCGACAACGCCCAAGACCATCGTGCAGCGCGCCGGGCTCTGAACCCCACCACAACAAGAACCATGATCCCTGCCGTCTCCTCCCAGTTGCTGCTGCTGTCCATCGCCTACGCGCTGCTGGCCTTCCTGCTGCTGATCCTGTGCCTGGGCACACGCTGGCACTGGGGCCTGAAGGCCTCGCTGGTCGTGCTGGTCAGCGGCTTTTATGTGTTCTCGTTCCAGACCTTCCGCGGCCTGGCCGGCTGGCCGGCCGAGGACGAGCTGCCGCGTCAGTTCGTGCTGCTCTCGGCGGTGTTCGACGAACCCAGCCCCGGCCGTGGCCACGAAGGCGCCATCTTTCTCTGGGTGCATCCGATGAAGGACGATGCGCCGCTGGCCATGCCCCGCCAGTTCAAGCTGCCCTACGAGAAGGACCTGCACCGCATCCTGGGCGACGGCATCAAGAAGGCGCGCGACGGCAACACCCAGCTGGGCGAAACCGAACCGAAGCGCGGCACCGGCAGCCTGCCCTGGCTGCGCCCGGCGGGCAACGACAAGGTCGAGATCAAGCTGCGCGACCTGCCCCGCGCCCAGTTGCCCGAAAAATGAGCCGCCACCTGCTTTTCTACGCACCGCTGGCGCTGCTGGCCGCCTGCAGCGGCCGTGACATGGGCAGCGAGTGGTTCCCGCTGCGCGTGGGCGACGAACAGACGATGTCGGTGAGCTACCAGATGGACGAGCCGCGCGATCCTGAACAGTGGGTGATGCGCGTGGACGAGCCTGTGGTGTTCCAGGACCAACCGGTCGCGGTGCGGCATCATTCGGCCGGTGTGAGCTACTACCTGAAGGTCGACGACCAGGGCGTGCGCCGCATCGCGACCCGCACCGACATCGACAGCGAACCGACGGCCGATGCCGAACCCATGTGGGTGCTCAAGGCGCCCTACGCGGTCGGCACCGAATGGACCACGGCCACCGTGCCCTACCTCCTGCAACGCAGGAACGAACACCCGCGCGACCTGAAGTACACGCACAAGGTGCAGATGACCTGGCGCATCGAGGCGGTGGACGACATGGTGACGCTGGCCGACGGCAGCGCGCACCAACCCTGCCTGCGCGTGGTGGGCCAGGCCCGGTTGAATCTCTACACCGACCCAGTGAACGGCTTCACCGACGTGCCCCTGATCAGCCGCGAGTGGTACTGCAAAGGCCAGGGGCTGGTGAAGCTGGAACGCGAAGAGCAAGTGCCGGCGGGCTTCATGACCGGCGGCACGCTGCGGGCCGAGCAGCTGCGCTGAGCAACCCGGCCCACGTCAGCGATCAGTTCTTGCCGCCGCCCTTGCCCCCGCCGTTTCCGCCGCCGTTGCCACCCCCCTTGCCGCCACTGTTGCCGCCACGGTTGCCACCGGCGTTGCTTCCACCTTTGCCACCGCCCGCATTGCCGGAGTTGCCGGCGCCCTTGCCGCCGCCACCATCACCGCCGCCGCTGGCGTTGCCACCGCCCTTGCCGCCACCCGCGTTGCCCGACGAGCCGGCGCCGTCGCTGCGGCCCTTGCCCGCATCGGATGGACGTCCCAGGGCCAGGCCCACGCGGTCCTGTTCGGGCGCATCGGTGCTCACCGTGTCGCGCGGCTTGGTCTTGCGCAAAGCTTCTTTCTCGGCCTGATCGGCGCGGTTGGCCGCACTGACCACCGCCCCCAGGCGCAGGCCCAGGCTGTTCGCGATGGCGCCCCAGCCCATGCCCTGGTCGCGAAGCGCCTGCACGTTGCTGGCCGCCAGGGCCAGTTGTTCGGTGGTCGGTTCGGTGATGCCCTGCTTGCTGAGATCGGCCTTGGCCAGCTGCATGGTGAGTTCCTGCTGGCGGGCCGAGGGCGAGGTGGTCGGCGCGGTGGGTGTCGGCGTCGGGGTGGTCCCGACGGTCACCACCACGTCGGCGGCCGAGGCTGCGCCCATGCAGACCACCGCGGCGACGGCCAGCAGGCCACTGGTCAGAGAGGTGGTGTGGGGTGTCTTCATAGTCTTTGTCCTGTGTGGTTGACGGAGCACGAATGCTACCCACCCGGGTACCACCCTGGGTGTCCGTTTGTTACAGGCCAGCGCCCTGGCCGGATGCGGCGCAACCAAAGGTAAGCCTTGAAAAACCCTTTGCCATTTCAGCCTGTCTTAATGCTCGCCCTAGATCTTGTGCGCCGACGCGAGCGACTGCGCCACACCCCGCTGGCGTGCGTTGCATGGCCGTCATTCACAACAACACCGAGGACCCTTCACCATGACGCACACCCCCACCACGCCCACCCGCTTGTCCTTGACCGCAGGGCGGCTGATCATCACCACCCTGCTGGTTGCAGGCCTGGCCGCCTGCGGTGGTGGCAGCGGAGACAGCAGCAGCACCACCGCCAGCGGCCGCTCCCTCACCGGCACCGTGACCAGCTACGAGAGCCCGCAGAGCTTCAGCGTCGATGGCATTCCGGTGGATGCGAGTGGCTCCAGCGCCACGCCCCAGGGCATGAGCACCGGCAGCCGCGTGGAGGTCCACGGCGAAATGGTCAATGGCACGCTGCAGGCGAGCAAGGTCGAACTCGATGACAGCGACGACCGCGACGACGACAACGCCAACCCGAACGAGCTCGAAGGTCGAGTGACGGCCTACGCCAGCCCCTCCAGCTTCAGCGTGGACGGCATCCCCGTGGACGCCAGCGCCGCCCCGCGCACGCTGAGCGTGGGCATGCGCGTCGAGGTCTACGGCACCATGACCAACGGCGTCCTGGTGGCCAGCCGCGTCAAGACTGAAGACGGTGACGATGAGTCGGATGACGATGCGAACGACGACAACTGCACCGCCACCGGCAAGTCCGATTGCCACGACGACGATGGCGACGACCATGACGATGGGGACGACCACGACGACGACAACTCGGACGAGAGCGACGACGACTGCGACGCGCTGGGCAAATCGGACTGCGACAAGGATTGAGATGGGCGCGCGGGCCGCGCGCCCACACCCTCTTCACTCGATCCGCAGTTCCTGCACCCAGCGCGCGCCGGGCGCGAAGTCGTCGCGGTCAAAGCGGCCGTAGGGCGGCACGTCGGACTTTTCGGGCGGTACACCGATGCGGTTGAGGTCCACCGCCTGCGGTGTGCCCACCAGTCCCGCCGGCGTCGGTGCGAACCTGAAGATGACACCGTTCCACAGCTTGGCGCCGAAGTCGGCCGGCTGCTTGAAAAAGAACAGCAGGTTGTGTTCCAGCCAGGCGTAGTCACCAACGCCCACCGTGCCCGGGTGCGGGTACGGATAGGGCACGAAGCAGGTGATCTCCTGCGCCGCCGGCAGGCACTTGAATTCGCGCATCGACAGGAAGTGGTCGCGCATCACCGAGTGGTCCATCTTCACCTGGAAGCTGGCCCGGCCTCCGCTGGGCGTACCGAAGGTCACGGTGCCGATGCGGGTGCGCTGGCCGTCGCGCGCAACCGCCACGAGGGACTTCTCGCCCTCGGGCAGGACCGGCTGTGCCACCGCGGCGCCCATGCAGAGCGCCGCGGCCAGAGCGGTCAGTGCTTGGCGGTCATGACCCATTGCGCCAGGGTCTTGATGTCGGCCGCGCTCATGTTCGGGTGCGCAGGCATGGGGATGCGGCCCCACTTGCCCTTGCTGCCGTACTGGATCGCCTGGACCAGGTTGGCCACGGCGTCCTTGTCGTCCCTGTACTTGTCGGCCACGTCGCTGTAGGCGGGGCCGACGACCTTTTCCTTGGCCGAGTGGCAGGACAGACAGCCATTGTTCTTGGCCAGCTCGATCGCGGCCGCTTCATCGACCGCATGCGCGGCACCCGCGGCGAGGAGAAGACTGGAAGTGAGGAGGAGAGTGCGCATGATCAATAACCAGAAAAACGACAGACGAAAAAATGGACAGGGCCCCCTCCAGAACATCATCGGAGGAAGTGCCCCATCCAGCACACACCGAGGAACCGGCTCCGCCGGGCCTCTGGTGTGGTCCCCCCTCCCAGGGGGGAAGCCGCGTCAGCGGCGCAGGGGGGTCACTTCATGACTTTGAAGGTCCAGACCGAGCCGCCCTGTTCGAGGAAGTTCACCTTCTTGGCCACTTCACCACCCCACAGTGGCACCGCACCACCCCAGCCGGACACGACCGAGATGTACTGCTCGCCATCCTGCGTCCAGGTGATGGGAGGCGCCACCACACCGGAGCCGGTCTGGAACTGCCACACCACCTTGCCGGTCTTGGCGTCGGCGGCCTTCAGGTAGCCCTCGGGCGTGCCCCAGAACACCAGGTCACCCGCGGTCAGCACGCCACCCCAGAGAGGGGCCTCGTTCTTGACTTCCCAGGCCACCTTGCCGGTCTTGGGGTCGATCGCGCGAAGCGAACCGATGTGGTCGTCGAACAGCGGCTTGATGGTGAAGCCGGCGCCCAGATAGGCCGCGCCCTTCTTGTAGGTGATGGGCTCGTTCCAGATCTCCATGCCCCATTCGTTGGTGGGCACGTAGAACAGACCGGTCTTGGGGCTGTAGGCCATCGGCATCTGGTTCTTGCCACCCAGGAAGCCGGGGGCCGAGAACACCGACTTGCCCTTGGCACCGTCGCCGCCGGCGGCCGTCGGGTCCCCAGGACGGTTGGCCGGGTCGTAGTTCGGACGGCCGGTCTTGAGGTCGATGCCGGTGGCCCAGGTCACCTTCTTCACGAAGGGGAAGGCGTTGAGCAGCTTGCCGGTTTCGGCGTCGTTCACGTAGAAAAAGCCGTTGCGGTCGGCCTTGGCACCGACGCGCTTGCCGTCCATGTCGAAGGTCACGAACTCGTTCACGCCGTCGTAGTCCCAGCCGTCGTTGGGCGTGGACTGGTAGTGCCACTTGATCTGGCCGCTTTGCACGTCGATGGCAACGGTCGACGCGGAGTACAGGTTGTCACCCTTGCGCACATGGCTGTTCCAGGGGCCGGGGTTGCCGGTGCCGAAATAGGCCAGCTTGGTCTTGGGGTCGTAGGTACCGCCCAGCCAGGTGGCCGCGCCGCCAGTCTTCCAGGTCTCGCCGGGCCAGGTGGCGTTGGTGGTGCCGGTGATGCCGTTTTCCTTGCCGTCCTTGTAGCCCATGTGGCCTTCGACCACCGGGCGCGTCCAGACCATCTTGCCGGTCTTGGGGTCGCGCGCTTCCACGCGGCCGACCACACCGAACTCACCGCCGGACACGCCGGTCATCAGCAGGCCTTCGGCGATCAGGGGCGCAGCGGTGTAGCTGTAGCCCGCAGAGTAGTCGTCGATCTTCTCGCGCCACACCACCTTGCCGGTGTCCTGGTCCAGGGCCACGAGCTGGGCGTCCAGCGTGCCGAAGATCACCAGGTTGTCGTACAGGGCGGCGCCGCGGTTGATCACGTCGCAGCAGGGCATGATGCCCTCGGGCAGGCGATGCTCGTACTTCCAGAGCTTCTTGCCGGTCTTGCTGTCCACCGCGTAGATGCGCGAGTAGGACGCGGTCACGAACATCTTGCCGTTGTGGACCAGCGGCTGGCTTTGCTGGCCGCGCTGCTTCTCGCCGCCGAAGGACATGGACCACACCGGGACCAGCTTGTTGATGTTCTTGGCGTTGATGCCCGTCAGGGTGGAGTGGCGCTGGCCTTGCGTGCCCAGGCCCCAGCTCAGAACGTTGTCGGGCGTCGCGGCGTCGTTGGCGATCATGGCGTCGGTCACGCCCTGGGCGCTGACGTGGGCCGTGGCGGCCATGACCAAAAGGCTCAGTAGGGTGCGTTTCACTGTGGGTCTCCTGCTCGTTCGAGGGTTGATGGCTTTTCTGTGGTGGGTGCCGCCGGACCGCTCGTGGCTCCGACCCTCCGGTGCCTGGCGTACACATCACAGACAGCAAAGGGCAACATCCGTGCCAGCGGGCCGGCCCCGAAAGGCCTAGGGTTTACACCGACGTTTGAGCGCGCTGGAGGCCCCGGGAGCGGTCCTCGAAGGCATCAGCTGCGCCAACCGTGCCACAGTGGCCGGGACACCTCTGTGACACTGTTCAAAAATGTGTCACCGCTGCGGCGCAGCGAGCACGCGCTGCTCGTAGCGCGGGTACCACTGGGTCAGCGAGCGCTGCAGTTCCGCAGGCTGCGCAGCCCATTTCGCGAAGCGCTCGGGTACCGGCGTGCGCAGCACCTCTCCCAGGTCCAGGCCACGCTCGGCGGAGGTCTGCATCAGGTTCGTGAGCCACTGCAGCCAGTCGCGCGTCTGGCGCAGGCCGGCCAGCCCCTCGTGCACAGGGCCGTGGCTGGGCACCACGGTTTTGGCCTTGCCAGTGGCCAGCAGTTGCTCCAGCGTGTCCAGGCTGGCCAGCCACGCGGCGAAGTCGGCGTGCGGCGTGGTCGGCACGCGCTCGGTGAACACCAGGCCGCCCGCAAAGAGCACACCGGTGGTTGTGTCCAGCACCACCAGGTCGTCGGCGGTGTGGCCGTGCAGGCGCATCAGCTCCAGCTTGTGCGCTCCGAGTGACAGTGTCTGCGGCAGGTTCTTGGGGTCGATGGCCTCGCGCGAGGGCGTGGACTCGGTGCCGCGCATCCAGTCGCCACAGAGCCGGTACAGGTTGTCGGCGTAGGCGCCGCCCTCGGCGCGCGCGCCGGCAATGGTGCCGGCCAGCGCCTCGGTGGGCCGGTCGGCCCAGGCTTGGTGGCCGAAGAAGTAGTCGGGGTGCAGGTTGAGCTGCAGCACCTTGCGCACCGGCGCTTTGGTCAGTCGTTCGATGGCGCGCCGCTGCTGCTCGCCGTACAACCGCGACGGCCCGGTGTTGATCACCACCACACCGTCGCCGGTGTCGATGAAGGCGGTGTTGATGATGTTGCAGCCGTTGGCGCGCGAGAAGTCGGCCACCTCACCCTCGATCACCCAGGAGCCCGGGGCAATCTGGCGCGGCTTGAGGTCGTAGTCCGAGCGGGCCATGTCGGGCTTGGAGGCAAACGGTGGCACGGCCACCGGCTGCGCCAAGGCCGCGGTTGCCAACAGTGCCCACAGCGCGGCCACGCCCAGGCGCCTCATGCCCTCACCTCGGCGTCGATGCGGTTGCCGTTGTTGTCGCGGCCGAGCAGGCGGAAGGCCGGCGGCGAAACGGGCGGCAGCTCGAAGGTGATGAGCGGGTTCTCGGACACCGGTTCGTGCAGCGCCAGCCGCCACCAGGGCTGGCCGCCCGGGTCCTGCAGCTCCATCTGCTCGATGTAGAAGGCCGGGATGCCCGCCACCAGGCCGGTGTCCATCGGGTGCATCACGCGCAGCCGCAGGCGGCGGCTGCCCTCGATCACGTTGTTGAAGAAGCGCGCCTGCACCTGGCCCAGGGTCTTGCTCCAGGAACCGTCGGCCCGTGTGATGCCCGGCACCGTGCAGCCGCCGCCCGCCGCCTGCACCCAGGTGCTGCCCACGTGCCACTGGCCGTCTTTGGTCTGCACGAAGGCGCGCACCGGCGAGGCCTGCTCCATACGGATGCGGAAGGCCAGCATGGGCAGTGCGCGCAGCGGTTCGAAGTCCAGCACCTGGCGCACCGGGTTGCGGTCCACCGACACCTTGATGCGCACCACCCCACCGCCGACCGCGGACAGCGCCCGCGCATCCACCAGCAGCGGCACGTTCATCGCGTCGTCGGCGAAGGCAGGCCCCTTGACGATCACCGCGTCGCTGAACGTCGCCTTGGCCCTGCCAATGGTCTGCTCGCGCAGACTCGGGTACTGCATCGAGCCCAGCGGATCGCCTCCGGTCTGGTCGTCCTGCGCCAGCGCGGTCCCACCGATCAGCGCGGCGGTCGACAGCAGCCATTGACGGCGGTTGGAAGCAAGGCGCATGACTGGATCTCCGGGCCTGGCTCAGCCGCCAGGCTTCTTGCTGATCGAACCGCGCTGCGGGTCGTAGCCCCAGAGCGCGGCGACAAAGAACACCACCGTGCAGCCCAGCACCACCGCCCAGGCCGTGGTGTTGAACTGCCCGTACATCGCAAAGCGGATCGCCTCCACCGCATGGGTGAAGGGGTTGGCCTGCGCCAGCTTGAGCAGCCACCAGGCGCCCGACTCTTCGAGCTTCCACAACGGGTACAGCGCGGGGCTGATGAAGAACATCGGGAAAATCACGAAGTTCATCGTGCCTGCGAAATTCTCCAGCTGCTTCACGTAGACCGACAGCACCAGCCCGACCGAGGCCAGCATCACCGCGCCGCACACCATGGCCAGCAAAGCGGCCGGCAGGTGCAGCAGCGGCAGCTCCACTCCGAAGGCCCACGCGATCGCCAGGAACACCACCATCTGCAGCACCGACAGCGCGGTGCCCGCCAACAGCTTGAAGGCCAGCAGCCAGCCGCGCGCCAGCGGCGCGGTGAGCAGCAGGCGCATCACGCCCATCTCGCGGTCGTAGACCATGGAGAGCGAGCTCTGCATGCCGTTGAACAGGGCCACCATGCCCAGCAGGCCGGGCACCATGTATTCCTTGTATTCGACGTAGGTCTCGTAGGGCGGCGCAATCGCCACGCCAAACACGTTGTGGAAGCCCGCTGAAAACACCACGAACCACAGCAGCGGCCGCACCAGGGCCGAGCCCAGGCGCGAGGGCTGGCGCAGGAAGCGGCCGATCTCCCGGCCCACCACCGCGCGCAGGGCGCGCAGCAGGTGCGGCAACAGGGCGGGCGCCGGGTCGGGGGTGTTCAAGGTCGCTGCTTGCATGCGCTTTCCGCTTCGTCCACGCCCAGCGTGTCCATCACTTCCTTGGGGTGCAGCACGCCGTCCAGCGGCGCCACACCGATCACACCGTCGACATGGCTCAGGAAGATCGGCTGGCGCAGCTGCCCGTCCCAGGCGCGGAACGACAGGCGCGGCCCCTTGAAGCCGTCCACCGCCACCGGCCCGCCGCGCAGGGCCTTGAGCTGCTGCGCGATGGGCGCCTTGGGCAGGTCCACCAGCACGGTCGCCACCGCACGGACCGCGATCCAGGCGGCCCAGTCGTGGCCAGTCATGGGGCGCTTGTGCTCCTTGGCAAAACGGCGCGAGAGCTGCGGGCCGCCGTTGCGTTCCCACAGCGGGTGCCAGGGCACGGCCACCAGACCATTGGCACCCACCACCGGCCGCGGCAGTTGCGTGGCATAGGGCACGGTGCGCGCGAACTCACCGTCGCTGTCGAGCACCGCCACCACCTCGTGCTCGCGGTCGCTGCCGGTCAGCAGGCGCACATTGCCCAGCTCGCGCTCGCGCGGGTCGCCGGTGAGCTTGAAGGGCTTGGTGGACGTGGCCTTGATGCCGTAGCGCTTGGCCGAGCGGTTGAAGGCCTCCAGCATGGGTGCGTCCCCCGGCAGCGGGCCCTGCAGCACCAGGGCCTTGCGCCAGTTGCGCGCCGCCAGGTACTGCGCCAGCGCGTCGCTGAGCATCGCGCGGCTGGGGATGGTGTGCAGCAGGTGCGCCGCGCACTGGGCGCCGCGCAGCGCGTCGTCGTCGGCCGCGGCGTTGAACACGATGGCGCCGCCCAGTGCGGCCGGCGCGGCCTGCACCAGCGCGCGCAGCTCGGCCGCCGGCAGGTCGGCCACCACGTGCTGCACCTTGGCGGCCTTCAGCTCGGCCAAGGCCTTGGTCAGGCCCGAGGCGTTGGGCAGCACCACGTCCTTCACCTCCAGCGCGATGCCGGCGGCGTCCAGCTCAAACGCCGAGTCTTCGGCCGCCAGCTGCACGCCTTCGATGGCGCGCCCGGTGGGGTGGCCGGGGTAGGCCTTCTCCAGCCGACGCGGCGCGTGGCGCGGGTCGCCGTCGAGCGAGACCACCGCGATCGTGACCTTGGTGGCGGCCAGCGCTGGAGCAGGCACCGACGCCCACACGCAGGCACACCACAAACCCAAGCCCAGAATGCCGCGGAACCGGCTTTGCCGGGCCGCAGGCATTGCCCCTTGAGGGGCGGAGCGGCCACACGAAGTGGGCAAGCGATGGGGGTGGGCCACAGGCTCTGTCATTTGCTCACAAGAATGGTGTGCGGCACACGCCCGGCCGGCACCGTCTTCAGTGCCTTGCCCGACGCCGTGTCCACCAGCGTCATGTCGTCCGACAGGCCGTTGGCCACGAACAGGGTCTTGCCGTCGGCCGTGAAGCCCAGGCCCCACGCGCGCTTGCCCACCAGCACCTGGTTCTTCACCGCCTTGCTCGCCACGTCCACCTCGGCCACGTGGTTGGCGCGGCCCAGGCCCACCCACATGCTCTTGCCGTCGGGGCTGATGGCCATGCCCACGGGCGTGATGTCGGCCGGGCGCATGCCCTTGACCTCGAACTTGATCTTCTGCTTTTCGGTGTGGGTCTTGGTGTCGACCACGCTCACGGTGGCGTCCAGTTCGTTGGTGACCCACAGCTCGCCGCCATCGGGCGACATCACGAAGCGGCGCGGGCGCTTGCCCACCTTGATGTTCTTGGTCACCTTCTTCGTGCCCAGGTCGATCACATGGACGACGTTGGCCACTTCGGAGGTCACGTAAGCCGTCTTGCCATCGGGCGTGACCAGCACGCCTTCGGGCTCGCCGCCGGTTTTCACTTCAAACACCGCCTTTTTCGTGGCGATGTCGTAGGCGCCCAGCACGCTGTCGTCCTCCACCGACACATAGGCGGTCTTGCCGTCGGGGCTGAGGTCGAACATCTCCGGGCTCTCGCCCAGCGGCACGGTGCCGGCCAGCTTGCCGCCGGCCACGTCCACCACGCCCATGGCGTTGCTGTCGCCGCAGATCACGAAGATCTGCGAACCATCGGCGTTGAACCTCATGTCGCGCGGCCGCTTGCACACGTCGATGGCGCCCTGGCGCTCGCCCGCGGTGTTGAACACGTAGAGCTTGTTGTCCTTCTCGCTGGACACGTAAACCTTGCTTTCGGCATGGGCGGGCAAGCTGAAGGCGAGCGTGGCGCCGGCGGCGCACAGGGCTGCGGTCAGGGGGCGCAGGGAACGGCGGAATGCGGTGGCACGGAGGGCCATGTCTTTGTCTCCTTGGTGTTGTCAAACGGTCAGCGGCCGGGCGGGCATCGCCACGGGCGCGCGATGCCTCTGCAAATTCGGTGCCAGTGGGCCATGGGCTGTTGCGGGAACAGAATTTGCCTCAAGATGCCCTGTCCCGAGGGCGCTCCGAGGGACAGGAGACTATCAGGCCCCGCCATGAGACACACACCGCTGTTCCCAGCGTTCAAAAATGACACAGGGATAACCCTGAGCCGTGACACAACCCAGGCCCGGCACCCGACGCGCCGCGACATCCTGTTCCAGGCCGGCGCGCTGGCCGTGGCGTCTGCGACGCCGCTGGCGAGGGCCCAGGCGCCCTTTCCCAGCAAGCCGCTGCAGCTCATCGTGCCCTGGCCCGCGGGCGGTCAGACCGATCTGACGATCCGCATCCTCTGCGAAGAGGCCGAGCCGCTGCTGGGCCAGCCGGTGCTGGTGGTCAACAAGCCCGGCGCGGCCGGCACGCTGGTGGCGCCCGCGCTCAAGGCGGCAGAGGCCGACGGTCACACCATCGGCCAGGTGCCCATCACGGTCTACCGCCACGCACTGATGAACCACGTGCCCTGGGACCCGGTGACCGACCTCGCGCCCATCCTGCAGGTCTCGGGCGTGAGCTTCGGCCTGCTGGTGCCGGCCAGCAGTCCGTTCAAGAGCGCCACCGAGCTGATCGACTGGGCCATCAAGCACCCCGGTGAGCTGATCCTGGGCTCTACCGGCATCGGCACCACCGCCCACCTGGCAATGGAAGAGATCCTGCTGCAGCACAACGTGAAGTACGTGCACGTGCCCTACAAGGGCACGGCCGACCAGATGCTGGCCATCGCGGGCGCGCAGATCATGGCGGGCGTCAACTCCACCGGCTTCGCGCCCTGGGTCGAGAAAGGCCAGATGCGCGTGCTCGCCACCTTCAACGCCACGCGCAACCCGCGCTGGCCCGACGCGCCCACCATGCGCGAACTGGGTTATCCGCAGGCGGTCTACACCTCGCCATGGGGCCTGGCCGCGCCGGCCGCCACACCGCCCGCGGTGGTTCAGAAGCTGCACGACGTGTTCCACAAGGCCATGTTCAGTGAGCGCCATGCCAGCGCGCTCGCCCGCTACGATCAGTCACTCGATTACCTGGGCACGCGCGACTACCGCCAGGCCGTGCTCGCCACCATCGAGCGCGAGAAGAAACTGCTCGCGCGCATGAACCTGCTGGCCAAAACCGCCTCATGACCGAGCCCACCGCCCTCGCCTCCGACACCGTGCTGAAGGCCGACGGCCTGCACAAGGCCTACAACGGCAAACCCGCACTCAAGGGCGTGAGCCTGTCGCTGCAAGCCGGCGAGATGGTGGCGCTGCTGGGCCCCAACGGCGCCGGCAAGTCCACCCTGCTGCAGCTGCTCACCGGCCTGTTCACCCCCGACCAGGGCACGATCCATGTGCTCGGCCAGGACATGCGCCAGCACCCCGCGCGCGCGCTCGCGGGCCTGGGCGTGGTGTTCCAGCAGAGCGCGCTCGACCTGGACCTGACGGTGATGGCCAACCTGCTGTTCCACACCGACCTGCACGGCATCCCGCGCAAGACGGCGCGCGAGCGCATCGACGCGCAGCTCGCCGCCATCGGCCTGCAGGACCAGGCCAAGGCCGTGGTGCGCAGCCTCTCGGGCGGCACGCGGCGCAAGGTGGAGCTGGTGCGCGCGCTGCTGCACCGCCCGCGCCTGCTGCTGATGGACGAGGCCACCGTGGGCCTGGACCCGGCTTCGCGCCAGCAGCTGCTGGACACGGTGCGCGGCCTCTGCCGCGAGCAGGGCCTGGCGGTGCTCTGGGCCACGCACCTCATTGAAGAGGTGAAGACCGCCGACCGGCTGCTGCTGCTGCACCAGGGCACGGTGCGCTTCGACGGCGCCATCGGCGCCTTCATGGCCGCCGCCGAAGGCCCGGACTTCCAGACAGAGGTATTGAAGGCGCTGCAGAAGCCGGGGCTCTGAACCCCGGCCGGGTTCAGAACGCGTAGCTCACCGTGGCGCCGACACCCCACTGCCGGCCCGGCGCCGGCTCGAAGAAGCGGCGGTTGCCGTCGTTGGCGATCACCGAACCGATGGTGGCCTTGTCGGCCAGGTTGTCGACGCGCAGGTACTCTCGCAGCTTCCACGCGCCCAGCTTCTGTTCCCAGCCCAGCCGCAGGTTGAACAGCGTGGCCGCGTCGGTGCGGTCGCTGTTCACGTCGTCCACCACCATCGAGCCTCGGTGCACCACCTCCAGCGCGGCCGTGAAGCCGGGCCAGGCGCGCGGCTGCCAGGCCAGCTCGCCGAACAGCGTGCGGTTCATCGTGCCGGGAATGCGGTTGCCCTTGGCCACGGTGGCGCCGCTGCTGCTGGTGAAGGCCTGGTCGAAGCGCGCGTTCAGCGTGGAGAACGCCAGGTGCGTGCGCCACTCGGGGCTCCACTGCGCGCTGTGCGCCAGCTCGATGCCCGAACGGCTGGTCTTGCCCGCGTTGGTGTAGACCGTGCGCCCGCCGCTGCTGGACGCGACCACGATTTCGTCGGTGGTGCCGATGTGGAACAACGCCACGTCCAGCCGCTGGCCTTCGCCCAGCTTGGTCTTCAGGCCCAGTTCCACGTGGGTGCTGCGCGCGGACTTGAGGTTCAGGTTGGGGCCGCTGCCGTCTGCCGTGTAGGCGATCTCGGTCAGCGTCGGCGTCTCAAAACCCTTGCCGATGTTGGCGTAGAGGTTGGTGTCGGGGCTGAGGTGGCGCGTGAGACCGATCACCGGGTTGGTGGCGTTGAAGCGTGCGCGGCCGCTGTCGTCGGGGTTGCCGGGGCGCACGAAAAAGTCCTTCACCTTGAAGCTCACCCGGTTGGCGCGCAGCCCGGCCACCGCGCTCCAGCCCTCGTTGATCGCCCAGTCGGCCTGGGTGTAGACGCCCGTGCTGTCCACGCTGTCGTCCTCGTCGCGCTTGAGCTCGCCCGGCTCGCCGAAGTTGTTGATGAAGCCGCGGCGGCGCTCGCTCATGCGCTCCACGTCCAGCCCCGCGCTCAGCCGGACCTCGCCCTCGCCTGCCGCGATGCGCCGTGCGTAGCGCAGGCCAGTGCCGCTGTAGCTGCGGTCCAGCTGCACCACGCCGCCCGCCGCCGTGGGCGAGGTCTGCGCCATCAGCGGGATCGAGAGCCGGTTGTCCAGGTCGCGCTGGCCCGCATAGACCCGCGCCGAGAGTTCGCTCTTCGCATCCAGCTGGTGTTCTGCCACCAGGCCGACCTGGTTCTGCGACACGTCCTTGCCGGCCTTGTAGAGCGTGGAGTTCGCCACCGCCTGGCGTGGGTTGGCTTCGAACTGCTCGCGCGTCAGGCCCAGCGGGTCGCCCGATTCGGGCTGGTCGAACGCATTGGCCACCAGGGTGACCTTCGTGGCGTCGCTGGCCGCCCAGCGCAGCTTGGCGTTGGTGTGCTTGCGCTTGGCCGCGCTGTTGACACGCCAGCCGTCGGTGGAGAAGTCGCTGTGGTCGATCACGTAGTTCAGCGAACCGCTCTGCCCCGCCGCCTGCAAGCCATAACGGCGCAGCTGTTCGGATCCCGCATCCACGCTGAAGCGGACCTCGGGTTTTGCCGGTCCGTCGGCGGTGAACACCTGCAGCACGCCGCCGGCCGAGTTGCCGTAGAGCTGGGCCAGCGGCCCGCGCAACACCTCGATGCGCTGGGCCGAGGGCAGGCTGATGGTCGAAGCCTGGCCCTGGCCGTCGGGCATGGTGGCGGGAATGCCATCGACGATCAGCCGTGCGCCACGGATGCCGAAGGGCGAGCGCGAGCCCGAGCCGCGGATCGACAGCTGCAGGTCCTGCGCGTAGTTCTGGCGGTTCAGCACCGTGATGCCGGGCACCCGGGTCATCACCTCCGACAGGTTCACGCGCGGGCCGGCAGCCTCGATCGCGTCCTGGCCCACGGCCTGCACCGAGGCCGGCGCGTCAAAGCTCTGCTGCTCCTGCCGCGAGGCGCTGACGACAACCTCCTGCAGGGTCTGGGCACCAGCGGTGCCGGCCAGGGTCATGAGCAGCGCAGCGTTCAGGCGCCGCAGGGCGAAGGTGGGGCGTGGGGTCATGGTCTTGTCTCCGGAAGGGGCCGATCTTCCAACAAGTTCCATGCCATGTGCCCCGGCCGGCGCACTGTTCAGGAATGGAACACCCGACGGCTGTTCAGTGCCCGGCCGCGCGTTCCTCCGCCTCGATCTGCACCATTTCTTCCGGCGTGAACACCCGAGAGCGCGTGTGGAAGGCCTTGCCTTCCGGCCCCTCCAGCGAGAAGGTGCCGCCGTGGCCTTCGATCACGTCGATGATCAGTTGCGTGTGGCGCCAGGTGGCGTACTGCGACTTGCTCATGTAGAACTCGCAGCCGCCGATGGTGCCCAGGAACACGTCACCCGGGCCCATGGTGATCTCGCCCAGCAAATAGCAGTTGGCCGCGCTGTTGTCGCAGCAGCCGCCGCTCTGGTGGAACATCAGCCCGGGGCCGTGCTTGGCCTTGAGGAACTCGATCAGTTCCAGCGCCTCCGGTGTCGCCACGACTTTTTCAACCATGTCTGTCTCCTTGTTCTGAAAACCGAAAAGGGGAAGCGGTTGCCCGCCTCCCCTCGCACTCCGAAACCCTGGTGAGGATCAGAAGAAGCCGAGCTTGTTCTCGCTGTAGCTGACCAGCAGGTTCTTGGTCTGCTGGTAGTGGTCCAGCATCATCTTGTGGGTTTCGCGGCCGATGCCCGATTCCTTGTAGCCACCGAAGGCGGCGTGCGCGGGGTAGGCGTGGTAGCAGTTGGTCCACACGCGGCCGGCCTTGATGGCGCGCCCCATGCGGTAGGCCACGTTGCCGTTGCGGCTCCACACGCCGGCGCCCAGGCCGTACAGCGTGTCGTTGGCGATTTCCAGCGCTTCGGCTTCGTCCTTGAAGGTGGTCACAGCCAGCACGGGGCCGAAGATCTCTTCCTGGAAGATGCGCATCTTGTTGTGGCCCTTGAACAGCGTGGGCTGCACGTAGTAGCCGCCGCCCAGCTCACCGCCGAGCTTGGCCTGCGAACCGCCGCACAGCACCTCGGCGCCTTCCTGCTTGCCCAGATCCAGGTAAGACAGGATCTTGGTCAGCTGTTCCTTGGAAGCCTGCGCACCCATCATGGTGTCGGTGTCCAGCGGGTCGCCCTGCTTGATGGCGGCCACGCGCTGGAGCACGCGCTCCATGAACTTGTCGTAGATGCTCTCCTGGATCAGCGCGCGGCTGGGGCAGGTGCAAACCTCGCCTTGGTTGAACGCAAACAGCACCAGGCCTTCGATCGCCTTGTCCAGGAACGAGTCGTCCTTGTCCATCACGTCGGCGAAGAAGATGTTGGGCGACTTGCCGCCCAGTTCCAGCGTGGCGGGAATCAGGTTGTTGGCGGCGGCCTGGGCGATCACGCGGCCGGTGGTGGTGGAGCCGGTGAAGGCGATCTTGGCGATGCGCTTGCTGGTGGCCAGCGGCATGCCCGCTTCACGGCCGTAGCCGTTGACGATGTTCAGCACGCCCGGGGGCAGCAGGTCGGCGATCAGCTCGGCCAGGATCAGGATGGAGATGGGGGTGTTCTCGGCCGGCTTGAGCACCACGCAGTTGCCGGCGCCCAGGGCGGGAGCCAGCTTCCAGGCGGCCATCAGAATCGGGAAGTTCCAGGGAATGATCTGGCCCACCACGCCCAGCGGCTCGTGGATGTGGTAGGCCATGGTGTTCTCGTCGATCTCGCTGATGCCGCCTTCCTGGGCGCGCAGGGCACCGGCGAAATAGCGGAAGTGGTCGACGGACAGCGGGATGTCGGCGTTCAGCGTCTCGCGGATCGGCTTGCCGTTGTCGATGGTCTCGGCGTAGGCCAGCAGTTCCAGGTTGGCTTCCAGGCGGTCGGCGATCTTCAGCAGGATGTTGCTGCGCGTGGCGGCGTCGGTCTTGCCCCACTTGTCGGCGGCGGCGTGCGCGGCGTCCAGCGCCAGCTCAATGTCTTCCGCCGTGGAGCGGGCCGCCATGGTGTAGGGCTTGCCCGTGGTGGGCGTGACGACCTCGAAGTACTCGCCCTTGACCGGAGGCGTCCACTTGCCACCGATGAAGTTGTCGTACTTGGGCTTGTAGGTGATCTTGGCGCCTGCGGCGCCGGGAGCTGCGTAGATCATGTGTCGTCCTCTGAAAGGGGTGGTTGTGAACAAAGCCGGATCGGCTGACCTGTCTGTTCACAACATCCGTGCCACACGGCCGGTGTGGCTCAATCTGAGACAACTGCTCACTTTTTTGACAGCACAAACCGAAGGGTTGCGCCATTCAGGCCCAGCAGCGCACGCACTGCGTCAAGCTGCCACGGCACGCGTGTTCATATGAACCACGCTGCCAACGCCGGCCCGCGTGTCAGCCTGCCAGCCCCACCACCAGCGCGCTGGACGCCATGGTGGCCCAGGCCCACTGTCCCTTGCGCGCGGCAAACGGATGCTCTGCAAAGCCCACCCACTGCCCGCCACCGTCCAGCGAGAGCACCACCTCGTCACGTCCCTGCCCGCGCGCGAGACGCTCGATGCGGCCGTGCAACACACACTGGCCAGGCGCGTCCTCCACCTCACCACGGCCGATGCGCACCGCCGTCGCCTTGCTCAGCACCAGCACCTCCAGCCCCGCGGCCAGCGCCAGCAGATCGGCGCTCTCGCGCGTGATGCTGGACGTCAGCAGCGACTGCCCCGGCGTGCGCAAGCGGACCAGCACCGCGGGGTCGTCAGGCCCCAGCGGCTCCACCGCCTCCACACGGCACGGCAGCTGGTTGCGCATGCTGGTGCGCAGGCCCAAGCCCATCGGCAAGGCGGCGCCGCCTGAGAACCGCAAGAGCACCGCCGCCCGCGCCCGCGCCAGCTCGTCCGCCAGGGAGAGCAATTGCAGGCCCTGCGGCGTGATGCGCGCCCCGCCACCGCCCGAACCGCCCACCGTGCGTTCCACCAGCGTCTGCCCACTGAGGTTGCTCAGCGTGTCGATGGCCTGCCAGGCCGCCTTGTAGCTGATGCCCGCGTCGCGCGCGGCCTGCGAGATGGAACCGGTCTCTGCCACGCGGCGCAGGACTTCCAGGCGCTTGTCGGCGGGGGCGTGGCCCAGGGCTTCGGAGAGTGAGGCGTGAGGGGCGGTGGCGGTCATCGCTGAATTGTTCCATGCAGCGGTGTCGCGGGAGGGATGGGGGCCTGAGTCTGGTCAAGGCAGTCTGCTGTCACCTGTGGCGTCCGACTCAATGACCGCTGATACAGCAGTGCAACGCATGCCTTGGCTGGCGCAAATGTGTCCGAATCCTCAAATTGCCTTCTGCGCCCTGCAGGAGCGATCAGCTCCAAGGAGCGTCAGCGCCCATGCCGCCAATTCAGACACGCGCATTTCCTTCATATGACGGACTCAGTCGCACCGTTTCGCCAACAATGAGCAAGCCCGGTCGTGGACCATACGGAGGAGCGATCTCGACCAACAGGCGCAAAGGGTGGGCCAGTACACGCTGTGTAGGTCGGGTACCGTCTTGGACGATGGCCGCAGGTGTGTCGGGCGGTAGTCCATGGGCAATCAAGGCCTGGGCGATCTGCGCCAGTCGCTGAACGCCCATGTAGAACACCAGAGTCTGCCCCGCGCGCGCCAGAGCCTGCCAGTCGTGGCTGGCCTGGGCGTCCGCCAGATGGCCCGGCAGAAACACGCAGCTGGCCGCCAGGTGGCGGTGTGTCAGCGGAATGCCCGCGGCGGCCGAACAGCCGCTGGCCGCCGTCACACCGGGCACCACCTCGAACGCAATGCCGGCCGCCTGTAGCGCCAGCACTTCCTCGCCACCGCGTCCGAACACGAAGGGGTCGCCGCCCTTGAGGCGGACGACGCGCAGGCCCTGGCGCGCATGCGCCACCAGCAGCGCATGGATCTCCTCCTGAGGGACGGCGTGGTGTCCCAGGGCCTTGCCGACGTACACCCGCCGGGCGGTGGCCGGGATCAGCGCCAGCACATCCTCGGCGATCAGCCGGTCGTGCACCACCACCTGGGCCTGTTGCAGCCGGTTCAGCGCGCGCAGCGTCATCAGGTCGGCCGGTCCCGGCCCGGCACCAACGATGCAGACCGAGCCAGCGGCCGGTGTCTCACTCGCCATCGATGACCCCCGGTCCCTGGTGGAACACCAGATCAGCGACCACCTCTCCGCCCACGAGGTGCTGCCGGATGATGCGGTCCATGTTGTCGGGGGTCACGCCGTGGTACCAGGTGCCGTCGGGCTGAACGCACAGGATGGGGCCGCCCTTGCAAGCCGCAAAACAGCTCACGCGGCTGCGCTTGACGCGCAGCGCGCCCTCGTGCAGCCCGGCGGCCTTGAACTTCTCGCCCAGGCTGTCGAACAGCGCTTGCGATGCGCCGTCCTGCGTGCAGCGTGCGCCGGTGCAGACCAGCAGGTGCCGGCGGTAGTCACCGATGCGGGGTTTCTCCGTGGTGCTCATTGTTCTGTTTCCTCTGTGCCGGCGTCGGCCGCTTCGGGCGCGTCGGGTGCCGCCAGCACCTGCGCGATGTAGTCGGCAGGCAGGCTGTGGCGGCTGGCGAGTTCGGCCAGGTCCAGGCCTGCCGCCTGCTCGGCCCGCAGCCCCTCGATCCAGCCCAGCAGGCCGCTGGAGAGCGATCGGCCTGCCTTTTCGCCTTCGCGGGTCTCGAAGCCCTGGTCCGAGTCGTACTTGTTGGCATAGCCGCGCGGCGTGACCATCAGCCCCGAGCGCAGGAAGGTGCTGCTGTTGCCGATCAGCACGGTGCTGAGCATGCCGATCTCCTGTTCGGCCATCTGGTCCAGCGTGGTGTGGACGATGTGCTGGCGGCGCCGGTAGGCGCTCTTGACGATCGCCACCGGCGTGTCCGCCCGGCGGTGCCGCAGGAACAGGCGCTGCGCCTCGACGATCTGGCGCGTGCGGCGCCCGCTCTTGGGGTTGTAGAGCGCCACCACGAAGTCGGCCGCGGCGGCGGCGTCCAGGCGCCGAGCGATCACCGGCCAGGGCGTCAGCAGGTCGGACAGCGAGATGGAGCAGAAGTCGTGCGTCAGCGGCGCGCCGACCAGGGCGGCGCAGGCGTTGATGGCCGACGCGCCGGGCACGATCTCCACCGCCACCTGGTCTTCCGGCGTCCAGCCGGCCTGGAACAGCACCTCGTAGGTCGGGCCGGCCATGCCGTAGACGCCGGCGTCGCCCGACGAGATCAGGGCCACCTTCTTGCCGGCGCGGGCCGCGGCCAGCGCGTGCACGGCGCGGTCCAGCTCTTCGGTCATGCCCTTGCGCACGACTTCCTTGCCGTCCAGCAGGTCGGCCACCAGCTTGATGTAGGTGACATAGCCCACCACCACGTCGGCCTCGGCGATGGCGGCGCGCGCGCGGGCGGTCATGTGGTCGGTGTGGCCGGGGCCGATGCCCACCAGGCTGATGCGGCCGGTGGTGCACGCGTTGTGCGGGGTGGTGACGGGGGTGTCGGTGGTCATGTCGTTCCTTGGGACGGGCGGGGGTTCAATGGCAAGGCCGCGGTCAGCCATGCAGCGGTTGTTCGGTGATGGCGCTGGTGTCGGTGTTCCAGGACGGGTCCCAGCCGTTCTCGGTGAACACGGCCGACACCGGACGCGCCTGGCGCCACTGTTGCTGGATGAGCATGGGTGTTTCGTAGAAGCGGTCCACCGGACCGATGCACAGCAAGCCCAGCGGCGCCGCGCCCTCGGGCAGCGCCAGCAGCCTGCGCAGGTCGACGGGCTCGAACAGCGACACCCATCCGAGACCGAGGTTTTCGGCGCGTGCGGCCAGCCAGAGGTTCTGGACGGCGGCGCCGGCCGAACACCAGGCCATTTCGCTCGCCAGCGTGCGGCGACCGAACAGCGTGCCGTCGTCTGGCGCCAGCACCAGCGCCCACAGTTCAGCGCACTCGCGCACCCCTTCCACCTTCAGCGCCAGGAACTCGGCCGCGCGCGATCCCATGGCCTGGGCGGTGCGCATCCGCTCCGCGTCCACGGCGGCGGCCAGCCGGTCGCGCAACGCCGGGGCGGTGATGCGCAGCACCCGCAGGGGCTGCATCAGCCCCACCGACGGCGCGGCGAGCAGCGCCGACTGCAGGCGCGCCCTGACGTCGTCGGCGATTTGCGTACCGGCGCTGAAGTGGCGCATGTCGCGCCGCACCTGCATCAGCGACTGCACCGCCTCGCGCTCGGCGACCGTGAAGCGGCGGTTGGGGTCGGTGCTGGCGACGCAAGGCGGGATGGCCGTTCGGGGCATCACGCGCGCCACGGACACGGTGGCATGGCGCCCATCGTCGCCGCGCAGCCGGTGCTTCTCGACGCACAGGGCGGCGGCCTCGGTGGTGCCCGCGGCCAGCAGCGCCGCGGCTTCGGAGACCGAGGGGGTGCCGGTGTGGCGGCGCACAGTCTCCGACGGGTGGGGTACGACCACCTCGGCCAGCTGGGTGGCGGGGTAGAAGTGCAGCGGCCAGCCGGCCTGCGCCGCCAGCGCCAGCAGCCCGGGCTCGTCGGCCTTGAGCGTGATGCTGCCCAGGCCCGCCACCTGCCGGCGGTCCAGGCCGACCACGGCCAGGGCCTCGTCGACCGCGCGCTCCAGCGTGGCCAGCGGGGTGCCGCGGTCGCAGCCGATGCCCAGGGCCACCGTCATGCAGCCACACCGGTGGGGGCGCCGGTCTCTGCCGGCTGCGGCGGGCGGTACACCACCAACCGTTCGTGCAGGGTCTGCCACAGCGCGTCGTCCACCGGGCGGTGGGTGATCCACAGCACCGCGCGGTAGCGGGCCAGGTCCACGTCCTCCAGCCGCGCGTGGCGGTGGATGTTCGGCGGCAGCGGGGTGGGGCGGGTCCACCAGTGTGGACTGCCGGCTTCCTGCACCAGGGCCACCGGTTCTTCGTTGATCACGGCGGCGGAGACGCGGGTGATGTTGAGCTTGGGCGCCTCGACCTGCCAGCCCAGTTCGCGGCCCAGGATGTCGACCGGGATGGTCCTGCCCACGTCCGATGCCGTGGTGAGCACCGCCGTGGCGCCCAGCAGCGCGGCCACGGTCTCGGCCATGGCGTTGGCGCCACCCACATGGCCTGAGAGCACGGGAATGGCGAACTGGCCGGCATCGTCCACCACCAGCACGCCGGGGTCTTCGTCCTTGTTCTTCAGGTGCGGCGCGATCAGGCGCACCACGGCGCCGAGCGAGACGAAGAACACGATCTGGTCGAACTGCGCGAACAGCTCGCCGATCTGTTCCTTTAACGGGCCGTCGTAGGCGAGCACCGGGTTGGGCAGGCCGGCGCAGGCGTCGGCAAACCGGGCGGCCACGCAGACGCTGGCCCCAGGCAGCGCGCGCGCCAGAGTGGCGGCCTGCGCGGCGCCGTGTTTGGTGATGGCGACGAGGACGGTGCGGGGAAGAGGATGGGGATGGTCGGGGTTCATGCAGCGGGTTCCGGGGTTTTCTTGAGACAGCCCTTGATGCGCTCACCGCGCACGCGGTGGGGGTTCTTCACGATCAGCAGCGAGAGGTAGCTGACCTTGGTGCCGCGCAGCGTGAGCAGCGCGGGGCCCGAGAGGTGCCGCTCGTCCAGCGCGCCAACGCGTTCGACGAAGTGCGCGCCGGCCAGCAGGTCGCGCGCCTCCAGCCAGTCCAGCAGGTCCTCGATCAGCGGCTTGATCTTCATCAGCACCAGGGTGTCGAAGTCGGGCAGCAGCCGGTCGACCGCGCCCACGCCGTAGGCCGCCGGCACGATGGCCACGGTGTCGTCCTGCTCGGCGAACGGTTCGCCCACATCGGCACAGGCCGCGGTGAACGAATTGACTCCGGCGATGGTGCGCACCGGCAGCCGCTCGTCCAGCCCGCGCAGGGTGCGCGCGAGGTGGCCGAAGGTGGCGTAGGTGGAGGCGTCGCCCTCGACCAGGAACAGCACGTCGCGCCCGGCCTGCAGCCAGGGCAGCACGGTCTGCGCGGCCTTCAGCCAGGCGCGCGCCAGCTTCTCGCCGTCGTGCGTCATCGGGAACAGCAGCGGCGTGTGGGTCTCGGGCGGCGCCAGGCCGGCGCGCTGCACAATGTCCAGCGCGTAGCTGGGCGTCTTGCCGCTGCGCACCGGGTACACCCACACCGCGTCGCGCCGCTGCAGCGCGGCCCAGGCGGCGCGGGTGATCAGGCCGGGGTCGCCCGGGCCGAGCGAGATGCCGTGCAGGGTGCCCATGCGGGGGGCGGTGGCGGGCGCGATGTCAGCCATGCGCCGTCTCCTCGGCCGCCACCACCGGCCCGTGTGCGCCGTGGCCCATGGGGCCTACGCCGGCGCACACCAGCCACACCGGGTTCTCGGCGGCCATGCGGTGCATGTGCAGGATGGGGCGGCTGCGCGCGGCCTGCAGTTGCAGCACGTCCCAGTCGGCGTTCAGCTGCTGCAGGGCCTGGGTGGCGGTGGCCAGGTTCTCCAGGGTCACGAAGTTCATCACCAGCCGGCCCTGCGGCCGCAGGCGTCGCAACACCTGCGCGATCAGCCCGGCCAGCTCGCCGCCGGAGCCGCCGATGAACACCGCGTCGGGGTCGGGCCAGGTGTCCAGGCCCTCGGGCGCCTTGCCAAGGTGGAGGCTGTAGTTGCTGACGCCGAAGGCCGCGTGGTTGCGCCGGGCGATGGCGTGGTCGGCCTCGTTCCTCTCGATGGCGAACACATGGCCCTGCGGGCACAGGCGGGCGGCCTCCAGCCCCACCGAGCCGCTGCCGGCGCCGATGTCCCAGACCACGCTGTCGGTGCGCAGCTGCAGCCGCGCCAGGCTGACGGCACGCACCTCCTGCTTGGTGATCAGGCCCTTCTCGGGCTGGCGCTGCTCGAAGGCGCTGTCGGCCAGGCCGAAGCGCACCGGCTGCGGCCGCGGCCGGGTGCGCCACAGCAGCACCACGTTCGGTTCGGCAAAGCGCATGCGGGCCGCTTCCGCCGGGCTGAGTTGCGCATGCACCCGCTCGCCGGGCTGCAGCAGGTGTTCGGCCACGGCCATGTGGAAGTCGCTGCCCAGGCCTTCGGCCAGCAGCAGACGGGCGATGCGGTCGGGGCTGTTCGCCGGGCTGGTCAGCAGCAGCAGGCGCTGCTCGGCGCGCAGGGCCTGGGCCAGCGCGTACAGACCGTGGGTGGGCGGGGCGCCGCGCTGCCACTCGCCGGCATCGGCGGCGTGCACGGAGACGATGCGCGCGTCCTGCCAGGCCAGGCCCACGCGGGCGCAGGCCAGTTGCAGCGTGGACAGGTTGGGCAGGATCTCCAGCGCCTCCAGGCACAGGTGCTGGGCCAGGTAGGGCGCGATGCCGTGGCACAGCGGGTCGCCGGTGGCCAGCACCACGCAGGCCTGGTGGGCCTCGCGCGCGGCGCGCACCCAGCCGGGCACCGCCTTCAGCTGGCCGGTCAGGTCGTGGGTGACGGCGCCGGGTTTGAGCGCGTGCCGCAGCAGCGCCAGCGTGCGCGCGCCGCCGATCACCACGTCGGCCGTGCGCAGGTGGGCCAGTGCGGTGGCGCCGAGGCTGGCCACGCCGTCGTCGAGCACGCCGATCACGCGGCAGCGGTTGGGATCGTGGGAGGGCAGGTCGTTCATTCGGTGTCGAAGTCGGAGTGGTGGGTGTGGCCGATGCCGGTGCGTCCGGCGGTGGCGGGACGGGGCCGCGCGTCGGCGGGCGCCGAGCGCACGTCGGCCACCGGCTGGCCGCTGAAGTCGCACACCAGCACGCGCAGCGCAAAAGCGTGGCCGTAGCGCTCGGGCGCGGTGAGGGTGTCGATGGCGCGCTGTGCCAGCGCCTGGTGGAAGGCCGGGCCCAGGCCGCGTTCGACCATCAGCTCGGCGCCGAAGCGCGCGGTCTCGGCGGCGGCGATGGCCGCGCAGTCCTCGGCTGTGGCACCGATCTGCCGGGCGATCTCGGCGACCAGGTCGGTGTCCACCACGTTGCGGTTGGCGTGGGTGATGGTCTCGCCCTGGGCGATCTTGGTCAGCTTGCCCACCATCACACCCAGCACCACCTCGGGCAGGCCCTGGGCCACCACCTCATCCAACGCGTAGCGCAGGAAGTCGCCCATCTGCACGAAGCAGGCGGCGGGCAGGCCAGGGCGTTCCGCACGCAGCGTCTGCATGGCAAAGGTCTCGGTGCGGCCGCCGGTGGTCAGCGCCACCACACCGTGGTCCAGCGTGGCCGCCACCTGGATGCCCTGCACCACGCTGGCCCGCCAGGCGGCGGTGGAATAGGGTTTGACGATGCCGGTGGTGCCCAGGATGCTGATGCCGCCCAGGATGCCCAGCCGCGCGTTGGTGGTCTTCTTCGCCATCTCCTGGCCGCCGGGCACGCTCACGGTGACCTCCAGCCCGTGCTGTGTGAGCAGCCTCGGCGCGGCCTCGCGCAGGTTGTCGGCGATGTTCTGGCGCGGCACCGGATTGATGGCCGGACCGCCCACCGCCAGCCCGAGGCCAGGCAGAGTCACCGTGCCCACGCCGTCGCCGGCCACGAAGCTGATCTCGCCCGCGCGGCCGGGCAGCAGGCACAGGTCCACCGTGAGGTGGGCGCCGTCGGTGCAGTCCGGGTCGTCGCCCGCGAACTTCACCACCATGGCGTGGGCGCTGTGCGCATCGCAGCGTCCGTCGTGCACGGCAAAACGCACGCGCTGGCCGTTGGGCAGCAGGCTCTCCATGGCATCGGGGACCGCACCGGTTTCCAGTCCCTGCGCGGCGGCCCGGGCGGCCGCGGCCGCACAGGCGCCGGTGGTGAAGCCGGTGCGGGTGCCGCGCGGGGTGGTGCTGTCCATTCAGGCGCCCTCGGTGCGTTGCTGCGCCTCGGCCAGCGCCAGCAGCGCGTGCAGGGCGGCGACCACCAGGGTAGAGCCGCCCTTGCGGCCGCGGATGACGATCCAGGGCACGTCGGCGATCTGCGCCATCAGGTCTTTCGACTCTGCGGCCGACACGAAGCCCACCGGCATGCCGACCACCAGGGCGGGGCGCACACCGTCTTCCACGATCAGCCGCACCAGCTCGATCAGCGCGGTGGGCGCGTTGCCGATGCCGACGATGGCGCCCTGCAGCAGGCCCAGGCGGTGCGCCTTGCGCATGGCCTGCACGGCGCGGGTGGTGTTGTCGGCCTGTGCCTGGGCGATCACGTCGGCATCGCTGATGAACTGGTGCGTGGCCATGCCGAAGTGCGCCAGGCGCGGCCGGGACAGGCCCGAGCAGATCATCTCCACGTCGGCCACCACGGGCGTGCCACCACGCAGCACCGCGGCCATGCCCGCCTGCACCGCGTCGGGGTGGAAGGCGGTCAGGCCGTTGAACTCGAAGTCGGCGTTGGCGTGGATCATGCGGCGCACGATGGGCCACTGCCCGGCCGTGTAGGCGTGCGGGCCGGCCTCGGCGTCGATGATGGCGAAGCTGTCGTGCTCGATCGCCTGGCCGGCGGCGGTGAGCTGCTCGGTGACGGTGTTGACGGTGCTCATGCAGGTTGCACTTGTGCGGTGTGCGGATGCACATGGACGGCGGTGTGCGTGTGCTCGTGCGAGTGCCCGTGGCCCAGGTCGTGCGCGATCTCGCGGTAGCTGCAGCCGTCGCAGGGCAGCCGGCTGTCGGGCACGCCGGCCAGCAGGTCGTGCACGCGCTGCTCCACCAGTTCGAAGATTTCCTTCTCGAAGCCGAAGTGCGTGCCGCAGGCAAAACGGATCTGCGGGTACTGCACCCGCAGGTGGGCGACCTGGCGGTGGATGCGCTGCATCAGCGTGCCGGTGTAGAGGTAGTAGGGCAGCACCACCACCTGGCGCAGGCCGATCAGCACCTGGCGCTGCACCACGCGTTCGAGCCGCGGAAAGGTGATGCCGGTGAAGGCCAGGTCCACCAGTTCGTGGTCGCTTTCCTCCTGCAGCCAGCGCGCCATCCGGGCCATGTCGCCGTTGGCGCCGCGGTCCGACGAGCCCCGGCCCAGCAGCACCACGCCGGTGGTGGTGGGGTCGGGCATGTCCAGCTCGGCCATGGCCTGGCGCAGGCGGCGCTGGAGGATGGCGAGGATGGGGTCGCAGGCGCCGAGGTGCGGACCGTAGAGGAACTCGGTGCCGGGCGCGTGTGCGCGGGCGTGTTCGATCGCCTCGGGAATCTCCATCTTGGCGTGGCCGGCGGCGTTGAGGATCAGCGGCAGCACCAGCACGCGGCGCGCCGACTGCGCCGCGGCCAGCAGGCCATCGTGCAGCGACGGCGGTGCAAATTCGATGAAGCAGACCTTGATGCGCCAGTCCGGCTGGCGCGCGCGCCACTGGTCGACGAAGTCGCGGATTTCCTGGTTGCCGGCGTCCTCGCGCGAGCCGTGGCCCACCAGCAGGATCGTGGTGTGGTTCATGTCGTGGCTTTCCTGAAACGGTGGGTGAAGCTGGGGTCGTAGAGCTTGGATCTGGCCAGCTCGGGCCAGTGGCGCGCGCCCAGCGTGGGGCTGGCGATCACCATGGCCTGGCTGACGATGCCGGCGTCGCGGCACTGTTGTTTGATGGTGGCCAGCGTGCCGCGCACGATGCGCTCCTCGCCGGGCCAGCTGGCCTTGTGCACCACCAGCATGGGCGCGTCCTCGGCCCAGCCGGCGGCGCGCAGGCCGGCCTCCACCTTGTTCAGCAGCGTGATGGACAGGAAGATGCACAGCGTGCAGCGGTGGGTCGCCAGGGCGGCCAGGTCTTCGCCGTCGGGCATGGGCGTGCGCCCCTCGACCCGGGTGAAGATGGTGGTCTGCGTGACCTCGGGCAGGGTGAAGCTCTCCACCGCCGCCGCCGCCGAGGCCATGGCCGAGGACACGCCCGGCACCACCGCCACCGGCACGCCCGCGGCGTCCAGCGGCTGCACCAGTTCGATCAGCGTGCCGTAGAGAGCCGGGTCGCCGGTCTGCAGGCGCACCACGGTGTCGCAGCGCGCCGCGTTCGCGATCAGCCAGGCGGACATCTGCTCCAGCGTCATGTCCTTGCTGTCCGCAATCAGGCAGCCCGGCGGTGCCCAGCGGGTGGCCGCCTCGTTCACCAGCGAACCGGCGAACAGGATGGCCCCGGCGCGCGCGATCAGGTCGCGCCCCTTGACGGTGATCAGTTCCGGATCGCCCGGCCCCGCACCCACAAACCAGACCGTTCCGACACCCATGGTGCGTGCGCGGTCAGGCGGCCTGGTGCAGGCGGCGTTCCACCACCGCGCTGCCCTGCAGGCCGCGCAGCGTCTTGGCCAGGGCCAGGACGGCCAGGTCGATCAGCGGCTCGGCCAGCACCACGCTCATGTAGGCGGCGCCGAAGCTGCCGATGCTCACCAGGTTGTCGACGCCCAGGCCACGCCCATAGAGCGCCCAGAAACCCACCCACAGCACGATGCCGCCCTGGTAGGCCAGGGACAGCTTCAGGGCCTGGCTGTAGCGCAGGTCCACATAGGCCATCTGGTCGGGAATCACGCGCCGCGCGAGGGCCGCGGTGGCGAACAGCGGCACCAGCAGCGTGGTCAGGTTCATGCCGTACTGCGGCAGATCGAAGGGCGCAAAGAACAGGCCCTGGACCAGCAGGCCGCCGGCCAGCCCGATGGCCGCTGGTGCCGCGCCGAACAGCAGCATCAGCGTGGTGCCCAGGATCAGATGAACCTCGGACACGCCCACCGGGTGGTGCGGCAGCACCTCGAAGAAGCAGAACACCAGCGCTGTCGCCAGCAGGGCCCGCAACAGCAGGGCCGCTGCGCCGTCCTTTCTGATCGTGTCCGCCGACAGCTTGGCCGTGTAGCCGATGCAGGCGGCCGCTGTGGCGACGCTCAGGGCGAGCTTGGCCCCGTCCACCAGACCTGGTTCGATGTGCATGAAGTGACTCCTTGGGTTGGATGCGTTGGACACAACGCGGTTGAAAAGTCGGCAAAGACCCAAGGGAGAGGCGAGGACAGGTTCCAGCGGCGAACGGGCAGCCCCCGGCGAGCGCACGCGCAGGCGCAGGCGCTGGCACAGACTCGCAAAAACATGCGAAGGGACGACATGAGGACACCGGCGAAGACCCCTCACCGCCTTCCCCGACGGTGTTTGGGTAATGCGGCTGCGCTTTGGGGCGCAGCCTCCTTGTTGGCCGGTATCCGGGCTGGCAGAGCGTTTCCCAAAGCCTTCCCGGTGTGACCCAGTGGCGAAATTTTGAGAAATGGGGGCCCTGGCAATGCCTTGGACCACCCGTCTGCTTACCGTTGCGGGGGCAGCGCAGGTTAGGTTCGTCCGTGTGGGACTCGCCCTCCTGCTTCCCGTTGAACTGCAATGCCTGAACAGCACTGCGAGCACCAACAGTTTTTATTCTATACCCCGAAAAACAGCTCAAGGCCTTTTGAGGGGCGACGTTGCGATATCAGATCCCGTGCATCGGGACATAGAGCACCTGAGAGCCATTCGTCGTGGATGACATGGGCACTCTGAATTCCAATGCTGCGATCTTGAAGCAAGGGTGCTGGGTGAGTACTGTTTCGCGGCTGAGCGGCACCCTCGGGATCAGTGCCATCACACAGGTGGGCGCAACTTGCTTGTTGCCGATTCATCCCAAGGTGAAGCTCGTCTTTGGACAGGACCGCTGAAGGTATTTGAATGACCGCCTCGTCTACCAAAGCAGTCCTGGAGTGGATACCCATGAACCACGGCAATCGCTGCTTTGCCGCCAATGCCACGGCGGCCTTGCTTCTCAGCCTCCGCCCGGGGAACCTCTGACGCCACCCCGCTGCGACCGCCGCGCCTCCCGAAGCATGAACAGGTAAAGCCCCTCCACCTTCTCCCGCGCCCATGGCGTCTTGCGCAGGAACGTCAGGCTGGACTTGACGCTCGGGTCGATCGCGAAGCAGCGGATGGGGACGCGCCGCGCAAGCTCGTCCCAACCGTAGTGCGCCTCCAGTGCGCGGACCATCGCCTCGAGGGTCACGCCGTGGAGGAGGTTGCGGGGCTGTTCGGCCGGCGGTGGTGCGTCTGTCATGCCGCAATTCTGCCCGGCTGGCCACGCGCTACACTCGCTATTCCATTATGGGATAACGATCCCCGCCACCTTTCTGCTTCACACCGAGGTGCCCATGCGTCTGCTGCTGTCTTCCCTTTCCGCCCTCCTGTGGGTCGCGTTCACGCACACCGCCGCCCACGCCGCCGAAGCCCAGGTGGCGGTGGCGGCCAACTTTGCCGAGCCGATCAAGGCCATCGCCGCGGTGCTGGAAAAGACCACCGGCCACACGCTGAAGATTTCCACCGGTGCGTCGGGCGCGTTCTACACGCAGATCAAGAACGGCGCGCCGTTCGATGTGTTCCTCTCGGCCGACAACGAACGCCCCGAGATGCTGGAGAAGGACGATCTGGCGCAGCCGGGCACGCGCTTCACCTACGCAACCGGCAAGCTGGTGCTGTGGTCGGTCAAGCCAGGTCGTGTGGACGGCCAGGGCGCGGTGCTCAAGGCGGCCGACCTGGGCAAGGTGGCTTTCGCCAACCCCAAGACCGCGCCCTACGGCGCCGCCGCGCTGCAGGTGCTGGACAAGCTGGGCCTGAAGGACGCGCTGGCGCCGAAGCTGGTGCAGGGCGAGAGCATCGGCCAGACCTTCAACTTCGTGAAGACCGGCAACGCCGACGTGGGCTTTGTGGCGATGTCGCAGGTGCTGGAAGGCGGCCAACTCAAGGGGGGGGCGATGTGGGTGATTCCGCAGACCCATTACGACGCCATCCGGCAGGACGCGGTGTTGCTCAAGCGGGGAGCGAACAACGAGGCGGCGAAAGAGTTGTTCAAGCTGCTGCAGAGCCCGAACATCAAGGACCTGATCCGCAGTTACGGCTACGACCTCTGACATGTTCCTCACCCCGGACAACCTCCAGGCGCTGTGGTTGACCTTCAAAGTCGCTGCGCTCACCACGCTGATCCTGTTGCTGCTGGGCACGCCGCTGGCTTGGTGGCTGGCGCGCTCGCGCAGCTGGGTGGCCAGGCCCGTGGGCGCGCTGGTGGCGCTGCCGCTGGTGCTGCCGCCGTCGGTGCTCGGGTTCTATCTGCTGGTGGGGCTGGGGCCGAACGGGCCCATCGGCGCCTGGATGGTTTCCATGGGCCTGCCCACCCTGCCCTTCACATTCACCGGGCTGGTGGTGGCCTCGGTGTTCTATTCGCTGCCATTCATGGTGCAGCCCATCCTCAACAGCATGCAGGCGCTGGGCGAGCGGCCGCTGGAGGTGGCGGCCACGCTGCGCGCCTCGCCGCTGGACCGCTTCTTTCATGTGGTGCTGCCGCTGTGCCGGCCGGGCATCGTGACCGGCTGCATCATGAGCTTCGCGCACACGGTGGGCGAGTTCGGTGTGGTGCTGATGGTGGGCGGCAACATTCCGGGCGTGACGCGGGTGGTGTCGGTGCAGATCTTCGACCACGTCGAGGCGCTGGAGTATGCCGACGCCCACCGGCTGGCGGCGGTGATGCTGGTGTTCGCGTTCGTGGTGCTGATGACGCTGCAGGTCTACAACGCGCGGCAGGCGCGCCGGGTGCGCACCTCATGAGCAAGACCACACTGACCCTGAACGCCCGGCTGGACCGGGGCGACTTCGCGCTGGACGTGTGGCTGGCCCTACCGGGCCACGGCATCACCGCGCTGTTCGGCCCCTCAGGCAGTGGCAAGACCACCTGCCTGCGCGTGCTCGCCGGGCTGGAACGCCAGGCCACCGGCGCGGTGGTGGTGGACGGCCAGACCTGGCAGGACAGCGCGCGCGGTGTGTTCCTGCCCACGCACCAGCGCGCACTGGGCTATGTGTTCCAGGAGGCCAGCCTGTTCGACCACCTGACGGTGGAGGGCAACCTGCGCTTCGGCTTCGACCGCACACCGGCCGCGCAGCGCCGGCACGACTGGCGCCACGGGCTGGAGCTGCTGGGCATCGGCCACCTGCTGCAGCGCCGGCCGCACGAGCTCTCGGGCGGCGAGCGCCAGCGCGTGGCCATTGCCCGCGCGCTGGCCACCAGCCCGCAGCTGCTGCTGATGGACGAGCCGCTGGCCGCCCTGGACACGGCGCGCAAGGCCGAGATCCTGCCCTGGCTGGAGCAGCTGCACGAGGCGCTGGACGTGCCGGTGGTCTATGTGACGCATTCGCTGGACGAGGTGGCGCGGCTGGCCGACCACGTGGTGTTGCTCGAAGAGGGCCGGGTGCTGGCCGACGGCCCGCTGGCCCAGATGCTCACGCGCAGCAACCTGCCGCTCGCGCGCGGTGACAGTGCGGTCTCGGTGCTGCAGGGCCACTGCAGCGGCTATTCGCCCGCGGACCAGCTCGCGGTCTACGACATCGACGGTGGGCAATTGCTGCTGCCGCAGTCGCGCCAGGGCGTGCCACAGCCTGGCACGCGCGCGCGCCTGCACATTCAGGCGCGGGATGTGAGCCTGTCGCTGGTGATGCCTGCGCAGACCAGCGTGCTCAACGTGCTGCCGGCGGTGGTGGACAGCCTGACGGACAACGCCCCGGCGCAGGTGGTGGTGAGCCTGCGCCTGGGCGCCGACGGCCAGGGCGCCACCCTGCTCTCGCGCATCAGCAGCCTGTCGGCCCGGCGCCTGGCGCTGGCGCCGGGTCAGCTGGTCTACGCCCAGATCAAGGGCGTGGCGATGGTGCGCTGAGGCGCACCGTCATTTCGTGGCGTTCGGAAAGAACAGCTGCTCGCCGCCGATCTTGTACTCGGCGATGGCCTTCTGGCCGGCGGGGCCGGTGACCCAGTCGACAAACTTCTGGCCGTCGGCCGTCTTCACCTGCGGGTGCTTGGCGGCGCTCACCAGCATCACGCCGTACTGGTTGAACAGGCGCTTGTCACCTTCCACCAGAACGGCCATGTCGGCGCGGTTCTTGAAGTTGAGCCAGGTGCCGCGGTCGGCCAGCACGTAGGCTCCGCTGCTCGCGCCGATGTTCAGGGCCGGGCCCATGCCGCAGCCGCATTCCTTGTAGCCGCTGCCCTTGTTGGCATCGGTGTCGGTCATCTTCCAGAAGCGCAGCTCGGCCGCGTGCGTGCCGCTCTTGTCGCCGCGCGAAACGAAGGGCGCATTGGCGGTGGCGATCTTCTTGAGCGCGGCCACGATGTCGGTGCCCTTGGTGCCGGCCGGGTCGGCTTTCGGACCGATCAGCACGAAGTCGTTGTACATGACCTCCTGGCGTTTGGCGGCAAAGCCGTCGGCCACGAACTTCTCTTCGGCGGCCTTGTCGTGCACGAACAGCACGTCGGCGTCGCCGCGGCGCGCCATGTCGATGGCCTGGCCAGTGCCCAGCGCCACCACCTTGACGTCGATGCCGCTGGCCTGCTTGAAGGCCGGCAGGATGTGGCCGAACAGGCCCGACTGCTCGGTGGACGTTGTCGAGGCCACGACGATGCTGCTCTGGGCCAGTGCGGAAGTGGCGCCCAGCAGGCCAGCCGACACGAGGCCGGCAGCGGTGAGCAGTTGCACGACGGTGCGACGGGAAGCGGTGAACGACTTCATGTGGTTTCTCCTTTGACAAAAGCACTGGCCTGCGGAAAGCGCTCTTCCAGCAGGGACTGATCAAAAAACTGCTGCACGGGCAGGTCGGCCAGCACGCGCCCCTGCTCCATGTAGACCACGCGGCTGGCCAGGCGCTTGACCTGGCCGAGGTTGTGGCTGGCGAACACCAGCGTGGGCGGCAGGTGGCCAGGCACAGGCGCTTCGTCGCCGAAATCAGCGATGAGCGCCTCGACATCGCGTTTGGCGTGTGGGTCCAGGCTCGCGGTGGGCTCGTCCAGCAGCCACACATCGGGCCGCAGCGCCCAGGCCCGCGCCAGCGCCACGCGCTGCTGCTGCCCGCCCGACAGCGCGCGGCCGTTGCGCTCGGCCAGCGACGCCAGCTGCACGCGCTCCAGCGCCTGCCGGGCGCGTTCCTTGGTCTGTCCCCAGGGCACGCCGCTGAGCCACAGGCCCAGCTGCAGGTTGCGCCGCACCGACATGCGCAGCATGTGCGGGCGCTGGAACAGCATGGCGATGCGCGAGGCATGGGGCACCTCCCGCCGGCCCTGCGCGATGGGCAGCAGGCCGTGCAGCGTGCGCAGCAGCGTGCTCTTGCCGCAGCCGTTGGGGCCGACCAGGGCCACGCGCTCGCCCGCGTGGATGGCCAGCGTGATGTTCCGCAGCGCCTCCACCTGCGCGGCGGGCCCGAGGCTCACGTGGACCGACGCCAGCGTCAGCACGGCCGGCGCTGCGCCTGCGCGGCCGAACACCTCGCCCGTTGCGGAGAGTTCCACCTTCATGTCGTGGCCATCCGCAGATCGCCACCGTCCAGGTGTTCGCGCCAGCGGCGCAGCAGCGCCACCAGGCTGTTGAGCAGCAGCACCACCGCCAGCAGCACGATGCCCAGACCCAGCGCCAGCGGCAGGTCGCCCTTGCTGGTCTCCAGCGCGATGGCGGTGGTCATGACGCGGGTGAAGCCGTCGATGTTGCCGCCGACGATCATCACCGCGCCCACCTCGGACACCGCGCGGCCGAAGGCGGTGATCAGCACCGTGAGCAGCGCGTAGCGCTCGTCCCAGGCCATCAGCAGGCTGCGCAGGCCCAGACCCGCTCCCAGCGAAGACAGCTGCTCGCCGTGGCTGCGGTCTGCGTCTTCGACCACCTGGCGCGTGAGCGCAGTGACCAGCGGCAGCACCAGGATCGCCTGCGCCAGCACCATGGCCTGGAAGCTGAACAGCCAGCCCAGGAAACCCAGCGGGCCGGAGCGCGAGAGCAGCAGGTAGATCACCAGACCCACCACCACCGACGGAATGGCCAGGAAGGTGTTGAGCACGGTCAGCACCATCGGCCGACCCGGGAACCGCGCCACCGCCAGCCAGGCGCCGAGCAAGAGCCCCAGGCCGCAGGCAAACAGGCAGGCCGTGGCGCTCACGGCGAGGGAGCGCGTCACGATTGCCCAGAGACTGGCATCGCCCGAGAGGATGAGTTCGAGCGCGGTGACTGCGCTATCGGAAAAAGTGTTCATACGTTGCGCCGCAGCATAAGCGGGCGCTACGGGTTTGAGAGTACGTGGCAACTCGGTATGAACAAATCAACATAGGAACTTGTTTGCATATGGAAGCTCTCAGGCACACTCGACGCCCATGAAACGGATTGCGATGTCCTATTCGCTGATGGCCGAACGCCCGGAGCGCGGGCGGGGCTCGGCGTTGCTGAGCAACCCGATGATGGATGTGCTGCACGCCGTGCACGAGCAGGGTTCGATTTCCGCGGCGGCCCGGCAGTTGGGCCTCTCGTACCGCCATGTCTGGGGCCAGCTCAAGGAGTGGGAGCAGCAGCTGGGGCGCGAACTGCTGGTCTGGGAACGCGGGCAGTCCGCCCTGCTCTCACCCTTCGGCCAGCGCCTGCTGATGGCCGAGCGTCTGGCACAGGCGCGGCTGGGCCCGCAGATGGAGAGCCTGCGCGCGGAGCTGGAACGGGCCTTTGCCTTGGCTTTCGACGACGCGCAGCGCCCCCGCGAGGTCCTGACGCTGTACGCCAGCCACGACCATGCGCTGGCCGAGCTGCAGGAACTGGCCGCCTCGTCGCAGACGGCGAACGAGCCCGGCGTGCATCTGGACATCCGCTTCACCGGCAGCGTCGACGCGATCCGCGCCCTCAACGAAGGCCGCTGCCTGCTGGCGGGCTTCCACACCCAGCCGTTTGCGGACGCCGACAGCCGCAGCGCCCGCACCTACCGCCCGCTGCTCAAGCCCGGCACACACAAGATCATCGGTTTTGCGCGCCGCTCGCAGGGGTTGATGGTGGCGCCGGGCAACCCCTTGCGCTTGCGCGATCTGCGCGATGTGTCTCTGCAGCGCGCCCGCTTCGTCAACCGCGCCATCGGCACCGGCACCCGGCTGCTGCTGGAAGAGCTGCTGAGCCAGGACGGCCTGAGCAGCGCCGACCTCAACGGCTTCGACCGCGAGGAAAGCTCCCATGCGGCAGTGGCCCAGGCCGTGGCCAGTGGCGACGCCGACGTGGGCCTGGGCACCGAGTACACAGCGCGCATCCAGGGACTCGGCTTTGTGCCGCTGACGGACGAGCGCTACCTGCTGGTGTGCCTGAAATCGGCACTGGAGCAGGCGCCGGTGCAGAACCTGCTCAGGCTGCTGCACAGCACGCGCTGGCAACAGCGCCTGCAGTCGATGGCCGGCTACCTGCCGGATCACCCGGGTGAAGTCGCCGCGATGAAGCGGCTGCTGCCCTGGTGGCGCTGAAAATCAGAACGCCTCTTTCTCCGCCTCCAGGTAGGCCAGGCTGGTGTATTTGCCGATGTTGCTGTCGAAGCCGTCCATGGTCTTCGCGCGGCTGGCGACACGGGGGTCTTTCATCACCAGCGCCTTGGCGCCATCCAGCGGAATGCCGTCCTTGACCGCCTGCACACACGGTTCCCAGATACCCTTCATGAACGTGCCATAGGTGTCCAGCAGGTCCTTGCTGCCCCGGCCGTGGCCGGGCACCCAGAGCTGGTCGCCCGCGGCTTTCCTGAGTGCCTCGTAGTACTTGAAGGTGCCCGGGTAGGAACCGTCGTCGATGTTGGCGATACGGTTCGCCATCGCGATGTCGCCCACATAGGTCAGCTGGTCCTGCACGACCTCGAAACACAGGTCCGACGGCGTGTGGGCCCGGCCGTAGTGGTGCAGCCGGATCTGCACATCGCCATAGTCGAACACCTGCCCATGTTCCACGGTCTGGTTCGGCGCGACCACCTTGGTGCCCAGGGTGGCCTGGTTGGTCCAGCGCTCCATCAGGCTGCGCCAGAGGTTGCCCTCGTGGCCGGCAATCTGCTCGCGCGTGTAGGCCAGCGCATGGATCGGCAGGTCCTTGCCGTAGGCGTCGGCGAAGGCGTGGTTGCCCAGCCAGTGGTCGCCGTGGTAGTGGCTGTTGAACACCGCGATCACCGGCTTGGGCGTCACCGTCTTGATCATGCGGATCGCCATCTGGCCGATCTGCAGCGAGGCACCGCTGTCCAGCACCACCACGCCCTTCTGGGTCACCACGAAAATCACGCTCGCCATCAGGCCCTGGTTGTCCTGCGTCGGGAAGCCCTCCTTCGCATAGACCATCCAGACATGCGGCGAGAGTTGCTCGGGTTGGACGTCCGGCACCGGCGGGCCTTCGATGAATTCCTGCACCTGCTGGGCGAACACCCGGACCTCGGGCACCAGGGCCAGGCCCAGCCCGGCGGCCCCCAGGCCGGCGGCGGCCCGCACCCAGTGGCGCCGGGATTCGTTGACAGCGCCGGAAGAGGCCCCTGGCACCGGGGGCCGGTGGTTCTGAATTCGGGATGGCATGGGCGTCTCCTCCAAATCATCGAATAAGCAATTGCTTATTCGATGATAGCGAGCTTGCCAGCGCCGGGCAACCGGCGTTACCAGGTCAGGTCAGGTCAGGTCAGGTCAGGTCAGGTCAGGTCAGGTCAGGTCAGGTCAGGTCGTGGCTGGCAGCGGCGAGGGGTTGGGCAGACGCCGCGCGATCTCCGCCACAAGCTGCCGCGCCAGCTGCAGCTTGGACGCCCGGGGCAGCTCCGAACTGCCCTGCTCATCCACCAGCAGCAGGGCGTTGTCGTCCTGGCCGAAGGTGTCCGGGCCGATGTTGCCCACCAGCAGCGGCACCCCCTTGCGAACCCGCTTGGCCTGTGCGTGGGCCAGCAGGTCCTCGCTCTCGGCGGCAAACCCGACGCAGTACAGCGCCCGGCTCTGCGCCCGTGCGGTCTGGGCAATGCCAGCGAGGATGTCGGGGTTCTCGACGAATCCCAGGGTCGGCACCTGCCCCGAACCGTCCTTCTTGATCTTCTGCACGGCGATGTCGGCTGGACGCCAGTCGGCCACCGCGGCGGCCGAGATGAACACCGTGGCGTTCTGGCTCAGTACGCCGAGCGTCTTCTGCATGTTCAGCGCGGACTTGACGTTGATGCGCCCCACGCCTCGGGGGGTCGGCAGGCTCACCGGCCCAGCCACCAGCGTCACATGGGCGCCCGCCTCGTGCGCGGCCCTGGCAATGGCAAAACCCATCTTGCCGCTGGACAGGTTGGTCAGACCCCGCACCGGGTCGATCGCCTCGAAGGTCGGGCCGGCGCTGACCAGCACCTGCTGGCCGGCCAGCAGCTTGGGCGTGAAGAAGCGGATGAGCTCGTACAGCAGTTCGTCCGGTTCGAGCATGCGCCCGTCGCCAATCTCGCCACAGGCCTGATCACCCACGCCCACGTCCAGCACCATGGCGCCATCGGCTTTGAGCTGGGCCACATTGCGCTGCGTGGCCGGGTGGGCCCACATCTCGCGGTTCATGGCGGGCGCCAGGATGAGTGGCACCTTGTCGATCGGGCGCGCCAGGCACATCAGACTGAGCAGGTCGTCGGCCCGGCCGTGCAGCAGCTTGGCCATGAAGTCGGCGCTGGCGGGGGCCACCACGATCGCGTCGGCTTCCCGGCTCAGGTTGATGTGGGGCATGTTGTTGTCCACGCCCGCTGCGTTGCGGTTGTCCCACTGGGACGAGAACACCGTGCGACCTGACAGGGCCTGCATCGTGACCGGTGTGATGAACTGGGTGGCCGCTTCGGTCATGACCACCTGGACGGAGGCACCGGCCTTGATCAGGGCGCGACAGAATTCGGCCGCCTTGTAGCAGGCGATCCCGCCCGACAGCCCCAGGACAATGTGTTTGCCGGCGAGTTCGCTCATGGCCGCAATGTAGCAGTTTGAAACGCCTGCCAGCAGGCCACGGCCGCGCGAACCCATAATCTGCGCTTTGACCAACCTTCCATATCAGGACACCCTTGGCCATGCACTTGACCCGCCTTCCCATGCTCCTCAGCGCCAGCCTTGTCCTGGCCTCCCTTGCAGCCTGTGGAGGAGGCTCCGACGGACCGGAAGGCGAAGCGCCCACGGGGGGTGCCCTGGCCAACGTCTGGTTTGCCGACAGCGACAGCTACCACCCGCTGGACAAGATCAGGCCCGATGGCAGCTTCTACTCGGGCAACGAGGCCGACTTCGGCCCGGTCAATCCCGCGTACGCCGGCAGCACCGCCACCCAGTCGCGCTGGGCCATAGACACCTCGGCCACCCCGCCCGCCGGCGAAACCCTGAGCTACTCGTTCAAGCTGGACGGCGTCAGCGCCTCGGGCAGCGCGGTGGCGGCACTGCTGACCAATCTGCGCATCAACAGCAGCACCGGCCTCATCACCCAGACGTGCAAGGGCTTTCCCGAGTGCTACGACAACACCTCTGGCCAGGACGAGGACTTCCTTGTGACGGTGACGGCCCAGGCCAGTGGCGGCGGCAAGCTGGAGAGGAATTTCCTGCTGCGGGTGCGCGGCAACCGCTGAGCACCACAGCCCGCGGACCGACCGTGTCGTGACCGGTCCGTGCGGCCGGGCCAACAGGGGGGTGGCGCCTATAATCGCCATTTCCACCTCCTGCGAGCGCCCGGCTCGCCCGAGTCATGACCAAATTCGTGTTCGTCACCGGCGGTGTGGTGTCCTCCCTTGGCAAGGGCATTGCTTCTGCTTCCCTGGCTGCGATCCTTGAATCGCGCGGCCTCAAAGTCACCCTCATCAAGCTCGACCCGTACATCAACGTGGACCCGGGCACCATGTCGCCCTTCCAGCACGGCGAGGTGTTCGTCACCGACGACGGCGCCGAAACCGACCTGGATCTTGGTCACTATGAGCGTTTCATCGAAACGCGCATGAAGAAGACCAACAACTTCACCACCGGCAAGATCTACCAGTCGGTGCTGGAGAAGGAACGCCGCGGCGATTACCTCGGCAAGACCGTGCAGGTTATCCCGCACGTCACCAACGAGATCCAGGAGTTCATCAAGCGCGGCGCCGGCATCGGCACGCCCGATGCCGTGGACGTGGCCATCGTCGAGATCGGCGGCACGGTGGGCGACATCGAGTCCCTGCCCTTCCTGGAAGCCGTGCGCCAGATGAGCCTGCGCATGGGCCCGAACAACTCGGCCTTCGTGCACCTGACCTACCTGCCGTGGATTGCCGCGGCCGGTGAGCTCAAAACCAAACCGACCCAGCACACGGTGCAGAAACTTCGCGAGATCGGCATCTCGGCCGACGCCCTGCTGTGCCGTGCCGACCGCCGCATTCCCGAAGAGGAGCGCGCCAAGATTTCGCTGTTCACCAACGTGCCCGAGTGGGGCGTGATCAGCATGTGGGACGTGGACACGATCTACAAGGTGCCGCGCATGCTGCACGAGCAGGGCCTGGACGGCCTGATCTGCGACAAGCTGCGCCTGAACACCCCACCCACCAGCCTCAAGCGCTGGGACGACCTGGTTTACGAGACCGAACACCCGCAAGGCGAGGTGAAGATCGCCATGGTCGGCAAGTACGTCGACCTCTCGGACAGCTACAAATCGGTCAACGAGGCCCTGCGCCACGCCGGCATGCGCAACCATGTGCGCGTCAAGATCGACCACGTCGACTCCGAAACCATGGAGGGTGCCGATGTGGCGACCAAGCTGGCACAGTACGACGCCATCCTGGTGCCCGGCGGTTTCGGTCAGCGCGGCGTGGAAGGCAAGATCGCCACAGCCCGCTTCGCCCGCGAACACAAGGTCCCCTATCTGGGCATCTGCCTCGGTATGCAGGTCGCGACCATCGAGTACGCGCGCCACGTCGCGGGCCTCGAAGGTGCCAACAGCACCGAGTTCGATGCCGCCACGCCGCACCCGGTGATCGCACTGATCGAGGAATGGAAAGACGCGGACGGCAGCATCCAGAAGCGCGACGCCAGCTCCGACCTGGGCGGCACCATGCGCCTGGGCGCGCAGAGCTCCGACGTGGCCCCCGGCACGCTGGCGCACAGCATCTATGGCGACGTGGTGACCGAGCGCCACCGCCACCGCTACGAGGCCAACGTCAACTACCTCGACCAGCTGCGTAAGGCCGGTCTGGTGATCTCGGCTCTGACCCAGCGCGAACAGCTGACCGAGATCGTCGAACTACCGCAGAGCGAGCACCCGTGGTTCATCGGCGTGCAGTTCCACCCCGAGTTCAAGTCCACTCCCTGGGCCGGTCACCCGCTGTTCAACGCCTTCGTCAAGGCGGCGGTCCAGCACCAGAAGGCCGCCAAGGCCTGATCGGAACACCGCCATGCAACTCTGCGGATTCGACGTCGGCCTGGACCGGCGCTTCTTCCTGATCGCGGGCACCTGTTCCATCGAAGGTCTGCAGATGTCGCTCGATGTCGCCGGTCAGCTCAAGGAAATTTGCGGCGCGCTGGGCATTCCGCTGATCTACAAGGGCTCCTTCGACAAGGCCAACCGCTCGTCTGGCAGCAGCCAGCGCGGCGTTGGACTGGACGCGGGACTGAAGATCCTCGACGAAGTGCGCCGCCAGCTGCAGCTGCCCGTGCTGACCGACGTGCACGACGAGTCGCAGGTGGCCGAGGTCGCAGCCGTGGTGGACGTGCTGCAGACGCCGGCCTTCCTGTGCCGCCAAACCGATTTCATCCGCGCCGTGGCGCAGTCGGGCAAGCCGGTGAACATCAAGAAGGGCCAGTTCCTCGCCCCCTGGGACATGAAGAACGTCATCGACAAGGCCCGCGCCGCCGCGAAGGACGCCGGCCTGTCGGAAGACCGATTCCTGGCCTGCGAACGCGGCGTGAGCTTCGGCTACAACAACCTGGTGGCCGACATGACCAGCCTGGCCGAAATGCGCAAGTCCGGCGCGCCGGTGGTGTTCGACGTCACCCACTCGGTGCAGAAGCCCGGCGGCCTGGGCGCCGTCAGCGGCGGTGCGCGCGAGATGGTGCCGGTGCTGGCCCGCGCGGGTGTCGCCGTGGGTGTGGCCGGCCTGTTCATGGAAACGCACCCGAAGCCGGCCGAGGCCTGGTCCGACGGACCGAACGCGGTGCCGCTGGGCCGCATGAAGGCGCTGCTGGAAACCCTGGTCGCGCTCGATTCCGTAACCAAAACAAATCCGCTGCTGGAGAACGATTTCCAATGAGCGCGTACATCATTGCGGATGTGACCGTCACCGACGAAGCGCAGATGAAGGTCTACCGCGAGTGGAGCACCCGCGCCATGCAGGAGTTTGGCGCCGAGGTGCTGGTGCGCGGTGGCCGTATCGAGCCGCTCGAAGGTGGCTGGCATCCGCAGCGGGTTGTGGTGCTGAAGTTCAAGGACATCGCCACCGCGCAGGCCTACTACCACTCCGAAACCTACACCCATGCGCGCACGCTGCGTGAGGGTGCGGGCTCGATCCGCATGTTTGCCGTAGAGGGCGTCTGAGCGCCCCGTTCCGATTTCTTTTTTGACTTGTTCCAAAGGTAGAAACCATGAGTGCAATCGTTGATATCGTCGGCCGCGAAGTCCTGGACAGCCGTGGCAACCCCACCGTCGAATGCGACGTGCTGCTGGAGTCGGGTGTGATGGGTCGTGCGGCCGTGCCGTCGGGCGCCTCCACCGGCTCGCGCGAGGCCATCGAGCTGCGCGACGGCGACAAGAAGCGCTACCTCGGCAAGGGCGTGCTCAAGGCCGTCGAGAACATCAACACCGAGATCAGCGAAGCCGTGCTGGGACTGGACGCCTCCGAGCAGGCCTTCCTGGACAAGACCTTGATCGACCTGGACGGCACCGAGAACAAGGGCCGCCTGGGCGCCAACGCCATGCTGGCCGTGTCGATGGCCGTGGCCCGCGCTGCGGCTGAAGAAGCCGGCCTGCCGCTGTACCGCTACTTCGGCGGCATGAGCGCGGTGCAGATGCCCGTGCCCATGATGAACATCATCAACGGCGGCGCACACGCCAACAACTCGCTCGACCTTCAAGAGCTGATGATCATCCCCGTGGGCGCCCCGAGCTTCCGCGAAGCCCTGCGCTGGGGCGCCGAGGTGTTCCATGCCCTCAAGGCCATCCTGCACGACAAGCACATCAGCACCGCCGTGGGCGACGAAGGCGGGTTTGCCCCCTCGGTCGAGAACCACGAAGCCGCGCTGCAGCTGATCCTGCAGGCCATCGACAAGGCCGGCTACACCGCCGGCGACCAGATCGCCCTGGGCCTGGACTGCGCCGCCAGCGAGTTCTACAAGGACGGCAAGTACGTGCTCGAAGGCGAAGGCGGCATCCAACTCACCGCCGAGCAGTGGACCGACATGCTGGCCACCTGGGTCGACAAGTACCCCATCGTCTCCATCGAAGACGGCATGGCCGAAGGCGACTGGGACGGCTGGAAGCATCTGACCGAGCGCCTGGGCCAGAAGGTCCAGCTCGTGGGCGACGACCTGTACGTCACCAACACCAAGATCCTCAAGGAAGGCATCGAGAAGGGCATTGCCAACTCGATCCTGATCAAGATCAACCAGATCGGCACCCTGACCGAAACCTTCGCCGCCATCGAGATGGCCAAGCGTGCCGGTTACACCGCTGTCATCAGCCACCGCTCGGGCGAAACCGAGGACAGCACGATCTCCGACATCGCCGTGGGCACCAACGCCGGCCAGATCAAGACCGGTTCGCTGTCCCGCTCGGACCGAATGGCCAAGTACAACCAGCTGCTGCGCATCGAGGAAGACCTGGGCGACGTGGCCGTGTACCCCGGTCGTGCGGCCTTCTACAACCTGAAGTGATCAGGACTGGCGGCTCCAGGGTCGCCAGACCAACCCATCCAGTCCAATGGCACATCGCATCGTCCCCGGCCTGCTGATCACGCTGCTGCTCGTGCTGCACGCGCAGCTGTGGTTCGGCCGGGGCAGCGTGCCCAAGGTCTCTCGCATGAAGACCGAACTGGCCGTGCTGGAGTCGGTCAACCAGGAAGCGCGGCAGCGCAACGAGCGGCTGGCCAACGAGGTGCGCGACCTCGAAGAAGGCTTGGGCATGGTCGAAGAACTGGCCCGCAACGATCTGGGCATGGTCCGGCCCAACGAGATCTTCGTGCAGATCGCCCACAAGAAGCCCTGAGCTGCGCCGTGGCACTTGTGGTCACGCTGCTCGGCGGCGAATCCACCGGCAAGACATCCCTGGCCCGTGCCTTGTGCGGGCACCTCATGGCAAGGGGTCTGACCACCGAGCTGGTGTCCGAGCATCTGCGCCACTGGTGCGAACAGCAGGGCCGTGCGCCCTACTCGCACGAGCAGGCCGCCGTGGCCCGCGAGCAGGCCCGCCTCACCGACGAGATGGCTTCCCTGCATGGGGTGGACATCGTCGTCGCCGACACCTCTCCGCTCGTGATCGCGGCCTACAGCGAGCTCTATTTCAAGGACCACTCGCTCTGGCACGAGGCCCTGGCCTGGCAGCGCTGTGTGGACCTGACCCTGCTCATGGGTCTGGACCTGCCCTGGGTCGCCGATGGATTCTTCCGCGACAGCCCCGCCGTGCGCGATGCGGTGGACGCAGCGATCCGGCGCGAACTGCAGGCCGCGGGACTGGCCTTCCAGACCATCCACGGCCACGGGCAGACCCGAACCGAACAAGCCCTGCGCGCCATCGGCCGCTGCCTGGGGCAGGACCTCACCACCACCGAACCGTCCCTGACCAGCGGCCGCCGCGCCTGGAGCTGCGACAAATGCAGCGACCCGGCCTGCGAACACCGGCTGTTCAGCGGCCTGCTGGCACGCAACCACACTGGAGACGCACGCCCATGATTCCTGCAACACCCCTGCCCGACTTCCGCTCGCCGGCATTCCTGCGCAACCACATCGAAGACACGCTGTCGTTCTACCTGCCGCGCGCCATCGACCCCAACGGCGGGCTGTTCCATTTCCTGCGCGACGACGGCAGCGTCTACGAGGCCCACACCCGGCACCTGGTGAGCAGCACGCGCTACGTGGTCACCCTGGCGATGGCCGCGCGCCGCGGGCTGGGCGGCGAAGAGGTGCGCCGTGCGCTGCAGCAGGCCTTCGACTTCCTGCCGGTGCACCGCAACCCGGACACCGGCGGCTACGCATGGCTGCTCGACTGGCGGGACGGCCAGGCCCGGGTGCTGGACGCCACCAACCACGCCTATGGCCTGGCCTTCGTGCTGCTGGCCCACGCCCACGCGCACATGGCCGGCGTGACCGGCGCACAAGCCGGCATCGCGCAGACCTACGACCTGCTGGAGCAGCGCTTCTGGGAGCCGGCCCACGGTCTGTACGCCGACGAAGCCACGGCCGACTGGCGCGTGCTGCCCTACCGCGGGCAGAACGCCAACATGCACCTGTGCGAGGCCCTGCTGGCGGCTTACGACGCCACCGGCGAGGCGCGCTACCTGGACCGCGCCGCGCTGCTGGCCGAACACATCACCATCCGGCAGGCGGGCCTGGCCGACGGCCTGGTCTGGGAGCACTACAAAGCCGACTGGTCGGTGGACTGGGACTACAACAAGGACGACAAGACCAACATCTTCCGGCCCTGGGGCTTCCAGCCCGGCCACCTGACCGAGTGGACCAAGCTGCTGCTGCAGCTGCATGAGCGCCGCCCCGATGCGGCCCTGATCGACCGCGCGCGCCATTTCTTCGACACCGCGATGCACAAGGCCTGGGATGGCGAGCACGGCGGCCTCTACTACGGCTTCGCGCCCGACGGCAGCATTTGCGACAGCGACAAGTACTTCTGGGTCCAGGCCGAGTCGCTGGCCGCCGCGGCCCGGCTGGCCACCGTCACCGGCGAGCCGCGCTACTGGGCGGCCTACGAGCACCTCTGGGCCTACTCATGGCGCCATTTCGTGGACCACGAACACGGCGCCTGGTGGCGCATCCTGACGGCCGACAACCGCAAGTACAGCGACGAAAAGAGCCCGGCCGGCAAGGTCGACTACCACACCATGGGCGCCTGCCACGATGTGCTCGATGCTCTGAAGTAAAGGCTCAGTGCGTGCCGCCCGCGACGGGTGGCTGCGCCGCCGCCTGCAGGAAGACCTGCGCGGCGTCGACCGGATCGAAGTGGTACTGCGCGCCGCAGAAGTCGCAACCCACCTCCACCTGTCCCTGCTCGGCAATGATGGACTCGACCTCCTCGCGTCCCAGCGACTTGAGCATGCCCGCCACGCGCTCGCGCGAGCAGGTGCAGGCAAAACGCGGACCTTCGGCGCCGATCTGCGGCTCGAAGCGGCGCACGTCCTCTTCCCAGAACAGGCGGTGCAGGATGGTGTCGGCGTCCAGGGTCAGCAGCTCTTCGCGCTTGAGGCTCGCGGCCAGGATGGCGATGCGGTTGTAGTCCTCGTTGCGGCCGATCTGGTCTTCGTCGCGCGCCATCGCCCCCGCACCAGCCAGGTTGGATTCGCCCTGCAGCGGCAGACGCTGGATCAGCAGGCCCGCGGCGACCTGGTCGTTGGCGGCCAGCACCAGGCGCGTGTCGAGCTGCTCACTCTGCAGCATGTAGTGCTCGATCACTTCGCTGAGCTTCTCCAGCTTTTCGTGGCGGTCACCGAACAGCGGCACCACGCCTTGATAAGGCTGCTGGCCCGGCAGGCGGTCCTTGGGGTCGAGCGTGATGGCGCAGCGTCCCTGGTTGTTGACATTGACCATGTGCGAGAGCGGCGCGTCGGCCGCCACCTCGCCGGTCACGGAAGCGGTGGCGCGCAGGGCCAGGTCGGGCTGCACCTCGGCCACAGCCAGCTTGACCGGACCGTCGCCCTGGATCTGCAGGATCAGCGCGCCATTGAACTTGATGTTGGCCTGCATCAGCGTGGCCGCCGCGGCCATCTCGCCCAGCAGCTCGGTCACCGCCGCCGGGTAGCCACCGGCCTGCTGGCGGCGGCGCAGGATCTCCTGCCAGCTGTCGGTCAGCCGCACCAGCATGCCGCGCACCGGCAGGCCTTCAAACAGGAATTTGTGGAGTTCGGACACTCTGTGCTTTCAGAAAAAGAACGTTGGCAGATCGGGGTCAGCCGATTTTTTTCAAGCCCTGGCGGTAGCGCTCGGCGTTCTCCATGTAATGCAGCGCGCTGCGGCGCAGCCCTTCGATCTGCTCGGGTGTGAGCTGGCGCATGGCCTTGGCCGGGCTGCCGATGATCATGGAGCCGTCCGGGAATTCCTTGCCTTCGGTGACCAGCGCACCCGCACCGACCAGGCAGTTTTTGCCGATCTTCGCGCCGTTGAGCACGATGGCGCCGATGCCGATCAGCGACTCGTCGCCGATGGTGCAACCGTGCAGCATGACCTGGTGACCCACGGTGACGTGGCGACCGATGGTCAGCGGCAGGTTCTTGTCGGTGTGCAGCACCGAGCCATCCTGGATGTTGCTGCCTTCGCCCACCACGATGGGCTCGGTGTCGCCCCGCAGCGTGGCGCCGAACCACACGCTGCTGCCGGGCGCGAGCTGGACGTCGCCGATCACCTGCGCGTTCTCGGCCACCCAGGCCGATTCGGCCACCTGCGGGCGGGTGCCATCGAGTTCATAGATCGCCATGCGAAGGTCTCCTGTGGGCTGCGGGGCAAACCTAGAATTGTAGAGATGCCCACCGTCACCAGCCCCGAACCCAGCCTGCGCGAGGCAGCGCTCGACGCCCTGTGCCTGCCGGTCCCTCAGGCCAAGGTGCAGGCGGCCCATGCGCTGTGGCAGCGGCTGCTGGCGCTGCCCGACGAGGCCGCACGCGAGCAGGCGCTGGCGCCAGCCCAGTCCATCCTTGCGCCCGATGACCGGGTCTTGCCGGGTCGCCCGGCGCAGCCGGTGCTGGTGCCGCCCATGGCGGTGGCGCAGCGCTCACCGTTCACGCCGGAAGGCCTGGCCGCCCTGCTGCACGCGGTCTGCCACATCGAGTTCAATGCCATCAATCTGGCGCTCGACGCGGTCTGGCGCTTCCCCGGCATGCCCGCCGACTTCTACCGCGACTGGCTGCGCGTGGCCGATGAAGAGGCCACCCACTTCGGGCTGCTGCGCGATCACCTGCAGAGCCTGGGCCACGACTACGGCGACTTTCCCGCTCACAACGGCCTGTGGGAAATGTGCGTGAAGACGCAGCACGACATCACCGCCCGCATGGCCCTGGTCCCGCGCACGCTGGAAGCGCGCGGACTGGACGCCACGCCGCTGATCCAGGCCCGGCTGCGCAAGGTCGGCACCCCGGCCGCTCTGCGCGCCGTGGACATCCTGGACATCATCCTGCGCGACGAGGTCGGGCATGTGGCGATTGGCAACCGCTGGTATGGCTGGCTGTGCGAACGGCAGGGCCTGGAACCGCTGTCTCACTACCGGCACCTGGCGCGCGTGCACACGGCGCCCCGGCTGCGCCCGCCTTTCAACAATGAGGCCCGCCGGGCGGCGGGTTTCAGTCAGGCCGAACTCGACTATCTGCTCAGCGCCTGAGCCGAAAACGAATTCGTTTGTATCAAGCGAGGGTGCGACGCGCGCCCGGACGGTGTTTTTCCCCGCGCAGCGTGGCCCATTCCCCTTTATGCTGGGCCACCACCTGGCATCACTCCCGCACGTTGGCCATGAGCACACGAAACATCCAGCTGGACGAATACCTCGGACAGGCGTTTGACCGCATTCCGGTGGCCATGGTCGTGGTCACGCAGCAAGGCATGATCACCCGCGTGAACCGGCTCGCCGAGGCCACCTTCGGCTATACGAGCGAAGAGATGCTGGGACAGCCGGTGGAAATGCTGGTGCCAGAACGCTACCGGCACGCACACCCCGGGTACAGACGCGGCTTCCAGACCGAGGCCACCGCGAGACCGATGGGCGCGGGACGCGATCTGAGCGGACTGCGCAAGGACGGCAGCGAGTTCCCGGTGGAGATCGGCATCAACCCGGTGGACACCGGTGAGGGCCCGATGATCCTGTCGGTGATCCTGGACCTGAGCGAGCGCAAGCAGAACGAACGCCGCATCAGCGACGCACTGCGCGAGAAGGAGCTGCTGCTCGAAGAGGTGCACCACCGGGTCAAGAACAACCTGCAGGTGATCCACAGCCTGCTCGACCTGCAAATGCTCAAGATCGGCGACCCGGATCTGGTGGCCATGCTGCGCGACAGCCAGAACCGCATCCGCTCGATGTCGATGATCCACCAGACGCTGTACCAGTCGCACGACTTTGCCCGGGTCGATTTCCAGCAGTTCCTGGGCGAGCTGCTGCCCAGCCTGATGGACTCCTACGGCATGGTGGCGGGTCATGTTGCGATCAACATCGAGTCGACCCACGTCAAGCTGCCGATCAACGAGGCGATACCCTGTGGCCTGATCGTCAACGAGCTGGTGAGCAACGCGCTCAAGCACGGGTTTCCCGGCCAGCGGCGCGGCACCATCCAGGTGGTGCTGGAGCAGGCAGAGGATGGCAGTGTCAGTCTCTCCATCAGCAACGACGGCGTCGCCATCCCGGAGGATCAGAATCTGGAGCGAACCGGTTCGCTGGGCCTGCAGCTCGTGCGGCTGCTGACACGCCAGTTGCAGGGCACGCTGGAGGTGCAGCGCGCCGACCCCACCCGGTTCACCGTCCACATCCCTCCCGGAGGCCCGCCATGAACCAGCCCGCCCGCATCCTCGTGGTGGAAGACGAAAGCATCGTGGCCTTCAACCTGCAGCAGCGCCTGTCGATGCTGGGGTACGACGTGCCCGCCATCGCGGTCTCGGGCCAGGAGAGCATTGATCTGGTGTCGCAGATGCGGCCCGACCTGGTGCTGATGGACATCCACATCCAGGGCGACATGGACGGCATCGAGGTGGCCGCGAAGCTGCGCGAGACGCACGCTGTCCCGGTGATCTACCTGACGGCCTACTCCGAGGACTCGACCCTGGAGCGTGCCCGCAGGACACGACCTTACGGCTACCTGCTCAAGCCCTTTTCGGAGCGCGAGCTGCACGCCACCATCCAGATGGCGTTCGAGCGCCAGCGACTGGAAAACGAGCTGAACGACAGCCGCCGCCTGCTGCAGCAGGCACTCGATGCCGCCAGCCTGGGGGTCATGGAGCTGGACAAGAACACCACCACCATCACCCCTTCGCCCCGCACCGCCGACCTGATCGGCTGGCCACACGACCAGCCGCTGACACTGCCCGACCTGCTCGCGCGCGTGGACGCCACCGAACGGGACGCCATCGCGGCCAAACTCCACCACTGCCTGAAAGACCTCAGGCATTTCAGCGAAGAGTTCCGTGTGCTCGCAGAAGGCAGCACGCCCCGGTGGATCAAGATCGACGCCGGCCACGTCTCCGACCAGCGCGTGACCGGGGTGGTGCAGGACGTGTCGGAGCGCAAGCAGAGCGAACTGCGGCTCAAGACCCTGAACGAGAGCCTGGAGCATCTGGTCACGGCGCGCACCGATCAGCTCCACCAGAGTCTCAAGGAGCTGGAGGCGTTCAGCTATTCGGTGGCGCACGATCTGCGAGCGCCGGTGCGCGCCATCATCGGCCTGAGCGAAATGCTGCTGCAGACACAGCCGACCCGCTTCGACCAGGACGGGATCGACCTGGTCCAGCGGATTGCCGCCACCGGCCAGCGCATGAGGGCGCTGATCGACGCCCTGCTGCACATGGCCCGTCTGAACCAGGTGCCCATGCAGCTGCGGTTGGTCGACATCAGCGGCATCGCCGGCGAGATCGCCAGCCAGCTGATGGAGTCCGAGCCGCAACGTGTCGCCGAGATCCGGATTTCACCCAAGCTCGAGGCCATGGCGGACCCGACGCTGGTGCGCGCCCTGCTCGACAACCTGATGCGCAACGCCTGGAAGTTCAGCGCCCACAGCAAGATCACGCGCATCGACGTCGGTGCCAAGACGCTCGGCGGGGAAACGGTGTTCTTCGTGCGCGACAACGGCTGCGGCTTCGACATGGCCTCGGCCGACCGCCTGTTCGGCCCCTTCCAGCGCCTGCACCGGGAGGATGAATACATCGGCACCGGCATCGGGCTGACCATCGTGCAGCGCATCGTCATGCGCCACGGCGGTCGCGTGTGGGCGTTTTCCGAGCCCGGGCTGGGGGCGGCCTTCCACTTCACCCTGAGCGCCTGAACACCCAACAGCCGGCATGTGCGGATAATCGCGGATGACCTCCGCCTCCCCCGCCGCATCCTCCGACGCCGGTTTCAGCCAGCTTCCGCTCTCACCCGCCACCCTGGCCAACCTGGAGCAACTGGGCTACCTGCGCATGACGCCGATCCAGGCGGCCTGCCTGCCCCCTGCGCTGCTCGGCAAGGACCTCATCGCCCAGGCCCAAACCGGCAGCGGCAAGACCGCCGCATTCGCCCTGGCCCTGCTGGCCAACCTGAACCCGCGGCGCTTCGCGGTGCAGACCCTGGTGCTCTGCCCCACGCGCGAGCTGGCCGACCAGGTGACCACCGAAATCCGGCGCCTGGCGCGCGCGGAGGACAACATCAAGGTTGTCACGCTCTGCGGCGGCGTGCCGCTGCGCGGTCAGCTGGCGACGCTGGAACACGGTGCACACATCGTGGTGGGTACTCCGGGCCGCATCATGGACCACCTGGAACGCGGCAGCCTGCAACTGGACGCGCTCAACACCCTGGTGCTGGACGAGGCCGACCGCATGCTGGACATGGGTTTCTTCGACGACATCGTCAAAGTCGCCAAGCAGTGCCCCAAAGAGCGCCAGACCCTGCTGTTCTCGGCCACCTACCCTGAAGGCATCGCCAAGCTGGCGGCGCAGTTCATGCGCGATCCGCAGACGATTGCCGTGCAGGCCCAGCACAGCAGCGCGCAGATCGAACAGCGCTGGTACGAGGTGAGCGACAAGGAGCGTCTGCACGTGGTGGGCCAGCTGCTGCTGCACTTCCGCCCGGCCAGCACCATCGCCTTCTGCAACACCAAGGCCCAGTGCCGCGACCTGGTGGCCGTGCTGCAGGCCCAGGGCTTCAGCGCGCTGGCCCTGTTCGGTGAACTGGAGCAGCGCGAACGCGACCAGGTGCTGGTGCGCTTTGCCAACCGCAGCTGCAGCGTGCTGGTGGCCACCGACGTGGCTGCGCGCGGGCTGGACATCGCCAGCCTGGCCGCCGTCATCAACGTGGATGTGACGCCCGACCCCGAGGTGCACATCCACCGCATCGGCCGCACCGGCCGGGCGGGTGAGAGCGGTCTGGCGCTGAACCTGGTGAGCATGGACGAGATGGGCTACGTGGGCCGCATCGAACAGCTGCAGAAACGCGAGTCCGAATGGCACCCGGTGAGCGAACTCGTGCCCGCCAGCGCCGAGCCGCTGCAGCCCCCCATGGCAACACTGCACATCCAGGGCGGGCGCAAGGAGAAGATCCGCCCCGGTGACGTGCTGGGTGCGCTCACCGCCGACCTGGGCTACACGCGGGAACAGGTGGGCAAGATCAACGTGAACGAATGGTCCACCTACGTGGCGGTGGACCGCGCCATCGCGCAGCAGGTGGCCAGCCGGCTGGCCACCACCAAGGTCAAGGGTAAAAGCGTGAAGGTGCGCGTGCTGGAGGACTGAACGCCGGCCGTGATGCGGGACAATCGCGCTTTATCGATTCCCGCACGCCGCCACCATGTCCGACACCGCCCGCCCCGAACTCCCCGACCACCTGAGCATCGACCCGCGCAGCCCCCACCATGTGGCCGCCGTGTTCGAACACGACATCGGCATCCGCTTCAACGGCAAGGAGCGCTTCGATGTCGCCGAGTACTGCATCAGCGAAGGCTGGGTCAAGGTGCAGTCGAGCAAGACGGTGGACCGCCGTGGCCAGCCTGTGCTGATCCAGCTCAAGGGCCCAGTCGAGGTGTTCTACCGCTGAGCGGAGTCCGCGTGCGCCGCCGCCTGCTTCTTTCGTTGGTGACGGTGGGCCTGTGCGGGCACAGCTTGGCGCAGACCACCGGCGCCGCGTCGGCCGAACCGCCCCCCGCCCTGCCCCGCATCACGGTGCCGCAGGATCTGCTGCAGACCGAGGTGGCCAAACGCTTTCCGGTGCGCTACCCGGTCGCCGGCCTGGTGAACCTGGACCTCGGCGCACCGCGCCTGGGCCTGCTGCCGGCACAGAACCGGCTGCGCGCCGAGATGCCGGTGACCGCCGCCGGCGTGGCGCTGGCCCGCACCCAGCAGGGCAGCTTCACGGTCGACTTCGCGCTGCGCTACGAACACAGCGACCGCTCGCTGCGGGCCCACCAGCTCAAGGTCTACCGCTTCCGTTTCCCCGGCCTGCAGCCCGAGGCGGTGGACCTTCTCAACACCTACGCCCCCGCGCTGGCCGAGCAGTCGCTGCGCGAAGTGGTGCTCTACCAGCTGCCACAGAAGGAAGCCGCCATGGCCGACTTGCTGGGCCTGCGGCCCGGACAGATCACGGTCACCGAGCAGGGGCTGCTGGTGGAGCTGGTGCAGCGGCCGCCGCAATAGCCGGGGCGCACGATCCGGCGCCAGGCCGCCCCAAGCCGGATCAGCCCCCTCGGGGGGCAGCGACCCGCGCAGCGGCGGAGCGTGGGGGCTGGCCACATGCTGCGCCAAAGCGCCGCATCAGCATGCCCTGCACCTGCGCCGGCGACAGGCCCTGCGGGGCGTGCTTCGAGGCGAACGCCAGCGCCGCCACCTCGTCCGGATCGAACTTGAGGTAGAGCCGCCGCAGCTGCTCTTCATCACACGCGCCCAGCTCCACCCGCTCGTCGATGCGCCCGGCGCGGATCAGCGCCTCGTCCAGCCGCTCGGCGTGGTTCGTGGTCATGAACAGCACATTGCCCTCCTGCGTCGCCACACCGTCCAGCGCATTGAGGAAACCGGAGAACGACAGCCGCACCTGGGCGTGCGCCGCGTCGCGCTGGCGGAAAAAGGCGTCGACATCCTCGATCAGCAGCAGCGAACGCTGCGGCACGGCCGCCAGCAGGGTGTGGATCTTCTCGTCGGTCACGATGGGCGAAGCCAGGCTGAGCGTGCAGACGTTCAGGTGCAGCTCGGACGCCAGCGCGGTGACCAGCGAGGTCTTGCCGGTGCCCGGAGGCCCGTAGAGCAGGTAGCCGCGGCGCCAGGGAATGCCCAGCTCGGCGTAGCGCCCATGGGCGGCGTAGAACGATTGCAGGTCGGCCAGCAGCGCTTCGGCCTGCCCGGCCTTGAGCACCACAGACGACAGCGGGCGGCGCGAGCCCAGCCGTGCCCGCATCCAGTCCCCGCCGTGGAACGGGTTGGGGATATAGACCGAGAGCGTGTCGCTCTCGCGGCTTGCGCGCGCGTCGATGGCGCGCTGCAGGAAGGCCGACAGCCAGTCACCGGAGCGACCGAAGTGCGACAGGCTGATGCGCTCGAACACGCTTTGCGTCACCTGCAGTTCGCGGCGGATCCAGACCAGCCGGCCGTCGATCCAGAGGATGTGCAGGCCTTCGCCAGGCGACAGATAGGCCCGGGGCGCCTGGCCGGCCCGCAGGTCCTCGGCCAGGCTCTGGTATTCCGTGCCCTGGCGCACGCTGCGGGCCGTGAACTGGTTGACCTGCCGCAGCGAGGGATGGGTGTCCATGTACTCCACGAGCGCCGAAAACAGGAACTCGTCGCGCGAGTCGATGGTGAGTGTGGAGATGAAAAAGCGCTTGCCCCAGGACACCACCAGCCCGGGCACGTCTTTCAGCCAGAACGCCAGCGCGCCGGCCAGCGCCAGCATCGCGGCCTGCGCCACGGGGGTTTGCAAGAAGCCATCCATACCCGGGTTATACCCCCAGGACCATCCCCTCAGCCGCGCGGATGGTGCTGCGCCACGACCGATTTGAGCCGCTCGCGCGCGACATGGGTGTAGATGGTGGTGGTCGAAATGTCGGCGTGCCCCAGCAGCATCTGCACGGCACGCAGGTCGGCGCCGTGGTTGAGCAGATGGGTGGCGAAGGCGTGGCGCAGCGTGTGGGGCGACAGCGGCGAGGTGATGCCGGCGGCCAGCGCGTAGCGCTTGACCAGGTTCCAGAACATCACCCGGCTCATGGCCTCACCGGCCTTGCTGCCGCGCGCGGTGACGAACAGGTCTTCGCTGGCCTGCCCACCGAGGATCTCGGGGCGGCCCTCCTTCAGATAGCGTTGCAGCCACTCGCCCGCGATCTGCCCGAACGGCACCAGCCGCTCCTTGTTGCCCTTGCCGGTGACCCGCAGCACGTGGTCCTGGTGGCCGACCTGAAAGGTGCGCAGCGTCACCAGCTCGCTCACCCGCAGCCCGCTGGCGTACATCAGCTCCAGCATGGCGCGGTCGCGCAGGCCAAGCGGTGTGGCGGTGTCGGGTGCGTTCAGCAGCGCCTCGACCTGGGCTTCGGACAGCGTCTTGGGCACGCGCAGCGGCTGACGCGCCGCGGTCAACCGCAGAGTCGGATCGGCGTCGATGAGGCGCTCGCGCAGTGCCCAGCGGAAATAGCGCTTGAACACCGTGAGGCGCCGGTTGGCGGTGGTCGCCCGGGTCTCGGCGTGGCGGTTGGCGAAGTAGGCATGGATGTCGGCCTCGCCCGCCTGCGGCAGGGAACGCGCGCCATGGGCCGCCAGCCACTGGCCGAACAGCACGAGGTCGCGCCGGTAGGCGTCGAGCGTGTTGCGCGAGAGGCCCTCCTCCAGCCAGAGGGCATCGACAAAGGCGCCCGCGCTCTCTTCGCTGCGCGCGAGCGCCGTGGGGTCCATCAGTCCAGCGAGAGCTTCTGCTTGGTGACGACTTCCTTGTACACCTCGTACTCGGCCTTGATCTGGGCCGTGAACTGCTCGGGTGTGTTGGCCACGATCAGCGAACCGGTGTCCTCGATGCGCTTGCGGACCGCCGGGTCCGTCAGGGCCGTCTTGGTGGTGTTGTAGAGCTTGTCCACCACGTCCTTCGGCATGCCCTTGGGGCCGATGAGGCCGTAGTAGGCCATGCGGTTCACAGGCTCCAGCCCCACTTCCTTGAAGGTCGGCACGTCGGGCAGCACCGGCAGGCGCTGCGGCGCGGCCACCACGATGGGCACCAGGCGACCAGCCTTGATGTGCGGCAGGGCCGACGGCAGGTTGTCAAAGATGATGGGCACCTGGCCGCCCACGGTGTCGTTCAGGGCCGGACCGGCGCCACGGTAGGGAATGTGGGTCATGAACACACCCGCAAGGCTCTTGAACAGCTCGGTCTGCAGGTGGCCGATGCCACCGGTGCCGGAGCTGGCGTAGCTGTACTTGCCAGGGCTCTTCTTGAGCTCGGCGATGAAGGCCTTGTAGTCCTTGGCCGGGAAGCTGGGGTGCACCGCGATCACGTTGGGCGTGGCGGCGATGTTGGTGATGGGGGTGAAGTCGGTGAGCGTGTTGTACGGGATCTTGGGGTTGATCGCCGGGTTCGCCGCCGTGGTGGACACCGTGGCCATGCCGATGATGTAACCGTCGGCGGCGGCACGTGCCAGCTCGGTGGCGCCGATCACACCGCCGCCACCAGCCTTGTTCTCGACCACCACGCTCTGGCCCAGCGATTTGCCCAGCGGCTCGGACATGACGCGCGCGACGATGTCGGTCGTACCGCCTGGTGCGAACGGCACCTGCAGGCGGATGACCTTGGTCGGGTAGGCCTGCGCCCAGGCCACTCCGGTCGCACCCAGCGACATGGCAACCAGACCCAGCCCCATCAGGGAACGGCGAGCAAACATGCGATCTCTCCTTCGTTGTACACAAAACAATAGCAACGGTCATATTACCCCTGCCAGCCCCCCGGGACTGTAGACAGGCTGCACCCGGTTGACCATGGGGAGACTACATAAGTACAAACCCCCGGAAGCAGGCACGTCCGGGCGCTATGCTCGCCCGGTGAACTTTGCCCAACTGCTCTTTCCGGACTTTTCGCTGATCCTCTGCGGCTACCTGGTCTGCCGCTTTACCGCCCTGAACCGGACGGTGTGGGAGCCACTGGAAAGCCTGGTGTATTTCTTCCTGTTCCCGGTCCTGCTCTTCCACTCGATCGTCAAGAGCCCGCTGGACATAGGTGCCGCCTCCAGCCTGATGGCGGCCGGCCTGGCACTGGGCATCTGTGGCATCGCGCTGTCCTATTCGCTGCCTCACTGGCCCTGGCTGGGGCGCCGGCTGGACCCGCGGTTGCACGCCGCCAGCGCACAGGTGGGGTTCCGGTTCAACTCCTTCATCGCCCTGGCACTGGCCGACAAGATCGCCGGCCCCCAGGGGCTGCTGATGATTGCGGTGCTGATCGGGGTCTGCGTGCCATTGTTCAACGTGGGTGCCGTATGGCCGATGGCCCGCCGCGCCAACAAGGGCTTCGCCCGCGAGCTGGTGCGAAACCCGCTGATCATCGCCACCGCCAGCGGGCTCGTCGCCAATTTGCTCGGCTTCACGGTTCCGTCCTGGCTGGAACCGACGGTCAACCGCATCGGGCAGGCCTCGCTGGCCCTGGGGCTGATGGCCGCTGGCGCGGGTATGCGGCTGGGCAGCCTGACCAAGGCCAAGCAACTCGGCGCGATGGTGCTGTGCGTCAAGCACCTGGGCATGCCGCTGCTCGCCTTCGGGCTGGCCATGGCCTTCCGCCTCGACACGGCACAGACCACCATCTTGCTGATGTTTTCTGCCGTGCCGACGGCCTCCAGCTGCTACGTGCTGGCGGCCCGGATGGGCTACGACGGGCCCTATGTGGCCGGTCTGGTGACCCTGTCCACACTGCTGGGCATGGCCAGCCTTCCGTTCGCGCTGGGAATCCTGGCCTAAGGAACCCATAAGGGTCTCAGAGGCCCCTATGGCAAAATTCCAAGGTTTTAGGCCTAGCTCTTTCACAAGGTTTCTCATGAAGATTGCGGTTGCTGGCACCGGCTACGTCGGGCTGTCCAACGCCGTGCTGCTGTCCCAGCACCACGAAGTCGTCGCTCTGGACATCGTTCCCGAGAAGGTGGCGCTGATCAATGCGCGCAAGAGTCCGATCGTCGACGCGGACATCGAAGACTTCCTGGCCCACCAGCCGCTGAACCTGCGCGCCACGCTGGACAAGCACGAAGCCTACGAAGGCGCCAGCTTCGTCATCATTGCGACGCCCACCGACTACGACCCCGAGACCAACTACTTCAACACGCGGTCGGTCGAGGCGGTGATCCGTGACGTGATGCAGATCAACCCGCAGGCAGTGATGGTGATCAAGTCCACGGTGCCCGTGGGCTATACCGCCAAGCTGCGCGAGCAGACCGGCTGCCAGAACCTGCTCTTCTCGCCCGAGTTCCTGCGCGAAGGCAAGGCCCTGCACGACAACCTGTACCCGTCACGCATCATCGTGGGCGAGCGTTCGGAGCGGGCTGAGACCTTCGCCGGGCTGCTCAAGGAAGGTGCGCGCAAGCAGGACATTCCGGTGCTGTTCGTCGATTCGACCGAAGCCGAGGCGGTCAAGCTGTTCTCCAACACCTATCTGGCCATGCGGGTGGCCTACTTCAACGAGCTCGACACCTACGCTGCTGCGCACAACCTGGACTCGCGCCAGATCATCGAGGGCGTAGGACTCGATCCGCGCATCGGCAACCACTACAACAACCCGTCCTTCGGCTACGGTGGCTACTGCTTGCCCAAGGACACCAAGCAGATGCTGGCCAACTACCAGCACGTGCCGCAAAACCTGATCCAGGCGATCGTCCAGTCCAACACCACGCGCAAGGACTTCATCGCCGAGAGCATCCTGAAGCAGAAGCCCAAGACGGTCGGCGTGTTCCGCCTGATCATGAAGGCGGGCTCGGACAACTTCCGGTCCTCCAGCATCCAGGGCATCATGAAACGGATCAAGGCCAAAGGCGTCCGCGTCATCATCTACGAACCCGCCCTGCAGGAAGACGAGTTCTTCCACTCGCCGGTGGTCAACGACCTCGAAACCTTCAAGAAGGAATCGGACGTGATCATCACCAACCGCCTCACGCCAGTGCTGGCCGATGTGCAGGGCAAGGTCTACACGCGCGACCTGTTCGGCAGCGACTGACCCACCAGACACTTTTCGGGGAGAACCTTCATGAAGTCCCACCACGCGCTGTCAGCCATGACCTTGGCGGTCACAGCCCTGATCACCGGCTGTGCCAGCTCCGGCGGATCCACCCCTGCGGTCGCCAACCCCTACAGCAGCAGCGGCGGCAGCTCGCTGGGCGAGGTGCATGTGAACACCATGCGGGTGTTCGGCGACAGCTACTCCGATCCGCGCTTCACGAACTCCATCGGCACCATCAACTGGGCCACGCAGATGCAGGGCCGTGGCACGGTCACGAAATCCGACATCTACGCGCTGGGTGGTGCACGCGCCAGCTACGGCGAAGCCCGCGCCTTCGACAAGCAGATCGACAACTGGCAGAGCCGGGGCAGCGCGATTGGCGACGGCGACCTGACCGTGGTCTACCTGGGCCACAACGACATGGGCCGCAACGGCTCTCCGGACAACAACCTCACCAACGCCAAAAAAGGCTACTCCGACGGCGTGGCCCGCCTGATCGCGGCCGGCGCCGCGGCCGACAACCGCCGACTGTTTGTCACCCAGCTGCACGACTGGGGCCGCGGACCGGGCGTGTCGTCGCTTGCCTCCCAGCAGGTGATTGGCTGGAACAACTACATCGCTTCGGTGGCCAACGCCACACCCAACGTGATCGCGGTGGACATGTACACCGTGTTCCAGCGCGTCTTCAACGAACCCGGCAAATTCGGCTTCAACAACGTCTCGACGGCCAACCCCTCCCGCTCGGCAGTGGACACGCTCTACCACGACGCCACCCACTTCGGCAACCGTGGTCAGGACATCATCACCCGCGTCTATCAGCACTACCTGACCCGCGGCTGGGACTGGGCCAACAGCGTGAGCGCCGGCGCCGACTCGGCCGGGCGCATCAACCAGGACATCGACAACGGCACGCTGGTGCTGTCCATGGCCGAACAGAAGACCCTGCAGCCTGGCTTCAGGTTGCTGCCGCTGGGCCTGCGAGAGGGCGATGCCTTCCAGTTCAACGCACGCAACAGCCGGGTGTTCCAGCCGTTCGCCCAGACGCCGCAAGGCTCTGCGCCGACCGGCCTGGCCTTCGACATGCGCGTCGGATCGGCCGACAACGCCCAGAGCAGCCGCATGGGCATCGCCGTGTTCCAGCAGGACCAGGCCAAGTACCTGTCCACCACCGAGATGCGCAACTCCAAGCAGTACACCTCCGACGCCGTGTCGCTGTACTGGAACAAGCCGGTGTCGGGCTGGGTGATGAGCAGCCAGGTCTCCCACCTGGACCTGAGTTTTTCCAGCCACGCACAAGACGGTCTGGTCCGCCGCACGCTGGAAAACCGCCAGCGCGGCAGCACCTGGTCGTTCGAGAACAAGATGCGTTACCCGATGCGTGGCGACTTCTTCAGCGTCACACCCTGGGTGTCTCTGACCAACCAGTCGCACAGTCTCGACCCTGCCCTGACCTCCACCCTCTACACAACCGACGTGCTGTTCAGCTCCAACCGGGTCAACGAGTGGCTCTCGGGGATCGGCGTGGACCTGCAGACCGACCCGATCAGCCTGAGCGGCCAGCGCAAGCTGCGTTTCGGCGGCAGCCTGCACCACACCTCCAGCCTGTCGCGCGACACCGTGACCGTGTCGATGCGCGAGTCGGGCTCTCCCAACGTCGTGCAGCGCGAGATTTTCCCGCTGTCCAAGGTCGAGCGCACGCAGCTGGGTCTGCAGGCCACCATGGACGTGGCTCGCCACCTCCAGTTCAGCGCCACCTACGGCGCCCAATTGCAGGACGTGCGCAAGACACAGAGCGTGGTGTTCAAGGCCAACCTCCGCTTCTGATCCGCCCTTGATGAAAATCCTGTATGTCGCCGGACGGGAGGCCGCCTACTCACGCACCCGCATCGTGCTCAACGCCATGCGCCAGAACGGCTTTGAGGTGATCGAATGCCTGCCGCCCAACAAGTCATTCAAGCACTACCCGGGCCTGTTGCTCAAGACCCTACTGAACGCCCCCCGCTGTGATGCGGTTGTGGTGGGTTTCTACGGCCAGTTGCTCGCGCCGCTGGTGCGGCTGCTGACCTGGAAGCCCATCCTGTTCGACATGTACATCACCACGTACGACACGATGGTGTTCGACCGGGAGAAGGCGGCCCCCGGCTCGTTCAAGGCCCGCATCTATGGCCTCAGCGACTGGCTGTCCTACAAGATGACGAAGCTATCCATCCTGGACAGCCACCACGTCATCGGCCATTTCGGGCGCACCATCCACACCGAGACCAGCAAGTTCCGCCGGCTCTTCCTGGCCGTGGACGACAGCGTGATCAAGCCGGGGCCTTTGCGGCCCGCTGATGGCGAGTTCCTCGTGCACTTCCATGGCGAATACATCCCGTTCCATGGCGTGCGTCACATCCTCAAGGCCGCCAAGCTGCTGGAACCACATGGTGTGAAGTTCCAGATAGTGGGCAAAGGCCTGACCTACGAAGAGGACATGCAACTGGCCCGCGAACTTGGCCTGCCGCATGTGAAGTTTCTGGACCCAGTGCCATACGCCAAGCTGGCCGAGCTGATGTCCCGGGCCGATGTGTGCCTGGGGATCTTCGGCGACAACGAGCGCGCCAAGCTGGTGCTGACCAACAAGGTCGTCGAGGCGATCGGCGTGGGCAAACCCCTGATCACCAGCCGCAACGAGCCCGTTCAGGAGCTGCTCAAGGACGGCGAAAGCGTGCTGCTGGTGAACCCCGCCGATCCTCAGGCGCTGGCCGATGCCATCCTGCGCCTCAAGAACGACGAGCCGCTGCGCCATCGCATCGCGGCCGCCGGCCACAAGGTGTTCAGGCAGCAGTGCGCCACCGAGACCTTCGGAAAACGCTTCACCGCGATCCTGCACGAGGTGCTGGGTACGCGACGCACCGTCGAATGAGTGAAGCGTCCGGTGCCGCGCCCTGCGTTCATGTGCTGCTGGCGTCCTACCAGGGTGGCAGGTACATCCGTGAGCAGCTGGAGTCGATCGCAGGCCAGACCCACCCCAACTGGACGCTGACCGTCAGCGACGACGGATCGACGGACGACACCGTGCGTCTGTGCGAAGCCTTCGCGGACAAGCACGGGGACCACCGCATCCGGCTCGTCAAAGGACCCGGGCGGCGCTCCACCGCCAACTTCTTCCACCTCCTGCGCACCGTCGAACCCACGTCCAACCACGACCTGATCGCGTTCAGCGACCAGGACGACGTCTGGCTACCGGAAAAGCTCTCCCGCGCCGTGGACGCACTGCGGGCCCTGCGGCCGACCACGGGCCAGCCGGCGCTGTATGCGGCGCGCACCCGCCTGGTCAACGAGCGACTGGAGCCCATCGGCGTGAGCCGCCTGCCACAACGCCCCCTGGGCTTCGGCAACGCCCTGCTGCAGAACGTCGCCAGCGGCAACACCATGGTGTTCAACCAGCCCCTGCTGCGGCTGATGCGCCGGGTCAAACCCGAGCATTCGGTCCTGCACGACTGGACGGCATACCAAGTCGTCACCGGCTGCGGCGGGCAGATGCACTTCGATCCGGAGCCCTGTCTGCTCTACCGCCAGCATGCCGACAACCTGATCGGATCGCAGGGCCGCTCCTGGGACAAGGTGCTGCGCATGGGCATGCTGTTCAAGGGGCAGTACCGCACCTGGGGCGATCAGACGGAAGCGGCCATGAACGACATCGCCAATGAACTGCAGCCCAAGGCGCTGGATGTGCTGCGCAAGTTCCAGGACATGCGCCGCCGCCCCGATCTGATCGGGCGCATGCAAGCCGGACGCCACAGCGGCCTCTGGCGGCAGACCCGTTCCGGCCGCGCCTCGTTCTGGCTGGGCCTGGCCCTCAACCAGCTTTGACCTGGCCCCGGCGGTCCACCCATCACTCTCCATGAGCCAGTCTCCCGTTCCTACTTTTTCTGACCCTGCTTCACCCTGGGTGCTGGTGCTGCTGCCGGTGTACAACGGCCAGCGCTTCCTCACGCAACAGGTGGAGTCCATCCTGAACCAGAGCGGCGTGAGCACCCACCTCCTGTGCCGAGACGACGGCTCTGGCGATGGATCACCCGGACTGCTGCACGAACTCCGGCTGCGCTGGCCCGAGCGCATCACGGTGGTCGAGGACGATCTGGGCAACCTGGGCGCCAGCGGCAATTTCTCATGCCTCATGCGACAGGCACTGGACCTGGAGCCAAACGGCCTCGGAAGAGCGAACTACATTGCACTCTCCGATCAGGACGATGTCTGGCACCACGACAAACTGCTCATCGGACTCAAAGCCATTCAATCGCTTGAGCACGCACGCCCAGGAGCACCCGCCCTCGTGCACAGCGACCTGCGCGTCATTGAAGAAGACGGACGTGAGATCGCTCCTTCGATGGCCCGCTACCAGGGCCTGCGCCCCGACCTCAGCAGCCTCTCGGCCCAGCTCCTGAGCAACACGCTGACCGGCTGCACCAGCCTGATGAACCGGGCTCTGCTGGAGAAAGCCCTGCCGGTCCCTCCCGAAGCCATCATGCACGACTGGTGGCTGTCGCTGGTGGCCAGCGCCCTGGGCAGCCGGACCTACCTGAACCAGTCGCTGATCGACTACCGCCAGCACGCCAGCAATGCCATCGGCGCCAAGGCGCGAGACAAGCCCGTGGCCTTCAAAACCATCGTGCACCGCTTGTTCGACGACCGGCACGGCGAGATCTTTCGCCTCAACGCCCGCCAGGCGCGTGGCTTCTTGGTACGTTTCGGCGGTGAGCTGACCGCCCGCCAGCGGCTTACCACCTGGCTCGCATCCCAGCTGTCGCTGCCTTTTCCGCCCCTGCAGCGCCTGATCTACCGAGTGCTGAGGCGCCTGTGAGCATCCGCCTGTCCATGGTCAGCCACGGCCAGGCCCGGCTGGCCAACCAGTTCCTGCAGGACCTGACCGGAACACACGAAGTGGCTGAACTGGTGGTCACGGAAAACATCCCGGACGCGCCCATGCACCCACCACCCGGCTTGACTGTCCTCGCGCACCACAACCCGTTGCCGTTGGGGTTTGCGGGCAACCACAACCAGGCCTTTGAGGGATGCGAACAAGCGTTCTACTGCGTAGCGAATCCCGACATCCGTTTGCCGATCAACCCGTTCCCGGGCCTCCTGGCCGCAATGCAAGACCCTACAGTGGGGCTGGTGGCTCCGCTGGTGCTCGGCCCGGCCGGACAGCCTGAGGACAACGCGCGGCGCTTTCCCACCCCCTGGAACCTGGCGCAGAAACTCGCTGGCGTGAACGATGGTCGCTACCACCTCATGCCCCAGTCGGATGCCCGCCCGGTCGAATGGGTCGCAGGGATGTTCCTGCTGTTTCGCGCCCAGGCGTTTCGGGATGTGGGAGGTTTTGATGCTAAATTCCACCTCTACTATGAGGATGTGGACATCTGCGCCCGGCTGTGGAAATCGGGCTGGAAAGTGATGTGCGATCCGGGGGTCACGGTGGTGCATGAGGCCCAGCGCGCCAGCCGGCACAGCTTCCGGTACATGCGCTGGCATGCTGCGAGCATGGCACGCTACTTTGGCAAGCACCTGGGCCGCCTGCCACTGGTATAGCCACCCTTTCAAGACGCAAGCCCTTCAGAGCCGCTCCATCCCGATGGGTGGGTGACGGACTTCCACGATCTCGCCCGACACACCAAGCAGGAGAAAAGATGATTCTGGTTACCGGCGCCGCAGGCTTTATTGGCGCGAACTTCGTGCTCGACTGGGTCGCACAGTCCCAGGAACCCGTCGTGAATCTGGACAAGCTGACCTATGCCGGCAACCCCGAGAACCTGGCCAGCCTGCAGGGCAACCCCGGACACATCTTCGTTCAGGGTGACATCGGCGATCGCTCCCTTGTTGACCGCCTGCTGGCCGAACACAAGCCCAGGGCAGTGGTGAACTTCGCTGCAGAAAGCCACGTCGACCGATCCATTCACGGACCGGAGGACTTCATCCAGACCAACGTCGTCGGCACCTTCCACCTGCTGGAGTCTGTGCGTGCGTATTGGGGTTCTCTTGAAGGTGAAGCCAGGGCTGCTTTCCGGTTCCTGCACGTCTCGACCGACGAGGTCTACGGCACGCTCGGCCCGAACGATGCTCCGTTCACCGAGACCACACCCTACACGCCCAACAGCCCCTACTCGGCCTCCAAGGCGGCCAGCGACCACCTGGTGCGCGCCTACCACCACACCTACGGTCTGCCGGTGCTGACCACCAACTGTTCGAACAATTACGGTCCCTACCACTTCCCCGAGAAGCTGATCCCGCTGATGATCGTCAACGCCCTGGCCGGCAAGCCACTGCCGGTCTACGGCGACGGCATGCAGGTGCGCGACTGGTTGTTCGTCAAGGACCACTGCAGTGCGATCCGCCGCGTGCTCGAAGCCGGAGCGACTGGTGAAACATACAACGTGGGCGGCTGGAACGAAAAGCCGAACATCGAGATCGTCAAGACGGTCTGCGCGTTGCTGGACGATCTGCGCCCCCGTGCCGACGGCCAGTCCTATGCCACGCAGATCACCTACGTGAAGGACCGGCCGGGCCACGACCGCCGCTACGCCATCGACGCAACCAAGATTCACCGCGAACTGGGCTGGAAGCCTGCCGAAACCTTCGACACCGGCATCCGCAAGACCGTGCAGTGGTACCTGGACCATCCCGACTGGGTGGCGCACGTGCAAAGCGGCGACTACCGGAACTGGATCGGCCAGCAGTACGGAGCGCTTGCATGAAGATTCTCCTGACCGGCAAAAACGGCCAGGTCGGGTTTGAGTTGCAGAGAGCCCTGGCGCCACTGGGCACCGTTCATGCAGTGGATTCAAGCGACTGCGACCTGGCCGACGAACAGGCGCTGCGAGCCCTGATCAGAGCCTCGTGCCCGGACCTTATCGTCAATCCTGCCGCGTACACCGCGGTGGATCGTGCCGAAGATGAAGCCGGCGGGCAACTCGCCACCGCGGTCAATGCCATCGCCCCCGGCGTCATGGGTGAGGAAGCCGCGCGTCTGGGCGCCGCAGTCATCCACTACTCCACCGACTACGTTTTTGACGGCCACAAGGCCACGCCATACGTGGAAACGGATCCGACCGCCCCTCTGGGGGCCTATGGGCGCAGCAAGCGCGATGGCGAGCTGGCCTTGATGCGCAGCACTCCGCGGCACATCGTGCTGCGCACCAGCTGGGTGGTCGGAGCTCACGGAAACAACTTCGCCAAAACCATGCTCCGCCTGGCGGCCGAGCGCGACGAGTTGCGCGTGGTCAGCGACCAATTCGGGGCACCCACCTCTGCCGCGCTGATCGCCGATGTGACCGCGCATCTGGTGCGCCAGCTGCAACGTACGGGCACGGAGCCTTTCCCCTACGGCCTCTACCACGCAACGGCCGGAGGGGAAACCAGCTGGTGCGACTACGCCCGCTTCGTGATCGGGTACGCACTGCGCACGGGACACGCCCTGCGCGTCACTCCCAACGAAGTACACCCCATCGGCTCCGACCAGTACCCCACGGCAGCCCGACGCCCGACGAATTCGCGCTTGGACACCACCCTGTTTCGCTCCACCTTTGGCTTTGAACTGCCGCCATGGCG